>CAWDBE010000007.1:0-269271 GCA_963800435.1 uncultured Actinomycetota bacterium
GCCGACTCCAGCAAGCTCGGGCACATCGCGCTCGGCAAGGTGTGCGACATCGGCGACCTCACCGGGGTCATCACCGATGACGGGGCGGACCCCGCCACCGTCGAGGCGCTCCGCGCCGTGGGGGTCGAGGTCTTCGTGGCGGGCGGTGGCACCAGGGTCCTTGGGCGCACATCGCCGAGCCACACCGTGAAATAGCTCTTTCGCCCTCGTCCAGAGGAAAGGAACGGCACGTCATGAGTGAACACGACACAGGACAGGTGCTCGAGCATTTCGGGTACCGCGAGGAGTTCGACCGCACTCTGCACCGGTTCGCATCGTTCGCCATCGGATTCTCGTTCATCTCGATCACGACGGGGATCTTCACGACCTACGGGTCCGTCCTCAACACCTCCGGGCCACTCGGCATCTGGACCTGGCCGATCGTGATCGTCGGCCAGACGATGGTCGCCCTCGTGTTCGGCGCCCTGGCGAGCCGGATGCCGCTCGCCGGCTACTCGTACCAGTGGATGTCGCGCTTGGCGAACCCCGTCGTCGGCTGGATCCTGGGCTGGCTCACGTTCTCGTTCCTCGTCGTCGATGTCGTCGCCGTCGACTTCGCCCTGGCGGCCACCGTGGCGCCGGCCCTCTTCGGGTATGCCGCGACGACGGCCAACACCTGGTTCGTCACTGCCCTCGTCGTGCTCATCCAGGCTGCGGTCATCGGCCAGTCCACCGTGCTCACCGAGCGGATCAACAACATCGCCGTCGGCACCGAGATCGTCGGCATCCTCCTGCTGACCGTCCTGCTGTTCATCGTCGGCGGCATCAAGGGCGACCTGACGGGCGGGAACCTGTTCGACAAGGCGGCGGTCGCCGGCGGCGGCTACTTCGGACTCGGGTCGGGCGTCAACCACGTCTCGCCCTGGATGCTCGCCTTCCTCCTCGGCTCGTTCACCATCGTCGGGTTCGAGGCCGCGAGCAACCTCGCCGAGGAGACTCACGACGCCGAGAACGTCGTGCCGCGCGCCATGTGGCAGTCCGTCGTGCTCTCCGGTGTCATCGGGATGGTCTTCCTCATCGCCATCACCATGGCCGGCTCCGACTTCACCGCTCTGGCCGCCTCGAGCACCCCGGTCGCGGACATCGCCGTCGCGATCCTCGGCTCGTGGGTGGGCAAGGCGCTGCTCGTTCTCGTCCTGTACTCGATCTTCGCCTGCGGCATGGTGATCTTCGTCAGCGCCAGCCGCATCGTCTGGGCCATGTCCCGCGACAACCGCTTCCCTGCCCACACCATGATGCGCAAGGTCGACCCGCGCCGCGGCACGCCGTTCATCGCGGTCATGTCGGTTGGCGTGCTCATCGAGATCGTCCTCGCCATCTTCGCCCAGACGACGAGCGTGCTGTTCAACCTCTTCAGCGCTGCAACGCTGATGCCCTGCCTGATCTATCTCTCGACCGTGATCCTGTATGTCGCCGCGCGTCGGCGGCTGCCGCGGGCCAAGGGCTTCTCGCTGGGCAGGTGGGAGAACGCCGTCATCGTCCTCGCCCTGATCTGGCTCGTCTGGGAGCTCAACATCTTCCGCGACGCGTCGTTCCAGGACCCGTGGCTGTATGCCGTCGGGATGCTCGTGCTGGGGCTGATCTACCTCGGCGCCCTCGTCGCCCGGGGACACAGCCTGGTGATGCCGTCGGTCATCACGCAGGAGCCGGAGGCGTTCGTCGACAGCGGCGACGACCAGGCAGGGTGACCCCTGCCCCTGCCGGGGGGACGGGCGGCACCCCGCCCGTCTCCCGGCCCCCGGCCGAGCGCCCGGCCCCTCCCCGGGCCCGGCTGGGGGCCAGACGCAGGGCAGCGGCTGTGAAACCAGGCAACCCATCCTCAGAACGTGGTGACCGTCATGAACACCGTGCTGGCGATCGACCAGGGCACCTCGGGGACCAAGGCTGTCGTCGTCGACGATGAGGGCCGGGTCCGCGGGCTCGCCGAGATCCCCATCCGACCGGAGTACCGGCCCGGTGGAGTTGTCGAACAGGACCCCGGCGAGCTGATGGACTCCGTCCTCACCGCCTGTCACCGGGCGGTGGAGGAGGCGGGGATCCCCCTCGACGGGGTCTCCCTCACGAACCAGGGCGAGACCGTCCTGGCCTGGGACCCGGCCACCGGCGAAGCCAGGTCGCCGCTCATCGTGTGGCAGGACAGCCGGGCGGAGAGCGTCTGCGCACCCCTGGCCGAGCACGCCCCCTGGGTCGCCGCACGGACCGGGCTGGTCCTCGACCCCTACTTCACGGCACCGAAGCTGACCTGGCTGCGCCGCAACATGACCGAGGACGGCGTGGTCAGCACGAGCGACGCGTGGATCCTCCACCGACTGACCGGCGAGTACGTCACGGACGCCTCGACGGCCGGCCGGTCGCTGCTCACCTCGCTCGACTCCGGCGAGTACGACCCGGAGCTGGTCTCGCTCTTCGGACTGACCGATGAGCGGCTGCCGCGGATCGCGGCCAACGACGAGATCGTCGGCACGACGAGCCTGTTCGGGCCGGAGGTCCCGGTGGGGGGGCTCGTCGTCGACCAGCAGGGCGCACTCCTGGCGGAGCACTGCCTCGAGGCGGGTGAGGCCAAGTGCACCTTCGGGACCGGTGCGTTCTTCCTGACCAACCTCGGGCAGAGCCCGCGTCGGTCATCGAACGGGCTGGTCTCGTGCGTCGCCTGGAAGGTCGGCGACGCGATCACCTACTGCTCCGACGGCCAGGTCTACACCGCCGCTTCGGCGGTGCGCTGGCTGCAGGACATCGGCCTGATCAGCGGGCCCACAGACCTTGACCGGCTGGCCCAGGACAGTGCCGAGGGGGTGGTCTGCGTCCCCGCGCTGGCCGGTCTGGCCGCCCCCTGGTGGAACTCGGACGCGACCGCGGTCCTGCGTGGCATGACCCTCGGCACCACCAGGGAGCACATCGTCACCGCCGTGATCCAGGGGCTGGCCGCGCAGGTCGCCGAGCTGGCGGACCTGGTTGCCGCTGATCTCGGCCGGCCCCTCACCCGGCTGCGGGTCGACGGCGGACTCACCCGCAGCACGCGGTTCATGCAGGCGGTGGCGGACCTGACCCGTCTGCCCATCGATGTCTACCCCTCGTCGCACGCGACGCCGCTCGGCGCCGTCGCCCTCATGCGCACCGCGCTCGACCCCACTCTGGGACTTGCTGACGCCGTGGTTGGCTGGGACCCCGCCACCTCGTACGAGCCGGGGTGGTCCGCCGCCCGGGTGGCCGAGTTCCGTGCCGGATGGCGCCGCACGGTGGAGCTCTCGCTGGAAGGAGAACGCTGATGGACCAGGTGCATGACGTCGTGGTGATCGGGATGGGCGTCGTCGGCGCGGCCATCAGCCGCGCGTTGGCCGGCCACGAGCTCGACGTGGTAGCGGTGGAGGCACGAGGCGACGTGGGCGACGGGACCTCCAAGGCGAACACCGCCATCCTCCACACGGGGTTCGATGCCGGCCCGGGGTCGCTCGAGTCGGCCCTGGTGCACGATGGCTACCACCTGTTGCGGGACTACTGCGCGCGGACAGGCATTCCGATGCAGACGACCTCGGCCCTCCTCGTCGCCTGGGACGTCGACCAGGTCGACTCCCTCCCTGCGCTTCAGGCGAAGGCCGAGAAGAACGGCTACCACGAGACCCGGATCGTCGACGCCGCATACGTCTATGCCACCGTGCCCGACCTCGGGGCCGGCGCCCTCGGGGGCCTGGTGGTGCCTGGTGAGTCCATCATCTGCGCGTGGTCGACGTCGCTCGCCCTGGCCACCGACGCGGTCCAGCGGGGCTGCGACCTCCGGCTCAACACGGCCGTCACCGGCATCGAGATCGGACCGGAGAGCTCGGTGGTCCACACGACCACCGGTGACATCGCCACGCGCTGGGTCGTCAACGCCGCTGGTCTGGGCGGAGACGTCATCGAGCAGATGGTGGGGTTCGAGCGGTTCAGCCTCAACCCGCGCCGAGGCGAGCTTCTCGTGTTCGACAAGCTGGCCCGTCCGAGGGTCCCGGTCATCGTTCTGCCCGTGCCGAGCAAGGTCGGCAAGGGTGTGCTCATCTCGCCCACCATCTACGGCAACGTCATGGTGGGCCCGACAGCCGAGGACATGCAGGACCGGACTGACACGGCGACGAGCGAGGCGGGGTTCGCGTTCCTGCGCGAGAAGGGCGAACGTCTCATGCCCGCGCTGCTGACCGAGGAGCTGACCGCGGCGTACGCCGGCCTGCGAGCAGCCCACGACCAGACGGACTACGTCATCGAGGCGGATGCCGCGAAGCGGTATGCCGTGGCAGGCTGCATCCGCTCGACCGGTCTCACGTCCGCGATGGCCGTCGCGGAGTACGTCATCGGGCTGCTGGATGAGGCAGGACTGCCGCTGCGCCCGCGGGCCGACCTGCCGCCCCCTCCGCAGATGCCGCCGATCGGCGAGGACGGCATTCGGCCGTTCGCCGACGCCGAGCTGATCGCGGCGGACCCGGCCTACGGGACGATCGTGTGCTTCTGCGAACGGGTGACCGAGGGCGAGATCAGGGACGCCCTGACGGCGACCATCCCGGCGCGCGACCTGGGCGGCCTGCGACGACGGACCCGAGCCCACAACGGCCGCTGTCAGGGCTTCTTCTGCGGCGCCCGGTTGACCGCGACCCTCGCAGCCGCGGGCATACCGGAGCACGATGGGGCCGAGCTCGAAACCGTTGCGGCAGAAGGCAGGTGACGTCATGGCCACCGCGATCTCGGTTCCGGTCGTCATCATCGGAGCGGGCCCTGCGGGTCTGCGGGCAGCTCGGGAGCTGGCCCCGCACGTGGCCGGCGAGGTCCTCGTGCTCGACCGCGAGGCGGAGCCGGGAGGGATCCCGCGACACAGCGACCACCTGGGGTATGGGATGCGTGACCTGGGCCGGTTCCTCACCGGGCCGGCATACGCCCGTCGGCTGAGCGCCGCCGCCGAGCGGGCAGGCGCGCACATCCTGACCCGGGCCATGGTCACCGGGTGGCTGGACGAGCGCACCGTGGAGGTCACCTCGCCAAACGGGCGTCAGGCGATCACGGCGGATGCGGTCGTCCTCGCCACCGGAGCGCGGGAACGACCGCGGGCCGCGCGCTGGATCCCGGGAGACCGCGGCGGCGGCGTCCTCACCACGGGGGAGCTGCAGCAGATGGTGCACCTCGAGCAGCTACCCGTCGGCACCCGGGCGGTTGTCGTCGGGGCCGAGCTCGTCTCCTGGTCGGCGGCCCTGACCCTGCGCCAGGCCGGGGTGGAGACGGTCGCCCTCGTCACCGAGTACCCGCGCCCTGACGCCTACGCCGTGTTCGGCGGCCCGGGCCGGCTGTTCTTCCGCACCCAGGTCATGACCTCGGCCAAGGTGGTGCGGGTGATCGGGCACGACCGGGTCTCGGCAGTGGTGGTCGAGCACCTCGGGTCGGGTGAGCGCGAGACCATCCCCTGCGACACGGTCGTCTTCACCGGTGACTGGATCCCGGATCACGAGCTGGCGCGCAGCGCGGGCCTCCCGCTCGACCCGGGGACGCTGGGGCCGCGGGTCGACACCGCCCTGCGCACCGAACGCCCGGGTGTCTTCGCTGCCGGCAACGTCCTGCATCCGGTCGATACGGCGGACATGGCCGCGCTCGACGGTGCGCAGGTGGCGCGATCCGTGCTGGCGCACCTGCACGGGGACGCACCGTCACCGATACAGGTGGGGCTGGTGGCTGACGCGCCGTTCCGTTGGGTGGCCCCGTCCCTGATGCGACCCGGCGACCCTGCTCCCTCGCGCGAGCGGCTGCTGCTGTGGACCGATGAGTTCGCGCCCTCGCCCCGGGTCGTGGCCCGCCAAGGCGGGCGCGTGCTCAACACGATGCGCGTCGCGTGGCCGGCTGCACCCGGGCGGGTGTTCCGGGTGCCCTGGCGACTCTTGCGCGACATCCGGTCCGACGCGGGAGAGGTTCACATCGGCCTGGGGTGAGGCCGGTATGCCGCGGACGGGCCTAGGTCGGGTCGGTCTCCTGGCCCTCGTCCGGCTGCTCCTCGGCGGTGGCCGTGTCCTCTGTGGTGGCCGTGTCCTCTGTGGTGGCCGCGTCCTCGGTGGCGGTCTCATCGGCGGCCGTCCCGTCGGCGGCCGTCTCGTCGGCGGCCGTCTCGTCGGCAGTGGCCGTGTCATCGGCGGCGGCGTCCTGGGCGGCCGCGGCCTTCTCCTTCGCCGCGGCGGCGAGGTCGCTCACGGACGAGGCCCGGCCGGCCTCCGGCGGGGTGTAGCTACCGGCCGCGGCCCACGGGTCGGCCGCGTCGGTGCTGCGGCGGTAGACGACGGCGGCCACGGCGGCGGCCACGGCCCCGAAGAAGAACAGCAGCCGGCCACGGCGGCCCTTCTTCCCCCGCCGAGCCTTCTTCGCCTCGCCGGCGAACTGCTCGCCGGCGGCCCGGGCCTCCTTGATAGCCCTCCTCGCGTGCTTGCGCGAGCCCTTGGTGGCCTTCTTGGCCGACGAGACCGCGTGGGCCACGCCCTGCTGCGCCCGCGACCTGGCGTCCCCGGCGACCTCGTGGGCCTGGGAGCGGACATCGGCTGCGGCGGACGAGGCCCGCCCCTCCGCAGCCGCGGCTGCCGCCTTCGCTGCCTCCTCGGCGTTGACCTTGGCCGTCTCGGAGGCGTGGGCCGCGCTGACCCGGGCGGTCTCGAGGGCCTCCTTGGCCCCGGCCACGACGCTCTCGGCGGCCACCTTGGCGCCGGTCGAGAGGGTGTGGGCGACGTCGTGCGCCGTCGACCTCAGGAGGTCGCCGTGGTCAGGTGCAGGGGCGGCTGCGCTCTCGGCGGCCTCGGCGGCCTCCTCGGCCCCTGACTGCATCGCATCGCCCTGCGGGGCGGTCTCGCTCTGGCTCCGGAACACGGATCCTCCTTGGTCGGTGCGGCATCCTCACTCCTGCTCCCATCCTGCCCCCCAGCCGCGCCCGAAACCACCTGTGGTGAAGGGAGGGGGTGGCCGGCGACCTCCCGGGCCGCGCGCCGGACGCCCACAGTCGCACGCAGCAGACCCATGACAGAATCGCCGCCATGAAGGCAACCCTGCACACCAACCACGGCCCCATCGCGATCACCCTGTTCCCGGACCAGGCCCCCAAGACGGTCAAGAACTTCGTCGGCCTCGCCAACGGCGAGCAGGACTACCGCGACGACGCCGGTCGCACCAACCCGACGAAGTTCTACGACGGGCTGGTCTTCCACCGGATCATCCCCAACTTCATGATCCAGGGTGGCTGTCCGCTCGGTCAGGGGATGGGCGGCCCGGGGTACACCTTCGACGACGAGATCCACCCCGACCTGCAGTTCGACCGTCCCTACCTGCTCGCCATGGCCAACGCCGGCAAGCGGGGGGCCAAGGGCACCAACGGCTCGCAGTTCTTCATCACCGTGACCGCCACCGCCTGGCTCACCGGCAAGCACACGATCTTCGGCGAGGTCTCCGACGCCGCCAGCCGGGGGGTCGTCGACGAGCTCGCCGGCATCGCCACCGGCGCGATGGACCGTCCCATCGAGGACGTCGTCATCGAGCGCGTCGAGATCGAGGACTGAGCCCCCACCCCGCGCCGGCCGAGCGCCGGCACGACGATCGACCCCCGACCCCAAGGCGACCCGGTGAGTGAGCCCACGGCATACGAACAGCCGCTGCAGCAGGCCCCCGTCTGCCCGCGGCACCCCGACCGGGTGTCCTACGTGCGCTGCCAGCGCTGCAACCGGCCGGCCTGCCCGCAGTGCCAGCGGCCCGCGGCCGTCGGGATCCAGTGCGTCGACTGCGTGCGGGAGGGCCAGAAGAGCATCCGGCGGGGGACCACGGTCTTCGGCGGCGGGGTGACCGACGGGCAGCCCCGCGCCACCCAGGCCCTCATCGCGATCTGCGTCGTCGTCTACCTCGGCCAGCTCGCGTCGCCGGCGCTCACCGACCGGATCGCGTTCGTCCCCTACCTCGGCGACACCGAGCCCTGGCGGTTCGTCACCTCGGCGTTCGCGCACAGCCCGAGCTCGTACTTCCACATCCTGTTCAACATGTACGCCCTGTGGATCATGGGGTCCTACCTCGAGCCGCTCATGGGCCGGGTGCGCTTCGTCGCGACCTATCTCATCAGCGCGCTCGGCGGCTCGGTGGGCTACCTGCTGCTGGCCTTCCCGCACTCGGTCGACCAGCTCAACCGCGGCGACTACGGGGCCTGGGAGATCCCCGTCGTCGGCGCCTCGGGGGCGGTCTTCGGGCTGTTCGGTGCCTTCCTGTTCCTCCAGAAGCGGTTGGGCCGGTCCGCGACCTGGATGTACGCGACGATCGGGATCAACGCCGTCCTGGGGTTCGTCGTCCCCAGCATCGCCTGGCAGGGCCACCTCGGCGGCTTCGTCACGGGGCTGGGGTGTGGTGCGCTCATCGCGTTCACCGGCCGACGCGAGTCGGGCCGGTCCGGCCGCTGGAGCGCCCACTGGGCCGGGCTGGCAGCGATCGCCGTCGTCCTCGTGCTGCTCGCGGTGGCGAAGTATGCCGTGACGTCCTCGCCCATCTGAGCCTGGCGGGACCCCTGTGACGGGTGTTCTCAGGAAGCGGGGCTCGATCTCAGGGAATCCCAGGCCCATCCTCAGGACTTACACATGTGTCATTTGTCCCCAGTGTGGACAACCCCTGTGGACAACCTCGGCGGGGCGGCTCAGCGCCAGCGCGTCGTCATGGCGAAGCCCGCGACCATGAGGCCGAAGCCGATGCCCAGGTTCCATCGGCCGAGCGCCTGCACGGGGTACTGCTGCCCCGAGATGTAGAACGCCACGACCCACAGCAGGCCGATGACCATCAGGGCGACCATGACGGGCGCGAACCACGGTGGATTGCCCACCGCGGCCTTCTGGGGACGCCGGGGTGGCGGGGTATAGCTGGACTTCGAGCGACCCTTTGACTCGGGCACGGACACCTCTCCTTGCACGTTGCGCGTGTGCCCTAGCGTAGAGGCAGTCTCACGGTGAAGGAGGTGTCCCCCGGTGTCGATGCGGCGTCATGCCCTGCTCACCCGCCGCCCGACCCGGTGGTCCGTCCTCGTGCCCGTCGTCGGCGTCATCGCCGGCGCCCTGTTCGCGACGAGCAGCCAGGCCTCGCAGAGCGGGGCCCTGCGCAGCACCGCCCAGGGCCTGCCGGACCTCATCCGCACCCGGACCGTCCAGAACGCACGGCTGACCGGCCAGCTCACCACGCTGCAGGCCGAGGTCGACGCGCTCACCAAGCAGCGGGCGCCGGACAGCGCCTCGACCGCGTCGCTGACCCGACGCGCCGACGCGCTCTCGGCCGCCGCCGGGCGTACGGCCGTCCGGGGCCCGATGATCCAGGTCAGCCTCGACGACTCGCCGCTGCGCGGCGACCAGATCCCCGCGGGGTTCGGGGTCGACGACGTCGTCGTCCACCAGCAGGACGTCCAGGCGGTCGTCAACGCCCTGTGGGCCGGCGGCGCCGAGGCGATGATGCTCCAGGACCAGCGGGTCGTCAGCACGAGCGCCGTCCGCTGCGTCGGCAACACCCTCATCCTGCAGGGCCGGGTCTACTCGCCTCCCTACGTCATCAAGGCCATCGGTGACACCGGCCGGATGGAGTCCGCACTCGCGCTGAGCCCGGAGGTCAGGATCTACCAGGAGTATGTCGCCGCGGTCGGCCTCGGCTACGACGTCGGGACCAAGGCCCGAGCGACGTTCCCTGCGTTCGCCGGGACGATCGTCCCCGGCTACGCGACCGTGGCGGGTCGATGAGGACCGCCCGGACCGTCTCCGTCGTCGGAGAGCTCCTCATCACCGCCGGGGTCTTCATCCTGCTGTTCGTGGGCTGGGAGCTGTGGTGGACCGACGTCACGGCAAACCGGGCGCAGAGCGCGACGGTCCACCGGCTCGTCAACGAGTTCGCCGGCAAGGGCTCCCAGGGCACCGTCGACCCCGGTGACGTCCCGGTCGGGGATGCCTTCGCCATCATCCGGATCCCGCGGTTCGGGGCCGACTACGCCCGGCCCGTCTACAAGGGAACGACCCACGACATCCTCACCGAGGGTTTCGGCCAGTACACCGGGACGGCCCAGCCGGGCGCGGTGGGCAACTTCTCGCTCGCCGGACACCGCACGACCTACGGGCGCCCCCTCCACGACGTACAGACCCTGCACAACGGCGACAAGGTCGTGGTCGAGACGAGCACGGAGTTCGTCGTCTACACCGTCGTCTCCCACGAGATCGTCGCGCCAGACGACATCGCCGTCATCGCACCGGTGCCCGACCAGCCGACCGCGACCGCGAGCAAGGCCTATCTCACCCTGACGACGTGCCATCCGGCGTACTCCGCCCAGCAGCGCTACATCGTGCACGCCCTGCTCGACAAGGTCTACCCACGTGCCGGCGGCCTGCCACGCGACGTCCTCACCGTCCCTGGGAAGGGCTGACCCATGTATGCCGCGTTGTGGCGCCTGCTGCCCGGGCCGACGGCCATCAAGGTCCTCGAGGCCCTCGTGCTGTTCCTGCTCGTCGTGGCCGCCCTCTTCCACTGGGTCTTCCCGTGGGTCTCGCCCTACATGCCGTTCAACAACAACACCGTCGACACGGGTCTGCGGATCCTCGACAGCGGAGGTGGGGCGGCGTGACGCGCATCCTCGTCATCGACAACTACGACAGCTTCGTCTTCACGATCGTCGGCTACCTCGAGCAGCTCGGCGCCGAGTGCGTCGTGGTCCGCAACGACGCCCTGTCGCCGGCTGACGGCGCGGGGTTCGACGGTGTGCTCGTCTCCCCCGGGCCCGGCACTCCCGAGCAGGCGGGCGTGTCGATGGCGATGATCGATGCGTGCGCCGAGCGGGTCCAGCCGATGCTCGGCGTCTGCCTCGGGCACCAGGCGCTCGCCGTGGTGTGCGGCGCGACGGTCGGTCGGGCGCCTGAGCTGCTGCACGGCAAGACCTCGCAGGTCCACCACGACGGGACCGGGGTGTTGGCGGGGTTGGCCGACCCCTTCCTGGCGACGCGCTACCACTCGCTGGCGGTCGACCCGGCGACGGTGCCCGAGACGCTGATCCCCAACGGGCACACGACGTCGGGGATCATCATGGCCCTCCGGCACCGTGACCTTCCGCTGCACGGGGTGCAGTTCCACCCCGAGAGCGTCCTCACCGAGGGCGGCCACCGCATCCTCGGCAACTGGCTGGAGACCTGCGGGCTCGGCGGCGCGGTCGAGCGGTCTGCCGACCTCAGCCCGCTGGTGCACGATGCGGCCGGGCTGGCCGGCATACCGGTCAGCGGCTGATCTGTTCGTTCCTCGGTCCCTGCGGGCCCGAGGCTCGCGAGCGTGCGGTTTACGGCGTCGGCGAGGACGTCGGCGTCCCCGAGTCAGTCGGGGTCGGCGTGTCCGTCGGCGTGGGCGGCGCCTGGGCGACGACGATCGTCACCGTCGAGCCGGCGTCGACCTTGCCCTTGCTCGGGGTCTGGGAGATGACCGTGCCCTCGGTGACCGTGTCGCTCTCCTGGTACTCGGTCTTGGGCACCAGGCCGGCCTGCGCCAGCGCCGACAGGGCGTCGTTCTGGCTCATCCCCGTGACGTTGGGGACGGAGACCTTGCCGGAGGAGACGTTGAGGGCGATGGTCGTGCCGGGCTGGACGAGTGAATCGGCGGCGGGGCTGGTCGAGATGATCTGGCCCTTGTCGAGCTTGGAGTCGTCGACCTGGGTCGTCTTACCGACCGTGAGCTTGAGGTCCTTGAGGATCTGGGTCGCCTGGTCGACGGTCTTGCCCTCGAGATCGGGCACCTTGACCGCGTTGGGCCCGGTCGAGACGGTGATCGTCACGACATCGTTCTTGTTCGCCGTCGTGTGGGCGGCCGGGTCCTGGCTGATGACGCTGCCGGCGTCGGCGGCGTCGCTCGCCTCCTGGCTCACCGCGACCCGCAGGCCGGCCTGGAGCAGCTCGGCCCGGGCCGTCTCCTCCGGCTTGCCGGTGACGTCGGGGATCTCGACGGCATTGGCCAGGGCGTGCTGGTGGTCGAGGTACGTCTTCAGCCCGAGCCCGAGCAGGGCCAGCACGAGCACGACGGCGACGGTGATCCAGGCCCCCGCCCGGGACCTGCTCGTGCCGCCCCGGTGGTCCGAGCGGGACGGGAGCGGAGGGGGCTCCTCGTCGAAGACCGGGTTGGGCGGCGAGGTCACCGGGGTGTAGACCTCGGTGGGCTCTGCGCCGATGGCGCCCATGGCCTCGGTTGCCGCACCCTCCCCGGCCGCGCCGGCGGCGGCACCGACGACGCCGCCACCCACCGCCTGCACGGCCCCGGCGGCCGTCCCGTGGGCCTCGGCGCTGATCGGCCAGCCGAGCCGCACCGAGCGCAGGTCGGACCGGAACGAGGAGGCGTCCTGGTAGCGGGCCTCCCGGTCCTTGCCGAGCGAGTGCAGCACGACGGCGTCGAGGTCGGGGGTGATGCCGCGGGTCAGCACCGACGGTGGGATGGGCTGCTCACCGACGTGCTGGTACGCGATCGAGACCGGGGTGTCCCCGACGAACGGGGGGCGGCCGGTCAGCAGCTCGAAGAGCATGCAGCCGGTCGAGTACAGGTCGGAGCGGGCGTCGACCGCGTGACCTTGGGCCTGCTCGGGAGAGAGGTACTGGGCGGTGCCGATGACGGCCTGGGTCTGGGTCATCGTCGCGTTGGAGTCGGCGATGGCCCGGGCGATCCCGAAGTCCATCACCTTGACCGAGCCATCGGCGCAGATCATGACGTTCGCCGGCTTGATGTCACGGTGGACGATGCCCTTGCGGTGGCTGTAGGCCAGGGCGTCGAGGACGCCCTCGGTCACCCGGGCCGCCTCGGCGGGGTCGAACTGGCCCTGCGTGTCGATGACCTCGCGCAGCGTGCGCCCCTCGACATACTCCATGACGATGTAGGGGATGTCGACGGACGCCCCGCCGGACTCGAGGGAGTGGTCCTCGCCCGAGTCGTAGACGGCGACGATCGCGGCGTGGTTGAGCCCCGCGGCGGAGGTGGCCTCGCGGCGGAACCGGGTGAGGAACGACGGGTCGCGCGCGAGGTCCGAGCGCAGCATCTTGATGGCGACCTGGCGGTCAAGGCGCATGTCGTGCCCGGCATGGACCTCGGCCATACCGCCGCGGCCGATGAGGGCGCCGACCTCGTACCGGCCGCCCAGCAGCTTCGGGACCTCACTCATCGTGGACTACTCCTCATGACCTCGTCAGCCGTGCTTCCATCATGGCCTTGGCGATGGGAGCCGCCACTCGACCGCCCACCGCCTCGTTTCCGGCGTTGCCGCCGTTCTCGACCACCACGGCCACGGCGATCGTCGGGTTGTCCGCTGGAGCGAAACTCGTGAACCAGGCGTGCGGGGGCAGCCCGGCACCGTGCTGGGCGGTCCCGGTCTTACCGGCAACCTTGACGCCGGGGATCTGGGCCGCGGTTCCCGTCCCGCTCTGAACGACGCCCTCCATCATCGAGGTGAGCTGCGCAGCCACCTCGGGGCTGACGGCGTCGGACAGCTGCTCGGGCTGGGCGCTGTCGATGACGTTGAGATCCGACCCGAGCACCGACTGGACGAGGTAGGGCTTCATCACGGTGCCCCGGTTGGCGATTCCCGCCGAGACCATCGCCATCTGGAGGGGGGTGACGCGGACGTCGAACTGGCCGATCGCCGACTGGGCCTGCTGCGGCTTGTTGGGGTTGGCCGGGAACTGGCTGGGGGTCACGGTCATCGGGATGGCGAGCGCGTCCCCGAAGCCGAACTTCGCGGCCTGGGTCTGCAGGGCGTCGGCGCCGAGCTGCATGCCGAGCCAGCCGAAGGCGGTGTTGCACGAGATGATGAGTGCGTGCTCGAGGGTCGTCTTCCCGTTGGGTCCGCACGCTGCGGGGAAGTCGTTGGGCAGCACGGCGGAGGTCTGCGGAAGGTCGAGGACGGCCGGACCGGGGATCTGGGTCTGAGGGCTGTACGAGCCCGAGGACAGGGCTGCGGCGGCGGTGACGATCTTGAACGTCGATCCCGGCGGGTAGAGGTCGCCGCCGATGGCGCGGTTGAGCAGGGGCCGGCCGGCGTCCTTGTTGAGCTTGTCGGAGGCCTTGACGACGGCGGCCAGGTCGTGGGTGGCCAGCGTGTTGGGGTCGTATGAGGGCCGGCTCACCATGGCCAGGATGGCGCCGGTCCGCGGGTCGAGCGCGACGGCCGCGCCGTGCTGGTTCCCGAAGGCCTTGATGGCGGCGTTCTGGATGGCCGGGTCGATCGTCAGCTGCAGGCTGGCGCCGCCGGGCTTGCGCCCCGTGAACAGGTCGGACACCCGCCGGTAGAACAGCTTGTCGCTGGAGCCGTCGAGGAGGGAGTGGTCGGCCAGCTCCAGACCCCCGGCGGCGCCGAAGAAGGAGTAGTAGCCGGTGATGTCGGCGTAGGCCGCGCCCTTGGGGTAGACCCGCTGCCACTTGTACTGGTCCTTGGTCGGGATCGACTTGGCGATGGCGGTGTCCCCGACGAGGATCTGGCCCCGCTCGCGGCCATACGTCGACAGCAGGGTGCGCCGGTTGTCGGGTCGGGCGTTGAGCGACTTCGCCTCGACGAACTGGATGGCCGTCGTCGACACCAGCAGCGAGACGAACAGGGCCGCGACGAGGGTCGAGATGCGCCGGATCGGGGCGTTCACCGCAGCCTCACCACCTCGGTCTTGGCGTCGCCCGTCGGGCTCGGCGCGGCGGGGTCGGGCAGCGGACGGCGGGCGTTGTCGCTGATCCGCAACAGGATGGCGACGAGGGTCCAGTTCGCCAGCAGCGAGGACCCGCCGGAGGACAGGAACGGCATCGTCAGGCCGGTGAGCGGGATGACCCGGGTGACGCCGCCGACGACGACGAAGCACTGGAGGGCGAGCGAGAACGCCAACCCGGCGGCGAGGAGCTTGCCGAACCCGTCGCGAGCCCCCACGGCGGTGCGTAGGCCCCGCTCGACGAGCAGGGCGTAGAGCAGGAGCAGCGCGAACAGCCCCACCAGCCCGATCTCCTCGCCGAAGCTCGGGACGATGAAGTCGGACTCCGCGAACGGTGTGAGGTCGGGTCGCCCCTGACCGAGCCCGGTGCCGACCATCCCGCCGGCCGCCATGCCCATGAGCCCGTCGGCGAGCTGGCTCGAGGCCTTCAGGGCCTCGGGGGTGAAGGTGTGCAGCCAGAGCAGCACCCGCTCCTGGACGTGGCCGAACAGGAGGTAGGCGACATACGCCCCGGCACTGAACAGGAGCATGCCGATGGCGATCCAGGACACCCGCTCGGTCGCGACGTAGAGCATGGCGACGAACAGGCCGAAGAACAGCAGTGAGGTGCCGAGGTCCTTCTCGAAGACGAGGACGCCGAGGCTGAGCAGCCAGGCGACGAGGATGGGCCCGAGGTCGCGCGCCCGGGGGAGGGTGAGGCCGAGGACCTTGCGACCGGCGACCGAGAGCGCGTCCCGGGTCTGGACGAGGTAGCCGGCGAAGAAGACGGCGAGGATGATCTTGGCGATCTCGCTCGGCTGGAACGAGAACCCGCCGAGGTTGATCCAGATCCGCGAGCCGTTGAGCTGTTGGCCGAGCACGGGCAGCAGGGGCAGCAGGAGCAGCCCGAAGCCGACGACCGCCGCCGTGAACGTGTAGCGGCGCAGGATCCGGTGGTCGCGCAGCACGATGAGGACGCCGGCGGCGATGGCGACGGCGAGGGCGCTCCACATGAGCTGGTGGAAGGCGAAACCCTCACCGAAGCTGCGGCCGTGGGCGAGGTCGAGCCGGTAGATCATCACGAGGCCGAGCCCGTTGAGCAGGGTGACGATGGGGAGCAGGGTGGGGTCGGCGTGGGGGGCCCGCCACCGCAGCACGAGGTGGAAGGCGACGGCGATCCCGAGGAACCCGAAGGTGTACGTCAGCAGGCTGGGCGGGACGACGCCGTCGACGGCCATCCCGACGTTGGCGTACGCGACGGCCACGATGGTGACCGCGAAGACGACGAGCACGAGCTCGACCGTCCGGCCGCTGCGGGGCTGGAGAGGGGAGACGATGCTCATGCCTGCTCAGCCCCCCGGTGTGGCGGTCGCGGAGGGGCTCGACGAGGCGCTCGTGCTGCCGGTCGGGGTGGGCGTGGGGACGGTCCAGGTGTCGGGCACCCGCTGGCACTCCTGCCCCTGCGAGCGGGCGTAGCGGCACGCCGCGGCCTGGACCCGCAGCTGGGCGACGAGCTGGTCGGCGGCGGTCCGGCCGGCGACGTCGGCGCCCTGGGCGAGCTGGTCCTGGTAGATGCCCGGGAGGTCGCTCACCTCGACATCGGACGTGGCTATGGGGGTCGACAAGGAGATGGGGCCGAGGCTCTGCTGGACCCCCCGGAACACGGTGACCTGGCCGAGGTGGTCGGCGACGTAGTACTGCTGCTGGGTCCACGCGTAGGCGGCGTAGGCACCGCCCACGACGACGACGAGGACCAGGACGAGGACGCCGAGGAGCCGGCCGATCCTCCCCGCGGCCGAACGGGGGCCCTCCTCGGCCAGCGTCACGTCGTCGGTGGGCTCCTTCGTCAGCGCCGCGGCCTTGGACGCCGGGGTCACCGGCATGGGCTGGGTGCCCTGCTCGTGGGCCGCGGCCGCTCCGACGACGAGGGGCCGGGTCGACGGTGGGTCGCTCTTGGTGATGTCGACGACGTCGCCGATGACGACGGTGACGTTGTCCGGCGCCCCGGCCCGCAGGGCCAGGGCGACGAGCCGCTCGCAGCACTCGTCGGGGTCGGGGGTCTCGGTGAGCACCGTCGTCACGGTCTCGGCGGTGACGTAGTCGGTCAGCCCGTCGGAGGCGATGACATAGCGGTCGCCGACCCGGGCCTGGCGCACCACGAGGTCGGGCTCGTCGGTGCGCTGGCCGGTCAGGACCCGGGTCACCAGAGAGCGCTGGGGGTGGACCGAGGCCTCCTCGGGGGTGATCCGCCCCTCGTCGACGAGACTCTGGACGAACGAGTGGTCCTTGGTGATCTGGGTGACCTCGCCGTCGCGGACCAGGAAGGCCCTGGAGTCCCCGATGTGCGCGAGGACGAGCTTGTCGTGGGAGCGAAGGATGGCGATGAGGGTGGTGCCCATGCCGTCGAGCTGAGGTTCGGACCTCACCCGGTCGCCGAGCTCGGCGTTGGCGCTGGCGATCCGGCTTACCAGCGCCCGACCGGCCTCGTTGCCACCCAGCGCCTCGTCGTCGAGGTCGACGAGGGCGGCGATGACGGTCGAGGAGGCGATGTCGCCGCCCGCGTGGCCACCCATCCCGTCGGCCATGGCGAGCAGGTGCGGGCCGGCATACCCGGAGTCCTGGTTGTTGGACCGGACCATGCCGACGTCGGAGCGGGCGGCGAAGCGGAAGGCGACCGACATGGGCTACCTCTGCAGTTCCATGGTCGTCTGACCGATCCGCAGGACGCTGCCGAGGCGGATGGGCTCGGGCTCGGTGAGCCGCATGGTGCCGAGATAGGTGCCGTTGGTGGAGCGGAGGTCCTCGACCAGCCACTGGCTGCCGTCGAAGAAGATCCGGGCATGCCGCCCGGAGGCGTAGTCGTCGTCGAGCACGAGCGCGCACTCGGGGCTGCGGCCGACGAGGATGCCGGACTCACGCAGCGGCAGGCTCGTGCCGGCCAGTGGTCCCGCCGTCACGGTGAGCTTGGTCGGCCCGGCGCGGCCCGAGCGGCCGCGCTTGCCCTCGCCGGTGGCGCGGCGGGCCCTCCGCGGGGTTCCCGCCCCGCGCGCCCCGCGGCGGGAGACCTGGGTGCCGTAGAGGTCGCCGCGCAGGACGCCGACGATGGAGAACACGAACGCCCAGAGGAGCACGAGCATCCCCAGGCGCATGATCGTCAGGGTCAGCTCACTCATCGTGATGCCTGGCCGAGCTCACCGGCGACCGGCGCGGTAGGTCACCGAGGTGCGCCCCACGGTGATCCGGTCGCCGTCGCCGAGGTGCTCGGAGGTGATGCGGTCGCCGTTGACGAACGTGCCGTTGGTGGAGCCGAGGTCGCGGATCGTCGTGATGAAGTGCGGGCCGTCGGTCGTCACCCGGACCTCGCTGTGCCGGCGCGAGATGCCGGGGTCGTCGAGGACGATGTCGGCGCTGTCGTCGCGGCCGAGGATGGTCAGGGCGCCCATGAGCGGGTAGCGCTCGCCGTCGACGTCGAGCCAGGGGCGGTCGGCCGGGTTGACGCGGGCCGGGCGGGCCGGCGCCGTCGCCTCGGTCGGGAGAAGAGCGTCGGTATGCCGCGCCGTTGCCGGGAGGAGGACGTCGCCGGCCACGGGGGGCGGGGCGGCAGGGGCTGCCGGGGCGGGGGTCGCCGGGACGGCCTCGGACCGGCCGGTGCTGCCGGTGGCGTCGGGCCGCTTGGCCGTGGCCGGGCGCACCCGGAACACCCCGGTCTCGAGGTCCTCGTCTCGGTCGAAACCGATCGAGACCGGCCCACCGGGCTGGTAGTGCTGGGAGTCGGCGTGCTCCATGGCGGCCGCGACGAGCTCGTCCTTGAGGTCGTCCTCGAAGTCGCTGAGCCGGTCGAAGTCGGTCGGGCTGAGGTCGATCTGGAAGAGGTTGGGGACGAGCGAGCGGCCCTTGCCGACGACGGCGGCCCGGTCGTCCATCGCGCGCCGGATCGCGCTGGCGATCTCGACGGGCTGGACCTCGGCGCGGAACGCCTTGGCGAAGACGCCGTTGACGGCCCGCTCGAGGCGAGCCTCGACCCGGTCGAACAGGCCCATGCGGCTCACCTCCCAGTGTCATCGCGGTCGGCCGGGGCCGATCCTCTCTCCCGGCGATGGTATCGGGCATCACGAGGTGGTCGAGCACGCCGCCCGGCGCGCGACGCGACCGGGCCGTCGCCGGTCAGCCCCGTCACGGCATCCGGTCAGGGAATGAGCAGCCGCAGGTCAGGGGCCTACTTGGGGGGGACCACCGGGGTCCAGGTGCCGCAGCCCTCGCTGGTGAAGCCGACGTCGGCCGGAGCGAGGTCGACGACCGGGTCGGTGTCCCCGTAGGAGTAGTCGAGGACCGAGGCGGGCTCGCTGCCGAAGTTGAGGTCGCGCTCCCAGTAGCAGGCCGAGCCGCCGGGCGCGGTGTACTGCCCGCTCTCCATGTCGAAGCCGATGCGGTACTGGCCGCTGCCGACGGTGAGCAGGTTGGCCGGGTCGGAGGCGCGGACCTCGGTCCAGGTGCCGCAGCCGCTGCTGGTGACGTAGGAGTCGGTGTCCTTGACCTCGGCGTACACGTGCGCCGCGCCGTCGGGCCACTCGTAGCCGCCGATGACGGTGTGGCCGGCGTCCTGGCGGGTCCACGAGCAGCCGGGCGTGGCCGTCGTGGTGTAGAGGCCCGCGGAGGCCGCCACGGGGCCGGTGGTGCCGGGGATGGTCTTGCGGGGCGGGGTGCTGCGGCGGACGCCCAGGGTGTCCCTGCCGTTGCCGTTCCAGTCGCCGACGATGAGGCTGTCCGCGGCCTCCCCGAAGGTGCTGACGATGTCGGCCGGGCCGCCCTTGGTGCCGTTGGTGAGGTAGTAGGCGTTGCCGCGGCGCACCCCGAGGGTGTCCTTGCGGTCACCGTTCCAGTCGCCCTTGATCACGACGTCGTTGCTCTTGCCGTAGTGGAAGACGATGTCGGCGTTGCCGCCCTTGGTGCCGTTGGTGAGGTAGTAGGTGTTGCCGCGGCGCACGGCGAGGGTGTCCTTGCGGTCACCGTTCCAGTCGCCGATGAGGATGACGTCGTTGCTCTTGCCGTAGTGGAAGACGATGTCGGCGTTGCCGCCCTTGGTGCCGTTGGTGAGGTAGTAGGTGTTGCCGCGGCGCACCCCGAGGGTGTCCTTGCCGTCGCCGTTCCAGTCGCCGATGAGGACGATGTCGTTGCTCCGGCCGTAGTGGAACGAGATGTTGGTCGAGCCACCGGTCGGCGAGTTCGTCAGGAGGAAGCGGTTGCCGCGGCGCACGCCGAGGGTGTCCTTGCGGTCGCCGTTCCAGTCGCCCGTGACGACCTGGTCGGTGTCGGTGCCGTAGTGCGCCGTCGAGCCCACGGTCGGCGAGGTGATGCTCGACTGCAGGTAGTAGTAGCTCCCGGTGGTGCTGGCCTGCGCCGGGGCCGCCGACGCGAGCAGCCCGGCGGCGGTGAGCAGGCCGGTACCCGCGGCGAGGCCGGCTGCGCCGAGCGCGGCCAGGAAGCGTTGACGCATGAGGAGGTACCTCTCGAGGGGTGCAGGACGTCCGTGGACAGGCTAGTTGCCCTGTCCAGGCCCGCACGGCGCTCGAGGCGCATTTCTGGCCGTTCGGATGAGGGGTGGGGCGTCGGGTGAGCGCGCGGCATACCTCTGGCTGAGAACCGAACATCTGGCTGAGTACCTTCTCAGCCGGATGTTCCCTTCTCAGCCACACGGCCCCCTGCGGCGCGGCGACGCGGGGTCGCTTTGAAGTCCGGGGGGGTCTTGCGGCACACTAGGACGGCTCACGCGAGAGTGGCGGAACGGCAGACGCGCTGTCTTCAGGTGGCAGTGTCCTTATGGGCGTGGGGGTTCAAATCCCCCCTCTCGCACTCAGAAACCCCGGGTTCGACCTGGGGTTTCGCCCGTGTCAGGCATAGCCTGGCCTCTCCGGGTAGCACAGTGGTAGCACCAGCCCCACTCGGAAGAGGCAGGAACATGGCGTGGGCCCGTCCAACATCCCCACCTCGGCGACCACCGGGGGGACGCACATGGGGACGTCCCCGGGAACGTCCCCATCCACGTCCCCCCGCCCGGCGGTCGCCATTTACCTGGTGGCCAGGCCGGTGCCCTCGGCCAGGTAGTAGTCATCGGCCCGGGACCGGTCCGCGTCCACATAGGAGCGGGCCGCGGCCGCCGAGCCGCGGTAGAACTTCACCCCGCCATGCCCCGGTCCACCGCCGTCACCGCTCGTCGACTACCCCGGAAACGACGTTCGGCCCGCCCTGGCGGGCGGACCGATCTACGACCTTCGTAGCATGCGTGCCGCCTGATGTGGAGCCTTCTGGCGGTCGGTCGGGGGGCGGGTTTCCGGACTCGTCACTCGACGTCACAGAGCCTCGTCCGGATCAGTGGTCAAACCGGTGATGGGCGTTGGCGGTGACAAGTCTTCGACATCGACGGGACCGTCGAGCGTGGTCGACGCGGGTCCGGACTCGGTGAGGACGAGGGGTGGCGGGAGCTCGACGGACGCCGCGGGAATCGTGGCGGAGGACCTCGCTCAGTAGGCCACGATGTTCACGCTAGCCGATGAGCGCGAGGTCGGTCCGGGGCGGCTCTGGCCAGAGCAAGCATCCGAGGAACCAGGGCTATGACCCCGGTTTGTCCGACCGTTGTCCACGCGACGGGCCCCACCGCTCAGGACTTGACCCAGGCACCACAGGGCTGCCTCTGATCTCCATAGTCGGGGAGACGGACGTTCACAGATCTAGGGAGTCCACAGGAGTCCGATCCCAGGGCCCCCTTGTGCCGCGCCCCGGCCAGTGGCGGGCGACCGGAGGAGGCAGGGCGGCCTTCGCAGGAACCTTCATGCTGCAAAGTGCTGGGCCGCGAGTGTTGCACGCCATGGTGATGACCATGTCCAGGCACGACACTCTCCCCGGCAGCCCTGACCAGTGCTCATCCTGACGGCGGCACGAGGCGCGGCAGAGCGCGCACGGAGTCACGGACCTGGAGCGGCATCGGCACCAAATGCTCGCCGCTCCACGTGTCGGACGCCAGCGCGACCTTCATTGCGAGCCTGCCCATCTCGTAGTACGGCAGCCTGGCCGTGGTCAGTGGTGGTCGCATGTAGCCCGCCAGGTCGTCGTCGTCGAAGGAGACGAGGGAGACGTCGTCGGGAACACGCCGCCCGTACTCGGTCAGCGCCTGCTGGGCGCCGAACGCGATCCGGTCGTTGAGACAGATCAGCCCCGTGAACGATTGGCGGGACTCCAGGAGCTCCCGCGTGCCCCGGTAGCCCTCCGAGGGCTCCCATTCCTTGAGGTCCGCGACCGCGACAGGCACGACCCCGGCCTCGTCGAGCGCTCGCTGGATGCCGTTGAAGCGCCGAGGGATCATCACCGACTCCCGGGGGTCCCACGTGGTGCCCAAGGTGTTACCGATGATGCCGAGGGTGTCGCCGTGTCCGGCATCCAGGAGATGCCTGGCAACCGCATATCCGGCGGCCTCCTCGTTCGGGAAGACGGACAGAGGGACCTCGTCGCTGTGACAGTTCACGGTGACGGTTGGGATGTGTCCCGGCAGCGGAGGGAAGTCGATCAGTCGCGCGGCGAGCGAGCCGAAGATTAGCGCGTCGACCTGGCGGTCCACCATCGAGTCCAGTGCGCGCTCTAGCTGCATGGGGTGGCCCCCCGTCTCGGCGATCAGCACGCCCCGTTCCTGCTCGTCGCCCACGTCGAGGATGCCGCGGATCATCGCCGACGCGAACCGGGTGACGGTGACCTCGTCGGAGATGAAGCCTACCGTCCCGGTCCTGCCCAGCCGTAGGGTTCGGGCCGCGGGGTTCGGGCGGTACTTGAGGTCGCGGGCTGCGGCGTGGATGCGAGCGACCGCATCCTGCGACAGCCGAGAGCCGGGCCGGTTGTTCAGCGCAAGGCTGACGGCGGACTTCGACATCCCCACCCGCTCGGCGACGTCCGCCAGCGTGGGCCGCGGCGCCCGGCCATCCCCCTCGGGCGAGCTGTGGCGGGTGGACATGGCGGCAGTCTATGCGCGCCCTCCAACTGGCGCTGCGGGAACTAGCCGGTGAAATCGGTTTTGCAAACCCTTGCGCGTCGTACCTCAACGGAGTAAGTTCCGCTGCTGTAACGATTTAGCAGAGGTGCTGACCGCTACCCTCGGAGGACCTGGTGAAGCCCACTTCGACGAACCGCCTCGCGGCCGTGTCGACCAACGCACCGGCCGGGGTGACGGACTGATGGCCTTTCAGGTTCCGGACTCGTGGGTGTGGGACTTCTGGGTGGTGGATGACGGTGAGCAGTACCACCTGTTCTTCCTTTACGCCTCGCGGGCACTGCGCGACCCCGAACTGCGGCACCACAGGGCCTCCATCGGCCATGCGGTCTCCGCTGATCTCCGGTCGTGGCACCGCGTCGCGGATGCATTAGTGCGCAGCGACCCCCCCGCGTTCGACGACCTCGCCACCTGGACCGGCTCGGTGGTCCGGCATCCCGACGGGCGCTGGCTGATGTTCTACACCGGCGCCAGCCTGAACAAGGACGGCGTCAACGTCCAGTCCATCGGGTGCGCCTCCTCACTGGACCTGATGACATGGGACAAGTCCCCCGCGCCGCCCCTGCAGGCGGATCCCCGGTGGTACGAGATCCACGTGCCGGATGGGAACTGGCACGACCAGGCATTTCGCGACCCGTGGGTCTTCGCTGACCCGGCCGGCAACGGCTGGCACATGCTCATCACGGCACGCTCGTCACACGGCCCGGCGTCGGCGCCGCAGGACACCATCGACCGAGGCGTCCTGGGCCACGCGTGGTCGGCAGACCTGGAGCACTGGGAGATTCGCGAGCCCCTGACTGCGCCGGGAAGCGGGTTCGGCCAACTCGAAGTGCCCCACGTGGCCGAGGTCGACGGTCGCCACGTCCTCATCTTCAACTGCCTGCCGCAGGACATGTCCCTGGCTCGCCGCGAGGGAACCACGGGTGGCATCTGGGCTGTTCCGATCGACTCACCCACCGGCCCCTACGACGTGGCACGGGCGCACCTCCTCGCCGATCCACGGCTCTATGTCGGCAAGCTCGTCGTGGACCGGGCCTCGGGAGCCACCCAGATCCTCGCCTTCCGCAACGTCGAGGACGGGGAGTTCGTCGGCGCGCTCGCCGACCCGCAGCACGTCGAATGGCAGGGCGACCGTCTCGTGATCCGCGAGTTCACCCCAGCAGTCCAGCGACCGGCGGCCTCGCCGGTTCCTTTCGAAACCCGGGCATCAGGTGTGACCGGTCAGCGTGGGGCGACGAAGCCTCCAACCTCTAAGGAGAAGCAGAGATGATCAATCGAAGGACAACCCTGACAGCCATTGCGGGGTTCGGCGTCGCCGGGCTCGCCTCGGGCTGTCTGACAGCGTCACCGTCGGAGAACGCGAACAGTAACGGCGCTGCCGCGAGCGGCGCCGGCAAGTCGACGATCTCGGTGATGTACGGCCTCGGCCCCGACACCGAGCCGGGTTTCAAGGCGGATGTCACGAAGTTCGCCAAGGCCAACGGCATCACCGTCGACTTCATCAAGGCCGGGGCCTGGGACACCGAGATCCGCACCAAGGTGCAGGGCGGCAACCCGCCCGACATTGGTCTGTTTCCCCAGCCGGGCCTCATGTGCGACCTGGCCAAGCAGGGCAAGCTCGTCCCCTACGACGCCGCCACCGTCGCCACGAACAAGGAGACGCTCGTGCCGGGCATCGTCGAGGCCGGCACCTGCGCCGACGGCAAGGTCTATGGCCTGCCCAACGAGGTGAGCGTCAAGAGCGTCCTGTGGACCGACGCGCCGGCGTTCAAGGCGGCTGGCTACACCGCCCCGAAGACGCTCGACGAGCTGCTCACCCTCACCGAGAAGATCAAGGCCGACGGCAAGACCCCGTGGTGCATCGCCGCCGAGTCCGGTGCTGCCACCGGTTGGCCGATCACCGACTGGATCGAGGACCTCGTGCTGCGCTTCGCCGGCCCCGAGAACTACGACAAGTGGGTCAAGGGCGAGCTGAAGTTCGACAGCCCGGAGATCAGGCCGGCCTGGGACTACTTCCAGGAGATCGCCTTCGGTAAGGGCAACGTGCGCGGTGGCACCAAGTCCATCGTCGCGACGAACTTCCAGACCGGCGGCAACGCGTTGTTCGACTCGCCCCCGGGCTGCTACCTGTTCAAGCAGGCCACCTTCGTCGCTAACAAGGGCGGCTTCCCGGACTCCGTCATCGCCAAGCTCGACACCACGACGGGCCCGCTGCCCTTCCCTGCCAAGACCGTGGGCGACAACCCCGTCCTCATCGGTGGTGACATCGCGGCCGCCTTCAACAACGACGCCAACACCCTCAAGCTGCGCAACTTCATCGCGAGCAAGGACAACGGCACCGAGCAGGCCAAGAATGGCGCCTTCTCGCCGCACACCACCGCGGACGTCTCGCTCCTGCCGAACAAGACCCTCCAGACCATCGCCAGCGACGTGCTCTACAAGGCCACCGCCGCACGCTTCGACGGCTCCGACCTGATGCCTGCCAAGGTGGGCGCCGGCACCTTCTGGACCGAGCCCGTGAAGTGGCTCTCGGGCCAGCAGGACCTCACGACCACCCTCAAGAACATCGACGACAGCTTCCCGAAGACCGGCAGCTGAAATCGCCCGGCCTTGGGGATGATCCATCGGTCATCCCCAAGGCTGCCAGCGCTCTGTCCCACTTCAGAGAGGAAGTGTCATGGCCATCAAGATTCTGAACGCAGTTATTGCGATCATCGGCGGCATCGGCGGCGCCGTCATCATCTTCTGGATCCTCAACAAGCTGGCCGAGTCCCTCAAGGGCCGTTGGGAGGACCGCGTCAAGCCGTGGATGTTCGCCGGGCCCGCGATCCTCGCGATCGCCGTCTACCTGATCTACCCGGCGGTTGTCACCATTCCAGTACAGCTTCGCCAACGCGACCACGACGGCGTACGTCGGCGTCCAGAACTACATCGACCTCTTCACCGACGACGGGTTCCTGTCGGTGCTGTTCAACAACGCCCTGTGGATCGTCGTCGTCCCGGCCATGACCGTGGTGCTGGGCCTGGGCGTCGCCGTGCTCACCGACCGCCTGCGACCCCGAGGCGAGAAGACGACCAAGACGGTCATCTTCCTGCCGATGGCCATCAGCATGGTCGGTGCCGCGACCATCTGGCGCACCATCTACGACTACCAGCCGGAAGGCACCCCCCAGACCGGTCTGCTCAACGCGGTCCGGGGCTTATTCGGCAAGGCCCCGGTGTTCTGGTACGGCGAGAGCACCCTGCACTTCAACAGCCTGCTGCTCATGATCATCCTGATCTGGACAGGGGTCGGGTTCTCCATGGTGTTGCTGTCGTCCGCGATCAAGAGCGTGCCGGAGGACACCGTCGAGGCCGGCCGCATCGACGGCGCAGGCGAGCGACGGATCTTCTTCAGCATCATCGTTCCGCAGATCTGGCCGACCGTGATCACCGTCTTCATCACCGTGCTGATCGGCGTCATGAAGGTGTTCGACGTCGTGTACGTCACGACCAACGGCGCCTACAACACCGACGTCATCGGACGCCTCTTCTACGACGAGCTCTACACGCAGGGCAACAACGGGTACGCGTCGGCGATCGTCGTCATCCTCATGGTCATGATCACCCCGGTCCTGGTCTACCAAATCCGTAACTTCCGCCGAGTGGAGGCTGCACGATGACCACGACAGTCCAGCCCGGAACGACAACGCCTGCGAGCAACTTGCCGAAGATGCGCAAGGCCAGGCCCGGCAGGGGTGCCGGCAGCGCGACGTGGCCAGTTCGAGTCGGCTTGCTCATCCTGTGCATCGCCTGGGTGGTCCCCGCACTTGGGATGCTCGTCAACTCGTTCCGCCCGCGTGACGACCAGTTCTCCTCCGGGTGGTGGACGGCGTTCTTCAACCCGTTCAGCTCCTCGTGGACGATCGGCAACTACACAAAGGCGCTGACCAGCAGCACCGCAGGCATCCCCATGTCCGAGGCGTTCATCAACAGCTTCATCGTGGCGCTCCCGGCCACGGTGATCCCGATCCTGATCGCCGCCTTCGCCGCGTACGCGTTCACCTTCATGCAGTGGCGCGGGCGGGACCTCATGTTCGTCGTCATCGTCGGGCTGCTCGTCGTGCCCAACCAGGTAGCGTTCGTGCCGCTGGTGAAGCTGTACGGCACCCTGGGCCTGAACGGCACGTTCCCCGCGGTCTGGCTGGCCCACATCGGGTTCGGGATGCCACTGGCCATCTACATCCTGCGCACCTACATGTCCACGTTGCCCACGGCCATCATCGAGTCCGCCAAGATCGACGGCGCAAGCCACTTCACCACGTTCTGGCGCCTCATCATGCCCATGTCGACCCCGGCGCTGGCCTCGTTCGCCATCTTCCAGTTCCTCTGGGTCTGGAACGACCTGCTCGTCGCCCTGATCTTCCTCGGGCGAGGCGACAACACCGTCGCGACCGTCGCCCTGCAAGGACTGCAAGGCCAGACCGGGGCGGGACGCGAACTCATCCCGGCAGCGGGGTTCATCACGATCATCGTGCCGATCCTCATCTTCCTCTCCCTGCAGCGGTACTTCATCCGCGGCATGACCAGCGGAGCAGTCAAGGGGTGAGGAGCCAACGGCGCGGTTCGCGCCTCGTCGAACGTGCCAGCCCACAGCCCGACGGTCCGGGCGCCGGGCCCAGGGACGCGGACCGGTGGTGTCGACGTGAGCGCGACACCACCGGTCCGTCACCCCACCCGCGATGTGACGCGGCATACGGGGACGGCTGGGATCGTCCGCCAAAACGGTGCTTCTGGCCTGAGCCCGACCAGCCCGGGTGCTGCTCGGGCAGGAATGCGAAGTCGGCGCGGGAAATCGATGTCGTTCGCCCGCTGAGCGCCGCCCCTGTGGCGACGAAGGCATCCGGGCCCTGATCCCAATTGGCCGCCGCGGGCAGCGCAGACCGGGACAGGTCCAGGAAGAGGCTCCCGCCAGCCGCCGACATGGCGACCCCGAACGTGAGCTCTGGCGTGACCATGGCGTTCGTACGGTGTGGTCGCTGGGGCACATCGACGGTCCGGTACTGCGGGTCAGGCATCGACGGCACGTGCGTGGATCACGACGAGGGTGTCGACCGTCAGGTAGGGCGCCTGCACCCCAAGGGTCCCCAGGGCCTTGCCATAAAGGGTCACACCGCATTGGGCCCAGGGGGTGTGCCGCGGTCGGGCAGTCCATCGCGGGGGAGGGAGTCGATCGTGACCAGGTAGCGTGTCGAAGGGTCGAGGCCGGGGAGCACGACGCGGCCGGGGGGCCAGACGAGGCTGTGCTCGAGCATCGAGAGCTCCGCGGCGCCGTCATGGACTTCGCCGGCGACTCCCACCACGCCAACCCCTGGGCCGCCGACCTGTACTGGAAAGCCCGCCACCGCGGCAGAGACCACTCCCACGCCACCCGCATCCTCGCCCGGGCCTGGCTCCTGGTCATCTGACGCTGCTGGCAGAACCACGAGCCCTACGACCCCACCCGACACGGCGCCTACCAAGCCCTCCAGACCGGCGGCGCTTGACACAGGGCTTCTCGTGCCGCTGTCGCGGCCGTCGTCGATCCTGCCGATGACGGACTGCTTCGCAATGCCTTCAGCAGTGGACACAACGGCCCCCACGCCTCGCGTGCTCGTGATCGGGCTCGATCCGTATCGGGTGCCCGGGCCGTGGGACCCCAAGCCGGTGGCAGATGCCATCGAAGTGGGCATGACCCGGTTCGCGGACCACGGCGTAGGTGCTGAGTCCTGCCTGTTCGGCCTCGACGGCGGCGACGACGTGGAGGCGGTGGTCTCCGCGGCCCTGCGAGCCCGGCCGTGGGAGTGCGTCGTCGTTGGTGGCGGGGTGCGCAAGCCCGACGATCAGCTCGAGCTGCTCGAGCGAGTGGTCAATCTGGTGCGTCGACACGCTCCAGATGCAGCGATCGCATTCAACAGCACCCCCACGGACACGTTCGACGCAGCCGCCCGTTGGGTTCAGACTCCCAGGTGACCGCCCATGGCACTGAGCTCCTGGGAGAAGCGTCGGGGCGGACCACATCCCCCTCGCCCGGTCCTCGGCCGGAATCGGTAGTCTGAAGGTGGTCCAGCGGGTTCCCGTCGGACGAAACTGGCAAATAGCGCTGGTGCTACCCCGTGTAGCACGACCCCCCGGAAACGGTGTCCAAGGAGGCAACGCAACCTCAGATTCGTGCTCAAACCGGGCGAAATCGCCTGGCTGAGGCACGAATCCCACTGGTTCAAATCCCCCCTCTCGCACTCAGAAACCCCGGGTTCGACCTGGGGTTTCGCCCGTGTCAGGCATAGCCTGGCCGCTCCGCGAGCCGGGCGGCGGGTACGGTCCGCAGGGCCGGGGGACCCCCGGGCCAGCGTGGACGGCGAGGGTCGCGCCGGACGCCGCACCCGGATCCACGGCAGCCGGGCCGCCGCACGAGGTGGCAGCGCCGGCACAGCGACGAGGAGACACGCATGGCCGCCAGCTCGCAGATGGTCGCCCTCGGCACCCCCATGCCGGCCTTCGAGCTCCCGGACCTGGCCGGCCGGACCGTGCGCAGCGCCGAACTGGCGGGCGCGCCCCTGCTGGTGGCGTTCGTCTGCAACCACTGCCCCTACGTCAAGCACGTCGAGCAGGTCCTCGGCGAGGTCGTTGAGCGGCATCCGGAGACACAGGTGGTGGCCGTCTGCACGAACGACGCGACCGCCTACCCTGACGACGCCCCCGAGCACCTCGCCGACCAGGCGGCCCGCGCCGGCTGGGCCTTCCCCTACCTGGTCGACGGTGACCAGGAGGTCGGACGGGCGTTCGGCGCCGCGTGCACGCCGGACTTCTTCCTGTATGCCGCAGACGGCGCCCTCGCCTACCGCGGCGCCATGGACGAGTCGACCCCGGGCAACGGCGTCCCCGTCAGCGGTCACCTCCTCGACGCGGCGATGACCGCGGTCGCGGCCGGTGCGGGCGTCCCCGAGCCGCACCGGCCCAGCATGGGCTGCTCGATCAAGTGGCGCGAGAACGACTGAGCCGATGCCCCACCCGGCCCCTCGTCGGTGGCACAGTGAGCCTCCTCCGGACGGACCGGCCGATCCGGACGACGATCACAGGGGTGTGCGATGACGACGGCAACGGTGCTGCGTGACGGGCTGGCCTTCGGCGAGGGGCCACGGTGGCGCGACGGCAGGCTGTGGTTCAGCGACTTCTACCGGCGGGCGGTCTACACCCTGGACCCGGACGGCACCGAGACCAAGGTCGTCGACGTTCCCGAGCAGCCGTCGGGCCTCGGCTGGCTCCCCGACGGGCGCCTGCTCGTGTCCAGCATGCGCGACCACAAGGTCCTGCGCCTCGAGCCGAGCGGCGCGCTCGTCGAGCACGCCGACCTGTCCCACCTGGCCGACTACCACCTCAACGACCTCATCACCGACGACTCCGGGCGTGCGTACGTCGGCAACTTCGGCTACGACCTGCACGCCGACATGGCCGAGCGCGATATCCCCACGATCCTCGGCGACGAGAGCGCCGGCGCGACCCGGCTCGCCCGGGTGGACCCCGACGGGTCGGTGCAGGTCGCCGCTGAGGGGGTCCGCTTCCCCAACGGCATGGCGTGGCAGGACGGCGGGCGCACGCTGGTCCTCGCCGAGACCCTGCGGCTGCAGCTCACGGCATACGACGTCGCCGTCGACGGCACCCTGAGCAACCGCCGCGTATGGGCCTCGACCGCCCCCCAGATGGTGGCCCCCGACGGGATCTGTGCCGACCCGGAGGGCGGGATCTGGGTGTCTGCGGCGCTGGGGAACGCCGTCGTCCGGTATGCCGAGGGCGGCGAGGTCACGGGGATGGTCGAGACCAGCCAGATCGCCTACGCGTGCGCGATCGGCGGTCCGGACGGCCGCACCCTCTATGCGATGACCGCCCCGTCGAGCGAGCCGAAGATCGTCGATGGGCACCGCCTCGGCGCGATCGAGGCCGCCCAGGTCTGATCGGCCGGGGGATGATCGGGAGGAGCGCCGGTTCGCACGAGGAGGAGTCTCGGATGAAGAAGCTCATCAACGACCCGCAGCGCGTCGTCGCCGACGCGCTGCGCGGGGTGGAGGCGGCCCACCCGGAGCGGCTCAGGGTCGACCACGAGCACCGGGTCATCTACCGCGCCGATGCTCCGGTGCGGGGCAAGGTCGCCCTGGTGTCGGGGGGCGGGTCCGGCCACGAGCCCCTGCACGGGGGCTTCGTCGGACCGGGGATGCTGGATGCCGCGTGCGCCGGCGAGGTGTTCACCTCGCCCACCCCCGACCAGATGCTCGCGGCGAGCTCGGGCGTCGACGGCGGTGCCGGCGTGCTGCACATAGTGAAGAACTACACCGGCGACGTGATGAACTTCCAGATGGCCGCCGAGATGGCCGCGGCGGAGAGCGACCTCAGCATCGAGTCGGTCGTGACCGACGACGACGTCGCCGTCCAGGACAGCCTCTATACGGCGGGCCGTCGGGGCGTCGGCGTGACGGTCTTCGTCGAGAAGATCGCCGGGGCCGCCGCCGACCAGGGGCGGGACCTGGCCGGGGTCGCGGCGCTCGCCCGCCGGGTCAACGAGAACGGTCGGAGCATGGGGATGGCGCTGACGTCGTGCGCCGTGCCGGCGGCCGGGAAGCCGACGTTCGACCTGCCCGAGGACGAGATGGAGATCGGGATCGGCATCCACGGCGAGCCGGGGCGCCACCGCCGCCCGCTCGCGACGGCCGCCGAGATCGCCGAGCAGCTCGTGGTGCCGGTCACCGACGACCTCGACTTCGCCGGGGCGCCGGTCATCGCCATGGTCAACGGGATGGGCGGCACCCCGCTCATCGAGCTCTACGTGATGTACGCCGAGGTGGCCGCCCTGCTGCGCGCCCGGGGCATCACCGTGGCCCGCACCCTCGTGGGCAACTACATCACCTCGCTCGAGATGGCGGGGTGCTCGGTCACTCTCCTGCGGGCCGACGACGAGCTGCTCGGCCTGTGGGACGCCCCGGTCAACACGCCCGGACTGCGCTGGGGCGCCTGAGTCGTGGCGGATGACACAGTCCCGCTGAGCGTTCTCATCGGGTGGCTGCGAGCCTTCGCGGCTCTCGTCGCCGAGAACAGGGAGTACCTCACCCAGCTCGACTCCGACATCGGCGACGCCGACCACGGCACCAACCTGGACCGGGGGATGACGGCCGTGCTGGAGAAGGTCGCCGCGGACCCTCCGACGACGGCCGACGCACTGTTCAAGGGCGCCGGGATGGCGCTGGTCACCTCGGTGGGCGGGGCGAGCGGGCCGCTCTACGGGACGCTGCTCCTGCGCATGGCCACCTCGGCGGGGCCGGTGGAGCGGCTCGACGCCACCGCGCTGGCGGCGGCTCTGCGGGCGGGGCTCGAGGGTGTGGTGGCCCGAGGGAAGGCCGAGCCCGGCGACAAGACGATGGTCGACGCGCTGGCGCCGGCGGTCTCGGCGTTCGAGGAGGCGGCAGCCTCCGGCGTCGCTGCCGCCGAGAGTGCGAGCGCCGCGTCGGAGGCAGCCGAGCGAGGGCGGGACGCGACGGTGCCGATGGTCGCTCGCAAGGGGCGGGCGAGCTATCTCGGAGAGCGGAGCGCCGGCCATCTCGACCCGGGGGCGACCTCGTCGGCCCTGCTGGTCAGGGCCCTGGCGCAGGCGCTCGCCGCGACGCCCGAGGGCGGCGGCTGACGGGGATGGTCGGGATCGTCGTCGTCTCGCACTCCCCTGCGCTCGCGGCAGCCGCCGTCGAGCTGGCCTCGCAGATGCTGCCCGGCTCCGGTGTCAGGATCGCTGTGGCTGCCGGGACGGCGGGTGGCGCGACGGGCACCAACGCGACCGCGGTGGCCGAGGCGATCGCCGAGGTGGCGTCCCCCGACGGCGTCCTCGTGCTCATGGACCTCGGGAGCGCCCTGCTCAGCACCGAGCTCGCCGTGGAGCTCCTCGGCGACGTCGACTACGAGATCCGGCTCAGCGCGGCGCCGTTCGTCGAGGGCCTGGTCGCGGCCGCCGTCCAGGCCGGCGTGGGGTCCGACCTGGACCGGGTGGCCCACGAGGCGGCGAACGCGCTCGGCCCCAAGACCACCCAGCTCCACCACGGCTGACCGCGGCGCCCGGCATACCGACGGATGCCGGTGGGCGCGCGGCCTCTGGCGCGTGCCACCGATGAGGAGGAACAATCCAGAGATGGGGCTGCTGGAGCGGGATCATCTCCTCGCCGCTCTGTCGGAGTATGCGCAGGACGCGGCGGAGGGGCACGGCCGGCTCGTCCTCGTGGGGGGCGAGGCAGGTGTCGGCAAGTCCGCGCTGCTCGAGCGCTTCCGGAGCGACCGTCCCACGGCCCGGTGGGCCACCGGGGCGTGTGACGGGCTGTTCACGCCACGGCCGCTGGGGCCGCTCCTCGACATCGCCGACCAGCTCGGCGGTCCTCTGCTCGACGCCTGCCGTGCCGGCGTCCCGAGGGACGAGCTGTTCACCCACCTGCTCCGCGAGCTGCACACCCCGCAGCGGCTGACCGTGGTCGTCGTGGAGGACGTCCACTGGGCCGACGAGTCGACCCTGGACCTGCTCCGCTTCCTCGGCCGCCGCATCGCCGGGGCGGCTGCCCTGCTCGCCGTCACCTACCGCGACGATGCGCTGCCCGCGGACCATCCGCTGCGGGTCGTCCTGGGCGAGCTGGCCACCCAGCGCTCGACCCGGCGCGTTGACGTGCCCCTTCTCACCGAGGCCGCGGTCGAGCAGCTCGCGGATGGGGCCGACATCACGGCTCGGGAGCTCTACCGGATGACAGGTGGCAACCCCTTCTTCGTCACCGAGGTGGTGCAGTCCGCGCCCGACCACCTGCCGCCGTCGGTCCGGGACGCCGTACTGGCGCGACTGGTGCGACTGGACGGCCCGACCCGGCGCACGGTGGCGGCCGCCGCACTGATGGGCTACCGGGTCCACCCTGACTTCCTCGCTGTCGTCGCCGGCGCCACGCCGGCCCAGCTCGATGACCTGATCACGTGCGGCGTCCTCGTCAGCGATGGCACGGCTCTGCACTTCCGCCACGAGCTGACCCGCCTCTCCGTCGAGGACGAGGTGCCCGCACATCACCGGGTCGCGGTACACGCTGCGGCTCTCTCGCTGCCCTGCGTGGGGTCGGCAGCGAGGACCACGCGAGGCTGGCGTACCACGCGGAGGGGGCGGGCGACGGCGACGCGGTGCGCACCCTGGCGCCGCTCGCCGCGGCCGATGCGGCGGCGCTCGGGTCCCACCGTGAAGCGGCCGCCCAGCTCGAGCGGGCACTTCGCTTCGCCGATGGCATGGCACCGGAGGGGATGGCCACCGTCCTTGACGCCCTGGCCCGGGAAAGGGCTCTGGTGGACCAGTGGCAGCGGGCCGCCGAGGCGGGCGCGGGGGCGCTGGACCTGTGGCGCCGGGTGGGCGATCGCGCCCGAGAGGCCGACGCGCTCTGTCAGCTGTCTCGGGCGATGTGGCGGCTGTGCCGCGGACCGGAGTCCCGGGCGTACGCCGAGCAGGCCGTCGCGGCCCTCGACGGGTGCGCCCCCGGCCCGCAGCTGGCGCGGGCCTACTCCGCGCTCGCGGACGCGCGTCGTCACGGCGGCGACGCCGAGGGCGGGCTCGCGATGAGCCGCCGGGCGGCCGACCTGGCGCGCGCGCACGACCTGGGGGCCGTGCTCAGCGACGCCCTCAACACCGAGGCCTGCATCCTCATCGACCTGAACCGAGCCTGGGAGCCGGCGATGCGCGAGGCCCTCGACGTCGCGGTCGCGACCGGTGCCGATGACCAGGCCGGGCGGGCGTTCGCCAACATGCACGCCCTGCTGTCCAACGCCAAGCGCTTCGCGGAGGCCGAACGGGTCTATCTCGACGGGTCCGCCTTCTGCGAGGAGCGCGACATCTCGACGTACGGGTTCTGCCTGGCCGGAACCCACGGCGAGGCTCTGGTCCACCAGGGCCGGTGGGACCAGGCCATGGGCCTCTGCCTCCCGTTGCTCGACAGCGGTGTCGCGTCGCCGGCGAACCGGATCACCCTGGCGCTCGGTGTCGGTCGGATCCTGTCCCGCCGCGGGGACCCCGGCGCGTGGCCGTACCTCGAAGAGGCCGTGGCCCACGCCGAGGCCTCGGACGAACCGTCCTGGCGTGTCGAGGTCTACCCGTGTCGGGCGGAGGCCCGTTGGCTCGGCGGCGACACCGAGGGCGCCCGAAGCGACCTCGAGCGGGTCGGCCCGTATGCCGCCACCGCGGACCCGTGGATGGCCGGGCTCATCGCGACCGGCGGCCGTCGGGTCGGGCTGCCGCCACTCGCGCGCAGCCAACCGGTCGCCGAGCCGCACGCGCTGAGCCTCGCCGGCGAGCATGCCGCCGCCGCCCGCGCCTGGGACCGTCTCGGCTGTCCCTTCGACGCGGCGATGGCACTGCTCGACTCCGGCGAGGAGGCCCTGATGCGCGAAGCGCTGGCCCGGTTCGAGTCGCTGGGGGCGGACCAGGTGGTCCAGGCGGCCCGGCGGTGCATGCACGGGCTCGGCATCCGGTCCGTCCCCGTCGGGGCGCGCGCGACGACCAGGGATCACCCCGCGGGGCTGACGCGCCGCGAGCAGGAGGTCCTCGAGCTGGTGTGCGAGGGCCACACGAACGACGCGATCTCCCACCGGCTCTTCATCTCGCGGCGCACCGTCGACCACCACGTCTCGGCGGTGCTGGCCAAGCTGGGTGTGTCCACCCGGACCGCCGCCGTCGTGGAGGCGGGTCGCCGTCGGCTGGCGCAGGTGCCGCCGAGCTAGGTACCCCACCTCTCGAAACTGGGCAGTCCTGCCGATCCGGCGGTCAGGTCTGTCGACCTACTGTCGACCCATCGACATCGGATCGGCCGAAGGAGCCAGTCATGCCACTGTTCATGGATGTCCACACGATCGGCGACGGGGTCAAGGCCGACGACGTCGCCAAGGCGCACCTGGAGGACCTGCGGGTGCAGGGGGAGTTCGACGTGAGGTACCTCCGGTACTGGGTCAACGAGGCCGAGGGCAAGGTCTTCTGCCTCGTCGAGGCCCCGTCGGCTACTGCTGCGGCAACGGTGCACGAGAAGGCGCACGGGCTCGTCGCCGACGCCGTCTACCCCGTGCAGGAGGGTTCCTGACGGCCCCGAGGCCGCCTCTGCGGCCCACCCGTCCGGGCTACTTGTTCAGGCCGGAGTGGTGCGGCACCGACGCCGTGATGAGGGTCCCGTCGTCGCGCACATGGGGTCGCAGGGCGACCGGCTCGGGCTCGCCGTCGATGCGCGGGCCCTGGTCCGGGAGGTCGACCCGCACCGGCCCGGCAGGCGTCACGTCGACGGCCCGGCCACGCACGCCCACCCGTGCGCCCATCCCCTCCTCGACCGCGAAGGTGATGGCGTCCTGCTCGACGGTGATGAGCAGCCGCGTACCGCGGATCGTCACCCGGAACCGCAGGGGCCCCCAGGAGGCCGGCAGTCGGGGGTCGAAGGTGAGGTCGCCGCCGACGTCGCGCATCCCGCCGAACCCGTAGACCAGGGCGGCCCAGATGCCGCCCGGCCGAGGCGACGTGGATGCCGTCCGAGGTGTTGTCGTGCAGGTCGCCCGAGGTCGGTGTAGAGGGACTCCCAGAAGTAGCTGCAGGGCCAGCTCGTGGTAGCCGACCTCCGCCGCGATGATCGACTGCACCACGCCGGAGAGGCGTCGAGTCGCCGGTGGTGATGGGGTCGTAGTACTCGAAGTCCGCCTTCTTCTCGGCCAGCGTGAACTCGTTGCCCTGGAGGAAGAGCGCGAGAACGACGTCGGCCTGCTTGAGCACCTGGAAGCGGTAGATGACGAGCGGGTGGTAGTGCAGCAGCAGCGGACGCTTCTCGGGCGGGGTGTTGGGCAGGTCCCACACCTCGCGCTCGCTGGAACTGGCTGTCCTGCGGGTGGATCCCGAGGCTCTCGTCCCACGGGACGGCGATGGCCTCGGCCGCCCGCTCCCACTCGACGACCTCGTCGGCGCGCAGGCCGAGCCGCGCGACCATCTGGGCGTGGGCGTCGTGCCGGGTCGCGTCGAGCTCGCGGACGGCCTGGGCGGCGCAGCGCAGGTTGAAGCGCGCCATGACGTTCGTGTAGAGGTTGTCGTTGACGACGGTCGTGTACTCGTCCGGCCCGGTCACCCCGTGGATCCGGAACGACGCCTCGCCGTCGCCCCGCCAGAAGCCGAGGTCGAACCACATCCGCGCGGTCTGCACGAGGATGTCGATGCCGGCCCGGGCGAGGAAGTCGTCGTCGCTCGTGGCCCTGACGTACTTGTCGATGGCGAACGAGATGTCGGCGTTGATGTGGTACTGCGCGGTGCCGGCCGCGTAGTAGGCCGAGGCCTCCTGCCCGTTGATCGTCCGCCACGGGAAGAGCACGCCGTTGGTCGTGAGGTCCTCGGCGCGCCGCTCGGCCGCCGGGCAGCATCGTGTAGCGGAACCGCAGGGCGTTCCGGGCGATCTGCGGGCGAGGTGTAGACGAAGAACGGGACGACGTAGATCTCGGTGTCCCAGAAGTAGTGGCCGCTGTAGCCGGTGCCGGTCACCCCCTTCGCCGAGATGCCGTTCCCCTCGGCCCGCACGGCGGCCTGGGCGAGCTGGAAGAGGTTGAACCGGACGGCCTGCTGGGCCGCCGGCTGGCCCTCGAGCTCGACGTCGGAGCGCTTCCAGAAGCCGTCGAGCCACGCCTTCTGGTCGGCGAACTGCTTCTCGAGGCCCTCCTGCCTGACCCGGTCGAGGGTGCGACGGCAGCGGTTGACGAGCTCGCTCGGGGGCACCGACCGTGACGTGTGGTAGCTGACGGCCTTGGTGAGCCGGATCGGCTGTCCCGGCTGGGCCTGCACCCGGAAGACGTTCTTGGTGTAGTCCTCGGCGGCCTCGGAGAACGTCCGGCACCTCGTTGTCGGTCTCGATGGTGTGGTCGACGGCGACCGCAAGGGTCATCTTGGAGTTCGTGCACCGGTAGCCGAGGAACGCCCGGTGGTCGTCGCCCCAGTGGACCGTGGGCTGGAGGACCCGACCCTCGAACGCCTCGGCCTTGCGCGGGTCGGCCGTGTCGGACGGGTGCGCCGTGCTCGTGTCGTACTCGTCGATCCCGGCCTCGCGGTTGAGCACCTGCGAGGAGATGGTCACCGGGGCGGTCTTGTCGAGCAGGGTGACCTCGAACGTCATCACGGCCAGATGGCGCTGGGTGAACGACACCATCCGCTGCGAGCGGACGTGGACCCGGTTCCCTGCCGGGGTGAGCCAGACGAGGTCCCGGGTGAGCACCCCGGTCGAGAAGTCGAGGGTGCGCTCGTAGGACGGCAGGTCCGCCACGGACAGCAGGAGCGGCTCGTCGTCGACGTAGAGCCGGATGACCTTGGCGTCGGGGACGTCGACGATCGTCTGCCCGATCCGGGCGAAGCCGTAGGCCTCCTCGGCGTGGCGGATGGGCCAGGTCTCGTGGAAGCCGTTGACGAACGTCCCGTGGCTGTAGGTGTCCCGGCCCTCCTCGACGTTGCCGCGCAGGCCGAGGTAGCCGTTGCCCGACGGCGAACAGGGTCTCGGTGACCCCGAGGTCGCCCGACGCCGTAGTGCCGCTCGGTGAGCCGCCAGGGGTCGACGGGGAAGCGCGAGCGGTCGAGGAACTCCGGCATCGCGCCCAGCCCGCGGCCCGCGCGGTTGCGGATCGCCCTTCACCGGCCGACCAGCTCGGCGAGGTCCTGGACGACGACGGTCGCGCCGGCCGCCGTGAGCGTCGTCGGCGCCGGCGCCGCGGTCGACGCCGACGACGAGCCCGAAGCCGCCGTCGCGCCCCGCCGCCACGCCCGACACGGCGTCCTCGAGCACGACGGCCCGCTCGACCGGGACGCCCAGCCGCTGCGCGGCATACACGTAGGTGTCCCCTGACGGCTTGCCGCGCAGACCCTGCGTTCCCGGCGACGGTCCCGTCGACGACGACGGGGAACAGGTCGGCGATTCCGGCCGCGGCCAGGACGTCGGGGGCGTTGCGCGAGCTGGACACGACGGCCATCTTGACGCCTCGCGCGACGAGCTCGTCGAGCAGGGCGAGGCTTCCGGGGTATGCCGTGACGCCGTCCTCGCGGAGCATGCGGTCGAACATCTCGTTCTTGGTGTTGCCGAGGCCGCAGACGGTCTCGGTGCCGGGGGGGTCGCTCGGGTCGCCCTCGGGGATCGTGAAGCTGCGGGAGGCGAGGCAGGAGCGCACGCCGTCGTAGCGGGGCTTGCCGTCGACGTGCGCGAAGTAGTCGGCGGAGGTGTAGGGCGGGGTGATATCGCGCGAGGCGAAGTAGTCGTCGAACATCGCCTGCCAGGCCAGCATGTGGACCTCGGCGGTCGGGGTGAGGACCCCGTCGAGGTCGAACAGCGCGGCGTCGAAGCCGGCGCCGTCGGACAACGCCGCCAGCCACGACCCCTGGTCATCCGTCATGGTGCGCCACCTCCGTCTCGTGCCGACGCGTCAACCCTAGTCAGCGGGCGGGCGGGTGAGGGCTCCGGTGGCTCACGGATCGCCGACGTGAGGTGGCTTGCCCGGGGGCCGCCACCCCGGTGACCGATGAGCGCACCCGCCCTGGGTGTCCACCGGTGTGGCCAGGGCGGTGTGGTTGGGTGGGTCGGTGGACACCGGCCGGCCGCAGCCTGCTCTGCCGGGGGGCCCGCTCGCCCCGCTGGAGCGCACCGCCGTCCCCGAGCCGGTGCTCGACGGCCACCCCGAGCTCGTCGAGCTCTACTGGGTCGCCTGGGACCTCGCGTGGCAGCACGTCGTCGAGCGCGAGGGCGTCACCAGCTCGCCCTACCTCGACGAGGGGTTCGACCCCGGGACGATCTGGATCTGGGACACCTGCCTCATGGCGCACTTCGCGAAGTACGCGCCGCAGACCTTCCCGGGCATCGAGAGCCTGGACAACTTCTACGCCCCGCTGCACGACGGCGCCGCCACCTCGGTGCGGATCCAGCATCCCGACAACCCGCCGCTGTTCGCCTGGTCCGAGGAGGAGTATGCCCGCCACACCGGCGACCTCGACCGGGTCGAGCGGGTCCTGCGGGCGGGCTACCTGCAGCGGCACCTCGCCTTCTTCGACTCCGTTCCGCGGGGCAGCGTGTACGACTTCAGTGTCGTCCCCACCGCCGTGGAGCGCACCGAGCGCGGGTACCGGTGGTCGGGCGTCTGCAGCGGGATGGACAACTCACCCCGGGGTCCCCGGTGGGCCGGACACGACACCGACGGCCCCATCCTCTGGTTCGACGCCGCGGCCCAGCAGGCGCTGGCGGCCCGGAGCATCGCTCGGCTGGCCCGGCTGGTCGGACGGGACGCCCTGGCGGCCGAGTACGACGAGCACCACGCCAGGCTCGTCGCGCTCGTCGACGACTTCTGGGACCCGCAGGACGGCATCTACTACGACCGCGCCGACAGCGCGCCGCACGCGTTCCACAAGGTCCGCACGCCGGCGGCGTACTGGCCGCTCCTGGCCGGTGCCTGCAACGCCGGACAGGCCCGGGCGCTGGCCGACCGGCTCGTCGAGCCGACCTGCTTCGGTGGTCCGGTGCCGTGGCCGTCGGTGGCCCGCGACGACCCGGCCTTCCGAGCCACCGGCCACTACTGGCGCGGTGGGGTCTGGGTGCCGACCGCCTACGTGGCCGCCCGGGCGCTCGCCGACAACGGTTACGCCGACCTCGCCCGTGGAGCGACGCTCCAGCTGCTGGCGCACCTGGCGAGGACGTATGCCGAGTACGCGCCGGCGACGATCTGGGAGGCCTACGCGCCCGACGCGCCCGCTCCCTCGACCGGCAAGGACGACTCCTACATCGTCCGGCCCGACTTCTGCGGCTGGTCGGCGCTCGGCCCCATCTCGATGCTGCTCGAGCACGTGCTCGGCTTCCGCGTCGACGCGCCGCAACGGACAGTCCACTGGCGGCGGATGGCGGGTGCCGGCCGACACGGCATACGACGACTCCGCTGCGGGACAGCGGTGCTGAGCGTGGTTGCCGACGGTGTGGCCATCGAGGTCGAGGTCGACTCCACCCTCACCCTCGTCGTCGACGGGGTGGTCCACCACCTCGTCCCCGGTCGCCACCGCTTCGACCGTTGACGACGCCGCCCGAGTCAGCGGCGACGGTCGACCGGGCGGCGCAGGGTGGCCCGGAGGTACGCCGCGCCGGCCGGACCGGAGGCGGCCACCGTGTCGCCGGGGTTGGAGATCTGGCATCGCTGGAGCGAGAGGCAGCCGCAGCCGATGCACGAGTCGAGCCCGTCTCGCAGCTGCTCGAGCGCCGCGATCTGGTCATCGAGGCGCGCGCGCCAGTCCCGTGAGATGCGCTGCCAGTCGCGCTTGGTGGGGGTCCGGTTGCGCGGCAGCAGGTCGAGCTCGGCGCGCACCTCGTCGAGCGAGAGGCCGATGTTGCGCGCGGCCTTGATGAACGCCAGCCGGCGCAGCACCTCACGCCGGTAGCGGCGTTGGTTGCCTCCGCTGCGTTCGGCCCGGATGAGCCTCTCGTCCTCGTAGTAGCGCAAGGCGGATGCGGCGAACCCGCTGCGGCGGGAGACCTCGGTGACGGTGAGCAGGTCGGTGGCCTTCATAGATCCTCCCTTGACTTCAAGTGCACTTTAACTTGAACCATGGTGAGAACCAAGACCAACGACAGAAGGACCCCATCATGCAGACCGCACTCGTCACGGGCGCATCCGCCGGCCTCGGCCGAGCGCTCGCCAGCGAGCTGGCCCGCCTCGGCTGGCGCGTCGTCGTCGACGCCCGCGGAGGCGAAGCACTCCGGGAGGCCGCCGCTCGCATCACCAGCGAGGCCGGCAGCGGCCTCATCGTCACCGTTCCCGGCGACGTCACCGACCCGGCCCACCGCCGGTCGCTGGCCGATGTCGTCAACGGCAGCGGGTTGGACCTCCTGGTCCACAACGCCAGCACCCTCGGGGAGGGCGGGTTGCGCCCGCTCGCCGACCTGCCAGCCGCAGAGCTGAGAGCCATCCTCGAGACCAACGTGGTGGCCCCCGTGGCGCTGACCGCGCTGCTCCTGCCGGCCCTGCGCCGCGCCCACGGAGCGATCCTCACCATCAGCTCGGACGCCGCCGTCGAGCACTACGAGAGGTGGGGTGGCTACGGCGCCAGCAAGGCCGCTCTCGACCACGTCGCCGGGACGTTCGCCGCTGAGCTCGCGGAGGTCGCGGCCTACGCCGTCGACCCCGGGGACATGCGGACCAGCATGCACCAGGCCGCCTTCCCCGGGGAGGACATCAGTGACCGACCGCTGCCCGAGACGGTCGTCGCTCCGATCCTGCGGCTCATCGACGCCCGGCCGCCGAGCGGCCGATACCGCGTCGGCGACCTGGCCTCCGACGGCTCACGCGATGCTGCGCCCCAGCTGCGTGAGGCCCGGACCTCCGAGTCCGCCGGTGTGCCCGCATGAGCCTCACCGCGCCGCATACCCGTTTCGCCCTCCCGGCGGACCTCACCGCGAGCGTGCCGCCCGAGGAGCGCGGGCTGCGCCGGGACGAGGTGCGCCTCCTCGTCGCGTCGGCCGAGCGGGGGGTCAGCCACACCCGCTTCGGCCGGCTGCCGGAGCACCTCTCGCCGGGCGACCTCATCGTCGTCAACACCTCCGCGACGGTCGCCGCCGAGCTCGACGCCGAGACCCCGGACGGCGGCGCGCGGGTGCTCCACCTGGCGAGCCGGCTCTCGCCGACCCGCTGGGTGGTCGAGGTGCGCACCGCCCCCGACGGCCGTCGAGCGGTCCTCGACCACCTGCCGGGAGACGTTCTGCGGGTGGGCCGACTCGCCGTCACCCTACTGTCCCCGTATGCCGGCCGGGCCGCCTCGCCGACCCGCGACGGCAACCGCCTGTGGGTGGCCGAGGCGCTCAACCCTGCGGGTCTGGTGCGGACCCTGCGCCGCCGGGGCCGCCCCATCGCGTACGGCTACCTCGGGCACCGGCTGCCGCTCACGGCCTACCAGACCATCTTCGCCCGCGACCCCGGCAGCGCCGAGATGCCCAGCGCCGGCCGGCCCTTCACGCACGACGTCGTGCTGGACCTCGTCACCTGCGGCGTCCGGATCGCGCCGGTCACCCTGCACACCGGCGTCTCGTCGCAGGAGGCGGGCGAGCCACCGCAGTCCGAGTGGTTCAGGGTCCCGCGGGCCACGGCCGACCTCGTCAACGCCACCCGCAGCGCCGGGCGCCGCGTCGTCGCCGTCGGCACGACGGTGACGCGTGCCCTGGAGTCGGCGGTCGACGGCGGCCGAGCCGTCGAGGCCGAGGGGTGGACCGACCTCGTCCTCGGACGGGACCACCGTCCCGAGCTCGTCACCGGCCTCGTCACCGGGCTGCACGACCCGCAGGCCTCGCACCTGCACCTCGTCGAGGCCGTGGCGGGGCCGGACCTGGCCCAGCAGGCCTACGACGCTGCGGTGGCCGAGGCGTACCTCTGGCACGAGTTCGGCGACTCCTGCCTGTTCCTGCCCTGAGGGCCCAGCTCGGGCCGGCTGACGACCAGCGGGCTGAGCAACCGGATGACGACCGGCCGCCGGACCTGCGGGCCTGGCCGGGCCGGCGTGCGAGCCGGCATGCGCGGGCCGCGTGGTCGTCATTCGGCCCGAGCTGGGCCGCGGCGCTGCCCGCAAGTGCCGACGACGGGTCCGCGACGGAGGCGACGGCGTCAGTGGGGGCCCGGTCGGTGTGACCCACATGCTGGAGCAACCGACAGGCCTCAGGGCGACCCCAGGGGCGCCGCGCCCGGGCCGCCTCGGCGACGACCTGGCCGGTGGCGTACCCCCAGGGTGGGAGCCCTGCCAGCCACCGGGGCCATGCCGTCGAGACCGCCCGGCGGGTCATCCTCGACACCGTCCCGACCGTGCCCGGCGTCCAGGCCGACCCGCCTCCGGCGGCCTTCGTCCGCGAGTTCGCCGACTCGGCCATCACGATCGACGTCAGGTACTGGCACAGGTCGGAGAGCGCGGTCCTGCGTCAGGTCCGCAACGATGTCGCCATCGCCCTCAAGCGCCGGCTCGACGAGCACGGCATCGAGATCGCCTTCCCGCAGCGGACCGTCTGGCTGCGCCGCGAGGACTGACCAGGGCCAGGGGGCCCCACAGCACTGGGGAGGCCTGGACCGACCCCGCGGCCCCAGACGTGCGCGCCGGTGCGGCGTACGTCATGGCGGGCCGGCGCCCCAGCGACCACGATGGAGACGTGAGCACCACCAGCGAACGCCGCACCCAGCTCGGCGACCCCGGCGTGGTCGACGCGGGCGAGGTGGCGCACGCCCTGGGGGTCGAGCCCGAGCGGGGGCTCTCCGACGTCGAGGCAGCGCACCGGCTGGCCCAGGACGGCCCCAACGCGCTGCGCTCACAACCGCCGGAGCCGGTGTGGCACAAGATCCTCCGGCAGTTCCAGGACCCTCTCGTCTACCTCCTCCTCGTCGCCATCGCCGTCGCCACGGCTGCATGGCTGGCCGAGGGTGCCGATGGTATGCCGGTCGACTCGGTCGTCATCGCCGCCATCCTCATCGCCAACGCGGTGCTGGGCTTCGTCCAGGAGCAGCGTGCCGCCGACGCCGTCGCGGCCCTCGACGACCTCACGGCGCCGACCTCGACGGTCCTGCGGGACGGGCGGCTCGCGACCATCGCGTCAGCGGACCTCGTCGTCGGTGACGTGCTCAGCCTCTCCGAGGGCGACGCCGTCGGAGGGGACGCCCGCCTGGTGACGACCGCCGGCCTGAGGGTCCAGGAGGCGTCGCTCACCGGTGAGTCCGCGGCGGTGGACAAGACGGCTCAGCGGCTCGCCGAGCCGGCCGTCGTCGGGGACCGGGTCAACATGGTCTTCGGCGGTACCGCCATCGTCCAGGGTGTGGGGCTGGCGGTCGTCACGGCCACCGGCATGGACACCGAGATGGGGTCGATCGCCCGCCTGCTGGAGGACACCGACACCGAGCCCTCGCCGCTGCAGCGCGAGATCGCCTCGGTGTCGAGGGGCCTCGGTGCGGCCGTCCTCGCCATCGCCGTCATCGTCATGGTCGCCACCGCCGTCGTCAACGGCGTGCGGTCCGTCGACGACGTCGTCACCGTCCTCCTCCTCGGCGTCTCGCTCGCCGTCGCGGCCGTACCCGAGGGCCTCCCGGCAATCCTCACCCTCGTCCTCGCCATCGGGGTGAGGACGATGGCCCGCCGGCAGGCGATCGTCAAGCGGCTGCACTCGGTCGAGACGCTGGGGGCAGCGTCGGTGATCTGCGCGGACAAGACCGGGACCCTGACCCGGAACGAGATGACCCTGCGGACCGTCGTCACCCCGTCGGGCACCCTCGAGCTGAGCGGGACGGGCTACCTCCCCGAGGGGGAGACCAGGGTGTCCTCGACCCGCCCGGGCGCCGACGACGAGGGGGTCCTCGAGGCCGCGCGTCAGGTCATCGCCGGTGGCGCGCTGGCGAACAACGCCCAGCTCGACCGGGCGGACGACGGCTGGCGGGTCGAGGGCGACCCGACGGAGGCGGCGTTCCTCGTCGCCGCGCACAAGGTCGAGGGAGCGCTCGACCGGGTCGCCGGCTACCGCCGCGCCGGAGAGATCCCGTTCACCTCCGAGCGGAAGATGATGTCGGCCCTCGGGGTCGAACGGGACGGCGGTCGCCGGGTCCTCGTGACGAAGGGTGCCCCCGACGTCCTGCTGCGGCACTGCTCGTCGATCCTCGTCAACGACGTGCCGGCGCCCCTCGCAGACGAGCTGCTGGCCCGGTGTCTCAGCGATGTGGATGCGCTGTCGGAGCGAGGCTTCCGCACCATCGGGGTGGCGTACCGGACGATCGGGCGGTCCGACACCGCCACGGACGGCGTCGAGCTGGACCCGTCCCTCGAGGAGGACCTCGTCTACGTCGGCGTGGCCGGCATCATCGACCCGCCCCGGAGCGAGGCGGTCGTCGCCATCGAGGAGGCGCGGCGGGCCGGCATCCGCGTCGTCATGATCACCGGCGACCACCCACGCACGGCCACGGCCGTCGCCACCGACCTGGGGATCGTCGGTCCGGGAGCGGTCGCCCTCACCGGCGCCGAGCTCGACACGATGGACGACGCCCAGCTCACCGCCGCCGTCCACGACGTCAGCGTGTTCGCCCGGGTCGCCCCGGCCCACAAGCTGCGGATCGTCGACGCGCTGCAGGCCCGCGGGCACGTCGTCGCCATGACGGGGGACGGCGTCAACGACGCCCCAGCCCTCAAGAGCGCCGACATCGGCGTGGCCATGGGGATCACCGGGACCGAGGTGACCAAGGGCGCCGCCGCGATGATCCTCGGGAACGACGACTTCGCGACGATCGTCGCCGCGGTCCGGCAGGGGCGGGCGATCTTCGACAACATCACGAAGTTCCTCCGCTACCTCCTCTCGTCGAACATGGGTGAGGTGGCGACCGTCTTCTTCGGCGTCGTCCTCGCCGGCGCGCTCGGCCTCGTGGACGCCGAGGTGCGCGGAGCCGTCGTCGTACCCCTGCTCGCGACGCAGATCCTGTGGATCAACCTCGTCACCGACTCCGCCCCGGCCCTCGCTCTCGGCGTCGACCCCGAGATCGACGACGTCATGGCCCGGCCGCCGCGCCGGTCGACCGACCGCATCCTCGACCGCCGGATGTGGACGACCATCCTCGGCGTCGGCCTCGTCATGGGGGCGGTCAGCCTGCTGGCGATCGACCTCTATCTCCCGGGAGGTCTCGTCGACGGTTCGGGCGACCTCACGACGGCGCGCACGGCCGGGTTCACCACCCTCGTCCTGGCCCAGCTCTTCAACCTCCTCAACACGCGGTCGGGCACCTCCAGCGCCGTCCGCCACCTCTTCGTCAACCGGTGGCTGTGGGGAGCCATCGCCCTGGCCGTCGTGCTCCAGGTCCTCGTCGTCGAGGTGCCGCTGCTCCAGGTGGCCTTCGGCACGGCCGCCCTGTCGCCCGGGCAGTGGCTCGTGACCGCGGCCCTCGCGTCGACGGTCCTGTGGGTCGGCGAGATCGCCAAGCTCGTCCGGCGTTGGCGGGCGCCGTCCTCGGCGTAGCCGGCGGGGGTCCGAGTCGCCCCGGTGCCCGGCGCGCCGGGCGGGTGATCGCCGGCGGGCGGGGCTGCTCGGGTCAGCGCCGGCGGGCGGGGCCGTTCGGCTCGATGGACGGGCCGACGTGCTCGACGAGCCAGGTGACCAGCGGCCGCAGCGACCGCCAGTCCTCGCGCACCCGGTCGAGCGCCTCGGGGCTCGCCATCCAGGCGACCTCACCGTGGCGCCGGGTCACGATGACGTGCTTGAGGCGCATCAGCTCGAGCCGCGGGTGGTCCGGTGCGACCCCTCGGGGCCGGGTCTTGAGCGTCTCGCCCTCGACGTCGAACCCCACCTCGTCGAGCCGGTCCAGGATCGCGTCGAGCTCCTGGCCGGTGGCCGGCGCGTCGATCGCGGCGCGCAGCCGGGCGAGCTGGTCCGGTCCCTTGGGCAGGTAGCCCGCCCCGGTGGTCAGGCCGTCGCCGCTCACCTGGAGGTAGTAGCCCATGCCGTCGACGACGTGGACCAGCGCGCCCTGGTGGTCCTTGTACGGGGACTTGTCGGCGCTGAACCGCACATCACGGTAGGGCCGGTAGGGCGCCCCCTCACCGAACTCATCCGCCAGCCCCGCGAGGAGGTCCGCCATCGGCTCGCGCACGCTCACGGCATACCGCTCCTTGTTGGCGGCCCACCACGCCTTGGAGTTGTGGTGGGCGAGGTCGCGGTAGAAGCGGACCGCGTCGGCCGGTATGCCGCTGAAGGTCGCCATGGCCGCGAGGCTACCGCCGGCCGCAGACGGCGACGGCCCCGGCCGCCTGGAGCTCAGAGGTAGCGCCTCTCGAACTCATCGAGGAAGGCCTCGCTGAGCCGGGTGAAGCTGTCCGGGTCGAGGACGATCGGGTCACCCGTGGCATACCCGAGGACCGACCGTTCCCGGGCAAGCCGGATCTGCTCGTCCGCGAGGAGCCGGCCGTCGTTCTCCAAGATCGACGCGACAAGCAGCCGGACCTCGTTGAGCGGGTTGCCGTCCGTACCCTCCAGCGCTCTCTCGCGCTGGAGGAAGTACATCTCCAGGGCGAGCACCAGGTGGTTGAACAGCGCCCGCTCGAAGCCGGCGTCGGGAGTCCCGGACTTGGCGAGCCTGCGGTACTCGGTGACGATGGTGCGCAGCGTGGTGCGCGTCGCGGCGACGTAGGCATGGCTGTACGACCTTCGGCTGACCATGAGCGTCCCCTCTCCCGCACCCGATCGGATCAGCGTATCCGCGGAACCTCCGACGGGGGAGGGGGCGGCGGAGGCCCGCCAACGAGCCACCCCGGCATCGACCCGTCGGCCAGTCTTCACCTTCGCGCCATCTCGGCCTCGCGTGGGAGTCGCCTCGGGCCGGTGTGCTGGCCTACATGGCCGGGACAGCCCCGGCCCCGCGCAGCCAGGAGTATCGATGAAGCAGAGCATCAAGGTGGCCGCCGTGGTCATCGCCGCAGCCGCGACGGGTGTCGCGGCCTGGACGCCCGCGTCGGCGTCGAGCGGGCTCACCGTCGTGGACGTTCCGAACGCCAACCCGCGCTTCGGCGTCGCCAACAACGTCCTCACCCCGAGCGCATCGGAGGTCGCCGCTGCCTGGGGGAGCATGCCGCTGGTCAACCCCGACACCGCCAACGGGGTCACTCACTACGGGTACAACACGAGCAACGGTGGCCCCCTCACCCAGGACCAGCACGAGGCCAACAAGTCCGAGCCCGACAAGAACGTCTACCTCGTCCTCGGGGGCAGGCACTACCTCTACCAGGGCCACGAGGGCGGTCCCCGCGGCTACGTCACGCGGGTCAACCTCGACGAGACCGACCCGGCCAAGCGGGTCACCCTCATCGCCGACGCCACCGCCGACGGCACCGGCATCCCGACGATCGACGGGATCACCTGGGACCCGTTCACCCACCAGCTGCTCCTCACCGCCGAGTCCGGCGCGCCGCGCGGTGGCGTCTTCGCCGTCGAGCTCGACGCCGCGGGCGACCCCACCACCGGCGTCGCTGAGGCCCTGCCGGCGCTCGGCTCGGGGGGCTACGAGGGCATCCAGAACGACAAGGACGGCAATGTCTGGCTCGTCGAGGACATCGGCGGTGCGAAGGCCTCGGGCGGCAAGGTGCCCAACAGCTACGTCTACCGGTTCGTCCCGGCCGAGCGGACCGACCTCACCGCGGGCGGCAGGCTGGAGGCCCTCCAGGTCAAGCGCCCGGGCGGTATGCCGGTCAGCGCGGCCGAGCTGAGCGCGAACCCGGCCGACCCGTTCGTGTCCGACCTGCACCGGTACGGGACGTCGTTCAGCACGGCCTGGGTGACGGTTCACGAGGGCACGGACGCGTTCGCCGCGACCGCGGCGGCCGCCACTGCCGGGGCCACGCCGATGAAGCGTCCCGAGAACGGGGTCTTCCGCCCGGGCTCGGGCTTCCGGGAGTTCTACTTCACCGAGACCGGCGACACCGACACCGCCAGCACGCTGCCGGGCCGCTTCGGTGGCATCTTCAAGCTGGCGCAGTCCTCGCCGAGCGCCGCCACCGGGACGCTCTCGATGGTGCTCGCCGGCGACGTGCAGCACACCGGGTTCGACAACATCGCCTTCGCCACGGCCGACGACATCCTCGTCGTCGAGGACGCCGGTGACACGCTCCACGAGGAGCGGGGCGCCCTCGACTCCGGCTACGTGGTCAGTCTCTCCGGCGACCACGGCCGCCACGCGACGGCGCGGGTCCCTCGGGTCACCAGGTTCCTCGCCGAGGGCCGCGACGCCTCCGCGCTCTACGACGCCACGACCTCGCCGGGCTACAACGACGGGGACAACGAGATCACCGGCATCCACGTGTCCGACGGCGACCCCACGGCCAGGGGTCTGCTCGGTGCCAGGGTCCCGCGGCCCTTCGGCTCGACCTGGCGGACCTTCTGGACCCAGCAGCACGGGGACAACGTGACCTGGGAGGTCACCTGGAGCGGCCGACGCCTGCGCTGACACCGCGGTGATCCGGCGGCGGCCGGCGCCCTGAGGGGTGGCGCCGGCCGCCGTCGTGCGCCCGGCGGTCGTCGTGGCGCGAGCCCCTGACGAGCCCTCGATGGCACGGCGCTGCCCGCACCGGCTGTGCCAGAGTGAGGCATGATCGCCGCCGACCTCGCTGAGCACATCCCGACCGTCTCGCGGAGCACCCTGGGGTCGGAGGCCGCCCGGGTCATCGCCGAGTACCGGCTGCCCGGGCTCGTCGTCGCCGACGAGGGGGGCGTTCCCATCGCCGTCGTCCCAGGCAGCCAGCTGCTCGCAGTCATCCTGCCGCAGTACGTCCGCGACGACCCGCACCTGGCGCACGTCTACGACGAGGAGGACGCCGACGAGATGTGCGACAAGCTCAACAACACCACGATCGGGGAGCTGCTCGACGCCCAGAAGCTCGTTGCCAAGGCCCTGCCCTCGGTCCTTCCTGACGACACCGTCATCGAGGTGGCCGCGATCATGGTGGCCGAACACATGCCCCTCATCGTGGTTCGCGACGAGAACGGCACCTACCACGGCGCAGTCATGCTCTCCCGGACGCTCGCAGCCATCGCGACCCGGGCGGGCCAGGACAGCGAGCTCATGCGCTGGCGTCTCGAACGCGACATCATCCCGCGACCGGACACCATGCCCGCCACCGGTGACGGCACCGACCCGGAGCACAAGGAGGACGACCACCGGTGAGCGTCACGGCATACCTCGCCATTGGCGTCTTCGTCGTTGCGTACGTCCTCATCGCCACCGAGCGCGTCCACCGGGTGGCGGCGGCGCTCGGCGGCGCGGCGGCGATGGTGGTCATCGGCGCGGCGCGTGGGCACAGCGCGTTCTTCTCGCAGGAGACGGGCATCGACTGGAACGTCATCTTCCTGCTCCTCGGGATGATGATCATCGTCGGCGTCCTGCGACAGACCGGCGTCTTCGAGTTCCTCGCGATCTGGGCCGCGCAACGCTCCGGCGCCCGGCCCTTCCGGATGATGGTCCTGCTCTGTCTCATCACCGCGGTCGCCTCGGCCCTGCTCGACAACGTGACGACGGTCCTGCTCATCGCGCCGGTCACCCTGCTCGTCACCGACCGGCTCGACCTCAACCCGATCCCGTACCTCCTCGCCGAAGCCATGGCCAGCAACATCGGCGGCACGGCGACCCTCATCGGCGACCCCCCGAACATCATCATCGCCAGCCGGGCGGGCCTGACCTTCAACGACTTCCTCGTCAACCTCGCCCCGATCGTCGTCGTCCTCATGGCCGTCTTCCTCGTCCTCACCTGGTTCCTCTGGGGACGCCACCTGCGCTACAACCCCGAGAAGGCCGACGCCCTCATGGCGCTGCGGGGGGCCGACGCCATCACGGACCGCCCGCTGCTCGTCCGGCTCATCGTCGTCCTCGCCCTCGTCCTGACCGGCTTCGTCACCCACTCGCTGCACCACATCGAGCCGTCGCTCATCGCGCTGCTCGGCGCCGGGGCGGCCGTGCTCGTCTCGCGGATGGACCACGCCGTCTACCTGGATGACGTCGAGTGGGAGACCCTCGTGTTCTTCGCGGGACTGTTCATCATGGTCGGTTCGCTGGTCGACCAGGGCATCATCGGCGAGCTCGCCACGTCCGTCACGTCGGCCGTCGGTGACCGGCATCTCGTGGCGGCCCAGGGGATCCTCGTCGGGTCGGCGGCGCTGTCCGGCCTCGTCGACAACATCCCGTACGTCGCGACGATGTCGCCCCTCGTCCTGGACCTGGTCGGCCGGGCCGGACACCTCACCCCGCCGCAGGAGTCGTTGTGGTGGGCCCTCGCCCTCGGCGCCGACCTCGGCGGCAACGCGACGGCCGTCGGCGCGAGCGCCAACGTCGTCATCACCGGGATCGCCAAGCGCAACGGCTATCCCATCTCGTTCTGGATGTTCACCAAGTACGGCCTGATCGTCACGGCCGTGACGATCTCGGTCAGCATGCCGTACGTCGTGCTCCGCTACTTCACGTTCGCCTGACCTCAGTGCGCACAGCCCGCCGGGTGGCGTCGACGGGACCGGGAACTCGTGCCATCGTGAGGGGATGACCACCGATGCCCACTTCATGCCGGACCCCGCCCTCGAGCTCGTCCGGGAGATCGTCATGGACGCCTTCGGCCGGGTGCGCGAGGCGGTGCCGAGGGTCGTCGACGGGCTCACCGCCGAGGAGCTGCTGTGGCGTCCCGACCCGGGGTCGAACTCGATCGCGTGGCTGCTGTGGCACCTCAGCCGGGTCCAGGACGACCACATCAGCGACCTCGCCTCCGAGGACCAGGTGTGGTTCGAGCAGGGCTGGGTCGGCCGCTTCGACCTGCCGTACGACCCGGAGACCGTCGGGTTCGGCCAGACCGCCGCCGACGTCGCGGCGTTCCGGCTCGCCGACCCGCAGCTGCTCGTCGGCTACCAGGAGGCGGTCTACAACGTCACGGCCGGCATCGTCCGTGCCCTGTCGGTGGAGGACATGCACCGCGTCGTCGACGAGCGGTGGGACCCGCCGGTGACGGCCGCCGTCCGGATCGTCTCGGTCATCGGCGACATCACCCAGCACCTCGGGCAGGCGGCATACGTCAAGGGGCTCGTCGAGCGACGCCGGAGCTGACAGGCTCCTGACGGCCGACGGCCGGGAGGGCGTCCGGTTGGGCCTCCGCCCGGGCGCGCGGCGATGCCTGCGGCTGCTGGTCTCGGGCGTCCGAGCGGGAGGTGGACGGCAGCTCGGTTCCGGCCTCGGCGGCCTCCTCGGCAGCGATCTCACGGGAGGCATCGGCGAGCTGGTACGGGACACTGATCACCATGACGTTGGCCAGGAGCCGCAGCCGCAGCTTCAGGCGGAGCGCGCTCTGGTTGTGCAGCAGCGACTCCCACCAGTGCCCGACGACATACTCGGGGACGAAGACGGCGACGAGGTCGTTCGGGCTCTCGCGCCGGATCCGCGAGATGTGGCCCACGATGGGGCCGGTGATGTCGCGGTAGGGCGAGTGGAGGATGGTCAGCGAGACGGGCACGTCCGCCTTGGCCCAGGCCGCCTGAAGCTGGTCTGTCTCGGGCTTGTCGACCTGCACGGTGAGCGCCGTCAGCGTCGACGGCCGGGTGGCTCGGGCATAGGAGATCGCCCGCAGGGCCGGCTCGTGGAGGTGCGAGACGAGCACGACGGCGTGCACCCGGCTGGGCAGGGTCCGGGCTCGCGGTGTCGGGCGCAGCTCCGCGCTCACCCGCTGGTAGTGGCGTGACACCGCGCCCATGAGGGCAACGAGCACGGGCACGGCGATGACGACGAGGTACGCGCCGTGGGTGAACTTCGTGACGAGCACGATGAGCAGGACGAACCCGGTGAGAGTGGCTCCGAAGGCGTTGATGAGGCGGGACACGTGGATCCGCCGCCGGACGCCGTTCGCGACGACCCGGCGCAGCTCGCCGTTCCAGTGCTTGACCATGCCGATCTGGCTCAGGGTGAAGGAGGTGAAGACGCCGAGGATGTAGAGCTGGATGAGCCGCGTGACCGACGCCTGGTAGGCGACGAGCAGCAGTCCCGCCACGCCGGCGAGCGCGATGATCCCGTTGCTGTAGGCGAGCCGGTCGCCGCGGGTGTCGAGCTGGGTGGGCATGAGGCGGTGCCGGGCGAGGATCGAGGCCAGCATCGGGAAGCCGTTGTATGCCGTGTTCGCCGCGAGGATGAGGACGAGGGCCGTCGTGGCCTGGATGTAGTAGAAGAGCGGGCTCGACGTACCGCCGAATACGGCGGCCGCCAGCTGGGCGATGACGGTGCGCTGAGGGGTGGTGGCGCAGTTGCCCTGGAAGCCGACGAGGTCGCACGCGTTCTCGGTCACCCGCACCCGGGCGACGACGGCGAGGATCGTGATCCCGGCGAACATGGTGATGGCGGTGATGCCCATCGCCGTGAGCGTGCGCGCGGCGTTGCGGGCCTTCGGCGGCCGGAACGCCGGGACGCCGTTGCTGATCGCCTCGACCCCGGTGAGCGCCGTGCACCCCGAGGAGAACGCCCGGAGCGTGAGGAACAGCAGCGCCAGCGCGGTGAGCCCGCTCTGCTCGGCGTGCACGGTGTAGCCGGCGCTCTCGGCGACCGGAGCCGAGCCGAGGAGGGCTCGGACCAGTCCGGTCCCTATCATCAGCAGGATCCCCGAGACGAACAGGTAGGTCGGGATCGCGAACGTCTTGCCCGACTCCCTGACGCCGCGCAGGTTCATCACCGTCAGCAGGGCCACGAACCCCACCGCGAGGGCCACGCGGTGGGTGTTGAGGCCGGGCAGCGCCGAGATGATGTTGTCGACACCCGCGGCGACCGAGACGGCGACCGTCATGATGTAGTCGACGAGCAGGGCTGCCGCGACCACCATGCCGGCCCGGCGCCCGAGGTTCTGCGTGACGACCTCGTAGGAGCCGCCACCCCCGGGGTAGGCGTGGATGACCTGGCGGTAGGACAGCACGACGACGCTCAGCAGCACGACCACAGCCCCCCCGATCCAGGGCGTGAGGTACAGGTACGCCAGCCCGCCGAGGGTGAGCACCTTGAGGATCTCCTCGGTGGCGTACGCCACCGAGGAGAGCGGGTCCGAGGCGAAGACCGGGAGCGCGATCCGCTTCTGCAGCAATGTCTCGTCGAGGCGCTCGCTGCGCATGGGTCGGCCGACGAGGAGCCGCTTGGCCACGGACACGTTCTGCATCACGCCGGTGACGCTAGGTGGCGCGGCGTACGGACGGTGCAAGGAAGCCGGTCGCCGACGCAAGGATCTCGCAAGGGTTGCGTGGTGGGCCGCGCCCGGGCGTGGCAGGGTGGCGGCGAGAGAGGATGAGGTATGCCGCGTGGCCGCCTGCGGGTCTACCTCGGCGTGGCGCCGGGGGTGGGGGTGAGCCATGCCCTCCTCGACGAGGGCGTGCGTCGCCGGGCCCGGGGCGCCGACGTCGTCATCGGCGTGGTGGACGACCGTGGGCGGGCCCAGTTGAGCCGGCTGCGCGGCGGCCTCGAGCCTGTGGGGGACGGGCACCGGCTCGACGCCGATGCCGTGATCAGGCGCCGTCCCGCCGTGGTCCTCGTCGACAACCTCGACAACCTCGCCGACCCGGGCGACCCGGGCGACCCGGGCACTGGGTCCGGCCGACCCCGGTGGTCCGAGGTCGAGCGGATCCTCGCCGCCGGCATCGACGTCGTCGCCACGACGGAGGTGTCCGCCATCGCGTCCCTCGGCGAGGTGGTCGAGCGGGTGACCGGGAGCCGGCCGCGGCATACGGTCCCCGACCGGGTGCTGCGCGAGGCCGACCAGCTCGAGGTGGTCGACATGGCGCCGCAGGCCCTGCGGCGCCGGCTCGCGCACGGCGGCCTCTACGGTCCGGAGGACATCGACGCTGCCCGCTCGGCGGGGTTCCGGCCGCGCGCGCTCGGCGCCCTCCGCGAGCTGGCGTTGCTGTGGGTCGCCGGGACGGTGCCCCGCCAGCACGAGGCGTGGGCCCGCAGCCTCGGTGAGCCGGGGCCCGAGCCCCCCACGGCCCAGGTGGGTGAGCGCCTCCTCGCTGCCCTGTCCGGTGGCCCGGAGACCCCCGCCGTCCTCCACCGGGCGGCGCGGCTGGCGGCCCGGACCACGGGAGCCGAGCTCCTCGCTGTCCACGTGCTCTGTGCGCCCGAGCCCGGCGGAGCGGGCCTCGACTCCCGAGCCTTGCGCGAGCTGGCCGAGGGCGTGGGGGCGCGCTTCCAGCAGGTCGTCGGCGACGACGTGGCCCTGGCCCTGGTCGAGGTCGCCCGGGCCGAGGGGGCGACCCAGGTCGTCACCGGCGCCTCGCACCCCCATCGGCCCGGCCCGTGGTCGAGGTGGGGGCCGGGGGCCGGGAGCCGGGACGTCGTGGCCCGTCTCGTCGAGGTCGCGGGCGACGGGCTCGACGTGCACGTGGTCCCGGGGGCCACGACCGAGCGCTCCGGCGCATCGATGCCGGCCCTGCCTCGCGGGCTCTCCGCCCCCCGGCTCGCGGCCGGCTTCGTCCTGGCCGCGGCGCTGCCCTCCGTGCTGACCTGGCTCCTGCTGGCCGCCGGTGCGCGGGTGGGCCTGCCCGGTGACAGCCTCCTGCTCCTGCTGGGCGTCGTCGTCACCTCCCTCGTCGGGGGGCTGTGGCCTGCCGTGCTCGGGGCCGTCGTCGGCTCGACGATGCTCAACTACTTCTTCATCCCCCCGGTGCGGACCTTCCGGGTGGCCGAGGCCCACAACGTCATGACCATCGTCGTCTTCGTCGTCGTCGCCGTCCTCGTCAGCGCGGTGGTGCACCGGGCGGCAGCGACCTCCGCCGAGGCGGCCCGGGCCTCGGCGGAGTCGCGGACCCTCTCGGCGGTCGCGAGCAGCGCCCTGTACGGCGACGACGCCCTGCCGGCGCTCCTCGACCAGCTCAGGTCCTCCTTCGGGATGACCTCGTCGGCGCTGCTGTCCCGGGCCACCGGACCCGATGCGTCCGGGCGAGGGGAGTGGGCCGTCATCCTCGCCCGCGGACCGGAGGCGCCGACCACCCCGGCCGAGGCGGACGTCCAGGTCGCCGCCGGGACCGACCTCGTCCTGGCCATGTCCGGCCGGACCCTGGCCGCCGCCGACCGGCGGGTGCTCCAGGCGTTCGCCGCGCAGGCCCAGGGCCTGCTGGAGCGCGACACCCTCGCCCGCTCCGCGGCCGTCGCCGAGCGTCTCGAGGCCACCGAGCACCTGCGCGATGCCCTGCTCGCCGCGGTTGGGCACGACCTGCGTACCCCTCTGGCCTCCGCCACCGCGGCGGTGAGCAGTCTGCGCAGCCAGGACGTCGCGTGGTCGAGAGCCGAACGCGACGAGTTGCTCGCCACAGCGGAGGAGTCGCTCACGCGGCTGGCTCGGCTCGTCTCCGACCTGCTCGACCTCTCGCGGCTGCGGGCGGGGGTGCTCGCCGTCGACCGCGAGCCCGTGTGGATCGACGAGATCCTGCCTCCGGCCCTGGACGAGCTCGGTGAGGCGGGCCGCCGCGTCGGCATCCGCCTACCCGGGGACCTGCCCGCGGCGCAGGCGGACCCCGCCCTGCTGACCCGGGTGCTCGTCAACGTCATCGGCAACGCCCTGCGTTACGCCCCGACCGAGGTGCCGCCCGTCGTCTCGGGGAGTGCGGCCGGCGACAGGGTGGAGGTCCGCGTCGTCGACACCGGCCCCGGCATACCGAGCGAGGACACCGAACGGGTGTTCGTGCCGTTCCAGCGTCTCGGCGACACCGACAACCGGGCCGGTCTGGGGCTCGGCCTGGCGCTGTCCCGAGGGCTCGTTGAGGCGATGGGCGGCACGCTGGCCCCGGAGGAGACGCCCGGCGGCGGGCTCACGATGGTGCTCAGCCTGCCGGCCGCCCCCGCGGCGGGAGCGGCTCCGCTGCCCGAGCCCGGGCACCGCGAGCGGCAGGAGCACACATGAGGACCGTCCTCGTCGTTGATGACGAGCCGCAGATCCTCCGGGCCCTGCGGATCAACCTGCGCGCCCGCCACTACGACGTCGACGTGGCGGCCACCGGCGCCGAGGCGCTGCGCCTCGCCGCCGCCCACCCCCCTGACCTCGTCATCCTCGACCTCGGCCTGCCCGACCTTGACGGCGTCGAGGTCATCCATGGGCTGCGCGGCTGGACCGAGGTGCCCATCATCGTCCTGTCCGGCAGGACCGGCGGCGCGGACATGGTGGCGGCGCTGGATGCGGGCGCCGACGACTACGTGACCAAGCCGTTCGGCATGGAGGAGCTGCTCGCCCGGATGCGGGCGGTCACCCGCCGGATCGGGGTCGCCGACCAGGCGGGCGCGCCGCGCGTGGGCTTCGGCGACGTGACCGTCGACCTGGCCGACCACCTGGTCGTGCGGTCCGGCGTCGGGCCTGCGCAGCCGGTTCACCTCACCCCCACCGAGTGGCACCTCCTCGAGGTCATGGTCCGCCAGCCGGGGAAGCTGCTCAGCCAGCGGTATCTCCTCGCGGAGGTCTGGGGCGCGGCATACGTCAACCAGCCGGCGAACCTGCGCCTCTACATGGCCCAGCTGCGGCGCAAGCTCGAGCCCGACCCGACCCGGCCGCGCTACCTGCTGACCGAGCCGGGGATGGGGTACCGGTTCCAGCCGGACGACCAGGAGGGATCCGGCCGCGCGACGGGCGCGGACTGATCGGATGCGGTCAGGCCAGGGCGACCAGGCGGGTGTGGTCGTCCAGTGGGAGGTCGCCCTCGGCCACGGCGACGATCTCGAGGGTCGTCAGCTCTGCCACGCCGGAGGTGACGGTGACGAACGCCGTGTCAGCGGCGTCGCGACCGGTGGCGATCCGCACGAGCGACTGCCGAGGTGCCAGGCGGGTGCCGTCCCAGACGTACCAGCGACCGTCGACGGCGGCCTCGACGACGGCGTGCAGGTCCATCGGGTCCAGCCCGGGCGCATAGACGGACACCACCCGGGTCGGGATGTCTAGCGCCCTGCCGAGCGTCGCGGCGACGTGGGCGAAGTCGCGGCACACTCCTTGGCCGCGTAGGAGGGTGTCGATGGCATCGGTCGTCGTCCCACTCACCCCGGCCAGGTACTCGACCTGCTCGTGCAGGTAGTCGCAGGCGGCGAACATCGTCGCGGCCGGGCCGGTCGCCCGACCGACCAGCGAGGACGCCAGCCCGGGAACCCGGTCCGACGGGCAGAAGCGGCTCGGCCGCAGGGCGAGGATCTGGTCGAGCGGGCCGGCGACGTTGGCGGCCGGGACGGGCCGCACCGGCGCCGGGGACGTGTAGCGCACGACGAGCCGTCCCGGGGGCGCGGTGAGCAGGTGCTGCCGGCCCCCGGCCTCGCCACGCAGGGTGGTGACGTCGACGGTGCTGCCGTCGACGGTGACGCTGAGCCGCTCGCCGCTCGGCGGGGGGCCGGCGACGGCCACCTGGAGCACGACCGTCGCCTGCTCGGTCACCGTCAGCTCGATGGTGGCGGAGACGCTCGCGACGGCTGCCGCTGCCGGGGGGCTCGGCGGTGGGGTGGCCCAGGAGCTCGGGCCCGGGTTCGGCGTGGTGGTCATGGGCGTCTCCGGTCATCGAAGGGTGGTCGGTGCTCAGTGGTGGTCGGTGTCGCCGTGGCGCCCGGCGGCGGGTCCGCCGGGGTCGAAGGCTCGTATGGTCGGTGGTATGCCGTCGCTGCCCCTGTTCCCGCTGGGCACCGTCCTGCTGCCCGGAGCCCGGCTGCCGCTACAGATCTTCGAACCACGTTACGTGGCGATGCTTCGCGACCTGCTCGACCGCTCCGAGGACGAACGGCGCTTCGGGGTGGTGGCGATCCGCCGCGGCCACGAGGTCGGCGAGGATGCGGCGACCGACCTGTATGCCGTGGGTTGCGAGGCCCGGATCGACGCCCTGGCGGCGACGTCGTCCGCGACGGGCCCCCGCTACCCGCTGGTGGCAACTGGTACGCGGCGGTTCAGCCTGGACGGGGTGGACACTCTGGCGGGAACTCCCTACGTCACCGCCCAGGTGACCTGGCTGGCCGAGCCCGGCGTGGACGACCCCGAGACCGCGGGGCTCGTCGCGCGGGTCACCGAGGCACACGCGGCCTACCGGGCCGCTCTCGGGGCGGCGCCCTCGACCGTCTCGGCGCCGCCGAGGGAGCTCCCCTACCGGATCGTCGACGAGACCATTCTCGAGCTGGCCGACCGTCAGCGGGTGCTGGAGGCGCCCGACCTGCCGTCGCGGCTGCGTGCGGTGCTGGCGATCCTGCACCGCGAGAGCGCGCTCATCGGCGCGTTCCACGCGCTTCCGCGCAACCCCGACCCAGGCGGGGCGGCGCTGAGCTGAGCGGGTCAGCGTCCGCGGCGCGAGCCGGCGCGCGAGCCAGCCGAGAAGGCAGCGGCCGATCCCGCGGGTGCGGCGGCGCGGGCCGCCCCGGAGCGCGAGCGCCCGCGGGTCCCGACGCCCCGACCGGCACCCTGCGAGGTGCTCGCGGTGGTGCTCGACCGCCCGCGGCCGGCACCTCGGCGGCCCGAGCCCTGTCCACCCTGGTTCCCGCGCCGGCCCGGGGACGAAGCGGAGGCCAGGGGCGCGGCATACCCGCCGGTGTAGGCGCGTTCACCCGGCGCGAGCTCGCGCAGCAGCGGGTGGTCGGCGGTGACCCGGGTGGTGGTCGGTGAGATGCCGGCCTTGCGGGCGAGGTCGCGGACGTCACGCACCTGGTCGTCGGTCATCAGCGTGATGACCGTGCCGGATGCGCCGGCCCGGGCGGTGCGACCCGAGCGGTGCAGGTAGGCCTTGTGCTCGACCGGCGGGTCGGCGTGGATGACCAGCCCCACGTCGTCGACATGGATGCCGCGGGCGGCGATGTCGGTGGCGACGAGGGTCTGGGCGGCTCCGCTGTGGAAGGCCTCCATGGTGCGGGTGCGGGCACCCTGGCTGAGGTTGCCGTGCAGCTCGACGGCGGGGACGCCCGAGGCGTTGAGCTGACGGGCGATCTTCTTGGCGCGGTGCTTGGTCCGGGTGAAGACCATGGTGCGGCCGGGCGCGGCGGTGAGGTCGAGCAGCACCGGGAGGTGAGCGTCGTGGCTGACGTGGAGCACGTGGTGGCTCATGACGTCGATCGGGGACTGCGCGGAGTCGGCCTCGTGGGTCACCGGACGGCTGAGGTAGCGCTTGACGACGACCCCGACAGCCTTGTCGAGGGTCGCCGAGAACAACATCCGCTGCCCGTGCGGCGGCGTGCCGTCCAGGAGGCGGCGGACGGCCGGGAGGAAGCCGAGGTCGGCCATGTGGTCGGCCTCGTCGAGGACCGTGACCTCCACGGCGTCGAGCGAGACGTGCCCCTGGGCGATGAGGTCCTCGAGGCGGCCCGGGCACGCGACGACGATGTCGACGCCGGCGCGCAGAGCCGAGACCTGCGGACCCTGGCCGACGCCGCCGAAGACGGTGCGCGAGCGCATGCCGAGCGGGGCGGCGAGCGGCGCGAGCGCCTCGTCGATCTGGGTGGCGAGCTCGCGGGTGGGGGCAAGGATGAGAGCACGGGGCCGCTTGGGCTGGCGCCGGGTGCCGCTGTCCATGAGGCGGGCGAGGACGGGAAGGAGGAAGGCGTAGGTCTTGCCCGAGCCGGTGCGCCCGCGGCCGAGCACGTCCCGGCCGGCGAGCGAGTCGGGCAGGGTGGCGGCCTGGATGGGGGTAGGGGTGACGATCCCGCGTGCGGCGAGGACGTCGGTCAGCTGGGCGGGCACGCCGAGCGTGCGGAAGGTGGTGTCTGTGGACACGGGTTGGTACTCCGATGGTCAGGATGGGTCGTTCTGCCCGGCGCGAGCTCTCGTGGGTCGCGGCGCGTGGGCTTCGACGGCGAAGACAGCAGGCCCGAGGCAGAACTGGGCGGGCCGCTAGGCCCAGGCTACGGGGTCGGGGCCGGAAACCTCGCATCGGCGATGTCGGTCACCCCGAGCCGTGAGCCGCGCCGACCCTCGGCGCGCCACCATGCGCCATGGCCACCGACACCGCCGACAGTGCTGACCGTGCTGACGTCGACGCGTGGCACGCCCGGCTGCCGCAGGCCCAGCGGGTGGGGCAGATCCTCGGTGGAGTCGGCCGGCGGCGGCGTCAGAGCACCGGCAGGTGCGTGCCCAGGAACGCCACGGTCCGCTCCCAGGCGAGCGCCGAGGCGGCCGGGTGGTGGTTGACGAAGTCGGGGTTGTCGAACGCGTGGTCGGCACCCTCGTAGGTCTGTACGACCGCGCCCTGCGCGGTGACGGCCACCGTGATCGCCTCGACCTTCGCGGCGTCGAGATAGGCGTCGGCCTCGCCGAAGTGGTGCAGCGACGGGGCCGTGACCTGGGGCGCGAGGTCGAGCAGCCCCGGGAGCGCCGAGCCGTAGTAGCTGACGAGCGCGTCGGGGCTGTCCACCGAGGCGACGTTGAACCCGAGCCCGCCGCCGAAGCAGAAGCCGACGATGGCGACGCCGCCGGTGACCTCGGGCCGGGCACGCAGCGCCCGCAGCGCGGCCACACCGTCGGCGACGCCGGCGGGCCAGTCGAACCGTCCGGCGAGGGCCATGCCCTCCTGGAGCATGTCGGGGCCGTCGGCGACCGCGGTGGTCCCGAGCCGCCAGAACAGCTCCGGGACGAGGACGACGTAGCCGAGCGCGGCGAGGTCGGCCGCCCGGCGCCGGATGTAGGCGCTCACGCCGAAGATCTCCTGGACGAGGAGCACTCCGGGGCCCGAGCCGGCGTCGGGCAGCCACAGCTGGGCCGGCATCTCGCCGTCGGGCAGGGAGACCGTGGTCGGTTCGCTCATCGGGCCAGTATCACCCGCCGCCCTGGCCGTCAGCGGAGCATCGCCTGGAGGGTCTCGATGCGGTCGGCTTCGGCGGCGGTCTTGTCGGGGCGGTAGCGCCTGACCCGGGCGAACCGCATGGCGATGCCGCCGGGGTAGCGCGGGGAGCGCTGCACCCCGTCGAGGGCGATCTCGACGACGATCTCGGGCCGCACGAACACCGCCCCCTGGGTGCGCCGCACCTCGTAGCCGCGGGAAGGTCTCGGTCTGCCAGCGGAGGAGCTCGTCGGTCAGGCCCTTGAAGGTCTTGCCGACCATGACGAACCCGCCGGGCTCGCCGGCCACACCGTCGGGGTCGTAGGCCCCGAGATGCAGGTTGGACAGCCAGCCCTCGCGCCGGCCGTAGCCCCACTCGGCCGCGAGCACGACGAGGTCGAAGGTGTGCACGGGCTTGACCTTGACCCAGCTCTTGCCGCGCCGGCCGGCGGCATACGGGGAACCGACGGCCTTGACGACCACCCCCTCGTGGCCCGCGGACAGGGCGTCGGCCATGACCTGCTCGTGCGACAACGGGATCAGCCGTCACCTCGCCGGGTATGCGGTGGGCCGGGGCGATCTGCTCGAGCACCTCCAGGCGGGTCGAGAGCGGCTCGTCGATGAGGTCACGTCCGTCGACGTGCAGCACGTCGAAGAACCACGGGGCCAGCACGGCCTCGCGCTCGGCCTCGGCGCCGAAGCGGCTCATCGTCTCCTGGAAGGGGCGCGGCGAGCCGGACTCGTCGAGCGAGAGCGTCTCGCCGTCGAGGATGACGTCGGTGACCGGCAGCGACCGGGCGACGTCGACGATCTCGGGCACGCGGGCGGTGATGTCGGCGAGGCTCCGGGTGTAGACGCGGACGACGTCGCCGCGACGGTGGACCTGGATCCGCGCGCCGTCGAGCTTGTACTCGACCGACGCCTCGCCGGTCGTCCCCAGGGCCGCCGCGACGTCGGCCGCGGTCGAGGCGAGCATCGGCTGCACGGGCGTCCCCACGCGAGCCAGACCTCGGCGAGGGAGGCCGGATCGGCCAGGGCCGCCCGACGGTGCCGGGAGGGACCCGTGAGCATGACCGCCCGGCGGACCACCCGACGGGGCGCGTCACGGCCCGGGCCAGCGCGTCGGTGAGCAGGACCCTCGAGGGCGCCGGTGCGGACCTCGCCGGTGAGGGCGCGCCCGACGAGCTCCTGCTCGCGGTCGGTGGCGCGGCCCAACAGCGCCACCAGCTCGGTATGCCGCGTGCTCGCCGACCCGGGACCGGAGGCGGCAGCGACCCGGGAGAGCGCGGCGTCGACGTCGTCGACGGTGAGCGAGGGGGCGGCCGCGGGCGGCGCCTCGCCGGACTCGCGCACGGTGACCAGCGCCCGCCAGCCGACCCCGATCCGGCCCTGACGCGGGCGGCCGAGCAGGAAGCCGACGGCCGCCTCGGCCTCGCCCGGGCGCCATCGCCGCGAGGAGGTCGGCGAGCACGCCGGCCTTCGCCGTCCGGGACCGGGTCGCGGCCAGGGCGGTCGTCGCCGTGACGAGGTCGGCGAGCAGCATCCGGCCAGTCTGTCACCGGGCGCCGACGCCGCAGCGGACGCTCAGGTGGCCGCGACCGGCAGCAGCGCCCCGGCCTCGACCATGGCGGCGGCGGCCCGGACCACCAGCGCCCTGGCGTCGGGGTGCGACCCGTGCACCCGGACGACCGCGGGCACGAGGTCGGCGACCCGGGTGGGAGCCGACGCCGCCTCCCACAGCACGCCGCCTATCCCGCTGAGCCGCAACGGGACCGCGTCGTGAAGGACGAGGATCTCGCCGTCGGTGGCGATGGCGTCGCTCCACGGGGCCCGCACGACGAGAGTGCTCGCCTGCACCGGTGCGTCGTCCGCCGGCCAGGTCGCCTCGGGGCGAGGCGGGTCCACCCCGGCCCAGGGCGTCGAGGCTGCCGTCCGGACCGAGTCGACGAGCAGGTCGCGCACGAGGTCGACGCAGTCGGCGATCTCGGCATACGTCAGCCGCCACGGACCCCCGGCGAGGGTGAGCACGCCGGCCAGCACCTGCAGCGGTCGCTGGAGCCGCGGCAGGGACGAGGTCTGCGGGATGGCGTCGAGGAGGGCGTCGACGAGCGGGATGTGAGCGAGTCGGGGGACGACGACAGCCGGGTCCCGGTGCAGGAGGACGACGACACCGAGCCGTGGGGTGCTCGGGGCGATGAGGAGTCCGAGCGAGTCGGGGCTGTGCTCGGTCTTGCCGGCCGCCGTGTCGGGGTCGAGGACGGACAGCGGCTTGGGGTAGGCCGCCACGGAGTGGCCCGGGCCGATGGCGACCGTCTCGTCGCTGAGGTAGCCGAAGTGCCGGGACAGCGTCACGGCCGCGGTCGTCTTGCCGGTGCCCGACGCCGCGACGAGCGCCGCGGCCACGCCGTCGGTCGTGCTCACCCCGGCGGCGTGGAACATCAGGTCCCGGCCGGCCCGCCGGATGATCGAGGCTTGGGTGATCGCCCGCGAGAGGGCGTAGGGCAGTGAGGCGAGGTCCTCCGGCACGAGGAGGGAGGGGCGGCCGATGCTGCGCGCGGCGTCCGGGGTGACGAGGAAGTCGAGGACGTCGTCGCGGCGGTCGGTCACCGCGCGCCCCCACAGCTCGACGACCCGGGCCCGGGTCCGCGTGTCGAGGTCGTCCAGGTCGAGCCGCCAGTGGGCGCCGAAGGCGTCGATGACGACGTCCTCGCTCATCGGTCACCTCCGCCTCGGACGAGCCTCGAACGGGGCCGGCGCGGTTCCGGCCCGCTCCGCTCAACCGTAGTGGCTGGCCGCCGCGACGCTCTGGCCGATGTAGCCGCCGCCGAACAGCACCGCGTGCATCATCAGGGGGTGCACCTGATGCAGCCGCACCCGGTGCGACCAGCCCGCAGCCAGCGGGTGGACCTCGTCGTACGCCCCGATGACCCGGTCCAGGTGGGGGCACCCGAACAGGGCGAGCATCGCGAGGTCGCTCTCGCGATGCCCGCCGTGGGCGGCGGGGTCGATGAGAACGGCACCGCCCTGCGTCCACATGATGTTGCCGGACCACAGGTCGCCGTGCAGCCGCGACGGTGGCTCCGGGTCGTCGAGCCCGCCGCGCTCCAACCGCCCGGCAAGCGCCTCGAAGACCTGCGCGTCGGCCCGGTCGTAGACCCCACGGTCCAGCCCCAGCCGCAGGGTCGCCCGCACCCGCTGCTCGGCGAAGAAGGCCCCCCACGTGTCGACCGGGTCCAGTCGCAGCGGCAGCGGCTCGCTCAGTGGGCCGAGGAAGCCGTCGCCGTGCCAGCCGTCCGGCGGGGAGCCGTAGGCCGCGGCGCCGGCCCGGTGGAGGTGCGCCAGCCCGCGGCCGAGCTCGTCCGCGGCGTCCGGGCCGGGCCGGGTGGAGTCCAGGTACGCGAGGTCGAGGTGATCCTCCCCGACGTCGAGGACCTCGGCGACCGGTGCCCCACCGGCCGCCCTCAACCAGGCCAGGCCGGCCGCCTCCCAGACGAAGTAGCCGGGTGGCGCGTGTGCCGAGCGCTTGGTGTGACGGGGCGGCATACCGGCCACTCTGGCAGGTCCGTGCGCGAGGTGACCGGCGGGCGGATTGTCTAGAGTGCCGATATGGCCCGTCCTCATGCCGCCTCGATCGTGGAGGACGCGCTCAACCGGCGCGTCGCCGGGTCGCTGCGCGAGTGGGGGTGGGGCACCCGGATCGTGCCGCATACCGGCTACGGGACCAGCGGGTTCGTCCGGGTCCTCGGCAGGGTGCTGATGAGCCGTCAGCACGGCTCGGGCAGCAGCGGCGAGAGCGCCCTGCAGGGGACCGCTCGGCTGCGCACCGTGGAGGAGGTCCAGCGCGGCTGGCGGGCGTTCGTCACCGCCCCGGCCGTCGGAGTACCCGTCTCGGTGATCGTCAACCACCGCACCATCGCCACGACGACCGACCGGGCCGGTCTGGTCGACGTCACCGTGCGCGGTCACGGGTTCGGCCCGGGCTGGCACTCGGTCACCCTCACCTCGCCGGGCGCCGACCCCGTCGAGACGCCGGTGCTCGTCGCCGGGACGACCCAGCGGTTCGGGATCGTCAGCGACATCGACGACACGGTGCTCGCCACCTCGCTGCCGCGGCCCATGGTGGCGGCCTGGAACACCTTCGTCCGCGCCGAGGTCACCCGCCGAGCCGTCCCCGGGATGGCGACCCTCTACCGCGAGCTCGTCGCCGCCCACCCCGGTGCGCCGGTCATCTACCTCTCGACCGGCGCCTGGAACACCGCGCCGACGATCGAGCGCTTCCTGCGCCGCAACGGGTTCCCGGTCGGGCCGCTGCTGCTGACCGACTGGGGACCGACGAGCACCGGGTGGTTCCGCTCGGGGTCGGCGCACAAGCGGGGGACCCTGCACCGGCTCGCCCGCGAGATGCCGCACGTCCAGTGGCTGCTCGTCGGCGACGACGGCCAGCACGACCCCCGGATCTACGCGGAGTTCGCCGCGGCCAGGCCCGACGACGTCCGCGGCGATCGCGCTGCGCGAGCTCTCGGTCAGCGAGCAGGTGCTCAGCCAACGGCATGCCCGTCGCGCCCGACGAGCTCGTCCCGTCCGGCGACCCAGGGCCTCACCGTGCCGGTGCTGCGGGCCGGCGACGGCTACGAGCTGGCCCGGCTCCTGCGCCCTGTCCTCACCGCGCGCCGCCACGGCACACTGAGGTCCATGCCGGAGCTGCCCGAGGTGCAGGCCCTCGTCGACTTCCTCGCCGAGCGGACGGCCGGGCTGGCCGTCACCGGCGTCGAGGTGGGGTCGATCTCGGTGCTCAAGACGGTCAACCCGCCGCCGCAGGCCCTGGTCGGTGCGCCGGTGGAGTCCGTCTCCCGGCACGGCAAGTTCCTCGACATCGACTGCGGCGGAACGCATCTGGTGTTCCATCTCGCCCGGGCCGGGTGGCTGCGCTGGTCCGACTACCCTGTCGACGGCGATGATCCGGCCGGGCAAGTCGCCCATCGCCGCTGCGGGTGCGGCTCTCCGACGGGTCCGGCTTCGACCTCACCGAGGCGGGCACGAGGAAGCGGCTCGCGGCATACCTCGTCGGGGACCCGCAGGAGGTCCCGGGCGTCGCCTCCCTCGGTCCCGACCCGCTCGCCGACGCCTTCACCGAGGAGGTGTTCGCCGGCATCCTCGCCGGGCGGCGGGCCCAGATCAAGGGGGTCCTGCGCGACCAGTCGACGATCGCCGGGATCGGCAACGCCTACTCCGACGAGATCCTGCACGCCGCCCGGCTCTCCCCGTTCGCCATCGCCGACAAGCTCGCACCCGAGGCCGTTCGACGCTGTATGCCGCCCTGCGCGGCACCCTGCTCGCCGCCGTGGCCGCCGCCTCGGGCAGGCCGGCCAAGGAGCTCAAGGACGCCAAGCGCTCCGGCATGCAGGTGCACGGGCGGACCGGCGAGGTGTGCCCGGTGTGCGGCGACGTCGTCCGCGAGGTGTCCTTCGCCGACTCCTCGCTGCAGTACTGCGCGACCTGCCAGACCGGCGGCAAACCGCTGGCCGACCGGCGGACGAGCAAGTTCCTCAAGTAGGGACCGCCCCCGCCCCGGCTTGACCCCACCAGCCTCAACTTCTCCGCCCCATCAGGCAAACCTGAGGTTCGCCGGGGTAGATAACCCCGGCGAACCTGGTGTTTCCATGATGGGGCGGAAAAGTTGAGGTCAGCGCGACGGGAGGGCCGGGGCCGTCGAGGCAGGCGCAGCCGGGGCCGTCGAGGCAGGCGCAGCCGTATCCCGGCGTCGAGGCAGCCGTATCCGGGCGGCAGAGGCCCGGCATACTGCACGGATGGAGATCGCGCGCACCCCAGCCGAACGGTTCGACGTCGTCGAGGGGTTCGACCACGAGCCCGCGTGGGTGGAGGTCGACGGCCCGAGCGGGCTGCGGATGGCGTATGTCGCGGCCGGTCCGGCGGACGGGCCGGTCGTCGTCCTCGTCCACGGCGAGCCCACCTGGGGCTACCTCTACCGGCGGATGGTCCCGCCGCTCGTCGCCGCCGGGCTGCGGGTCGTCGTACCCGACCTCATCGGCTGCGGCCGCTCGGACAAACCGGCCAAACGGGCCGCCTACTCGTATGCCGCGCACGTCGAGTGGCTGCGCGCCGGGCTGTTCGACGGCCTCGGCCTCGGCGAGGTCGACTACGTCGGGCAGGACTGGGGCGGGCTGCTCGGGATGCGGCTGCTCGCCGAGAACCCCGACCGGTTCGCCGGGGTCGTCATGTCCAACACCGGCCTGCCGACCGGGGACGTCCCGATGCCCGAGGCATGGCAGCGGTTTCCGGGAGATGGTCCGCACGGCGCCCCGGCTCGACGTCGGGCGGATGGTCGACTCCGGATGCCGGCGCGACGCTCACCCCGGCCGAGCGGGCGGCATACGAGGCACCGTTCCCGAGCGAGGAGCACTGCGCGGGCATCCGGGTCTTTCCCGACCTGGTCCCCAACACCCCCGACGACCCCGCCGCCCCCGCGAACCGCGCCGCGTGGGCGCGGCTCGCCACTCTGACGACGCCGTTCCTCTGCGCGTTCAGCGACGGCGACCCCATCACCCGCGGCGGCGACCGGTGGATGCGCGAGAGGATCCCCGGGGCGCGCGGACCAGGCACACACCGTCATCGAGGGGGCCGGTCACTTCGTCCAGGAGGACCGGCCCGAACGGTTCGCCGAGGTCGTCGCCGGCTTCGTGCGGTCGATGGCCGGACCGGGCGGTGAAGGCCTGAGTCGGTAGGTCACCTCCGGGCGGTGGTGCAGGAGGAGGTAGGGGTGCCAGGATGCGAGGTACCCCGTCACACCAGGGCGGGCGCGCCGTCGACCGAGGGAGTATGCCGTGGGCTGGCTCGGGCGTGACCGCCGCGGGAACGACGACGTGACGCCGCCGACCACCATGCTGGACCCGGTGGCCGAGGCATTCGAGGGCGTCGAGGTGGACGACGGCCGCCCGCTGCGCCCGACGGTCGCCAGGATCACCGCCGCCGACGAGGCCAGGATCGCGGTCGCCGTCGCGGCGCTCGAGGCCGACGGGGTCGACCTCGACGACACGGCCTCGATCGGGTCTGCCTACGACCGTGCCTACCGCGAGTGGGCGGCGACGCCGGAGGACTCCCGACCCGACCACGCGGAGATCGTCGACCGCTTCGGCATCGGCATCGGGGAGTACCTGCACCGGCATACCGACCTCGACTGGCAGATCGTCACCGACGTCTTCGGCACCGACCTGGCCGTGGCGGATGGCTTCAGCGGCTCGTTCAGCGCCGTCCCGGGCAACCTCGTCGCGGCGCGTTGGATGCGCGGCGAGACCGGCTGGGTGCCCGGCGTCGTCGGGCATCTCGTCAGCATCCGCTCCCGCGGCGCGAGGACCTAGCCCGATCGGCGCTCGCCGGAGGCGGCGCGAGCCTTGACGTACTGGCGGTCGAGGATGCGGCGGAGCACCCCTGGGGCGTAGCGCTGGACCCGCCAGACCATCCCGGCGTCGCCCGGGAGGATGTGGGCGGCGCGGGTCTCGATGCCGTCGACGAGGGCGCGAGCGACCTGGGCCGCGGTGAGGGTCTTGCTGCCCTCGGACATCGCCAGGCACTCGGGCGGCTTGTGGACGTTCTCCCGCTCGTACCCCGGGGTCAGGGTGTCCGGCGGGTAGAGGACGCCGACGGTGATCCCCCTGGGGCGCAGCTCGTGGCGCAGTGCCTCGGAGAAACCGACGACGGCGAACTTGCTCGGTGCGTACGCGGCATACCCCATGATCGCGAAGTAGCCCAGCATCGACGAGACGTTGACGACGTGGCCGCGCCCGGCCCGCAGGAGGTGGGGGAGCAGGGCCAGCGTCGGCGTCACCTGGCCCATGACGTTGGTCTCGAGGCTGTCGCGGAAGTCCCGTGCGGTGTACTCCTCGACGTACCTCGGGTCGGCGTAGCCGACGTTGTTGACGAGGACGTCCGGTATGCCGCGTCGCTCGACGAGGTCGCCGAAGGCAGTGTCGACGGCGGCCTCGTCCCTCGCGTCCACGGCGATCGTCTCGACGACCTGGCTGGACCCGGTCGCGTGCCGGGACACCGTGGCGGCCGCGGCCGCCAACGGCTCCGAGCGTCTCGCCACGATGGTGACGCTCCCCCCTCGCCGGGCGACCTCGGTGGCGGCTGCCAGCCCGATGCCCTCCGACCCTCCGACGATGACGACGTGCTGACCTGCGACCGGGTGCCGGCGGCGGCCGGGAAGGGGTGACATGGGCCGATCTAACCCCGGCGGCCCGCCGGCTGTCGATGCTCGGTCACGCCGACGGGGTCGGGCACGGCCGGTTCGGCCGGGCGCACCCTGCGCAGCTCCGCGACCAACGAGCCCAGGCCGACGCCGGCCACCGAGACCATGACGAGGAGCAGCGGGAGCCCGAGCGTGTCGAGGTTGTGGACTCGGACGCCGGTCGCGACCTGCCAGGTGGCGAGGCGGGGGAAGGCCAGCCCGAACGCCCCGGCGAGGACGAACGCGGCGCCGCCGAACCCGAGGGTCCGAGCGGCCACGACGAGACCGATCCGCCGGGTCGACGTCGGGCGAGGCGCCGCGGCGGCGGACGAGGGCTCCGACGAGGGCGCCGATGAGGATCTGGACGACCATCGTCCCGAACCCGAACACGGCGCCCGGCACCCAGCCCCAGGCGGCCGACGGCATCGACGGCGCGAGCACCGAGTAGATGATCGCCGCGAACGCACCCAGCCCCCCAGCCCGCGATGAACCCGTGAATGGCCGGCATCCACGGGCGCGGGTCCTGCAGGTCGGGCTCGGCGCAGTCGGCGCAGTCCTCCCCGCCCCAGTGCGGCCGGGGCCGGGAGCGGGACGCCGCCGTGCGCTGTGGACGTGCATCCGGTGCGGGTGCTCGGGTCCGCCCGCGGCAGCCGGTCCGCCGCCGGCCGGCCGGCGCACGGAGGCGGTGCAGGTGGACGTCGAGGTGCCACGGCAGCCGTACCGCCGTGGATGTAGCGCGCCGCCCACACCATCGCGACTCCGACGACGACGTAGATGACGTAGTCCTGCACCGACCCGAGGCTGAGGAGCGGGCCGAGGGCGAGGTAGGCGAGCTCGCTGGCGATGGCGCGCTGGAGCATGAACGTCGCCGAGAAGGTGAGGGCGCTGCGCATGCCCGCCCGACTCGAGTACCCGCCGACGGCGTAGGAGAAGGTGATCGGCCAGGTGTGCTCGTCAGGTGTGACGCCGTGGACCATCCCGAGGAGGAAGGCGGTGGCGAGGATCGCCCAGAGGGCGAGCCCGGTCTGGGGGTTCCACAGGTCGACTCCGAAGGCCATGACGGCACTGTGCGCCACCGGGCTGGACGGAACCTGAGAACGATTCTCATCAACGTGGAGGCGGGGGCCAGGCCAGGCGGCCAGAGGTGGGGATCCGCCCCGTCACGGCCTCGGAAGGGGCCGATCCCCACCTCTCGCGAGGCCGAGGGGATCTCAGTCGAGGAAGATGTCCGGCATGAGCTCGCCGGCGGTGCCGCCGTAGACCGACAGGTCGGTGACCCCCGCCTCGGCGAGCACGTCCTCGTCGATGAAGAAGTTGCCGGAGCGCTCCCGGGCGGGCGAGGTGAGGACGAGGTATGCCGCGTCGGCCATGATCTCCGGGGTCCGCGACCGAGCGACGATCGCCTCGCCGCCGAGGAGGTTGCGCACCGCCGCCGTGGCGATCGTCGTCCGCGGCCAGAGCGAGTTCGCCGCGATGCCGACCGGCCGGAGCTCCTCGGCCAGGCCGAGGGTGACCAGGCTCATCGAGTACTTCGAGATCGTGTAGCCGAGGTGCGCGCCGGCCCACTTCGGGGTCGAGGTTGATCGGCGGCGACAGGGTGAGGATGTGCGGGTTCTCTGACTCCTTGAGGTGGGGGATGGCCCGCTGGGCCAGCAGGAACGAGCCCCGGCAGTTGATGTTCTGCATGAGGTCGAACTTCTTCATCGACAGCGCCGTCGTCGGCGACAGGTCGATGGCGCTGGCGTTGTTGACGACGATGTCGATGCCGCCGAAGCGCTCGACCGTCCGCGCCACCGCGTCGTCGACCGAGGCCTCCTCGCGGACGTCGCCGACGACGGCGAGGGCGTGACCGCCGGCCTCCTCGATGGCCGCAGCGGCGGTGTGGACGGTGCCCTCGAGGCGCGGGTGTGGCTCGGCCGTCTTGGCGAGCAGGGTGACGTTGGCGCCGTCGCGGGCGGCGCGCAGGGCGATGGCGAGCCCGATGCCGCGGCTGCCGCCGGACATGAGGATGGTGCGGCCTTCGAGGGTGGACAACGGGGCCTCCTGGGCAACCGGGGATGTTCGGGCGGGTCGGACGGCGAGGCCGTCGGGTCGGTCAGACGGCGAAGCCGTCCAGGCGGGCGAGGACCTGGAGCATGACCTCGTCGGCGCCGCCGCCGATCGAGGCGAGCCGGGCGTCCCGGAAGAAGCGGGCGGTCCAGGTCTCCTCCATGTAGCCGATCCCACCATGGAACTGCAGGCACAGGTCGGCGACCTCCCGCAGCAGCCGTCCCGCGGTGAGCTTGGCGACGGTCGCGAGCCGGGTCACGTCCTCACCGGCGAGGTAGGTCTCGCAGGTCGCGTGGTTGTGGCTGCGGAGCAGGTCGACCTGGGCGGCCAGCTCGGTGAGCCGGTAGGCGGGGTACTGCAGCGTGGCGAGCGGCCTGCCGAACGCCGTCGCGGTCCCGGAGGTACTCCCGGGTCCGGCCGAGCGCCAGGTCGCACTGGCCGACGATGCTGTATGCCGCGCTCATCCGCTCGATGACGAACTGCTCCATCTGCTGCTGGAACCCGCGACCGACGGCCCCGATCGTGTTGGCCACCGGGACCCGGACCTCGTCGAGGACGAGCTCGGCGGTGTCGGAGGAGCGGTTGCCGAGCTTGTCGAGCTTGCGGGAGACCGAGAAGCCCGGGGTGTCCGTCGGCACGACGATCTGCGACATGCCGCGGTAGCCACCCTCGTCGGACGTGCGGGCGAGCAGGCACACCCAGTCGGCCTGGACGCCGTTGGTGATGTAGAGCTTGCGGCCGGTGATGACCCAGTCGTCGCCGTCCCGCACGGCCCTGGTGCGCAGCCCCGCGACGTCGGAGCCGGCATCGGGCTCGGTGACCGCGATGGCGGCCACGGCCGTCCCGGCGATGGCCGGGGCGAGGAAGCGTTCGCGCAGCTCGGGTGTGCCGTGGGTGGCGAGCGACGGAGTGGCCATGTTGGCCTGGACGTTGATCGCCATGGCCACCCCGGCGGCCTCGATCCGGCCGAGCTCCTCGCAGGCGACCATCGTGAAGGAGTGGTCGGCGCCCTCGCCGCCGTTCTCGACCGGGTGCTCCAGGCCGAGCAGGCCGATCTCGGCCAGCCGCGGGAAGAGCTCGTGGGCCGGGAACCCCCCGGCGGCCTCCCAGGCGTCGACGTGGGGGTTGATGTCGTTCCTGACGACGGCCCGCACGCTCTCGCGAAGGGCCTCGTGATCATCGGTCAGCCGCATGGTCGGACGCTAGTCTCTCCGCCTCGGCAAAACAAGCATGCTTGCTTGATTTAGCGTCTGATGGCTATCGTCCCCCCATGGACGAGAGCATCCGCGCCCTGCGCGCCGAGGGCGACGACCTCGACGCCCTCGTCCGCGACCTCACGGCCGAGCAGTGGCGGACACCGACCCCCGCCGTGGGCTGGACGATCGCCCACCAGGTCGGCCATCTGCCAGTGGAGCGACGAGGTCGCGCTGCTCGCCATCGCCGACCCCACGGCCTTCGCCGAGATCCTCGAGCAGGCGGCCCGGACACCGCTCGACGTGACCGACGTCGAGGCGGACCGGCGGGCGCAGTGGCCCGCCGGGGACCTGCTGGAGCGGTGGCGGGACGGTCGAGAGCGGCTCGCCACCGCCCTCGCCGACGTGCCGGCCGACGAGCGGATCCCGTGGTTCGGTCCGGGGTTGAAGCCACGCTCGATGGTGACGGCCCGGCTCATGGAGACCTGGGCCCACGGCCAGGACGTGGCCGACGCGCTCGGGGTCACCCGGGTCCCGACGCGAGCGGCTGCGCGACGTGGCGCATCTCGGGGTCCGCACCCGCGACTACGCCTACCGGGTCAACGACCTGGTGCCCCCGGCCGAGCCGTTCCGCGTCGAGCTCGCGCGCCCCCGGTGGCGGTCTGTGGACGTGGGGACCGGAGGATGCCGCCGAGCGGGTGACCGGCTCCGCCGAGGCCTTCTGCCTCGTCGTCACCCAGCGGCGGGAGATCGGTGAGGTCGACGTCGCCGCCCACGGTGCGGAGGCCTCCCGCTGGCTCCGCTTCGCCCAGGCGTTCGTCGGGCCCGCCGAAGGACGTCGTCCGCGCGTCGCTCGCGGGGCGGGACCGAGCGTGAGCGCCGCCCCGCTGCGGGTCGGCAACTGCTCCGGCTTCTACGGCGACCGGCTCTCCGCCATGCGCGAGATGCTCGTCGGCGGCCCGCTCGACGTCCTCACCGGCGACTACCTCGCCGAGCTGACGATGCTCATCCTCGCCCGCGACCGCGCCAGGGACCCGAGCGCCGGGTTCGCCAGGACCTTCCTCCGCCAGCTCGAGGACGGGCTCGGCCTGGCTCGGGAGCGAGGCGTCACCCTCGTCGCCAACGCCGGCGGGGTCAACCCGGCCGGCCTGGCCGAGGCCGTCGAGGCGCTCGCCGGCCGGCTCGGCCTCGACGTCCGGGTCGGCTACGTCGACGGCGACGACCTCACCGCCCGGGCCCGCGAGCTCGGCCTCGGCGCACCGCTCGCCGCGCACGCCTACCTCGGGGCCGCGGGCATCGCCGAGTGCCTCCGCGGCGGGGCGGACGTCGTCGTCACCGGCCGGGTCACCGACGCCTCGGTCGTCGTCGGCCCGGCGATGGCGCACTTCGGCTGGGACCGGACGGCATACGACGCCCTGGCCGGAGCGGTCGCCGCCGGCCACGTCATCGAGTGCGGCACCCAGGCGAGCGGGGGCAACTACGCCTTCTTCACCGAGGTTCCCGACCTCGTTCGGCCGGGGTTCCCGATCGCCGAGGTCCACGCCGACGGCAGCTCGGTCATCACCAAGCACCCCTGGACCGCGGGTGCGGTCACGGTCGACACCGTCCTGTCCCAGCTGCTCTACGAGGTCGGCGACGCCCGGTATGCCGGCCCCGACGTGACGATGCGCCTGGACTCGGTGCGCGTCGAGCCCGCCGGCGACGGGCCGGACCGGGTGCGGATCTCGGGTGTCCGGGGCGAGGCGCCGCCACCCGACCTCAAGGTGTCGTGCACGAGCGTCGGTGGCTACCGCAACGAGATGACCTTCGTCCTGGTCGGCCTCGACATCGACGCCAAGGCCGACCTCGCCCGTCGGCAGTTCGAGGACGCCCTGGGGCGGCGGCCCGCGGAGCTGACCTGGACCCTCGCCCGGACCGACCACGAGGACGCCGACACCGAGGAGCGCGCATCCGCCCGGCTCACCGTCGTCGGGCGCGACGCGGACGAGCGTGCCGTCGGGCGGGCCTTCTCGAACGCCGCCGTCGAGATCGCCCTCGGGAGCTATCCCGGCTTCTTCGCGACGACGCCCCCCGGGGCCGGCGCGGCATACGGGGTCTTCACCCCCGGCTACGTCCCCCAGGGCGCCGTGCCCTCACCTCGCCCATCTCCCCGGCGGCACCACCCACGTGGTCCCGCCGCCCGAGCGCACGATGGCGCTGGAGCCGCTCGCCCTCGACGCCCCCCCGGCCGAGGTCGCCGGCGGACCCACCCGGCTCGTGCCGCTCGGGCTCGTCGTCGGGGCCCGCAGCGGCGACAAGGGCGGCAACGCCAACATCGGCGCCTGGGCGCGCAGCGACGCGGCCTACGCCTGGCTCGTCGCCACCCTCACCGTCGACCGGCTCCGCGAGCTGCTCCCCGAGCTGGCCGACCTCCCGCTGACGCGGACGGTGCTGCCCGGGCTGCGGGCGGTCAACGTCGTCGTCGAGGGGCTGCTCGGCGAGGGCGTCGCCTACAACGCCCGGTTCGACCCGCAGGCCAAGGGCCTGGCCGAATGGCTCCGCTCGCGCCGGGTCGAGGTCCCTGTGTCCCTGCTGACCCCCTCGGACGGACGGACGCCATGACGGTCCTCAGATCGACGCTCGACACCGCGAGCGAGGGCTTCTCGGCGGCGGCCGCGACGATGCGCGAGCGGCTCGCCGAGGTCGACGTCGAGCACGCCACGGCGCTCGCCGGCGGCGGCGCGAAGGCCGTGGCGCGGCACGAGTCCCGCGGCAAGATGACCGCCCGGGAGCGCATCGAGCTGCTGCTCGACCGGGACACCCCGTTCCTCGAGCTGTGCGCGCTGGCCGGCTACGGCTCCGCCTTCGCCGTCGGCGGCAGCGTCGCCGGAGGGATCGGCGTCGTCAGTGGCGTCGAGTGCCTCATCATCGCCAACGACCCCACGATCAAGGGCGGGTCGATGAACCCGTGGGGGCTGCGCAAGATCCTACGGCTGCAGGAGATCGCCGAGACGAACCGGCTCCCGCTCATCACCCTCGTCGAGTCAGGTGGGGCCGACCTGCCGACCCAGAAGGACATCTTCGTCCCCGGCGGAGCGACGTTCCGCAACCTCACCCGGCTGTCCAGGGCCGGCATACCCACCATCGCCCTCGTCTTCGGCAACTCCACCGCCGGTGGCGCCTACCTGCCCGGCCTGAGCGACCACGTCGTGATGATCGAGAAGCGCTCGAAGGTCTTCCTCGCCGGGCCGCCCCTGGTCAAGGCGGCCACCGGTGAGGAGAGCGACGACGAGTCGCTCGGCGGCGCGAGGATGCACGCCCGGGTGTCCGGGCTGGCCGACCACTACGCCGTCGACGAGGCCGACGCGATCCGGATCGGCCGGCGCATCGTCGCGCGGCTCAACTGGCGCAAGGCCGGCGGCCCGGTGACCGTCGAGGCCCGTGGTCCCCGGTATGCCGCCGAGGAGCTCCTCGGCATCGTGCCGGCCGACCTGCGCAACCCGTTCGACCCCCGCGAGGTCATCGCCCGGGTCGTCGACGACTCCGACTTCGACGAGTTCAAGCCGGAGTACGGCACCTCGCTCGTCACCGGGTGGGCGCAGATCCACGGCTTCCCCGTCGGCGTCCTCGCCAACAGCCGGGGCGTGCTGTTCAGCGCCGAGTCGCAGAAGGCGACCCAGTTCATCCAGCTGGCCAACCGCTACGACACCCCGCTGATCTTCCTGCACAACACCACGGGCTACATGGTCGGGAAGGAGTACGAGCAGGGCGGGATCATCAAGCACGGGTCGATGATGATCAACGCCGTGTCGAACTCGACGGTCCCGCACCTGTCCGTCCTCATCGGGGCCTCCTACGGCGCAGGGCACTACGGGATGTGCGGGCGGGCGTTCGACCCGCGGTTCGTCTTCACCTGGCCGAGCGCGCGGTCCTCGGTGATGGGCGCCCAACAGCTCGCCGACGTGACGTACTCGGTGTCGAAGGCCTCGGCGCTCGCGCTCGGCAAGCCCTTCGACGAGGAGGCGGGCGCTCGCGATCCGGGCCGCCATCGAGCGGCAGATCGAGTCCGAGTCGGTGCCGCTCGTCCTGTCCGGGATGGTCTACGACGACGGGATCATCGACCCGCGCGACACTCGGACCGTCCTCGGCCTCGCCCTGTCGGCCGTCCACTCCGCGCCGGTCCAGGGGACCGACGCCTTCGGCGTGTTCAGGATGTGAGGCAGCCATGACGAGCGCAGCGGCACCGCCGCGACCGATCACCTCCGTCCTGGTCGCCAACCGTGGGGAGGTCGCCCGCCGGGTGTTCCGGACCTGTCGGGCCCGGGGGCTGGCCACGGTGGCCGTCTTCTCGGACGCCGACGCCGACGCCCTCCACGTCGTGGACGCCGACCGGGCGGTCCGCCTCCCCGGGGTGACCCCGGCGCAGACCTACCTGTCGATCACCGCGCTCGTCGATGCCGCGCAGCGGGCCGGGGCCGACGCGGTTCACCCGGGCTACGGGTTCCTGTCCGAGAACGCCGACTTCGCCCGAGCCGTCATCGACGCGGGCCTGACCTGGGTGGGCCCGCCGCCGGACGCGATCGCCCTCATGGGCAGCAAGATCGAGTCCAAGGAGGTGATGGCCCGGGCCGGGGTGCCGGTGCTGCCACGGCTGGATCCGGCGGCCGTCACCGCGGCCGACCTGCCGATCCTCGTCAAGGCCTCCGCCGGTGGCGGCGGCCGGGGCATGCGCGTCGTCACCGCCCTTGCCGACCTCGGGTCGGCGGTCGAGGGCGCGGCCCGTGAGGCGGGGTCGGCCTTCGGCGACGCGACGGTCTTCTGCGAGCCGTACCTCGCGGCGGGGCGGCACGTCGAGGTCCAGGTCCTCGCCGACGCCCGCGGCACGGTGTGGACGCTCGGCGAACGCGAGTGCTCCCTGCAGCGCCGGCACCAGAAGGTCATCGAGGAGGCGCCCTCGCCGCTCGTCGAGCGGATCGGCCCGGCGATGCGGACCGCCCTCATGGACGCCGCCCGCTCGGCGGCCGAGGTCATCGGCTACGTCGGCGCGGGCACCGTCGAGTTCCTCGCCGACGACGACGGACGCTTCTTCTTCCTCGAGATGAACACCCGGCTCCAGGTCGAGCACCCGGTGACCGAGAACGTCACCGGCGTCGACCTCGTCGGCCTCCAGCTCGACATCGCCGAGGGGCTCGCGCTTGCCGGTGCGCCGCCGCCGGTGCGCGGGTGGTCGATCGAGGCCCGGCTCTACGCCGAGGACGCCACGGCCGGCTGGCGGCCCCAGTCCGGCACGATCCGCCGGTTCCACGTGCCCGACGTCGCCGCCGAGCTCGCGCGTCGTCGAGGGCCGCGGCGTGCGCCTCGACTCCGGTGTCGCCGACGGCAGCGTCGTCCCCGTCCACTACGACCCGATGCTCGCCAAGGTGATCGCGACCGCCCCGACCAGGGCCGAGGCGGCCCGGCTCCTCGCGGCGACCTTGCGGCGCAGCGACATCGAGGGCCTCCGGACCAACCGCGACCTCCTCGTCGGTGCGCTCACCCACCCGGAGTTCCTCGCCGGCGACATCGACACCGCGTTCTTCGACCGTCACGACCCCGCCGGGCTCGCCCGGTCGGCCGCCGGGGATCCCACCCTCGCCGCCGTCGCTGCGGCGCTCGCCGACGCGGCCGCCGCCGCACGGCATACCGCGGGTGGGGGGGCCGGCCTGCCGGGCGGCTGGCGGAACCTCCCGTCCCTGCCGCAGCGCCGGGGGTATGCCGTCGACGGCGCCGAGGTCGAGGTGGCCTACCGCTGGGGCCGGGACGGCATGAGCGTCGTGGCCCCGTCCGTCGAGCGGCCTCATCGTCGGGTCCGCGGCGCCCGACCTCGTCGTCCTCTCCGCCGGCGGCGTCGTCGGCCGGTATGCCGTGAGCCGGTCCGGTGACGAGCGCGACGTCCGCGGTCCCGACGGGGCGGTCGCGCTCACGGCCCTGCCCCGTTTCGTCGACCCGTCCGCGCAGGCCGTCAGCGGAGCCCTCGTCGCCCCGATGCCCGGCCTCGTCGTGCGGGTGGCGGTCTCGGTCGGCGACATCGTCGAGGTCGGTGACCCGTTGCTCTGGCTCGAGGCGATGAAGATGGAGCATGTCGTGGCTGCCACGGCGGCAGGGACCGTGGCCCGGGTCGCCGCCGAGGGCCAGCAGGTCGATCCGGGTGTGGTGGTCGCGGTCGTCGAGCCGGTCGCGAGCGCCGACGAGGGACCCGACACGGGGGCCGGCACATGAGCGCCGACGCGAACGTGATGGCCCAGGAACCGGCCGGGGCGGCGCGCGAGCCCAAACAGGCCCGGAGCCGCGAGACCCGCGCCAGGCTGCTCGACGCCGCCATCACCTGCCTCGCTCGCGACGGGTGGACGAACGCGACGGTCACCGTCATCGCCGACGAGGCCGGGATCAGCCGGGGCGCGCTCCAGCACCACTTCCCGACCCGCGAGGACCTCATCACCGCAGCGCTCGACTACGTCTTCGAGCGCCGGGCCGCCGGCCTCGCCGAGGTCACCGTGCCGTCGGGACGGGGCAGCCGGGAGGAGTACGTGGTCCGGCTCCTCGTCGGCATCTACAGCGACGACCTCTTCAAGGCGGCCCTCCAGGTGTGGACGGCGGCGGCCGCGGACGAGTCGCTGGGCGCCCAGATCGTCCCGCTGGAGCGGAAGTTCGCCCGCGGCGTACACGGGCTCGCCGTCCAGCTTCTCGACGCCGACGACTCCGACCCGACGACGCACGCGCTCATCCAGGCCACGCTGGACATGGCCCGCGGGCTCGGCCTGGCCGACCTGCTCTCCGACGACTCCCGACGCCGGGAGCGGATCGCGCGGGAGTGGGCGGCCGTCCTGGCCCGGTCGGTGCGGACCCGCAACGGGTAGGTCGCGGACCCGCAGCGGGGGGCTCGCCGGAGGCATGGACGCTCGGCGAGCCGTAAGGCTAGCCTGACGTCGCCGGTGTCCTTCGGGACTGCTGACCGGGACGTTCACACCGGACCTGGTACGGGAGTCCGCCTGGCCGGGTGGCGCACCTCTACGTTGACGGGATGGGTTCGTGACCACAGCAGACGCGACGGACAGGGCTGCCGCCCTGCTTGCCCTGCACGCCGGCCCGGGCTTCGTGCTTCCCAACGCCTGGGATGCCGGCTCCGCCCGGATCCTCGAGCAGGTGGGCTTCCCGGCCATCGCCACGACCAGCGCGGGCATCGCGTGGTCCTGCGGAGTCCCGGACGGAGGAGCGCTGGACCGCGACGAGATGCTCGAGCATGTCGCTCGCATCGTCGCCGCCGTGGGCGTGCCGGTGACCGCGGACCTCGAGTCGGGGTACGGCGTCACCGCGGACGAGGTCGGCCGCACCGTGGCCCGGGCCGTGGGGCTCGGGGTGGTGGGCGCCAACATCGAGGACGCGGGAGAGGGCGGCCTGTTCGGCATCGATGAGGCCGTCGACCGCCTGGCGGCCGCCCGGGGCGCGGCGCCCAGCGGCACCTTCGTCCTGAACGCCCGCACGGACACCTACTTCGCCGGCACGAGCGGCGACGCCTTCACCGAGACCGTCGAGCGGGCGGTCCGGTACCTCGAAGCGGGGGCCGACTGCGTCTTCGTGCCCGGCGTCGTCGAGGAGGACACGATCCGCCGGCTCGCTGCGGCCGTTCCGGGCCCGCTCAACGTGGTGGCCGGGCTGGCGAACACCATCGACGCGCCCACGCTCTTCTCGCTCGGCGTCAAGCGGGTCAGCCTGGGTGGCAGCCTGGCCCGGGCCGCGCTCAGCATGCTGGAGCGCGCCGGCCGGGAGCTGCTCGACTCCGGAACGCTCGGCTTCCTCGACGAGGCGATCGCCTACGCCGACCTGCAGCGGCGCTTCGGCTCGTGACCGCGGTCCGCGGTGGCCCAGCGGGTGCGGCCGGGCCGGGTGCGCCCCCTGGCCCAGAAAACAAGCACGCATGCTTGCTTTTGCGGACATGAGGTCGGTACCGTCATCACCTACTGGCGGCTGCCACCTGGCGGCGCCGCCACGACACCCGGGCCACAGCGCCGTGGCCCGCCGTCCGGGAGGTCGACCATGACCATGAACTCCGACGGGGCCGGCCTGACCGCCGGTGCCGGACTCATCACCGACGACGTCTTCCGGTGGGCGGCTCGGACCCCTGAGGCGCCGGCGATGCGATACGAGGACACCGAGCACACGTGGGCGCAGTGGGGTGAGCGGGTCCGCCGCGTCTCCGGTGCGCTTCTCGCGGCCGGGATCTCCCGCGGCGACCACGTCGCGTTCCTCGACAAGAACCACCCCGCCACCATGGAGGTCACCCTGGGCGCGGGCCAGATCGGCGCGGCCAACGCGGTGATCAACTGGCGGCTGGCGGGCGACGAGCTGCGGCATGTCCTCGGCGACAGCGCCCCCCGGATCCTCTTCGTCGGCGAGGAGCTCGTCCCCGCCTACGAGTCGGTCAAGGACGACCTGCCCAGCATCGAGAAGGTCGTCGTCGTCGGTGCCGGCGGGGACTACGAGAGCTGGCTGGCCGACGGGTCCGACGCACCGGTGGTCGGCATGGCAACCCCCGACGACACGGCGCTCATCCTGTACACCTCCGGCACGACGGGCTTCCCCAAGGGCGCGATGCTCACCCACCGAGGGCTCGCCGCCCACACGAGGAACCTCCAGGTCCAGTTCCCGATGGCCGAGGGGGACCGCAACCTCGTTGCGATGCCGCTGTTCCATGTCGGCGGTAGCTGCTACGCGCTCATCGGCTTCGCCGAGGGGGCTCCGACGACGATGCTCCGCGAGGTGACCGGCCCGGGGATCATCGGCTCGGTCCTCGGCGGCTGCACCCACGCCTTCCTCGTGCCCGCCGTCCTCGCCGGGCTCGTGCAGGCCGGCCCGGCGGCCATGGAGCCGATGAGCAGGATGAAGATCCTCGGCTACGGCGCCTCGCCCGCCCCGCTGCCCGTCCTGCGGGCGTGCCTGGCGGCCTGGCCGGACACCGAGGTCCTCCAGGTCTACGGGATGACCGAGCTGAGCGGTGTCGTCCTCACCCTCTCACCCGAGGCGCATCGGGACGCATCGCGGCCCGAGCGGCTCGCCGCGGCCGGGCATCCGGTGCGCGGCACCGAGGTCCGCATCGTCGACCCGGCGACGTTCGAGGACGTCGAGCCGGGGCAGCCGGGCGAGCTGTGGTTCCGGACCGAGCAGGCCATGGCGGGCTATCTCAACCGTCCCGAGGCGACGGCCGAGACGATCACGCCCGGGGGGTGGCTGCGCAGCGGCGACGTGGGACGGGTCGACGACGGTGGGTTCGTCTTCATCGAGGACCGGATCAAGGACATGATCATCACCGGGGGCGAGAACGTGTACTCCCCGGAGGTCGAGCGGGTCGTCCAGGAGCACCCCGCCGTCGCCGAGGTCGCCGTCATCGGCATACCCGACGAGACCTGGGGCGAGTCGATCGTCGCCATCGTCTCCCCCAAGCCCGGTGCGACGCTCGACCCCGAGGAGCTCATCGCCTACTGCCGCGAGCACCTCGCGGCCTACAAGTGCCCGAGGCGCGTCGAGGTGCGGGACGTCCTGCCGCGCAACGCCTCCGGCAAGCTGCTCAAGCCCCAGCTGCGCCGCCCCTACTGGGAGGGCCAGGAACGCAAGATCTGAGCGCCCACCGCTGCCACGCGGTGGGCCGGCGTAGCCCCGTGTACCCCCGCATCGCGACACGGCATACGCCTGTATCCAGATGTATGCCGTCAGCGCTAGAAAGGCGTATAGCCTCCGATCGTGGACCCGATCCGGAACCCCTACGCACCCGGCGCCGGGCAGCGCCCGCCCGAGCTGGCCGGGCGTGACGAGCAGCTCGACGCGTTCGACGTCGTCCTGGAACGGGTGGTGCGCGGCCGCCCCGAGCGCTCGGTCGTGCTCACCGGGCTGCGCGGCGTCGGCAAGACGGTGCTCCTCAACGCCCTGCGCTCGGCGGCGGTGCGCGCCGGCTGGGGGACCGGCAAGCTCGAGGCCCGGCCCGACACCTCGCTGCGTCGCCCGCTGGCCTCGGCCCTGCACCAGGCGGTGCGCGAGCTCGGCCTGCCCGCGGGCGAGCCTGTCGAGCACGCCCTCGGCGTCGTCAAGGCGTTCGCCCAGCGCGAGCCGGCCGGGCGCACGGCCAAGCTCCGCGACCGGTGGAACCCCGGCATCTCCGCGCCGGCCGTCCTCGGGCGGGCGGACTCCGGAGACATCGAGATCGACCTCGTCGAGCTGCTGACCGACGTCGGCGGGCTTGCGGCGGACGCGGGGCGCGGCGTCGCGGTGTTCGTCGACGAGATGCAGGACCTCGGGCCCGACGACGTGTCTGCACTGTGCGCGGCCGCCCACGAGATCTCGCAGTCGCGGCTGCCGGTCATCGTCGTCGGGGCCGGGCTGCCGCATCTGCCGGCCGTGCTGGCGGCGTCGAAGTCCTACTCCGAGAGGTTGTTCCGCTACATCCGCATCGACCGGCTCGACAAGGTGGCGGCGGACCTCGCGCTGGTGGCGCCCGCGGAGGAGGAGGATGCGGCATACGAGCCGCAGGCCCTGGAGGCGATGTATGCCGCAACCGGCGGCTACCCCTACTTCGTCCAGGCCTACGGCAAGGCCGTCTGGGACCTGGCGCCGCGCTCGCCGGTCACGGCCTCTGACGTGGCGGTGGCGGCCCCGGAGGCCGAGGCCGAGCTGGCGGTCGGGTTCTTCGGCAGCCGGTTCGAGCGGGCGACGCCGGGGGAGCGCGAGTACCTGCGGGCGATGGCCGACGTCGCGTATGCCGCGAGTCCGGGCACCGGTGGTGGCGGCGCGGACCCGGCGGGCGAAGACGTGCCGTTGGTAGGAGCCCCGGGGGCGGAGCCGGACTCCGTCGCGACGGCCGATGTGGCGGCGCACCTCGGTCGCAAGCCCCAGTCGCTCTCGCCGGCGCGGGATGCGCTGCTCAAGAAGGGGCTCATCTACTCCGGCGAGCGCGGCCGGATCGCCTTCACGGTGCCCCACTTCGGCCGCTACCTGCGCGACCACGCCTGACGGGGTCCCCTGGTGGCGCGGCGCAGCCGGCGACCGCCGGATGACGATCATCCGCGGTTGGGTGTCCGCGTGGGCGTGCTCACGAGGCAGGCAGCCGGGGTCGGCCGGCCGGTGGCCGGGCCACCTCGCTCGCCTACGTGTCCCGGCGTGCCGTCGACCTCACCTGGGTCGCCGGGCTCGTGGCCGTCGGCATCCACCTCGTCCTCCTCGGCCGCCCGGTCAGGTCATGCAGTCGCGGGCGTGGTCGGCCAGGGCGCCGAGAGCGTGCCGCTGGGGGTACGGCCCGTGGGAGAGCCTGGCCACGCCCATCTCCTCCAACCGGGTGGGTGCAGGTGTCCCCGGCACGGCCAGCAGGCTGAGCCGCCCCGGCCCGAAGGCCGACACGAGGGCCGCGATGCTCACCTCGTCGGTGCAGCCCGGCACGAAGACGCAGTCGGCGCCCGCGTCGAGATAGGCGAGCCCGCGCGTGCGCGCCTCGGCGAGCTTGTCCCCCTCCGGCCAGTCCCGGCGCAGGAGGTAGACATCGGGCCGGGCGTTGACGACGATCGGCACCGCACGAGCCTGGCCCACCGCGACGGCCTGGCTCACCCGCTCGTGCATCTCGTCGACGGGGCACATGTCGTCCTCGAGGTTGCAGCCGACGGCTCCGGCATCGATGGCCGCGCCGACCGTCAAGGGGACGTCTCCGTAGCCGCGCTCCAGGTCCACCGTCACCGGCAGCCCGAACGCGGCGCAGATCCGCTGGACGACGGCGAGGTGCAGCTCGAGGGGGATGCGCTCGCCGTCGTCGTAGCCGTGGGCCGCGGCGACGGCTGCCGATGCGGTCGCGAGTGCTCGGCAGCCCGGCACGTCGGCGACGACCCGTGCCGACGCGACGTCCCACACGTTGACCAGCCGGAGCAGCTCGCGGGCGTCATGGAGGCTGCGCAGCGCGGCGGCGCGCTCCTGCTGGACCGCTAGCGGCATACCCATCCGGCCATCATCGCCGCTCGTGCCTCACGACGTCTGCAGCTCCTCGGCGCGGGCGCCCTTGATCTCGCTGAACGCCGGGGTGGCGGCCAGCGTGGTGAGGGCCTCCCACAGACGGACGGCATCGGCTCCGCGGGGGATCGATGTGAGAACCGGCCCGAAGAAGGCCCGTCCGCCGACATGCACGACCGGGGTTCCGCCGTCTCCGTTCAGCGGGGCGCAGGCGGCGGCCGTGCGTGCGCGCAGGTCGTCGTCCCACGCCGTGTCGTCGGCCGCGGTCGCGAGGCCGGCGGGGAGCCCCAGCTCTGCGAGGGTGCGGGCGATGTTGGCGGCGTCGTCGCGCAACCCGTCGACGTGGCGTCGGGCGCCGAAGGCGTCGTAGAACTCGACCCACCGGGCGGCGTCGGCGGAGGCGAGGAGGGCGGCCGCAACCCTCGCCGGGAGCCAGGCCCCGTCGTTGTAGTCGCGGTACCAGCCGTCGAGCTCTCGGCCCTCGTTGACGACGGACAGGCTCATGAGCTCGAAGCCGACGCGTATGCCGCTCACCCGCTCGACCTCTCGCGCCCATCGGCTCGTGATCCAGGCGAACGGGCAGGTCGGGTCGAGGAAGAGGGTCGCGGGGCTCCGGGGACTATCTTCCATGGAAAGTATAATATTTGCCAAGGAAAGGAGCTTGTCAAGATGAGCGATCACTCCGGCCCCCGGCCCGATCCCGTCGCGGCCATCGTCGACCAGTGGAGCCGGCGGTTGCCGAGCCTGGACGCATCGCCGCTACTGGTCATCGGACGGCTGCAGCGCGTCGCCGCCCGGTGCGACCAGCTGCTCCGCCCGCCGTTCGCCGAGGCGGGGCTCGCGCCCGGTGACTTCGACGTCCTGGCTGCCCTGCGGCGCGCCGACCCTCCGCACGCCCTGTCGCCCGGCGGGCTCGCCGACACGATGCTGGTGACAGCCGGCGCTGTGACCAAGCGCGTCGACCGTCTGGCAGGCGCCGGGCTCGTCACCAGAGGCCGCTCCGAGCAGGACGGCCGCGGCCGCGTCGTGTCCTTGACCCCGGCGGGGCGCCGGCTCGCCGACCGCCTCATCCGGGCCCACCTGGCCAACGAGGCCGAGATCCTCGCCTCGCTCGCCCCGGCGGACCAGGAGCTTCTCGGCCGGCTGCTCGGCACCCTCCTGGCCGCCGTCGAGCCCGATCCGTCGACCGGGCCGATCGCCTAGGCCGAATGAGGACGGACGCCCGGACCCTTGGGGTTGCCCCGAGAAGGATGTGCGGCGTCAGCGCGCCCCACCCGGGCGCCAGTCCGGTGGCGGGTCCTCGCCGACACGGCCGTCGATGGCCTCGCGGATGAGGTCGGCGTGACCGGTGTGCCGGGCGTACTCCTCGATCAGGTCGACGACCAGCCGGCGCAGGCTCACCGGCTCGCCGTTCGGGCCGGTGGTGTGGACGGTCTGGTCCAGGCCAGCCTCCGCGATCGACGCCGCGAGCCGGTCCCGGCATCTGCGGACCGAGTCCTCCCAGATGGCATACAACGTCTCCGGGCTGTCCGCGGCCGCGGAGGTGAGCTCCCACTGGTCGTCGTCGGCCCACCCGTGCTCGTCCCACGCGGACGGCATCGGCTCGCCGGACATCCGGACGAAGAACATGTGGTCCTCGTTGGCGGCGAGGTGCTTGAGCAGGCCCCCGAGGGTCAGCGTCGACGCGCCGACACTCACCCGGAGGCCGTCGGCGTCGAGGTCGTCGGCCTTCCACCGGAACGTGGTGCGCTGGCGCTCCAGAGCGCCGAGCAGGTGCTCGACCTCGGTGCCGGCCAACGGCGGCTCCCAGGGGATCGCGGACATGCCCTCAGCTCACAGCCGGTCGAGGAAGGCCAGGGACCGCTCGAGGACCAACGCCGTCGCCACCTCGTCGTATGCCGCGAGCGAGGAGTCGGTGAACAGGTGCCCGGAGCCGGGGTAGAGGAACAGTTCGGCCGTGGCGGTGGCCTCGACGAACGGCCGGGCCGCGTCGATGTCGCCCTCGTCGACGAAGAACGGGTCGGCGTCCATGGCATGGATCTGGACGGGCATGTCGGGCGGCCACTGGCCGAACCACGACGGGTCCGCGAACGAGTGGTAGAACAGGCCGCCCAGCGCGCCCGGCCGGGTCTGGGTGAGCTGCTGGGCGGCCATGGCGCCGAGCGAGAACCCGGCATACACGAGCTCGGGCGCCAGGTCCTGTGCGACGCGGACCCCCCGTGCGCGGACCTCGTCGAACCCGACCTGGCCGACGAACTCCTGGCCGGCCCCGATCGAGTCGAAGGTGCGTCCGTCGAACAGGTCGGGCGTGTGGACCGTGTGCCCTGCCTCTCGCAAGGCGTCGGCGTAGGCCACGACACCCGTCGTGAGGCCCTGGATGTGGTGGAACAGAACGATCTCGGTCATGCGGGTGTCTCCTCGGTGTCGTTCGGTCAGGTCCGTCAGCGGGCCTCGAGGTCGAGGTCGTCCGGGCGCGCCCTCGCAGATCCCGGTGGACGACGTCGGTGCTCATGCCCGGCACCCTAGCCACCATTGCGGACGCTTATCTTCCGGTTGATGGCCAGGGCGGGACCCGTCCGACCACTCGCCACGCGGCACCCGAGGGCAAGGAGTCCCGACGATGTACGGCCGCCACCCAGCCGACGTCCAGGTTAGGCTGACCTGACTGAGGGGGGCAGCCCCCGCTGACGACCAGGGGGCCGGACCGATGCGAGACATGGCTGCGCGTACGACCGCTCTGGTGGCGATGGGGGTGTTGGTCGTCAGCGCCTGTGGCTCGCCCCCGTCCGCGACCTCGGCGACGTCGACCACCTCCTCCGCGTCCGCGACGTCGACTCCCACCACGGTTGCTGCATCGCCGACCGCGACGACGACACCCGGGACGGCGCCGCCGGCGGCAGCCGCTGCCGCCCTCGGGCCCTGCACGAGCAGGCAGCGGCCGACCGGCAAGCACTACGTGGTGTGGAACATCCCGCAGAACGACCCGGACGGCGGCCTCGTCGCCCACTTCTGGGCCGGGCCGTCCGCCGACGAGATCAAGGTCCTCGCGCCCGGGACGACGGTGGACACCTACACCCGGTCGGACTCGTGCCGCGTCGTCTCCGACGGCGGGGTGTGGTGGGAGATCGGTACACCGGAGCTGGCGACGGGGGGCTGGGTCAACGCCCACTACCTCGTCGAGGCGGCCGCGGTCCCGGTGGACGACCAGCAGGACTGGCCCACCATCGCGTCGGCACAGGTTGCCTGCGTCTACGAGAAGGACACGAACGCCTGCGACCTGCTGACGTCCCTCGGCTACGGCGCGTCGGGCAGCTACGGCCTCGGGAACTCCTACACCCAGGCCCCCACCCCGGCCCTCCGGGCCCAGTGCGCGGCCAAGGACATCGTGGCCTGCGCAGAGCTCAAGACTCGCTAGGCCCACGTCACGTGAGCGGGCCCGATCTGCGAGGGGCGTCCGCGCTCCTCGGCTGCTCCCTCACGCGCGGTCGGGGGGTCTCGGCCGGGGTCCGTCAGTGGGCGATCTCCCAGACGTGGCCGCCGGGGTCGCGGAAGCTCGCGGTCCGGATCCCCCACGACCGCTCCATCGGCCCGTTGAGCAGCTCGACCCCGCGCGAGACGAGGTCGGCGCACGCCGCGTCGACGTCATCGACGGCGAGGGTGAGCTGGCAGCGGACGCCGGCGTCGGGTGGGGCGACCGTGGCGGGGGAGACGAGCTCGGGCGCCTCGGCCACGTCGAGCAGGTTGATGAGGGTCTCGCCGAACCGGAACACCGCCGAGTTGTCGTCCTCGTAGTGGACCGGCAGGCCGAAGGCGCGGGTGTAGAACTCCCGCGCGGCCCCCAGGTCCTCGACGAACAACGTGATGGCCGGTATGCCGCCTGGCCACGTACCCATGAGCACTCCTGTCCCGATGCGTGTGGTGTTCTGTCCCCGCCATTGTGCAAGGCCGCGGCGACATGGGCGCGCTGCGGAGCCCGTCAGGCCCCCGCGCTGCCCTCCCGGCGCCGGCCGAGCGTCGCGTACGCGACGGCGCCGAGAGGGATGGGCAGCCAGTAGGCCAACAGCCGCCAGGTGAGCAGGCCCAGGATGGCGTCGGCGCGGAGGGAGCCGAACGCGAGGAGCGCCGGGATCATCACGCTCTCGGAGAGGCCCAGCCCGCTGGGCGTGATCGGCAGCCAGGTGCCGAGAGCCGCGATGGCGTAGACCACGGCGAGGCCCTGGAGGCCGACACCGGGTCCGAAGGCGTGCAGGGCGGCCCACAGGGCGAACGCGTCCAGCACCCAGTTACCCGCGGAGAAGCCCACGGCGACGGTGCTCGTCGGGCGGTGGGTGACGATGGTGCGCAGGTGGCCGAGGACGTTCCCGTCTTGCAGCCGCCCCACAGCCGCGGTCAGCCGTGGCCCGAGGCGGGGAACCCGCACCACCCGGGCGAGCAGCCGAACCCTGGCGGTGTCGCTACCGAGGGCCAGGCTCACGAGAGCGACGCCGGCCAGCATGATGAGTGCGGCCGCACCCGGCGCGAACGCCCACGTCGACAGGCCCCCGGTGAGGACGGCCCCGCCGGCGAGCCCGACGAGGACCAGGACGAGCAGCACGACGGCCGAGGCCAGGCCCTGGGCGACCTTGGTGAGGGCGGCGTCGGCCGAGGCCACGCCGTCGGCGACGAGCAACCGCCAGCAGAGCGCGGTGCCCGCGGCGCCGCCGTCGGGCAGGCAGTGCCCGAGGGCGATGGCGCTCAGGTCGATCCGGGCGACGCGAGAGTAGGGCGGGCGGGTCGCGGGAGCGAGCAGCGTCCGGGTGGCCAGCGTGTAGAGCACGAGCGAGCCGATCTCGGCGGCGATCGCGAGGGCCACCCATGGGCCGTGCAGGCGGGGGAGGACGTCGCTCCACGGGCTGGCACCGCGCAGCTGGGGGACGACGAACCACCACAGCACGACCCCCAGAGCGGTGAGCCGCCCGAGCATCGCCAGACCTCGCCGGTGCCGGGTGGCCCAGGCGAGAGTGCGGTCGCTGCGGGTCGGCAGCGACGACCGCTCCGAGCGTTCCGGCGCACCCAGGCCCGGGACCCGCGTCGGGGACGTGGCCACCGACGACGGCCCATGCTCTGCCGTCAATGCTCGGGTGGCGAGCTCACCCTCCGGGCCCCGGGGCTCCGACATGCGGCACATCATCTGTGTCTCGCCTGAGAAGTCCCCCAACGGCACCGGAGAGTCAGCCGCGGCCGGGTGCCCGACACCAGCGGGTCTCCTCGCCGGGGCGGGCCGACGTGCAGCGGGTCAGGGGCGTCGCAGACCCCTGCGCGCGGCATACCGGATCGCCTCGGTGAGCCGCTCGATCCGGGGGGAGCGCAGGCTCCAGACCTGCCAGTACAGCGGCACATCGCGGTGTGCGCGCCCCGGCAGCCGGATCAGTCGGCCCTCCTCGAGGTCACGGCCGAGCTGGGTCTCCGGCAGCATCCCCCAGCCGAGCCCGGCGCGGACCGCGGCCCGGAAGCCCTCAGACGACGGGACCTGCGGCGTGGGCGCGACCCCGACCACCGCCCGCTCGCGCAGGAACGCCGCCTGGAGGTCGTCCTTGCGGTTGAAGCGCAGGCACGGCATCGTCGCCAGGTCGACGTACCGCCCGCGGGTATGCCGCTCGCGCAGCTCGGGGGTGGCCACGGGCACGTAGCGCATCGACCCCAGTGCCTCGAGCCGACAGCCACTCACCGGGCTGGGGTCGGACGTGACGGCACCGACGACCTCACCGGAGCGCAGCAGCCGGCTGCTGACACTCTCGTCCTCGACCTCGAGCTGCAGCACCGCGTCGGTCCAGCCGGCGGCGACCTCGAGGATCGGGGCGAACCAGCTGGCGAGCGAGTCGGCGTTGACCGCCGCCGCCACGACGGCCGGCGCGCCGTCGTCGGACCCGAGCGCCGCACGTGCGTCGGCCTCGAGAAGCGCCATCTCGCGGGCCATCCGGACCAGGACGCTGCCGGCATCGGTCGGCGTGCACGGGCTGGCCCGCCGGACGACGACCTGGCCCACCGAGGCCTCCAGGGCCTTGATCCGCTGGCTGACCGCCGACGGAGTGACGTGCAGAGCCGTTGCCGCCCTCTCGAAGGTCCCGTGGTCGACGATGGCCGTGAGGGCGTCCAGCTGATCGCGGTTCATGAAGTGATGCTAATGACCACGCAGGATCTTTCGCTGGACTGAACAGTGTCCGCAGGCGATGGTCGGGGCATGTGGGCGACAGCGCTGACCGGCCTCCTGGCGGGCCTCTCGCTCATCGTCGCCATCGGTGCCCAGAACGCGTTCGTGCTGCGGCAGGGTGTCCGCGGCGAGCATGTCGGCACCGTCGTGGCGATCTGCGTGCTGAGCGACGCGGTCCTCATCCTCCTCGGGACCCTCGGTATCGGCGTCCTCGTCGCCCGCTTCCCCGCGGTGCTCACCGCACTGACCTGGCTCGGGGCGGCATACCTGGCCGGCTTCGGGCTGTTGTCCTTCCGGTCTGCCACCCGCAGCCACGCGCTGGTCCAGGGCGAGCCGCGAGGGCACGCGAGCGTCGTCGCCACGACGCTGGCCCTGACCTACCTCAACCCGCACGTCTACCTCGACACCGTCGTCATGCTCGGCAACCTCGCGAACCAGCACGCCGGGGGCCTGCGCTGGGCGTTCGCCGGTGGTGCCGCGACCGGGAGCCTGGTGTGGTTCACCGGGCTGGGGTTCGGAGCGAGGGCGGTCGCCGGGCCGCTGGGCCGGCCGGGCACCTGGCGGGTCCTCGACGCCGCGATCGGTGTCGTCATGGTGGCGCTCGCGGTGCGCCTCGCCCTCAGCGGGTGAGCGTCACCTCGCCGAGGGGGTAGGACCCGTCGCTGCGTCGGCCGGTGACCGCGAGGTTCATCGGCGACAGGTGGCCGGCAGGGTCCTTGACGACGAGGTCGACCGTGTACGAGCCCGGCCGCAGCCGGGGGAGGCGGAGCGTGCGGGCGAAGGTGCGGGTCCCGGGGAGCACGGACTCGAGGTTGACGCCCGTGTCCGCGTGGTAGGCGAGGTGGCCCGCCGAGTCGCGCAGCTCGAGCTCGACCCGCCAGAGGTCATAGGTCGGGGCCGACCCCACGTTGGCCAGCTCGAGCCGGATCGGCATGCGGGAGTGCGGCGCCAGCGTCGCGGGCATGGTCAGCGAGCGGACCTCGACCACACCCCACGGCACCTGGTCGCGGTAGTACACGTCGGTCACCGGCCGACCGGAGACCTACGGCCCGCTGCCCTCCCGGGTCGGCCGCGTGGCCGTCGGACGGCGGGCCCGCGGGCGGGGGCGTCCCATCGTCTCGTCCTGGTCCTCGGCTGTCTGGCCCGGCCGTCGGTCTCGGTCGAACATCGTCTCGACGACCCCCAGGCGTCACTGGTGAGTCTAGGGATGCGGGCGTGGCGGCCGCGCCGGTTCGGGCGCACTGGTCCGACAGGCCGTGTGTGACCCGTGGCCCGACTCACGGCATACTCGCGGGTAGGTGAGGCCCCCAGGGCCACGAACGCACGGAGGTCAACGATGACGGCGTCCACCCAGCCCGGGGCCGCGGCGGACGATGCCGGCCCCGACGGCGCGGTGTCCCGATGGGCGGACCTCGACGGCCCGGTGCACTACCTCGACTACGGCGGCCCTTCCGACGGGCCGCTGCTGCTGCTCGTGCACGGGCTCGGCGGCTCGGCGGTCAACTGGGCCGCCGTCGCGCCCGAGCTGAGCGAGACCTGCCGGGTGCTCGCCATCGACCTGGTCGGGTTCGGCCGCACGCTGCCGCATGGCCGCTCGCCACACGTGCGCGAGAACGGCCGGCTGCTCGGACGGTTCGTCGAGGAGGTCTGCGACCAGCCGGTCGTCCTCGTCGGCAACTCGATGGGCGGACTCATCTCGATCCTGCTCGCCGCCGACCGTCCGGACCTGGTGGCGGGGCTCGTCCTCGTCGACCCGGCCGTGCCCTTCGGGGTCAGGGCCCGGCCGGACCCGCTCGTCACGGCCATGTTCAGCGTGTATGCCGTCCCCGCTGTGGGGCGGTTGGTGCTGTCCCGCCGGCGCACCGTCCTCTCGGCCGAGCAGCAGGCGCTGGCGGTGCTGCGGCTGTGCACCGTCGACGCGCGGCGGGTCCCCCGCCCGGTCCTGGACCAGCACGTGGTGCTCGCCAGGGAGCGGGAGGGCTACCCCGACGTCGACGCCGAGCTCGTCGTCGCCGCCCGGTCCCTGCTCCTGGTCATCTCCCGGCGGCGCTGGCTGTTGGCCCGGATGGCCACCATCAGCGCACCGGTCATGCTGCTCCACGGCGACCGTGACCGGCTCGTGCCGGTTGCGGCGGCCCGCGCGCTGGCGGCAGCCAACCCGCGCTGGCGCTTCGAGGTCGCCCACGACATCGGCCACGTGCCCCAGCTCGAGGACCCCGAGTGGACGATCGCCCAGATCCGCAGCTGGCTGGCGCACGAGGGGGCCGTCGCGGCGATGGCGACCCGCCCCGGCCGGTCCCGGCGTGATGGCTGAGAAGTCACCATCTGGCTGAGTACCTTCTCAGCCAGATGGTGACTTCTCAGCCATCACCGCAGGTGGCCACCAGCTCGGCGACGCCGTCCCTGATCCCGTCGCACAGCACCTCGAGGTCGGGCACGGACTCGTGGTCCCCGGTGACCCCCCAGGCGAGCCTGCCGGCATACGACATCACGCCGACCACGATCCGGACCTCCACGGCGAGCGGGACGTAGGGGTGCATCGGACCGCATCCGCCGGCCGAGGAGGTAGAGCGGGACCTGAGGGCCGGGGACATTGGTCACCACGGTGCTGATCGAGCGCTGGGGCAGCCGTCCCCATGCGCGGGTACCGAGGGCGAACAGCGCCGAAGGCACCAGGTCTGCGGCGCCCATCAGGGCGTCGATGCCGAGGGCCGTCCCGCCGGACTTGAGCGAGCCCATCTCGGCCATCACCGCGTGGAGCCGGTCGACCGGGTCCTCCACACCGACCGGCAGGTCCGTGAACACGGCAGAGACCCGGTTGCCGAGGGCCCCGTGCTCGTCGCTCTCCCGCATCGAGACCGGCACCATCGTGCGCACCGTCCGCTCGGTGACCCGCTGCCCGCGCGCGAGCAGGAGCCGACGGAACCCGCTCGCGGTGGCCGCGAGGACGACGTCGTTGACGGTCGCGCCGTGGGCGTTCTTGACGGCCTTGACGTCGTCGAGGTCCGCGTCGGCCCAGCCCCACCGCCGCCCCGCCCCGAGCGCACCGGTGAGGCCGAACTCCGGTCGCGCCATCTGCTCGCCGAGCCGGGCCACGCCGTAGGCGCCCGAGAGCGTCCCGGTCACGGCGCCCGGCCGGACGGCCCTGGCGACCGCGCGGACCGCCCGCAGCGGGGCGGCCGCCAGGGCTAGCGCTCCGGAGACCGCGAGGGCAGCGCTGGAGGGAGCGGGCTCCGGAACCCAGGGCTCGACCGGTGCCGGACGGGCGTCGGGGGTGGGCTGGAGCAGCGCGCTGATGATGTCGGTGCCCGAGATGCCATCGATCATCGCGTGGTGGTCGACGTTGACGAGCGCCCAGCGGCCGCCCTCGAGCCCGGTCAGCAGCCAGCTGCGCCACAGCGGCCGGGTCAGGTCGAGCGGAGCGGCGATGAGGCCCACGGCAAGCTCGCGCAGGTCCTTGTCGGTCCCGCTGCCGGGGACCGGACGCTCCTCGACGTGGTCGGCGACCCGGAAGTCCGGCACGTCGACCCAGACCGGCGCAACAAGGTCGAGGGGCGTCCGCCGGATCCGCTGGCGGTAGCGCGGGAAGATCGGCAGGACCGACTCGATGGCCCGGCACACCTCGTCGTGCGAGGGTGCCGGACCGTCGAAGACGAGGGCCGAGCCCACATTGAGCTGGTGGACGTCGCGCTCCAGGTGCAGGAAGGACGCGTCGAGCGGGCTCAGCCGTTGCATGCGCCCATTGTGCCCGCCCGGTCGGCGCGAGGCGGCGGCCGGCCAGGGCGCAGATCCGGGCGCGGGGCTGCCGGTCGCGGGGAGGCCGCGCGCCGGGCATGGACGCCTGCGCGGGCCCAGCCGGTTTCTCGCCCCGACGGGTGCGGCGGCGCTAGCGTGCAGGTGTGTCGTTCGCCGTGGCCGCCCTGCGCCGCTACCCCGTCAAGTCGATGGGCGGCGAGCCCCTCCCCTCCATCGAGCTGGACCGGCGCGGGCTGTCCGGGGATCGTTGGTATGCCGTGGAGGATGAGGACGGGCGCTTCGCCTCGGGCAAGTCGACCACCCGGTTCCGGCGCCGGGACGCCGTGTTCGGCTACTCCGCCGGGGTCGAGGGCGGTCGCGTCGTGGTCCGCGGGGCCGCCGGCACGTGGCGGGTCGGTGACCCCGCCCTCGACGAGGAGCTGTCCCGCGCGATGGGCGCCCGCGTGCGGGTGAGCGCGGAGGCGGCAGTGCCGCACCAGGACGCGGGTCAGGTCTCCATCGTCGGCACGGCCTCGCTCGACTGGTGCAGCCATTACCTGGGTGTCGACGCCGACCCCCGGCGGCTGCGGTCCAACATCCTGGTTCGGACCAGCTTGCCGTTCGTCGAGGAGACCTGGACGGGGATGTCGCTCCACGTGGGCGGCGCCGTCCTCCACGTCGTCGAGCGGATCGAACGGTGCCGGATGGTGGACCTCGCCCAGGACGGGATGAGCTCTGCCACACCGCTGCTCGCCGCCCTCGCCGGCGAGAGGGACCTGCGCCTGGGCGTCTATGCCTCGGTCGAGACGCCCGGACGGATCGCGGTGGGCGACGAGATCGTGGTCCGGCGGCTGGCGGACGGCCGGTCGGACGGCCGGTTGGACGGCCCATCGCCCAGCGTCGGGGTCTAGCCTCGCCGGGGAACGAGCAGGAGAGGGGAGGCCGATGGACCGGGTCGTCGCGCGTCGTGACCGGCCGGGCCCGACCGAGTGCGCCCGGGCGGTGCACCCGACGGACTCCCACATCCGGTGACGGCCCGTGGCGGTGAGCACCCGATGACGCCCGGGCCGACGCCTGGGCCGGCGCCCGGGCCGGCGCCCGAGCCGGAGCGCGGTACCGGGGACGGCCCGCTGGCCGCCGCCGTCGAGCGGGCCCTCGGCGCCGCCGCGGACGCCCGGGCGGCCGTGCTCGTCGAGGGGCCGAGTGACCGCGTCGCCATCGAGACGCTGGCTCGACGCCGCGGTCGCGACCTCGCGGCCGAGGGGGTCGTGGTGGTGGCCATCGGCGGCGCCACCAACATCGGTCGCTTCCTCGGCCTGCTCGGCCCGGCGTCGCACCGGGTCACCCTCGCGGGCCTGTGCGACGAGGCCGAGCAGCGCTACTTCGCCGCCGGGCTCGAGCGGGCCGGGTTCGGCCGACATCTGGACCGCGCCGACCTCGAGGCGCTCGGCTTCTTCGTCTGCGTCACCGACCTCGAGGACGAGCTGATCCGGGCGCTCGGGCCCGGAGAGGTCCATCGGGTCATCGAGGACCAGGGCGAGCTCGGCTCGTTGCGCCTGTTCCAGGGCCAGCCCGCGCAGCGCGAGCGGCCCGTCGAGGAGCAGCTGAGACGGTTCATGGGCACCCGCTCCATGCGCAAGATCCGCTATGCCGGCCTCCTGGTGGAGGCTCTCGACCTCGCCGCCGTCCCCCGCCCGCTGACCGGTGTGCTCGACCACGTGTGAGCGGCCGCCCCGCAGCGGCCGACCCCCGACCTGTGCCTAGGCTGGCGTCATGGCTCGGTTCCGGCACGCTCCCGAGATCTGGCGTGACTTCCCGTCACTGGTTCCCGTCGCCCTCCACGTGGTCGGCGTCACCGCGACGCCCGACCCGTCGGCACGCGTCACGGCCTACGTCGGCCGGGCTCGTGCCGCCCTGGGTGGGCGGGCCGAGTCCGAGCTCCCGGCGATCCAGGCCTGGCGACGGGTCTACTCCCGGATGGGCCTGAAGCCGACCCAGTACCGCTGCGCCTCCGAGGCATTGCTGCGCCGGCTCCGCCGCGGCGACGACCTGCCCACGCTTCACCCGTTCGTCGACCTGTGCAACTCCCTGTCCGTGGCGTATGCCGTGCCGGTGGCCGCGTTCGACCTCGCGCACGTCGCGGGCGGCCTGACCGTCCGGCCGGCGACGGGCGAGGAGCGCTACGTCACCTTCGGTGGGGAGGTCGAGCGCCCCCCGCCCGGCGAGATCGTGTTCGCCGACGATGCGGGCGGGGCCCACGCCCGGCGCTGGGCCACCCGGCAGAGCGGCGCGTCCGCCGTCGGCCCGGACACCTCGGACGTGCTCGTCGTCGCCGAGGGTCACCACGACCGGGCGGCCGCCGACCTCGCGGGCCTGCTCGCCGACCTCCAGCGCGACCTTCAGGAGCTGTGGGGACTCCACGCGCCCGGCCGGATCCTCACGGCGGCCGAGCCGTCCCTCGACCTCGGCTGAACCGGGACCCTGCGCCCGTCGGCGGACAGGTCCCCATGGCGCGTCCGGCCCGGCGGCCGGGCGGGCCACTGCGGCCCCGGGGCGTCGACGGGGACGCTCCGTCCGGCCGGCCGGCGCCTCGACGGTAGGCTGCGGAGTCGGTAGACCAGCGTGACCACGCCGCATCGTCTCCGGCCCCGGTCGCACCCGCCATCAGCACCGATGAGATCACAGCGAGGACCACCATGGGACCCACGACGCCGTCCTCGACGGTGCTCATCCTCAACGCGGGGAGCTCCTCGCTGAAGTTCGCCCTCGTCGACTCCGGCGCCGGTGACCGGGTCCTGTCCGGGCTCGCCGAGCGACTCGGGTCGGACGAGGCGCAGATGCGCGTCGACGGACCGGACGGGAACAGGCGGAGCCCCCTCGGCGGCACCGACCATCGGGCTGCCGTCGCGGCCATCATCGCCGAGGTGACCCGGCTCGACGCCGGGTTGCAGCCCGTCGGCGTCGGCCATCGCGTCGTCCACGGCGGCGAGCGGTTCGCCGACTCGGTCGTCATCACGGACGAGGTGGTCGCCGCGATCGAGGAGTTCGCCCCGCTGGCGCCCCTGCACAACCCGCCCGCGCTGCGCGGCATCGCGGCCGTCCACACCGCCTGGCCCGACATGCCCCAGGTCGCCGTCTTCGACACCGCCTTCCACCAGAGCATGCCGCCGCGGGCGTACCGCTATGCCGTCCCCTCGGCCTGGTACGAACACCACGGGGTCCGGCGCTACGGGTTCCACGGGACGAGCCACCGCTACGTCAGTGCCCGGGCGGCCGAGCTGCTGGGCCGTGACCCGGCCGATCTCGCCCTGGTCGTCGCCCACCTCGGCAACGGCTGCAGCGCGACCGCCGTCCTCGCGGGCCGGTCGGTCGACACGACCATGGGTCTCACCCCGCTCGAGGGGCTGGTCATGGGCACCCGCTCCGGTGACGTCGACCCGGGCATGTTCGCCTATCTCGACGACGAGTGGGGGATGTCGGCGCACGCGGTCACGGCGGCCCTGAACACGCAGAGCGGGCTGCTCGGCCTGTCGGGGCTGACCAACGACATGCGGGAGCTGTGGGAGGCCGTCGACCGGCGCCACGCAGCGGCCCGGCTGGCCGTCGACGTCTTCGTCTACCGGCTCGCGAAGTCGATCGCCGCCCTGGTGGTCGGGCTGGGCGGGCTCGACGCCCTCGTGTTCACCGGCGGGATCGGCGAGAACGACCCTCGGGTGCGGGCCATGACCGTCGAGGCGCTCGGCTTCCTCGGACTGAGCATCGACGGGGCGCGCAACGCCGAGCACGGACGCACCTCGCAGGGCCGGGTCGGCTCGGGCACCGGGCCGGAGGTGCTCGTCGTCCCCACCGACGAGGAGCTGATGATCGCCCTCGACACCCTCCGGCTGACCACGCCGGGCGCCGAGAGGGAGTGAGGCAGACGATGGCCAAGACACTCCTCGTCGTCCCGAGCGGCCCCCGGGTCGGCCTGACCAGCGCCTGCCTCGGCCTGCTGCGCGCCCTCGACGAGCGGGGCGTCCACGTCGGGTTCTTCAAGCCGCTCGGCCAGCCGCGCAGCGACGGCAGCCCCGACGGCTCCGCCGAGCTGGTGCGCGGGCTCACCGCGACGGACGTCGAGCAGGCCCTGCCGGCTCAGCAGATGGAGGAGCTCCTGGGCTCCGGCGGGCTCGACTCGGTGCTCGAGGAGGTCCTCAGCCGCTGGCAGCCCGCGGCATACGACCACGACGTCGTCGTCGTCGAGGGCCTCAACCCCGGTCCGACCCAGATCTACTCCGGGCGCGTCAACCAGGCGATGGCCCGGGCGCTCAACGCCGACGTCGTCCTCGTCGGGTCGTTCCCGCCGGCGGACGACAGCGGTGCGACGGAAGGGGCCGCCCGGACCGGCGCGGTCGTCCGGGCCGAGGATGTCGACCATCTCGCCGAGATCCTGTCCATCACCAAGGCCACGTACGCCACCGGCGAGACCTCCCGCGTCGTGGGCTGCGTCGTCAGCCGGGTGCCCGCCGACGACCCCGAGACGATGGACGCGCTGACCGCCGCGCTCGACCGACGCGGGCTGCGGCTGCTCGCCGCCATCCCCTACCGCGCCGATCTCGCGCATCCCCGGGTCCGCGACCTGGTCCGCGAGACCGGCTGTCGCGTCCTCAACGAGGGCGACCTCGACCGCCGGATCAAGGGGACCTCGGTGTTCGCCCAGGCCGTGCCCGGCGGCCTGCGGGTGCTGACCGAGGGCGAGCTCATCGTCGTCCCGGGCGACCGCCACGAGGTCATCATGGCCGCGAGCCTGGCCGCTCTCGGCGGGACCCCGCTCGCGGCCCTGCTGCTCAGCGCGGGGGTCGAGCCCGACCCGACCATCTGGTCGCTCTGCCGGGCCGCCCTCGACACCGGGCTTCCCGTCCTCGCCACCGACGTGATGACCTATGACGCGGTCACCCTCGTCCAGGACATCGACGTCGAGCTGTCGGCGAACGACCTGGCGCGCGGCGAGGCCGTGATGGCGCACGGCGCTGCGGCGTTCGACGACGAGGTCATCGAGGGCGTCCTGTCCGCCCCCCAGTCGCGGCGGCTGAGCCCGGCGGCCTTCCGTCACCGGCTCGTGGAGCTGGCCCGACGGGCCGACGTCCGGATCGTGCTCCCCGAGGGCCTGGAGCCGCGGACGCTGCGCGCAGCCGTCGAGTGCGCCGACCGCGGGATCGCCCGGCCGGTGCTCCTCGGGCCGCCGGCCGCCGTCCGCCAGCGGCTCGCCAACCTCGGGCTCGAGGTCCCCGACACCCTCGAGATCATCGACCCCGAGGAGGTCGCCGAACGCTATGTCGCGCCGCTCGCGGCCCTGCGGGCCCACAAGGGGTGGACCGAGGGCGTGGCCCGCGAACGGCTCCTCTCGGACCCCATCACGGTCGGCACGATGATGCTGCAGCAGGGCGAGGTCGCCGGGCTCGTCTCCGGGGCCGAGCACACGACCGCTCATACGGTCCGCCCGGCCCTGCAGATCCTCGGGACCGCGCCCGGCTCCTCGCTCGTCTCGTCGGTGTTCTTCATGTGCCTTCCCGACGAGGTGCTCGTCTACGGGGACTGTGCCATCAACCCCAACCCGACCGCCGAGCAGCTCGCCGACATCGCCATCCAGAGCGCCGGGTCCGCCGCGGCGTTCGGGATCGAGCCCCGGGTGGCCATGATCAGCTTCAGCACGGGCGAGTCCGGGTCGGGCGGCGATGTCGAGAAGGTCGTCGAGGCCACCCGGACGGTGCGCCGGCGCGCGCCGGAGCTCGCGGTCGACGGGCCCCTGCAGTACGACGCCGCGGCCAGCACCTCTGTCGGCAAGAGCAAGCGGCCCGGCAGCTCGGTGGCGGGGCGGGCCACCGTCTTCGTGTTCCCCGACCTCGACACCGGCAACACGACCTACAAGGCCGTCCAGCGCAGCGCCGACGTCGTCAGCATCGGCCCGATGCTCCAGGGCCTGGCCAAGCCGGTCAACGACCTGAGCCGCGGCGCGCTCGTCGAGGACATCGTCTATACGATCGCCCTCACCGCGGTGCAGGCGGGTGCGGCGGTGGGCTGACCCTCGTTGGGTCGCCCCCTGGCCCGTCTCTGCCGCTGCGTCCGAGGAACTGGCGGTCATGGCGACCAGAAACGCGGACGCAGGGGGGATCGCGGGCACGTCGTCGGCGCGCCTATCCTGGGCCTGCCAACGCGTCTCGTCGAACCCTGCCGCCGGGGACCGCTGCGGCTCTACCCTGACAGGGGTGGCCCTCCCGGCGGTGGGCCCCTGACCCGGCCCGGTACCGGGGTCTCCCGAGGGGGGAAGATGTCCGATCTCAAGGTGTTCCGTCTCCGCGACGGCGATGCGACCGAGCTCGCGGGGGCCCCTGCGGCGCTCGACGGGGCCCTGCAGCGCCTCGTCGAGGCGAACCTCGAGACCCTGTTCGGCGTGCGCCTGCTGGCCTCCGGCTACGCCGCGGGCTCCAGGCACGGCGGGCGGGTCGCCACGGTCGGCCTCGACGAGAACGCCACGCCGGTCGTCATCGAGTACGAGCGGGCCGGGGGCGGCAGCGTCATCAACCAGGGCGTCTGGGCCCTGGACTGGATCGTCGACCACCGCGCCGACGTGACGCTGCTCGCCATGGACCGCCTCGGGTCGAGCGAGGCCGCCTCCATCGACTGGCGCACCCCGCGGCTGGTCTGCCTCGCCCCGGGATTCTCCCGCTACGACGAGCACGTGGTCGACCAGATCAACCGGTGTATCGAGCTCGTCCGCTTCCGGCTCTTCGACGACGACCTGCTCGCCCTCGAGCTGGTCGGCCCGGCCCGCCCGAACGTCTCTGGCAGCCACACGCCCGGCAACCACGTCTCCGGCAGCCACGCCTCCGGCAGCCATGTCTCCGGCAACCACGTCTCCGGGCGAGCGGCGTCGAGGTCCGCGGCGCACGGACACCCGGCGCCTCGGACCGTCGGCGACGACCTGGCAGCCGCGCCCGCGCCCGTCCACGAGGTGTATGCCGCGCTGGAGGAGTTCGTCGGCGGGCTCGGCGAGGACGTCACGCGCACCGAGCTCGACTCCTACATCGCGTTCCGGCGGCTGCGGAACTTCACCTGCGTCGAGGTCGACCTGCGCGAGGGGGAGCTGCTGCTCTACCTGCGGCTCGACCCCGACGCGGTCCAGCTCGAGGACGGCTTCACGCGCGACGTGCGCCGGCTGGGGCACGTCGGGACCGGGTTCCTCGAGGTCCGGGTGCCCGACCGCGGGACCCTGACGCGGGCGCTGCCGCTCGTGCGGGCCAGCTACGCCAACGGCTGACCCGGAGCCGTCCCGGCACTCAGCCGAGGGTGAGGACGGCCACTCCGGTCACCTCACCGTGGGCGAGGTCGCGCAGGGCCCGGTCCGCCTGGTCGAGCGGGTACGCCGTGGTCGTGGGGCGGACCCCCAGCCGCGCGGCGAGCACCAGCAGCTCCTCGCCGTCGCGGCGGGTGTTGCTCGTCACGCTGGTCAGGGTGCGCTCCCGGAACAGGTGGCGCTGGTAGTCGAGGCCGGGCACGTCGGAGAGGTGGATCCCCGCCAGCGCCAGGGTCCCGCCGGCATCGAGCGCCCCGAGCGCCACCGGAACGAGGTCGCCGACCGGGGCGAAGACGATCGCGGAGTCGAGCGGCACCGGCGGCGCGGCATACGCCTCGCCCGCCGACGCCACCCCGAGCTCGAGCGCGAGACGCCGGGCCTCCTCGCCGCGGGTGAGGACATGCACCTCGGCCCCCTGCGCGATCGCGATCTGCGCCGTGATGTGCGCGCTGGCGCCGAACCCGTAGATCCCGAGCCGCCCGCCCGGCGGGACCTGCGCACGCACCAGCGAGCGGTAGCCGATGATGCCGGCGCACAGCAGCGGCGCGGCGGTCACGTCGTCGAAGGTGTCGGGGACCCGGTAGGCGAAGGACTCGGGCACGGTCGTGTACTCGGCGTATCCCCCGTCGGCGTCCCAGCCCGTGTACCTCGACCCCTCGCAGAGGTTCTCCCGCCCCGATCGGCACCACTGGCACACCCCGCAGGTGTGCCGCAGCCAGGCGACGCCGACGCGGTCGCCCTCGGCGAGCCGCCGGACGTCGGCGCCCAGCCCGACGACCGTCCCCACCACCTCGTGCCCGGGGACGACCCCGGGCCGGTGGACGGCGAGGTCGCCCTCGGCGACGTGGAGGTCGGTGCGGCACACCCCGCAGGCGCTGACCCGGACGAGCACCTCGTCCGCCGCCGGCTCGGGCACCGGCCGGTCGGTGAGCCGCAGCGGACCCTCGTCGACGGGCCGTGGGCCGTCGACGACCCAGGCCCGCATCGTCCGCGGTGTCGCCTCCGCCATCAGCTGGGAGCGTCCTCGGGCGCTGGGGCCGCCGCGGACCCGGGCTCGGCCGCGCCGGGTCGCGCGACGGCGAGGTGGCCGGCGGCCTCGCCCTCGCGGCGCAGGAAGCTGCCGAGCTCGGCGATCGTCGTCATGAACGGCGCCGGGAAGGCCACCGTGGTGTTCCGGTCGACGCCGATCTCGACCAGGCTCTGCAGGTTGCGCAGCTGCAGGGCGAGCGGATGCTCCATCATCGTGTCGGACGCCTGGCCGAGCGCCGCAGCCGCCATCGCCTCGCCCTCGGCGTTGATGATCTTCGCGCGCTTCTCCCGCTCGGCCTCGGCCTGGCGGGCCATCGCCCGCTTCATGCTCTCGGGCAGCTGGATGTCCTTGAGCTCGACGAGGGTGACCTCGACGCCCCACTCCGCCGTGGTGACGTCGAGGATGCTGCGGATATCGACGTTGATCCGGTCGGTCTCGGCCAGCGTCTCGTCGAGGGTGTGCTGCCCGACGACCTTGCGCAGCGTCGTCTGGGCGATCTGGTTGATGGCCGCGTTGACGTTCTCGATGGCCACGACCGACTTCTCGGCGTCGACGACCCGGTAGTACGCGACCGCGGAGACGTCGACGCTGACGTTGTCGCGGGTGATGATCCCCTGGGACTGGATCGGCATGGTGACGATGCGCAGCGAGACCTTCCGCATGATGTCGACGACCGGGATGATCAGCCGCAGCCCCGGGTTGCGTACCCCGATGACCCGGCCGAGGCGGAAGAGGACCCCTCGCTCGTACTGCGTGACGATCCGGATGGCTCCGACTCCGACGAGCAGAACGACGACGACGATGACGATGACGACGGTCGACGCGGTGGACACTGCTGACTCCCAGGTGGACGGTGCGGTCGGTGCCAGGCTCTGGGGGCGCGTCCTGCCGGGACGGATGGACGGCCCGCCAGGGGTCCGTGCCATGAACGACTCCGAGCCTACGCCGACGCCGACGAGCCGGCTGTTGCCGTCGTCACGGTCGCTCGCCCGCCCGTGGCGGGCCGGCGGGATGCCTGGGAGAGTGGGACGACGACGACTTCAGGGAGCCCTCCATGCCGATGCCGCTGGCGATCACCCGGTTCAACGCCGCCGTGCTCAACAAGGGGATGATCCACCTTGTGGGGCACCTCGACATCGTCGAGCTGGAGCACACGGGGAGGAAGACCGGCACGGTCCGGCATACGCCGATCATGGCGTTCCGCGACGGCGACGAGGTGACCGTCGCGCTGACCTACGGACCGAAGGTGCAGTGGCTCAAGAACGTCACCGCCGCCGGCGGCGCGCGGATGCGGTTCGGGGACACGTGGGTTCGTCTCGGGGCGCCGGTGATGCTCGGCGCGGTCGAGGGCCTGAGCCGGATGCCGCAGCCGCAGCGGACGCTGTTGCGCTGGCCGATCGGCTGCGACGACTTCGTGGTGATGCCGGTGGTCGGCTGAGCGTCGCCCGTCGGCCGGACGAGCGCTCCCCAGCGACCCGCAGCCCGCCTCTGGCTGAGAAGTCACCGTCCGGCTGAGTACCTTCCCAGCCAGATGGTGACTTCTCAGCCGGTGCGCGGGCTGCCCCAGCCCGGCGCGACCGCGCGACCGGGGCGGAGTCAGGGGCGGCCGAGCAGGGCCGCCAGCCGCGCCACCGTCTCGGGCCGGACCCGGTAGTAGACCCACGTTCCCCGCCGCTCGGAGTCGACGAGGCCGGCCTCCCGGAGCACTCGCAGGTGGTGTGAGATCGTCGGCGCGCCGACCTCGAAGGCTCCGGTGACGTCGCACACGCACACCTCGGGCTGGGCCGCGATGAGCGAGATCAGGCGCAGCCGGACCGGGTCGCCGAGCGCCTTGAACAGCGGAGCCAGCGCCGTCGCGGCCGCCTCGGTCAGCGGCGGAGCGGCCAGGGCGCAGCACGGGGCGCGGAGCTCGACGGAGTTCGACATGCCTCTATATTGACAGATGTCGAACCAGGGTGCAGGCTGGGGCTGATTCGACGGATATCACATCAGGAGAAGCCATGACCACTGACCCACGTACCCCCGCCCTGAGCGACACCGAGATCCGCGAGGCCGTCCGCGAGCGCTACGCCGCCTCCGCCCGCAGCTCCCTCGGCCTCGTCGACGGCGAGCCCGGGTGCGGGTGCGGGTGCGGCTGCGGGACCGCCGAGAAGGACCCCATCAGCATCGGCCTGTATGCCGCGGACGATGCCCCCTCCGCCGGTGCGCTCGCCGCCTCGCTCGGCTGCGGCAACCCGACGGCGCTGGCCGAGCTGCACCCCGGCCAGGTGGTCCTCGACCTCGGGTCCGGAGGGGGCCTGGACGTGCTGCTGTCGGCCCGCCGGGTCGGCCCGGACGGCACGGCATACGGCCTCGACATGACCACGGAGATGCTCGAGCTGGCCCGCCGCAACCAGGCCGAGGCAGGGGTGAGCAACGCGGAGTTCCTCCAGGGCAGCATCGAGGAGGTCCCGCTCCCGGACGCGTCGGTCGACGTCGTCATCTCCAACTGCGTCATCAACCTGTCGACCGACAAGGACGCCGTGCTCCGCGAGGCGTTCCGGGTGCTGCGCCCCGGTGGGCGGTTCGCCGTGTCCGACATGGTGCTGCTCCGCGACCTGCCGCCGGCGCTGGACCGGGTCGTCGGGCTGTGGACCGGGTGCATCGCCGGGGCCCTGGTCGTGGACGACTACCTGGCCAGGCTCGGGGCGGCCGGTTTCGCCGACGCCTCGGTCGAGCTGACCCGCACCTTCTCGCGCGGCGAGCTCGAGGACCTCGCGGAGTCCCTGAGCCCAGGGGACCTGCCCGAGGGGATGGACGCGGCCGCGGCCGTCGACCGTCTCGAGGGGGCGTTCGCGAGCGCGTTCGTCCGGGCGGTCAAGCCCGCCTGAGCCGCCCCTTCTCACCCTTGCGTCCGAGTGACTGGTCGCCATGGCGACCAGTCACTCGGACACTGCAGGGTCCGGGGCGCGGGAGACGCCGGTGCCGGTGCTCCAGCTCGACTCCGACCGGCCGCCCAGGCCACACCGAGGGCCGGCGTCAGCCTTCGCCCGGCCCGGGCGCCCGGAGCTGCTCCCAGCCGCGGGCGAAGGCCGCGGCCAGTGACTCCAGGGGGTAGGGCAGGCGCTCGTCCGGCTCGTGGCACGCGTCCGCGAGGCTCATCCCCGCGAACCGGCGCTGCCGGATGACCGTGGCGACGACGTCGAGCTCCTCGCGCTGCCGGGCCACGAACTCGGGGTCGACGGGAGTCCCGTGGCCCGGTACGAGCACCGCGTCGGGCGGCAGGTGCGCACGGATGGCGTCCAGGGTGCCGGCCCACTCCAGGGGCCAGCAGTCTCGCCCCAGCGAGGGTGGCCCGGACTGCTCGACGAGGTCGCCGACGAACAGGACGGGGGTGCCGGACACCGCCACCGTGATGTCGCCGTCGGTGTGGCCGCGGCCGGCATACGACAGGGTCACCTGGCGGTCGCCCAGGTCGATGACCTCGCGTTCGGTGAACGTGGCGTCGGCGGGCCGGATGATCGTGGCGAGTGTGTGGGCGACGTCGTCGGCGGTGTAGCCGAGCGGTGCGTGGCCCTCGGGATCGGCCCGGAACAGGCCCTTGACCCGCACCGCGTCCGAGAAGGCGGCGCGAGCGACGTTCTCGTGCGCGTGGATCGTCGACCGGTCGAAGGCGACGTTGCCGAAGGTGTGGTCGAAGTGCACGTGCGTGTTGACGACGTGTTCGACGTGGAGCACCGGGTCCATCGTCCGCAGCTCGGCGATGAGCTCCCGGCCCTGCGTCGCGCTCGCCCGGGTGTCGACGAGGACAGCGCCGTCGCGCCCACGGACCAGCCCCACGGTGACGTCCCACTGGGGATACCTCGCCGTCCATACCCGGTCCGCGATCTCGGTGAACATGTCCATACGGTATTCCGGCTCACGCCCTCGCGCCGCCTGAGCGGGACTGCCGGTTCGCCCGGCACCCCTCAGCGCGCCCTCGGGGCTGACCAGCAGGTATGCGCCGTGGTCCGCCCCGACGCGTGGCCACCGCCGCCCCGCGGCCGGGGCCACGGGGTCTGGACCGCACCAGATTGGGCACCGCCTGGGCCCCCGCCCTGCTCCTTCGCCGCGTAGCGTTGCCGGTAGGGCGCGGGGTTGCGCGGGGTTGCGGGCCCGCGCCAGGGGACAGGAAGGGGGCCTCTCATGCCCGATCACTCGGGGCCGTGGCCCGCAGGCACGCCGTGCTGGGTCGACCTCATGGCCAGCGATATCGACCGCACCCGCGCCTTCTACCGGGAGGTCCTCGGGTGGGACTTCACCGAGCCGGTCGCGGAGTTCGGGGGCTACCGGAGCGCCCTCGTCCGCGGGGGGCAGGTCGCGGGGCTGTCCCCGACGATGCCGGGGATGGAGGACGCCCCGCACGTCTGGTCCGTCTATCTCGCGACCGACGACATCGGGGCCACGGCGGCCGCCGCGGCCGGAGCCGGGGCGAGCCCGGCGGGCGGGATCGGCTCGGCGAGCGAGCTGTCCGTACCGGGGTGGGCCGTGTGCTTCCAGGACGGCGACGTCGACGCCGTGGCGTCCCGGATCGCCGGGGCCGCAGGTGCGGTGGTGCGGGCTCCGTTCGAGTTCGGGTTCGGCCGGCTCGTCCTCGCCGACGGTCCCGATGGCGAGCGGTTCGCGGTGATGTCCCCCGCGCCCACGGGGGGCTAGCCATGCCCGTCGCCGTGAAGACCTGCCTGTGGTTCGACGGGACGGCGGAGGAGGCCGCCCGGTTCTACACCCTGGTCATCCCGGGGTCGCAGATCGTCGCCGTCTCCTACTACTCGGCGGTCGGGCCGGGGGTTGCCGACACCGTGCTAGCCGTCGACTTCCGCCTCTGTGACCATGACTATGTCGCTCTCAACGGCGGGCCCCAGTTCCCGTTCACCGAGGCGGCGTCGATCCAGGTCTACTGCGCGGACCAGCCCGAGGTCGACCGGATCTGGGACGCCCTGGTCGTGGGTGGGCGCCAGGGCGCGTGCGGCTGGCTCAAGGACCGCTACGGCCTGTCGTGGCAGGTCATCCCGGCGGCACTGCCGGTGCTTCTCGCGGACCCGGATCCCGGCCGCGCGCAGCGGGCCACGGCGGCGATGCTCTCGATGAGCCGGCTGGACCTCTGGGCGATCGCCGCGGCGGCGGACAAGGCCGGCTGAGCGTCGCGTCGTCAGTGTTCGAGCGCCAGATGGCCGGGCGGCCCACCGCGAACGCGGCGGCCTCGGTAGCGTGGGGACTGCCCGGGGAGACGGTCGACGTGGAGGACTCCTGATGAAGCTCGTCACGGCGGTGGTCCAGCCGCACAAGTGGGAGGAGGTCCGCTCCGCTCTCGAGACCCTCGGCGTGAACGGCATGACGGTCGGCGAGGTCAACGGCTCCGGCCGGCAGCGCGGCCACACCGAGGTCTACCGCGGCGCGGAGTATGACGTGACCCTCGTGCCCAAGGTCCGGATCGAGATCCTCGTCCTTGAGGAGGATCTCGACGACGTCGTACGCGCGCTCGTCTCCAGTGCCCGCACCGGGCGGATCGGCGACGGCAAGATCTGGGTCAGCCCTGTCGACGCCGTCATCCGGGTCCGCACGGGAGAGCGCGATGACTCCGCCGTCTGAGGCCCCCACGACGAGGTCCCCGGCCGGCATGAGGACCGGGTATGCCGACCGCTGACCTCGCGGCCTGTGCGGCCGCCCTGCGCGAGGATGCTGAGGCCCGGCTCACCGAGCTGGCCGGTGGGGCGTCCATGTGCACGATCGCCCGGTCGGGTCAGGCGTTCTCGGGCGGGAAGTACCACGAGGGCCGGGCCCACGTCGCCGCCGAGGTCCAGCGGGGGCTGCTTCGCGGGCTGGACGAGGGCCGGGCCCTCGACGCGGCCCGCAGCAGGTGGCTCGTCGTCGCGCCGGTGAGCCGCCGCTCCCATGAGGAGTGGGCGGCATACGGGGAGGGAGGCGACGACGCCCTCGCCGAGCTGGCGGAGGTCGTCGGGCCGTAGAGCCGGCCGCGGGCCAGGTCAGGGAGTGCTGTCCGATCGCCCTGGAGTCTCGTGTCCCGAGGCGCCGGCGGGACGGACGGGGCGGGTGGACGGACTTGCGGCCGCTCCGCTCCCGGGTCGTCCGGCCGTGGAGGCCGGGGTCTCGTGGGGCTCGTCGAAGGAGCGGGCCACGACGATGTCGGTCGAGGAGTGCAGCAGGATCGACAGGGCCACCGTGATCGCGACGAGGTGGAAGATCGTGCCGGCCGAGTCGATCGGCGAGTTGAGGACGAGAAGCCCGTAGACGACGGACGCGAACCCCTTGGGACCGAACCACGCCGCCGCGGCCTGCTCGCGCATCGTGAGGTGCGAGCGCGTCAGAGCGACGACCAGTGCCAGCGGGCGCGCGAGGACGAGGGCGAGCACGGCGAACACCCACCCACCGACGCGGATCTCGCCGAGGAACGCCGGCGTGATGAGCGCCCCGAACACGAGCAGCGCCGCCAGCTTGAGCAGCTCGGCGACGAGCTCGCCGAACTCCTCGAAGGTCTCGCGCTGGCGTTGGCCCACGGTGGCCACCGTGATCCCAGCGGCGAAGGCGGCCAGGAAGAGGTTGGCGTGGGTGGCCTCGGAGATCGCGAGGACGAGCAGTCCGATGGCCACGGCGTTGAGCGGCTCGTACTTGTGCGAGGCCTGGAAGAACCGCGACTGCTCGACCCTGATCGCGACATAGGGCACGACCACGCCGATCGCCACGCCGCCCGCCAGCTCGAGGGCGACGACACCGACGCCCCCGCCGCCGCCCGAGCCGATGCTGAGCAGGACGATGACGAACGGCAGTGCCAGCCCGTCGTTGAGGCCGGACTCGACGTTGAGCAGGTGCCGCAGCCGGCCGGGCACCCTCTCGTTGCCGACGAGGGCCGCCGCGAAGACGGGGTCGGTCGGCGACAGGACGGCGCCGATGAGCAGGCTCTGGACCCAGGTGAGGTCGGTGAGCAGGTAGGCGAGCCCGGCGGTGATGAGCAGGGTGAGGGGCAGCCCCAGGGCCAGGGCACGGCCGGGGAGACGCCACGCCACCCGCAGGTCGCTCCAGCCCACCCGCATGCCGTCCGTGAACAGCACGGAGAAGAGCGCGAGCGTGGAGAGGGTCGCGACGATGGGGTCGTCGGCGTGCAGGTCGATGACGTCGAAGACGCCGTTGCCGAGCAGGAACCCCGCGGTCAGGAAGAGAGCAGCCGTCGACAGGATGGTCCGGTTCGCGAGGTGCGAGACGAGCACCGCCACGAGCAGGACGGCGGCGAAGGCCAGGAGCAGCACGGCAGCCAGCCTTTCACGTCAGGAGGCGGTTCGGTCCCCGCTCGGGGTGGTCGGCGTCCGGGTCCTCGCCCTCCGCCGCGTCGCCCTGTGCGTCCTCGCCCTCCGCCTCGGCAGCGACGTCGCGGACCCCGCCGGGCCGCCCCGCCCGCACCCAGAACCGGTACAGGACGCCGGCGATCAGCAGGGAGGCGCCGAGGCTCACGAGTGGTGCGCCGCGCGAGAGGTTGACGACGAGCGTGAAGGCGACGACCGCCGCGCCGACGATGTTGAGGACGAGGTACGGGGTCCGCCCCTCCCGCCGGGAGAACAGGGCCATGGCCAGCAGGCCACAGAGGAAGCTGAGGAACACCGACACCGCATAGAACAGGACGAGCTCCTGGTCGCGGCCGCCGGCGGCCGCGACGGCCGCGATGGAGATGGCCATGAACAGGGCGACGCCCCAGTAGGGGGTGTGGTGCGCGTTGGTGTGACCGAGGGAGGAGGGCAGCATCCCGCGCACCCGGCCGTGGTCGTCCGTGCGCCGGGCCAGCGCCTTGAGCAGCCCCGGTCCGGCCTGGAACGACGAGCTCGCGGCGGAGAGGAGCAACAGGGCGGTGACGAGCTGGAAGACGAGGAAGACCGGCCCGGGTGCCGCGACGCGGGCCAGCTCGGCGATCTGGGTGGTCTCCGGGTGGGGCACGCCGATCCTCAGCCGGGTGGCCTCGAACGCGAGCCCCAGGGTGATCGAGCCGACGATGCCCATCGTGAGCCACAGCGTCCACCGCCCGAACGATCGCCGGCCGTCGTCGTCGAGCTGGCCGAGCTGCGCGATGGCCGACGACGGGGCCTCGACGCCCGTCGCCAGCGCCATCGCGACGGGGAACGCGAGCGCGACGGCCAGGAACGCCGGGTGACCTGCGCTCGAGGTGATCCGGCCCGTCGGGTGCGGCGTGGCGGACAGCCCGAAGAACAGGACGGCCGCGGCCGCGGCGATGAAGGCGAGCGTCATCACCGCGAAGACGAGGCGGCCGAGGTGGCCGAACCAGGTGCCGGCCCCGACGACGACGACGAGCCCGGTGGCCAGCACCAGCCGCCAGGGGGCCAGGGCCGGGAGGTAGGCGATGAGCGCGGACGACCCCGCGGAGGCGCTGATGGCGATGGTGAGGACGAAGTCGACGATGAGCGCGCCGATGGGGACGAACGCCCACCCGTCGCCGAACGCCTCGCCGGTCGCCGCCGCCGCCCCGCCGCCGCGCGGGTAGCGCCCGACGAGCTGGTGGTAGTTGACGATGACCAGGGCGATGATCGCGACGACGAGGGTCATGGTCGCGAGGAGCAGCGACAGGTCGCCGTCGAGGGCGCGCAGCGCGGCCTCCACGGCATACGCCACCGAGGACACGGGGTCGGCCATGACGGCGAACGCGAAGGCGAGCAGCAGGACGCCGCGGCTGTGCAGGCGGCTGCGTGGCGACGTGGTGGTGGTCCGGGCGGGCTGGGTCACGCGAAGAGGCTTTCGGGGGTCGGGGAACGGACCGCCGACCAGGCTTCCCGGCACACCGTCGACCATCGTAGACGGCGAGCCTGCCGCGGCCTCTCACAGGTATCGCCGGCGGTGGGTCGCGGCCGATGATGGGCGTATGCCACGACTGCTCACCGACGACGACATCCGCCGCGACCTCTCGGCCGCCGACGCCGTCCGGTGGATGCGCGAGGCGCTCGCGGCGCACGGCCGCGGCGAGCTCGTCGCCCCGCCGCGCGCACACACCGACCTGGGGACCGGTCGGCTGGTGTTCACGACGGGCCGGCTCGGTGCGCAGTGGTTCGGGTACCGGTCCTACGACTCGCTCCCCGTCGAGCGCGGGCAGCAGGTCGTGGTCGTCCACGACGGACGGACCGGCGTGGTCGCCGGTGTCGCCGTCGGCACCGAGCTGGGGCCGCGCCGGGTCGGGGGGATCGGCGGGGTCGCGGCCGACCTGCTGGCGAGGAGGGACGCCGGGGTCGTCGCTCTCATCGGCACCGGGGTCCAGGCGTGGACCCAGCTGTGGGCGCTCGCGGCGGTGCGAACGCTGCGGGAGGTCCGCGTCTACTCCCGCGATGCCGAGCGCCGGGAGGCCTTCGCCGCGCGGGCCACGGGCGAGCTGGGGCTCGCGGCGGCGGCCTCGGCCGGTCCGCGCGAGGCCATCGAGGGGGCCGACATCGTCGTGCTCGCGACGAGCAGCGCGGTACCGGTGCTGGATCCGGCCTGGGTCGCTCCCGGCGCCTACGTGACCACCCTCGGCCCGAAGCAGGTGGGCCGGGCCGAGTTCGACGCCTCGCTCGTCGACGCGGTGGACCTGGCGGTGACCGACTCCGTGCAGCAGATCACGGCATACGACCCTGCGAACGTCCTGGCGGGGACACCCCAGGGAGACCGCCTCGTCGGCCTCGGCCGGCTCGTCACGGGCGACGCGCCGGGGCGGACGAGCGACGGGCAGACGGTCCTGTTCTGCTCCGTCGGCCTGGCGGGCACCGAGGTCTTCCTGCTGGCCAGGCTGCTCGGCCGCTGACGCCCGGTCCCGCGCAGCAGCCGTCGCCACGGCGCCCGGGCGGGACTAGCATCGGGCCCACCCGCGTCGGGCCTGCCCGGCCCGACCAGCACCCAGAGGAGGCGAGAGCATGCGGGCGACCGTCATCGGCGCCGGGTCCTGGGGGACGGCTCTCGGCGGCCTGCTCGGGGGCAAGGGCTGGGACGTCGTCATGTGGGACATCGACCCCGTCCCGCTCGACGCGATCGCGGCCGAGCACGAGAACACCCGCTACCTCCCGGGCATCCGCCTGCCCGACTCGGTCGTCTCCGAGCGCGACCTCGTCGCTGCCGTCGAGGGCTCCGACCTCGTCCTGCTCGCCGTCCCGTCGCAGGCGATGCGCTCGGTGGCCCAGCAGCTGCTCGGTCACCTACCGGCGCAGGCCCCGATCGTCTCGGTGACCAAGGGCGTCGAGATGGACACCCTCATGATGATGAGCGAGGTCCTCGAGGATGTCCTGCCCGTCGAGCACCATCCCTATCTTGCGTTCCTCTCGGGGCCGTCCTTCGCCGTCGAGGTGGCCAAGGGGCTGCCGACCGCCGTCACCGTGGCGGCGCAGTGGCACCGGATCGCCCAGTCGGTGCAGGAGGCCTTCCACACCGGGTTCTTCCGCCCGTACACGACCCATGACGTCATCGGCGTCGAGATCGGCGGTTGCACCAAGAACGTCGTCGCCATCGCCACCGGGCTGGCCGACGGGATGGGGTTCGAGGCGAACGCCCGGGCCGCGCTGGTCACCCGTGGGCTGGCTGAGATCACCCGACTCGGGATCCGCAAGGGCGCCAACCCGCTCACCCTCTCCGGCCTCGCCGGGATGGGCGACCTCATGCTCACCTGCACCTCGGTGAAGTCGCGCAACTACCGCGTCGGCTACGGGCTCGGCCAGGGCCGCTCGCTGGAGGAGATCCAGGCCGAGCTCGGGCAGGTCGCCGAGGGCGTCGTCAACGCCAAGAGCGTGCGCGGGCTGGCCCGCTCCCTCGACGTCGAGATGCCGATCAGCGAGGCGGTCTATCGCCTGCTCTATGAGGACCTCACGCCCGAGGGCGTCCTCACGGTGCTGCTCCAGCGCGACCTCAAGCGCGAGATCTGACCGTTCGCTCCCGCCACGCCGAGCCCCCCATCCGTCGGTCAGGGCGTCGCCGACACCCAGCCGACCGAGGACAGCGCAGCGTGCGTCGCGGCATACCCGAGCCCTCGGTAGGCCTCGAACTCGAGGTCCCCGAACTTCTGTCGCGCGGTGGAGGCTCGCGGGAAGTCCTTGTTGACGAGCTGGAAGGACTGGACGTTGGGTGGGAGCGGCGCGGTCCAGTCGGTCGGGGTGCCCGGCGCGTCCGCGGCAGGCGGCTCGACCCGGACCGCCTTGACCACGAGCACCTCCAGACCCCCGCTGCCGTAGAGGCGTGCCCACGGCGGCCCGGGTGCTAAGGCGTCCGAGGACGGGCCCTGCCCGGCCGGCGCGAGGGGCCGACGCTGGAGGTCGATGTTGAGGTCGGCGCGGATGACCGCGATGGCGTCGCCGACGGCCGACCAGGTCCCCGGTGGGTCGTTGCTCGCGTCGAGGATGACGACGCGGCCGCCGGGCCGCTCGCCCCGCGCCGACGCGGCCTTGATGCAGTGCCGGACACACTCGACGAGGCCGGTGTTGTCCAGGTGCCCGCCGTCGCTGAGGTAGATCCACCTGCTGTCGGCCGACAGCCTGCCCACCGCCTCGAGGGCCATCTGCGCCAGGCCCGGCTTGCTCGTCACCCAGAGCCAGCCCCGGGGGGCGGGGTCGTTCCGGCTCGTCGGCAGCGCCGGCGCGGCACGGCCCACCGGTGGGGTCACCTGTCGGGCGTGGGCAGGGTTGCGGACCCAGGTGCCCACCCGGAGGTTGAGCAGGGTGAGCAGGGCACGGTAGGGCGCCATCTGGATGCCGAACCGCCCCATGAGCGGTGAGATCGCGGCGCCGCTCACGGCGACCGACGCCATGACCGAGGTCCGGCCGGGGCCGGCATACCTCTCGTAGCGCCTCATCGACGCGTGGACCGTCCGGCCCTCCTCCCGGAACACCTCGATCCCGCGGGCGGAGAACACGAACGGGAAGCCGCCGCGCATCGTCGGGGCCTGGTTGGGATGCAGCGAGTTGAGGGTCGCGACGATGTTGAGCCGGATGCCGGAGAGGGCACTGTAGGCATACACCCGCTCGGGGGGCAGCTCCTCGGCCCTGGTGGCGTCGGCGCCGACGCAGAACGCGTCCGCGAGGCGGGCCCGGTAGAACCCGTGCAGCGAGGTCGCGTTGGCGTCGACGAGGAAGGACACCACACAGGCGAGGACGGCGAGCCCCGCGCTCCACGCGACGAACGAGGACGTGCCCACCCAGCGCAGCTCGATGAGGTAGTGGAAGGACCACAGCAGGAGGAGGTAGGCCGTGACGACGCCGGCGACCGTGAGCGGCAGCCAGGTGAGCAGGACCCGCTTGGCCTTGGCCCAGCGGCCGTCCTCGGCAACCCCCTCGGGGGTCGGCCCCCGGCGGAGCAGCCCGACGACCGCGCCCAGCAGCGCCCAGATGCTGCCCAGCTGGACCGCCCAGTTCGGCTGCCACCCCAGGTCGATGCCCTCGGTCCCGGTCAGCGCGTCGTTGGCCGGGTTGACGTCGCCCTGGGTCGTGAAGGTCCGGGTCACCGTCGTCTCGAACCCGCAGGCCCCGGCCGTCACCACCTCCGCCGTGTCGGGGTTGAGGCCGGCCACCCCCCCGGCCTGCGTGGCTGCCGTGCGGACGCTCTCGGTGAACGCCGTCCGGCACATGTCCTGGGTGCCGAACCCCAGCGCATGCAGCGCCCCGGCGACCATGGCGGTCGGCTGGTTGTGCGTCGTCAGGGAGACGACGCCCGCCGCCCCGGCCGGCAGGCCGAACCCCACGAGGAGCCAGCCGAGCGTGCCGATGAGCAGTGGTGCCCGCAGCCGCTGGACCAGGTTCATCGTCCGCTGGGCGTGGCGGCGCTGCTCGGGGCCGGGGTCGGCGCCGTCGAAGACCGCGGCCTGCCGCCACCCGGCGACCGTCAGGCTGCCGATGGCGACGAGGCAGAGGATGACGGGCAGGAGGAGCCCGAACCACTGGGCAGCCGTCCAGTCGGGGGCGACCCGCAGGCCGATGACGGACTCCCCGTCCTTGACGAGCACGACGGCGCCGAAGGTCACGGCGATCAGGACGCTCCCCCAGGCGAGGTAGAGAAACCCGATCCCCACGACGAGCACGTTGAGGAAGGCGCCGAGGACGAGGCTGACCGCCCCGTCGCGGAACCGCCAGCCGGGCTCGAACAGGTAGCGGGTATGGCGCCGCAGCCGCTCCAGCTCGGGTGACTCAGGCGTGTAGCTCGTCGTCCAGGGGGTGACCGCCTTGAGGTCGCCGGTCGGGCCGAAGCGCCGGGCCAGGGCCATGGCCGCGGCGATGTAGCTGCCGCCGCTCACCGCGAACACCTGTGGCTCGTGCTCGGGGTCGCCGGCGCCGAGGTCGGTCGCGGCGCTCTGCAGCGCCTGAGTGCCGCCGAGTACGAAGGCAGCCGCGCGGATGCCGCCGCCGGAGGCGCCGACGGCGAGCAGGCGGTCCTCGGCCCCGGCCGGCGCGGCGTCCCCGGACCAGGCCGGGTCGGTCCGTCCCAGGGCCGACGCCGGCTCAGGGGAGGGGCCCGGACCCGTCTGCCCCTCGTGCGGGGCGGGCCGAGGCGGCAGCCGCCGGTGGGCCGCGACCACGATGATGAGGGCGAGGACCTCGAGCAGGGCGCCGATGCCGAAGGAGCTGGCCCAGGTGACGTGGATCCACTCCGTGGCCACGGCGAACACCACCAGGACGAGAAGGACACCACGGAAGGTCCGGATCGCAGCGGGGGCCCGGGTCCCGTGCACCCACTGCCGGCCGCGTGCCTCGGAGGCGGGTCGCGGCGGGTCCTCGTCAGCCACCTGGGCCGCCCGGGCGGCCTCGGGGTCGGGCTCGGGCGCGAACACCGGTCCGACCCGGTGCTCGGCCACGATCAGCAGCGCCACGAACTGTGTCGCAACCGCGAGGGTGATGATCGCGAGCATGCTGCGTGGCCACGGGCTCGCGCCCCCGTCACTCGCGGGCACGGCGCCCAGGGGGAGCGGGCCGATGGCCCGGAGGAGGGTCAGCAGCAGCAGGACGCCGGTGAGTCCCGCGACCGCCTCGGCCACCCGGACGGCCGTGTGCATCTCGACGACGACGGCGGCCGCCTCGTCGGCGGCGTACGGGGCCTCTGGCGGCCGCGGGCGGGGAACCCTCGGCCCCGACCCGCCCTGCGCCGGCAGGCTCGGGACCGTCGTGCCGGGCCAGCCCCGCTCGGGGCCGAGCGCCGCAGGCCCCCCGGTCGGTGCATCGGTCATGGCCACCTCCCCGCCGGTGCGCGCCTCGTCGCGTGCAGCCTCCAGTGTGCCGCCCCGCGGCGCGCAATGGCGGGTCGAGCGGACCGCGCGAGGTGAACGGGTGTCCGGGCAGGAGCTCGGCAGCCGGGCAGTGGCCACGGGGACCGCGAAGCGAGGAGGCCGCCACGACGAGCCCGGTGCCGGAGCGTGTGCAACCCGGGGTCAGGCGGTAGAAAGGCGGCATGGCATCCACGACGATCGAGGTCCTGCCCGCCACCGGAGACGCCGGCCCGGTGTTCCACCTGCGCACCCGGCGGACGAGCTGGGTCTTCCGGGTCGGGCGGTTCGGCCACCTGGAACAGCTCCACTACGGCACCCTCCTCACCGGGCTGTCCGTGCACGGCGTGGGCTCCCTCACCGCCGAGCCGACCGAGACCGGCACCCAGGTCTCCTACTCGGCCGATGATCCCGCCTACTCCCTCGACGCGATCCCGTTGTCCTGGAGCGGGATCGGGAAGGGAGACTTCCGAGAGCCGCCGATCGAGGTCGGTATGCCGGACCGCACCGTCGTCACGGACCTCACCTACCGCTCGCATCAGGTCCACCCGGGGGTGCTGCCTCCCGCCGACGGGCTGCCCGGCGCCGTGGACCCCGACGGGGCCGCCACCACCGTGGTCGTCACCCTGGTCGACGAGCACGGCGGGCTCGAGCTGGACCTGGTGGCCACGGCATACCCCGACAGCGACGTCATCACCCGCCGAGCCGTGCTGCGCAACGCGGGGGAGCAGCCGGTGAGCGTCCGACGGCTGATGAGCTCGATGGTCGACCTGCCCGACCTCGGATTCGACCTCGTGACCTTCGACGGAACCTGGATCGCCGAGACGCACGAGCACCGCCGACCCCTCGGACCGGGGCTGGCCGTCACCTCCTCGCTCACCGGTGGGTCCTCGAACCGGCACAACCCCGGGGTCCTGCTCGCCGAGCACACCGCGACCGAGGAGCACGGCGCGGTCTACGGCTTCAACCTCGTCTACAGCGGCAACCACTGGACCGGCGTCGAGCTCACGACCTACCACCAGGTGCGCGTCGCGTCGGGCATCAACCCCACGGGCTTCTCGTGGGAGCTCGGTCCGGGCGAGCGGCTCGAGACGCCCGAGGCCGTGCTGACGTTCTCAGCGGACGGGTTCGGCGGGGTCGCCGGCAACTTCCACGGGTTCGTCGCGCGCCACATCGTCCGCGGGGAGTGGGCCGGCAAGGAGCGCCCCGTCAAGCTCAACACCTGGGAGTCGACGTTCATGGACGTCGCCGACAAGCCGCTGCGCACGATGGCCAAGGCCGCCGCCGACCTGGGCGTCGAGCTGTTCGTCCTCGACGACGGCTGGTTCGGCGAGCGGCACGACGACCTGCGGGCCCTCGGCGACTGGACGGTCAACGCGAAGAAGTTCCCGCACGGGCTGCGGCCGCTGGCGGAGGAGGTCAACCGGCTCGGGATGATGTTCGGGCTGTGGTTCGAGCCCGAGTGCGTCAACGAGGACTCCGACCTCTACCGGGCCCACCCCGACTGGGCGATCCAGATCCCCGGGCGCGCCGCGAGCCCGTCCCGTCACCAGCTCACCCTCGACCTCAGCCGCCCCGAGGTCCGCGACCACCTCGTCGAGGCGGTCGGGGCGGTGCTCGACAGCGCGCCGATCGGTTACGTCAAGTGGGACATGAACCGCCATCTCAGCGACATGGGAAGTGCGGTCACGGCCGGGGGTGAGCTGCCGCACCGGCACATCCTCGGCCTGTACGACCTCCTCCGCCGGATCTTCGGGCCGCGGCCGCACATCCTCCTCGAGTCCTGCGCCTCGGGGGGCAACAGGTTCGACCTCGGGATGCTCTGCTTCTCCCCACAGGTGTGGACCTCCGACGACACCGACCCCATCGAGCGGCTCGAGATCCAGCTGGGCCTGGCCCGGCTGTACCCCCAGTCGACGATGGGCGCCCACGTCTCGGCGAGCCCGCACCAGCAGACGCTGCGCGCGACGCCACTGTCGACGCGGTTCAACGTCGCCGCCCTCGGCGTGCTCGGCTACGAGCTCGACCCCCGCGAGCTCAACGCCGGCGAGCGTCGCGAGATCCGCGAGCAGATCGAGTTCTACAAGGAGCACCGCCGGACCCTCCAGTTCGGTCGGCTGCGCCGGGCCGACCCGGTCAAGGACAACCAGGTCGACGTCACCATCAGCGCGCCGGACGGCATCCGTGCGGTCCACGGGCACTACCAGACCAAGGCGCACGCCGACGACCGCGGCGACCGGCTCCCGGTCCGGGGCCTGGACCCGGACCGCTCCTACCGGATCAGCACCAAGCCCCAGGGCCTGGACCTCACCGCCTTCGGCGGGCTGCTCAAGCACGTCCTGCCCAAGGTGGTCAGCCCCACCGGCCCGGTCGTCGGCACCGCGGCCAAGCACTACCGCCTGCCCGACGCGGTGGAGGAGTATGCCGGTACGGGGGCCACGCTGATGGCCGGCGTCCTCCTGGCCGAGCAGTTCCTCGGGCACAACTACACCAAGCAGACGCGGCTGCTGGGGGACTTCGGCTCCAACCTCTACGTCATCGAGGAGATCGAGGGCACCGGATGAGCGGCAGGCCATGAGCGAGATCGTCACGCCGGCAGCGGTGCCGGCCCGCGCGGGTGCCGAGCCGCGCACGGCGGAATTCTCCCGCAACCGCTGGACCTTCGGCGTGGGGACGGTCGGCCGCGACATGGTCTACGCGCTCGTCAGCCTCTACCTCATCTACTACCTCACCGACGTCCTCAACGTCGCGAGCGGCACGATGTGGTGGGTCACCGGGCTGCTCCTCGCCATCCGGCTCGTCGACGCGCTCCTCGACCCGGTGATGGGAGCGGTCGTCGACAGCACGCACAGCCGGTGGGGCCAGTTCAAGCCGTGGATGACCGTGGGTGGCCTGGTCTCCGCGGTCCTCACCGTCCTGCTGTTCACCGACACCGGGATGGCGGGGACCTCGTTCGTCGTCGTCTTCGCCCTGCTCAACCTGCTGTGGGGGATCAGCTGGACCTCCCACGACATCCCCTACTGGTCGCAGCTGCCGGCGCTCTCGCTCAACCCCAAGGAGCGCGAGGACCTCGGAGCGGTCGCCAAGATCTTCGCGAGCATCGGCCAGTTCGCCGTCGTCGCCGGCATCGTCCCGCTCACCGACGCGCTCACCTCCTCGACCGGGAGCGCGACCCGGGCCTTCCAGCTGGCCGCGGTCATCATCGTCGTCGTCATGGTGCTCGGGATGGCCGTGACGGTGCTCTTCGTCCGCGAGCCCGCCGGCGTCGACCTGGCCGGTGCGCACACCGGCGGCCGCGAGCTGGCCCGGGCGCTGTTCCGCAACGACCAGCTGCTGTGGGCGGCCACGGCATACCTGCTCTTCATGGTGGGCTACGGGACGACCGGCGCGTTCGGGCTGTACTTCTTCAAGTACGTCTACGGCGACGAGAGCGTCTTCCCGCTCTTCGCCGTCTTCGTCGGGGTCGGGCAGATCGCCGGGCTGGCGGTGTTCCCGTGGTTCAGCCGGCGGTGGAACCGGCGACGTCTCTACAGCGGGTCGACCCTGCTCGTCGTGGCGTCGTACGCGCTGTTCATCGTCGCGCCGATGAACCTCGTCGTCCTCGGGATCGCCGCGTTCGCGCTGTTCTTCGCGGCGTCGTTCATCACCGTCCTGATGATCGTCTTCCAGGCGGACACGATCGAGTACGGCCAGGTCAAGCTCGGACAGCGCAACAACGCGGTGACGTTCGCGCTGCAGCCGTTCATCAACAAGACCTCGGGAGCGATCAACACGGCGATCGTCGGCGCGGCAGTGATCATCTCGGGCATCAACGACGCGCAGGGCGCCGCCGACATGACGGCCCACGGGGTGTTCGTCGTCAAGGTGGCGATGATGGTGATCCCCGCGGTCTGCATCGTCGCCGGCTACCTCATCTGGCGCCGCAAGTTCGTCATCGACGAGGAGGCACATGCCCGCCTGGTGGCCGAGCTGGCCACCCGCGGGGCCCTCACCGAGGACTAGCCCGCACCGCGCGCCTCGAGGGCGAGGAGGAACCGCTTGGCGTCGGGGCCACCGGCGTACCCGCCGACCTCGCCGCCGACCGAGCCCCCGGCCGGCAGCACCCGATGGCACGGCACGAAGACGCACAGCGGGTTCGCACCCAGTGCGCTGCCGACGGCACGCGCCGCCCCGGGGTGCTCGACGGCGCTCGCCAGCGCCCCGTAGGTCGTCCGCTCGCCGTAGCCGACCCGGGCGGCCAGCCCGGCGAGCACCTCGCGCTGGAACCGGCTCGCCAGGGCGAGGTCGGTACGGTGCGTGAGGACGCGTGCCCGTCCACCGAGGTATGCCGCGAGCTCGCGACGTGCCTCGTCCAGGACTCGGGGGTGGCGCAGCACCCGCGGGCTGACGGCGTCGGCCAGCCGCTGCAGCCACGCGTCCTCGGCGGCTCGGTCGGTGGCGTACGCGCTCGTGACGAGGACCCCCTCGGAGGTGACGGCGAGGAGCAGCCGGCCGACCGCGGTGTCCTCCACGACGTAGGAGACGTCGGAGACCGGCAGCCTCGGGCGGGACAGGGGAGGGGCGAAGGCGTCGAAGGGGTTCGTCATGGCTTGTCCTTCAGGTCCAGTCGGAGGGTGGCCAGGGCGTCGCTCACGAGCCGCCGGCTCATCGTGGGGGTGGTGCCGAGGGCGGCGGCCACGGCCCGATGGTCGAGGTCGGCGACGTAGCGCAGGACGAGCGCCTCGCGCTGCCGAACGGGCAGCCGTCCGACGCGTGCCCACAGGTCGCCGTCGGCAGGCTCGGGCGCCGACACCGACGGCGCGGTCGAGAGTGCCGCGGGGTCCTCGTGCGGCACCGCCCGCCTGCGTCGCGCCCGGTGGACGTCCATGGCGCAGCGGTGCGTGATCGTCAGCAGCCAGCCGCGCAGGTTGCGCGAGCTGGTGAGCCGGGGATAGGCGGCGAGCGCCTGGATCCAGGCCTGTTGGGCGACGTCGTCGCCGTCGACCGGCCCGGCCAGGGCGTGCGCGAGGCGCGCGACGTCACGCCAGTGGGCGTCGACGAGGTGCTGGAAGGGCGGCAGGCTCACGATGGTCCAACGCTATGCCGCGCCGTCGTGTGAGCGGGGCCGTCCGGGCGCAGGCACGCAGGCGCTTCCCAGGCCCGGTCCAGCGGGGCTTCGGGGGCGCCGGCAAGGGTTGCTCAGGTGAGTCGAAATTCATCTGTTGGTGCGGTGAAGTTGGCCCGCGACCCGGCCCGGTTCTGCGACGATTGCCAGGTGAGCGAACTGCCTGAGGCGGCGCGACCCACCCCCTTGGTCATCGCCCACCGGGGGGCCAGCGAGCGCGTTCCGGAGCACACCCTCAACGCCTATCTCCAGGCCCTTGCCGACGGCGCCGACGGGGTCGAGTGCGACGTGCGGCTGACGGCCGACGCCCATCTCGTGTGCGTGCACGACCGCCGGGTCGAGCGCACATCCAACGGCAGGGGCACGGTGTCGACGCTCGAGCTCGCCCAGCTCGAGCAGCTTGACTGGGCGTCCTGGAAGCGCTCGGTCCACGCCGACGACACCGAGGGCGCCGACTCCGACCCGGAGCGCGGCCGCATCCTGACCCTGCGCAAGCTCCTCGACGCCCTGATGGCCGAGGAGCGCGAGATCGTCACCCTCATCGAGACCAAGCACCCGACGCGGTATGGAGGTCTCGTCGAGCGCAAGCTGGTCAAGGTCCTGCGTGACTACGGCCTCACCTCGGGCGACCTGCCGCGGATGCCGCACGTGCGGGTCATGTCCTTCTCGGCGGTCGCGCTGCAGCGGATGCGGCTCATGGCGCCCCACGTCCCGCTCGTCTACCTCATCGAGGTGGGCGCTCCGGCACTCACCTGGGACGGGTCGCTCCCGCGTGGCGTACACGCCGTCGGCCTCGACGTGAAGTTCCTGCGGCGCAACCCCAAGGTCGTCCGCAACCACCAGCGGCGGGGTCACACCGTCTACGTCTGGACCGCCGACCGGCCGGAGGACGTCGAGCGCTGTCTCGACCTCGGTGTCGACGTCGTCATCACCAACCGTCCGGCGGAAGTTCTCGACCGGGTGTCAGCGCTGCGCTGAACCGTTACCATGTCTGCTTGGTGAGCGCCCCTGAGCAGTCGTCGACCACGCCTGTCCCCCGCCTCGGGACCAGGCGTTTCGGGGTGTCCACCGACGAGTCGATCGAGGTCAGCGGGGGGATGGGCGACGGCTCCGGCCAGGTCGTCCGCGCCCCCTGGGCCGCCTCCTCCGTCGCCCACGTCCGGCACGCCCTCGTCCTCGACCTCCAGGCGCGGGGCGTCCCCGAGCAGCTCGTCGACGAGGCCGAGATCGTCGTCTCCGAGCTCGTGGCGAACGCCGTCCGGCACGCCAACCCTCTCGCCGACGGCACGATGCGGGTGAAATGGAAGGTCCGCGGGACGGTCGTCGAGATCGACGTCACCGACGGTGGCGGCCCCACGGCGCCGCGTCCGGCGCCGCGCGCGGTCTGGTCCCCGGCCGGCCGCGGGCTGCGGATCGTCCGCTCGCTGGCTCACGAGTGGGGTGTCGTCGAGGACCGTGGCGGCGTGACCGTCTGGGCCTCGCTGGGTGGACCCACCCGGCGCCGCGCCACCTGAGCGCGCCGCGCCTGCGCCAGCCCCCCGCCCCGGCTCCGCCGGGTCCCCGCGCCGCGCCCGTTAGGGTGGGCGCCATGGGTAAGGCCTCACGCCGCCGCCGTCATGCCGACGGGTCCGGCGCCTCCGCGCGCGAGCGCGTCGACCCCGTCCCGTTCGAGCCCCGCCCGTTCGCGGGCCTCCCCGGCGAGACCGACTGGGTCGCCATCCGGGAGATCCTTCCCGCGGCCACGGCGCGGGTTCGCCTTCTGGGGCCGCACGCCGAGGACGGCACCGAGATGCTCGTCACCACCGTGCTGCCGCTCGCCTGGCCGGGCCTGCACCGCACCGACGGCCAGCTCCTCGTCGCGACGCAGTCGGGGTCCTCGAGCGGCGACGCCTCCCGTGACCTCGCCGCTCAGATGCTCGCGACGCTGGCCCTCGACGCCGGAACCCCCCTCGTCGCGACCCCGGCGCCCACCCGTGACAGCCCCCGCCTGCAGGACGTCCTCGACACGTCCGTGCCGTTCGAGGTCGAGATCCACGAGGGCTTCGACTTCTGGGTCGAGGGCCAGGAGCTCGACGAGGCAGCCCAGGCGTCGCTCGAGCGGGCCAACGAGGCGATCGTCCCCACCGTCGCCATGTCGGCGCTGCCGTCGGCGTACTGGGTCCGGATCGGCGAGCGCACCCATGTCAGGCTCGTCCTGCCCGACGACGAGGACGCCGCCACCGACGCGCTCGCCCGCCTGCACGCGGTCGACACGGACGGTCTCGGCGGCGACACCCGCCTGCTCGGTGCGTTCCGGACCTCGGGCCTGCTCGTCCCGGTCTGGGACCTCGACCCCGAGCTCGAGGCCACCGACTACGAGGACCCGTTGACCCAGTGGGCGACCCGGTATGCCGCCGCCCTCGCCGAGGACGCCCCGCTGACCTCCGATGAGCGCCGCGCGAGGTCCGGCCTGCTCAGCCGGCAGGTCACGCTCCGCTGAGCGCACCGTGTCCCCGCCCGTCCCACCCTCCTCCCAGGGCGACCCCAGGCGCCCGGGCGGTGACGGCGCGCGCCGCCCGGTGGCGGCGGTCGTCCCGTGCAAGGACGAGGCCGACCGGGTCGCGGCGACGGTCGCGGCGGTGCGCGACCTCCCCGGCGTCGACCTGGTCGTCGTCGTCGACGACGGCAGCAGCGACGACACGGCGGCGGTGGCGCGGGCGGCCGGGGCGCTCGTCGTGCGGCATGGGCACAACCGGGGCAAGGCCGCGGCCCTCGAGACCGGCATCGCCCGGGTCCGTACCGAGGAGCAGGGCAACGGCACCCCCGCCCGGCACCTCCTCTTCGTCGACGGCGACCTCCAGCAGACCGCCTCCGCACTGTCGGTGCTCGTCGAGCCGGTGCAGCTCGGCGAGGCCGACATGACCGTCGCGACCCTGCCTCCGCAGGCCTCCGCCGGCGGGGGCCATGGGTTCGTCGTGCGACTGGCCCGGACCGGGATCGCCCTGCTCACCGGGTTCGAGCCCGTGCAGCCGCTGTCGGGCATGCGCTGCCTCACGGCCGAGGCGTATGCCGCGGCCGCACCGCTCGCCCGGGGGTGGGGCGTCGAGGTCGGCCTGACCGTCGACGTGCTCCGGGCCGGGCTCAGGGTCCTCGAGGTGCCGTGCGAGCTGCAGCACCGGGTGAGTGGCACCGACTGGCGCAGCCAGCTGCACCGGGCGGCCCAGTACCGGGACGTGTGGCTCGCCCTGGCGGTGCGGCGGCTGGGCCGTGGCCGCCGGCGCTGACGCGGCGGAGCGCTCCGCCGTCCCGGCCGGCGAGCAGCACGGCCGGGCCGGCACCCTGCGTGGGGCCCTGCTCGGCGCCTCCTTCGTCCTTCTCCTGCTCGTCGGTCTGTCCCGGCCCAACGCGGCATCCCCCGACCTCGGCGTCCGCGGCTGGGTCCCCGCGCTGGTCCTGCCCCTCACCCTGTCCTCGGCCGCGGTCACCGCCACCTTGTGGGCGGCATACCTGCTGGGTGGGGCGGGCGTGCTCGCCGGCCTACGCGGCCGGGCCTCCCGCCCGGTCCGATGGTGGCTCCCCGTGCTGCTCGCGCTGCTCGCGCTGCTCGCCGTCCCCTTCGGCTCCGCGGATCACGTCAACTACGCCGCCTACGGGCGGATCTTCCTGCAGGGGGGCGACCCCTACGTCGTGTCCCCGATCGCCTGGCACGGCGGTGTCGACCCCATCACGAGCCACGTCGAGGCGCCATGGACGACCGAGCCGAGCGTCTACGGGCCGATGGCCACCGCCCTGCAGGCACTCTCGGCGGCCGTGGGTGGCGACCACCTGCGCCAGGTCGTCTGGGTCTGGCAGGTGCTGGTCGTTCTCGCCTGGCTGGGGGTGCGGTGGCTGTTGTTGGGTGCCCTCGACGGCTCGGCCCGGCGGCGGGTCGACGTCGCCTGGACCCTCAACCCCCTGGTCTTCGGGGTGGGCGTGCTCGGCGCGCACGTCGACGTCATCGGCACGGCGTTCGCCGTGGCGGCCGTCTGGCTGGCGTTCCGGTGGACCGGGCTCGGTGGCGCGGGTGCGTCGGGTGCGGCGGCTGCCCTGGCCGGCTGCACGAAGTTCACGTATGCCGTGGCCGGCCTGGCCGTGCTCGCCGCCTGGTGGGCGGTGCGGGAACGTCGGTGGAGCGTGCGGGGCATCGGCTCGCTCGTCGGTGCCGCGGCGGTCGTGACGGCAGTGCTCCATGTGTGGATGGGCCCGCACGTCTACGACCAGCTGCTGCGCTCACGGCGCTCGGTGTCGCTGGCGACCCCGTGGCGGCCGCTGCTCGACGGGTTGACCGGATCACTCGGCTCGGGGCCGACGCGGACCCTGGTCTCTTACTCGGCCATGGCCCTTGCGGTCGTCCTGGCCCTGGCGTTGCTCCGGCTCACGGCGGCCCGGGGCGCCGGAGGTGGCGCGGAGCAGGCCCTGCGGTTCGCCATGGTCCTGTCCGCGGCATACGTCCTGGCAGCGCCGTACTCGTTGCCCTGGTACGGCCTGCTCGCCTGGGCCGGCCTGCCCGCGGTCGCCGGCGGTCTCGTCGAGGTCACCCTGCTCGCTCAGCTCGCCGCGATGGCGGTCGCCTACGTCCCGGGGCGGGTCCTCGGCATGAGCGTCCAGGTGCAGTCGCTCACCCTCGGGGTGCGACGGCACATCGTGCCCTGGGTCGTCGGCGCCGTCTGGGTGGCCCTCATCGGCGCCGCCGCCAGGCGCGGGAGGGCGCGAGGGCCCGCGCCTCGTCCTCGAGGGTGAACACCGCCACCGACAGGATGAGCGGAACCGCCACGGTGGCGCTGACCGCCGGGATCGCCACGCCGGAGTCGTTGATGGCGAACCCCACGGTGATCGTGACGACGAGGGCGACCAGCCCGGAGCGGAGCGTGGGGGCGGCCGCGAACGCGCGCTGGAGCGATCGCGACCCCCACGACGTGGGCCGGGCCAGGACGTAGAACACGAAGATCAGGGCCGCCGGTACCAGCAGGGTGAGGGGCATGTTCCCGGTGAGGATCTCGAGGTTCTGCTTGCCCTTGCGCACAATGATGTCCATGGCGTTGCCGTCGATCATGGCCTGGATGAACCCGCCGAGGTGCGTGCGGTTCTCGGGTCCGCGGAGCCAGTCACCGAACGCCACGAGGAGGAACAGCCCGGCCGAGCCGACCGCGATGAGGCCGATCCGCCTCCAGGTCATCGCGATGCCGAGGATGGCGAGCACGAGGTAGGCGAGGCCGGGGACGAGGGCCGGCGGGCCGCCACCGTCGGCACCCCAGAAGGGCGCGCCGTCGATGATGACCGCCGCGCCGCCGATGATGATGACGACCGCGGCCGCCCGGGTCTCGCTGCGCTCGATGACGAGCCCGGCCAGGGCCGTGGCCAGCAGGAGGGCGGACGTCGCGAAGAGCGAGAACGTCACGTTGCCCATCCCGTAGAACCGGCCTGCGATGACGGGCTGCAGCCCCATGAGCGAGGACAGCTGCAGGCGCGACCCGCTCATGACGTCGCCGGCGAGGACGCCCATCGTCGCGCCGGACACGACGATGAGTGGTCCGACCGGGGATCGTGACCACGGGCCCGACAGCGCGATCGCGGTGATGGCGGCGACGAACAGCCCGACGGCCGCGACGACCGAGACCATCGGCACCGGGAAGCGCCACCACGGCAGGAGGTTGGCGAGGAACGTCGACGCGGGGACGGTGGCGGCGCCGACGGCGATCCGGCGGACCCAGACGAGGGACCTGATCCGGGTGCCTTCGGTCCCGACCCGGCCCTTCCAGACGAGGAGGACGAACAGGTAGATGGCGAGCTGCCCGTAGGCGAAGACCATGAAGAACGGCGGGACGAGCGAGTGCACCTCGTGGCTCGCCTGGTCGTAGTCCACGAGCGCCTGCAGCCGGGCCTGGGAGCGCTCCTCGGAGTTGTCCGGCGCGGTACCCGACCTGAGGATGGCGCCACCGAGCCCCTCCGGCACGGGGATCCCGGCGATGCTGAGGGTGGTGACCGTCAGGTCCTGCTCCTGGACCAGCCCCGGCTGTCGCGTCGACGGCGAGTACAGCTCCCCGGGCCCGAAGTCCGGTCCACGGGCGAGCACCATGCGCAGCCGCTCCGACCGCCCGGCGTCGGCGATGCTGGCCACGACGAAGTCGGCGCCGTTGGGCGCGGCGTCGATGACCTGCCCGATCCGGGCGTCGATCGCCCGGACCTGGTCGGCGCGGCTGGCGGTCACCGTCTCACCGCCGGCGACGTCCAACGGGTCGCGCAGGGCTCCGATGTCGACGAGGGTGATCGGGCAGCCGGCGAGGTCGGTCAGCAGCGTGGCGGGGTCCCAGGAGGCGTACTTGGCGACCGAGCCGTCGCCGCGGGCGGCCGCGAGTCCGGCGCCGGGCCCGACCGCCTGCACGCAGACTCCGGCCGCCGCCGCACTGTCGCCCAGCAGCCCCGGCCGGGCGTCGAACCCGTCACTGCCGGCCGCCCGGAGATAGGACGCCCAGCCCGGCACCTGGCCGCCGACGACCTCGGGGATCGGTGGGCAGAGGCGGTCCTGGGGGTTGGTGGACGTCCCGACCCGGGGCGCGGCGGAACGGGCGCCGGACGACAGGCCCAGCCAACCGTCGACGGGGCAGGTGTTGGTCTGGACCGAGCGGATCGACAGCGCCGCCGAGGAGCCGTCCCGCAGCAGGGTCCACAGGTTGGGAGTCCCCTTCTCGCTGACGTCGCTCCAGGTCAGCCCACCGGTCCCGATGAGGACGACGGTGCCGGCGGTCGGGTGGTCGGCGGCCGGGGCCGCGCTCGTGCGTGCGCTGCCCGTCGCCGCGGCCGGCTGGGCCGCAGCGGAGCCACGGCCCGCGGCATACGCCGGGCCGACCAGAGCGAGGGCCGCCGCCACGGCCGCGAGGAGCACGGCGGGGGCACGGCGGGTCACGCGTACAGGCTACGGGTCCGCAGCAGCCACAATGGACGGGTGCCACGGATCCGCCCGCCCGCCTCCGCCGCCACCAGGTGGGTGCTGGCGATCCTCATCGTCGCGCTCGCCGCGCTGCCCGTCGTCCTGCGCTACCTCGTGTTCTGGCCGCTCGACCAGTGGCAGGTCGACGTCGAGGTCTACCGGCAGGCAGGGGAGTCCATCCTCACCGGCCGGCCCATCTACTCGGCCATGACCGAGGCGCCGCAGCTGCTGCCGTTCACCTACCCGCCGTTCTCGGCCGTGCTGTCGGTGCCGCTCGCGCTCATCCCCTTCGGTGCGGTGGGCTGGCTGTGGACCCTGCTGCAGGTCGCCGCCACCACGGCGATCGTCTGGTATGCCGGCTACCGACTCATCCACCGCACCGGGGCCTGGCTGCCCATCGCCCTGGCCCTGCTGACGGCCCCCATGCTGTGGCTGCACCCGGTCTCCGACGGCATCCGGTTCGGGCAGGTCAACGCGTTCATGGTGCTCGCCAGCCTGATGGACCTGCGCCGGCCGCGGCCGCGGCTGCTCCGCAGGGTGCCTCCCGGGGTGCTCGTCGGCCTCGCGATGTCGGTCAAGCTCACCCCCGGGGTCTTCGTCATCCACTACGTCGTCAACCGACGGTGGAAGGAGGCGGCGACGGCCCTGGGCGCCGCGGCCGCCGCGACGCTCGGGTCATGGCTGCTGCTGCCCGCGGCGTCGTTCACGTTCTGGGGCGGGGCGCTGCAGGACCCGGCTCGCCTCGGCCCCAACGCCGGGACCTCCAACCAGTCGATCCGAGGGCTCCTCCTGCGGGTGGGGCCGTCGGGGACGGCCGGGACGGCGGTGTGGCTGCTCCTCGTGGTGGTCGTCGGGTTCGTCGGGTATGCCGTGGCCCGCCGGTTCTACCTCGCTGGGGACTCGGTCGGCGAGGTCGCCGCGGTCGGCCTCATGGCGTGCCTGCTGTCGCCGGTCGCGTGGATCCACCACCTGCACTGGATGGTCGTCGTCATCCTCGCGCTGCTCGGTGCCGACCCGCTGCGGGAGCGCCGTCGGCTGTGGGCGGCCGGCGTGGTGACGGCGTGGTTCCTGTGCCGGATGCCGTGGTGGGGCATCTCGTGGCTCAACCACCGGGACTGGTGGGCGCTGCCGGGCCGGATGCTCCAGAACGCCGACGTCGCCGGCTCGCTCGTCGCCCTCGCCCTGCTGTGGTGGCTCTCCCCGACGGGTACGCGTGCCGGGCCTCGTCCACCGGAGGGTCGCGGGGGTCAGGACGCCGCTGATCCTCCGCTCGAGCCCGCGTTGCCGACCGCGAGCCCCTAGAACACCCCGGCGATCTGGAGCCCGGTGGCCGCGGCCAGCACGAGGCAGACGGCCCCGCCCACCCGGCGGATCGTCGCGAGGCGGAGCCGGGTGAGCAGCGCCCGGCCGAGCGCGGCCCCCAGAGCCGAGACCGTCGCGAGCGCGGCGAACGCCCCGACGAAGACCGACACCGGCTCGTGGTACCTCAGGACCAGTGAGGCCGTGAGGATCTGGGTGAGGTCGCCCCACTCGGCGAGGAACAGCACGGTGAAGCACAAGGTGATGACGTGCCAGCCCTTGAGCCCGGACGCGCCCTTGGACTCGAACTCCTCCTCCGCCTCGGCCTCCTCGGCGTCGGCCTTGCGGGCACCGCGCAGCAGCAGCACCCCGCCGATGAGGAACATCGCCCCGGCGAACGCCTCGACCGGGGTGCGCGGCAGCCGCCCGATCAGCCCCCCCAGCGTCACGGCGATCGTCGTCTGCACGAGGAACGCCAGCGCCACCCCGGTCCACACGAGCAGCGGCCGGAACCGCGTCGCCAGGACCAGCGTCGCGACGAACGTCTTGTCCGGGAGCTCGACGACGAAGATCAGCCCGAAGACGACGGCTGCGGTCGCGATGCTGAAACTCATGGCCGGGCCACTCTAGCCACCCAATACAGTGTCCGATGACTGCCGGCGCCCGACCGGTCGCAGAGGAGATGCGCATGACCCGCTACGGGTTCTTCGGGCCCGCTGGGACCTTCACCCAGATGGCCCTCGACGACTGGGGCCCCGCCGCGGGGGCGCCGCAGACCCCGTACCCCTCGGTCGACGCGGCCCTGGCCGCCGTGCGTGCCGGCGAGATCGACGCCGCCATGGTCCCCATCGAGAACTCGGTCGAGGGCGGGGTCAGTGCGACCCTGGACGCTCTGGCGACCGGCGACGCGCTCGTGCTGACAGCCGAGGTGCTCGTCCCGATCACGTTCGTCCTCGCGGCCCGACCCGGTATGTCGCTGGAGCGGGTCCGCGCGGTCGGCACCCACTCCCACGGCTGGGCCCAGGTCCGCGGCTGGATGGGGACGAACCTGCCCGAGGCGACCTACGTGCCGACCCTGTCCACCGCCTCGGGGGCGGCCGGACTGGCCGGCAGCGACCCGGTCGCCTACGACGCGGCCGTGTGTGCCCCGGTGGCGGCGACCAACCACGGGCTCGAGATCCTCGCCGACGACATCGGGGACATGAAGGGCGCGGTGACCCGGTTCGTCCTGGTCGCCCGCCCCGGCACGCTGCCCCGGCCCACCGGGGCCGACAAGACGACGGTCGTGCTGTACCAGCGGCAGGACCACGCCGGTGGCCTGCTCGAGCTGCTCGAACAGTTCGCGGCGCGGGGCATCAACATGACCCGGCTGGAGTCGCGCCCGACCAAGGAGTCGATGGGCAGCTACTGCTTCTCCATCGACTGCGAGGGCCATGTCCTCGATGAGCGGGTGGGCGAGGCCCTGATGGGTCTGCGCCGGGTGTGCGCCGACGTGAAGTTCCTCGGCTCATACCCTCGTGCCGATCAGCGGGCCGCGACGATAGCGCCGCTGAACACCGACGAGGACTTCGCGAACGCCCGTACCTGGCTGACCGAGCTGCGTCGGGCCGACTGACGACACTGCCCACGCGGGGCCGAGCGGGCCGGCGACCGAGGTCCGTCGCCCCGGCTCAGGACGAGGACGCCTGTGGGGTCTCGGGGAAGGTGTTCCTGCTCGGACCGGGGACCTCGCGTGCCCACCGCACCGGGGCCGACCGTGGGCCGGGTCGCCAGGCCCGGCGGCGAGGTCGTGGCCGGTGGGCTCGAGGGGCCGGAGACCGGCGGGCTGCCGGTGGGGGCGGTCGTGGGGCCGGTGCTCGTCGGCGAGCCCGCCCCGAGGCGCCCGAGGGCCAGGCTGTAGCCGGACCAGGTGAGGGTGAGCAGGTCGCCGCTCAGGTGGGCGGCCGGCCGCGCGTCGAGCATGTCGCGCACCCACCGCTCCTGCTGCATGACGGTGTCGGGAAGGCAGGCCATCTGCGTCGAGACGAGCTGGCCGACCACGAGGTGGCCGCCGTCGACCGAGAGCGAGCCGCCCATCTGGTTGCACCCCGCGTTGACGCCGATCCGGTCTCCGGCGATGACGAGCCGGACCGGCCTCCCGTCGACGAGCGGCGTCGGCGTGGTGCTCGACCCGCTCCGGCTGGCGAACGAGCCCTGGAGCTGGTCCCTCGAGGTGACCGATGTCCCGTCGCCGGGCGTCCCGGCCGAGCTGCCGCGGGTGAGGACCAGGGCGGTGACGAGGCCGGCGAGGACGACGAACCCGGCGAGGACGACGAGGGCGGTGCGGGTGGTCCGGCTCATGTGCGGTGGGACGTTCTCGCCGCGACGTGAGGTTCCGGTCTCCCGGCCACGGGTCCACCGTCCGTGCGTGCCGCGGGTCCACCCCATCGGCCGGCCCCGGCCCGGCCGTCCCCCGTCCCGGGTCTGCGGGTCGGGGGAGCTCTCGCCGATCCACGCGTCGACCTCGCCCCAGTGCTCCTCCAGCCAGGCGCCGATGCCCGCCTCGTCGTCGGGGAGGGAGTGCGCGGCATACGTCCAGGTCTTGACGAGGAACGGGCGGTGCGGTGAACGGCACGGCGTCGTAGATCCGCGCAGCCCGGTGAGCCGCTCGAACCCGGCGTGCGCGACCACCATGACATCGGCGTCCGGCCGCGCGGTCAGGCAGGCGATGGGGCCGCGGATCTTGGGCGGCAGGACGTGCCGGAGCCGGGCTGCGCGTTCGGCCCGCTGCCCCTCACCACGCTCGCGGAGCACGGTGATCAGCCTTGCGCCGTCGTCGCGGGGACCAGTTCTGGCCCTCGGGAAACAGGAGCAGGACGTCCCTGGCGCCCGAGCGACTCGGCGAGCGCGGCGACCCCGCCGAGCCGGTCACTGCCCGGCGCTCGCGGCGGACGGCACGAAGAACGAGCGCAGCCGGGTGAGCATCGTGTCGACGGCGGGGTCCCACCGCAACGCCTCGGCGAGGACGAGCCGGGGCAGCCGGCCGGCCGTTCGCGAGAGCAGCCAGGCCAAGGCGATCGAGTCGGCCGGGCCCGCGTGCCGCGCGAACGCGATCAGCGGGCTGGCGTCGCTGCCGAAGCTGCATCCGGCCGGCCAGGCGCACCTCGAAGCCGACCCAGCGTCGGCCGACGAGCATGGCCCGGTCGAGCGAGGCAGCAGCAGGCGCTCGTGGTCCTCCAGCCAGGTCGGCCCGTCCTGGCCCGGGTCGGCGAGCCAGAGCCGCCAGCAGCCGACGAGCATCCCGATGTCGACCCACATGAGGAGGACGGCGACGGCGGTGATCCGGAACAGCCGGGCCCGGCGGTCGACCAGGGCGTGCAGCGCGCCGGCGACGAGGACCGGGGTCGCCACGGCGGTGACGGCCACCCCGACGAGGGGCCAGGCCACGTGCAGCACCCGCCGGACCGGCAGCGGGGGCGGCGGGATCCCGCGCATACCCATGAGCGCAGCGTAGGCGGGGTCAGCCGGGCGTGGCGTCGAGGTAGGCCGCGGTCGCGGCATACGCCTGGTCCATCCGCTCGCGCATCCGCGAGGTGCGGCCGTAGGCGAGCGAGAGGTTGGGGCTGTCGGGGGCACCGCTCGGCAGGACAGATGGGTCTCGACGCCCTCGGGCACCGACTCCATCTCATGGACGAAACGGTGCCGCCGGGCGATCTCGAAGGCCACCGTCGCGACCTCCCACGGATAGCGCGGCGGGCTGAGCGGCTGCTCGACCCGGCCGACCTGGAGGACGAAGATCCGGGTGGCGCCGAGGGCCAGGGCCCGGCCGACGGGGATCGAGTGGACGAGCCCGCCGTCGAGGTAGTGCCGTCCGTCGATGACCACCGGGGGGAACAGCCCCGGCACCGAGCACGAGGCGACGACGGCGTCGGTGATCGGCCCGGCGTCGAACCAGCGGCCGCTCGCGTCCTCGATGCAGGCGGCGACGCACTGGAACGGGACCTCGAGGTCGGCGAAGTCCTCGGCCGGAAGGTAGCGGGCGACGATCGTCCGCAGCGGGGCGTTGGACAGCAGGTGCGTGCGGTATCTCGCGATCCGGGCGGCCTGGCGGACCGGGTTCTGGAGGAAGAGGCCCTGCGTGACCACGGCGGCCCAGACCTCGGCGAGCCGGTCGGCGCCCTCGGGCGAAGGGTCCGCGGCCGCGAACGCGCCGTTGAGCGCGCCGATGCTCGTGCCGAGCACGAGGTCGGGGACGACGCCGCGCTCGGCGAGGGCGCGGAGCATGCCGACCTGCGTGGTGCCGAGCACGCCGCCGCCACCGAGGACGAACGCGGTGCGCTGCGGTGGCGGGCCGGAGGAGCGACGGGCCGGCATGGGGCCCAGCGTATGCCGCCGCATGCGGCTGCCCAGTAGCCTGCCGGTATGCGGGGCGCCGCGTTCTTCGACCTCGACCGGACCCTCCTGCGCGGCGGGACCGGCCAGGCGCTCTCGCGCGCCATGCTCGACCTCGGCCTCATCCCCCGGACCCTCCCCGGGGAGGACCTGCTCTACAGGTTCTTCAACACGGTCGGCGAGACCCTGCCGTCGATGGCCCTGGCGCGCCAGGCGACCCGCGTCGCCAAGGGCCGGGCGGCCGACGCGTTCGACGCCGCCGCCGACGCGGCCGCAGCGGTCATCGACGAGATGGTGCACCCCTTCGCCCGCACCCTCATCGAGGAGCACAAGGCGGCCGGCCGCCCGGTCGTCCTCGCCACGACCACCCCGGACCACCTCGTTCGGCCCCTCGCCGAGCGGCTCGGCTTCGACGACGTCGTGGCGACGAGGTATGCCGTGGGCGCCGACGGGCTGTTCGACGGCTCGATCACCGGGCCGTTCGTGTGGTCGCGGGGCAAGCTGGCTGCCGTCCGGGCCTTCGCGCAGGAGCAGGGCATCTCGCTGGCCGACAGCTATGCGTACTCCGACAGCATCTACGACCTCCCGCTGCTGGGGGCGGTCGGCCATCCGACGGCGGTCAACCCCGACCCACGGCTCGCCCTGCTCGCCGTGGCCCGGCGCTGGCCCATCCGCTCCCTCGACGTCTCGCCCGGGGTGCTCAAGATCCCCGTCCTCGGGCTGGAGCTGCAGCAGCTGCTCTTCCTCGCCATGCGTCCGGAGCTGTTCCCGTATGCCCGGTTCGACATCCGGGGCGTCGAGAACATCCCGCGGTCGGGGCCGGCCATCGTCGCGGGCAACCACCGCAGCTACTTCGACGTCGCCGTGCTCGTCATGATGATGGCGCGCTCCGGCCGGACCGCTCGGGCGCTGGGCAAGAAGGAGCTCTTCGACATCCCGGTCCTCGGCGGCATCGCGACGGCGCTCGGCGGGATCAGCGTGGACCGCGCCGGAGACGCTGCCGGCTCCTTCGACGCCGCCGAGCGGGCCCTTGACGGTGGCGAGGTCGTCGCCGTCCTTCCCCAAGGGACGATCCCGCGCGGCGAGAGGTTCTTCGACCCGGTCCTCACCGGGCACACCGGTGCAGCCCGCCTCGCCGCCGCGACCCGAGCCCCGGTCGTGCCCGTCGGCATCTGGGGCAGCGAACGCGTCTGGCCGCGCTCGGCCGCCCTGCCCGACATGCTCGCCCTGGCCCACCCGCCGACCGTCACCGTGCGGGTCGGCCCTCCCGTGGAGCTGAAGTACCGCTCGCCGGCGGCGGACACCCGCCGGATCATGGCGGCGATCTCCGAGTGCCTGCCGGCGCAGGCCCGCGAGCCCCACCCTCCGACCGTCGAGGAGCTGCGGCGCAGCTATCCCGGCGGTCGGTTGCCCGGCGAGGACGCGGTCCGCCCGGCCGAGGACGGTGGGCGGGGCTGACGGATGCCGGCGGCGCAGGCCCCCCACCTCGTCGGGGCGATGCCGCCGCCCGTGCTGCGCACGCGGCTCGGCGCCGGCTCCTGGTCGGCTACCGGGCGGGCGTCACCGCGCTTGGGCGAGCAGCTCGCGGACCTCGTCCCCGCTCGGCACCCGACCCTCGACGACGACCCGGCCGTCGACGAGGAGCCCGGGGGTCCGCACGACCCCGAGACCGACGATCTCGTCGTGGTCGGTCACCGTGGTCACCTCGCCGTCCAGGCCCAGGCCGTCCAGCGCCGCGCGCGCGGCCGCGACCAGATGGTCGATGTTGCGGTCCTGGATGCCGGCGACGGTGACGTGCATGGCGGCCTCTTCGGTCGACTGAGTCCCAGGTGCCTGTCCTGGGGGGGCTCCCAGTCTCAGTCAGTTCCCCGATGGGCGCACCCCCAGGCGTTGTCAGATCCGTCACCCGGGACCGCGTTGTGCCTGGTCGTGGCCACAGTCAAGGGCGCTGCGGTCCTGCGGCCTGCGGGTCCGACCGTCCTGAAGCCGGCATGCCGAACCGGGAAGACGGCATGCCGGCTTCAGGGTCCGTCAGCCGACGACCTCGGTGAGGTGGTGGCTGGCGGTGGTGTAGGCCGTGGCAGGGGGTTCGTAGGCGCAGAACGGCTCGGACTCGAGGACGTCCCCGGTCACGGCATACGCCCGGGCGCGGCTCCCACCGCAGACCGGGCGGTACTTGCACACACCGCACTTGCCCTTGATCTGGCTGCGGTCGCGCAGGGTCCGGAACAGCTCGGAGTCCTGGTAGACCGACACCAGGTCGTCGGTGCGGACGTTGCCGGCGGAGACCGGGAGGAACCCGGAGGGGAAGATGTCGCCGGTATGGCTGATGAACATGAACCCGTCGCCGTCGGTGACGTTGCGGGCCCGGCCGATGCCGTCGACCATCGAGTGCTGGGTCCCCGAGGTGAGCGTGTCGTGGTCGTCGGCCGCCTCGGTCTTCTTGCGCTGCAGGACCACCCGGGAGAACTGCGGGGCGGCCGTCGCCTTGATGTCGAAGCTCGCCGTCTTGGACAGGTCGTAGAGCTGGTTGAACACCGACTCGAACTCGTCCGCGCTCGCGACGTCCTCGGGCTTGGCCCGACCCATCGGCACGATGAAGAAGACCTCCCAGAACACGATCCCGAGCTCGCCCATCAGGTCGCACATGGCGGGCATGTCGTCGATGTTGTTCTTGCGGACGACGGTGTTGACCTGGGTGGTCAGGCCGACCTCGCGGGCCTCCCGCAGGATCCGCAGGCCGTGGTCGAACGAGCCGTCGACGCGGCGGAAGGTGTCGTGGATGCCGGGGTTGGACCCGTCGAGACTCACCGCGAGGCGGGCCAGGCCCGCGTCCTTGAGCTCGCGCATCGTCTCCTTCGTGCACAGCGGGGTCGTCGCGGGGGTGATCGCCATCCGTAGGCCGAGGTCGGCGCCGTAGCGGACCAGCTCGACGATGTCGGGCCGCTTGAGGGCGTCGCCCCCGCTGAAGACGAAGATGATCCGGCCGAACTCGCGGATCCGGCGCAGCATCGCCTTCGCCTCGTCGGTGCTCAGCTCACGCGGGTCGCGGAACGGCTGGGCCTCGGCGCGGCAGTGCTGGCAGGCGAGGTCGCAGGCCTGGGTGGTCTCCCAGATGACGAGGAAGGGGGCCTTGTCGAAGTCCATCGTGACGCCGGGCATCCCGCCCGTGCCGCCTGGGTGTCCACCTGGATGTCCACCGGGATGTCCACCTGGGTGTCCACCTTGGTGTCCGCCGGACTGGGGGCCGGGGTGGCTGCCGGCCGCGTGGGGGTGCGACATGAGGTGACGGTAGATCGTTGAATACGCATCTTTCTAGCAAGGACGGGCTCACCTGCCTCCCGTCACGCACGGATCGGGCCCTTGCCGTGAGCAAGGTCACGGCCGGCGGGTGCGTCACCGTCCGGCGAGGTATGCCGCCCCGCCCGCCCCTCCTCACCGGGCGCCTCCGCCGCGGTGCAGGGGTGACGGAACGGCATACGTAGGCCACCCTTGGTCAATGACCACGCCCACGACGGTTGTCCTGTTCGGTGCCACGGGGGACCTCGCCAAGCGCAAGCTCATCCCCGGTCTCCTCCACCTGTTCCTCTCCCGGCTGCTCGACGACTTCGAGATCGTCGGCACCTCGCTCGACGACCTCAGCCGCGACGAGTTCCGGGACCTCGCCCTCGCGGCGATCCGCGAGCACAGCGACCGGGAGCTGACCGAGGCCGACTGGCGGGAGTTCTCGGACCGGCTCGACTTCGTGCCGGGCTCGGCCGGTCCGGACGCGCTGCGCGACGCGGTCAAGGCTGCCGAGGAGCACCTGCCGGGGGAGGAGCGGCGCCGGCTGCACTACCTCTCGGTGCCGCCGAAGGCCGCGCTCTCGGCCGTCCGCACGATCGCCGACGCCGGGCTCGTCCCCCGCAGCCGGGTCGTCATGGAGAAGCCCTTCGGCATCGACCTCGCCTCCGCCCGGGCCCTCAACGCGCAGCTGCACGAGGTGTTCGACGAGGAGCAGATCTTCCGGATCGACCACTTCCTCGGCAAGGAGCCGGCCCAGAACATCCTCGCCTTCCGGTTCGCCAACGGGCTGTTCGAGCCGATCTGGCACCGCAACAACATCGACCACGTGCAGATCGACGTGCCCGAGACCCTCGGCCTGACCCAGCGCGCGGACTTCTACGAGAGCACCGGCGCCTACCGCGACATGGTCGTCACGCACCTGTTCCAGATCCTGGCGTTCACCGCGATGGAGCCGCCGACGGCTCTGCAGCCCGTGGCCATCAGCCGCGAGAAGAACAAGGTGTTCGGCTCGATGCTGGCGATCCAGCCCTCCGATGTCGTCCGAGGCCAGTACACCGGCTACCTCGACGAGCCCGGGGTCAGGCCCAACTCCGAGACCGAGACGTTCGTGGCGCTCAAGTGCTTCGTCGACAACTGGCGCTGGGCCGGGGTGCCGTTCTACCTGCGCACCGGGAAGCGGATGGCCGAGGGCGCCCGGGTCATCTCGATCGCGTTCAAGGAGCCACCCCAGTCGATGTTCCCGCCCGGGTCGGGCGTCGGCGACCACGGGCCCGACCACCTCACGTTCGACCTGGCCGACAAGTCGCGGATGTCGCTGTCGTTCTATGGGAAGCGGCCCGGCCCGGGGTTCAAGCTCGACAAGCTGTCGATGCAGTTCGCCATGCAGGAGACGCACTGGGCGGGCGCGGTGCTCGAGGCGTACGAGCGGCTCATCTACGACGCGGCCCGGGGGGACCGGACGCTGTTCACCTCCGCGGAGGGCATCGAGCGCCTGTGGGAGATCTCGCAGCCGCTCATCGAGAACCCCCCGATCGTCCGGCCCTACGCCCAGGGCACCTACGGCCCCAACCAGATCCACCAGCTGATCGCCCCATACACCTGGCGGCTGCCGTTCGAGCGGGTCTGGCGCGAGAAGAGGGTCTGACCGCGTCGAGAGGGGAGGCGCTGGGCGAGCCCGGGCCGGGCGGGCCGCTTCGCCTCGTCGTTTCTTCGTCGACTCGTCGACTGTTCGGCGAGTCGAGGAAGAACCAGCGAGCCGAGACCCGGGGCGGTCCGGCCGAGCCGTCTCCCCGACGGCTGGTCAGGCCGACGGCTCGGCCGGCTCGCGCGCCGGGATGGCCGCGACCCGCACGATGAGGGACCGGGGCTGGATCGAGAACAGGACCTGCCGGGCCTCGCCGAGGACGTCGCCGTCGACCTGCACCCGCTGCGGCTCCTCCACGGTGACGAGGGCGCGGCGGCAGCGGTAGCGGTCGAGCTGGGAGTGCTCCTTCTGCCGCTGGGTCAGGACGTGCGCGGCGACCCCCGCCCAGGCCGCGATCCCGCGCGGGGTGATGGCGACGACGTCGAGGATCCCGTCGTCCACCTCGGCGTCCGGCATCAGCGTGATCCCACCGGTGAGCCGGCCGCAGTTGCCGACGACGACGGTCCGGGCGCGCCGGCTCGTCTCCGCGCCGCCGTCGATCACCAGCGTGGTCCTGAACCTGGCCCGCAGCAGGTTCTTCGCCCCGCCCGCGATGTATGCCGGCCAGCCGACCCTGGCCTTGAGCCCCTCGGAGGTGCCCTCCATGACCGCGGCGTCGAAGCCGAGCCCGCCCATGACGAGGAAGGCATGCGCGTTGGCGGGCCGTTGCGGGGCCGGGTCGGCCGGCGCCTCGGCACCGGCCTCGCGCTTCTCCTCGTCGGGCTCCTCGTCGGGCTCCTCGACGGGAGGTTCGACAGCGGCCTCGCCGGAAGCCTCCGTGACGGCCGTGACCGGCCGCTCCCCGACCGGGTTCCCGGGTGGCTCCGCGGGCGCGAGGTCCGGCCGCTCGGTCGCGTCGTCGCCCTGCCCCTGCGTGGCCGGCTCGCCGGGCTCGTCCGCGAGCTGCTCCGGGGTCGGGTCGACGGTGGCCCACCCGATGTCGATGTGCCGGTTCAGACCGGTCAGGGCGACGACCATGGCCTGCTCGAGGTTGTCGAGCGGCAGCTGGAGGTTGCGGGCGAGCAGGTTCCCGGTCCCCCGGGCCAGCAGCCCCATGGGGGTGCGGGTGCCGGCCAACACCTCGGCGACCTCCCGGACGGTGCCGTCGCCCCCGATGACGCACACGAGGTCGGCCCCCGAGAGCAGGGCGGCCCGGGTCTGCCCGGTGCCGGGGTCCTCCACGGTCGTCTCGACGATGTCGGGCGGGGCCCAACCGAGGTCGACGGCCTGGCGGGTCAGGGCGGCCCCGACCGTCGCGGGGTCCTCGACCTTGGTGGGGTTGAGGATGATGGTCACCCTCCGCCGCGGTGGCGGCTGCGAGCCCTGGCGGAACCGGTCCCGCGAGGGACGTCGTCGGCCCAGCAGGGTTCCGTCCGGCCGCCCCCGCAGCCACAACAGGGTGCCCGCACCCGCCGCGACGATGAGGAGTAGGGCGACCGCGACAACGGTCAGCCAGGTCTCCCACACACGGCGAAAACTACCGCACGGCAGACCCCTCGCCGCACCGACCGGAGCGCTTCGGCCCTCCCGGGCCCGCGGCTCCCCGGTGGGGCCCGTCACGGCATACGCTGCGGCGATGACCGATATCGAGCCGGACACCAAGGACTGGACCTGGACCCTGCAGCGTCCCTGCCCCGACTGCGGCATCGTGACGGCCGAGATCGGTCCCGACGCCGTGTCGGGGCTGGTCAGCGCCTACACCGAGCCGTGGGCGGCGGTGCTCGAGCGGGCCGACGTGCGGCAGCGGCCGGATGCGCACACGTGGTCGCCGCTCGAGTACGCCTGCCACGTCCGCGACGTGTGCCGGCTCTTCGACCGGCGGGCGCGGCTCATGCTCGCCGAGGCCGACCCGCCGTTCGAGAACTGGGACCAGGACGAGGCGGCGGTCGCCGACCGGTACGGCGAGCAGGACCCGGCCGTCGTGGCCGAGGAGCTCGCCGCGGCGGCGGGCCGGTTCGCCATGACGTATGCCGCGGTGTCCGGCTCGCAGTGGGAGCGCACCGGAGTGCGGTCCAACGGGTCGCGGTTCACCGTGCTCACCCTCGGGCAGTACGGCCTGCACGACCTGGGTCACCACCTGTGGGACGTCGGCGTCGAGGTACCCCGCGGCTGAGGCGCCCGGTCGACACGCACGGTCGACACGCACGGTCGGCGCGCGCGGTCCTCGCGCCGGCGCCGGCGCGTGCGTTGGCGCGCGCGCTGGCGGAATCGCCGAGCGGGTGATCCACCGCCGGGTGCACACTGACCCTCGTGCCGTCCGCCTCGACCCTGCTCGCCTTCGCCGGAGCCTCGATCGTGCTCGCCCTCATCCCTGGGCCGAGCCTGCTGTTCATGATCGGCCGCGCCATCTCGGCGGGCCGGCGCGAGGCGCTGCTCACCGTCGTCGGCAACGGGTTCGGGCTGTTCACCCAGATGGTCGGGGTGGCCGCCGGCCTGGGGCCGCTCGTCGCGGCCAGCGCCACGGCATACCTGGTGCTCAAGGTGGCTGGCGCGCTCTACCTCGTCTGGCTGGGGATCGGTGCCGTCCGGCACCGGCGGGCACTGTCCGCCGAGCTCGACACCGAGCTCGCCGCGGCCGCGCGGACCCCCGCGATCCACGCCCTGCGCAAGGGATATGTCGTCGGGGTCACCAACCCGAAGACGGTTGTCTTCTTCGCGGCCCTGCTGCCGCAGTTCGTCGACCGGACGGCGGGTCCTGCCTGGGTGCAGATCGTCGTGCTGGGGGCGATGTTCACCGTCATCGCCATCTCGAGCGACTCGACGATCGCGCTCATCGCGGGACGGGCCCGGGACTGGTTCGCGTCGAGCCCGCGACGGATGGAGCGGGTCGGGGGGACCGGTGGCCTGATGATGATGGGTCTCGGCGTCGGGCTGCTCTTCACCGGCCGCCCCGACTGAGCGGCGGCCCGGGCCGGGCGTCCCGCTTGGCATGGGAAACCCGAGGTTCGCAAGGGTTGACAACCCCGGCGAACCTCGGGTTTCCCCGATGGGGCGGAAAAGTTGTGACGGGCGGGGAGGGGTGCCGGGGCGGATAAACTCAGCGTTCGTGATCGACATCCGGCTGCTGCGTGAGAACCCCGACCTGGTGCGCGGCTCGCAGCGCGCCCGTGGCGACGACGAGGGCGTCGTCGCCGCCGTCCTCGCGGCCGACGAGCGCCGACGCTCCGCCCTCACGGCGTACGAGACCCTGCGGGCCGAGCAGAAGTCGATGGGCCGTGAGGTCGCGAGGGCCCAGGGCGAGGAGAAGCAGGCCCTGCTCGCCCGCACCAAGGAGCTTGCCGCGCAGGTCAAGGCCAACGAGGCCACCGCCGCGCAGTCCCAGGCCGAGCTCGACGAGCTGCTGACGACCATCGGCAACGTCATCGTCGACGGCGTCCCCGCCGGCGGCGAGAACGACTTCGTGGTGCGCGAGACCGTCGGGGTCCCCCGTGACTTCGCCGCCGAGGCGTTCGAGCCGCTGGACCACCTCGACCTGCTCGAGGGTCTCGCCGCCGTCGACATGGAGCGGGGGGCCAAGGTCGCCGGCTCGCGGTTCTACTTCCTCACCGGCGTCGGCGCCCGGCTCGAGCACGCCCTGCTGACCCTGGGCCTCAACCAGGCCGTCGCGGCCGGGTTCACCCCGATGATCACGCCCGCGCTCGTCCTGCCCGGCATGATGCGCGGAGCCGGGTTCATCGACCGGCACGCCGAGGAGGTCTACCGCCTCGAGGCCGACGATCTCTACCTCACCGGCACCTCCGAGGTCGCCCTCGCCGGCTACCACGCCGACGAGATCATCGACCTCGGCGCCGGGCCGCGCCGGTATGCCGGCTGGTCGACGTGCTTCCGGCGCGAGGCCGGGTCCTACGGCAAGGACACCCGCGGGATCATCCGGGTCCACCAGTTCAACAAGCTCGAGATGTTCGTCTACTGCGACCCGGCCGACGCCGCGGCCGAGCACGAGCGGCTGCTGGCCTGGGAGAAGGACATGCTCGCCAAGGTCGAGCTGCCCTACCGCGTCATCGACACCGCCGCGGGCGACCTCGGCCAGAGCGCCGCGCGCAAGTTCGACTGCGAGGCCTGGGTGCCGAGCCAAGGTCGCTACCGGGAGCTCACGTCGACCTCGAACTGCACGACGTTCCAGGCCCGCCGGCTGGGCACGCGGTTCCGGCGCGAGGGCGGCCAGGGCCCGACCGAGGTGGCCGCCACCCTCAACGGGACCCTGGCCACCACCCGCTGGCTCGTCGCCATCGTCGAGAACCACCAGCAGGCCGACGGCTCGGTGCGCGTGCCTGAGGCGCTGCGCCCCATCCTCGGGCTCGATGTCCTCACCCCCACCCCCTAGGGACGAGCCCTCTCGGCCCGCCGAGGACCCGGCGCAGCCAGCGTCCACCGGCCGGCGGAGCCCGGTCCACCTCGCGGTGGAGGCGCGGCATACCCGCCCCTCCCTACGCTGGGACGTATGCCGTCCCCCGCGACCCGCGTGCGCGTCCGCCTCGGAGCGTTCTTCGCTGTCGACGACGACTGGGAGCGCCCGGGACCCCCGGTCGGTCCGGCGGACGTGGCGCTCGCGGTCGGCATCGCCGTCGTCGGGCTCACTCTGCTCGAGGTGACGCGCAGCGTCGGCGCCCTCGACCACACAAGCCAGCCGAGGTGGCTTCAGTGGCTCGCGACCGCCTCGGTCGCGGCGCTGCTCCTCGTCCGCCGTCGCTACCCGCTCACCGTCGGTGTTCTCGCCGGGCTCCACATGTTCGTCGTCGGAGTCACGATGCCCGCCGTGATGGGCCTGCTGGCGCTGCAGGTGTCCTACTTCGTCGCCTACTTCTCGGCGGTCGCCTGGGCGAGGGAGCGCCGCTCGATGCTCCTCGTCATGGGCGCCCTGGTCAGCCTGATGTTCGTGTGGGTGGCCTGGCAGTTCGCGTTCGGCCGCGGCGTCGACCGGATCATCGCCGAGACCGAGGGAAGCCGGGGGGCGGGACCGCTCTCGCCCGTGACGGCCGGCGTGCTCCTCACGGTGATGGTCAACGTCCTCTACTTCGGGGGCGCGGTGGTCGGGGGGCAGATGGCCTGGCGCAGCGCCCGGCAGCAGGCCCGGCTGGCCGAGCAGACAGCGACGATCTCCGCCCAGGCCGACGGACTGCGCCGCCGCGCCGTCGTCGACGAGCGGCTGCGGATCGCCCGTGAGCTGCACGACGTCGTCGGACACCACGTGTCGGTCATCGGGATCCAGGCCGGCGCCGCCCGCCGGGTGCTCGGCTCCGACCCGGAGGCCGCCGCCGGCGCCCTGGCCCGCATCGAGGCCTCCTCGCGCGAGGGGGTGGCCCAGATGCGAGAGCTGCTCGGCACGCTGCGCGACATGGAGGACCTCGAGCGCGGGGCACCGGCGCCGCCACCGGTCAACGGGTCCGGCCCGGCGCGCGCGCCCGAGCCCGGCCTCGGCGATCTGCCCGCCCTGGTCGCCGAGCGCACGTCCTCGGGTCTGGCGACGGCGTACCAGCTCGTCGAGAGCACGCCGGGAGCGGCGGCCCGGCTGCCCGGCCCGCTCGCGCTCTCCGTCTACCGGGTCGCCCAGGAGGCGCTCGCCAACGTCGCCCGCCACTCGACCGCGCGCCGGGCCGGGGTCGTGGTCCGGGTCGACGACGTCGGTCCACGGCCGCACGTCGAGGTGGAGGTCGTCGACGACGGGAGGGCGCGCGCCGCGACCTCCGGCAGTGGTTTCGGCCAGCTGGGCATCCGGGAGCGCGCCGCGTCGCATCGCGGCGAGGTCGAGATCGGCCCTCGGGCCACCGGCGGCTATCGTGTCAGAGTACGTATGCCGTTGGGAGACAGCGATGTCCAAGCCTGAGCCGTTGCGGGTCATGATCGTCGACGACCAGCAGCTCGTCCGGTCCGGCTTCAGGATGATGCTCTCGGTCGAGCCAGACGTCGACGTCGTCGGCGAGGCGGGCGATGGTGCGGCGGCCATCGACCTGGCCCGCGAGATACGCCCCGACGTGGTCCTCATGGATGTGCAGATGCCGGTCATGGACGGGATCGAGGCGACCCGGCGGCTCGTCGCCGAGAACCTCGGCAAGGTCGTCATCCTCACGACGTTCGACCGTGACGACTACCTGTTCGACGCCCTGTCGGCCGGGGCCAGCGGGTTCCTCCTCAAGAACGCCGACCCCGACGAGCTCGTCGAGGCCGTGCGCATGGTGGGCGACGGGTACGCCCTGCTCGCTCCCGAGGTGACCCGCCGGGTCATCGAGCAGATGACGGCCGGTCGCGTCCCGGGACGGTCCGGCTCGGGCCAGAGGGGCGCGACGGCCACCGTGGACGCCCGCGGCAGGCGCGGCCGGGGCAGTGCAGGGACGACCACCTGGCACGCGGCCGAGCTCGCCCGGCTCACCGACCGCGAGCACGAGGTGCTCGTCCTCATGGGCGGTGGGCTGTCCAACGCCGAGATCGCCGCGGAGCTGTTCCTGGGCGAGGCCACGGTCAAGACGCATGTCTCCAACTGCCTGAGCAAGCTGCACCTGCGCGACCGTGTCCAGGCCGTCGTCCTCGCCTACGAGGCCGGTCTCATCCTGCCGTCGGAGGGCTGACGCCCGCGAGGTTCACCCTCGCGGCTGATCCGCCTCGGCCGGTCCCGGCCTAGCGTGAGGGACATGACGACCACGATGCTCGCGCCGCCGGCCCTCGACACCATCGAGGCGGTCGGCCTCACCCGCCGGTTCGGCGACATCCTCGCCGTCGACGACGTCACCCTCACCGTCCCCTCCGGCACGCTGACCGGGTTCGTCGGCGGTAACGGCGCCGGCAAGACGACGACGATGCGGATGATCATGGGCCTGCTGGGCATCGATGCGGGGGTCGTCCGTTGGCAGGGCCGACCGATGACCGGCGCGGACCGGCGGACGTTCGGCTACATGCCCGAGGAGCGCGGGCTCTACCCCAAGCAGCGGGTCCTCGACCAGCTCGTGTATCTCGGTCGGCTCTCCGGGCTCGGCGTCGCCGAGGCCAAGGCGGGCGCGCGCGAGCACCTCGAGCGCTTCGGCCTGGGCGACCGGGCGGGGGACCGGGTCGAGAAGCTCAGCCTCGGCAACCAGCAGCGCGTCCAGATCATCGCCGCGCTCATGGCGCGGCCCCGGGCGCTCATCCTCGACGAGCCGTTCTCGGGCCTGGATCCGGACGCCGTCGACTCGATGGCCGACCTGCTGCGCGAGCACAACGCCGACGGCGTACCCGTCCTGTTCTCCAGCCACCAGCTCGACCTCGTCGAGCGGCTCTGCGACCGGCTCGTCATCCTCGCCCGGGGCCACGTGGTCGGTGAAGGCACCGTCGAGGAGCTGCGCGGGCACGGGCCGACCCGCTACCGCCTCGTCCTCGACGGCGACGCCGGCTGGGTCCGTGACGTCAGGGGAGTCACGGCGACCGACGTCGACGGCCCCGTCGCGCTCGTCGAGCTCGACGACGCGGCGGGGCCCGCCGGGCAGGCGCTGCTCACCGAGGCGATGCGCCGCGGCCGGGTCCGTGAGTTCGCCCGGGTCGTCCCGGCCCTGTCCGAGATCTACCGCGAGGTGACCGCATGAGCACCATCACGCCGCACCGGACCGACCGAGGCGACCGCGGCGGCGCGACCTGGCCGCTCGTGGCCCGGCGGGAGATCGTCGTCAAGCTGACGGACAAGGCGTTCCTCATCGGCACGGTGCTCACCCTGGCCATCATCACCGGGCTCCTCGTCGTCCAGGGGGTCCTCGACCAGCGCACCAAGACGTATACCGTGGCTGCGGCGGCGGACGCCCGGACCATGGCGGGCACCGTGCAGCGACAGGCGACCGCCGTCGACGACAAGGTGAAGGTCACCGTCGTCCCCGTGCCGGATGCCGCGGCCGCGGCGGCCGCCTTGCGCTCAGGCGAGGCCGACGTGTGGCTGCACCGAGAGGGGGACGGCTGGGTGCTCACGGGGAAGGACCAGGTGCCGGACGCCCTCGACCAGGCGGCCTCGACGGTGGTCCGGCAGGCGGCCCTGTCGGCCAACGCCGACCGGCTCGGCGCGTCGGTGGCCGACCTCACCCGGGGAGCCACTCTCAGCACGGGGGTCCTCGACGGCAGCGCCGAGCAGAAGGGGTTCGCCGACGCGATGGGCTTCGCGTTGGCATTCCTGTTCTACATCTCCTCGCTCGGGTTCGGGGTGACTCTTGCTGCGAGCGTCGTCGAGGAGAAGGCCTCGCGGATCGTCGAGATCATCACGACGAAGATCCCGGTTCGCCAGCTCCTCGCCGGCAAGGTGCTCGGCAACTCCGCCATGGCTCTGGCCCAGATGGCGCTGTACGTCGTCATCGGCCTCGTCGGGCTGAGCTTCACGAAGTACTCCACCTACCTGCCGGGAGTCTCCGGCGCGCTCGGCTGGTTCCTCACCTTCTTCCTCGTCGGGTTCCTCCTCATCGCCTGCCTGTGGGCGGTCGCGGGGGCGCTGGCGAGCCGCTCGGAGGACCTGCAGTCGACGTCGGCCCCGCTGACGATGTTGACGATGGCGATCTTCTTCGGCGCGCTGCTCCTCAAGGGCACGGCCCTGGCGGTCTTCTCCTACGTCCCGCCGCTGTCGGCGGTCCTCATGCCGATCCGGGTCCTCGGGGGGTCGGCCGCCTGGTGGGAGCCGGTCCTCGCGCTCGCCGTGCTCGTCGTCGCCTGCGCCGGGGTCGTCCTCGTCGCCGAGCGGCTCTACCGCCGCTCCCTGCTGCAGACCCACGGCCGGCTCAGCCTCCGGCAGGCGTGGACCACGCCGGAGTGAGTCCGGTCCGTCATCCGGTCGAGTCGAGGGCCTCCCGCCGCCGGCGCAGGTGATCGAGCTCGACGTCGTTGCGGCACAGTGAGATCGCCAGGTCGTAGTCGGTCGCGGCGGCCTGCAGGTTGCCGGCGCGGACCTGGAGCTCGGCCCGGACCGCCGGCAGCCGGTGGTTGCCCGGGACCTGGTCCTCGAGCCCATCGAGCAGGGCCAGCCCTGCCGACGGTCCCTCGAGCTCGGCGACGGCCACGGCACGGGCCATCCGGACGACCGGGCCCGGCGTGAGCGCCTCGAGCGCGCTATACGTCCGGGCGATCCGGTCCCACCGCGTCGCCCCCGCGTCCAGGGCGAGGGCGTGCTCGGCCGCAATGACGGCCTGCAGCCGGTAGCTCTCGGCGAGCGTCCCGCCCTGGCCCGGGCCGAGGCCCGACAGCAGGGCGACCGCCTCGTCGATCTCGTCGCGGCGCCATCTGTCCCGGTCCTGGTCGGGCAGGAGGACGAGGCCGCCGGCGTCGGTGCGGGCGTCGCGGCGGGAATGCTGGAGGAGCATGAGCGCCAGCAGTCCCTGCAGAACCGGAGCGTCGCGCAGCGCCCGCGTGACCCGGACCAGCCGGATCGCCTCGCCCGCCAGCTCGACCCGGAGCAGGTCGGGCCCGCTTGCCGCCGCATAGCCGGCCGTGAAGGCGAGGTATGCCGTCTGTGCGACGGTGCCGAGCCGGTCCGGGAGCGTGTCGGAGCCGGGCACGGCGAACGGGATCCCGGCGGCGACGATCTTGCGCTTCGCGCGGGTGACCCGCGCGGCCATCGTCGCCTCGGGGACGAGGAAGAGTCGCGCGATGTCAGCGGTCGGGACGCCGAGGACGAGCCGTAGCGACAGGGCGCTGGCGGCGTCGGGCCGCAGTGCCGGGTGGGCGCACATCAGTACGAGGCGGAGCAGGTCGTCGTCGACGACCGTGCCGTCGTCCGCCCGTCGCCCGAGCCCGTGTGCGCCGCTCTCGGCCTGGACGACGAGGAGCGGCTCCCTGCGGGCGGCCATCGCCTCGGCCCGCAGCCGGTCGACCACCCGGCGCCGGGCGGCCGTCGTCAGCCAGGCGGCCGGGACCGCCGGAACCCCGTCGGCCGGCCAGGTGCGGGCGGCCGCCTCGACCGCGTCGGCGAGCGCGTCCTCGACGAGGTCCAGGCGGCGGAACTGCGCGAGGAGCAGGGCGAGCAGCCGTCCCCACTCCTCGCGCACCGTCTGCGCGAGGACCTCGCCGGGTGCCGTCACGTCGGGTCGTAGCCCTCGATGTGCAGCACCGGCCGGATCTCGACGGCGTAGGACTGCGGGAGCTGCCGGCAGGCCTCGATCGCCGTGTCGAGGTCGGGCAGGTCGACGAAGTAGAAGCCGCCCACCTGCTCGGTCAGCTCGGCGAACGGGCCGTCGGTGACGGTCCACTCGCCGTCGGTCGCCCGCAGGGTCGTCGCCGTATCGGCGTCGGCGAGCGCTGCTCCCGACAGCTTGGTCCCGTGCTCGGCCACGGCGGCCTCGAACGCCTGGTGCGCGGTGAAGAACCCCTGCCGCTCCTCGGGGGTCGCCGCAGCCCAGCCGGACGGGTCCATCGCGACGAGGACGACGTACTTCACGACGCCTCTGACCCGACGGCCGGGCGGATCTCGACGCCATCGCCCGCGGCGGCGAGGATCCGGCAACAGTCGACGAGGTCCGCCCGGTCCTCGGTCTCGACGAGGTAGAAGCCGGTGACCTGCTCGGCGAGCTCGGCGAACGGGCCGTCGGTGACCGTGACGCCGCCGTCGCCGTCCCCCCGCAGGGTCGTCGCCTCGCGGCTGTGGGTGAGCTCGGCACCGCCGGTGACGACGTGCCCGCGGTCGGCGAGCGCCGTCCCGAACCGCTCGTGCACGGCATACATCGCGGCCCGCTCGTCCGCGGAGGCGGCTGCCCACTGGTTCTCGTCGCCGGGCAGCAGGATGACGTAACGCGCCATGGTGGAGTCCTTTCGTGTCGCGGGCCGCGGTCGCGACCTCATCACGATGACGGACGAGGTGGACCCGATTCGACACCGCTCGAGCCTCGTTGTCCATCGTGGCGCCCGAGCCCACGCTGCGGTGGCGCACGCCGTTGACGGAATGTCCACGGCGCCGGGTAGCGTCACTGCCATGCCTGACCATCTCGTGGCCCTCGACGTCGACGGCACGACCCTCGACCACAGCGGCGTCCTGTCCGACCACGTCCGCGCCGCGATCGGGGACGTCGTCGCCGCCGGCCACCACGTGGTGATCGCCACCGGACGGTCCGTCGTCGCCACCATGCCGGTCATCGAGGAGCTCGGGCTGACCACCGGGTATGCCGTGTGCTCCAACGGGGCGGTGACCCTGCGGATCGACCCGGCGCGCAAGGACGGGTACGAGTTCGTCGACATCGTCACCTTCGACCCGCGGCCGGCGCTGACCATCCTGCACGAGGAGTGGCCCGACGCCGTCGTCGCCGTCGAGGATCTCGGGGTCGGGTTCAAGCTGAGCGCACCGTTCCCCGACGGCGAGCTGCAGGGCGTCCTTCGGGTGGTCCCGTGGGAGGAGCTGCTCGCCGAGCCGGTGACGAGGGTGACCTTCCGCAGCCCCAACGGCACGAGCGAGGACTTCGTCGGCCTCACCGAGCGGATCGGCCTGCACGGGGTGAGCTACGCCGTGGGGTTCACCGCGTGGCTCGACCTCAACCCCGAAGGCGTCTCCAAGGGTGCCGCCCTCGAGCTGGTCAGACGTCGCCTCGGCGTCGAGCCGGCCCACACCCTCGCGGTCGGCGACCAGCGCAACGACGTCGAGATGATCCACTGGGCCGCTCGCGGCGTGGCCATGGGCAACGCCCCCGAGGAGGTGCAGGCCGTCGCCGACGAGGTGGCCGGTCCGGTCGACGCCGACGGACTGGTGCCCGTGCTGCGATCGCTGCTCCCGCCACCCGAGCTGCGCCTCTGACCGACGGTGCCCGCGGGGGTGGGATGCTGGGTCCGCCATGGCCGAGCTGTACCTCACCTCAGCGACCAACCCCCGTCTCAAGGGGCTGGTGGCGCTGCGCCGACGTCGGGTTCGCGAGGGTGAGGGGGTGACGGTCGTCGAGGGGTTCGAGGAGCTCGCCCTGGCGGTCGACGCCGGCGTCCGGCCGCGCACCGTCTACCACTGCCCGGAGCTCATGCTCGACGCCTCGGGCCGGTCCCGGCTGCTCGAGGACCTGCGCGCGACCGGGGTCGAGACGATCCGGGTCAGCCGGTCGGCCTTCGAGAAGGTCGCCTACCGGGAGGGGCCCGACGGGTTCCTCGGCGTGGTCCCCGCAGCCGGCACCAGCCTGGCCGGCCTCGACCTCTGCGGCGACCCGCTCATCCTGGTCTGCGAGGGCGTCGAGAAGCCCGGCAACCTCGGCGCCATGCTGCGCACCGCCGACGCCGCGGGGGTTGCGGCCGTCGTCGCGGCCGACCCGGTCACCGACTGGGGCAACCCCAATGTCGTGCGCGCGAGCAAGGGCACCGTCTTCTCCGTGCCGGTCGCCAGTGCCTCGGTCGAGGACGTCCTCGCCTGGCTGGGGGAGCGCGGCATACCCGTGGTCGCCACGACCCCGGACGCCGACCTCGCGCACACCGACGTCGACTACCGCGGGCCGGTCGCCGTCGCCGTCGGGACGGAGAAGGCCGGCCTGACCGAGACCGTGTTGGCGTCCGCGCAGGCCAGGGTGCGGATCCCCATGTCGGGCCGGGCGAACTCGCTCAACGTCGCCACCTCGGCCGCCGTCGTCCTCTACGAGGCGGTCCGTCAGCGGCGGGGCTGACCGCCACGACGCGCCCGGACGGACGGGGACGCCATCGGCTGGACGGCAACCGTTTTCACCCGTTCGGGCGAGGGCCCCGGGTCAAGAGCACCCTCCGCGGTGTGTCACGATGGACCGCATGCGAGTCGACCATGTTGTCTATGCGGCCGAGCACGACGGCCTTCAGGCCACGGCCGCGCGACTGGCCAAGCTCATCGGCGTCGATCCCGTCGACGGTGGCATCCACCCCCGGTTCGGGACCCGCAACGTCATCCTGCCGCTGGCCCACGAGCGCTATGTCGAGGTCGTCGAGGTGCTCGAGCACCCGGCCGCCGACAAGGCCCCGTTCGGGCAGGTCGTCCGCGGCCGCTCAGAGGCCGGCGGCGGCTGGATCGGCTGGGTCATCCGCGTCCCCGACATCTCCGAGGTGGAGTCCCGTCTCGGCCGCCAGTCGGCCCAGGGCAACCGCCACCGTCCCGACGGCGTCGAGCTCCGCTGGCGCCAGCTGGGCGTCAGGGGCCTCCAGGCCGACCCGCAGCTGCCCTTCTTCATCGAGTGGGAGGCCGGGACCCCGCACCCCTCCGAGGACGCGACGACGTCGGTGACCATCGAGTCCCTGACCATTGCCGGCGACCCCGACCGCGTGTGCGAGTGGCTCGGCCTGCCTGCCGACCGGACCTCGACCGTCATCGACTTCCACTGGGTGGCGCCCCACGGCACGCCCGGCCTGATGTCGGTGACCTTCGGCACCCCCGATGGTGACGTCACCATCTGAGCGGCCGCCTGCGGCACGGCACATCGTCGCCTCGGACCCGGGCGGTCCGGGGCGTTCGCCGTCCCGGGCCCTCGGTGGCCGGGGTCAGCGCCCGAACCGGCGCAGTCGCAGGCTGTTGCTGACCACGAGGACGCTCGACATCGCCATCGCCCCGCCCGCGATCATCGGGTTGAGCAGCCCGGCCATGGCCAGCGGGATCGCCGCCATGTTGTAGCCGAACGCCCAGGCCAGGTTCTGCTTGACGATCTCGAGGGTGCGCCTGGACAGGGCGATCGCGTCGACGACGGCCGGCAGCTCCGAGCGCATGAGGACGATGTCGGCGGACTCTGCCGCGACGTCGGTCCCCGTCCCCATCGCCATTCCGAGGTCGGCCTGGGCCAGGGCGGCCGCGTCGTTGACCCCGTCGCCGACCATGGCGACGATGCGGCCTTCGTACTGGAGGCGGCGGATCGTCGCGTGCTTGTCCTCGGGCCGGACGTCGGCCAGGACGTGTCCCGGCCCGATGCCGACCTGCTCGGCGACGGCGCTGGCGGCCCGGAGGTGGTCGCCGGTCAGCAGGTATGCCGTGAGCCCGGCGTCGCTCAGGTCCTGGATGGCCGCGGCCGAGCCGGGGCGGACCTCGTCGGCCACGGTGAGCCGGGCCCGAGCCGTGCCGTCCCAGCCGAGCCAGACCGTCGTGCCGGCGGAGGCGGCGGCGGCGATCTCGGGGGGCATCACGGTGAAGAGGTCGGACCGGCCCACGGTGACGACGGTGTCCTTGATCGTCGCCGTCGCGCCGGAGCCGGGGAGGTTCTCGAACCCACTCATCCCCGGGATCTCGAGGCCACGGGCCCGGGCGGCCGCGACGATGGCCCTGGCGACGGGGTGCTCGCTGCCGGACTCGACGGCGGCGGCCGCGCGCAGGGCGGCGTCCTTGGGCAGCCGGCCCGCGGGGACGACCTCCGTGAGGGTGGCGATGCCGGTCGTGACCGTGCCGGTCTTGTCGAGGACGATCGTGTCGACCCGGCGGGTGTCCTCGAGGACCTGGGCGCCCTTGATGAGGATCCCGAGCTGAGCCCCCCGGCCGGTGCCGACGAGCAGCGCGGTGGGCGTCGCGAGGCCGAGCGAGCAGGGGCAGGCGATGATGAGGACGGCGATGCCGACGGCCAGTGCCCGTGCTGGGTCGCCGGTGGCGATCCACCAGCCGGCGAAGGTCAGGGCGGCGAGGACGAGGACGACCGGCACGAACACGGCGGAGATCCGGTCGGCGAGCCGCTGCACGTCCGCCTTGCCGGTCTGCGCCTTCTCGACCAGCCGGGCGATCCCGGCGAGGGTGGTGTCCCGGCCGACCCGGCGGGCCTGGACGACGAGCATCCCACTCGTGTTGATCGTGCCGCCGGTGACCTCGTCGTCGGGCCCGACATCGACGGGCACCGACTCGCCGGTGACGAGGGAGGCGTCGATGGCGCTGGTCCCCTCGAGGACCACGCCGTCGGCCGCGACCTTCTCGCCGGGGCGGACGACGAACCGGTTGCCCACGGCCAGCTCGCCGATCGCCGCTCGCACCTCGGCGGTGCCGCCGTCGGCGGACGGGCGCAGGATCGAGACCTCCTTGGCCCCGAGGTGCATGAGGCTCTCGAGTGCCTGCTTGCCGCTGCGCTTGGCGCGGGCCTCGAGCCAGCGACCGATGAGCAGGAAGGTCGTCACGACGGCGGCCGTCTCGAAGTAGAGGTGGCGGCTGCCCGTCTGCTCGCCGCCCGTCGCCGCCATACCCTCGGTGGCCGTGCCGGTGAGGACGGCGACGGTCGACCAGCCGTATGCCGCCAGGACGCCGAGCGAGACCAGCGTGTCCATCGTCGAACCGAGATGCCGGGCGGTGACCGCGGCGGCCCGGTGGAACGGCCAGGCCGCCCAGGCGACGATGGGGGTGGCCAGGGCGAGCTGCACCCAGGGGCCGTGGGCGATATGGACGCCCGGGACCATCGCGATGATGACGAGCGGTACGGCAAGGACCGCGGAGATGACGGCCCGGGTCGCGAGGACGTCGGCGGGAGCGACGTCGTCGGTCATCGGGTCGCCGCCGCCCGCGGGCTCCTCCTCGATGACGGTGGCGCCGTAGCCCGTGTGGTGGACCGTCTCGAGGATCTTCTCGAGGGTCATGTCGCCGGTGAACCGGACGGTCGCCTTCTCGGTGGCGAGGTTGACGACGGCCTCCACGCCCTCGAGCTTGCCGAGCTTGCGCTCGATCCGGGCGGAGCACGAGGCGCAGGTCATCCCGGAGATGGCGAGGTCGACCTCCTGGCCGGCGGCGGCGTAGGACGTCAACAGGGCGCCGGCGGCGCCGGACGAGGCGCTGGTGACGGTGGTGTCGTCGGTGGTGGACACGGTTCCCCCTCAGCTGCGCACGAGCCGGGCGATGGCCATGGCGGCCTCCTGGACCTTCTCGTCCCCGGCCTCCTGGGACTCTCGGGCGGCGTCGACGACGCAGTGCCCGATGTGGTCCTCGAGCAACCCGAGGCTCACGGCCTGCAGGGCGCTGGTCACCGCGCTCACCTGGGTCAGCACGTCGATGCAGTAGGTGTCCTCCTCGACCATCCGGGAGATGCCCCGGACCTGGCCCTCGATACGGCGCAGCCGCTTGAGGTAGTCCTCCGTGCTACCGCTGTAGCCGGCCATGTGAGGTCTCCTTCGGGGTCGATGGCACTCATCATACCCCCTAGGGGTATGGGGTGCACGACAACGGTGAGATCGGTCCAGGTCGGTGTCCCCGTCCCGGCCGCGTCGCCCGGCGGTCGGGAGGGTGGTCGGGCTCGGCGCGGCGGCGCTCAGTCCAGATGGTCCACGAGCCGCGGGGCGAGACCGACGTAGGTCGAGGGGGTGAGGGCCGCGAGACGCTCCTCGACGTCGGCCGGCAGCCCCAGGCCTTGGACGAACGCGACGAGCTCCGCCTGGCCGATCCGCCGCCCCCGGGTCAGCTCCTTGAGCCGCTCGTACGGCTCCTGCATCCCCGGGACGCCCCGGGCACCGAGGGCCCGCATCGCCGACTGGATCGGCTCGCCGAGCACCTCCCAGTTGGAGTCGAGGTCGTCACGCATCACCTCCGGCCTGGCGTCGAGGCCGTCGAGGCCGCGTCCGACGTTGTCGATCGCGAGCAGGCCGTGCCCGAACGCGCTCCCGATGTTGCGTTGCATCGAGGAGTCGGTGAGGTCCCGCTGGAGCCGCGAGCTGACCAGCGTCGAGCCGAGCACGTCGAACAGGGCGTTGCTCACCTCGAGGTTGGCCTCGGCGTTCTCGAACCGGATGGGGTTGACCTTGTGCGGCATGGTGGACGACCCGACGGTGCCCTGGCCGCGGACCTGGGCGAAGTAGCCGAGCGAGATGTAGCTCCAGAGGTCGGTGCAGAGGTTGTGGAGCACCCGGTTGAACCGGGCGAGGTCGGCGTACAGCTCGGCCTGCCAGTCGTGGCTCTCGATCTGGGTGGTGAGCGGGTTCCAGGTCAGGCCGAGGCCCTCGACGAACGACTCGCTCACCGTCTCCCAGTCGGCCTCCGGAACCGCGACGACATGGGCCCCGTAGGTGCCGGTCGCGCCGTTGAGCTTGCCGAGGAACTGGGCCCCGGCCACCCGGTCGAGCTGGCGCTGCAGCCGGTGGGCGAGGACTGCGAGCTCCTTGCCCAGCGTCGTCGGCGTCGCGGGCTGGCCGTGCGTGCGGGCGAGCATGGGCACGTCGCGCAGGTCGGAGGCCATCGTCGCGACCTTCTCGACGAGGGCGGCGGCCCGGGGCAGCCAGACGTCCTCGACCGCGCCACGGACCATGAGGGCGTAGGACAGGTTGTTGACGTCCTCGCTCGTGCACGCGAAATGGACGAGCTCGGCGAGACCGGCGTCCTGCGGCGACGGGGCGATGCCGGCCAGCCGCCGCTTGACGAGGTACTCGACGGCCTTGACGTCGTGCTGGGTGACCTTCTCGGTCTCGGCCAGCTCGGCGATCTCGGCGGACCCGAAGTCGTCGACGACGGACCGGAGCAGGCCCGACTCGTCGTCGGTGAGGCGGCGCACCCCGGGAACGACGTCGTTCTCGGTGAGGTGGATGAGCCACTCGACCTCGACGTGGACCCGCTGCCGGTTCAGCGCCGGCTCGGACAGGTGGTCGACCAGTGGCGCGACCACCGGCCGGTAGCGACCGTCGAGCGCGCCCAGCGCGATGGTGGGGACGACATCGGCGAGGCTCTGCATGCCGTCATCCTCCCAGAGCGGCAGGGCGCCTTCCGCTCGGTCCACGTCGCGGGGCGCGTGGCCGCCTCGGGTATGCCGCGGCCCGGATGCCGCCCAGGGGCGGGCGCGGCATACGTAGCGGTGCGGACCGCTCAGTCGGTTGGCGCGGGAGGCGCGCTCTCGGTGGTGGTGGTGGTGGGGTCGATGAGGCCGAAGACCTCGCCCTGGGGGCCCGCGACGACGGACATCCGACCGAACGGGGTCGTGTCGGGGCCCATCATCACCGCGCTGCCCAGGTCGGCGGCCTGGGTGGCCGACGCGTCGACGTCGTCGACCTGGAACCAGGTCAGCCAGTAGGCCCCCTCTCCGGGCATGCCGGAGTCGTCGGCCATCCCGCCCACGCCGGCGCCGGCGCCCGCGTTGGTGAAGGTCGAGTAGGTCATCGAGACGCCGTCGCCGATCTCCTCGAAGGTCCAACCGAAGACGGCCGAGTAGAACGCCTGGGCGGCTGCATAGTCGCGCGTGTGGAGCTCGTTCCAGCAGTAGGCACCGTGCTCGTTGTAGACGGCGGCTCCGGCGTGGGTCCCGGCCTGCCACACCCCGAACCTCCCACCCGTCGGGTCCGCGGCCACGAACATCCGGCCGACGTCCAGGACGTCGAACGGCGGCATCATCACCTGGCCCCCGGCGGTCGTGATCCGGGCGGCCGTGTCATCAGCACTGTCGGCCGCGAGGTAGGTCGTCCAGGTGCTCGGCATCGGCATGTTCTCCGGCTTGGGACCGATCCCGGCCACCGCCTTGTCGTTCTTGTAGGCCATCAGGTAGCCGCCCGCCTCCTCGGGGCTGTCGTAGACCTCCCACCCGAACAACCGGGTGTAGAACTCCCTCGCCGCGGCGGTGTCGTCGACCTGGCAGTCGATCCAGCAGGGCGTGCCGTTGGGCCAGGCCCCGTCGCGTACCGGCATGGTGGTCTCCCCTCTGCGTGCCGACGATGCGGCATCCGACCGACGGTTTCGGTCGATCCGCTCAGCCAACCACCAACCTCCGACCCGCGGAAGGTCTCAGGTGGGCCGCGTCGCGGCCCCGGGGGCCAGGGCCGCCCGCACGTGCTCGACGATGCCCGGCACGGCAGCGGTGATCTCGTCGTGGGTCCGGTCGAACCCGGCGGCCCCGCCGTACCAGGGGTCGTCGATGTCGAGGTCGCCGCCGGCCGAGTCCGGGTCGAAGGAGCGGAGCATCGCGACCTTGTCCCGGTCGGCGCCGGTCCCGGCCAGGCGGTGCAGGGTCCGCCTGTGCCAGGCGTCGGCAGCGAGCACGAGGTCGAGGCCGGCGAACCAGGACCGGTCGAACCGCCGGGCCCGGTGCTCGTCCCAGCCGAGGTCGGGGTGCCCGTGCCGGGCCAGCGCCGAGGCCGTGCGGTCGTCGATGGGGTTGCCGAGCTCCTCCGCAGAGGTACCCGCCGACTCGACCTCGACGAGGTCGCCGAGCCCGGCGTCGTCGAAGGCCTCCTGGAGGAGGTACTCGGCCATGGGGGAGCGGCAGATGTTGCCCGTGCACACGACGCAGATCCGGTAGGGGCGGCTCATGGGTCCGATCCTGGCAGAGTCACGGCGGCGGCCAGGTCGTTGAATGTGGTGCATCCCACGCCCGTATCCATCACATTGAGGTTAGGGTCACCTCACCGTCCCGATATGCTGCCCGTGTGTCCGTGACCCTCGACCGCAGCCCGCTCGGGGCGACGCTGACGCTCGTCGCCGCGGGGGCGTCCGGGGATGTCGCGCGCCGGCTCGCCGAGCTCGGCCTGCGTCGAGGCGCCACCTTCAGCTGCACCAGCAGGACCGCGGGCGGTGGACGCATCGTGGCGGTCGACGGGTCGCGGATCGCCCTGGGCCGGGACCTCGTGCGGCTCATCGAGGTGGAGCCGGTGGGCGCGTGAGCGAGACCACCCGCACCCGGGTGGCCGTCGGCGAGACCACCCAGCACGGTCACGAGCCGTCGGCCCCCGCTTCCGAGGTCGGCCCGGGAGCCCACCAGCGCGGCTCGGGCGGCGCCTCCTGCCACGAGGGGGGCGCCCCTGCGGCCCCGGTCGGCTCGGCCGTCGTCGCCCTGGCCGGGCGCGCCCAACGTCGGGAAGTCCACCCTCTTCAACACCCTGACCGGTGCCCGGCGCACCGTCGGCAACTGGCCGGGCACGACCGTCGAGGTCGGCAACGGCAGCTGGACCATCTCCGACAGCGGGCACCACCATGTCGTCGCCCTCGTCGACCTTCCCGGCGCCTACTCGCTCGACCCGATGAGCCCCGACGAGGAGCTGACCCGCGACGTCGTCCTCGGCGAGCACGACACCGAGCGCCCGGCAGCCGTCGTCGTCGCCGCCAGCGCGGTCAACCTCGCCCGCAGCCTCTACCTCGTCGCCCAGATCCGCGAGACGGACCTGCCGGTGGTCCTGGCCCTGACGATGTCCGACGTGGCCGCGCGGCGCGGCATCCGGATCGACCCCGACGCCCTCGGTGCCGCCCTGGGCTGCTCCGTGGTCGCTCTCGACCCCCGCCGTCGCCGCGGCCACGAGGCGCTCACCGTCGCCGTGTCGGCGGCGGTCGACGGTGGCCCGGTCACCCCGCGCCGGGCCGACCCCGGCGCCCACGAGATCGACCCCGACCTCGACCCCGACGGCGAGCTGGCCCGCGGCGACGAGCGGTTCGCCTGCATCGAGCGTGCCGTCGACGCCGCGACCCACCACACGGGTGAGACGCGCCGCACCCACTCCGACCGGATCGACCGCTGGGTCACCGCCCCGGTCGCCGGTCCGCTCATCTTCCTGGCCGTGATGTGGGTGCTGTTCCAGATCACCACCCGGGTCGCGGCCCCCCTGCAGGACGGCCTCGGCGCGCTCGTCAACGGCCCGGTGTCGTCGCTGTTCACGTGGCTCATCTCCTCCGTGGGGCTCGGGGACACCTGGGTGCAGGGCCTCGTCGTCGACGGCCTCGTCGCTGGGGTCGGGATGCTGCTGACGTTCGTCCCCCTCATGGCGCTGATGTTCCTGCTCCTCGCCCTGCTCGAGGACTCCGGCTACCTCGCCCGCGCTGCCGTCGTCACCGACCGGCTCATGGGCCGGCTCGGCCTGCCGGGGCGGGCGTTCCTGCCGCTCGTCGTCGGCTTCGGCTGCAACGTGCCGGCCATCTCCGCGACCCGGATCCTGCCGCAGGCCCGGCACCGCATTCTCACCGCGCTGCTGGTGCCGTTCACGTCGTGCTCGGCGAGGCTCACCGTCTACATGCTGCTCGCGACGACGTTCTTCCCCCGCAACGCGGGCTCGGTCGTCTTCGCGATGTACGTCGTCTCGATCCTTCTCGTGGTCCTCGTCGGGCTGCTGCTGCGCAGCACGCTGTGGCGGACCATGGGCGCCGAGCCGCTCGTCATCGACCTCCCGCCCTACCAGCGGCCGACGGTGCGCCTGACGACGTCGGTGATGTGGCTACGGCTCAAGGGGTTCCTGCGGACCGCATCGGGGATCATCGTGGCCACCGTCGTGGTCGTGTGGCTGCTCCAGTCGATCGCGGTGACCGGCGGCGCCGCCTTCGGTCATGTCCCCGTCGCCGACAGCCTGTATGCCGCGGTGGCCGGCTCGTCGCGCCGCTCCTCTCCCCGGCCGGGTTCGGCCAGTGGGAGGCGGTCTCGGCGCTCGTCGTCGGGTTCGTCGCCAAGGAGGCGGTCATCTCCTCGTGGGCGCAGACCTACGCGCTCGCCGAGCCGACGTCGTCCCGGTCGCCGGGGGCGCTCGGCGACCACCTGCAGCAGACGTTCGCGGCCGCCTCGGGTGGGCACACCGGGGTCGCCGTCATGGCTTCATGGTGTTCCTGCTCGCCTACACCCCGTGCGTGGCCACCCTGGCGGCCCAGCGCCGCGAGCTCGGCACCCGGTGGACGGCGTTCGGCGTCGTCATGCAGCTCGTCGTCGCCTGGCTGCTGGCGGTCCTCGTCTTCCAGGTCGGAAGCCTGATGTGGTGAGGGGTCGCGCCGCCGGCGGGCCCGTGGCCGGGCCACCGACCGGCCGGCCGTGTCGCTCGGACCGGCGTCCTCCGCCCCGGCGACCGGTGGGCCGCGCCGCCCGGGTGGGGCACTGACGGCGGTCCTGGGTGCCTTCGAGACCGGTGCCCGCTCGCTCGACGAGGTCGCCGCCGGTGCCGGGCTGTCCCGGGACCTCGTCGACGCCGCGGTCGAGCAGCTCGTCCGGCTCGGGCGCCTGGAGGCGAGGGAGCTGGCGATGGGCTGCCCGTCCGGTGGCTGCGGGGGCTGTGCGTCGGGCCACGCCGAGGGCGGCGCCGGATGCGGGGCTCCGGCACCGAGCCCGGCTCGGACCGGGCCCGGTGCTCGTCACCCTGCGCCTGCGCCGGGACGAGTAGCCCCGCTCCGGGATCGCGTGGCTACCCCGAGGTCCGCGGTCAGGCGGTGACCGCGGCGAGCAGCGCCGGGCCGGACCAGGCCGTGAGGTCCTCGGGACCGGCCTGCTCGGCCGCTCGGACCAGGGCGGCGACCCGCTGGTTGACAGGGGTCGGGACCTGGTGCCGGATGCCGAGCGCGACGACGGCGCCCTGGAGCTCGTCGATCTCGGTCCGGCGGCCCTGGGCGAGGTCGTCGGCCATCGACGAGCGTGCCTGCGGGTGGACCTTGAGCGCGGTGCGGACGACGGCGGTGAAGATCGGGTCCGGGGCCCGGAGCATCCGCACCGTCGCCGCGGCGGGCCAGCGGCGTGAGCCGCGCGGGCCGCACCCCGGCCGCGGCGAACACCGCGAGCGCCTCCTCCTGGCAGAGGGCGAGCACCCGGCGATAGTCGCGGGTGCCCAGCTCGGCCTTGAGCGGCAGGCCCGAGAGCGCGTTGACCGCGTTGTTGAGGTTGAGGAGCAGCTTGGCATGCTGAGCACGGCCACGATGTCGGTGCGCGGCTCGAGCGGTGACCCCGGCGGCGCGTGCGCAGCCGGTGAAGGCGGCGCCGTCCGGATGCGGCCTCGACGGGCGAGCTCGCCCGAGGTCGCCTGCATGGTAGGCGGCCGGGCCGGGCGGACGACGTTGTACGGCACCATCCCGGCGAGGACGGCCTGGGTGAGGACGCGGCGCAGCCGGTCGGCGTTGTCCAGGCCGTTCTGGAGGCTGATGACGATGGCCTCGGGCCGGAGGAGCGACGCGATCTGCCCGGCGCGCCGTCTCGGTGTCGTGGGACTTCACGGTGACGAGGACGACGTCGGCGTCCGAGCCGCTCTCGGGGTCGGTGGAGAGGGCGAGGGCGCCGGCGGGCCACGGTCACCGGCGGCCGGCCGCTGCGGCCGAGGGTCAGTCCGTCCGCTCGCGATGGGGTCGAGGACCGGGTGCCGCCGAGGAGGGTGACCGGCGCAGGTGGCCGCGAGCCGGCCGCCCACGTAGCAGCCGATGGCCCCGGCGCCGAGGACGGCGACGCGGAGAGGCGGCTCGGGGCAGGGGCTCACGGCCGTGGATCGTCTCACCGTCCGGGGCGCCCGGGCCAGGATAGCCCCCCTCGTCCGGCGGGCGAAAGCCGGCCCAGCGGGGAGAGGCCTCTGCCACCTGGCCGGGGGCCCCAGCGAGCGGCTGGCCGACCCCTCGCGTCGATCGTGGCCCGCCGACCAGCCCGGGCCCGCGTGGTCGGTCGCCCCGATGCCGGTGCGGGCACGGTGATGCCGACGTGACGCCGGACACGAGCATCCGGGCTGAGGCGGCCGGCCTCAGGCCGCGGTGGCCACCCGCGCGCCGAGTCGACCCATGAGGTCGGCAGGGCGGCGTCGGCGACCGGGTCGACGAGTCGTCTCGTCGTCGAACGCCTCGTGGGCGCCCCCGACGCCGACAGTCGGCTCGAGCACCGTCGCCCCGGCCACGGTGAGGACCGGACGGCGTCCTCGCGTGCCCACAGGGCGCCACGTGGGGATCGGGTCGCGGCGATGACGGCCGTGACGTTGCCGGCGAGCGCCGCGGCTCCCCGCGGCCGCGACAGCCAGTCGATGGCGTTCTTGACCGAGCCCGGGAGCGACCCGTTGTACTCGGGAGTGACGATGAGGAGGGCGTCGGCGGCACCGACCGCGCGGCGCAGGTCGGCGACGACCGCGGGGGCGCCGTCCACGTCGAGGTCCTCGGAGTAGTGCGGCAGCTCGCCGAGGCGGTCCCGACACGGGCGTGTGGGTGCCGGCGGGCAGGTGCCCGGCCGCGGCGGTGGCGAGCCGCCGGTTGTCGGATGCGGCGCGCAGGCTGCCGATGAGGACGAGGACGGTCACGGGATGCTCCTGGAACGGCAAGGGCGTCGACGGTGCCGACAGGTGATCCCCGAGCAGCACCTGTCGGTGACAGACCAACAAGGTCAACTCATTGACTATTCCCCGGATAGCATGCGGGGTATGCCGAGACGCACCGACGCGCCCGACCGGCCCGTGGTCACCGGCCCCGCCCGGCGGCCCGGTGCCGTGGCCGACCTGCCCCTCGGCGCCCTGCTCAACCGGGCGGCCGCGCGCTTCGCCCTCGAGTTCGACAGCCGGGTCGCCGGCGCGGATCTCCCCGACCTCTCCCTCGCCCATGCCCGCAACGTCCTGCGGCACCTCGGGGACGGTCCGCTCCGGGCCAGCCAGATCGTCGAGCGCTGTGAGGTGTCCAAGCAGGCGGTGAGCCTGCAGATCGCCCATCTCGGAGGCCCGGGTACCTCATCGTGCGTCCCGACCCCTCTGATCGCCGGGCCCGGATCGTGGCGCTCACCGAACCGGACGGCGAGCGCGCGCTCGCCCTGGCGCACTGCTGTTCTCGGAGATCGAGGCGGAATGGGCCGCCCGGGTCGGGGCCGAGCGACGCGGCGGCCTTGCGCGCGGCGCTCGTGAAAGTCCTCCTGGGCACGGCTCCCTGACCAGCGACTGTTGATGAGGCTGCTGCCTGATGCGAGGCTTACCCTTGTCAGCGAGATGGCCGAGTTCGGCATCGGCTTCCGAATCAGATTCACATCCAACTCCCAGGAAAGTTGGTTGTCATTTCAACCGTCCAATGCGGCGGCGCTGGGCCGTCGCGACAAGCGACTGAGAAGGAAGCGACATGCACCCGGCACTGGCCACCGTCCGGCCCCGCCGGTCGATATATCGACTGGGGAGTCATCCACATCTCCGCCACGAACCTCGCCGATCATCCTCGCGATGATCATCCTGTTCGCCCTCGCCCTCGCTCGTGCCGTTCCCGCACGGCAGGCGGGATCCGAGGCGCCGACCCGAGTGGACGCCCGCCGCCCGCCGCGGCGAGGAGGAGGAGGGCGACCGATGACCGCAACACCGGCCCAGCACACCGCTACCGGCGCGGCAGGTGCCCCACCCCGGCGGGCCCACCGTCGTGGACCTCGCGGCTGCGCGACCGCATCACCCACACCGTGCCGCCAGGACAGGCGCTGCCTGACCGGCAGCCTGCCTACGTCGACTCGTGGATCTACGTCTTCGGCGTGGCCACCCTCGCCGCCCTCGTCGTCGTCCTCGTCACCGGCGCACTCCTCGCCATCGGCGGCGCCGTGTGGTGGCACACCTCGAGCCTGGGCCAGTTCGTCAACTCCCTGCACCTGTGGAGCGTCGAGCTGTTCATGGCCGTCATGGTCATCCACCTGTGGGGCAAGTTCTGGATGGCCGCCTGGCGGGGCAGGCGCGCGATGACCTGGGTCACCGGCGTCGTCGCGTTCGTCACCTCGATCGGCACGGCCTTCACCGGCTACCTCTCCCAGACCAACCTCGACTCCCAGTGGATCAGCACCCAGGCCAAGGACGGCATCAACTCGATCGGGGCCGGGGCGTACTTCAACGTCCTCGACCCGGCGCAGATGCTGTTGTGGCACATCGTGCTGCTGCCCCTGGTGCTCGGGCTTGCTCGTCGTCGCGCACATCATCCTCGTGCGCCGCCACGGGGTCGTCCCGCCGATCGACGCCGAGGAGCCCACCCGATGAGCGCCTCGACGGTCGACCGCGCAGCGGCGCGGAGCGGGAGCACCCCCGACTCGCACGACTTCCCGACCCGGCGCTACGACCTGGTCAAGGAGTTCGTCATCGCGCTCATCGTGATCTCGGTCCTCACGGTGGGTCTGGCCGTCGCCTTCTCCTCCCCCGACGAGAGGGCGATGACACTGCAGGACTGGGCGAAGGCCGCGCCGGCCGACGTCGTCGCCACCGCGACCGCGGAGCTGGCCGGGACCTCCGGCTCGGCGACCTACGGTCCGCCTTACAACACCAACGGAGACGGTCAGGTCATCGGGCCGCTGCCGCTGCAGAAGTGGGGCGGGGTCCGCATCCCGGTGGACTCGGCCAACGACCTCGTCGTCACCCCGCTGACCAACGTCAGCGGCGACGCGGCGCTCACCTCGGCGCTCGCCACGTGGACGGCGGCGACGGCCGACCAGCAGACGAACTGGGCCAATGCCTACGCCGATGCGCTCGCGAAGGCGCCGGACGGCGACCCCGCCCAGGTGCCGTCGTCCGCCGACTACGGGCCGGTTCCCGTCATGGCGCAGTCGTTCCTCACCCTCGCCGGCTCCGGTGGGCTCGAGGCGATGCTCACGACGCCCGGCTTCTACGGCAACGACCCGACCAAGGCGTTGCTGCTCCTCTCCGACGGCTCCTACCTCGAGGACCAGGCCCGCGCGCGCAGCCTCGGCGGGGACCAGTGGGGAATGATGAACGAGACGGGCAACTACCCCGGCCAGCCGTGGATGTGGCTCTACACGTTCTGGTACCAGATCGACCCGTTCGCGTCGTCGGACAACGCCGACGCGCTCGTGTGGGGCCTGATGATGCTCCTCACGGTGGGGCTCGCGCTGCTGCCGTTCATCCCGGGGCTGCGTTCGATCCCGCGGCTGGTACCGATCCACCGGCTCATCTGGCGCAGCTACTACCGGGACCAGCAGTCGAGGTCCTCCAGGTAGACAACCCACCGGGCCGACGCCCACTCGGCGCCGGCCCGAGCGGTGGGGTATGCCGCCACCACGGCATACCCCACCGCCGTGGTGGCAGGCGCCTGCCCGGCTGACGCTCAGCCGAGCAGGCCGCCCAGCATCCCGCCGCCCGACGGACCGCTCGTCTGCTGGGCCCCGCCCTTGACGACGCTCTCGCTGGGCTGGACGACGACGTAGCCCTGGCCGCCGAAGGCCAGCTGGAACGTCTCTCCGGACCCGCCTCGGACGAGGGAGCCGATACCGCCGGTGTCGATCTTGACGTCCATGCTCACCCCGGCCGTCCACAGCACGACGGCCTGCGCGTCGCCGAAGGTCGGCGCGCTGGCGACGTCGAGGGCGATGGGGTCGCCCTTGGTCGTGACCGCGACATAGCCGGTGCCGCGCAGGCTGACGTTGAAGAAGCCGCCCGCGGACATCCCACCCCGGCCCGAGATGCGGTGGATGTCCCACGCGATGGAGCTGCTGAACGCGAGGACGTTGGCCCCGTTGACCGAGATGGCGTCGTTGTCGAGGTACATGACCTGGATCTCGCTGGCCATGTCGGCGACGAACAGCTCGCCCTGGCCCGTGCACTGCATCATGTCGACGCCCTCGCCGGTCACGGCGGCCTTGACCATCTTGCCGAGGCCCCCCGAGCCGGTGTTCTTGAAACGGATGTCCCCCTGGTAGGCGACCATCGAGCCCGACCGGGCCCATACCTCCCCGAAGCGCATGTCGATGCGCAGCATCTTCTTGTTCTGCAACGAGAACGGGTCCTGGCTCTCCTTCTCGGCGAACTCCTTGAACAGGCTCCCGTGGATCGTCATGCCGGGTGCTCCTCCTCGGTCGGGCCGGCCGGGTACCGGCGCGTTCACTGCATACCGTAGGTCGATGGCGCATGGTAGGCCTATCGTGCGAGAGAGCTCGTCAACCCGTCCCACGGAGGTGTCCCATGAGCTTCTTCGAACGTGCGAAGGCCGCTGCGACCGAGCTGGCTGCCAAGGCCGACGACGCCATCTCCAACGCCGGGCTGAGTGGTGCGCCCGCCCGCTCCCCCAGGCCGACCGGCTGCTCCGTGACCTCGGGGTCCTCGCCTTCCTCGAGGGGACCGGCCGCACGATCAACCCGGCCGACCGCGAGCGGGTCATGGCTGCCCTGGGCCGGTTCGAGGCGAGCGGGCAGATCGGGCAGCTGACGATCAGCCCGCCGGACCAGGCCCCCGGCATGCCGCCACCGCCGCCCGGGGCCGCTGCCGGCGCGCCCGCACCGCCGCCGGCGGCATGCGACCCGCCGCCGCCGCCACCCCCGCCGCCGCCCGCCGGACAGGCTCCGCCGCCGGCGGCATACCCGCCCCCGGCGCAGGCCCCGGGGCCCGCTGCCGAGCCCGCGGGGGAGCCGGATCCGCCACCCACCGACGGCGCGCCGCCCGGCTCGCGCCGCCGCCACCGCCACCCTCCTGGGCCTGATCCCCCGCGGCCTCACCGCGCGTCGGGCAGCGTCCCGAGCACCTCGCGCAGCACCGCGCTCCCGGCGCGCAGTGCGGCCGCACGCTCGGCCCGGCCGGCCGCGGCATACGTGTCGGCGGCCTCGTCCCGGGCCCGCACCTCCGCGTCGACGATCGCCCGCACGTCGCCGTCGTCCAGCAGACGGCGGGGTGCCTCGGTGCTCCCCACGCCCAGGGACGTGCCGGCGATCGCGCCCGACGTGACGGGGGAACGCCCGGGCCGGCGGTCCGGGGGAGTCGGCAACGGGGCGACGGCCTCGGCGTTCGCGATGGCCCCAAGGGCTCCGCGCAGCGCCGAGAGGGCCGGCCGGTCGCGGCGCCGCAGGGCGGCCGCCAGCTCCGCAGCGAGGCGGTCACGCAGCGAGGGGGCGGAGGTCGGCACGGCGAGGATGCTAGCCGCGTCGGGACCCGGCGACGAGCGGTTTCCCGGCCGGCGGGTCAGAGCCAGGCGGTGGCGACGAGGCCGAGGGGGGCCGAGAGGAGCAGCAGGGCGTAGGTGTACATGGCGGCGGACAGTGCCGGGCTGCGGCGACCGGCGGCGATGATCTTGAGCCGGGTCGGTGCGGTGAGCGCGGTGCCGACCCCCATCGCGGCCTCGGGGGCACGGCTGTCGGCGAGGGCCAGGAGAGCCTGTGCCGTCGCCAGCTCGCCGACCCGGCGCACCGAGGCCCGGTCGGCGAGCGCCTCGACGAGCAGCCGGACCTCGCTCATCGCCGACTGACAGCGCAGCGGCTCGGGGACCGTCTCGTGGATGACCGAGAAGAACTCGATCAGCAGGTCGTGGCGGGCCGAGAGATGCGCCTGCTCGTGTGCCAGGACGGCATCGAGCTCATCGGGTCCGAGGGTGTCGATGACCCCCTGGGAGAGGACGACTCGCTTCTGGCGCCCGGGCAGGCAGTATGCCGTCGGCGTGGGGTGCTCGAGGATCCGGACGTTGCCGTCGTGCTGGCTGGCGATGATGTCGACGAGCTCACGGTGCTGCTGGCGCCGCTGGCGCATGCCGCGGCCGATGTGGTGGCCGGCGATGAGCAGCCGGGCGAGCATGACGCCGCTGACGCCGATGGCGACGGCCATGATCATGAAGTGCTGCTCGACGGTCTGACCGTCGAAGAGCACGAGAGGGAGGATCGCCGGTGCGGCCGCGAGCGCTGCGACGATCGCGCTCACCGTCACCGCCTGCCAGGCCACCAACGCAGCCCGGGGCGCCCTGCGGAACGCGTGCCGCCGCGCCATGACCCGCGGGGTCGGCCAGGCGAGGACCACCGCGAGCGCGACGAGGGCTAGGGCGATCACGGCGAGCATCCTCCCATGCGGCGGATGCTCTCCTCGAGCCCCTTCGCGGTGTCTCGTTCGTCATGTCACCATGGCGTCGCCCCGCCGCCTCGGCGCGGGTCAACGCCGCAGTCGGGGCCGTCGCAGCGCCTTCGCCCCGGAGATCTTCGTCCGGTCCCGGGACTCGATCTCGGCGAGGGCGTCCTTGATGTCGGCGATCTCCTCCTCGGTGGCGCCGTCGAGGAAATGCATGAGGGCGGCCCGGCGGTCGGTCACCTCCATCTCGTCGAGGGTGCGGCGCATCGTCTGCGCGGTGAGCGCCTCGCGGCTGCCGGCGGGGAGGTAGCGCCAGGCCCGCCCGTCGCGCACCCGGGTGACCAGGCCCTTCTTCGAGAGGCGGTCGAGGACCGTCATCACCGTCGTGTAGGCGATCTCGCGCTCCCCGGCGAAGCGGTAGAGGACCTCGCGGACCGTGGCGCCCTGCTGTCGCGCCCTCGGGGGACTCCCACAGGTGGTCCATGACGACGCGTTCGAGATCGCCGAGTCGAGGTGCCGACGATGACATGGGCATGGGTCCTACTCCTTGGCAGCCGGGTGGTCGGGGGTGAGGTCGATGATGTCGTCGAAGCCGGCCAGGCCCTCGGGGCGGTGGCTGACCATGACGACGGTCCGGTCGGTGGTCGACGTCATGACGTCGTCGAGGACCGACATGGCGGTGGCGTGGTCGAGGTGGGCGACCGGCTCGTCGAGCAGGACGACGGGACGCCGCGACAGCAGTGCCCGCGCCAGCCCCAGCCGGGCCCGCTCGCCGCCGGACAGCCCTCGCCCGCCGGAGCCGAGCCGGGTGTCCAGGCCCGCGGGGAGGCCGGCGAGCCAGCCGCCGAGGCCGGCGCGGTCCAGGGCGTCGGTCACCGCGTCGTCGTTGCTGCCCGGGCGGGCCAGCCGGAGGTTCTCGCGCAGGGTCGAGGCGAAGACGTGCGGCTCGTCGTCGACGACGGCGAACCGGGCCCGCAGGTCCTCGAGGTCGAGGTCGCGGACGTCGATCCCGTCGACGGTGTAGGTGCCGTCCATGGGGTCCAGGTGCCGCGCGAGCACGGCCAGAAGGGTCGACTTGCCCGAGCCGTTGGCGCCGACGACCGCGACGCGCCGGCCCGGGGTGCAGGTCGAGGTCGATGGGCGCGAGCTGGCGCTCGGTGCCGGTCCACGAGCCGCTCACTCGGCGCAGGGTGAGGTGGGGTGCCAGGTATGCCGGGTCGTCGTCGTCCCCGGGCACGCCGTCCGTCGCGCGCTCGTCGCCGAGCAGGCCGACGCCCTCCCCGGCCACAGCAGGGGTCTGGTCGAGGAGGGCGTCGAGCCGGGCCGGCTGCCCTGGGCCCGGGCGAGCGAGCGCATCGACTCCACGAGGGGGGCGAGCGCGTCGCCGACGGCGACCGGGGTGACGACGAGGAGGGCGGCGACGGGCCCACCCACGGCGGCGTCCCCGGCGAGGAAGGCGGCTGCCACCGCGGCGGCCGCGGTGGCGACGAGGATGAGGGCCGCCACGAGGGCCCGACCGGCGCTCTGGGGGGCGACCGCCCGCCGGAACCGGTCGTGGGCGGCCTCGAGCCAGGCCAGGGCGTCGCCTCGCCGCCGACCGCCCGCAGCTCGGTCGCCTGGCTGGCCACGAGGTCGCTCACCCGCATGACCTCGGCGCGGGCCTGACAGCAGGGTGTCGAGGGACCGGGACTCCAGCCGCCAGGCGATGAGGCAGCCCACGGCGATGACGAGGAGGAGCCCGGCGAGGACGAGCCCGACGGCGGGCGAGAGGGCCGCGGCAAGGACGACGGCCAGCGCCCCGGCGAACAGGCTCGAGACGACCGGGACCGTCACCCGGATCTGGGCGTCGACGACGTCGGAGAGGTCGTCGACGACGCCGGTGAGCACCTCGGAGCGGGCCCGGCGGCCCAACCGGGCGGGGGTGAGCGGGACCAGCGCGGCATACACGCCGACCCGGCGATGGGCGAGGTCGTCGAGCGCCGCGTCGTGGGAGCGCACCCGCTCGACGTAGCGGAAGAACGGGCGGGCCATGCCGAAGGCCCGGACGGCCACGATGGCGGCGAGCAGGGTGAGGATGACGGGCCGCTCGCTGGCGCGGACGATGAGCCATCCCGACGTCGCGGTGAGCGCGATGCCCGAGGCGGTGGCGGCACCCCCGATGAGGCCGGCGATGCCGATGGCGGCGGGTCGGTCGAGACGGTTCATCGCTCCGCCTCCTCGGCCTCGACGGTCTCATCGGCCGTCCGCCCGGCCGCAGCGGTGAGGTGGACGTGCCGGTCGGCGAGGGCGACGAGCTCGGGGCGGTGGGTGACGGCGATGACCGTATGCCGCTCCGCGAGCCGGCCGATGACGTCGTGGACGACGCCGGTGGCGACCCCGTCGAGGTGGGCCGTCGGCTCGTCGAGGAGGATGACGGGGGCCGTGGAGAGGGTGGCCCGGGCCAGGGCGAGGCGGGCCCGCTGCCCGGCCGAGAGGCCGAACCCGTCGTCGCCGATCGGGGTGGACAGCGCATGCTGGAGCCCGGCGACGAAGCCGTCGAGCCCGACGACGCGCAGCGAGTCCCACACGGCGTCGTCGTCGGCGCGGTTGCCGAGGGTCAGCGCCTCGCGGATGGTGCCGGCCGCGAGGAACGGGCGCTGGGACACGAGGTGGGCGGGGCCGGTGACGACCGTGCCCGCCGCGGGGTCACGCAGGCCGGCGAGGATCTCGAGCAGGGTGGACTTGCCGACGCCCGACGGGCCGGTGACGACGGTGAGGCCCGGCCCGGCCTCGAGGTCGAGTCCGGCGATGACCTCCCCATCGGCGCCGGGGTAGCCGTAGTGGACGCCCCGAGCGCGACGACGCCGACCGGGATGGTCCCGGCCGGCCGGCATCGCCGGTCCCGGCCGGGCCTGCCTGGGCGCCGCGTCGAGCTCGGCGAGGATGGCGGCGATGGCCTCGGCGCCGTCGGCGGCCGCATGGAACTCGGCGCCGACCCGCCGGATCGGCCAGAAGGCCTCCGGCGCGAGGAGGATCGCGAGGAGGCCGGTCTCGAGGCCGATCGTGCCGTAGGTGAGCCTCAGCCCGACCGTCACCGCGACGATCGCGACGGAGATCGTCGCGAGCAGCTCGAGCGCGGCCGAGCTGTAGAAGGCGAGCCGCAGGGTGCGCATCGTCGCGGTGCGGTGCTTCTGGCTCACCTCGCCGATCTGGTCGACCTGCCGGGTCGCCCGGCCGTAGGAGACGAGGGTCGGTAGGCCGCGCATCACGTCGAGGAAGTGGCCGGACAGGGCGCTGAGCGCCTTCCAGCGCCTGTCGGTCTCCTGCTGGGTGGTTCTGCCGATGAGGGCGGCGAAGAGGGGCAGGAGCGGAAGGGTGAGGACGACGATGAGCGCGCTCAGCCAGTCGACGACGACGAGCGAGAGGACGGCGAGGGCAGGGACGACGACCCCGGCGACGAGCGAGGGGAGGAAGCGGGCGGCATACGGCTCGACGGCGGCGGCGCCCTGGGCGGCGAGGGTCACCGCGCGGTCCGCGTCGGGGCGGGAGTCCGCGGACCGGGACAGCCAGTGACGGAGCACGGCCTCACGCAGGGCGACCGAGACCTCGACGCCCGTCCACGCCGCCACCCGCTCGGCGGTCCAGGACAGGACCGCCCGGAGCAGGAACAGCAGCCCGACGAGGAGGGCCGGCGCGGTCAGGTCGCTGCGGCGGACGACGGCGACCGCCAGCCGGGCGATCGCGAAGGCGAGGCCGATCGTGGCCGCGCCCTGCCCGACGCCCACGGCTGCCAGGACGGCGACCGGCTTGCGTGCAGCCGGCGCCGTCCTGAGCAGCCGTGGGTCGAAGGGCCTCATGGTGGGACCGGTGCCGCCCGTCGTCAGGGGACGGGCACGGCGCGACCGGGATGTTCTTCGTCGAGATCCGCTTGCGGAACACCCAGTAGCCCCATGCCGTGTAGATGAGCACGATCGGGGTGAACACGAGGGCGGCGACGGTCATGATCTTCAGCGTCATCTCGTGCTCGACGCATCGGCTGACGGTCAGCCCATGCCGTCGGCCAGGCTGGTGGGCATGACGTTCGGCTACAGCGCGAAGAAGTACGTCGCGACGGCCATGCGCCATCGTGACGGCCGTGCCGAGGAAGGCCAGGCCCTCCTTCGCTTCGTGTTCATGTAGATGCCGAAGAGCAGCGCCACCGCCGCGACGACGGTCGTCGTGATCGTCCACGGCGTGTGCTTGAGCGCGAAGAGCCACAGCAGGAGCACGACGGCGAGCACGGCGGTCACGAGACCGATGCGCGTCGCCAGCGCGCGCGCCTGCTCCCGGATCTCCCCGGCCGTCTTCATGGTGAGGAAGATCGACCCGTGGGTGAGGGCCAGGCCGAGGATGACGAGGCCGCCGAGCAGGCTCATCGGGTTGAGGAGCGTGAAGAAGTTGCCGACGTACTCGACGTGCCCGTCGATCTGGCGCAGCGGCATACCGCGGACCATGTTGGTCAGGGCCACGCCGAGCAGCAGGGGCGGGAGGATCGAGCCGATGATGATGGCGATGTCCCAGTTGCGGCGCCAGGCGTCGCTGTCCCTCTTGTGGCGGTACTCGAACCCCATGTTGCGGACGATGAGCGCGATGAGGATGACGAGCAGGGCCAGGTAGAAGGCCGAGAACATCGTGGCGTACCACTCGGGGAACGCCGCGAAGGTCGCGCCACCGGCGGTGAGCAGCCAGACCTCGTTGCCGTCCCAGAACGGGCCGATCGTGGTGAGCATGACCCGGCGACGCTTCTCGGTGTCTGCCGCGTCGGTGCCCTTGCCGAGCACCGAGAGGAGGCACCGACGCCGAAGTCGAACCCTTCGAGGACGAGGTAGGCCGTCCAGAGGACTCCGATGAGGAGGAACCAGATGAGTGGGTAGTTCATGAGCTTGTCCTTGTTCTCCTTGGAGTGCCTCAGTAGGCGAACTGCAGGGGGGCGTCCTCGTCGACGTCGCTCGCCTGGACCGGCTCCTCGAAGGGCTCGGCACCGCGGCGGACGTAGGTGAGGAACAGGCGGACCTCGACGACGGCCAGGGCGGCGTAGACGAGGGTGTAGACGACCAGCGACACCCAGACCTCGCCGACCGCCACCTTCGGCGAGACACCGGCGGCCGTCCCCATGAGGCCGTAGACGATCCACGGCTGGCGGCCGATCTCGGTGAAGATCCACCCGAAGCTGTTGGCGATGACGGGCAGCAGCGGGGTGAGGATCGGCGACCCACATCCACCACTTGCTCTTGAGCATGCCGCCCTTGCGGGTCACCCACAGCACCGCGATCGCGAACGCCATGGTGAGGAAGCCGGGACCCATCATGAGGCGGAACATCCAGTACGCCAGCGGGATGTTCGGGGTGTATGCCGCGTCCTTGGTGTAGTCCAGGAGCGACTTGCCGTTGGCGAGGGTGACGTCCTTGATGGCGACGTTCGTGACGACGCCGTCGTCTGGAGCACCGGCACCTTGGCGTTGCCGGTGCCGAAGTAGTCGGCGTCGGTCTGGGTCTTGAGCGGGTTGATGCCGTCGACGTGACCGTTGAACGAGCCGGTGGCGAGGAAGGACAGCAGGCACGGGACTGGGGATGAACGTCGTCGCCTCGAGCCGTCGAGCGAGCCGATGGAAGCACCGAGAAGGCGCGCGGTGCTCGGCCGGCGGTGTCGTAGAGCGCCTCGGCGGCGGCCATCTTCATGGGCTGGACCTCGGTCATGATCTTGCCCTGGATGTCGCCGGAGATGATGACGAACAGCGACGCCACGAGGGCGACGACCGCACCGATGCGGGTGCTGCGGCGGTACATGCCCTCGTCGTCCTTGCCCTCGTGCTTGCGCAGGAGGTAGATGGACACGCCCATGACGACGGCGGCGCCGGTCATGTAGGCCGAGAAGATGACGTGCGGGAAGGTGACGAGCTGGACCTTGTTGGTCAGCACCGCGATGAAGTCGTCCATCTCGGCGCGGCCCGTGGTGGCGTTGAAGCGGTAGCCGACCGGGTGCTGCATGAACGAGTTGGCGGCGAGGATGAAGTACGCCGACAGCACGGTGCCGATGTGGGTGAGCCACATCGTCCACACATGCAGCTTCTCGGGGATCTTGCCCCAGCCGAAGATCCACAGGCCCAGGAAGGTGGACTCGAGGAAGAAGGCGAGCAGGGCCTCGAAGGCCAGTGGCGCACCGAAGATGTCGCCGACGAACCGGGAGTAGTCGGACCAGTTCATGCCGAACTGGAACTCCTGGACGATGCCGGTGACGAGTCCGAGGGCGAAGTTGATCGTGAAGAGCTTCCCGAAGAACTTCGTCACCCGGAGCCACTCGGGGTTGTGGGTGCGGACCCACGCCGTGTGGAATGCGGCGACGATGCCGGAGAGCCCGATGGTGATCGGGACGAAGAGGAAGTGGTAGACCGTGGTGATGGCGAACTGCCACCGGGCCACATCTAGGGCATTCATACAGAACTCCTGATGGAGGCTCATCTACTATGGGGCGTAGTAACACTACATGTCGTAGTAGATGCGTCCAGACCCCCGCGCTGTGACGACCGTCACGCAGGCTGCCCTCTGTTACCCGCCGGCCGCCATGCCCTGAGGGGGGGCCTCGGCGGAGCCCATCGGGAGCCGGAGCACTGCCCGAAGTCCCGGGTCCGCGTCCTCCAGGACGACGTCACCGCCGTTGCGGCGGACCAGGTCCCGCGTGATCGCCAGTCCCAGCCCGCTGCCCCCGTGGTCCCGGTCCCGGGCGTCGTCGCGTCGCGCGAACCGGTCGAAGACCCGCTCCCGATCCTGCGCCGGTATGCCGTCGCCGTCGTCCCGGACCCGCAGCTCGGCGCCCGCGGGGGTGGCCTCGGCGCACAGGACGACCACGGTGGCGGCATGCCGCACGGCGTTGTCGACGAGGTTCGCGACGGCGCGGAGCAGGTCGTCGTGCGAGGCCCGCACGACCACCGGGTCGCTGCGGCCCGGCCCGGCCCCGTCGGGGGGCTCGACCCGCACCGGGACCCGGCTCCCCGACGCCCGGGCCGCCGCCTCGGTCGCGAGGTCGAGCAGGTCGACGTCCTCGAGGTCCGGGGCCGCGGCCTCGGCTCCGGACCGGGCCAGCAGGAGCAGGTCGCTGACCAGGGCGCTGAGCCGCTGGACCTCGGGCAGCAGCCCCTCCGGCAGCTCCCCGCCCTCGCCGAGCCGCTCGGCGACCTCGAGCTGGGTGCGCATCGAGGCGAGTGGGCTGCGCAGCTCGTGGGCCGCATCGGCGACGAAGTCGCGCTGCCGCTCCTGGGACGCGGCGATCCGGTCGAGCATCCCGTTGAGGGTGGTCGCCAGGGCATGGACCTCGTCCAGGGCGGTCGGGACCGGGAGCCGGTCCACCCCCACCGAGCCGGCCCCGATCCGCTCCGCCCCCCGGCGCAGCTCCTCGACCGGCCGCAGCGCCGACCCGACCACGCGCCACGCGACGACCGCGAGCAGGGCGACGAACAGCGGGAAGAAGACGAACAGCAGCCGCCCCATGAGCTGGCGGCTCGCGACGACGTCGGCCGTGGGGACGGCCGCGACGACGAGCGTCGACGACCCACCGGCCCCCACCCGCACCCCGGCCACGGTGAGCTGGCCGCCCATCGCGGCCCGGCTTCCGGGGATCGTCAGCGCGTCGCCGGCCAGCAGCCGGGCGTGTTCGTCGGTCGTGACCAGCGCCGTGAGGCGGTCGGCCGTCGCCGATCCGCCGACCACGCGGTTGTCGGGGTCCAGGAGCTGGACGACCTGCGCCCCCGACACCGGGACGGGGTCGGGCACCCGCCCCTGGGCGGCCATCGCCGCGACCTCCTGCGCGCTCGCGCGGGCCTCGTTCGCAACGGTGCGCTCCAACCCCGCCGTCAGCACGGCATACAGCAGGGCGCCACCCACGAGCAGGGCGGCGCCGACCCCGAGCAGACCGACGGCCATGAGCCGGCCGCGCAGGCCGAGCCGAGCCAGCCGCTGCCTCATGTGGCGAGCCGGTAGCCGACGCCGCGCACGGTCTCGATCCGCTGGCGTCCGATCTTGCGCCGCAGGTAGCCGATGTAGACCTCGGCGAGGTTCGGCTCGACCGCGTCGGCGTCGCCCCAGACCCGCTCGATGAGGACCTCCTTCGGCACGACGTTGGGATGGGCGCGCATGAGCGTGTGCAGGACGGTGAACTCCCGGGCGGACAGCGACACCTCGGCCCCGTCGACGCTGACCCGACGCGAGGCGGGGTCGAGGGTCACCCCGGCGGCCTCGAGCGCCACCGGGCGGGGCGCGACGTCGCGCCGGAGCAGCGCGCGCAGCCGGGCCAGCAGGACGACGAACGAGAACGGCTTGGTGAGGTAGTCGTCGGCGCCGTAGTCGAGCCCGTCGGCCTGGTCGTACTCGCCGTCCTTCGCCGACAGCATCAGGACCGGGACCCAGCTGCCCTCCTCGCGCAGGGTGCGGACGACGGTGTAGCCGGACATCCCCGGCAGCATGATGTCGAGGATGACCGCGTCGTAGTCGCCGAACCGGGCCGCCTCCAGCCCGCTCGGCCCGTCGTGGGCGATGTCGGCGACGTAGCCCTCGGCCCGCAGCCCCTTGGCCAGGGCCTCGGCCATCCGGCGCTCGTCCTCCACCACCAGCAGTCGCATGTGCCCCACGATGGCATGGCCGGTCCCGAAACGCGTGCGAGGTCCCGGTCGGGCTCACCTGCGCGCCCTGGGAGGGGGGCCGGGCCCGGTCTCAGGTCGCTCACAGGGCGACGGGCGCACGATGTCGGTATGCGCTTCTTCTCCGACCACCCCGCCGCCCGCTGGGCTGCCCCCGTCGCCGCCGTCGCCGTCGTCGGCGTCGTCACCGTAGGAGCGACCGTCGCGGCCAACGCGTCGACGCCACTGCCCCCGCGGACCGCCGCCCAGCTCCTCGTCGACATCGAGGGGGCGCACCTCACCGGCCTGTCGGGAACGGTCGTGCAGACCACCGACCTCGGCCTCCCCTCGATCGCCGGACTGTCCACCGGGTCGAGTGGGACCACTGCCTCCTCCGACCTCACCAGCCTGGTCTCCGGGACCCACACCCTGCGCGTCTGGTACGGCGGCGACACCCAGCAACGGGTCGCCCTGCTCGGCAGCCTCGGAGAGTCCGACATCGTCCGCAACGGCAGCGACGCGTGGGTCTGGTCCAGCAAGACCAAGACCGCCACCCACTACGCGCTTCCGGCGCACTCCACCGGCGGCTCGGCCGTCACCCCGCTGCCCGTCCCGACCCCGCTCGACCCCCAGTCCGCGGCCGAGAAGGCGTTGGCCGCCGTCGACCCGACCACCAAGGTCACCACCGACGGCACCGCCACGGTCGCGGGGCGGGCGGCATACGAGCTGGTGCTGGCGCCGCGGTCCTCGGCCACGCTCGTCCGGCAGGTCCGCATCGCCGTCGACGCGAAGACCCACCTGCCGCTGCGCGTGCAGGTCTTCTCGACCAAGGCGGCCGACCCGGCGTTCGAGGTCGGGTTCACCCAGGTCGACTTCGCGACGCCCGAGGCGCGGCAGTTCCAGTTCACCCCGCCGCCCGGCACGACCGTCAAGCAGGGGACGCTGCCGAGCGGGTCCGGCCATGGGGCCACCGACACGGCCCCCCTGCCGTCCACGGCGAAGCTCGACAAGCCGAAGGTCGTGGGGACCGGCTGGGACAGCGTGGTCGTGGCCACCCTTCCGGCAGGTGGCCTGGCCGGGCTGACCTCACCCGCCAAGGGCTCGGACAGCCAGGGCTCGGCCCAGCTGCAGCTGCTGCTGCGCGCCCTGCCCAGTGTCTCGGGCACGTGGGGTAGCGGGCACCTGTTCCAGGGCACGCTGTTCTCCGCCGTGCTCACCGACGACGGCCGGGTCGCGCTCGGCGCCGTCACCCCCGACACCCTGTATGCCGCGCTGGCGGCCAAGTGAGTGACCCCTCGGTCGCGATGGCGGGTGACCTCGCCGTCGCGACCACTGGGCTGACCAAGCGGTTCGGCTCGCACATCGCCGTGGATGGGATAGACCTCGCCGTGCCGGCCGGGTCGGTCTACGGGTTCCTCGGACCCAACGGGTCGGGCAAGACGACGACCATCCGCATGCTGCTCGGGCTCATCTCCCCCACGGCAGGGGTGCGTGAGCTGCTCGGCCGTCCGATCCCCCAGGCCTCCGTCGAGGTGCTGCACCGGGTCGGGTCGCTCGTCGAGGGCCCGGCCTTCCATCCGTATCTCTCCGGCCGGGCCAACCTGGTGCGGCTCGACGCTGCCGACGTGCTCGCCGACCCGCGCACGACGCGGGCCCGCATCGACGCCGCGCTGGACCGGGTGGGCCTGCTGGCGGCGGCCACCAAGCGCTACCGCGCCTACTCGCTCGGGATGCGCCAGCGGCTGGCCATCGCGGCCGCCCTGCTCGCCCCCCGCGACCTGCTGATCCTCGACGAGCCCACCAACGGGCTGGACCCCCAGGGCACCCGCGAGGTGCGCTCCCTCATCAGCTCGCTGGCCTTCGACGGCGCGACGGTCCTGGTCTCGAGCCACCTGCTCGCCGAGGTCGAGCAGGTGTGCACGCACGTCGGGATGATGCGCGACGGCCGGCTCGTCGCACAGGGACGCCTCGACGAGGTTCGCTCGTCCGGCTCGACCGGATGCCGAGTGGTGACCGACCAGGGCGACGAGGCCGCCCGGGTGCTCCGGGAGCTGGGCGTGGACCAGGTGAGTATCGGCAGCGGCGAGGTCCGCGGCATACCGGGCGAGCTCGCTCCCGAGAAGATCGTCGCCGCGCTGGTCCACGCCGGCGTCGGGGTGCGCGAGTTCTCGCTCTCGGGCGCCAGCCTCGAGGACCTGTTCGTCTCGCTCACCGGGGAGGGGTTCGATGTCAGCGGGTGACCTGGTGTCCACGACGGGCCGGGCAGCGGCGCCCCCTCGGCTCGTGCGCCGCCGGTGGCTCTCGACCCGGCTGCTGCGCTCCGAGCTGCGCCTGATCGCCGGACGTCGCCGCAACCAGGCCGGCCTCGTCGTCCTTGCGGCGGTCCCGATCGTCATGGCGATCGCCGTGAAGGTCTCCTCCCCCCGTGGCGGACGCGGCCCGGACTTCCTCGCCTCGATCACGTCCAACGGCCTGTTCGTGCCGCTCGCGGCCGTGAGCGTCGAGCTCGGGATGTTCCTCCCCCTGGCCATCTCGATGCTGTCCGGCGACGCCATCGCCGGTGAGGCCAACATCGGCACGCTGCGGTACCTGCTCACCGTCCCCGTCGACCGGGCCCGGCTGCTGGCGGTGAAGTACGCCTCGCTCGTTGTCGGCGCGGTCTGGGGCGTGCTGGCGGTCGTCATCCCCGGGGCGCTCATCGGCATCGCGCTGTTCGGGGCGGGCGACATGACGACCCTGTCCGGCAGCCAGATCGGGGTGGGCGAGGCGCTGTGGCGGCTCACCCTGGTCACCCTCTACGTCTCAGCGGGGCTGGCGGCGCTCGCGGCGGTCGGGCTGTTCGTCTCCTCGCTCACCGAGCAGCCGATCGCGGCCGCCATCGCGCTGATGATCCTCACGGCCGGGATGTGGATCCTCGACGGCATCGACCAGGTCGCGTGGCTGCACCCCTGGCTGCTCGTCGACCACTTCCTCGCCTTCGGCGACCTGCTGCGCGACCCGGTCTCGTGGGCGGGGATCCGCACCGGTCTGCTCCTCGACCTCGGGTATGCCGTGGTCTTCTGGCTCGCGGCCTGGGCCCGCTTCTCGAGCAAGGACATCACCAGCTAGCCGGTGCCGCGGCGCTCCCGTGCCTGTGTCCGAGTAACTGGTAGGTATGGCGACCAGTTGCTCGGACGCTGCGGTGGGCGCCGTGCCTGTGTCCGAGTAGCTGGTAGGTATGGCGACCAGTTGCTCGGACGCTGCGGGTGGGTGGGGGTGTGGTCAGGCGTCGGGGTAGCCGTGCGGGTTCTGGCTCTGCCACCGCCAGGTGTCCACGCACATGTCGTCGACCGTCCTGACGGCATACCAGCCGAGCTCCTCGTGGGCCCGCGTCGGGTCGGCGTAGGACGCGGCGACGTCACCGGGACGGCGCGCGACGACCTCGTAGGGCAGCTCGTGGCCCACCGCCCGCTCGAACGCGTGCAGGAGCTCCAGCACCGAGGTCCCGTGGCCGGTGCCGAGGTTCCACGTCGAGACGGGCCGGTCGGTCGTGACGAGCCGGGCCAGCGCCGCGACGTGGCCGGCGGCGAGGTCCTCGACGTGGATGTAGTCGCGCACCCCGGTGCCGTCGGGCGTCGGGTAGTCGTCGCCGAACACCTGCAGCCGTTCCAGCCGGCCCACCGCGACCTGGGCGACGAAGGGCATGAGGTTGTTGGGCGTGCCCTGCGGGTCCTCGCCCATCGTGCCCGACGGGTGTGAGCCCACCGGGTTGAAGTAGCGCAGCAGGGCCACCCGCCAGGTGGGGTCGGCGGCAGCGACATCGCGCAGGATCTGCTCCTGCATCACCTTGGTCCAGCCGTAGGGGTTGGTCGCCGACGTCGGAAGGTCCTCGTGCATCGGCACCGGTGCGTCCGCGCCGTAGACCGTCGCCGAGGACGAGAAGACGAGCCTGCGCACGCCGTGCCGGCGCATCGCCCGGACGAGGGAGAAGGTCGTGCCGAGGTTGTTCTCGTAGTACTCCAGGGGCTTCTCGACGCTCTCACCGACCGCCTTGAACCCGGCGAAGTGGACGACGGCATCGATGCGCTCGGCGGCGAAGAGATGCTCGGTCTTGTCCTGGTCGGTGAGGTCGAAGCTGATCACCTCGACGGGCCGCCCGGTCAGGGCCTCGACCCGGCCCATGACCGTCGGCTTGGAGTTCGCGAAGCTGTCGACGACCACGACCTCGTGCCCGGCCTCGACGAGCTGGACGACGGTGTGGGACCCGATGTAGCCGGCACCGCCGGAGACGAGGACGCGCATGCGGTTACCGTATGCCGTCCCGTCGGCCCCCGCAGTGCTCCGTCCGCCGCGACCGGGCCGCACACCCACCGCGGCCGCCAGCCCTGCCCCGGTGTCGCTGCACCGCAGCCCCCGGGGCCGGCGTCACGAGGCCACCTCGCGCAGGCGCGCGGCGATCGCCTCGGGCCGGGCGTCGTTCACCCAGACGCCTGCACCGGACTCCGACCCGGCCAGGTACTTCAGCTTGCCGGGGGAGCGCAGGACGGAGAAGAGCTGGAGCTGGAGCCGCGCGAGGTCGCGCCCCGGGCCGATGGGCGCCTGGTGCCAGCCCGCGATGTAGGGCAGGGCGCTCACGCCGTCGTAGTAGCGGTCCGCCCGCCGCAGCAGCTCGAGGTAGACCTCGGCCAGCTCGTCGCGCTCGTCGTTCGTCAGGGCAGGCAGGTCCGGCACGTCCCGGTGGGGGGCGAGATGCACCTCCACCGGCCACCGAGCGGCTGCCGGAACGTAGGCCGTCCAGTGCTGGCCGCGCAGGACCACCCGGCTGCCGGCCCGGCGCTCGGCGTCGAGCAGGTCGCGAAGCAGGTTGCCTCCGGTGGCGGAGCGGTACTCGGCCGCCTGCCGCAGGAGGGCCTGGGTGCGGGGCGTGACGAACGGGTAGGCGTAGATCTGCCCATGGGGGTGGTGCAGGGTCACGCCGATCTCCTGGCCCCGGTTCTCGAAGCAGAACACCTCACGAACCCCCGGGAGCTGCGAGAGCTCAGCCGTCCGGTCGGCCCACGCCTCCACGACGGTGCGGACCCTGCGTGGGCCCAGCGTGGAGAACGCCGCGGTGTGGTCGGAGGTGAAGCACACCACCTCGCACCGGCCGTTGCCCGGTGCCTGTGGCCAGAGCTTGTCGTCGTCGACCAGCGGGGCGGTCCCGGACGCCCGCGTCGACAGGGACGGGAAGCGGTTCTCGAAGGCGACGACGTCGTAGTCGGCCGCCGGCACCTCGGACGGAGCGCGCCCGTGGCCGGTGGGGCACAGGGGGCACTCGTCGGTGGGAGGCAGGAAGGTTCGCGTGTTGCGGTACGAGGCGATCACGACCCACTCCCCGGTCATGGGGTCGCGGCGCATCACCGAGTCACCCGTCGACGGCGGCAGGTCCCGGGTATCGGGAACCACGCGCTCCACCGCACCGCTGACGTAGGGCTCGGAGTCGTCGAAGTAGATGATCTCGCGCCCGTCGGCGAGCCGGCCCCGGGTCCGCCGGACCGATACTCCCGTCGTCCCCGCCGTCGTCACAGCGCTCCCTTCGCGCGGGCGGCCGGGGGACCGGGCGCGCCTGCGTCCTGCGTCGGGTCCCCGGTGCCCTGGCGCGGGACCAGGATGAGCTGGCGCACCTTGGTCCTCAGCCCGCGCTGTGCGTCGAGGTCCAGGCCGTCATCCGTGACGAGCACGTCGACCTCGCCGAGCCGCGCCATCGAGCTGAGGCCCACGACGCCCCACTTGGTGCTGTCCGCCACGACGACGGTCTGACGGGCCGAGGCGATGAGGGCCCGGTTGGTCTCGGACTCCACGAGGTTGGGGGTCGTGAAGCCCGCTCGCTCGTCGAAACCGTGCACCCCGAGGAACAGCCAGTCGACGTGGAGGGAGCGCAAGGTGGCGACGGCCACCGGACCCACGAGTGCGTCGGACGGTGTGCGGATCCCGCCGGTGAGAATGACGGTGCGGTCCGCCCGGGGCATCGAGTTCATCGAGTCCCCCACCGGGAGGGAGTTCGTGACGACGGTGAGGTCGGGGACCCGCCGCAGCTCGAGGGCGACGGCATAGGTCGTCGTCCCCGCTGACAGCGCGACGGAGTCGCCGGGCGCGACGAGGTCCGCGGCGGCCGCGGCGATGCCGGCCTTCTCCGTGGTCTGCAGCCCCGACTTCACCGCGAAGGCGGGCTCCTCCGCGCTGCGTCCGGTGATGGCGGTGGCACCGCCGTGGACCCGGGCGACCAGGCCCTTGCGGGCCAGGTGGCTGATGTCACGGCGAACCGTCATGTCCGAGACACCCAGCTCCTCGACGAGGTCGCTGACCCGCACGGCGCCGGTGGCCCGCACCTCGTCGAGGATCCGTGCGTGACGCTGCTGGGCGAACAAGGTCAGGCCCGCTCTCGGATCAGGGCACACCCGCCCGGGGGCACCCGCAGGCTGCCCGAGACCGCGACCTCGGACACGAGGTCGACGCCCTGGGCCGCGATGTCGACGGCGGCCCCCGTGTGGTTGAGGACGACGAGGAAGGACCGGTCCGCACCCCGGCGCCGCACGACCTCGACCCCCGGCGGCGCGGGCACCAGTGGCCGCACGCCCGCCTCGTCGGCGATGTGGCCGAGCAGCGCGGAGAGCGCATCCTCGTCGAGGGCGGTCCCGACGTACCACGCGAACCCCTCGCCGGCCCGGTGGCGGGTCACGGCGGGGTGCCCCGCGACGGGGCCGTCGGCATACACCGCCACCGCCTCGGCGCCGCGCAGGTGGGTGAGCTCGGTCCACACCGTTGCGGTCCAGCCCGCGGCGCCCGGCCCGGCGTCCGACCCGTCGGCCGACGGCTCCAGCCGCACCGACTCCCCGGCGCGCAGCGGGAAGAACTCCTCGGTGCTGATGCCGAGGAGGTCGCGGAAGGCGCCCGGGTAGCCACCGAGCCGGATGTGGTCGTGTTCGTCGACGATCCCCGAGAAGTAGGTGACGACGACATGTCCTCCGGCGGCGGCGAAGCGGCGGACCGTCTCGGCCGCCTGGTCGTCGACGAGGTAGAGCGACGGGACGAGAACGATGTCGAACGGGGACAGGTCCTGGCCCGGCCGGACGAAGTCGACGGCGACCCCGCGGCTCCACAGCGCCCGGTGCAGGGCCTCGGGCTGGTCCAGGTAGCGGACGAGCCGGGAGGGGTGGCTGTCCAGGTCGGCCGCCCACCGAGCCGACCAGTCGAAGATCATGGCGACCCGGGCGGGCTCGACCCGGGTCCCGGCCAGGTCCGAGGCGCGCTCGAGTATGCCGCCGAGCCGGCAGACCTCTCGCCACACCTTCGTGTCGGTGCCCGCGTGCGGGACGAGCGCGGAGTGGTACTTCTCGGCACCGGCGCGGCTGGCTCGCCACTGGAAGTAGCCCACCGCGTCGGCCCCACGGGCGACATGAGCCAGGCTGGTGCGCAGCAGCTCGCCCGGCTGCTTGGCGAGGTTGACCTGCTGCCAGTTGACGGCGCTGGTCGAGTGCTCCATGAGGAACCAGGGGCCGCCGCCGCTGAGGCCGCGGACGAGGTCTCCCGAGAAGGCGAGCTCGTGGACCGGGTCGCCAACCCGGTGGTCGACGTAGTGGTCCTGCGAGACGAGGTCCATCTCGGGCGCCCACGACCAGTAGTCCATGCCCGTCGTGTGGTCCATCACCATGAAGTTGGTGGTGACCGGGACCTGCGGGGTGGCCCGGTGAAGGACGTCGCGTTCGGCGCGGTAGTAGGCGAGCAGCTCGTCGGAGCTGAACCTGGCGTAGTCCAGCTGCTGGGTGGGGTTGGGGATCGCCGTGCCGATCCGCGGCGGGAGGACCTCGTCGAGGTCCGCGTAGTGCTGGCTCCAGAACGTCGTGCCCCAGGCCTCGTTGAGCGTCTCGACGTCGCCGTAGCGGCGCGCCAGCCACCGCCGGAACGCCGCGGCCGAGACGTCGCAGTAGCAGTGCACGTTGTGGCAGCCGAGCTCGTTCGACACATGCCACATGGTCAGGGCAGGGTGGTCGGCATACCGGGCGGCCATCTTCTCGACGAGCGTGAGAGCGAGGTCGCGGAAGGTGGCGGAGCTGGGGCACCAGGCCTGTCGGCCGCCCGGCCACATCCGTCGGCCCTCGCGGTCGACGGGGAGCGTCTCGGGGTAGGCGCGCGACAGCCAGGGTGGGGGTGAGGCGGTCGCGGTCGCCAGGTCGACGGCGATCCCTCCCTCGTGGAGCAGGTCCATGACGCGGTCCAGCCAGCCGAACTCGAACCGGCCCTGCTCGGGCTCGAGCAGGGCCCACGAGAAGACCCCGACGGTGGCGAACGTGACACCCGCCTCCTGCATGAGCCGGACATCCTCGGCCCAGACCTCCTCGGGCCACTGCTCGGGGTTGTAGTCGCCGCCCAGGCCCATCCCACGCATCGGCCAGCCCCGCGGGGTATCGGCTGAGCCAGGGGCAGCATGAGCGTCGATGGTCACCCTCGAAGGGTGGACCGGTGTCCCGCCAAAGTCAACATATTCCACCATGATTGAGCGGGCTCGGGTGTTGGTTCCTGACCGGCCTCGGAGCGCGCCGAGCGTGCCTCGGGCCGGCGGCTGGGCGGTCCGCCCTCCCGGAAGTGCGCTGCGCAGGCGACTTTGACGCGATTTGGTCACAGCCTGCACCGGCGTATTGACAAGACCGGACTGGGTCGTATGCTTGCGGCATCCTGTGAGATTGCGTTCAGTTCTGTTCGCTCTCGACAAGCAAGGCGCAGCGAAGCGCCAAAGGAGGATGCCATGTCCCGTCCCCAGTCCGAGGCGGAGTATCTCGCCCGTCTCGTCCCTCCATCCGTGGCAGGCGCCGATGTCGGGCGTCGCACGGTCATCAAGGGGGCGATGGCTGCTGGTGCCGCCCTCGGCCTCCCTGCCCTGCTCGCGGCGTGCGGTGGGGGCAGCTCGGCCGGCACCTCCGGTGGCGGTGCGCCGACCGGCACGCTGAGCGTCGGCTCCAACTACTCCGACGCCATCCCCAAGGGCGCGATGCAGGCCGTCGCCGACGCGTACCACGCCAAGATGAGCGCCGTGACGATCAAGATGAACACGGTCGACCACAACACCTTCCAGGAGAACATCAACAACTACCTCCAGGGCAAGCCCGACGACGTGTTCACCTGGTTCGCCGGCTACCGGATGCGCTTCTTCGCCTCCCAGGGCCTGGCGGGCGACATCAGCGACGTGTGGAGCAAGTTCACCGGCTTCAGCGACGCGTTCAAGACGGCATCGACCGGCGACGACGGCAAGCAGTACTTCGTCCCGCTCTACAACTACCCGTGGGCCGTCTTCTACCGGCCGTCGGTGTTCGCCAAGTACGGCTACACCGCCCCCAAGACGCTGGACGAGATGAAGACGCTCGGCGCCCAGATGAAGAAGGACGGCCTGATCCCCATCGCGTTCGGCGACAAGGACGGCTGGCCGGCGATGGGCAGCTTCGACATCCTCAACATGCGGATCAACGGCTTCCAGTTCCACATCGACCTGATGGCGCACAAGCACGCCTGGAACGACCCCAAGGTCAAGCAGGTCTTCTCCACCTGGGCCGAGCTGCTGCCGCTGCACCAGCCCGCGTCGCTGGGCCGCACCTGGCAGGAGGCCGCGCAGTCCCTCCAGCAGAGGAAGGCCGGGATGTACCTCCTCGGCTCCTTCGTGTCCCAGCAGGTCGACCAGGGCAAGGACCTGGACTTCTTCACCTTCCCGGAGATCGACTCGACGATCGGGTCCGACGCCCTCGACGCCCCCATCGACGGCTTCATGATGGCGAAGAAGCCGACCAACGAGGCCGCGGCCAAGGACTTCCTGGCCTACCTCGGCACGCCGGAGGCGGAGACACTACGGCAAGACCGACACCTCGGACGTGCTCGCCAACACCAACGCCGACACCTCGTTCTACAACGACGTGCAGAAGAAGTCGGCCGAGCTCATCGGGTCGGCGAAGAACATCGCCCAGTTCATGGACCGCGACACGCGCCCCGACTTCGCGTCCACGGTGATGATCCCCGCCATCCAGACGTTCATCGGCAAGCCGTCGGACGTCGACGGTCTGTGCAACAGCATCGAGGCCCAGGCGAAGTCCATCTTCGTGTGAGGGTCGCGACGACGGGCAGCACGCCGATCGGCGTGCTGCCCGTCCCCACAGCGGGGCCGGCATCGCTAGCGTTGGCCCCAAGTGCTCGAAGCCAGCGGCTGAGCCGGGTGGCGCCAACCGGCCCGGCCGCCGGCGGACACGGAGAGGGGCCTCGATGCCGAGACCGAACCAGCCGGTGATCTCTGCCGAGGCCTCGGCGGCGGCGCCCGCCGACCCGACCAGGGCGGGCCGGGCAGCCACCTGCGCCAGTTCACGACGCGTGACCGGATCGTCGTGGCGCTCATGGTCGCCATCCCGCTGCTGCTCGTCCTCATCCTGGTATGGCTGCCTGCCATCGCCACGGTGCTGCTCTCCTTCACCAGCTGGAACGGCATCGGCGGGCTCGACACCATCAAGTGGGTGGGGACGACCAACTACGAGAACGTCGTCACGATCTACCCGCCGTTCGTTCCGGCCGTCCAGCACAACCTGCTGTGGCTCGCCGTGCTGTTCTTCGTGGCGACGCCGTTCGGGATGTTCCTCGCGGTCCTGCTCGACAAGGAGATCAAGGGAAGCCGGATCTACCAGACGTCGATCTACCTGCCGGTCGTGCTCTCCCTGGCCCTCGTCGGGTTCATCTGGCAGCTGTTCTACTCCCGCGACCAAGGGCTGCTCAACGCCGTCCTCGGGACCAAGATCGACTGGTACGGCGACCCCTCGGTCAACATCTGGGCCGTGCTGGTGGCGGCCAGCTGGCGCCATGTCGGGTACATCATGCTGCTCTACCTCGCCGGGTTGAAGGGCGTCGACCCCACCCTGCGCGAGGCGGCCACCGTCGACGGCGCCACCCAGGTGCAGACGTTCTTCCGGATCGTCTTCCCCGTCATGCGCCCGATCAACGTCATCGTCCTGGTGATCACCGTCATCGAGGCGCTACGAGCGTTCGACCTGGTCTGGGTGATCAACAAGGGCCGCAACGGCCTGGAGCTCATCTCCGCCCTGGTGACCCAGAACGTCGTCGGCGAGGCCAGCCGGATCGGCTTCGGCTCCGCCCTGGCGACGTTCATGCTCGCCGTCTCCGTCGTGTTCATCTCGATCTACCTGGTCACCGTGCTGCGGGAGGACAAGTGATGGCCGCCGTCACCGTGGAGCAGACCGAGACCCGGACGGTCGCCCCCAAGCGCCGACGCAGGATCACCCCGGTCCGGCTCGTCCTGCACCTGTTCCTCGCCATCATCGCCCTCGCCTGGCTCTTCCCGATCGCCTGGGCGGTGCTCAACTCCTTCCGCGACTACGCCTACACCTCGATCCACGGCTACGTCTCGCTCGGCGGGTGGACGCTGGACAACTACAAGAACGCGTGGGAGCAGGGTGACTTCACCACGCACTTCCTCAACTCGGTCTACATCACCGTGCCGGCGGTGGTGTTCACCCTGTTCCTCTCCTCGTGCGTCGCCTTCGTGCTCGCCCGGTTCAGCTTCAAGTTCAACATCGCCATGCTGGGCCTGTTCACGGCCGCCAACCTGCTCCCCCAGCAGTCGCTGCTCATCCCGCTGTTCCGGCTCTACCGCGCCATCCCGCTGCCGACCTGGATGAGCGACTCGGGCATCCTGCTGGACAGCTACTGGGGCCTCATCCTCGTCAACACCGCGTTCCAGACCGGGTTCTGCACCTTCGTCCTCAGCAACTACATGAAGACGCTGCCCAAGGAGCTCTACGAGTCCGGGATGGTCGATGGCGCGAGCGTGTGGCGGCAGTTCTGGCAGCTCACCCTGCCGCTGTGCCGGCCCCCGATGGCGGCCCTGGCGGTGCTCGAGGTGACCTGGATCTACAACGAGTTCTTCTGGGCCACCGTCCTGGTCCAGTCCGGGTCGAAGTTCCCGGTGACGAGCTCGCTGAACAACCTGCGTGGCCAGTTCTTCACCGACCTCAACCTCGTTGCGGCCGGGTCGGTGATCATCGCCATCCCGGTCCTGGTGATCTTCTTCCTGTTACAGAAGCAGTTCGTGGCGGGCCTGACGCTGGGGTCGACCAAGGGCTGAGGGAGCCGGCCGCCGAGCAGGCGGTGGCGTCGGGACGCTCGGCGCCGTCGGTGCGCGCTCCGGGCGTCAGTCGTCGTCGGGAAGGACGAGGCTGAGCGCCCAGGACACGAGGGTGATCACGACCGCCGCGAACACGGCCGACCACAAGAACTTGTCGATCGTGAACGACAGGCCGAGGGGGCCCGAGATCCACGCCGTGATCTCGAGCATCAACGCGTTGACGATGAAGGTGAACAGCCCCAGGGTCACCACCATGAACGGGAAGGAGAAGAACTTCACGATCGGGCGGATCACCGCGTTGACGACGCCGAAGATGAGCGCCACGAGGACGATCGTCACGACCTTGGAGGTCCACGACTTCGTCGAGTCGGCGAGGTCGACCCCGCTGACGACGAGGGCGGCGACCCACAGCGCCACCGCGTTGATGCCGATCCGGATGAGCAAGCGCTTCATGCCGACATCGTTGCACGGGTATGCCGCGCGCCGCGGTTGCCGGGCCCGTCCGGCCGGAGCCGGCGGCATCTGCGCGGCATACAGTGACGGGCATGAGCGAACCCTCGCCGGTCCGGCTGCGCGCCGCCCTCGACGCGGTCCCCGCCTACGCGCCGGGCCGGCCGGCGTCGGCACGTCCGGGCGTGAGCACCTTCAAGATCAGCAGCAACGAGAACCCCTACCCGCCGCTGCCCGGCATACTCGACGTGGTCCGCGAGGCGGCCGGCTCGATGAACCGCTACCCGGACATGGCCGTCACGGCGCTCACCGACGCGCTGGCGAACCGGTTGGGCGTCCCCGCGAGCCACATCGCCACGGGCCCGGGCAGCGTCGGCGTGCTCGGCCAGGTGATCGCGGCAGTGTGCGACCCCGGCGACGAGGTCGTCTACGCGTGGCGCTCGTTCGAGGCCTACCCCATCCTCACCTCCCTCGCCGCAGCGTCGCCGGTGCAGGTTCCGCTCACCGCCGACGGCCGCCATGACCTCGACGCGATGGCCGCGGCCGTCACCGACCGCACCCGGGTGGTGCTCGTGTGCACCCCCAACAACCCGACCGGCCCGGCGGTCGTCGCCGCCGAGCTCGAGCGCTTCCTCGACGCCGTGCCGCGAGACGTCCTCGTCGTGCTCGACGAGGCCTACCTGGAGTTCGTCACCGCCGATGACGCACCGGACTGCCTGGCGCTGCAGCAGCGCCGGGACAACGTCGTCGTCCTGCGCACCTTCTCCAAGGCCTACGGGCTCGCGGGCCTGCGGGTCGGCTACGCCGTCGCCCACGAGGCCATCGCGACGGCCCTGCGCAAGACGGCGATCCCGTTCGGGGTCAACGCGCTCGCCCAGGCGGCCGCGGTGGCCTCCCTCGATGCCGAGGAGGAGCTCCTCGTGCGGGTCAAGGAGCTCGTCGCCGAGCGGGAGCGCGTCGTCGGGGCCCTGCGCGAGCAGGGCTGGGACATCCCCGACTCCCAGGCGAACTTCGTCTGGTTCGGCCTCGGCGACGAGACGGCCGAGTTCGCCGCGTTCTGCGACGAGGCGGGGCTCACGGTCCGCCCCTACGGCGCCGACGGCGTGCGCGCCACGGTCGCGGAGCGGGAGGCCAACGACCGCCTCATCGAGGTCGCGGCCGCATACCGGTCCCGCTGACGTCCGGCGGTGCCCGCCGAAAGACCTCAGCGCCGTCCCAGCCGCCCCGGCAGGTGCTCGGCCTAGAGTCTGTCCATCGTTGCCCAGGAAGAGGTGTGCCCATGTTCGTCCCGATGAGCGTCTCGGACTTCTCCGACCGCGCGGTCGCCGTCTACGGTGACCGGGTCGGTGTCATCGACGAGTCCGACCAGCCCGCAGCCCCGCTCGGCGAGCTGACGTATGCCGAGGTGGCGGCGCTCGCGGCCCGTCAGGCCGCGCGGCTCGACGAGCTCGGCATCGCGCCGGGCGACCGGGTGGCGATCGTGTCGCACAACTCGGCCCGGCTGCTCGTGTCCTTCTTCGGGGTGGCGGGCTACGGGCGGGTGCTGGTGCCGGTCAACTTCCGGCTGCGTCCCGACGAGGTGTCGTTCATCGTGCAGCACTCCGGTGCCCGGGTCCTCCTCGTCGACCCCGAGCTCGACACCATGCTCGCCGGCGTCACCGTCGAGCACCGGATCGTCCTCGGCGACGACGAGGCGCTCTTCGCGCCGGAGGGCGCCGCCCCCCAGCCGTGGGAGCCCGACGAGAACGCCACGGCGTGCATCAACTACACCTCGGGCACGACCGCCCGCCCCAAGGGCGTCCAGATCACCCACCGCAACCTCTGGGTCAACGCGGTGACGTTCGGGCTGCACGCGGGCGTGACCGACCGCGACGTCTACCTCCACACGCTGCCGATGTTCCACGCGAACGGCTGGGGCATGCCGTTCGTGACGACCGGCCTCGGCGTCCCCCAGGTCGTGCTACGCAAGGTCGACGGCGCCGAGATCCTGCGCCGGGTGGAGAAGTACGGCGTCACCCTCATGTGCGCCGCCCCGGCGGTCGTCGCTGCGGTTCTCGAGGCCGCGGGGTCCTGGGAGGGCGAGATCCCCGGCCGCGACACGGTCCGCATCATCGTGGCGGGCGCGCCGCCGCCGTCGAAGACGATCGCCCGGGTCGAGCACGAGCTCGGCTGGGAGTTCATCCAGATCTATGGCCTCACCGAGACCTCGCCGCTGCTCACGGTCAACCGGGCCCGCTCCGAGTGGGACGACCTGCCGCTCGAGGAGAAGGCCACCAAGCTCATGCGGGCGGGCCAGCCGGCGCTCGGGGTGCGGCTGCGGACCGACGAGTCGGGCGAGGTGCTGGCCCGGTCGAACGTCGTCCTCGAGGGCTACTGGGAGCAGCCGGAGGAGACCGCGCGGGCCCTCGACGACGGCTGGTTCCACACCGGTGACGGCGGGGTGATCGGCGAGGACGGCTACCTGACGATCTCGGACCGGAAGAAGGACGTCATCATCACCGGCGGCGAGAACGTCTCCTCGGTCGAGGTCGAGGACGTCATCTTCTCCCACCCGGCGGTGACCGAGGTCGCCGTCATCGGGGTGCCCGACGAGAAGTGGGGGGAGACCATCAAGGCCCTGGTCGTGCTCGCCCCCGGAGCTCGAGGTGACCGAGGCCGAGATCGTCGCCTGGTGCAAGGAGCGGGCGGCCGGCTTCAAGGCGCCGACCTCGGTGGAGATCCGTGACGAGCTCGCCCGCACGGCAACCGGCAAGCTGCAGAAGTTCAAGCTGCGGGCGCCCTACTGGGAGGGCCGAGAGCGGCAGGTCAACTGACGGTGTCGCCCCACCGGCGGGGTGGCTCAGCGTGCCGCCCGGTGGGCGAGGACCTGGAAGGGCGGCCCCTGGCCGCAGCCGTCCAGCCGGGCGCTCCCCAGGGTGCCGCTGACCTCGACCCGGTCGCCCGGGGCGAGGCCGGCCACCGTGCCGACGAGCACCCACGACGTCGCCATGTCGCCCGGGGTGAACAGCAGGCAGGCCCCGACCTGCGCGCTCACCGTCCCCTGGACGGTCATCCGCTCGCCCTCGACCGGCGCCGTGGGCTGTAGGACCGCCGTGGTGCGCGTCGGGTGCCGGCTCGACCCGGCGCCCGTGGTCGGGGTGGGGTCGGTGGCCTTCCTCCGCGCCGTCGAGGGGCTCGGGCTCGGCGTGGCCGAGCCGGCCGACGCAGCGGACGATGCGGTGGACGTCGGGCCGCCAGGGGTGGACCCGCCCCCCGCGCACCCCGAGAGCAGCACGACGCCGAGGGCGCCGGCGACGACGATGGCGTGTCGTGGTGCCGTCATGGTGGGCCTCCGGGAGCTGTCGGACCACACCGTATGCCGCGCAGGCGGCATACCGGGCGACGGCCCCCGGCATGTCGGCGCCGGCGCCGGGGAAGGGCCGATCGCACCCACTGCGGTGAGATTCCCCCGTGGGGCGGGGTACGTTTGGGACTGCAAACGTCCTGTGACGGTGACCACACCCCCGGCCGCCGGCGCCGACACCTGCTGCCCGAGCGCGCGCACACTCTGCCCGCCCGACGGCGGCCCGAACCGGGCCCGTCACCATCGGTCCCGCGAGAAGGAGTGCACGTGAGCGACAACGACGTCGCGCCCGCCCCGACGCCGGGCGTGGACCACCACGAGTCGACGGCCGGCCAGCCCGACCGTGCGGTGGCCCAGCACCGGCCCGCAGCGGACGGCGGCCCTGACATGATCCAGGCGCTGACTCCCGAGGGCGAGCGCGTCCCCAACCCCGACCTCGACCCGATCATCGACCGGTTGAGCGACGAGGACCTGCGCGGCCTCTACCGTGACCTCGTCCTGACGCGGCGCTTCGACACCGAGGCGACCTCGCTGCAGCGCCAGGGCGAGCTCGGGCTGTGGGCCTCGCTGCTCGGCCAGGAGGCCGCCCAGATCGGCTCCGGGCGCGCGATGCGCCCGCAGGACTTCGCCTTCCCGACCTACCGCGAGCACGGCGTCGCCTGGTGCCGCGGGGTCGACCCGGTCAACCTGCTCGGCATGTTCCGCGGGGTCAACCACGGCGGGTGGGACCCCAGGGAGCACAACTTCCACCTCTACACGATCATCATCGGGGCGCAGACGCTGCACGCGACGGGCTACGCCATGGGCGTCCAGCGCGACGGCAACGTCGGCACCGGGGACCCCGACCGCGACACCGCCGTCATCGCCTACTTCGGCGACGGTGCGACGAGCCAGGGCGACGTCAGCGAGGCCCTCGTCTTCGCCGCGGTCAACAACTCCCCGGTCGTCTTCTTCTGCCAGAACAACCAGTGGGCGATCTCCGAGCCCAACGAGAAGCAGACCCGCGTGCCGCTGTACCAGCGGGCCAGCGGGTTCGGCCTGCCCGGCATCCGGGTCGACGGCAACGACGTCCTGGCGGTGTATGCCGTGACCACCCGCGCCCTCGACTCGGCCCGGGCCGGCGAGGGGCCGAGCTTCGTCGAGGCCTTCACCTACCGGATGGGCGCGCACACGACCTCCGACGACCCGACCCGCTACCGCGTCTCCGCTGAGGTCGAGGTGTGGAAGCATCGCGACCCGATCGAGCGGCTCAAGGTGTGGCTCATGCACGAGGGCAAGGCCGACCGGGCGTTCATCGACGCGGTGACCGCGGAGGGCGACGCGCTCGGCGCCTCGGTGCGTGAGCGGTGCCTGGCGATGCCCGACCCCGCGGGGACCGCGATGTTCGACTACGTCTTCGCCGAGCCGCACCCGGTCATCGAGCGGGAGCGGGCCGAGTACCTCGCCTACCAGGCCGGGTTCGCAGACGGGGGGAACTGACGATGAGCCAGACCAGCGGGACGACGCCGGCCACGGCTGCGGCGCCGGCCGACGACGACGACGATGGCCAAGGCCATCACGGGCGGGCTTCGCGCCGCGATGGAGAAGGACCCCAAGGTCATCCTCATGGGTGAGGACATCGGCCGGCTCGGCGGCGTCTTCCGGGTGACCGACGGCCTGCAGAAGGACTTCGGGGAGGAGCGGGTCATCGACACCCCGCTGGCCGAGGCGGGCATCCTCGGCACGGCCATCGGGATGGCGCTGCGCGGGTACCGCCCGGTCGTCGAGATCCAGTTCGACGGGTTCGTCTACCCCGCGTTCGACCACATCGTCAGCCAGGTCGCCAAGCTCCACTCCCGCTCTCTCGGGCACGTGAGGATGCCTCTCGTCATCCGCATCCCCTTCGGCGGCGGCATCGGCGCGGTCGAGCACCACAGCGAGTCCAACGAGGCGTACTTCGCCCACACCGCCGGCCTGCGCGTGGTCAGCTGCAGCAACCCCCACGACGCCCACTGGATGATCCAGCAGGCCGTCGAGACCGACGACCCCGTCGTCTTCTACGAGCCCAAGCGGCGCTACTGGGACAAGGGCGAGGTCGGTCCCGAGGCCACGCTCGGGACTGTCGGATGCGGCCGTCGTCCGACCCGGCGCCGACGTGACGGTCCTCGCCTACGGCCCGATGGTCCGCTCCAGCCTGCAGGCCGCCCAGGCCGCCGAGGAGGAGGGGCGCAGCGTCGAGGTCATCGACCTTCGCTCGCTCTCGCCCCTGGACACCGAGACGATCTTCACCTCCGTGCGCAAGACCGGCCGGGTCCTGGTCGTCCACGAGGCGTCGACCTTCCTCGGGATGGGCGCCGAGCTCGCCGCGCAGATCACCCAGGAGTGCTTCTACTCCCTCCAGGCGCCCGTGCCTGCGCGTCGGCGGCTACAACGTCCCGTACCCCCCGAGCCGGCTCGAGGACGACTTCCTGCCGGACCTGGACCGGATCCTCGACGGCATCGACAAGGTGGTGGGGTTCTGATGACCGTTCGCGAGTTCCGCCTGCCGGACCCGGGCGAGGGGCTGACCGAGGCCGAGATCGTCTCCTGGCGGGTGGCCGTCGGCGACACCGTCGCGGTCAACGACGTCGTCGTCGAGGTCGAGACCGCCAAGTCGCTCGTCGAGCTCCCCACCCCGTATGCCGGCACCGTCACCGGCCTGCTCGTCGACGAGGGCGCCCTCGTCGAGGTCGGCACCCCCGATCATCGCCATCGACACCCCCGTTCCCGCGGGGCGCGACGCCGCCGCGCCCGCTGGGGACGGGTCGGCCCCCGTCGAGGCGCCGCCGAGCGCACCGAGCGCAGGCGCCGGCAACGGCGCCGCGTCGGCGGGCCCGGCCGACGACGGGGGCTCCGGCCGCACGGCCGTCCTCGTCGGCTACGGCGTCAAGACCGGTGAGGCCGAAGCGCCGACCCCGGCGCAAGGACGTCCTGCTGCGCACCATCGCCGCTCCCCCCGGCCCACACGTCGACCCCGAGGCGTCGGCCCGGGTCGGGGGCCTCGTCGCCGCCCACGCCCCGGACGTCCCGCGCGACGTCCGGCCGGTCGCCGAGCTCGCCCAGCCCCACGGGGCCGTGGTCGAGCACGTTCCCGTCCTCGCCAAGCCGCCGGTCCGCGGGCTCGCCAAGGACCTCGGCGTCGACCTGGCCACCGTCACGCCGACCGGCCCCGGCGGCACCGTCTCCGAGGCCGACGTCCGCGACGCCCTCGTCGCCCAGGCGCCGGTCGCGAGCCCGGCCCGGCAGCCGCTGGCGCACGCCCACGGCATACCGGACGCGTGTCCGCGGCATCGCCGGTCGCGCCGACCGCCCGTGAGGAGCGGATCCCGATCAAGGGCGTCCGCCGGCTCACCGCCGCCGGCCATGGTCGAGTCGGCGTTCACCGCGCCGCACGTCACCGAGTGGGTCAGCGTCGACGTCACGGCGACGATGGACCTCGTCGCGCGTCTGAAGAGGGACCGCGAGTTCGCCGACGTCAAGGTCACCCCGCTGCTCGTCCTCGCCAAGGCGATGTGCGTGGCGATGCGCCGCAACCCCGGCGTCAACGCGGTGTGGGACGAGGCGGCCCAGGAGATCGTCGTCAAGCACTACGTCAACCTCGGCATCGCGGCCGCGACCCCGCGCGGGCTTGATCGTCCCGAACATCAAGGATGCCGACCGGCTCACCCTGCGCGAGCTCGCCATCGCCATCGAGACGCTCACCGCCACCGCGCGTGAGGGCCGGGCGGCCCTGGCCCAGCTGAGCGGCGGGACGATCACGATCACGAACATCGGCGTCTTCGGCATCGACGGCGGCACCCCGATCATCAACCCCGGCGAGTCGGCGATCATGTCGTTCGGGACGGTCCGGCGGATGCCGTGGGTCGTCGAGGACGCCGACGGGCGCGGAGCGGATCGAGCCGCGCTGGGTCACCCAGCTGGCGCTGTCGTTCGACCACCGGCTCGTCGACGGCGAGCTGGGCAGCCGCTACCTCGCCGACGTCGCGGCGCTGCTCCACGACCCGGCTCAGGCCCTGGTCTGGGGCTGAGGGGCGAGGTGCCGGACGGCGGGACCGGCCGGGGTCGTCTTCCCGAGTCGTCGACGGCCGGCGCAGCACGTCGGCGACCGGCCGGGCCGTCGTCGTCGACGCGCTCGCCGCGGCCGACCCCGTCGGGTCGGCGGCGGCATCCCGCGAGACGAGCTGGCGGCAGGGCTACCTCCCGCACTTCCGCCGGCTCGTCGAGGCCGGGCTGACCTCGCGCCGACGCCGCCCGCCGGATCGCCGGCCGACGGCCTGGCCTCGGTCCACGCCCGGATGCGCTGTCCGACGGCGAGGGCAGGCGGAGCGGCCACTGGTCGACGCCGCCGGCGCCGCCGGTGGCGGACCCGCTCGGGACCGAGGTCGTCGAGGGTCGCGGCGAGCGCGAGACCGGCGCTCGTCGTGCCCTACCACGGCGCGCCGGCTCGTGCGGCGACGACCTGCGACGGCGGCTCGACGCGTGGGTGGCGGCCGGCGTCGTCGAGCCCACCCTGCGCGAGGCCGTCGGCGAGGTCGTCGACCACCCGCGAGTGGCTGCGGCTCGACGGGCGGACCGTCGTCGTCCTCGGCGCCGCCGCCGAGATGGGGCCGCTGCGCTCACTGCTGCGCTGGGGCGCCACGTCGCTGCCGTCGACCTGCCCCGCCCGGACCTGTGGTCCCGCCTGCTCGGTGAGACCCACGGGTATGCCGGTCGGCTGCGCCTGCCGGTGCGGCGCCGGGGAGGCACCGGTGCGCCGACCGGGCCGGGATCGACCTCATCCACGACCTCCCCCGGGCGGCCGCCTGGGTCGCGGCGCTCGACGGCCCGCTCGTCCTCGGCAACTACGTCTACGCCGACGGGGCCGTCAACGTCCGGCTCAGCGCCGCGGTCGACGCCCTCACCGAGGCGGTCCGCGCGGCCCGCGGCCCACGGCGAGGTGGCCCTCGGCTTCCTCGCGACGCCGACCGACGTCTTCGCCGTGCCGGCCGAGCGCGGTCGCGGCGTCGGTCGACGAGCTACGCCCGACCGCCGGACGAGCAAGGTGCTCCGCGTCCCGCTGCGGACCCTGAGCGGAGGCCGGCTGCTCCGCCGCAACTACGTCCCCGGCGAGGACCCCGGGATCAACGACTCCGTCGTCCTCCAGCAGGGACCCGAACTACCTTCTCGCCAAACGGATCCAGCGCTGGCGCGCGACGACGGCCCTCGCGGAGGGCGCGACCGTGTCGCTCAAGGTCGCGCCCCCGACCCGGACCCGATCGGTCCTGAAGAACCGCGCCCTCGCCGCGGCATACGCCGGTGCGCACCGGTTCGGGATCGAGGTCTTCGAGCCCGGGACGTCGAACACGCTCATGGCCGCCCTGCTCGTCCACGACCTCAACGCCGGCACTGCCGCCGCACGAGCACCCGTGGCAGGACGAGGCGTACGCCGCGGCCCACGGCGGTCTGTGGCGCGCGGCCTACGACCCGCGCAGCGCCCTCGGGCTCGCCGCCCTGCTCGGCGCGGCGGCGGCTCGCTGACCCGGCCCTGTCCCAACGCGCGGGCGGGCGGGCATGATGCAGGCATGAGCGAGGACGCCGACCGCCCGTTGCCGCTGGACGGGCGTGCTCGTCGCGGACTTCTCGCGGGTGCTCGCCGGGCCGCTCGCGACGATGACCCTCGCCGATCTCGGCGCCCGGGTCGTCAAGGTCGAGCGGCCCGGCGGTCGGCGACGAGACCCGCGCCGTGGGGACCACCGTGCTCGGCGCACACGCACGACGTACTTCGAGTCGGTCAACCGGGGCAAGGAGTCGGTGGCGCTCGACCTCGCCGACGACGGCGACCGGGCCCTGGCGCTCGAGCTCGCCACCCGCGCCGACGTCGTCATCGAGAACTTCAAGCCCGGCACGATGGACCGGCTCGGCCTGGGCTACGACGTCGTCGCACAACGTAACCCGCGCGTCGTCTACTGCTCGGTCAGCGGCTTCGGCAGCGGCGCGGCGGCGCGACCTGCTCGGCTACGACTTCGTCGTCCAGGCCCTCGGCGGGCTGATGAGCATCACCGGGCCGGAGGGCGAGCCGACCAAGGCCGGCGTCGCGCTCGTCGACGTCCTGACCGGCAAGGACGCCGTCATCGGCATCCTCGCCGCGCTCGTCCGCCCGGGAGCGGACCGGCCGCGGCGACCGGATCGAGGTCTGCCTCCTCACCAGCTCGCTCGCCGCGATGGTCAACCAGGGGCAGGCCGCCCTCGAGACGGGCGTCGCCCCGCGCGGGATGGGCAACCGGCACCCGAGCATCGCGCCCTACGAGACGCTCCGGTGCGCCGACGGGCTCGTCGCGGTGGCGTGCGGCAACGACGGCCAGTTCGCCCGGCTCGCCGAGGTCGTCGGTATGCCCGACCTCGCCGAGGACCCCGACTTCGCGACGAACGCCGCCCGGGTCGCGCAGCGGGAGGCGCTGGTGACGACGCTCGAGGCCGCGCTGGCCCGGGACGGTGCCGCTCTCGTGGGTGCAGCGGCTCACCGCGGCCGGGGTTCCGGCCGGGCCGGTCCAGACCATCCCCGAGGCCATCGACCTCGCCACCTCGCTCGGTCTCGACCCGCTCGTCGACGGTCGGGCCCGACCACGCGCCACAGGTGCGGCACCCGGTCCGCTGGACGGCATACCGGACCTCGGACCCGGCGCCCACCGCCCGCCCTCGGCGAGCAGGACGACGCCGTCCGGTCCTGGCTCGCCACCGCCACCGGCAACAGCCCATCCGCTGATGAGTTGTTGCCGACGAACACCCGCCCCGCCGATCGAAGGTGACCCCGCGATGAGTGCCCCGACCCGCGCCAACCCGCTCGACATCATCGATATCGACTCCCAGCTCACCGAGGACGAGAAGGACGTCCGGGCCGCCGTCCGGCAGGTCTGCGACGACCTCGTCGACCCGTACGTCGCCGACTGGTACGAGCGCGGCGAGCCTGCCGGCGGCCCGCGAGCTGGCCCTGGAGTTCGGGAAGGTCGGGCTGCTCGGGATGCACCTGGAGGGCTACGGGTGCGCGGGGATGTCGTCGGTCGAGTACGGGCTCGCCTGCCTCGAGCTCGAGGCCTCGGACTCCGGCATCCGCTCGCTCGTCTCGGTGCAGGGCTCGCTCGCGATGTACGCCATCCACCGCTGGGGCAGCGAGGAGCAGAAGCAGGAGTGGCTGCCGCGGATGGCGACCGGCGAGGCGCTCGGCTGCTTCGGGCTCACCGAGCCCGACCACGGCTCGGATCCCGGGGCGATGCGCACCCGGGCCCGTCGCGACGGCGACGACTGGGTGCTCGAGCGGCACGAAGATGTGGATCACCAACGGCTCGATCGCCGATGTCGCCGTCGTCTGGGCGAACGCGGGGGAGGAGCACGGGGGGATACGCGGGTTCGTCGTACCCGACCGGACTCGGCAGGGTTCTCCGCCAACGAGATCCACCACAAGATGTCGCTGCGGGCGTCGGTGACGAGCGAGCTGGTGCTCGACGGCGTCCGGCTGCCGGCCTCGGCGGTGCTGCCTGAGGCGCGCGGGCTCAAGGGCCCGCTGTCCTGCCTGTCCGAGGCGCGCTACGGGATCGTCTGGGGCTCGCTCGGGGCGGCCCGGTCCTCGCTCGAGGCGGCCCGGCGGTACGCGATGGAGCGCGAGCAGTTCGGCCGGCCCATCGCGGCGTTCCAGCTCACGCAGGCCAAGCTCGCCCACATGTCGACCGAGCTCCAGCTCGGTCAGCTCCTGGCCCTGCACCTCGGCCGGCGCAAGGATGCCGTCGGCCTGCGTGCCGGAGCAGGTGAGCGTCGGGCAAGTACAACAACATCACCAAGGCCATCGAGATCTGCCGCACGGCGCGGACGATCCTCGGCGCCAACGGGATCAGCGGCGAGTACCCCGTCATGCGGCACGCCAACAACCTCGAGTCGGTCCTCACCTACGAGGGGACCGTCGAGATGCACACCCTCGTCATCGGCCAGACCCTCACCGGGGAGTCCGCCTTCCGCTGACCCCGCGCCCCCGCCCCGTCCCCGCCCCCGGCCCCTCGCCAGTGTCCGAGTAACTGGTAGGTATGGCGACCAGTTACTCGGACGCTGACCGGGGGGCTCTGGTTGTGTCCGAGTGGATGGTGGGTATGGCGACCAGTTGCTCGGACGCTGACCGGGGGGCGGCGCCGGCGGCGGCGGGTGGTTGACATCGGACTAAACAGGCGTTTAGTCTACTGAACGTGAGTTCAGTAGAGGACGACGGGGACCTCACCGCCCGCGCCACCATCCGCAACGCCGCCCTGCGGCTGTTCGCCGAGCATGGCCACGATGCCGTGACCGTCCGGACGATCGCGAAGGCCGCCGGGGTGAGCCCGGCGCTGATCGTCCATCACTTCGGCAGCAAGGACGGGCTCCGGGTCGCTGTCGACGAGTACGCGGCGAGGGCCTTCGAAGCGGTCTTCGAGACCTTCGAGGGTGAGAACCTGGCCTCGCTGCTCTCCGCCGGTTCCTCCGCGTCGATCGCCGACGCGTTCGCCCGGGGCTTCCCACCCGGCTCGCCGCTGCCGGCATACCTGCGGCGGCTGTTGCTGACCGCAGACCCGGCCGGCGCTGCCCTCTTCGGTCGCTGGTATGCGCTGACCCGGCGCTTCCTCGACGAGCTGACGGCGCTCGGCGTCGTCACCCCCAGCGCCGACCCCGACGCGCGAGCCGCCTTCCTCCTCGTCAACGACCTCGCGCTCATCCTGCTTCGTAACCAGATCGCCACGACGCTCGGCATCGACCCGCTCTCGCCCGACGGCATCGACCGGTGGGCACGTGAGGCGATGGCCGTCTACACCGAAGGGGCGTTCGCCGCACCCCCCGTCCCACCGAAGGAGTAGCAACCCCATGACCACCGACGCACCCGTCATCCGCACCGAAGGCCTGGTCAAGACCTTCGGCAAGGTCCGCGCCCTCGACGGCCTCGACCTCGAGGTCGCCCCGGGCGAGGTCCATGGCTTCCTCGGCCCGAACGGCGCCGGCAAGTCGACGACGATCCGCGTCCTGCTCGGCCTGATGCGAGCCGACGGCGGATCCGCCGAGCTGTTCGGCCACGACCCGTGGCGCAAGGCGGCTCAGCTGCACGAGCGTCTCGCCTATGTGCCCGGTGATGTCGCCCTGTGGCCGGGGCTGACCGGTGGGCAGTGCCTCGACATCTTCGGCGCCACGCACGGGGGCGTCGACGAGCGTCGGCGAGCCGAGCTGATCGAGCGGTTCGACCTCGACCCGACCAAGCGGGCCCGCGACTACTCCAAGGGCAACCGGCAGAAGGTCGCCCTCGTCGCCGGCCCTCGCGACGACCGCCGAGCTCCTCGTCCTCGACGAACCGACGAGCGGCCTGGACCCCCTCATGGAGCAGGCCTTCCAGGAGGTCGTCCACGAGCGGCGCGACGAGGGCGTCACCGTCCTGCTGTCCAGCCACATCCTCGGCGAGGTCGAGGCCCTCGCCGACCGGGTGACGATCATCCGCAAGGGCCGCCGGGTCCAGACCGGCACCCTCGCCGACCTGCGGCGGCATACCCGCACCACAGTCCATGCGGTCACCGAGGAGCCGGCCGCCGGGCTCGCAGACGCCCCCGGCGTCACCGACTACGTCGCCGAACCGCTCGACGGCCACGTCGACGCGCGGTTCACCATCGAACCTGCCCACCTCGACGACGCCATCGGCCGGCTGCACGCGCGCCCGGATCCATACCCTGACCGTGCAGCCGCCCAGCCTCGACGCCCTCTTCCTCCGCAGCTACGGCGACGACATCGCCGAGCTGGAGGAGGCGGCCGCCGAGGCCGACCTGGACCCGGCCTCGGCACACGGAGGGAAGCACGTCCGATGAGCACCGTCGGTCTGGGCACGATGACGCGCATCCAGCTGCGCACCCGGTGGAAGGGGCTGGTCGTCTGGGTCCTGGCCCTCGCCGGGTCGCTGGCCGGTACGGCCGTGTCGATCGCCTCCCTCTATGACACGCCCGCGAAGATCAAGACCTACGCCGATGCCGTCGCCGGCGGTGCGCTCTACGCCATCAACGGCAAGGTCGAGGGGATCAACAGCCTCGGCGGGGTGATCCAGGACGAGTTCGGTTTCATGGCCGCCTTCCTCATGCCGCTGCTCGGGATCGCGCTCATCGCCGGGTCGACCCGGCGCGAGGAGGAGGCGGGGCGCCTCGAGCTGCTGCTGTCCGGCAGGATCGGCCGGCGCGCCCCGGTGACCGCGGCGCTGCTCATGGCGACCGGCACGATCCTCGTCCTCATCGTCGCCTCTGCCGGCGTCCTCGCCGCGGCCGGGGTGCCGTCCGCGGCCTCCATGCTGTATGCCGCGTCCCTCGGCGCGTTGGCGTTCGTCTTCGCTGCGCTGGCCGCGCTCATCGCCCAGATCACCCTCCACGGCCGAGGGGTCTACTTCGGTGGCTTCGGCGCCCTGCTCGCGGCCTACGTCATCCGGGGCGTCGGGGACGCGACCGGCTCGTGGGTCAGCTGGCTCTCCCCGCTGGGCTGGCAGGAGAGGACCGCGCCGACCGCCGACCAGCGCTGGTGGGTGCTGCTCATCCCGCTCGTCGTCGGGGCCGGCCTGGCCGCCGCGGCGGTCCACCTCGCCGGGCGCCGCGACCTCGGGAGCGCGCTCATCGCCGGGGGATCCGGCCAGGAGCGTGCCTCGGCGCGGCTGCGCAACCCGGTCGGGTTCGCCGTCTGGGTCCACCGGCAGAGCCTGCTCGGCTGGCTGTTCGGCAACCTTGTCCTCGCGGTGATGATGGGCACTCTCGCCCAGCAGGTTCTCGACGCGATCAAGGGCAACCCGGGAATGGCCGAGGCGCTGGGCGCCGGTGGGGCGAACCCGGTCGACGGTTTCGTCGCGATGGTCCAGATCTACATCGCCCTCATCGCGGTCGGCTACGTCGTCCAGTCGACCGGCGTCCTGCGCCGCGAGGAGGCCGAGGGGCGGCTCGAGCCGCGGCTCGCCGGGACCCTGTCCCGGACCCGATGGCTCGGGGGTCACGTGCTGGTCATCCTGGCCGGACTCGTCGTCAACGTCGTCGTGTCGTCCCTGGCGTTCGGGGTGTCGGCGGCCTGGTCGATGGGCGACTCCGGCGAGCTCGGCCGGCTCGTGCGGGCCGGGCTGGCCTACCTCCCGGCCGAGCTCGTCTTCGCCGGCGTGGCGCTGACCCTCTTCGCTCTCCTCCCGCGGCTGTTCGGCCTCGCCTGGGCCTACTTCGGGGTGGCGACGTTCATCGCCTTCCTGGGGCCGGGGCTCAAGCTGGCCGGGCTGGGTGCTCGACCTCTCCCCGACGACCCACGTCGGCAACCCGCCCCAGGGCTCGGTCGAGACGGCGGGGCTCGCGGTGATGTCCGCCCTCGCCCTGGCCCTGGGGGTCGCGGCCTTCGCCGGGTTCCGGCGGCGCGGCATACCCGAGCACTGAGCGCACCGTGCCGCCGGCCGCCCCGGGCTGTTTCGTAAACGGATATGACGAAAGCCCGGTGGCGGGTTCACAATGGGGCGCAGCCTGCCGGTGCCGCGGGCTGCCCCTCGGGTGAGCGATCACCCGCCGAGTTCGGAGTCTCGTCGTGCTGTCCGCCTACCGTCCCCTCCTCCACGTCCAGGGCGCCCCCCGGTTCATCGCCGGCGGAGCGCTGGCCCGGCTCGGCGGAGCGATGTTCGGTGTCGCGGCCATCGTCATGATCAGCTCCCGGCGCGGCTCCTACGGCCTCGCCGGAGCGGTGTCGGGCGTGGCCATCGCGGTGCTCGCCGCTGCCGGGCCGGTCATCGGTCGGCTCATCGACCGCTACGGCCAACGTCGCGTGGCCCTACCCTTCGTGCTGTTCACGGCCGCCTGTGGGGTGGCCACGGCGGGTCTGTCCTATGCGGGCGCGGCCTCATGGACCCTCTTCGTCGCATACGGGCTGTCCGCCGTGCTGCCCGAGATGGGTCCGCTGTCCCGGGCCCGGTGGGCGCACATCTACCGGGACGAGCCGGAACGGCTGCATACCGCCATGTCGTTCGAGCAGGTGAGCGACGAGGCGTCGTTCGTCCTCGGCCCGGTGCTGGCCATCGTCCTGTCGACGCGGCTGTTCCCCGAGGCAGGACTGCTCGTCGCCGAGGTGATCTTCACGACGGGCATGGTCGTCTTCCTGTCGGCCATGATCACCGAGCCCCCGGTCCTCGCCCACCACGAGCGGCCGGCCGGGCTGGCGGTCGCCCGGCCCGGGTTGTTCGTCGTCGCGGCGGTCCTGACGATGACCGGCGTCATCTTCGGCTCCAACGAGGTCATCGCCGTCGCGGTGGCCGACGAGGGCGGGTCGAAGGGCTTCTCCAGCGTCATCCTCGGGCTCTTCGCGCTGGGCTCGACGCTGTCCGGGATCGTCTTCGGCAGCCGCACGTTCGCGGTGACCCAGACCCGGCGGCTGCTCGTCGCCTCCGCAGGGATGTTCCTGCTCGAGATTCCGGCGCTCGTCGTGACCCCGCTGTGGGGCCTGGGGCTCGTCATGTTCGTGGCCGGGTCGGCGACCGCGCCGATGCTCATCACGAGCATGTCGCTGAGCCAGAAGCTGGTACCGCGCGCCCTGATGACCGAGGGGCTCGCCATCGTGGTGACGGGGATCCTCATCGGCATCTCGATCGGTGGTGCGGTCGGCGGCTGGGCCATCGAGACGTTCGGGGCACAACGGGCGTATGCCGTCCCGGTGGCGGCCGGGCTGGTGGCCCTCGTGCTGACCGCCGTCCGGTTCAGCCGGCTCCAGCACGCCGAGCTCGCCGGCCCCGGTACCGGCGGCTAGGTCGTACCCGATCCGGTGCCCCCGGCCTGAGGGCCGGGCCCGTCGGACCCGAACGGGCGGGAGGGGTGCCCGTCGGCGTGGCCCGGTCCCGCCCGGACGCGGTGGCTGGGTCCGGCTCAGAGTGCGGCGGCCGCCGCCTCGTTCGCCGCGTCGTTCGCCGCGTCCGTCGCCGCCTGGTTGCGCTCGTCGTAGGCCGAGCCCTTGCGCAGCTCGACCTGGGGCAGGAAGAGCATCACGAGGAAGCCCAGCACCATGACCGCGGCCCCGACGAGGAAGACGATGTCCATCGCGTCGGAGAAGCCGACCAGGAACGGCTTGGCCAGCCGGGGGTCGAGGTTGGTGAGGAACGAGGAGTCGGAGAGCACGCCGCTCGACGACGCGGTCGAGCCGGCGCCACCCTGGGCAGCCGCCTGGATGCCCGCCGCGACCTGGTGGTCGACCGACCCGGCAGGGGCCTGCAGCCCGGCGGCCATGCCGGCCTGGAAGTCCTTCGTCGGTGCGACGACCCTCATCGCCGTGGCGATCTTGTCCGGCACGCTCGAGAAGAGGATCGACAGGAACACCGCGGTGCCGATCGTCCCGCCCATCTGACGGGTGAAGGTCGCCGTCGACGTCGCCACGCCGATCTGCTGCGGCGGCACGGCGTTCTGGACGGCGAGGGTCAGCGGCTGGAAGTTGAAGCCGAGGCCGATGCCGAAGAACACCATGACGAGCATCGTCTGCCACAGCGGGGTGTCGAACCTGACCCAGTGGAAGGCGAACAGGGCCACCGCGAGCATCGCCGAGCCGACGACGGGGTAGATCCGGTAGCGCCCGGTCCGGGAGATGATCTGGCCGGAGCTGATCGACCCGGTCATGATGCCCAGCGTCATCGGCAGGAGCAGCAGCCCGGCCTCGGTCGGCGTGGCGCCCCGGACGATCTGGAGGTAGAGGGGGAGCGAGGCGAGCCCGCCGAACATCGCGATGCCGATGAGGACGGACGCGATCGAGGCGACCCCGACGGTCTTGATGCGGAACATCGCGAGCGGGAGGATCGCCTCCTCCTTCATCCGCCACTCCTGCCCGAAGAACGCGAGGCCGGCGACGGCGGCGATGCCGTAGGCCAGGACGGACCGGCCGGATGCCCAGCCCCAGTCCCGTCCCTGCTCGAGGACGATGAGCAGGGGGATGAGCGAGGCGGACAGCAGGGCGGCGCCGGTCCAGTCGATCCGGTGGTCGAGCCGGTGGTGACGCAGGTGCAGGGTGCGGGACACGACGACGAGCGCCGCGAGGCCGATGGGCACGTTGACGAGGAAGACCCATCGCCAGCCGGTGATCCCCAGGATCGAGCTCGTACCGGCGAGGAACCCGCCGATGACCGGGCCGAGGACGCTCGAGGTGCCGAACACGGCGAGGAAGTAGCCCTGGTACTTGGCCCGCTCCCGCGGCGGGACGATGTCGCCGATGATCGCGAGGGCCAGCGAGAACAGGCCACCCGCGCCGAGGCCCTGGACGGCCCGGAAGGCGGCGAGCTGGTACATCGACGTCGACAGCGAGGACAGCGCCGAGCCGATCATGAAGATGGTGATCGCCGTGACGAAGAACTTCTTGCGTCCGTAGATGTCGGACAGCTTGCCGTAGAGCGGGGTGACGATCGTCGCGGTGATGAGGTATGCCGTTGTCGCCCAGGCCTGTTGGTCCAGCCCGTGCAGGTCGTCGGAGATGGTCCGGATGGAGGTCGCGACGATGGTCTGGTCGAGGGCGGCGAGGAACATCCCCATGAGCAGACCGGTGAGGATCGTCACGATCTGGCGATGGGTGAACCCCTGCTCGGGCGCTGGGGGCGCCGACGGCGCGGGGGCCGCTGCGGGTGAGGTGGTCATGAGGCTTCCTGGGTTGTCGGTGGGGTGTGGGGCTGCTCGGACACGGCGGGGGCCGGTCCCGTGCGGGAGCGCTCGACGGCGTCGGCGAAGCGCTGGAGGTAGTCGGTGAAGGTCCGGACGTCGGGCTCGGACCACCCCTCGAGCAGACCGCGCAGCCAGCTCTCCCGGCCGCGGCGCAGGTCGTCGAGGAGCTGCACTCCGGTGTCGGTGACGGTGAGCAGCTGGGCGCGGCCGTCGTCGGGGTCGGGGAGCCGGTCGATCAGGCCGAGCCCGACGAGGTGGGTGACCTGGCGGCTCATCGTCGACACGTCGGCATACACCTTGTCGGCGAGCTCGGACAGCCGGCTCGGCCGGCAGGACAGGGTGAACAGGACCGGGTAGGCCATCGGGTCGACCTCGGGGTGGGCCCGCGGCGCGTGGTGCTTCATGCTCTGCAGGAGCTTCATCGTCCGCACGAGGGCGTCGCCGAGCATCGCCTGCGGGGCGGCGTCCGGCGCCTGCGGGCTCTCGGCCGTTGTCTCTGGCATGGCGGTCTTTCGGGTAGACAGTTGCATGATTCACGCAACTATAAAGGATGGTTGCCACAAGCAACTAATCAAGATGAGGGTCGCCCTATTCCCGGGGCCGCCGGCCGATGACGCTCACTCACCACTGCCGGCCGCGGCCGGCGCCGTACCATTCGCCCATGGGCAACCGCCGCGGACGTCGGGTCGGGCAGGCCGCGCGGCGAGCCGGCCATGCGGTCAGGGTCGGCTGGCACCGGCTGCGGCATCCTCCCGGCTGGTACGACGAGGTCAACGAGGTCTACGGCCGGGCCGAGGGCGCGGACGGGACGAAGGCGGCCGGAACGGTCGGGCTCGGCGGGCACAACGCCGGAGGCGCCGGGTAGCCGACCCGGCGGGTTCCTGGGCCGGGAGCGACGCCCGAGCCCACCTCCTCGAGGGCGTTCAGGGGGCGATGACCATGGCGTCGAGGACGCGGGCGGCGATCTCCTCGTCGCCGATCACGGTCATGTGGAGGTCGGCGCGCTCCCGACGGCCGAGGGCCCGCCGGCACGCGGCCCGGGTCGACATGGTGATGGTCGTGGCAGAGGCGTCGGCATGGTCATCCTGCTCGCCGGTGAACAGGGGTATGCCGGTCGCCCTCCCGCCCCGGTCCTCGACCCGCGCTCCGGCCCGGCCGGCGACGGGACCGGTGAGGTCGAGGATGACGGCGTTGCCCACCGGCACCGCCGCGGTCTTGGCGATGATCCGTGGCAGGGCGTCGAAGAGCATCGAGACCGCCATCGCCGCGCCTGGAGCATCGAGGTCGCCGGGCCGGCCGAGCGCCTCTCGGATGTCCTGCTCGTGGCTCCAGATGTCGAAGAGCCGGATCCGCAGGAGGTCGCCGACCGTCGTCGCGCCGAACGGCCCCACGGTGGGGGTCCCGAGGGTGATGTCCGGGTCGCGGTAGAACGCCAGTCGCTCGGCGAGCAGGGCCTCGAGCTCGTCGAGCAGCTCGGCGGGATGCCGGCCGCGACGGGACTGGACGTACTTCTCGGTCCGCTCGCCGAACTCGTGCCGGACGTAGGCGTAGCGGGAGACGTCGAGGTCGGGCACCGGCTCACCTGCCACCATGGCCTCGCCGCTCGTGACGTGAGCGATCTGGTCGAAGACGGTCCACCCCGGGCAGTCGGTCTCGCGCTCGAGGTCCCCGGGGCGCAGGCTGTGCCCGAGGTCGATGACCGCCTGCACCGCCTGGGCGTACCCCTCGGCCAGGGCGTCGAGGTCCTCGGGAGGCGCCGGGTGAAGTGGCATGCGCAGCACAGTACCGACCGGCGCGACGGCGCCACCTACCCTTGGGGCATGACGAGCACGGTGACGCGGCCGGCGAGGGCGGACTCGACCCCTTCGGTGGCCCTGCCGATGGCGGTCGTCATCGGGGTCGGCGTCCTGGCGACGCTGCTGGCGGCGGCCTCCACCGGAGCGGCGGCACCCCTCGATCTCGGCGACCCGGGCGGCTTCGTCCGGTGGGGCCTTCCGGTCGCCGCGACGGTCAGCGACCTCGCCGCCGTGACCACCCTCGGGCTGCTCGGGCTCTCGGCGTTCCTCGTCCCGGAGCGGCGCGACACGACCCGGCGGGTCGCCGCGAACCGGCTCGCCGCGGTCACGGCCACCGTGTGGGCGACGGCGGGCGGTCTCGTCGTGCTGCTCAGCTTCGCCGACCTGGCGGGTCTGCCGCTCTCCGACCCGGACTACCTCCACCAGCTGTTCCGCTTCGTCCTCGAGCTCGAGGTCACCCGGGTCGCGCTCATCAGCGCCGGCGTCGCCATGGTCGTCGCCGTGGGCTCGGCCCTGGCGACCCGCCGAGCGCCGACCGCGTGGCTCGCCCTCGCCACGATCGTGGCGATCGTCCTGGCCGCGTTGACCGGCCATGTCGGCGGCTCCGCGTCCCATGAGGACGCCGTCAACTCCCTCGGCGTCCACCTGTTGGGGGTCTCGGTATGGGTGGGCGGGCTCATCGCCCTGGTCCTCCTGCGCTCCCGGCTCGGCCGCGACCTGGGGGTCACGGTGGCGCGCTACTCGACCTTGGCCGGGTGGGCCTTCGCCGCCGTCGCGCTGAGCGGCATCCAGCAGGCGTGGCTGCGGGTGGGTTCGCTCGGTGCGCTCACGGGCACGGCATACGGGCGGGTCGTGCTGGTCAAGGCGGCGGCGCTGGTCGGGCTGGGCGTCGCGGGGTACTACCAGCGGCGCAACCTGTCGACCCGGCTCAGGGCGGCCCCCTCCGACGGCCGGGCGTTCGCGCGGTTGGCCGGTGGCGAGGTGGTCGTCATGGCTCTCGCGGTCGGGCTCGCGGTGGCCCTGTCCCGCAGCGCACCACCGGTCCCCGACGCGCTGCCCAACCCGAGCCGGATCCTCGCCCTGACGATGTTCCCCGATCCGGGCCCGATGACCACCGCCGACTGGGTCACCGCCTGGCGGATGGACTGGCTGCTCCTCGCCGTGGCCGTCGTCGCGGTGGGCCTGTATGCAGCGGGGGTCCGCCGGCTCCGGCGGCGAGGCGACAGCTGGCCCTGGGGCCGGACCGTGAGCTGGGTCTGCGGCTGGCTCGTGTGGGTCTACGCCACCTGCGGAGCCCCCGACATCTGGGGCCGGGTGCTGTTCTCGGTGCACATGGTCATGCACATGACGATCGCCATGATCGTGCCGATCCTCCTGGTGCCGGGCGCTCCCATCACCTTGCTGCTGCGGGCCCTGCCGGCCCGTCAGGACAGGACGTGGGGGCCGCGCGAGGTATTCCTCCATGTCGTGCAGTCACGGGCGCTGGTCGTCCTCGCCAACCCGGTCGTCGCGTCGGCGCTGTTCTTCCTCAGCCTCGCGGCCTTCTACTTCTCTCCGTTGTTCTCGCTCGGCCTGACGACGCACTTCGGGCACTTCATGATGATGCTGCACTTCATCGTCACGGGGTACCTCTTCGTCCACGTCCTCATCGGAACCGACCCGGGCCCGCCGAGGTGGCCGCCACTGATCCTGCTCGTCGTCCTCTTCGTGACGATCTCGTTCCACGCCTTCTTCGGGATCGCCATCCTGTCCGAGCAGTCGCTGCTGGCCGGGGACGTGTTCACGACGATCCACCAGGCGTGGATGCCGAGCCCGATGTCCGACCAGTACGTCGCCGGCGAGATCGCCTGGGGCATCGGCGAGGCGCCGACGCTGCTCCTGGCCATCCTCGTGGCCCGCAACTGGGTCCGCACGGACGAGCACGACACCAGGCGGCGGGACCGCCAGGCCGACCGCGACGGTGACGCCGAGCTCGTGGCCTACAACGACTTCCTCGCCCGGGCGCGCGAGGCGATGAAGGAGCCGCGCTGATGCGGGTCGCCGTCGTCCAGCTCGCATACGACGACGCCGAGCCGATGGAGGCGCGCGTCGAGCGGGTCGCCGACCTCGTGCGCGCCCAGCGGGGCCACGACCTCGTCGTGCTGCCCGAGCTGTGGGGGGCGACCGGCTTCGGCTACTCCCGCTGGGAGGAGGCTGCTCAGCCGCTCGTCGGCTCCCTCGCGACGACGATGGCCGTCGCCGCCCGCGACGCCGGCGTCACCCTGCATGCCGGGTCGATGGTCGAGCGGCTCGCCGAGCCCGGCCCCGACGGCCGGACCCTCGCCAACACCTCGCTGCTGTATGCCGCCGACGGCACCCTCTCGGCGGTCTACCGCAAGATCCATCGGTTCGGCTTCGGGGTGGGCGAGCCCGCGCTCCTGGAGGCGGGAGCCGAGGTGGTCGTGCGCGAGATCCCTTGCGCCGGAGGCGATCCCGTCACCATCGGGCTCTCCACGTGCTACGACCTGCGCTTCCCCGAGCTGTACCGTCGCCAGCTCGACGCGGGGGCGCGGGTGTTCGTCGTCCCGGCCGCGTGGCCCGCGGCCAGGGTGGGGCACTGGACCCTGCTCGGGCGGGCCCGGGCGGTCGAGGACCAGTGCGTGATGGTCCAGTGCAACACCGCGGGCACGCACGCCGGCCACGAGATGGGTGGGCGCAGCCAGGTCGTCGGCGTCGACGGTGAGGTCCTCGCCGAGGCGTCGGCCACCGACGAGGAGGTCCTCTCGGTCGAGGTCGACCTCGCCGCCGTCGCGGCATACCGGTCGGCGTTCCCGGTCCTCGCCGACCGCCGGCTCTGACCCTGCGTCTCACCGATCCTTCCTCCCGGTGGCGCAGGCGGACGACGGCCGGCCACCGGGAGGGTGACCGGCCGCCGGGGGTCCGTCGTCAGTGGACGAGCTGGGCCCGGGTGAGCATCGACCGCAGGTCGGCCGGGACCCCGCCGCTGGTCGACGGCGCCAGGGTGGGGCTGGCCAGGGTGGGGCTGGCCAGGGTGGTCGTTGCGGACGGGTCGGGCGCGGGAACCGGCGGGCACTGCACGTCCGAGGTGTTGCGACCCGGCTTGCGTGGGTCCAGGGCGCCGGTCAGGAGGTAGTCGGCGATCCGGTCGTCGGTGCAGGACACGCCCGAGAGCGACCCGGCGTGCGTCGTGCCACCCACGCCCTCGATGAGCACCGAGCGGGGGAACCGCTTGCGGACCTCGATGGCACCGGACCACGGTGTCGCGGCGTCGTTGGTCTCCTCGATGAGCAGGATCGGCGGGACCTTCTTGCCGTTGACGTCGACCGCCTTCTTGGCGGCCTTGCCGTCCCAGGTGAGGCAGGGAGCGTTGTACCAGGTGTTGTTCCAGGTCAGGAAGGGCGCCTGGCGGTACACCCGCCAGCTGTCGTGCCGCCACGTCGACCAGCGGGTGGGCCACTGGACGTCGGTGCACTCGACCGCGTTGTAGACCGCGTAGGTGTTGTCCGAGCCCGGGCCGGCCCCGTTGGCGCCGTCGTAGAGGGCGGTCACCGGTCCGTAGTCGCCGTGGACGGCGGCGACGAACGCGGTGGCGACGTCCTCCCAGCCGTACACGTAGTAGGCGGCCGACACGAACGCGTCGTTCCACTCGTCGGGCCCGATCTTCCCGTCGAACGGAGCCTTACGGGCCTTGTCCATCATCGAGTAGTAGAGGGCCCGCACCGTCGTGCCGTTGGAGCCGAGGCCGTAGAGGTCGTTGTGGGCGGCGACCCAGTCGAAGTAGGTGTCGATGTTCTTGTCGAAGGCGTAGTCCTGGTTGAGGTTGGCGCGGTACCAGACGTCCTTGGGGTTGACCACGCCGTCGAACACCATCCTGCGAACCCGGTCGGGGTGCAGTGTCGCGTAGACCTGGCCGAGGTAGGTGCCGTAGGAGAACCCGTAGTAGCTGATCCTGTCGGCACCGAAGGCCTTGCGGATGCTCTCCATGTCGTTGACCCAGTCCGTGGTCTTCATGTGGTCGAGCAGCCGGCCGCCGACCTGCGCGCAGGCGTCGGCGTACCCGGCGGCCTTGGTCAGCCAGGTCCGCTCCAGCGCGCGGGTGGTGGGCACGTAGTCCGGGCGGTTGTAGGGGAAGTAGTCCCCGTCGCAGGAGAGGTTGGGCACGGAGGTCCCGACACCGCGTGGGTCGAAGCCCACCCAGTCGTATGCCGCGCCGGCCCCCTTGGGGACGTAGTAGCTCAGCACCGGGTAGATCAGGCCCGACCCGCCCGGCCCGCCGGGGTTGACGAGCATGAGGCCCTGGGCGTCGGCGTCGGACGTCGTGTGCTTGAGCTCGGACACCCCGATCTTGATCTTCGTGTCGCGCGGATGGGCGTAGTCGAGCGGCACGGTGAGCAGCCCGCAACGGGCACCGATGGCGCGCAGGGTGGCGCTCGAACACGTGCCCCACTCGATCGGCGGCGGCTGGTACCCGTCCTTCGGGCCGTGGCTGCCGGAGCTCTGCTGCTGGGTCCCGATGGCGCCTTTGGCGAGTGGTGTCGCCGACGCGCCGCCGACCGCCGTCAGGCTGCCGGTGACCAGCCCGGCGGCGAGGACTGCCGTGGTGATCTTCCTCATCAGGGTTGCGCCCCTTCCAGTGGCCGGGCCCGGGAGTGGTCGACCCCGCCTGGAAGGCGGCGCTGCCCGGGCCACCGGTCAACTGTGGGCGAGGTTCCCGCCCACCGCAACCGGAGCCACCGGTGGGTTGGGTCTGCCCGGGTCAGCGCCTCAGAACGCCGACTCGGGGACGTCCATCAGCGCGTTGTCGGTACCTTCGGCGATCGCCCGCTCGGCGGCCAGGCGCGGCAGCACCTGGCTGGCGTAGAAGCGGGCCGCGGCCACCTTGCCGGTGTAGAAGTCGACGTCCTTGGGTGCCGGGCCGTTCTCGAGGGCCGTGAGCGCCACCTCCGCCTGGCGCAGCAGCAGCCAGCCGACGACGAGGTCGCCCGCAGCGAGCAGCAGCCGAGTGGTGTTCTGGCCGACCTTGTAGAGGTTGCGGATGTCGCCGCTACCATCCGCGGGGCGCGGGTCGGACTTCATCAGCTCGCCGACCATGTACCCGAGGATGCCCTGGACGTCCTCGAGGCCCTTGCCGAGCAGCTCGCGCTCGCGGTCGAGTGCGCCGCCGTTGGCGCCGAGGTCCTTGGCGAGCTCCTGGATCTGCAGGGCGATGTGCGAGAGGGCCTGGGCCTTGTCGCGGATGATCTTGCGGAAGAAGAAGTCCATGCCCTGGATCGCGGTCGTTCCCTCGTAGAGGGTGTCGATCTTCGCGTCGCGGACGTACTGCTCGACCGGGTAGTCCTGGAGGAACCCGGAGCCGCCGAAGGTCTGCAGCGACTCGGTCCCCAGCAGGACCCAGGCACGCTCCGAGCCCAGCCCCTTGACGATCGGGCAGGAGCAGGTCGTTGACCCGGTTGGCCAGGTCGGCCGGGCTGTCCTTGCCGATCTCCTCGGCGCCGGTGCCGCAGGTGCTCGATGTCGACGATGTCCTGCTGCGTGGCCGTGTAGTGGATCAGCGCCCGCAGGCCCTCGGCATACGCCTTCTGGAGCATGAGCGAGCGGCGGACGTCGGGGTGGTGGGTGATGGTGACCCGCGGGGCCGTCCTTGTCGGTCATCTGGGTGAGGTCGGCGCCCTGGACGCGCTCCTTGGCGTACTCGAGCGCGTTGAGGTAGCCCGTGGACAGGGTGGCGATGGCCTTGGTGCCGACGAGCATCCGGGCGTGCTCGATGACGCGGAACATCTGGGCGATGCCGTCGTGGACGTCGCCGAGCGAGGGTGCCGACGGCGGGCTGCTTCGCGCCGAAGGTGATCTCGCACGTCGTCGAGGCCTTGAGGCCCATCTTCTTCTCGAGGTTGGTGATCGACGGCGCCGTTGCGGGCGCCGAGCTCACCGGTCTCGAGGTCGACGTGGAACTTCGGGACGATGAACAGCGACAGGCCCTTGGTGCCGGGGCCGGCGCCCTCGGGGCGGGCGAGGACGAAGTGGACGACGTTGTCGACCATGTCGGACTCGGCCGAGGTGATGAACCGCTTGACGCCGATGATGCTCCAGGTGCCGTCCTCGTTCTGGACCGCCTTGGTGCGCCCGGCGCCGACGTCGGAGCCCGCGTCGGGCTCGGTGAGCACCATCGTGCAGTGCCACCCCTTCTCGATGATCCAGCGGGCGAGCTTCTTCTGGTCGTCGTTGCCGAGGATGTAGAGGAGCTTGGCGAAGGAGTAGCTGGCGGCGAACATCGCGATCGCCGGGTTGGCGCCGAGCACCATCTCGTTCATCGCCCACTTGAGCGACGGCGGGGCCACGGTGCCGCCGAGCTCGCCGGGCACGTCGATGGTCCAGAAGCCGGAGTCCGGTATGCCGCGTAGGACTTCGTGAAGGACGCCGGCATCGCCACGGCTGCCGGTCTCGGGGTCGAACACCGGCGGGTTGCGGTCGGCCGTCGGCGAAGCTCTCGGCGAGCTCGTTCTCGGCGAGGCGGGCGACCTCCTTGAGCATCTCGCGGGCGGTGTCGGCGTCGACGTCCTCGTAGGGGCCGTGCCCGAGCACGTCCTGGCGTCCGAAGACCTCGAACAGGTTGAACTCGATGTCGCGCAGGTTGCTCTTGTAGTGACCCATGGCTGGCGTCCTCATCCCGGTGCAGTGTCGGTCCCGCGCCAACGCCGACGGAGGCGCTGCGGGACGAGCCGGCGAGGTGGTCCGGCCGTCCACCATGATCCTACTGGCGAGTAACAAACTCAACCCATCCGGCGACGTGACCTGCCGAGCCCGAGCGGCCGGGGCCGGGTCGGGACCACCGACGGCGCTCATGCACCGAACCCGGGTGCTCGCCGACGCGCGAAACGGTCCGACCCTGTCGGGGAAAACGTTGTCTCAGGTACGGGCTGAACGCCTCCGTGGACAGGTGATATGCCTTCTGAACCCCCGGCCGGGCGGGGTTCGGATGGGGGCCCGGCATGTCGGAAGTTGTTACGGAAAGAGCCACATCTGACGGCGACGACGTTACGGAGTCGTGACCAAACCTCGTTCGCCACGGCGTTGACGCACCGCTCGGGGCGCCCTTACTGTCGTGAGACAACGTTATCCGGACTACGCCGGATGCGTTCGAGAGGAGAACTATGAAGATCGTTCGCGGTGCGACGGGGCGCCGGCCGAGCCCTGGACGCACGGTCATCACTGCAGGGATTGTGGTTGGGGCGCTGGCGCTTGCTGGCTGTGGGTCGTCGTCGAGTGGCGGCTCCGGAGGCTCCACCTCCGACAAGGTGGGGGTCTCCCTGATCCTGAAGACCCTGTCAAACCCCTACTTCGTCTCGATGGAGAAGGACGCGAAGGCCGAGGCGGCAAAGGACAACGTCAAACTCACCGTTGCGGCCGGCAAGCAGGACGGCGACACCCAGACCCAGATCAGCGCGATCGACAACGCGATCAGCCGCGGCGACAAGGGCATCCTGATCACCACCAACGGCGACTCCGTGAACACGGAGTTGAAGAAGGCGCGCGACGCCGGCCTGTACGTCATCGCGCTGGACACGGTACCCACGCCGGCCAGCACCGTCGACATCACCTATGGCACGGACAACGAGGAGGCGGGCAAGCTGATCGGTCAGTACACCGCGGCGAAGCTCGCAGGGCAAGAAGGCCGTGATCGCCATGCTCGACCTGTTCAACAACCAGGTCGTCTCGGTAGACACCGCCCGTGACCACGGCTTCCTCGAGGGCATGGGTATCGACCCCGGAAGCAAGACGCAGAACGGCCAGGAAGCAAAGACTGGAAAGTACACCGGCGGCAAGGGTGGCGACTACGTCATCGCGTGCCACCAGCCCACCAACGGTGCAGTCCCAGGCGGCAAGACCGCCATGGAGAACTGCCTGTCGGCCAACCCCGACATCAACGTGGTGTACACGATCAACGAGCCAGCGGCCGACGGCGCGAACCAGGCGCTCAAGGCGGCGGGGAAGACGGGCGTGACCGTCGTCACGATTGACGGCAGCTGCAACTACGTCAACGGCCTGGTCAAGGATGGCGTCATCGCCGCCGACGCGGCCCAGTACCCCGGCAAGATGGCCAGCATCGGAGTCAAGACGATCGCCGACATCGCTCGTGGCGGAGCCAAGCCGACGCTTCCCTGCCGGCAAGGACTTCATCAACACCGGCACGGCGCTGATCACCTCGCAGCCCATCGCCGGCATCGACAGCCAGGACCCCGCCACAGCGGCCAAGGCCTGCTGGGGAAACTAACCCGGCCTGAACTCTCACGAGATTCAACAACCTGGCCGGTGCGCGCCACTCGGCGCGCACCGGCGGGGAGCCGCCGGCAGGCGGCAACTGCGTCGGCGTCGGCACTTGACGGGGCCCAAGCCGCGGCATCACAATCACCCTGAAACGAAGCGTTGTGCCACGGATCTCCGATGCGCCGCACACCAGCCGACATGATCCCGGAGATCACAGGTCCCCGGGAACTGGTTCGAGATAAAGGACACGCACAATGTCGCGCGTAGCAGAACCCCAGACCTCCGCAGAAGTCCTCGAACCACAAGACACGTTCGGCCGCCGGGTGCACGCCGTCCTTCACCGATGGCCGGCGCTCAGCCCTCTGGTCGTTCTCGTGCCGCCTGCGTCGTCTTCGGCCTCGGCAACTCTCGCTTCTTCCTCCCGGGCAACATTTCGATCGTTCTTGCAACAGACCGCCACGTTGGCGCGCTGGCGGTGGGACAGACGCTGATCATCCTGACCGCCGGCATCGACCTGTCGATCGGCGCCGTCATGGTGCTCTCGTCGCTGGTCATGGTCAAGCTCGTCAGCGACAGCGGCGTTCCCGGTCCCGTGGCGTTGCTCATTGGCCTCGTGGTGGCCACTGCCGCGGGGGCCGTGAACGGCTTACTCGTCACCCGCGTCAAGTTGCCGCCATTCATCGTGACGCTCGGCACGCTCAGCATCTTCACGGCAGCGACGCTGATCTATGCCGAGGTGGCGACGATTTCGCTGCCCCCGGACACGTTCCTCACGTGGACCGGATAGACGATTGGCATCGGCAGCTTCCGCATCACCGTCGGCGTCATCATGATGCTGGTGATGTACGCGGTCTTCATCTACGTGCTCAAACAGACCGCCTGGGGCAAGCACCTCTACGCCACCGGCGACGATCCCGAGGCGGCCCGTCTGGCGGGTATCCGCACCAACCGCGTCCTTCTCAGCGCCTACGTCGTCGCCGGCGCCGTCATCGGCATAGGCGCCTGGATTCTCATCGGCCGCATCAACGGCGCCGACCCCAACTCCGGCCTGAACATGAATCTGCAGACGATCACCGCCGTCGTCATCGGCGGGCACGAGCCTCTTCGGCGGCCGCGGTGCCGTCGTCGGCTCCCTCATCGGTGCCCTCATCGTTCAGGTCTTTAACAACGGACTGGCGCTCGCCGGCGTGGACCCCAATTACCAGGTGCTCGCGGTCGGTGTCCTTGTCCTCCTCGCAGTCGCCGCCGACCAGTGGATCCGGAGCGTGAAGTCATGACCCAGCCAGTCCTCGAGGCCAAGGGCCTGATCAAGACCTTCGGTCACGTCGTGGGCCTTGCCGGAGTAGACATCACGCTCTACCCCGGCGAGGTGCTCGCCGTCATCGGCGACAACGGCGCCGGAAAGTCGACCCTCATCAAGTGCCTCTCCGGCGCGATGATGCCCGACAGCGGCACGATGAAGGTCGACGGGAAGCAGGTCCGCTTCCGCAGCACCAAGGAGGCGCGGGAGGCCGGGATCGAGACGGTGTACCAGACCCTAGCCGTCGCCCCGGCGCTCGACATCGCCAGCAACCTGTTCCTTGCCCGCGAGCGGCGCCGCAAAGGTCTCCTCGGCTCGGTCTTGCGGATGCTCGACACCCCTGGGATGAAGAAGGACGCGAAGCAGAACATCGACGACCTGGGGATCAGCACACTCCAGAACATCAATCAGTCGGTGGAGACCCTGTCCGGTGGTCAACGCCAGGCGGTAGCCGTCGCCCGGGCTGCGGTATTCGGGGGCAAGGTCGTGATTCTCGACGAGCCGACCGCCGCGCTCGGCGTCCGCGAGACCGGCCAGGTGCTCCGGCTGATCCAAGACCTGCGCGACCGCGGCCTGGCCATCATCCTCATCAGCCACAACATGCCCAACGTGTTCGAGGTGGCCGACCGCGTCCACATCCAGAGGCTCGGGCGCGGCGTCGGCGTCGTCACGCCCCAGTCCCACACGCCGGCGGAGGCGGTGGCGATCATGACCGGTGCCGCCACGCTCGAGGACAGCGGAGAGGTCACCACGGCGAGCGGCTAGCCCTGCGCACGGCACGGCGCACCAGGAGTTGGGGCCGGCGCGGCCCAGTCCGGGGGAGGCGTGCCCAGCCTGCCGCGCACTGCCGATGGCCCGCGCCACCGGCCCTACGACCACGCATCACCTCAGGAGGAGCATGTCGGACCAGGCGGATGTCGTCGAGCGGCGCGACCGACCCACCATGCGTGACGTCGCGGCCCTTGCCGGGGTTGGCATCAAGACGGTGTCACGGGTCTTCAACGATGTCCCCACGGTTGCCCCCGACCTGGTCCTGCGCGTGCGGGCCGCGGCCGACAAGCTCGGCTACCGACCCAACCTCACGGCTGCGAACCTGCGTCGCACGGGAGGCCGCACCAACACGATCGGCCTGCTCCTCGAGGACGTCAGCAACCCATACTCCTCGGTCGTCCACCGCGCGGTCGAGAACTACGCCCGGGGACAGAACGTCCTCGTACTCGCCGGGAGCCTCGACGAGGACCCCCAGCTCGAGCGGGGACTCACCCGCACCCTCATCGACCGCAGGGTCGACGGCGTGATCATCATGCCTGCCAGCGAGGACCATCTGTACCTCGTCCCCGAGCAGCGGGCGGGGACGCTTCGTCTTCATCGACAGACCGCCGTCGCCGCTCGTCGCGGACGCAGTCCTGTCGGACAACCGCGGAGGCGCCCGTGCGGCGGTGCGGCACCTGCTCGACAGTGGCCGGACGCGAGTCGCCTACCTCGGGGACGCTCTCGGGGTCTACACCGCCCGCCAGCGCTTCGCGGGCTACGCAGACGCCATGGCCGAGGCGGGGTTGACCCTGCGGCCCGACCTCATCCGACACGGGTTGCGCACGGCGGCGCAGGCACGGGGCGCGGCCCTCGAGGTGCTCGCATCGGGTGAGGTGGACGCGATCTTCAGCAGCCAGAACCTGGTGACCATCGGCGTCGTCGGAGCGCTGCACGAGCTGAGGCTTCAGCACGTCATCGCGCTGGTCGGGTTCGACGACGTGCCCCTGGCCGACGTCGTCGAGCCCGGGGTCACGGTCATGGCCCAGGATCCGGCGGCCATCGGGTCGGAGGCGGCCCGGCTCCTGTTCGGGCGGATGAACGGGGACAGCTCGCCTCCGGCGATCCACACTCTGCCCACCCGGCTCATCCTTCGTGGCTCGGGCGAGCTGCTCGCGCTCGCCCCGTCCTGACCCACCACAGCGCGCCGCGAGCGATAGAGCACGTGGGGAGCAGATGTGGTTCGCTGACGTCATGCCTGCCGATGCCGAGCGGACCCCGCCCTCGGGCGCGGTGTCACGGGCGCGAGCGGTCCTCGAGAAGGGTGAGCTGTGGCGCGCGCGCGACATCCTCGTGGAGCATCTCGACGGGTCGGTCCCCGATCCGGAGGCTCTGGCCCTGCTCGGCGAGGTCCACCACTCGATGGGCGACCTGCCGGCGGCCGGCGCCGCATGGTTCGGGGCGGGGCTGCGCGGCCCCGACGTCGACGAGGCGGTGGGGGCGTGGCGCGATCGGTTCGGCGACGACTTCCCGCGGATGTGGCTGTCCCTGCCCCGGTCGGTGCGGCTCGAGCCGCGCTCGCCGAAGGTCGAGGCCCTGCGCCTCAGGGCCCTCGAGGCCGGATCCGCGGACGAGGACGGGGAGGGTGCGGACGAACCGGGTGGGATCGACTCGGCCCAGGTCATTGCCTGGATCGTCGCGGCGGTGTTCGTCGTGGCGGCCGTCGTCGGCCTGGTGACCATCCTGCACTGGATGGTGCCGGGCGGCTGACCTGCGCGTTCCATGCATCAGAGGGTGGTAAGGCGGGCCTTTGCCCACAGGTGCCTTCCGGGTAGTGTTGGGCCACCCGTCAGCATCCATTCAGGAGCGCTGTGTGCCTACCTCGAGAGCCAGGGCGCTCAAGCTAAGCGTCGCCCACGGCATACCCCCTCTTCGCCGCGTCCTCACCCAGCGCGACGAGCTTCTCCGCGCCATGGCCGAGGTCACGGCGGAGAAGGAGCGCCTGAGGCGGCACGCCCAGCAGCTGGCCGTGACGGTCGAGGCCCGCGACGGCGAGGTGACCGGTGCGCCCGCGGGGCTCGGCTACCTCGTCATCGTCGCCTACGGCCGCTCGGGGTCGACGCTGCTCCAGGGGATCCTCAACTCGATCCCGGGCTACCTCATCCGTGGCGAGAACCGCGACGCCATCCGGCACCTCTTCGAGTACCAGCGGCACATCCTGGCGCAGAAGGCCGAGCACACCTACGCGAAGGCGATCGGTCCCGACAAGGCCTGGTTCGGCATCGACGGGGTGCCCGAGGACGTGTCGCTGGCCAGCCTGCGCAGCGTCGTCCTGCGCACCCTCCTGCGCCCCGAGCCCGAAACCCGGGTCATCGGGTTCAAGGAGATCCGCTGGTGGGCAGGTGACTGGGCGGAGTATGTCGACTTCCTCGCCCAGCTGCTCCCCGGCCTGCGCGTGGTCATCAACACCCGCAACCACGACGATGTCGCCAGGAGCAAGTGGTGGCCCGAGCGGGACGACCCGATGGGGATGCTCGAGCGCTATGAGAGACGGCTCGCAGACATCGAGGCCAGGTTCGGCGAGCGCGCCTACCGGCTCCACTTCGACGACTGGGTGGCCGACCCCGAGGTGCTCCGCGGGCTGTACGACTGGCTCGGTGAGCCCTTCGACCGGGGGACGGTTGATACGGTGATAGCGGTCAAGCACGGGCACTGAGGGGTATGCCGCAGAGCGCCGTCGTGGTGTCGGATGCCCGCGCCGGACGCCGAAGCCTTCGCGGAGGCCGACGGGCCGTAGGGGCGATGATGAGCCCATGATCGCGGATGTGACGGTGCTGTACTTCGGAGGCTGTCCGAGCTGGCGAACCGCGCTCGAGCGGGTGCACACGGCGGCCGAGCAGGCGGGCGTCCAGGTGCGGGTGGCCACCGGGACGGTGGAGACCAACGAGGACGCCGAGCGGCTGGGGTTCACCGGCTCTCCGACCATCCTCATCGGTGGACGAGACCCGTTCTCGCAGCCGGAGGTGGTCCCTGCGCTGGCCTGCCGGATGTACTCCACCCCGGGTGGCCTGGCCGGTTCGCCCACGGTCGACCAGCTCGTCCGTGCTCTGGAGGAGCACGTCGGCCTCCATGGGGGCGAATGACCCGGCGACGGAGGTCGTGCACGCCCGCCCCGAGTGCGGGTTGCTCCCGATGTCGCGGCATCCGAGCTCGTCGTCGACAGTTGCCGTGACCCGCGGCCGAGGAGCGCGTCGTCGGGGTGATCCCGGAGGTGGACGTCGTGCCGTGGCCGGCGTGACCGCCAGGGCGGACACGCCGAGTCAGGCTTCGCAGACCGCGATCGAGCAGCTTGGCACCTGAAACCCGTGATGTCCGCGCGCGCCGACGCGGGCTGTGGCACGCCGCGCGGCGTCGACCCGATCCACCTCAGCCGTCAAGGCCACGGTGGAGTCCGGGGGTCAGAGGTTGCAGTTCTTGGCGACCCAGACCGCCACCGTGCCGATGTCCTTGGCGTTCCCGCCCATCCCGTCCGAGATGGCCTTGGACAACCCGGCCTCGTCGAGCGTCCCGCCTGCGGCCGCCTTGCCGATGTTGTCCATGACGTCGGCGTAGGTGTTCGCGGCCTGCTTGATGTCGGCCGGCGCGAACTTCCTCATGTCCGCCGATGCGGCCTGGAACTTGGCACCTACCGTCGCGAAGTCACCGGACGGAGCCTCGCTCACCGCCTGGATCTCCTGGAAGGCGCCGCAGAAGTCCGTGGCGGTGCCCCCGGCGACCGGCGCCGCGGTCGGCGCTGCGCTCGTCGTCGCCGACGCGGCGGCGGACGTGGCCGAGATGGTGTCGGCCGCAACGGGGCTCGAGCCCGAGGAGCAGCCCGCAGCAGCGACGACCAGGATGAGAGAGGGGAGCAAGGCAGCGCTTCATAGGGCCTCCTGCGTTGGCGCAGACGACCCGCTCGCTGCGATGCGGCGAATGCTACCGCGGGAAAGTCGAGAACGGGGATGTGAGTCTGGGTGGTCCCGGTCGGGTGCGCGATCGTCGGCATCGATCTGGGCCGACCGCAGGCAGATGGTCGTGGTGACTGACCTCGACTCGAGGGTGTTGGCGCGGCGCGCGTTCCGGGTCAAGGCGGGAGTAGTGGCCGGCACCGATGCCTATCGCTGGCGGATCGCACGCGAGGAGCGGGAGCGGTGCGCGGCGGAGGGGGCGGGCGCCGAGCCGCTCGCTGACCTGCGCTTATGCCGTGGAGCCGGTGACGGGAATCGAACCCGCGTGTCCAGCTTGGGAAGCTGGCGCTCTACCATTGAGCTACACCGGCAGGCGCCGCGTCGCAGGTCAGAAACCGCAAGTGCGAGAGTCCGGCCGGTGCGCCGGAGAAGCCTCCCCGGGCGGCGCGCGAGTGAGTCTAGCCCACCCGCGACGGTGCCTCCGGCCCGCCGAGCTGCGCCCGCGGCATTCAGGCGCTGCCGCCGCGCCGTGGAGCCCGGCCGCTGTGGGGTCGCCCCCGCCCGCCGGCCGCTTAGCAAGGGAAACCTCAGGTTCGCCGGGGTTGTCTTCCCTTGCGAAGAGGGTGTTTCCCCGATGGGGCGGAAAAGTTGGGGCGGGTGGGACGAGCCGGGGCCGGGTAGCCTGACGCCGTGCTCCTCTCCGACCGCGACATCCGCGCCCAGGTCGACGCAGGCCGGGTCGTCCTCGACCCGTGGGACCCGGCGATGATCCAGCCGAGCAGCGTCGACGTGCGGCTCGACAAGTACTTCCGGCTCTTCGACAACCACAAGTACGGCGTCATCGACCCGGCTCTCGACCAGCCCGACCTCACCCACCTCGTCGAGGTCGAGCCCGACGCCGGGTTCGTCCTGCACCCGGGCGAGTTCGTCCTCGGCAGCACCCTCGAGGCCGTCACCCTGCCCGACGACCTCGCCGCCCGCGTCGAGGGCAAGTCCAGCCTGGGCCGGCTCGGCCTGCTCACCCATGCGACCGCCGGGTTCGTCGACCCCGGGTTCTCGGGCCACGTCACCCTGGAGCTCTCCAACGTCGCGACGCTGCCGATCATGCTGTGGCCGGGCATGAAGATCGGCCAGCTGGCTTTCTTCCGGCTCAGCTCGGCGGCCGAGAACCCTTACGGCTCAACCGCATACGGCTCCCACTACCAGGGCCAGCGCGGCCCTACGGCCAGCAGGTCCTTCCAGAACTTCCACCGGGCCGACGTCTAGATGGCTCCGGCCGACGCGGTGGCCTCCGACGAGGAGGAGGACGGTTGAGCGGCCCCGAGCTGCGCGGGACCCGGCCGCCCGGTGCCCGCGGCGTCGTCCTCCTCCTGCACGGTGGCGGCGAGGTGGGGCGGCGTGAGATGACCTGGCGGTCCAGCGCCGTCCTGCGGATGCGGCCGTTCGCGGCGGCGATCGAGCGCGCCGGCCGCGGCGCGCTGGCGGTGGTCCGCCTCAAGAACGCCGTCTTCGGGTGGAACGACGACGAGACCAGCCCGGTGCACGACGCGCGGTGGGCGCTCGACGTCGTCCGGCGCGAGGAGCCCGGGCTGCCCATCGCCCTGGTCGGGCACTCGATGGGCGGCCGGGTGGCGCTGCGCCTGGCCGGCGACGAGGGCGTGACCGCGCTCGTGGGCCTCGCCCCGTGGGTCCACCCCTCCGACGATCCGCACGGGGGGCCGGGGCTCTCGGCGCTCCTCCTGCACGGAAGCCTCGACAGGACGACCGACCCGCGCGCCACCGAGCGGATGGCCGGCGAGATGCGGGCCCGGGGTGCCGACGCGACCTACCGCCGCGTCAAGAGCTCGGGGCATGCGATGGTCCTTCGGGCGCCGCTCTGGCACCGGGAGACCGCCACCTTCGTCAGGGACGCCCTGCTCGGCCCAGACCGAACCAGCTGACGATCCCGCCGGCACCGAGCAGCCCGGCGCAGACGAGCATCGAGGACCGGTAGCCGGCGGTGAGCGCCGTGGGGTCGCGGTAGTCCTCGCCCGAGAGCCCGACGAGGGCAGGGAGGGCCGCCACCAACAGGAGCGAGCCGGCCCGGGCGACCGCGTTGTTGATGCCGCTCGCCACCCCGGCAAACCGGTCGGGGGCGGCGGCGAGCACCGTCGCGGTGAGCGGCGAGACGAGGGAGGACAGGCCGAGCGCGAAGACGACCATCCCGGGCAGCACTCCCCGCCACGTCGTGCCGCGCCCCACGCCCACGAGCATCGCGCAGCCCAGCCCGCAGACCAGCGGACCCACCGTCATCGGGATGCGCGGGCCGATCCGGGCCGAGAGCCGGGCGGCCCGCGACGAGAGGAGCATCATCGCCACGGTGACGGGCAGCGCCGACACCCCGGCCGCGAGGGCCGACCAGCCGGCCGAGACCTGGAGCTGCAGGACGAGGACGAAGTAGACCGCGCCGAGGGCCCCGTAGACGAGGAACGTCATCGCGTTCGCGGCCGAGAAGACGCGGGAGAGGAACAGCGACAACGGCACCAGCGGCGAGCCGTGCCGGCGCTCCGCGGCGACGAACCCGACCAGCGCTGCCGCGGCGAGGACCGCCAGCCCGGCGACCAGGGCCACCGGGGCGCTCGACGCGGCGGTGAGGGCGTAGGTCAACGCACCGAGCAGGACGACGGTGAGGACCGCTCCCGGCGTGTCGAAGCGACCGGTCGACCCGTCGTCGCGACTCTCCGGCGTCGCCCACAGGCACAGGGCGACGACGACGACGCACAACGGCACGTTGATGGCGAAGATCCACCGCCAGCCGCCGTGGTCGATGAGCCAGCCGCCGACGAACGGCCCGATCGCCGCAGCGATCCCGGACATCCCGGCCCACGTCCCGATGGCCCCGGCGCGGTCCTCGCGGCGGTACACCGACGAGATGATGGCGAGGCCGCCCGGAGTGAGCAGCGCGCCCCCGACCCCCTGCAGGATGCGCATGGTGATGAGCTGGGTCGGGCTCTGCGACACCGCACACAGCGCCGAAGCGACCATGAACCACGTCATGCCGACGAGATAGACCCGCCGCCGCCCCAGCCGGTCGCCCAGCGAGCCGCCCACGAGGACGAGGGAGGCGAGGGCGAGCAGGTAGCCGTTGAGCACCCACTGCAGCTGGGCCAGCGAGGCCCCGAGCTCGACACCGATGGTGCGCAGGGCGATGTTGACGACGCTGCCATCGAGGATGGCGACGCCCGAGCCCAGCGTGACGGCGACCAGGGTGACCCGGCCGCGCGGGGAGGTGCGGTCGAGGACCGCTGCCGTCACGACCGGACCCGGTCGGGCACCAGCCGCATGACGGGGATGAAGCGCGTCGTCCGCTGCTTGTACGTCCGCAGCTGCGGGATCGCCGTCTCCAGGGCCGGCCAGACCCGCTCCTTCTGCTCCGCCGTGAGCTCGACCGCCGTGACGTCCTCGACCCGCCCGGGCAGCCGGACCCACGCGCGGGCCGAGGCGCGCAGGTTGAGCACCCAGTCCGGGTCGTGATCCTGTCCCATCGCGCTGCCGACGACGAGGTATGCCGTGCCGTCGTGGTCCTTGGTCCCGTCACCACGCTCGAGCAGGTAGGCCAGCTGCACGCTGCGGGGAGTGCCGGTGCGCCGCCCCGGGACGGTGAGGGTGAGCATCGGCAGGGTGGGGCGGATGGTGAGGGTGAAGCGCCCGTCGGTGCGGGCGAAGATGGCCGGGTCGAGCCGGGCGGCGACATGCCGGACCACCCAGGTCCCGGCCCGGGTCGCGGAGAAGGCGTTGACGGCGCGCGCGTACATCCCTGCATGCCTACCACGTCGAGGTGCTCGGGCGGCAGACCCCACCCACCCGGCGGGCGGTCTTCCCATCCGCGGGTAGCCTGACGAGACTGGGGAGATGACCGATGTCGTTCACCAGGCCCACGTGCACGCCTTCACCGACGACGCGCTCGGCGAGGGCGACGCCACCTCCGTTGCCGCCCGGATCGTCGCCGGTGAGGTCAGCGCGGCCGAGGTCGTCGACGCGGCGATCGCGCGGCTCGACCAGGTGAACCCGCAGCTCAACGCCCTGGCCTTCGCGGACTTCGACCGGGCGCGTGCCCGGGCCGCGGCGCTGCGCTCGCCCCGGGGGGCCTTCGGGGGAGTCCCGACGGTGACCAAGGACAACATCCACGTCGCGGGCATGCCGATGACCATGGGGTCGCAGGCACTGCCCACCGACCCTGTCCCGCTCGACGGCGACTTCACCCGGCAGCTGCTCGACACCGGCGTCATCCCCATCGGCTCGACGACCATGCCGGAGTTCGGCTGGACGGCGAGCACCGAGCGCGTCGGCCACGACGTCACCCGCAACCCGTGGGACACGGCATACAGCTCTGGCGGGTCCTCGGGCGGGTCGGCGGCGTTCGTGGCGGCCGGGGTCGTCCCCATCGCCCACGGCAACGACGGCGGCGGCTCGATCCGCATCCCCGCGGCCGCGTGCGGCCTGGTCGGGCTCAAGGCGACCCGCGGCCGGCTCCGGCCCGACGCCAGCTCGCGGACGATGCCCGTGCAGGTCGTGACCGACGGCGTCCTGGCCCGGTCGGTCCGGGACGTCGCCGGCTTCTTCGCGGCGGCCGAGGTCACCTACCGCAACCCCAAGCTGCTACCGATAGGCCAGGTCGACGGTGGCCCGGCCCGCCGGCTGCGGATCGGGATGGCCCTGGACTCGCCGGCGGCGCCGCGCTCCGACCAGGACACCCGGGCGGCCGTGGAGGCGGCCGGGAGGCTCCTCGAGAGCCTCGGCCACCACGTCGTGGCGTACACCCCGCGGATGCTGCGGTCGTTCAAGTCCGACTTCGAGGACTACTGGGCGATGCTCGCGTTCGGGATCGCGACCGAGGGGCCGCGGCTGTTCGGCGACGGGTTCGACAAGAGCAGGCTCGACCCGCTGACCCTCGGGCTGGCCCGACGGTTCCGGCGGCGGATGGTCAAGGCGCCGCTCGTCGTCGCCCGGCTGGGAGCCTCGGGCGCGCTGTATGACCGCATGTTCGGGGACGTCGACGTCGTCCTGACCCCGGTGCTCACCCACACGACCCCGCTCATCGGCCATCTCGGCGCCGACCTCACCTTCGACGAGCACTTCGGGCGGCTCGTCGACTACGCGGGCTTCACGCCGCTGCACAACGCGAGCGGCGCCCCATCGCTGTCGCTGCCGCTCGGCGGGACCTCCAGCGGTATGCCGCTCGGCGTGCTCTTCTCGGCCCGCCGCGGTGAGGAGCGCCGCCTCCTCGAGCTCGCCTTCGAGCTGGAGGGGGCGCAGCCGTTCGCCCGGATACAGGGCTGACGAGGTGGTGACGGGCGCGCGAGGCGCTACCCCTGTCGGTGGTGGCGGGTTAGGTTGGGGAACCCGTTCCCACGGCAAGGTGCCCCCATGATCCGTTTCCACGGCGTGACCAAGACGTATGCCGACGGCACGACCGCCGTCGACGACCTCAGTCTCACCGCCGAGACCGGTCAGATCACCGTGCTGGTGGGTCCCTCGGGGTGCGGCAAGACGACGTCGCTGCGGATGGTCAACCGGATGATCGAGCCGACCGAGGGCACCATCACCCTCGACGACCGTGACACCGCCGACCTCAAGGCCGCCGAGCTGCGGCGCGGCATGGGCTATGTCATCCAGTCCGGTGGGCTCTTCCCCCATCGGACCGTCCTCGACAACGTCGGCACCGTCCCCCGGTTGCTCGGCTGGAAGCGGGAGAAGGTCCGGGCCCGGGGGATCGAGCTCCTCGAGCTCGTCGGGCTCTCGCCCGACCTCGCCGGCCGCTACCCCAGCCAGCTCTCCGGCGGGCAGCAACAGCGGGTCGGGGTCGCCCGGGCGCTCGCCGCCGACCCGCCGGTCATGCTGATGGACGAGCCGTTCAGCGCGGTCGACCCCATCGTCCGGGAGCAGCTCCAGGACGAGTTCCTGCGACTCCAGGGCGAGCTCGGCAAGACGATCATCTTCGTCACCCACGACATCGACGAGGCCATCAAGCTCGGCGACCAGGTGGCCGTCCTGCGCGTCGGCGGACGGCTCGCCCAGATGGCCGACCCGGCATACCTCCTCGCCCACCCGGCCGACGACTTCGTCGCCGACTTCGTCGGCAAGGACCGGGGTTACCGGTCGCTGCAGTTCCAGGACGCCCCCCGGCTCACCCTCCACCCGGAGCGCACGGCACGGCTCGGCGAGCGGCCCGAGCAGGGCCGAGACCAGTGGGTCCTCGTCCTCGACGAGGGCGATGCTCCACTCGGCTGGGTCGACACGACCACCGTCGACGGCGCCATCACCCGCGAGGACCTGCACCGCGGCGGGACCGTGGCGCCCGCCTCCGGCTCGCTGCGCGGGACGCTCGACGCGGCCTTGTCCAGCCCCAGCCGCCGCGGCGTCATCGTCGACGACTCCGGCGCGTTCTCCGGGACCGTGCGCGCCCACGAGGTGCTCACCATCATCGAGGACACTGAGCGCCCTCCGCTCGACGAGGACGCGGCCTCGTGACCTGGCTGTCGAGCCACTGGTCCGACGTGCTGGCACTGGCCGGTCCGCACGTCTACCTCGCCGGGGTCCCGCTCGTCCTCGGACTCGTCCTCGCGCTCCCGCTCGGCTGGGTCGCGAACCGGTGGCGCCCGGCATACCCCGTCGTCATCACGACCGCCGGCCTGCTCTACACGATCCCGAGCCTGGCCCTGTTCATCCTCATGCCGGGCCTGCTCGGCCTGCAGATCCTCGACCCCCGCAACGTCGTCGCCGCGATGACGCTCTACACGGTGGCGCTGCTCGCGCGGACGGTCGCCGACGGGCTCTCCTCGGTGCCCGAGGAGGTCCTGCAGGCCGCTCGGGCGATGGGGCTCCGGGGGCCGAGGCGGTTCCTCACGGTCGAGCTGCCGCTGGCGGTCCCCGTCATCGCCGCCGGGCTGCGGGTGGCGGCGGTGAGCAACGTCAGCATCGTCAGCGTCGCCTCGCTCGTCGGGGTGTCCCAGTTCGGTGACCTGCTCACCGACGGCTTCAACCGGGTCATCCAGGCCGAGCTCCTGACCGGCATCGCCGCGTGCATGCTCCTGGCCCTCGTCTTCGACACCGGCATCGTCGCCCTCACCCGGCTGCTCACGCCGTGGCGGACGAGCGCGGGGGCGGCGTCGTGATCGCGTCGATGTGGGCCTGGCTCGTCGCCGGGGGGCAATGGCAGGGGGAGGACGGCATCCCGCACCGGCTGCTCCAGCACGTCGAGTACACCCTCGTCGTGGTGCTCATCGCCGGGCTGCTGGCGGTCCCGGTCGGCCTCATCGTCGGGCACACCGGCCGTGGGCGGTGGCTCGTCTCGGCGGCCAACATCGCCCGGGCCGTCCCGACGCTCGGGCTGCTCTTCGCCGTGACCCTGTGGCTGGGGCCGCACATCCACAACGACCTCGCCTTCGTCATCCCGAGCGTCATCGTCCTCGTCCTGCTCGCCATGCCGCCGATCCTGTCCGGGACGTATGCCGGGATCGAGGCCGTCGACCCCGCCGCCCGGGATGCGGCCCGCGGCGTCGGGATGACCGGCGGCGAGGTCCTCCGCCAGGTCGAGATCCCGTGTGCCCTGCCGCTGCTGATCTCCGGCCTGCGCTCGGCCGTCCTCCAGGTCATCGCGACGGCGACGATCGCCGCCTACGTCGGCATGGGTGGGCTGGGGCGCTACCTCATCGACGGGGTGGCCCAGGCCGACTACGCCCAGGCGGCCGGCGGGGCCGTCCTCGTCGCGGCGCTCGCTCTGGCCGCCGACGCCGCCCTGGCCGGCGTCCAGCGGGCAGTCGTCTCGCCCGGACTGACCGGGCGCGCCTCTCGAAGGTCAAGCCGGGGTAACGATTCTCCGACGCAGGGTAACGACCCATCCACCGTCCGTGTTGACGCCGCCACGAGTGTGTGACCCCCGCACCCGATCGAAGGGAAACCCCCAATGAAGCGCACCAAGCGCATGTCCGTCGTCGCCGCCGTGGCGACGGCAGGAGTCCTGGCCCTCGCAGCCTGCGGGAGCAGCTCCAACCCACTGGCCACCGACAGCTCGTCCTCGAGCACCACGGCTGCCGGCGGGGATATCGTCGTCGGGTCCGCGAACTTCTCCGAGTCGGTCCTCCTCGCCGAGATCTACGCAGGTGCGCTGCGCGCCAAGGGGATCAACGCGACGACGAAGCCGAACATCGGGGCGCGCGAGATCTACCTCAAGGCGCTCCAGGACAACTCGGTCCAGGTGCTGCCGGAGTACACCGGCGCCCTCTCGCTCTACTACGACCCGAAGTTCGACAAGACCGACCCCGCCGAGGTCTACACCGCGCTCCAGGGCCTGATCCCGAGTGACACCAAGGTGCTCGACAAGTCCGCTGCCGAGGACAACGACTCGATCGTCGTCACGAAGCAGACCGCCGACGCCAAGAAGCTCACGACGATCGCCGACCTCGCGTCCGTCGCGGGGTCGATGACGCTCGCAGCACCGCCCGAGTTCAAGACCCGCCCGCAGGGCGTCCCGGGGCTGAAGGGGGACTACGGCGTGGTGTTCAAGAGCTTCCGGCCGCTGGCCGGGCAGGCCCTCGTCCAGGCATTGAAGAACGGCCAGGTCGACGCGGCGAACATCTTCAGCACCGACCCCGCCATCGCGGCCAACGGCTTCGTCGTCCTGCAGGACACCAAGAAGCTCTTCGGCTCGCAGAACATCGTTCCGCTGGTTCGCGCCGACGTCGCCGACCGGGTCGCTCCGGCGCTCAACGCGGTGTCCGCGGTGCTGACCACGGCGAACCTGTCGGCCATGCTTCAGGAGACCGACATCGACAAGAAGGACCCGAAGACCGTGGCCCAGGAGTTCCTCACGGCCAACAACCTCGGCTGAGCCCGGCGCGGGACAGCGCAGGCCACCGGCCCCCGGTCGACACGGTATGCCGTGCCTGCCGGGGTCGGTGGCCTGAGGGCGTGCGGTCCGTAGGCGGACGTCACCCCTCCGGGACGTCCGACTGGCGCTGGCTCCGCCGGTATGCCTCAGCCTGCCGTTCGCGGGCGGGGCGGGCATCGGTGATTTCACCGATATTCGGTATCGGTCCACCGCGCACCCGTCGGGCCGGTCGTTCTCGGGTACGGCCGGTAGCCTGCCCGTGTGCTGACACCGTGCCTCGGTCGGGCGGGCGAACGGGCCCAGCTGGAGTCGGTGCTTGACGCTGCCCGGTGGGTGAGCCTCGTCGGCCCGCCCGGCAGCGGCAAGACGCTGCTCGCGCGGCACGTCGCCGCCACCGCCTCGCTGCCGGTGTGGGTGGATGCCCAGCGGCTCAGCGACACCGACCGGGTGGTCGAGGCGTGCCTGGCCGCCCTCGCCGTCGAACGCGCGCCCGGCGACTCCGCGCGCCAGGCGCTGGCCCGGGCGCTCGACGGCCGGGACGCTCTGGTCGTCCTCGACGGCGTCGGCGAGGTCCCCGGCCTGGGCGACCTGTTAGCCGACCTCCTCGCCGAGACGAACGGTCCGCGCTTCGCGGTCACCTCGGCCTGGGGTCTCGGGCACGCGGCCGAGCGGGTCGTGCGGATCGGGCCGCTGCCGCTGCCTGCGGCCGACGGCCCGCTCGACGGGCCCGCCCTCGAGCTGTGCCTCGCCCGGGTGGCGTCAGCGGGCGGGCGCGCGGTCGACCTCGACGGGGATGGCGACGCACTGCGGCGGCTGTTGTCGGCGACCGGGGGGCTGCCCTTGCTCATCGAGCAGCTGGCCGTCCAGGTCGCCCTCGTCGGGGTGGCCAACACGGTGCCGGCACCCTCGCTGGCCGAGGCCGTCTCGGCGACATACGCCCTGCTCGACGAGGGCCAGCAGCGCTGCTTCCGGCGCCTCGGGCACATGCCGGCCCCGGTCGGGCTCGACGTCGTCGCGGAGGTCGCCGAGGTGTCCCGCGACCAGGCTGCCTCCGTCGCCGCGGCGCTGGCCCGGCGCAGCCTGGTCGAGGTGGGCCCGGACGGCCGGATCACCATGCTGGCACCGATGCGGCAGTTCGCCATCTCCCTCTCGGGCGGCACCGACGACCAGGAGCGGGCTCGGGCGGGTCTGCTGGGGTGGGCGGAGCAGGTCACCCCGGACGACCCACTCGTCGGTGCGGCCGACGAGACCTGGCTCGACGACGTTCCCCTCATGCGGTCGGCCATCGAGGTCGCGTGCGCACGGGACGAGACCAGGGCCCGCGGCTACGCCCTGGCCAACCAGGTCTTCCCCGCGCTCTACACGGCGATGCGCTTCCGTGAGGCCAGCGAGATCCTCGAAGGCGTCCTCAACAGCGGGGCCGGTCCGCCCGACATCGGCGCTCAGGTCGCCCGCCGGGCCGGGATCGCGACGTCCGAGGCCCGCGGGACCTACGAGGGCCTGTGGCTGCTCGACCGCGCCGAGGAGCACGCTCGCACAGCTCCGGACCCCGACCTGGAGTCGGCTCGCAACCTCTCGATCCGGGCCGAGATGCACCTCGACGCGGGCGACCTGGCCCGTGCCCTCGCCGACGCCGAGCGGGCCACCGAGCTGGGGGCGCGCGACAGCTACGTCCTGCGGCAGGCGCGTCGCACGATCGTCGACGTCCACGTCTCGCGGGGTGCCTTCCGGGAGGCGCAACGGGTCGCCGAGATGGTCATGACCGGTGCGCCGCCGGAGGAGCGCTGGCTCGCGCTCTCGGCCCGGGTCCTGCTCGGCCGGATAGCCCTCGAGCAGGGACGCACGCTCGAGGCGGCGGCCGCCGCGCGCGCGGCGTATGCCGAGAGTGTCGAGATCGGCGAGGACCGCATCGCCCTGCTTGCCGAGACCCTGGCCCGGCAGGTCGACCCGACGGTGCGCGCCTCCGGCGTGGACCGGGAGTCGCTCCCGTGGGCGGTGCGCCTCGTCGTGCTCTGCCAGGACGCCCGCGACCTGTTGACGGCGGGCGACCTCGAGCGCGCTGCCGGCCTGGCCGCCGACGTCGTCGTCCTCGCCGACAGCTGTCGTCTCGGCCGCGACAGCGTCGACGCCCGGCTGCTGCTCGGGTACGCCCTGATGGCCTCGGGTGAGGACGACCAGGCCACCACGACCTTGCTGTCGGCGCTCGACCACGCGGTGCGCCATACCCTCCCGCTCCGGGCCGCGGACGCCCTCGACGCCCTCGCGGTGATCGGGCACGGCCGTGGCGGCTCATGGGTCTCGTGGGCGCGCGGATGCGCTGCCGCCGCGAGAGAGGTGCGTGGGGCGAGGTATGCCGTCGCCTGGGGTGGGCCGCCGGCCGACGCCGTCGCCCCCGCCGGGCGCCCCGCCCCGCAGGGCTGGGTCGCGGACGGCGATGTCACGTCGGCGTGCGTCGATGCGGTCGCCACCGCACTGTCCCGCGGGCAGCAGCCGCCCCGGTCCTCGGCCGACCGGCTCACCAAGGCCGAGCTGGCCGTTGCCCGCCAGGTCGCCTCGGGGCTGACCACCCGGCAGATCGCCGAGGCGCTGTTCGTCTCGCCGCGGACCGTTGATGCCCACCTGTCGCACATCTTCCGCAAGCTCGGCATCACGACCCGGGCGCGGCTCGCGGCGATCATGAGCGACTACGGCTGACCCGGCGGCCGGTCCGGCCCGGCCGTTCAGACGGCTCCCGGCGGCCGGGCGGTGATGCAGTAGGCACGTCCCGACGGGTCGGCGAGGACGGTCCATCTGGGGCCGCGGCGCATCACCGACGCGCCGAGGCGCTCGTGTCGCCGGGTCTCGGCGTCGCGGTCGTCGCAGGCGAGGTCGAGGTGCGCGCCCGCCGTGGGCTGGTCCTCGTCCAGTCGCTGCAGCAGAAGGGCGAGCGGGATGTCCTCGGGGCGGGCGAGCCGGGTGAACTCGGCGTCGCCGCCGGTGTCCGTGAACGGCCAGCCCGTCAGCCCGCCCCAGAAGTCGATCTCGGCGGCGTGGCTCCGTGGCGGCACGTCGACGCAGAGCTGGTCCACGGTGGTCCGGCCGCCGGGCTGGCGGGACGGTCGTGGGCGTCGGCCTCTGCTGCCGCCCCGGATGACGAGGTCGAGCCCTGCCGGGGTGGTGGCGACCCAGGCATCCTGGGCCGCGGCCGTCTGGGCCAGGACCCTGGCGCCCAGCGACTCGGCACGGGCGGCCAGGCTCGCGGGGTCGCCGGTCGCCAGCTCGACATGGACGGCGGGGGCCGAGTGACGGCCGAGGCGGGTGACGGCGAGGTAGGCGTCGCCGGCTCCGGGGGCGAGGACCGTCCGGTCGGGGTCGTGTGGGTCGCGGGCCAGCCCGAACCCGGTGACGCCCGCCCAGAACGTTCCCGACAGCCCGGCAGAGTCAGAGGGGTTGCCGAGCACCGCGGTGACCCAGCGGATGTCAGCGACCACGCGTCGACCCTAGGGCCTACGGGGCGGGTCGTGCTCGGCTCACAGGTCCCAGGGGTCGACGTCGTCCGAGGGGGCGGGGGGTACGGGCGCTGCGTCCGCTGTGGGTGCGGCGGGTGCTGCGGCGGGTGTGGCGGGTTCGTCCCAGGGGTCGGCGCCGGGCGCTGCGTCCGCTGTGCGGGTGCTGCGGCGGGTGTGGCGGGTTCGTCCCAGGGGTCGGCGCCGGGCGCTGCGTCCGCTGTGGGTGCGGCGGGTGCTGCGGCGGGTGTGGCGGGTTCGTCCCAGGGGTCGGCGTCGGCGGTGGGTGCTGCGGGTGCCGGGGTGGGTGCGGCGGGTGTGGCGGGTTCGTCCCAGGGGTCGGCGTCGGCGGTGGGTGCTGCGGGTGCCGGGGTGGGGTGTGGCGGGTTCGTCCCAGGGGTCGGCGTCGGCGGCGGGTGCTGCGGGTGCCGAGGTGGGTGCGGCGGGTGTGGCAGGTTCGTCCCAGGGGTCGGCGTCGGCGGCGGGTGCTGCTGGTGCCGGGGCGGGTGCGGCGGGCGCAGCGGCGGGCGCAGCGGCGGCAGCAACCGCCTGCTCGGGCTCCGTGACGGCCGGCTCGGGCTCGGCGGGCGTCTCCGGCTCGGCGGGAGCACGGCGGACGGAGGCGAGCAGCATCTGGGCGATGTCGACGACCTCGACGTCCTCGGCGATGCCCTCGGACTGCTTCTCGGTGAGCCCGTCGGAGAGCATGACCCGGCAGAACGGGCAGGCGATTGCGATCCGCTCGGCGCCGGTGGCGACGGCCTCCTCGGTGCGGTTGGTGTTGATCCGGGTGCCGAGGTTCTCCTCCATCCACATCCGCGCGCCGCCGGCCCCGCAGCAGAACGACCGCTCGCCGGAGCGCTCCATCTCGCGCAGCTCGACACCGGGCAGGGCGCCGATGAGCTCGCGCGGCGGGGCATAGATGCGGTTGTGCCGCCCGAGGTAGCACGGGTCGTGGTAGGTGACCGTCGACCCGGTGGACGCGGCGTTCTTCGTCGAGGACATCCCCGGCACCTCGGCGGGCCGGGCGACCGGAGTCAGCCGGCCGTCGCGGACGAGGTGGTTGAGCAGCTGGGTGTGGTGGACGACCTCGTAGTTGCCGCCCAGCTCGGCATACTCGTTCTTGATCGTGTTGAAGCAGTGGGCGCAGGTGACGACGACCTTGGTCGCGCCGACGCCGTCGAGGGTCTCGATGTTCTGCTGGGCCAGGGTCTGGTAGAGCAGCTCGTTGCCGGCCCGCCGGGCCGAGTCCCCGGTGCACGTCTCGCCGTCACCGAGGATGGCGAACGACACTCCGGCCATGTCGAGCAGCTCGGCCACGGCCCGGGTGGTCTTCTTGGCCGGGTCCTCGTACGCACCGGCGCAGCCGACCCAGAACAGGTAGTCGACATCGGTCGCCGACTCGACGTCCCGCCCGATGACCTTGACCTCGAACGGCAGGCCCTTGGCCCAGTCCAGCCGTGCCTTCGAGCCCAGCCCCCACGGGTTGCCCTTGCTCTCGAGGTTGCGGAACAGCCCACCCAGCTCACTGGGGAAGGCGGACTCGATGAGGGTCTGGTAGCGGCGCATGTCGACGATGTGGTCGACGTGCTCGATGTCGACGGGGCACTGTTCGACGCAGGCGCCGCACATCGTGCACGACCACAGCACGTCGGTGTCGATGACCGCCCCCGGTCCGTCCGGTCGGTATGCCGTCATCGGGTCGTTGATGTCGTAGCCGGTGTCGCCGATGAGGGGGAGGTCGGACCACCGGACCTCCTCGGTGGCACTCCCGTCATGGGGGGCCGGCGCCAGCGCTGCGGTGGCCGGGACGGCATCGGGGTCGCCGCCGTGAGCGGCGAGCGCTCGGGCGTATGGGGCCCTGTCGGTCGCGTGGCCGCGCAGGGTCATCACGAGCAGCTTGGGCGACAGGGGCTTGTCGGTGTTCCAGGCGGGGCACTGGCTCTGGCAGCGCCCGCACTCGGTGCACGTGCTGAAGTCGAGCAGGCCCTTCCAGGTGAAGTCCGCGACCGTGCCGACGCCGAGGGAGACGCCCTCGTCCAGATCCTCCATGGTGTCGACGGAGAAGGGCTTGCCGCCGACGGTCAGCGGCTTGAGTGCCCCCAGGGCGACCGGTCGGCGCCCGAAGGCCACGTTGAGCGGGGCGGTGAAGATGTGCAGGTGCTTGGAGTGGAGCACGAAGATGAGGAAGATGAGCATGACGCCGATGTGGACGAGCAGGCCGACCTTCTCGAGGACCTGGTTGGTGTCCGGGCCCAGGGGGGCGAGGAGCCGAGCCGCGACCCGGGACATGAAGGCCGCGTTGCCGTAGGGGAAGTGACCGGCGTTCACGGAGGCGCCCCGGAAGAGGAACATCGACCAGATGACGTTGACGATCATGAACAGCGTCAGCCAGGCGCCGCCGAGGTGCGAGCCGTCGAAGCGGGACTGGCGACCCAGCCGGTCCGGTGAGTTCCTGAGCCGGATGGTCGCGAACACGCCGATGCCGACCAGGGCCAAGGTCGCGATGAGGTCCTGCGCGAAGCCGAGGACCGCCCAGCGGCCGATGAGCGGGATGTGGAAGCCCTCGTCGAAGAGCGCGCCGTACGCCTCGAGATAGACCGACGACATGATGAGGAACGCCCAGAAGACGAAGAAGTGCGCGGCGCCGGGAACCGACCACTTGAGCAGCTTGCGCTGACCGAGGACCTCCACCAGCTCGGTCTTGACCGCCGTGCCGAGACGCTTGGTGACGTTCTCGACCCGGTCGGGTGCGGGCTGTCCACTCGAGATCAGCCGGTAGATCCACACGACTCGCCGGACCGCGAGCGGCAGGGCGATCGCGTTCATGACGAGGCCGAGCACCAGCACGAGGGTCATCAGTCACTCCAACGGGGACGGGGTCGTCGGGTCAGGCGTTGAGGCGTTCGGCTCCGAGACTACGGGGGGCTCGCCGCGCGGTCAGCCGACGATCCGTGTGACGGGGATCCTACTGACCGGTAGGACCGCCGCGCGGCCCGGGTCGGCGCGAGGAGACGGGGCCCCGGTTGCGCCCGGAAATAACGATCTGTTGGAATAGGCATAACATGTCATGGGTTCACCGGAGACGGGACGGCCCGCGACGACCGGGGCCGGGCGGAGGTCTCGACGCAGACCGCCGCGAGTACCCGACCGAGCACCACGCCGACCGGTTCGCAGCGTCGCGAGCGGACGGCATACCGACCACGCAGGAGCTCCGCATGCCGATCCTCAACGACGTTACCCAGGCCGTCGGGAACACCCCCCTCGTCCGGCTCAACCGGATCATCGACACGGGCAACAGCGGCACCACCGTCGCGGCCAAGCTCGAGTTCTACAGCCCGGCGAGCTCGGTCAAGGACCGGATCGGCGTCGCCATCGTCGACGCCGCGGAGGCCGCGGGGGCGCTGAAGCCGGGCGGCACCATCGTCGAGGCGACCTCGGGCAACACCGGGATCGCCCTTGCCATGGTCGGTGCTGCTCGCGGCTACCACGTGGTGCTCGCGATGCCCGAGTCGATGTCCAAGGAGCGCCGTGCCCTGCTCAAGGCCTATGGCGCCGAGCTCGTCCTCACTCCGGCCGGTGGCGGCATGCAGGGGGCCGTCGACGAGGCCGACAAGATCGTCGGTGAGCGCGAGGGCGCCGTCCTGGCCCGCCAGTTCGCCAACGAGGCCAACCCCGAGATCCACCGGCGCACCACCGCGGAGGAGATCTGGAAGGACACCGACGGGGGTGTCGACGTCCTCGTCGCGGGCATCGGCACCGGCGGCACGATCACCGGTGTGGGCCAGGTCCTGCGCTCGCGCAAGCCCGGGGTGAAGATCATCGCCGTCGAACCGGCTGAGTCGCCCATCCTCAACGGCGGCCAGCCGGGTCCGCACAAGATCCAGGGCATCGGGGCCAACTTCGTCCCCGAGATCCTCGACACCACCGTCTACGACGAGGTCGTCGACATCGACGCCGGGACAGCCGTCGACTGGGCCCGCCGGGCCGCCAAGGAGGAAGGGCTGCTGGTCGGGTTGTCCTCGGGGGCCGCGCTCGCCGCCGCCGCCCAGGTCGCCGCCCGGCCCGAGAGCGCCGGCAAGACGATCGTCGTCATCATTCCGAGCTTCGGAGAGCGCTACCTCTCCACCGTGCTGTTCGAAGGGATCGTGGACTGACGCCATGGCCACCTTGACCACCCTCACCTCACCGCCGAGCCGGGCGTTCCCGGCCCGGCTGCTGTCCGGGCCCCGCACCTTCCGGCGGGCGGTGAGCGAGGACATCGACGCCGCGATCGCCCGCGACCCCGCGGCCGCCTCGCGCGCGGACGTGTTCTTCAACTCGCCCGGGCTGCACGCCATCTGGTCCTACCGGGTGGCACACCGCCTGTGGCAGCGCCCGGCGCTCAAGCCCGCCGCCCGCATCCTGTCGACGCTCACCCGCGCCGTGACCGGCGTCGAGATCCACCCCGGCGCCCAGATCGGCCGGCGGTTCTTCATCGACCACGGCATGGGGGTCGTCATCGGCGAGACCGCCGAGGTGGGCGACGACGTCATGCTCTACCACGGGGTGACCCTCGGTGGTCGCTCCCTCGAGAAGGTCAAGCGCCACCCGACCGTGGGAGACCGGGTCACCATCGGCACCGGCGCCCGGGTGCTCGGCCCCGTCGTCCTCGGCGAGGATGTGCAGATCGGGGCCAACTCGGTCGTCGTCAAGGACGTCCCGGCAGGCGCCGTCGCGACCGGGATCCCCGCGAAGATCCGTTTCCCCCAGGTGGGCGAGGACCCCTACGAGGCGCTGTTCCGCGAGCCTGCGCTGTTCATCTGACGGGTGCCCGGGCCGTCGGCTCAGAGCGCCGGAAGGCTGCCGCGCGGCGCTGACCAGTCGGTGCCGTAGGCGCAGAACAGGCGCCCGTCGGGGATGCCCACGGCGGCGCGCTCCAACGATGTGGCGGCGTCGGTGCCGCGCGCGAGCTCGCGGTGGTATGCCGTCATGACCGCCTCGGCCATCTCGTCGTGGACCGGCGCGACCGAGGCGACGACGTTGCGCACCCCGCACGCGAGCAGGCTCGCCGTGAGCCCGAGGGCCTCCTCGCCGTGGCGCACGTGCGCCCGGCCGACGTCGCACGCGGAGAGCACCACGTGCTCGGCACCCACCCCGACCCGCTGGAACTCGTGGGCGAACACCGGGCCGTCGGCCAGGAGCACGTGCGAGAAGAGCGGGCTCTGGTCGTGGTGCGTGCCGTGGGCGGCGATGTGCACGATGCGGCTGTCCCGCAGGGCGGTGGTCAGCGCGCCACCGGTGGCCTCCTTGTCGGTGACGGCCGCACCACCCCATGTCGATGCAACGGCCTTCGCCTCGTCTCCGGCCCGGGCCAGGTCGGGGCCCGCGAGTGCGACGACGGCGCCGACGCCCGGCGATGACCTCGGGGCGGAGGCGCCGGCCCAGAAGGTCGCTGAGGGGGCCACGACGAGGGGGTGGCCCTCGAGCCCAGGCAGCATCCGCCAGGGCAGTGAGGCCAGCAGCCGAGAGGGCAGGATGACGAGCCGCTCCGCCGTGCGGGGGTAGGCCGCGGCGAGGATGTGGTCGAGCCGGGACATCGACGAGGTGAGCGAGCGGCCGATGGCCTCACGCAGGGCCGGGACGCCCACGCGGCTCATCGTGACCAGGTCAGCCGTCGCACGCTGGACGAGCTCGATGACGGCGTCCTCGGGGGCCAGGTCGACGACGACCGAGCGGTCGCCGTCGATGGTGAGCGCCCGCAACCGCCCGCCGTGCACGAACAACGCGACGAGACCGGTTCCGGAGTCCGCCAGGCTGACGCGGATCTGGGGGTACGTCACCGGCCCACGGACGGTATGCCGGCCCGTGACCTGTCGGGGGTCGTCCGTCGATGACGTCTCCCAGTCGCGGTGGGCGGCGGTGCGCTCGAGGCGGGTGATCTCGCGGAGCAGGGCCGGGCGGCGCTCGCCGTCGGCGTCGCGAAGGTCCAACCGGGCGCGCCGCAGCGTGGCGAGCAGGTCGTCGAGGACGGCGTCGCCGCTCGGGCTGACCGGGCTGAGCCGGTTGGAGGTGCCGCGCCACCGCTCGGTGGCTGCGAAGACCACCCCTGCCCTGCCGGACCGCAGGGCGAGGTCCATGTCGATGGCGGCGAGCCGACGGCCGTGGAGGGCGAGGGCGGTCCGGTTGTCCAGACCGGCGTAGCGGGCCTGCTCGTCGGCGAGGCACGCCGCGGCCCGCCGCAGGACCCGGTGGGCCTCCCGCAGGTCGCTCCCCGCCTGCGCCACCGTGGCCCGGGTCAGCGCGAGGTGCAGGCGGTTGGTGAAGGACAGGTTGCGCGGTCCGCCGAGCCCGACAAGACGCCTGCGGGCCCCGTCGAGCTGCCCCGACCGGGCCAGAGCCTCGGCGGCCAGCATGGTTGCCTCGATGCCGACCCCGGCGGCATGGCCGGGCCCCTCGGCCAGTGTCGTGGCCCGGGTCGCGACCGCGGCGAGCCCTCGACCCGCGGCGAGGTCCGCCTCGAGGACGAGGAGCGCGGCGCGAGTGTGCCAGGCCTCCGCGCCGTGTCGGGCGAAGGCCTGCCTCGCGGCCTTGGCGTGGGCCCTGGCCCCGGTGTAGTCGCCCAGGAGGAGGTCGCGGTGAGCCTGCTCGAGGGCCGCCTCGCCGACGTCGTGGAGGAGCCCGCCCTCCCTCGCCGCGGACTCTGCCTCGACGAGCAGGTCGTTGGCCTCGTCGAGCAACCCCGCCTCGAGCAGGACGCGGGCGTGGTCGAGCGCGAACCCCGACGTGGTGACGTCGGCGTCGAGGTCATGGGCCTGGGCCATGAGGGCGAGGGCCTCGGTCAGCCGCCCGCGCACCATCGCGAGCCGACCGAGGTCGTGCAGGGCGGTGGCGCGCAGGTCGGTGAGCGACTCGGCCCGGGCGATCGCCAGGGCCTGCCGCAGGCCCGCCTCGCTGTCGGAGTCGTGCCCGAGGAACTGGTGGGCAAGACCGGTGTTGAGCGCGACGACGCAGCGGGCGCGGGGACTGAGGTCCGGGGAGTCGAGGTCGATCGCGCTCAGGGCGTCGAGGGCCTGGCCCCACCTCCCGAGTCGGCCGAGCAGGCCGGCCCGTTGTACCCGTGCCAGGGTGCGGACGACACCGGCCTGCGCGCCCCTGGCGCCATGCTCGGCCTGGTCGAGCTGGCGCATGGCCGTCGCCGCATCACCCTGGTCGAAGGCGGACAGGGCTCGAGTGACCAGAACCCGGCCGCGCAGCATCTCGGTCTCGTCGGTGTCGACCAGCCGGTCGAGGGCGCGGACCGCCGTGCGCAGCCGCCGCTCGGCGAGCGCAGGACGACCGGCCGAGTTGGCGAGCACGGCCTGCTCGACCAGCTCGGTGACCTCGGTCGTGGTCAGCCGCGGGATGGGCGCCCTCAGATCTCCACGTGCGGCGTGATGACCGGTCGCTGGGCGTCGTCCGAGGGGTGGAAGACGAACTGCACCATTCCGTGCGGGACGGACGCGAAGGCGAACCGGCCGTCGTCGTCGGAGTGCGTCCTCGAGGAGCGCGACTCCTGGCGAAGCTCGATGTCGACACCCGAGGTCCCGGTGACCCATCCGTCGAGCCGGACGCGGGCGTCGTCGAGGATCGTGATCGTCACCATGACGCTCAGCTGGTCGCTCGTGAAGGTGAGCGTCTCGGCGCGCGCATAGTCGACGCTTCGGACCAGGGTGCCCTCGGCGCCGAGCCGCTGCAGCTCGGCCACCTCTGCGTGCAGCGCCTGCACGCTGAGGGCGAACTTGATGTCGTCGGCGAGCTCCGCGGGCACCGGGTCGAGCCGGGCCTGCACCTCACGCACGCCGGCAAGGACGCGCTCGTCGAACTGGTCCAGCGGCGCGAGCGTCGGGTCGATGTCCTGGCTCATGCCACACCTCCCCACGTCGAATCGGACAACAGTGCCTCTCTCAGCTTCGCCAGACAGCGCCCGCGGGTGGGGCCGATACTGCCCACCGGCATCCCCAGCGCCTCGCTCACGGCCGCGTAGTCCGGCTTGTCGGCGAAGGCGATGACCCGCAGCAGGGCCTGGCATCTGGGGGTGAGCGTGTGCAGCTGTGTCCACAGCACCCGCTGCCGCTCGCTGAGGACGACCTCGGCCGCGGGGTCGGGGGCCGGGTCGACGACCGCCTCGTCGTCGATCGGGTCGGATGTGCGCCCGGCCTGCTTGGCGACCCGCCAAGACTCGCGGCGGACGGTGACGATGAGCCAGCCCATGACGGCCTGCGGGTCGCCGATCCGCGTCGAGCCCTCGACGAGGCGCAGCCAGGCCGTCTGGACGACGTCCTGGGCCATCGTCGACTCCAACCCCTGCCCGCGTGCCGTGTGCCACAGGATCGGAGTGAGCAGGTCGACGAGCTCGTCCATCCGGTGGGTGTCGCCGTCCCGGTACGCCGCGAACGCCCGACCGGCGCGGCTGGCGAGGCTGTTGGACGTGGCGTCCGTCTGCATCACGTCTCCTCCCCGTGGGCGGCCGCGATGGCGGCGTCGGCAGCCGTGACGGCCGTCCGCACCGCGTCCGCGACCAGGGCGGAGTCCCGCGCCGGGTCGACGTCGTCGGCCGCCCCGCCCTCGCGGGCGGTCGCGATGGCCGCAGCGATGTCGCCGGCGATCATCGGGGCCGCGAAGGACGTGCCGCTCCACACCGCGAACCCGCTGCGGTAGTCGTCGGGGTCCGCCGTCGTCCGGGGAAGCGGGTCGTGCCGCGGGACCTCGACCGAGCGGCCCATCGCCCCGGCCAGGGTCGTCGGCACGGTGCTGACGATGCCGGCGCCGACCGTGTGCGTGGTGATCCAGGGGCCGTTGTTGGAGAAGAGCGCCACGGTGGCCGAGTCGGGGTTGAGGGCCCCCACGCTCGTCATCGGGGCCGGGCCGGTGATCTTCGGCGCCATCGCTGCGGGGAAGAACTTCGCCCTGGTGGCGTCGTTGCCGGCGGCGGCGACGACCGCAACTCCGGCTGCGGCGAACGCGTCGAGGAGCTGACGCAGCGGCGCCTCGTCCACGGCCGAGTCGGGCGTCTCGTCGTAGTAGCCGAGTGAGAGGTTGACGACGTCGACCAGATCCCCGACCCGCTTGGCCGCCTGCCCCTCGAGGTGACGCTTGAGCAGCAGGCCCAGCGCGGTGAGGACGTCCTGCTCCGCGGCGGCGCCGTCGGCCGGCATGACCGGGATGGCGAGGATGTGGGCCTGTGGGCAGCGCTGCCGGATGATCCCCGCGATGAACGTCCCGTGGCCGGCTTCGCGGTCGATCATCCCGTTGACGGGGTCGGTGACGACCCCGAGGTACTCCGGGTCGGTGGCCCGCCCGGGGATGACCCCGATGACCTCTCCGTCGCAGGTGACCTCCTCCTGGATGCCGTCCTTGAGGGTGCCGTCGTCGTTGGCGAACCATGGGTGCATCCCGACCCCGGTGTCGAGGAGGGCGACGACGGGCGGCCGGGTCGGGCACGGCATACCGGCTCGGGGGTCGGCGGCCCGCCAGACGACCGGGGTGCGGCCGCCGAAGCCGGGGCTGCCGTACTCCGCGAGACCCTGGCCGACACCGCCCCAGACGCCACCGACGCCGCCCCAGACGCCACCGACGCCACCCCAGACGCCGCCGACGCCGCCCCACACACCGCCGACGCCGCCCCACACGCCACCGCAGGCGGTCAGCACGTGCTCGAGGAAGACGGGCAGGTCGCGCAGCGTCGGGTCGGCACGCAGCGCCTGAAGGAGCACCCACGCGTCCGGCGGGCCGGCCGGGCTCTCGGACGCCGCGGCGAGGGTGACCCGAGTGCCCCAGACCGCATCGATGACGCGACGGGCCGGTGAGTCGGACAGCTGCTCGGCCACCCGGATGTCCCGCTCCGACACCGTGACGCGAAGCGGCTCGTCGAGCGCGGCGGCGACCTTCTTGAGCGCGTCGATGCCGGCCTGTGCCCGCCCGCCCGGCAGGCCCCGGACGACGAGGGTGTGGCCCACGTACACCGTCGAGGTGGGCGTCCGCTGTCCCGGGGCGAGCACCGCGGTCGTGGGGTCGAGCACCCGAGCGTTGAAGCGCTCCGCCACCGAGGGGGAGAGCACGAACTGCGGGACGATCTCAGGCTCGGGCCGGTGCTTGCTCAACCGCGCGCTGGCGGGAGTCACGGCGTCGTCCGAGGGGGCACTGCTCGTCATGTGCGTCTCCTAGTCCAGCTGAGCCCGGCGGAGATGGGCAGTAGGGGTCAGCGTAGTGAGGGATCGTCGTCAGTGGGGAGGAGCGCCGGCGCGCTCTGGTGATACACCAGGGCTCCCCGAACCACGTCGGTCGCGGATGTATCAGATGGGGCCGGCGCTGCTCCTTCGCCACAGAACGCACCGACCCCGGCCTTGTCAGGGGGAGGCCGGGGACGGTGCGTCACATCGGAGGCCGGCGGCCGTGACGGGGGGGCCGTCGGCACCGGAGCGCAGCGAGGCGCTGACCCGCCTAGCTGTCGGTCCGCGCGGCGTTCTTCCAGGGGCGCGCCGCGTCGGCCCAGGGATCCGTGGAGGCGGGGGGGCTCGCCAGGGGGGCCACGGTCTGGCCGGGCACCGTCCTGGCCGCACGGAGCCGGTTCGCCGTGCTCTTGGCCGCGCCGGCCACCGCGTCAGCGAGAGCCGGCGCGGCCTTCGTGCGGGCGGCCTCCTTGGCGTGGCCGACCTGCTTCTGCACCGCCCCGCTGTTCCAGACCTTGCCCGACACCGACTTGATCTGGGCGTAGCGCTTCTGGCCGGCCTTCGTGCCGAGGACGTAGCCCGCCGCGGCGCCGGCGAGGAATGTCAGCTTGCGCATGGGCTGCTCCTTCCCGTGTCATCCGACCCTATCCCCGGCGCGCGCCGGCCGGGGAGGGCGCGAGGTGCATCGACGGCATACCCTGGTCCCTGCCGTGGCTCGCTCCGGTATGCCGTCGGGTCGCCCGGGCGGCCCGGGGCCGGCGCCCGCGGTGAGGAGGGCTCGCATAGTGGCCTAGTGCGGCGGTCTTGAAAACCGCTAAGTCGGTAGCCCCGGCTTCGTGGGTTCGAATCCCACGCCCTCCGCTGCATCCCGCGGGAGCCTGCGACCGCGGACGCGAGCGGTGGGCGGTGGATGACGGGGAGGCTCGACCGTCGGTGGGGGCCGGAGTCCCACGCCCTCCGCTGCGATGCTCCACCAGGGGCAACCGACGCGTGCGGGAGGTGGTCGGGCTGCGGCGGCGGACCGGCTCGCCCCGTGGAGCAACCGACAGGGTGGGAGGCAGCCCCGGCCGGCGGGCCAGGCCCCGGCCGGCGGGCCAGGCCCCGACCCGCGGGCCGGGCCCCGACCGGCCCGGGCTCACCGGGAGCCGCCCCGCACCCGCACAACGACACGGTGGCCGTCGGGGGCCATGCCCGGGGGGGTAAGTGGTGAGCAGAACCCCGGTTCATCCGCCTGAAATAGGGGTCTCGCCCGGACTGCAGGTTCGCCCTTCCCCGTGCTAGGTTCGGCACGGTTGCATCAACACCAGATCCACGCAGGTCCATCACACGCCCGCCTGGTACCACTGCAGGCGGGCGTTGGGTTTGGGTGGTGGAGGCAGCGAGGCACCACGGATGCCGCGCCGGGCGGTCTCCATTCGCACCGCACAGAAGGAAGTAACAGGTACATGGCACAGGGCACCGTGAAGTGGTTCAACGCCGAGAAGGGCTTTGGTTTCATCGCCCAGGACGGCGGGGGCCCCGACGTGTTCGTTCACTACTCCGCCATTGATGTTCAGGGATATCGCACGCTCGAGGAGGCCCAGCGGGTCGAGTTCGAGGTGACGCAGGGTCCCAAGGGGCCGCAGGCCGACCAGGTCCACCCCATCTGATCGAGACCCTTCTTGGTCTTTGAGCAGGGCCCCTCCGGGAGACACCCCGGAGGGGCCCTGTCGTGGTGGCCGTGAGGGGCGGGCGGATGCCGTTCAGCGGGCGAGGTCGGTGAGGAAGGCCTTGGCGATGGGGGCGGCGACCGAGCCGCCGCTCGCACCCTCCTCGACGAGTACGGCGAACGCCACGTCGCCCTGGTAGCCGATGAACCAGGCCCGGGTCTTCGGCGGGCTGGCGGTCCCGAACTCCGCGGTCCCGGTCTTGCCGTGCACCGTGCCGCCGGGCGTCCCGCGCATGACGGTCGCGGTGCCCTCCGTGACGACCAGCCCCATCAGGGCGCGGATCGTCGTGACGGCCGAGGTGTCCAGGGCCGCGGGCGCCGGGTCCGCCGCCCCGTCGGGCACCACGAGCCGTGGCTCGAGGTAGGCGCCGCGGGCGATGCTGCCGGCCATGACGGCGAGGCTGACGGGCGACACCTCGTCGCGGCCCTGGCCGATCGAGGCCGCGGCCTGGTCGGTCGCCCCGTTGTTGTCCGGGACGCTCCCGTCGAACGTGCCGTCGACGCCGAGGGTGTCGGCCCAACCCGCCCCGAGCCCGAGCGCGGCGGCGGCGGTCCGCAGGTCGGACGCGCCCAGCTGGTGCGCCTGGCCGATGAACGCCGTGTTGCACGACTGCGCGAAGTCGGTCGAGAACGTCGGGGTGCCGAGTGACTCGCCCTCGTAGTTGCGGAAGGACTTGCCGTCGACGACCACGGTGGGCGGGCACGGTACGGGCGTCGAGGGCGTGAGCACCTTCTTGGTGAGATAGGCGTACGTCGTGGCCACCTTGAACGCCGACCCGGGGGCGTAGCGCCCCGTCAGCGCCCGGTCGTACCCGGTCGTCGGGGAGTTCGCGACGGCGAGGACCCCGCCGGTGGGGACGTCGACGGCGACGAGCGCGGCCGGCGCGGAGCCCGCCCCCGAGAGGGCCTTCTCGGCGGCCTGCTGGACCGTCGGGTCGAGCGTCGTCTGCACGTCGGAGCCGTCCTCGGCCGGCTTCCCGGTGAGAACGGCGCCCTTGCCGGACACGACCGAGACACCTGGCGTGCCGGCGAGGGTGGAGTCGTACTGCTGCTGCAGCCCCGACAGGCCGGCCCGGTCGCCGGCGAGATACCGGCCGTCGCTCTCCTTGACGACCTCGGCCGTCACCGCGCCGAAGGTGCCCAGCAGCGGCTGCCCGAACGTCCGGGTCACCGCGAGCGGCTGGGTGCTCTTGGGATAGATGACGCCCTTGAGCGCGTCCAGGCGGTCCCGCAGCGCGGCGAAGTCGGACTCGCGGTAGGTGATGACGGGGATGGGGGCCTTGGAGCCCGCCTTCGTCGCGGCGCGGAGCTTGGCGACGAGAGAGCCGGAGGGCTCCCCGACGAGCCTCTCGAGCGCACGGACCGTCGCGACGGACGCTCGGGTCGGGTCGATCTGGACCGGGTAGACCGTACCCAGGGGCATCAGGGGGTCTCCGAAGCGGTCGAGGAGGTCGCCGCGGGTGCCGTCGGTGCGCCGGATGCCCATCGTGTCGCCCGCGGTGATGGCGGGGTTCCAGTACGAGCCGTGCTCGGGGGCGGCGACCGCCCACGCACCGGAGCGTTCCACCAGGTGGACCTGGACGGCATACGACCAGGAGCTGTCGTCCGGGAGCGTCCAGGTGACCTTGAACGCGCTCGTCGCGGACGTGCCGGTGCGGGTCACGGCGCCCGCCGAGACGGTGACCGGAGCGCTGCCCATGCCCGCCAGCGCGGTCCGGAAGTCGGCCGGTGCCGCGGGGTCCACGAAACGGACTTTGCCCAGGTCACGGGCGGTCCAGCCCGCTGCGTACGCCGCGGCCGCGGCCCGCGCGCCGAGGTCCTCTTTGCGCTGCTGGTCCCACCACCACCAGGCCCCGCCACCCACGGCGCCGACCACGAGGGCGACGATGAGGCCGGCCACGACGGCCCGCGCCCTCATACCCCGGCCCCGGGCCCGCGTGGATCGTTCACCCGGAATTCACCTCTACACTAGGAAGTCCGACGGGGCCAGCAGGCCCGCCGGGTTGGCCGTGAACGGCTGTCCGGCCGAGCACGGAAGGGTCGACTTCGTGGCACGACGCTCGAGAAGGGCGATGACCGACGCCCCTCAGCGACGAGACAAGCATCGTCCTCGCCACCGCAACGTGAAGAACCACAAGGTGCTTCGGCGCGTCGCCGTCACGGTGAGCGGCGCGCTCATCCTGGGGCTGGGCCTCGGCGTGGCCGCATACGCCAAGCTCAACAGCAACATCTCGCGGGTGGACGTGTCCGCCGGTGTGGGCACCGACCGTCCCGTCGAGAAGAAGGCCACGGCCGCGACAGGGCCGCTGAACATCCTCGTCCTCGGCTCCGACAACCGGTCCGAGCTCGGCACCACCCGGTACGGCACCGACCCCGGCGCCCGCTCGGACACGACCCTGCTCCTGCACCTCTCCGCCGACCGCCAGGCGGTCACCGTCGTCTCGATCCCGCGTGACTCGATGGTCAAGGCACCGTCCGGCTGCTCGCCGAAGGCGCCGAAGAACACCTGGCAGGTGCGCCAGTGGAACCTCAACTTCAACGACGGCGGCACCGGCTGCGTCATCCGCACCCTCGAGGGCAACACCGGGATCTTCGTCAACCACTACGCCGTCGTGAACTTCAACGGGTTCAAGGGGATGGTCAACGCCCTCGGCGGCGTCGACGTCTGCACCCCTGAGGCGATCGATGACTCCGGACTGAAGCTGACGGCCGGACGCCACCACATCACCGGCTTCCAGGCCCTCGGCTACGTCCGGGTCCGCGAGACCCTCGGCGACGGCTCCGACCTCGGCCGCATCACCCGGCAGCAGGCGTTCATGTCCTCGGTGGCCCAGGAGGCGACCCGGTCCTCGCTGCTGCTGCGCCCCGACAAGCTGCTCTCCTTCCTGTCGGCAGCGACGTCGTCGCTGACGACCGACCCGGGCTTCGGCATCGGGACGATGAAGGACGTCGCCGACAGCGTCAAGAACGTCGGGACCAGCCACATCCAGTTCGTGACGGTGCCGACCGAGCAGTACCCGCCCGACCACAACCGGGTGCAGTGGACTGCCAGTGCCGAGCAGATCTGGCAGGCCCTGCGTGAGGACCGCGCGGTCAACGAGAAGCCCAAGGCGGCCCCGTGGACCGCTCCCGCCGTCACCGTCTCGCCCGCCAAGGTCTCCGTCGAGGTCGTCAACGCGTCCGGGGTCTCGGGCCTGGCCACCCAGGCGCAGAAGGCGCTGCAGGTCCAGGGCTTCAAGAGCGTGACGGCGAGCAACGCAGGCACGGCCACCGGCACGGTCGTCGAGTATGCCGCCGGGCACGCCGAGGCGGCCAAGACCGTGTCGGCGGCCTTCCCCGGCAGCACGATGAAGCAGGTGAGCGGCCTCGGCACGCGGATCCGGGTGGCCATGGGCGTCGGCGCCGCCAACATCGTCGAGGTCGCCAACAGGCTCGGCACGACGGCCCTGCCCGCCCAACCGATCTCGGCCGTCCCGGCGACGGTGAAGATCACGACCCGCAAGGCCAGCGACAGCATCTGCGCCTGAGGGGTCGCGGCCCGGCCGGGCCAGGGCGTCTCGCCCGCCCGGCCCCATGACCGCCGGTTGCTGGACTCGCTGTTTGTGCGTCGACTCGCCGGATGTTCAGCGAGCCGATGGAGAACCAGCGAGTCGACGGGGCCCCTGTCGGGCGGCCCGTGACGACGAGAAACGCCCCGCGGGACGGCGGGGCGTTCTCGGTGGGGCGGAGGCGGAGGGATTTGAACCCTCGATGGGCTTGTGACCCAAACCCGCTTAGCAGGCGGGCGCCATAGACCGGACTAGGCGACGCCTCCAGACAGCCACGACAGGGTATCGGCCGGGGTGAGGTCCCGGCAAAGCGGCGCTCCCGGCCGGGCCGAGCAGGTCAGTGGGGGAGAGGGGCGCCGGCCAGGTCGGCCTGCGCCATGGCCGGGGCGCCGGTGCGCCGCCCGGGGTGCCGCGCGCCCGCACCCGTCGAGCCCGCGACATCGAGGTGCTCGCCGGTCCCCGAGGCGACAGGCTGCCCGGCGACGCCTCTCACGGTCTCGCCGGTGTCCCGCTGCTCCGGGAACATCCACCACCGCATCGCCACGAACTTCACCGCCGTCGACACCGCCGTGGCCACCGCGACCGCGGCCGTCTCGAGCCAGGTCGGCGCTCCCGGCGCGACCAGCCCGAGCAGCATCAGGCCGCCCGAGGTCATGCCGAGGGTGAGGGCGAACACGGCCAGACCCTGCACCTGCTGGCGTGCGTGCCCGGCCCGGCCGCGGACCTTGAACGTCCACCGCCGGTTCGCCGCCGTGTTGAAGACCGTGGCCAGCAGTAGCGCGCTCGCGTTGGCCGGCTGGGCCGACAGCGCTCCGGCCGAACGGAACGCGGCGAACAACCCGAGGTGCACGACGGTGCTGAGCACCCCGATGACGAGGAACGCCAGCACCTGGCTGCCCACCTCGCGTCCCGGGATCCGCCGGCCCATCCGGCGCGCGATGTCGTCGGTGGGCAGCGACGCCCGGGCGAAGGCGCGGCGCAGGCGCCATACGCCCCGGAGGTCGTCGGTGGCGGTGGCGACGATGTCGACCCGGCTGTCGGGGTCGTCGAACCAGTCGACGGGGACCTCGTGGATCCGCAGCCCGCTCCGTTCGGCGAGGACCAGCAGCTCGGTGTCGAAGAACCACGTCGGGTCCTCGACGAGCGGCAGCAGCTCGTGCGCCACGTCGGCGCGGATCGCCTTGAACCCACACTGGGCGTCGGAGAACCGTGCCCCCAGGGCCGTCTTCAGCACGAGGTTGTAGCCGCGCGAGATGAGCTCCCGCTTCGGCCCGCGCACCACCCGGGAGTCCCGGTGCAGGCGCGAGCCGATCGCGAGGTCGCTGTGCCCGGACATGAGCGGGGCGAGCAGCGGCCACAGGGCGTCGAGGTCGGTCGAGAGGTCGACGTCCATGTACGCCAGCACCAGCGCGTCGGACTCCAGCCATACCTTCTTCAGCGCCCGCCCACGGCCCTTGGCGTCCAGGTGCACCGCGCGCACGCCGGCGAGCTGCGTCGTCAGCGCCGTGGCGACCTCCCAGGTGAGGTCGGTGCTCGCGTTGTCGGCGACGGTGATCCGGAACGGGTAGGGGAAGGTCTGGACGAGGTGGTCGTGGAGCCGCTGCACGCTGGGGGCGAGGGTGTGCTGCTCGTTGTGGACCGGGATGACGACGTCGAGCACGGTGCTCATGTCCGGGGTCCTTTCGCCGGGTGCCGGTCAGCCGGCGGTCGTGGTCGAGCCGGAGCCCGACAGTGGCTGGGTGAAGTCGTAGAACGTCTGGCCCCCGAGGGTCACCTGCGTGTAGTTGGCCGAAACCCACGTGGCGATCTCGTTGGCGTCGTTGGAGCCGCCGTTCTGGCGGCCGAACCCGCCACCGCTCAGGAAGTAGTGGATCTCCCCCTGGGCGACGTACGTCTGGAACTGGGCCAGGGTCGGGCTCGGGTCGGAGCCGTTGAACCCGCCGATCGCCATGACCGGGCAGCTGGGTGCCGAGCTGGAGACCGGCGGCGTTCTGCGAGCCGACGGCCGCGGCGACCCAGGTGTACTGGTCGGCGTTGGTGGACAGGGCCGCGACGACCTCGGTGCTCGGGGTGGTGGCGTCGAGCAGGCCGCCCGCGCCGCCGCCGCCGCCCTGGGCCCGGCCGCCGGGTGTCTGCTGGGTGGTGCCGCCGCCCCGCGGGGCGCCGAAGCCACCCGGCCCGCCACCTGGGCCGCCACCAGGGCCGCCACCTGGAGCACCGCCGCCGAACCCGCCGCCGGTGCTCGGGCCCGGCCGTGACGATGGAGCCGGTGTGAGCGGTCGTGACGGTGGTGAGGGTGTATGCCGTGGGGCCGGCCAGCGCGGCGACGAGGGCGGCGCCGACGATGAGGGGGACGGCCCGGCGGTCGACCCTCGCGATCACGAGGAACAGCAGTGCGGCGGTCATGCCGACGGCGAGGACGCCGATCCGCAGCCAGTTGCCGTAGGCCGTGGTCCTGGTCAGGAGGATGAAGCCCCAGGTGGCGGCGGCCGCGGTGGCCGCGGCGAGGGAGAGCGAGCCGAGGCTGCGGTCCCGGCGCTCCCAGGCCTCGACGGCGCCCATGCCGACGAGCGCAGCGACGGCAGGGGCGAGGGCCACGGTGTAGTACTCGTGGAAGATCCCCTCCATGAGCGAGAAGGTCAGGCCCGGTGACGACGAGCCAGCCGCCCCAGACGAGGTAGGCCGCGCGGCGCAGGTCGGTGCGGGGCCGTCGGCCGCGCAGGACCAGGCCCGACGGCGAGCAGGATGAGGGCGCTCGGGATGAGCCAGGAGATCTGGCCGCCGATCGCGGACGAGAACATCCGGGTGATGCTGCCGGTGCCGGAGTTCGGGCCGATCGAGCCGGCCTCGGTGCCGCTGATCCGGCCGAAGCCGTTGTATCCGAAGGTCAGCTCGAGGAAGGAGTTGGTCTGGCTGCCGCCGATGTAGGGGCGCATGCTCGCCGGGATGAGCTCGACGATGGCGACCCACCAGCCGGCCGACAGGACCATGGCGCCGACGCCCGACGAGCGCGCCGACGATCCGACGGCGCAGGGTGGTGTCGGCGGCGAGCGAGGTAGGCGATGCCGAAGAACGGCACGACGAGGAGCACCTGGAGGGTCTTGGTGAGGAACCCGAGGCCGATGAACACCCCGGCCAGTGCCATCCATCGTGCCTGAGCCCTTCTCGATGGAGCGCATCGTCGCGTAGGCGCCGAGAGCCATGAGGAAGACGAGGAGGGCGTCGGGGTTGTTGAACCGGAACATCAGGACGGCCACCGGGGTGAGCGCGAGGACACCGCCGGCGATGAGCCCGGCGGCGGCGCCGGAGTACCGCTTCACCGCGGCATACACGATCGCCGACCGTGCCGACGCCGAGGAGGACCTCGGGCAGCAGGATCGCGAACGAGCCGAGCCCGAACACCCGCACCGACAGGGCCATGAGCCACAGGGCGGCCGGCGGCTTGTCGACGGTGATGGCGTTGCTCGGCGTCGAGCGAGCCGAAGAAGAACGCCTTCCAGCTCGCGCTGCCGGCCTGGGCGGCGGCGGAGTAGAAGCTGTTGGCGTAGCCGCTGGCGGTGAGGTTGTAGAGGTAGAGGGCGGCCGTCGCGAGCGAGGAGGCCGAGCAGGGCCGGGCGGGCCCAGCGACGGGTCGTCGGCCGGACCTCGCAGCCACCGGGACAGCCGGCCCGACTGCCCGAGGCGGCGTCGCTCGGGCCGTCAGGGAGGGTCGGCACCGGGCGCGGGCGGGGCGTCGGCCGGTGCGGTGGCGAGGGTCATCGTGTTCATGCCAGTCACTGTCCGGGCGGCGTCTGTGCCCGTCCTGTGGCGTGGCTTTCTCGCCGGGATGAGTGGTCTGCGACGATGACGTCGTGAGCGTGGAGGTGCGTCGGGCCCGTCCGGACGAGCTGGACGAGGTGGGCACGGCTGACCGTCGAGGCCTACGCGGCGGACGGGGCACGTCACGCGCTGAGGACCCGTATGCCGCGCTGCTGGCCGATGCCGCCGCGCGTGACCGCGACGCGGTGCTCCTCGTGGCGAGTCGAGCGAGCGAGGGGCACTGCTCGGGACGGTGACGTACGTGCGACCCGGGTCGCCGTTCAGCGAGGTGTCGGCCGCCGACGAGGCGGAGATCCGGATGCTCGCCGTCGCTCCTTGCGCGCGGGCCGGGGGCTGGGGAGCGGCTCACCCGGGCCTGCGTCGACCTCGCCCGCGACGAGGGCTATGCCGCGCTCGTCCTGTCGAGCGCGACGTGGATGCGCGCGGCGCACCGGCTCTACGAGCGGATGGGGTTCGTGCGCACCCCCGAGCGGGACTGGAGGCCCCGCCCGGGGATCGATCTCGTGACGTACCGCGCTGCCCTCTGAGCGGACCGGGCGCGAGGGTCTCGTCCGCTCCCGGCGCTCGGCCAGGTCGCGGGAAGCAGGACCGAGAACGTCGTGTCGCCGGGGCGGCTGTCGAGCTCGACCCGGCCCCCGTGGGCCTGGCCGACGGCGGCGACGATCGAGAGGCCGAGGCCGGTCGAGCCGGCGGCGCGGGAGCGGGACTCCTCGCCACGGGTGAACCGTCTGGAAGACGTTGCGCTGCAACGACTCCGGTATGCCGGGACCATCGTCCTCGACACTCAGCCGAACCCATCCGCCCTCGTGGCGGAGGCGGGTGACGACCGTCGTCCCCGAGGGGGTGTGGGTCCGGGCGTTGGCGAGGAGGTTGGCGAGGATCTGGTGCAGGCGGGCCTGGTCGCCGGGCACCTCGACCGGGTCTTCGGGCAGGTCGAGCTCCCACCGGTGGTCCGGGGACGCCGCGTGGGCGTCGCTCACGGCGTCCATGGCGAGGAGGCGTGAGGTCGACCGGCTGGCGCTCGAGCGGGCGGCCGGAGTCGAGCCGAGCGAGCAGGAGCAGGTCCTCGACGAGCTCCTGCATCCGCAGGGACTCGGACTCGACGCCGCCCGATGGCATGGGTGACCGACGCCGGCACCGGCTCCTTCTCGCGGCGGGACAGCTCGGCGTACCCCCGGATCGAGGCGAGCGGCGTCCGCAGCTCGTGGGAGGCGTCCGCGACGAACTGGCGCACCCGCATCTCGCTCTCGTGCCGGGACTGGAGAGCCCCCTCGACGTTGTCGAGCATGCTGTTGAGCGCGAGCCCGACCTGGCCCACCTCTGTGTGCGGGTCGGTGTCCGACTCGGGCACCCGGGCCGCCACGGCGCCGTCGCCCGAGTCGAGCTTGAGCTGGGACACCCGTCGCGCGGTGCCGGCCACCCGGGACAGCGGCTCGAGGTTGCGGCGGACGAGGTACGTTCCGGCGACGAACACGGCGACGAGCCCGAGGATGGTGCCGCCGGCGACCAGGGTCGAGCAGGTTGGCGACGGTGTCGTCGACGCCCTTGGTCGGCACCCCGGTGATGTAGACGACGCCGTTGGGGGCCTGGCGGGCGATGAGCAGGTAGGACCCGACGTCGCCGCCGATGTTGACCCGCTTGGGCTGCGCGCCGAGCTGGGCCGCCTGGAGCTCGGCGACCTGGCTGCTGTCGAGGGCGACGTCGGTGTTGCTCTCGTTGACGACGTGGTTGAGGGCGGTGCCGTCGGCCAGGACTGCCACGGAGCCGTTCACCAGTCCGAGCACGAGGACCGAGCTGCCGTTGCTCCCGGGCAGGCCCGCCGGGGCGCCGTCGGCCTCACGGTCGGGCCGTGGGTTGAAGCCGCCGACCCGCTGGGACGCGTTGAGCAGCTCGTTGGACAGCTGGGTCGTCAGGTACTGGCGGGTGGCGAGCACGGTGAGCGCGCCCGTGGCCGGCATGACGACGCCGAACAGTGCCAGCATGCCCGCGACGAGCTTGGACCGGAGGGTCCAGGTCGATGGCCGGGTGAGGACCACGTAGCTCATGGTGGTCGAGGCCTACTCGGCCGGCTTGAGGACGTAGCCGACGCCACGCATCGTGTGGATCATCGGGGCGCGGCCCGCGTCGAGCTTCTTGCGCAGGTAGGAGATGTAGAGCTCGACGACGTTGGCCTGGCCGCCGAAGTCGTAGTTCCACACCCGGTCGAGGATCTGGGCCTTGGACAGCACCCGCTTGGGGTTGCGCATGAGGTAGCGGAGCAGCTCGAACTCGGTGGCGGTCAGCTGGACCTCCCGGCCGGCGCGGGTCACCTCGTGGCTGTCCTCGTCCATGGTGAGGTCGCCGACGACGAGCAGCGACGCGGAGTCGTCGGTGACGACGGCGGTGCGACGCATGAGCGCGCGGAGCCGGGCGACGACCTCCTCGAGGCTGAACGGCTTCGTGACGTAGTCGTCGCCCCCGGCGGTGAGGCCGGCCACGCGGTCCTCGACCGCGTCCTTCGCCGTGAGGAAGAGGACGGGCACGTTGGGGCTGTCGGCGCGCATCCGGCGGAGCACCTCCAGGCCGTCGAAGTCGGGCAGCATCATGTCGAGCGCCACGGCGTCGGGGTGGAACTCGCGGGCGACCTTGACGGCCTGGGTGCCGGTGGCGGCGGCCCGCACCTCCCAGCCCTCATAGCGCAGGGCCATCGAGAGCAGCTCGGTGAGGTTGTCCTCGTCGTCGACGACGAGGACCCGTACCGGCGAGCCGTCGGGGCGCTGGAGCTTCGCGGTGGCGCTGGGGCTGGTGCTCATGGCAACCAGTGAACCCCGGGACCCTACGTGAACTCCATGCCTTTCCTGTGTGACCTCTGTGAGGATGGGGCACGCCTCCTCGGTGCCTGGTGGGTGATGCCTGCGTACCGGGGCGTCCTCGAGGAGGGCCGGCCCCGGGGGCGAACGGCCGGCATCCGGGCTGGTCAGGGGTGCCGGGCCGAAACTCAGTGAGTCGATACGGCTGCCACAGCACGGCCACAGGTTCGCCCGCGACGGTGAGTGGGTCAGTACCGACCGGTGCCGACCGGCGCCGACCGACCAGGAGACCCGCCCCATGGCCACGCCGCAGCGCCCCGACCCGCTCGTCCAGCCCGGCTGGACCTCGATCCCCGACGCCGACACGGCCCCGGGGATCCCCGAGGCGACCGGCGACGCGACGAGCGCACCGGAGCGCGACGCGGGCACGGCGCTCCCCCACGACGTCCCGACCGCGTGGATGTCCGGCCCTCAGCAGGCCGCGGCGGTCGCGACGCACGCCGTCCCGGAGCGCGCGCAGGGGCCCGCTCCGACGACGGCGCCGGCCATCACTCCTCCACGATGGTCGGGCAAGAAGACCGCGGTCGCCGCCGCGCTCGCCATCGGGCTCTCCTCGGTGGGCGCGGTCGCGGCGGCTGCCACCCTCCAGCAGGGGACGGGTGGCGCCGTCGACGGACGCGGCGGCCCCGGGAGGCGGCTTCGGCCGCCTGGGGCAGCCCCCCGGCCAGGGGCAGCCCCCCGGCCAGGGACCGCTGCCCGGCCAGGGGCGGCTGGGGACCGGATCGCAGCAGTCCCAACGGGGGCAGGGACAGCTGCCACAGGGGTCCGGTACCCAGCAGCTCCCCGGTCAGGGCCAGGTCCAGGGGGTGGACCCGAGCAAACCCGCCTCCCCCAACGCGACGACGTGAGCCGCCGACGCGGCTCCGGGGTGAGGGAACGCGCCGGTACGCCGGGCGCTCACTGTCCTCGGCCGGCGCGAGCACCGACCGACCGTTGACCGACGACGAGGCCGGGCCCACCACGTGGTGGACCCGGCCTCGTCGGAAGCCGCGAGCGTCACTCGACGCCGAGGCGCTCCTTGAGGGTGCCGAGCTCGTCGCGCAGCTGGCTCGGCAGGTGGTCGCCCATCTTGGCGAACCACTCCTCGATGAGCGGGATCTCGGCCTTCCACTCCTCGTGGTTGACGGCGAGGACCTCGGCGACCTCGTCCTCGGTCATGTCGAGTCCGGAGGTGTCCAGGGCGCCCGGCGCCGGGACGAGCCCGACGGGGGTCTCGACGGCCTCGGCGACGCCGTCGAGGCGCTCGACGACCCACTTGAGCACCCGGGAGTTGTCGCCGAAGCCCGGCCAGAGCCACGCGCCGTCCTCGGTCTTGCGGAACCAGTTGACCTGGTAGATCTTCGGCAGCTTGGACTCGTCGTGCTGCTTGCCGATGTCGAGCCAGTGGTCCATGTAGGAGCCGGCGTTGTAGCCGATGAACGGCAGCATCGCCATCGGGTCGCGCCGGACGACGCCGACGGCGCCGGTCGCGGCCGCGGTCGTCTCGGACGAGAGCGTCGCCCCGACGAACACACCGTGCGCCCAGTCGCGCGACTCGTAGACGAGCGGGACCGTCGTGGCCCGGCGGCCGCCGAAGAGGATCGCGTCGATCGGCACCCCGTCGGGGTTGTCGTACTCGGGGGCGATCATCGGGCACTGGCTGGCGGGGGTGGTGAACCGGCTGTTGGGGTGGGCGCTCACCTCGGGGCTGTCGGGCGTCCAGTCGCGGCCCTTCCAGTCGGTGAGGTGGGCCGGCTTCTCCTTGGTCATGCCCTCCCACCAGACATCGCCGTCGTCGGTGAGGGCGACGTTGGTGAAGATCGAGTTGCCCTGGTCGACGGTGCGCATCGCCATCGGGTTGGTGCTCATGCCGGTGCCGGGCGCGACGCCGAACAGACCGAACTCGGGGTTGACGGCATACAGCCGGCCGTCGGGGCCGAAGCGCATCCAGGCGATGTCGTCGCCGATCATCTCGGCCTTCCAGCCGGGGATCGTCGGCTCGAGCATCGCGAGGTTGGTCTTGCCGCACGCGCTCGGGAACGCGCCCGCGATGTAGTGGACCGAGCCGCTCGGCGAGGTCAGCTTGAGCAGGAGCATGTGCTCGGCCATCCAGCCCTCGTCGCGCGCGATCGCGCTCGCGATCCGCAGCGCGTAGCACTTCTTCCCGAGCAGCGCGTTGCCGCCGTAGCCGGAGCCGAAGGACCAGATCGCGTGGGCCTCGGGGAAGTGGGCGATGTACTTGGTGTCGTTGCACGGCCACGGGACGTCGGCCTGGCCGGCCTCGAGGGGCGCGCCCGACCGAGTGCAGGCCCTTGACGAAGGTGGCGTTCAGCTCCTCCATCTCGGTGAGCACCGGTGTCCCGATGCGGGCCATGATCCGCATGTTGACGACGACGTATGCCGAGTCGGTGACCTCGACGCCGAACATCGGGACGGTGGCGTCGAGGTGGCCCATGACGAAGGGGATGACGTACATCGTCCGGCCCGTCATGCAGCCGCGGTAGAGCTCGGTCATCGTCGCCTTGAGCTCGACCGGGTCGGCCCAGTTGTTCGTCGGGCCGGCGTCCTCCTCGCGCTCCGAGGCGATGAAGGTGCGGTCCTCGACGCGCGCCACGTCGCTGGGGTCGGAGGCGCACCAGAACGAGTTGGGCTTCTTCGTCCTCGTTGAGCTTGACGAAGGTGCCGCTGGCGACGAGCTCGGCGGTGAGGCGCTCCCACTCGTCCTCGGACCCGTCGACCCAGACGACGCGGTCGGGGGTCGTCAGGGCTGCTACCTCGTCGACCCAGGCTTGGAGCCCGGCATGGGACGTCCCCTGGATCTGGTCGGGTGTGGCGGTCATCTGTGGTCCCTTTCCGTCCCCTTGCGCTGGGGATCGCGTCGGCCGTCCCGAAGCCCTGGACGCCGGTCGTCGAGCGGTCACAGTGCGGGTGGGTCTGTGCCCTCACGGTACCTCGCACCGCGGGGCCGGGCGCGGCGGGCGGAGTCGGATCGGTCACCCCGGCGCGTGCTGCGCCGAGCGGCGGGTGCGAGGCGGGTGCGGTGCGGCGAGCGGCAGACGGCGCTGTCGGGAATGCGCAGGGGTAGGTGCCCGGTGGGGGGCGGGAGGCCATCGGCCGGGGCCGGCGAGGTCGAGGACCCGCCGCCTCGCGAGGCCCAAGGGCGAGCCGATGGATTTCCGGTGCCGGGGGCGTACCCGGTACGCTTGCCGATCGTCGCCCGCACGCCGGGCGGCACTGCGCCCGTAGCTCAACGGATAGAGCATCTGACTACGGATCAGAAGGTTGGGAGTTCGAATCTCTTCGGGCGCGCTCTGTGTTGAGACAGGCGAACCTGGGCCCCTGACCTGCGGAAACGCGGGCGGGGGCCTGGCTCGTTCAGGGGTGGGCATCGGCGTCGTCCTCCTCGTGGGGGCCGTTCTGGGCGGTCTGCGCTAGGAATGCGCTAGGAAGTGTCTCGGCCGGGGCCCGAAGGGCCGAGGCGATTCGGTCGGCCGCCGCCCGTCCCAGGCCTCGGCTGACGTGGCTGTACAGGTCGGCGGTCACGGCGATCTGGGAGTGGCCGAGGCGGTCGGAGACGACCTTCATGTCGACCCCGGCCGCGAGGGCCAGGCTGGCGTTGGTGTGCCGCAGGTCGTGGAGCCGGATGGCTGGCAGGCCCGCATCCTGGACGAGCGCCTGGAAGTGCCGGGTGGCGTACTCGGGGCGGAGAGGGAGTCCGTTCTCGCGGGTGAAGACGAGTCCGGCGTCGTTCCAGGCGGGCCCCCACGCGACCCGCTCGACGTCCTGACCCTCCCGGTGCCGTCGCAGCATGGCGACGCTCTGGTCGTCGATCGGAACGAGACGGGTGCCCCGCTTGGTCTTGGGGGTGCCGACCACGGACTTGCCCCGGACCTCGGTGATCTGCTGGACGACGAACAGGCACTGGCTGTCGAGGTCGACGTCCTCCCACCGCAGACCGATGGCCTCGCCGCGGCGCATCCCGGTGACGAGCATCAGGTGGTAGAGGTCGGCGAGGCGGTCCTCGGCGGCGTGGTCGAGGAACACCCGGCACTGCTCCACGGTCCACGGCTTGGGCCGCTTGGGGTTCTCGGGCGCGAGCTCGATGTGCTCAGCCGGACTGTAGGGGAGCAGCCGGCGCTTGACGGCGGTGTTCAGGGCCGACCGCAGGACCGCGTGGACCCGGCGGATGGTGCTCGGGCTCAACGGCCGGCCCCTGCGGCCCATGGTGATGGCTGCGTACATGCGGTCGAGGTGATGGGCCCGCAGCTCGAGAAGGCGGATGTGACCGAGGTGGGGGATCAGGTAGTTCTTGGTCATGTCCGCGTAGAGCGCGACGGTCTTCGGCTTGAGGGCATGCTTCCCGGCCAGCCACGTCTCGAGGTACTCCCCGACCGTCAGGTCGGTGACATTGACGTCAGCCAGCATCGTGTGGACCGCCTGCTGGAGCGCGGCCTGGGCTGCGGCCTTGGTCGCGTAGCCCGCCTTGCTGGTCTGGAGCCGGCGTCCGTTGCTGTCGCGGCCGTACTCCAGGACCCACTGCCACGACCCCTTGCAGCGGTGGGGCGCGAAGGAGCCGTCCTCGGTGCGAGGACAGTCGCGCGTGTGCCGCTGGGCGACGGAGCCGTGCTTCACCGTTGCACCTGGATGAGCTCGAGGATCGGCGCGCTGGGGATGCGGATGAGCTTGCCGAGCCGCAGCACGGGTGTGGGCCACTTGCCCAGCCGGATCAGCTCGTAGGCCGCGGTGCGCCCGATGCCGAGCATCGCGGCGGCGGTCGGAACGTCGACGACCGGCGGAACCTGCTGGGCCCGCTCGACGGTCATCTTGAGACTTGCGCCGGTCATGAGTTCCTCCTCAACTCGGCCTGGCAACGATGGAACTTGCGGGGCCGCACGTTGCGCCGGTTCGGCTCGAACGCCGACCCGTCGCGGAGCGTCGGGCTCGCGGTCAGCTCGGTGCGCTCGTCGGCCGTGGTCGACGGGGCCCAGCGAGTGAACCGTTCGACCAGGAGAGCACGCATCAGGCTGTCGTAGTCACCCGCGACGGCATCCTGTGGATAACTCGGGCGGTTCTCGGTCCTCATGTGATCTCCTCTCGTCAACCCGGCCCTAGCGGACCAACCTCAGCCATGGGGCACCACTCGGCATGGCCAGGACTTTCAGGAAAACGGCCCGAGGGCGCTGACGAAAGGTGCCCCTGCGTAGCGGTACCCCCGTTACGACCGGCGCCAGGCCGGCACCCATTGACACCCCTGATCCCCAGGGCGGATCCCGCAGAGATCGGTTGGGAGGCGGACATGTCAGGCATCCGGACTTGCCGGCAGGCCCGCGGCTGGTCTCAGGCGCGGCTGATCAAGGCACTCGGAAGAGGAGGCGGCCCGAGACGGCCAGCGCCTTCCGGCCGCCGAGAGCATGCGGGTCATGCTCAGCCGCTGGGAGAACGCCCACGCCATGCCGGACGAGATCTACCGCCGCTACCTCTGCGCTGCGCTCGACGTCGACGAGCACGAGCTGGGCCTGACACCAGACTCCAGAGCCGGTGGTGTCGCGGGTGCCCTCGGCTCGGACTCCTCGTGCGCCTACCTCATCGAGCATGTCCGGCGCGTGATGGGGGAGCTTGTCGCCGCCGACAACGAGCTGGGGTCCGGGGTGGTCCTCGAGGCGGCGGAGGCCGAGGCGGGCCTGCTGGTCGCCATGGCCAAAGATGTGCGTGGGGCCGCCCGTCCGGAGACGCTGATGCTGGCCAGCAGGTTCGTCGAGTTCTGCGGTTGGTTGCGCCAGGATGCCGCCGACCTCGACGCCGCCCAGCGGTGGTCGAGCCTCGCCCTCGAGCTCGCGGAGGAGCTGGGGGACCCAACCCAGCTGTCGTACGTGTTGATGCGTAAGAGCAACCTGCTCGTCGATGCGGGCGAGCCACGTCGCGCCCTGGGCCTGGCGGACGCTGCGCTGAGGGCCGGCAGACGACCTCTCACCTCAGATGCGGGCGGTCGCACTGCGTCAGCGGGCCATGGCCCTGGCGGCCATGTCCGAGCCGGGCGACTGCATGGCGGCTCTGGACGAGGCTCGATCGGAGGTCCTGCGGGCCGCGGCCTCCGACGAGCGCGTGGGCTATGTCAGTGCGCCGTACATCGGCTCGGAGGCGGGCGGGTGCCTCGTGCGGCTGGAGCGTCCCGAACAAGCGTTTGCCCATCCTCAGCGAGGCACTGACCGAATGGCCCGGCGGCATGGAGCGTGACCGCGGCCTGTGCCTGGCCAGGTCGGCTTCGGCACTGGTGAGCCTCAAGGAGGTGGACCTGGGGGCGGCACACCTGATGAGCGCCGTCGGGGTCGCTCGGTCGACGTCGTCCCTGCGACTGCGGGCCGAGATCCGTGGCGTCGGGCGGAGGCTCACGCCGCATCGTGGGATCGATAGTGTGGATGAGGTCACCCAGGCCATCACCACCCTTCGCTGAGGAGTCGTGTTGAACGTCCTGCCCACCGACACTGCCACGGACATCCGTGCGGCGGGGTACACGATCGCCGTCCTACCCGTGGGAAGCCTTGAGCAGCATGGCGACCATCTGCCGATCACGACCGACACGTTGGTGGCGTGTCTGATTGCCCAAGAGATCAGCCGGGCCGAGAACCTCATGCTCCTGCCGCCGATCACCATGAGCTGTTCTCACGAGCACACCACATTGGGCGCCACCGTGAGCATCCGCTCCTCGACCCTGAGCAGGGTCGTCAACGACGTCGCCGAATCGTTGCAGCGTCTTGGGATCCAGAAGCTGGTCGTCGTCAACGGTCACGGCGGCAACTACGTCCTGAGCAACGTCGTCCAGGAGGCCAACGAGGCAGGGCCCCGGATGGCGCTGTTCCCCTCCCGGGCAGACTGGGATGCGGCCCGGGAGGCGGCGGGCCTCGAGACCACGACCCACGACGACATGCACGCCGGCGAGCTTGAGACGTCCCTGCTTCTCCACGCGGCGCCGGAGCTGGTCAGGTCGGTGGACGCAACAGCTGACCACGAGGCCTCTGAGCGATCCCTGATGCTCACGCTCGGGTTGAAGGCGTACGCACCGAAGGGCGTCATCGGTTCGCCCTCGGCGGCCACAGCCACCAAAGGCGAGGCCATCCTTGCGGCCCTGACCGACCGGTTTCGCGCCGTGACGGACGTCCTCGAGGGCTAGCCGCACGAGGAGCAGTTCCGGCCTCTGCGTCCCGAATTCCGTGCACGACGGGCCTTGAGCGCTCTGGAGGCGTTCCAGGATCCCGATCGGGTCGATATAGGGCATCCGATGCGCCGGGTACTGCTGTACTTCGCTGCTGTACCGTCCCACCACGCGTGGCTCACATGCCGGCGAGAGTGGAGTAGGTGGCGAACAGCAATTCGAGGCGGGCTCGGTCTGTGGTGAGTCGTTTGGGTGCGCCGAACGCCTTGTCGACTTCGCGGTCGAGCTTGTCGTGGGCTGCGACGAGCGCGGGCTCGATTGCGAGGGGGGTGTATGCCTCTGCGAGAGTCCTGCCTCGGGCGAGCGTGCGTGCGTCGAGGATGCCACGGCCGGCGACAATGATAGCTGCCCGTTGACGATCGGACAGGCGGGGGAGAGGGAAGTTGTTCCAGGTCAGGGTTGATGAGAAGCGGAGATCAGACTTCATTCGCCCGCCCGTTGCGCGTTGCCAGGTGATGAACATGGAGGAGGAGATGATGGCGAACATCAGCCCATCGGGGTCGGGTGCGGTGAACACAGGCGGTCGAAGCGGGATGGCATCGGGTGAGCCGGGCTGCCGTGAAGTAGCTCCGGGTCTCGCGACGACCACCGATAGGGATGCCGAGGTAGTGCCAGTTGGCCGGGCGCTCCACCAGAACAGGTGTGGAGTGCCGCTGCCATGCATCGGGTACTTGGAGCGTTCGCTTGCAATGAGCGCGTCTTGACGCCTTCGAGGCGGTCCTTGAGGACGGCGACTTGGCGATGTCGGCGGGGTCGAGTTCGGTGAGCCAGAGGCACCAGCGCTGCTTGTTGTGGAGTAGTTCCTCGGCGCCGAGGAACGGCCGCACGTACTTGGCGGCGAGGGGTCTGCCATGACCTCGTCGTAGTCCTCGGGTGTGACGATGAGGTGGCCGCCGTCGCGGGGCATGTTGCCCGAAGGTGACCTCGGTGCAAGTCTGGAGACAGTGGTGTCTTGGCGCGCGCTGACGAGAACGTCGGGCCGTCGACGAGGTAGGCGTTGATGGTCTTGGTGGCGATTGTGACGGCGTGCGGACTTGATGGGGTGGCGTAGTCGAAGAGGCGCTGGCTGCTCGGGGTTCTTGGCTGAAGCCGACGATGGCGCAGTGGACGGCGGCCTTGCCAGTCGCTTCGGAGGTCCAGGCGAAGGTGCGGTGTGCGAACTTGATCTTCCATCCGGCGTCGAAGACGGGGCCGAACAGGCGGGGCACCTGGTCGCCTTGGGTGACGGAGTTGGTGGAGACGAAGGCCCACTGCCCGTTCAGTGTTGCCGAAGTAGTGCACGGCCTTGGCGTGCCAGCCGGTGACGAAGTCGAGCCGTCCGATGTCCTTGCCGCCCCAGGCTGCGCGGAGTAGTGCGGTCTGCTCTGGGGTGCGGCTGACGTGCCCGAGGAACGGCGGGTTGCCGAAGACGTAGGTGGATGCCGTCGCGGCGGTAGGACGGTCGTTCCAGTCGATGGTGAGGGCGTTGTCGTGGTGGATGTGGGCGGTGATCTTGATGGGGAGCCGGTCGGGGGCTTGCCCGAGCGGCGAGGGCCATTTCGCGGTTGGCTTGGTGGTCGACGAGGAACATGGCGGTCTCGGCGATCTTGGCGGGCCACCAGTTGATTTCGATGCCGTAGAACTGGTCGAGGGAGACCTCGGTCCCAGGTGCCGTCGAGGGTCCGGTCGGCTTCGCCGCCGTCGAGTTGGCGGAGCCGGATGAGGAGTTCGAGTTCGATCTTGCGCATCTCGCGGTAGGCGACGATGAGGAAGTTGCCGCAGCCGCAGGCGGGGTCCATGTAGCGCTTGGCGGCGAAGGTGGCGTGGAGGTCGCGAAGCCGCTTGGGGCTGTTCCATGCCTTCTTGAGGTCGGCGCGGATGTCGTCGAGGAAGAGCGGTTCGAGGGTCTTGAGGATGTTCGTTTCGGTCGTGTAGTGCTCACCGTCGGCGCGGCGCGCAGCCTTCGACTTGATGGCTTGGAACAGGGACCCGAAGACGGCCGGGGAGATCGCGGTCCATTCGAAGGCGCTGGCTTCGAGCAGGGCGTCGCGCATCGGGGCGTAAAGAACTCGGCGTGGCTTCGCGTCCGGCGAAAAGTGCGCCGTTGACAGTAGGGAATTCGCCAGCTGGCGGCGTCCGCCGACGGTCTGGGGTGTTGAGAACGTCAAAGAGGGCGTTGAGTTGGCTGCCGAGGTTGTCGGCCGTCGTGTCGTGCATGACGAACCGTAGAACAAATCCTCCTCCCAGAGTCCAGCGTCGTCGCCAAAGAGAGGAAGAGCAGCCGGGTCAGGAACATGGATGCCCGCTCAACGTGCGCTTCTTCGTCTTCAGGTTCGA
>CAWDBE010000008.1:0-963884 GCA_963800435.1 uncultured Actinomycetota bacterium
TCAAGGGCCCCAAGGGCGAGCTGAGCCACGTCGTGGCCGCCCCGATCTTCGTCGAGAGCAGTGAGACGGGAGTCGAGGTCAAGCGCCCCGACGACGAGCGCGTCTCGCGCTCGCTGCACGGGCTCACCCGGACCCTCATCAACAACATGGTGCTCGGAGTGACCGAGGGCTACGAGAAGAAGCTCGAGATCGTCGGCACCGGCTACCGCGTGCAGGACAAGGGCGGTTCGCTCGAGTTCGCGCTCGGCTACAGCCACCCGATCACCGTCGAGGCCCCCGAGGGGATCTCGTTCGTGGTCGAGGCGCCGACCCGGTTCTCGGTCAAGGGCATCGACAAGCAGCTCGTCGGCGAGGTCGCCGCAAACATCCGCAAGCTGCGCAAGCCCGACCCGTACAAGGGCAAGGGCGTGCGGTACGCGGGCGAGCAGATCCGCCGCAAGGTCGGAAAGGCTGGTAAGTAGGCCATGGCAGTCACCATCAAGCGCAGCAAGGGCAAGGGCGCGGCTCGGGGCCGTCGGCACGACCGGGTGCGCAAGCACGTCACCGGCACCGCCGCCCGTCCTCGTCTCGTCGTGTCGCGATCCAGCAGGCACGTCTTCGTGCAGGTCGTCGACGACACGCTCGGCAAGACCGTGGCGTCCGCCTCGACGATGGAGGCCGACGTGCGCGGCCTCGAGGGCGACAAGACGGCCAAGGCCAAGAAGGTCGGCGAGCTCGTCGCCGAGCGTGCCAAGGCCGCCGGTGTCGAGGCCGTCGTGTTCGACCGCGCCGGCAACAAGTACCACGGCCGGGTCGCCGCCATCGCGGACGGCGCCCGGGAAGGCGGGCTGTCCCTGTGACCACGTCGACCGTCACCATCGTCCGTGACCACGATGACTCCGCCGTCATCACCTGCGAAATGAGGAACATCTGATGCCAGGACCCCAGCGTCGAGGCACCGGGCCCGTCACATCCGAGCGGGGCGAGCGCCGAGGCGACCGCCGGGACGACCGCCGCGGCGGTCGCGACGGCCGGGAGGCCGAGAAGAGCGCCTACATCGAGCGCGTCGTGACCATCAACCGCGTCGCCAAGGTCGTCAAGGGTGGCCGCCGGTTCAGCTTCACCGCCCTGGTCGTCGTCGGAGACGGTGACGGCACGGTCGGCGTGGGCTACGGCAAGGCCAAGGAGGTTCCCTCCGCGATCGCCAAGGGTGTCGAGGAGGCCAAGAAGCAGTTCTTCAAGGTCCCCCGCATCCAGGGCACCATCCCGCACCCCGTCCAGGGTGAGGCCGCGGCCGGCGTCGTCATGCTCCGCCCCGCCTCGCCCGGTACCGGTGTCATCGCCGGCGGCCCGGTGCGTGCGGTGCTCGAGTGCGCCGGCGTCCGCGACGTGCTGTCCAAGAGCCTCGGCTCGGACAATGCCATCAACATCGTCCACGCGACGGTCCAGGCCCTCAAGGGCCTCGAGCGTCCGGAGGCCGTGGCCGCCCGCCGCGGCCTGCCGGTGGACGAGGTCGCCCCGGCCGCCATGCTGCGCGCCCAGTCCGCCGGGACCGGTGCGTGATGGGGCGGCTCAAGGTGACCCAGACCCGGTCCGGCATCGGCGGGCTGCGCAACCACCGCCAGACCCTGCGCAGCCTCGGCCTGAAGCGGATCGGCGACATCGTCGTCAAGGAGGACCGCCCCGAGATCCGGGGCATGGTCCACACGGTGGCCCACCTGGTCGCCGTCGAGGAGGTGGAGTGACCATGGCCGACAGCACGTCGACCCCGAAGGCAGCCGAGGGCGAGGCGGCTCGGTCCGCCGCGCTCAAGGTCCATCACCTGCGGCCGGCCCCGGGCGCCCGGACGCCGAAGACCCGGGTGGGTCGCGGCCAGGGCTCCAAGGGCAAGACCGCCGGTCGTGGCACCAAGGGCACCAAGGCCCGCTACCAGGTGCCGGCGCGCTTCGAGGGCGGCTCGACACCGATCCACATGCGCCTGCCCAAGCTGCGCGGCTTCAAGAACCCGTTCCGCACCGAGTACCAGGTCGTCAACCTCGACCGTCTCTCGGCGCTCTACCCCGCAGGCGGGGCCGTGACCGTCGACGACCTCGTCGCCAAGGGCGCGGTCCGTGACGGTGAGCTCGTCAAGGTGCTCGGCACCGGGGAGATCACCGTGGCCGTCGACGTCACGGTGCACGCCTTCTCGGCGAGCGCCAAGGCAAAGATCGAGGCGGCGGGCGGCTCGGCGACGACCGCCTGACCCCCTGACATGGCCGTATGCCGCAGGGCGGGCCTCCCGGACCTCCTGAGGAGGTCGTGGGAGCCACCCCTGCGGCATACTCCATTCCCACCGATCGTCATTCCGGCCGCACCCACCGGATGACCACCCCGGCGGAGCGCCGGGGTATCTTGTGACCGACCCATGACGAGCGGCTCCTGGCCGCACCACTGGAGGATCCGTTGCTCACCGCTTTCGGCCGCGCGTTCAAGACGCCCGACCTGCGCAGGAAACTCCTGTTCACGCTCGCGATCATCCTGATCTTCCGGCTCGGCAGCCACGTCCCTACCCCGGGCGTCGACTACCGGGCCGTCCAGGTGTGCATGAAGGGTGCTGACAACACCAACGGGTTCCTCGGCCTGGTCAACCTGTTCAGCGGCGGTGCACTGCTCCAGCTCTCGGTGTTCGCGCTGGGGATCATGCCCTACATCACGGCCAGCATCATCATCCAGCTGCTCACGGTGGTCATCCCTCGCTTCGAGACCCTGAAGAAGGAGGGGCAGGCGGGCCAGACCAAGATGACGCAGTACACGCGCTATCTCACGATCGGCCTGGCGGTCCTCCAGTCCTCGACGCTGATCACCTTCGCCCAGAACCCGAGCCAGCTGTTCGGCAACCCGAGCTGCACCGACATCCTCGCCGACAACTCGGTCGTCACCCTCCTCATCATGGTGCTGACGATGACGGCGGGCACCGGCGTGATCATGTGGCTCGGAGAGCTCATCACCGACAAAGGCATCGGCAACGGGATGTCGCTGCTGATCTTCACCTCGATCGCGGCCCGCTTCCCGAGCTCGCTGTGGCAGATCCAGACCCAGTCCGGCTGGAGCGTCTTCCTCGGCGTCATCATCATGGGCTTCGTCATCATCGCGCTGGTCGTCTTCGTCGAGCAGAGCCAGCGGCGCATCCCGGTCCAGTACGCCAAGCGGATGGTCGGGCGCAAGGTCTACGGCGGCACCTCGACCTACATCCCGCTCAAGGTCAACATGGCCGGCGTCATCCCGGTCATCTTCGCCAGCTCGCTGCTCGCCCTCCCCGGGCTCATCGCCCAGTTCAACCGGCGGGCCGACGGCACCGCTCCCGGCTGGGTCAACTGGATTGAGGTCAACCTCGTGCGCGGGGACCACCCCACGTACATGGCCGTCTACACCGCGCTCATCCTCTTCTTCACGTTCTTCTATGTGTCGATCACGTTCAACCCCATCGAAGTCGCCGATGACATGAAGCGGTATGGCGGCTTCATCCCGGGTATCCGCGCCGGGCGACCCACGGCCGAGTACCTCGCGTACGTCCTCAACCGGATCACCGTGCCGGGAGCGATCTACCTGGCGATCATCTCGCTCATCCCCCTCATCGCTCTGGTGATGGTGAACGCCAACCAGAACTTCCCCTTCGGTGGCACGTCGATCCTCATCGTCGTGGGCGTCGGCCTCGAGACCGTCAAACAGATCGAGGCCCAGCTCCAGCAGCGCCACTACGAAGGGTTCCTCCGGTAACAGGAAGGCTGCTCGCTGATGCGCCTCATCATCCTCGGCCCGCCCGGTGCGGGCAAAGGCACACAGTCCCAACGCATCGCGGCGCACTACGGCGTCCCGGCGATCTCGACCGGTGACATCTTCCGGGCCAACATCGCGAACGAGACCCCCCTCGGCCGGCAGGTCAAGGACATCCTCGCCTCGGGGGGCTACGTCACCGACGAGGTGACCAACGCGATCGTCGAGGACCGCGTCGCCCAGGACGACTGCCTGCCGGGGTTCCTCCTCGACGGCTACCCGCGGACGCTCCCCCAGGTGGCGGCGCTCGACGACATGCTCGCGGCGCATGGCCAGACGCTGGAGCGCGTCCTCGAGCTCGTCGTCGACGACGACATCGTCGTGGACCGGCTGCTGGCGCGCGCCCAGGTCGAGGGCCGGTCCGACGACACCGAGGAGGTCATCCGCGACCGGATGGCGATCTACCACCGCGAGACGGCGCCCCTGGCCGAGACCTACGCCGGCCGCGGCCTGCTCGTCCGGGTCGACGGGCTGGGCGAGGTCGACGAGGTCACCGCCCGCGTCGTCGCCGCGCTCGGGTGATGGGGCTGTTCTCCAGAGAGCGGATCCAGGGCAGGTCCCCGCAACAGATCCTCGCCATGCGGGCCGCCGGGCTCGTCGTCGGGCGGACCCTCGAGCTGCTCCGTGAGCACGTCCGCGACGGAACGACCACGGGAGAGCTCGACGTCATCGCCGAGCGGGCCATCAGGGATGCCGGCGCGGTGCCCAGCTTCCCGCTCGTGCCCGGCTACCACCACACGCTGTGCACCAGCGTCAACGAGGAGATCGTCCACGGCATCCCGGGCGGCCGGGTGCTGCGTGACGGGGACCTGCTGTCCATCGACTGCGGCGCCGTGCTGGACGGCTGGCACGGGGACGCCGCCGTCTCCCTCGTCGTCGGGGGACGCGGCGCCGCCCGGCCCGAGGACCTCGGGCTCATCGACGACACCGAGGACTCCCTGTGGGCCGGGATCACCGCGCTCGCCGTCGGGCAGCCCCTGTATGCCGTGGGCGCGGCCGTCGAGGACAGCCTGGCCCTCGCGGGGACGCGACGGGGTCGGGAGTACGGCATCGTCGAGGACTACGTCGGCCACGGCATCGGCACCGAGATGCACATGGACCCCCAGGTGCCCAACTACCGGGTCCCCGGGAAGGGGCCACGGGTCGTGCCCGGAGCCACGCTGGCCATCGAGCCGATGGTGACCCTCGGGGCCCAGGACAACGACGTGCTCGCCGACGACTGGACCGTTGTCACCATCGACGGCGCCCGCGCCGCCCACTGGGAGCACACGGTTGCCGTCACGGAGGAGGGCCTGTGGGTGCTGACCGCCCTCGACGGCGGTCAGTCCCGGCTCACCGCCACCGGTGCGCCATACGCCCCGCTGGACTGACCGCCCGTCCGTCTGCGGGGCGCCGGATGGCCGGGGCGGACCCCGATGCAGTGTGCGTGATCTCTCGCCTCCCCGGGGTTCTCGCGGCGATGGCCCCCGAACGCGTCGACTAGGGTTTGGGGTGGGTCGCCCGGCGCCGGCCGGGGGCGACCCGCTGGCCGCGAAGAGGAGCAGGGATGACCGACTCACCGGAGCCGCACGGGCTCGCGCTCGCCGAGGGGTTCCCCCGCAAGAGCCACGCCGACTGGGCCGAGCTGGCCCGGGCGGTGGTCAACAAGTCGCGTGCCGAGGGCCACAAGCTGAGCACCGACCAGGCCGAGGAGGTGCTCCGCTCACACCTGGCGGGCGACCTCACGATCGACCCCCTCTACACCCGCCCCGAGCACCCGCGCCCGCTGGGCTACCCCGCCGCGATGCCGTTCACCCGCGGCCGGGCCGCTCCCGACCGGGACCGGCCCTGGGACGTGCGGGCCCTGCACGAGCACCCCGACCCGGCCGTCACCGCCGCAGCCGTCGCTGACGACCTCGAGCACGGCGTCACCTCGCTGTGGCTCAACGTGGGGGCCGACGGCATCGCCGCCGGCGACGTCGCCACGGTCCTTGCCGGCGTCGACCTGGCGGTCGTCCCCGTCGCCGTGTCCTCCGCCGACGACCAGGGCGCCGCCGCCAATGCGCTGCTCGCCGTCCTGGACTCCGCCGGCTCCGTCGCGCCGGGCGGCAGCCTCGGCTTCGACCCCATCGGCTTCGCCGCCCGGCGCGGCGGCACGCCCGACCTCGCCAGCCTGGCAGCGGCCGTCCTGGCCCTGGGCCGCCACCCGGGGACGCGCGCGGTCACCGTCGACGCGACCATCTACCACGAGGCGGGAGCCAGCGCCGTCGACGAGATCGCGCTCGCCGTTGCCACCGGTGTCGCCTACCTGCGCGCGCTCGAGGAGGCCGGGGTAGCCCGGCCGACGCCTTCGGGCAGGTCGAGTTCCGGACTGCCGCCTCCGCCGACCAGTTCCTCACGACCGCTGCACTGCGGGCCCTGCGCCGCCTGTGGGCCCGGGTCGGCGAGACGAGCGGCGTGCCCGAGGCCGACCGGGGTGCCGTCACCCACGCCGTGACCTCGTGGCGGATGCTCACCAGCGACGACCCGTGGGTCAACGTCCTGCGCGGCACCCTCGCGTGCTTCGGCGCTGCGGCCGGTGCGGCCGACGCGATCACCGTGCTCCCCTACGACACCGTCGCCGGGCTGCCCGAGCGCTTCTCGCGGCGGCTCGCCCGCAACACCTCGGTCGTCCTCGCCGCCGAGTCCCATGTCGGTGCGGTCGCCGACCCGGCCGGGGGTGCCTGGTACGTCGAGTCGCTCACCGACGACCTCGCCCACCGGGCCTGGGGGGCCTTCCAGGAGCTCGAGCAGGGCGGCGGGATCGTCGTGGCGCTCGCCGCGGGGACCGTGGCCGACCTCATCGCCGAGACGAGCGCTGAGCGGGCCGAGGCGCTGGCCGAACGCGCCCAGCCCATCACCGGCGTGAGCATGTTCCCGCTCACCGGCGGGACGGCCCTCGAGCGCAGCCCCGCGCCGGTGTTGCCGCCGTCACCGGACGGGCTCGTTCCGCATCGCGATGCCGAGGTCTTCGAGGCGCTGCGCGACCGCAGTGCGGCATACGCCTCGGCCCACGGGCACGCTCCGACGGTCGTCATCGCCGCGCTGGGCGCCCGCCGCGCCTTCGGCGCCCGGCAGGCCTTCGTCACCAACCTGCTCGCCGCCGGCGGCGTCGACGGCCCGACGGTCGAGTCCGGCGACCCCGTCGAGGTGGCCGCGGCCGCCCGGGCGGCCGAGACCCCGTACGTCGTCCTCGCCTCCTCCCCCAAGGGGTATGCCGCCCACGCGGCCGCCATGGTCTCCGGGCTGCGCCAGGCGGGGGTGCGGACAGTGCTCGTCGCCGGACGGGCCCGCGAGCTCGGCGGGATGCCCCACCGACCGACGGGGAGGTGCGGGTCGGCACCGATGTCGTCGCCCTCCTCGGCGCGGTCCTCGACACGCTCGGTGCACCGAAGGGAGCCACCCGATGAGCGCCATCCCCGACTTCACCACGGTCGACCTCGGCGACGGTGCACCCTCTCCCGTGCCGCCGCGCGCTGGGCCGCTGCGCTCGCGGCCCTGCCCGGTGCCGGGGGAGTCTGGTCGACCCCCGAGGGCATCGACGTCCCTCCGCTGTTCACCGACGCCGACCTGGAGGCCTGGACTTCCTCGACACCATCCCGGGGGTCGCGCCCTACCTGCGCGGCCCCTACCCGACGATGTACGTCAACCAGCCCTGGACGATCCGCCAGTACGCCGGTTTCTCCACCGCCGAGGAGTCCAACGCCTTCTACCGGCGCAACCTCGCCGGCTGGCCAGAAGGGTCTGTCCGTCGCCTTCGACCTCGCCACCCACCGCGGCTACGACAGCGACCACCCGCGGGTCGAGGGCGACGTGGGCATGGCAGGCGTCGCCATCGACTCGATCTACGACATGCGCACCCTGTTCAGCGGCATCCCGCTTGACCAGATGTCGGTGTCGATGACGATGAACGGCGCGGTCATCCCCGTGCTCGCGCTCTATGTCGTCGCCGCCGAGGAGCAGGGCGTCCCGCCCGAGAAGCTGTCGGGGACCATCCAGAACGACATCCTCAAGGAGTTCATGGTCCGCAACACCTACATCTACCCGCCCGAGCCGTCGATGCGGATCATCTCGGACATCTTCGCCTACGCGTCGCAGAAGATGCCTCGGTTCAACTCGATCTCGATCTCCGGCTACCACATGCAGGAGGCCGGGGCGACCCAGGACCTCGAGCTGGCGTACACCCTGGCCGACGGGGTCGAGTACCTCCGGGCCGGTCGGGCGGTCGGGCTCGACGTCGACGCGTTCGCCCCGCGGCGTCAGCTTCTTCTGGGCCATCGGGATGAACTTCTTCATGGAGGTCGCCAAGCTGCGGGCGGCCCGGCTGCTGTGGGCGCGGCTGGTCAACCAGTTCGATCCGACGAACCCCAAGTCGCTCTCGCTGCGCACCCACTGCCAGACCTCGGGCTGGTCGCTCACCGCCCAGGACGTGTTCAACAACGTCGTCCGCACCTGCGTCGAGGCGATGGCGGCGACCCAGGGCCACACCCAGAGCCTGCACACGAACGCGCTCGACGAGGCCATCGCCCTGCCGACCGACTTCAGCGCCCGGATCGCCCGCAACACCCAGCTGCTCATCCAGCAGGAGTCGGGCACCTGCCGCACCATCGACCCGTGGGCGGGATCGGCGTATGTCGAGCGGCTCACCCACGACCTCGCCCAGCGCGCCTGGGAGCACATCGAGGAGGTCGAGGCGGCCGGCGGCATGGCCAAGGCCATCGAGGCGGGCATTCCGAAGATGCGGATCGAGGAGGCGGCGGCCCGGACCCAGGCCCGGATCGACGCGGGCCACCAGCCGGTGATCGGCGTCAACCGGTATGTCGTGGCCGAGGACGAGCCGTTCGAGGTGCGCAAGGTCGACAACTCCGCCGTCCGGGCCGGCCAGATCGCCAAGCTCGAGCGGCTGCGGGCCGAGCGCGACGAGGCGGCGTGCCAGGCGGCGCTCGACCGGCTGACCGCCGCGGCCCGCGACTCCGACGGCACCCTGGCGACCAACCTGCTCGCGCTGGCCATCGACGCAGCCCGCGCCAAGGCCACCGTCGGCGAGATGTCGATGGCCATGGAGAAGGTCTTCGGCCGCTACACCGCGCAGATCCGTACCATCGGTGGCGTGTACAGCGCCGAGGCCGGGGACGACGAGCACGTCAAGCGCGCCCAGGCACTGGTCGGTGGAGTTCGAGGAGGAGCAGGGGCGTCGCCCGCGCATCCTCGTCGCCAAGATGGGCCAGGACGGTCACGACCGCGGCCAGAAGGTCATCTCGACGGCGTTCGCCGACCTCGGGTTCGACGTCGACGTGGGTCCGCTGTTCCAGACCCCGGCCGAGGTGGCCCGCCAGGCCGTCGAGGCCGACGTCCACGTCGTCGGGGTCAGCTCTCTGGCGGCCGGTCACCTCACTCTGGTGCCCGCGCTGCGCCAGGAGCTCGACGCGCTGGGGCGCAACGACCTCATGATCGTCGTCGGCGGGGTCATCCCGCCGCAGGACTTCGACGAGCTGCGGGCGGCCGGCGCCGACGCGATCTACCCGCCGGGGACGGTCATCGCCGCGGCCGCGATCGACCTCATCAAGGACCTGCGGGCCCGGCTGGCGGGTACCTGAGGCGGATGAGGGCCGACCTCGACACCGGGGCCCTCGCTGCCGCGGTCCGGGACGGGTCGCGGCAGCACATTGCCCGTGCCATCACGCTGCTCGAGTCCGGCCGCGAGGACCACCGCGCGCAGGCCCGTGAGCTGCTGACGTCGCTCGCGCCCTACACCGGGGGCTCGGTGCGGGTCGGGATCTCCGGCGTGCCCGGGAGCCGGCAAGTCGACGTTCATCAACGCGATGGGGGTGCGGCTCGTCGAGAGGGGCCACCAGGTCGCCGTCATGGCGGTCGACCCGAGCTCCGGCGCACGGGCGGGTCGATCCTCGGCGACCGGACGCGGATGGCCGACCTGACGGCCAGCGAGCAGGCGTTCGTGCGGCCATCGCCCGTCGGGCCGCCAGCTCGGGGGAGTGGCTCGGGCGACCCGCGAGTCGATGCTCGTCCTCGAGGCGGCGGGCTACGACGTCGTCATCGTCGAGACCGTCGGCGTCGGTCAGAACGAGATCGCCGTCTCCGAGATGGTCGACACCTTCCTGCTGCTCACCCTCGCCCGGGCGGGCGACCAGCTCCAGGGGATCAAGCGCGGGATCCTCGAGCTCGCCGACGTCATCGCCGTCAACAAGGCCGACGGCGACGGCGAGGTGGCGGCCCGCGCGGCCGCCCGGGACCTCAGCGGCGGCGTTGCGGCTGGTCATGCCCGGGCCGGGGCGTGCGCCGCCCGCCGTGCTGACCTGCAGCTCGGTGACCGGCGCCGGTCTCGACGAGGTCTGGCAGGCCGTCCTGGACCACCGCGCCCACCTCGAGTCCGGGGGCGAAGGGATGAACCTCGCCGAGCGCCGGGCCCACCAGCAGGAGGACTGGATGTGGGCCATGGTCGACGCCCAGCTCCAGGACGCCGTCCGCTCCTCACCGTCGGTGCGCGCCCAGCGCGACGAGATCGCCCGGGCCGTCCACGACGGACGCCTGAGCGCCGTGGACGGCACCGCCCGGATCCTCGAGCTGTATGCCGCGGACCTGCGTGGCCGCGGCTCGACCCGCCGGGTCGGCCGTGGCCCCGCGTGCGGCCAGCACGATTTCCCAGGTGGTGGACCGATCCCGTAAGATTGAGCGTCGGTCACGTGTGCGTCCTGTGCATTCGCGCGAGGCGAGTACGCGGCCGATTTCCATGGGTCTCCCACCACTACCGACGGGCGGCCCGACAACGGATTGAGAGGGTATGGCCAAGAAGGACGGCGTCATCGAGATCGAGGGCACGATCGTCGAGGCTCTCCCGAACGCGATGTTCCGGGTCGAGCTCACCAACGGTCACAAGGTCCTCGCGCACATCTCGGGCAAGATGCGCCAGCACTACATCCGGATCCTCCCCGAGGACCGCGTGGTGGTGGAGCTGAGCCCGTACGACCTGACCCGCGGCCGCATCGTCTTCCGGTACCGCTGAGCCCCGGCTCGGCGAGCCGGACCAGCAGGACCATCACCACAGCAGGACCCGGCGCGGCCCATCCGCGCCGGGACGGATCGACAAGACAGCAGAGGCGATGAAGGTTCAGCCGAGCGTCAAGAAGATCTGTGACAAGTGCAAGGTGATCCGCCGCAACGGGCGGGTCATGGTGATCTGTGAGAACGCCCGCCACAAGCAGCGGCAGGGCTGAGACCACCCGCACGACGCCACAGGGCTTCGAGCACGCGCACAAGTGAAGAGATACGCAGCACCCGTCCCCCGATGACTCGCCGTCGTGCGAGCGCGGGACGTCACCCCCGGCCCGGAGGCCGGGGACCGGACCCACGACCGACATCGTCGGCAGCGGCATCCGCGCCCTTCGTGAGAGCACCCCGGATCGGTGACTGCACCAGACCCCCGGACGAACAGTGAAGGAACCATCCACAGATGGCACGTCTTGTTGGAGTGGACCTCCCGCGCGAGAAGCGCGTCGAGGTCGCACTGACCTACATCTTCGGAGTTGGCAGGACCAGCTCGCAGAAGGCCCTCGCGGCGACCGGGGTCAACCCGGACGCGCGGGTCAAGGACCTCGGTGACGAGGAGCTGGTCAAGCTGCGTGACTGGATCGAGGACAACCTCAAGGTCGAGGGTGACCTGCGCCGCGAGGTGCAGGCGGACATCCGCCGCAAGGTCGAGATCGGGTCCTACCAGGGCCTGCGTCACCGTCGCGGTCTCCCGGTGCGCGGTCAGCGCACCAAGACCAACGCGCGCACCCGCAAGGGTCCCAAGCGCACCGTTGCCGGCAGGAAGAAGGCCGGCAAGTAACCACCCGCCTGCGGACCGCCCCCACCGGGGGCCGCACGCGAGTGGACTGCCCCGCTTCGAAGACTACGTAGGAGAAATATGCCTCCCAAGGGCCGTACGGCTTCCGGCGCCAAGAAGGTGCGCCGCAAGGAGAAGAAGAACATCGCTGTGGGCCAGGCCCACATCAAGAGCACGTTCAACAACACGATCATCTCGATCACCGATCCCAGCGGTGCCGTGATCGCCTGGGCCTCCGCCGGCCAGGTCGGCTTCAAGGGGTCCCGCAAGTCCACCCCGTATGCCGCGCAGATGGCCGCCGAGGCCGCCGCGCGCCGTGCCATGGAGCACGGGATGCGCAAGGTCGACGTCTTCGTCAAGGGCCCGGGCTCCGGGCGCGAGACCGCGATCCGCTCTCTGACCGCTGCAGGTCTCGAGGTCGGCGCGATCCAGGACGTCACCCCGTCGCCGCACAACGGTGTCCGCCCGCCCAAGCGCCGTCGCGTCTGAGCGCCGAGAAGACTTGTAGGAGAACGAAGAGACCATGGCTCGTTACACCGGCCCCATCACGAAGAAGTCGCGACGCCTCAAGACCGACCTCGTCGGCGGCGACAAGAACTTCGACCTTCGCCCGTTCCCGCCCGGCCAGCACGGCCGTCGCCGGATCCAGGAGAAGGAGTACCTCACCCAGCTGCAGGAGAAGCAGAAGGCCCGCTTCACCTACGGCGTCATGGAGAAGCAGTTCCGCCGTTACTACAAGGAGGCGGCCAACCGCCCCGGCAAGACCGGCGAGAACATCCTCACCATCCTCGAGTCCCGGCTCGACAACGTCGTCTACCGGGCCGGCCTGGCCCGGACCCGTCGTCACTCGCGTCAGCTCGTGACGCACGGCCACTTCGAGGTCAACGGCGTGCGGGTCGACGTCCCGTCCTACCGGGTCGATGCCTACGACATCATCACGGTCCGCAAGCAGTCGGTCGAGAGGTTCCCGTTCCAGCTCGCCCGCGAGACCTTCGGCGACCGCCCGATCCCGGCCTGGATGCAGGTCATCCCCGGCACACTGCAGATCCTCATCCACCAGCTCCCGGTGCGCGCCCAGATCGACACGGTGCTCACCGAGCAGCTCATCGTCGAGTACTACTCGAAGAACTGACCTGTCTGCCGGTATGCCGTGGAGCGCCACGGCATACCGGCACCAGGTCCTGGCCCACGGACAGAGGTGGGCCGGGACGGCCGGGTGACACCCGGCCAGACACGAGGCGTCATATAGCGGTCGCCCGTGGGAAGGAATCACCGTGCTCATCGCACAGCGCCCCATCCTCACCGAGGACGTCGTCTCCGAGTTCCGGAGCCGCTTCGTCATCGAGCCCCTCGAGCCCGGCTTCGGCTACACGCTCGGCAACTCCATGCGCCGCACCCTGCTCTCGAGCATCCCCGGTGCCGCCGTGACGAGCATCCGCATCGACGGCGTGCTCCACGAGTTCTCGACGATCCCCGGGGTCAAGGAGGACGTCACCGAGATCATCCTCAACATCAAGGGCCTCGTCGTCTCCTCCGAGCACGACGAACCGGTGGTCATGTACCTCCGCAAGCAGGGTGCCGGTGCGGTGACCGCGGCCGACATCGCCCCGCCCGCCGGTGTCGAGATCCACAACCCCGACCTGCACATCGCGACCATCAACGACAAGGGCACCGTCGAGATGGAGCTGACGGTCGAGCGTGGCCGCGGCTATGTCTCGGCCCAGCAGAACAAGTCCGGTGACGCCGAGATCGGCCGGATCCCGATCGACTCCATCTACTCACCGGTGCTCGCCGTGACCTACAAGGTCGAGGCGACCCGTGTCGAGCAGCGCACCGACTTCGACAAGCTCATCGTCGACGTCGAGACCAAGAAGTCGATGGCCCCGCGTGACGCGCTGGCGTCGGCCGGCAAGACGCTGGTCGAGCTGTTCGGCCTGGCCCGGGAGCTCAACGTCGAGGCCGAGGGCATCGACATGGGCCCGTCGCCGTCGGACGCGGCGCTCGCCCAGGACCTCGCCCTGCCGATCGAGGATCTCGACCTGACCGTCCGGTCCTACAACTGCCTCAAGCGCGAGGGCATCCACACGGTCGGCGAGCTCGTCGGGCGCAGCGAGGCGGACCTGCTCGACATCCGCAACTTCGGTGCGAAGTCGATCGACGAGGTCAAGGCCAAGCTGGCCGGCATGGGCCTGGCCCTCAAGGACAGCCCGCCCGGGTTCGACCCGAGCGCGCTCTCCGACAGCTATGACGACTTCTCCTACGGCGCCGACGACGACGTGTCGTTCGCCGAGGACGAGCAGCTCTGAGCCACCTTCGACACCAAGGAGTACCCCCATGCCCACCCCCACGAAGGGCCCACGTCTCGGAGGCGGCCCGGCTCACGAGCGGCTGATCCTGGCCAACCTCGCCACCGCGTTGTTCGAGCACGACTCGATCACGACCACCGAGGCCAAGGCCAAGCGTCTGCGCCCCCTGGCCGAGCGCCTCGTCACCTTCGCCAAGCGCGGTGACCTGCACGCCCGCCGCCGCGTGATGACCGTCGTCCGAGACAAGGGCGTCGTGCACCGCCTGTTCGTCGAGATCGCGCCGGATATGGCCGAGCGCGAGGGCGGCTACACCCGGGTCACCAAGATCGGTCCGCGCAAGGGCGACAACGCCCCCATGGCGGTGATCGAGCTGGTCCGCGAGCCGGTCGCGAAGAAGGCCACCGTCAAGGAGGCCGAGGGCGCCACCAAGCGCGCGGCCAAGCAGTCCGACGCCAAGCAGGCCGACGCCAAGCCGGCCCCGGCCGAGGTGGCCGAGGTGGCCGAGGTGGCCGAGGTGACCGCGCCTGCCGAGACCCCCGAGTGGGTCGAGGCGTCCGCCGACGCGGCCGTCGGCGAGGACGCCCCGGCCGAGGCTGCCGAGGAAGCCCCGGCCGAGGCTGCCGAGGACGCCGGCCACGCCGGCACCGAGGACTGACGTCCACGGCACGCGAGAGGGGCCCCCACCTTCATGAGGTGGGGGCCCCTCTCGCGTGACGCGCACGGCGTCCAGGCGCGGGGGTGGTCAGCTACCCGCCGGACCGCCCGGTCTGCTCGGTGGGCGCCGCCACGGCCCGGGAGCCGAACTGGGCCGCGAGCGGGAGGATCCCGAGGATGAGGACCATCGGTACGGCATACCCGAGGCGCAGGGAGTCCGAGCCCACGAGGCCGGTCAGCACGGCGCCGAGCAGCGCGCCGACATAGTTGAACTGGTTGAACCGCGCGATGACGGCGTCGACGCGCTCGCGGTGCAGGACCGGGTCGACGTCGGTGCCGGCAACCCGGGCCGCCGCTGAGAACGACAGCGGGGCGATCACCGCGACCCCGCAGCCCACGATGGTGAATCCCAGCACCGCCAGGGGCCAGGTCGGGGCGAAGACGATGACCGCCAGCCCGGCGGACGCCACCACCGCGCCGATCCCGACCAGCCGGGACGCCCCGTAGCGCGCCGTCGCGGCGTCGCCGACGAACCGGACGACGAGCGTGGCCGCGAGGTAGGGGAGCGTCGCCAGGGGCAGCAGACGGCCCGGGGTGGCGAAGGTGCGGTCCAGATAGACCGGACCCCACGTCGTCGCGGCCGTGTCGACCATGTAGAAGAGCACAAGAGCCAGGCCGATCAGCACGATCCTGCGCCACGGCACCCCGAGCTCTCCCGGGTCGACCTCGGTCAGCCCTCGGTCCCGCCGCTGCAGCGGAGCGAACAGCATCGCCAGGGGGAATACGACCAGGACGCTCGTGGCCACGTCGAACCGCACGTCCGAGAGGCCGATCGACAGCAGGGTGGCGAGGATGCCTCCGGCCGTCCACGCGCCGTGGAACGACGGCAGGACGGGGCGCCCGAGCCGGTGCTCGAGGGCCACTGCCTGCATGTTGGCGGACGCGTCGACGACCCCGACCCCCAGCCCGTACACCGCCAGCCCGGCGGCGAACAGTGCCAGCTGAGGCGCGACGGCCACCGAGAGCAGGCCGACGACGAGGAGCGCCATCCCGAGGCGCACGGCCGCCGCGCTGTCCCGGCCGTAGGCGACCTTCTCGGCGGTGACCGAGCCGGCCCCCGCCATGAGCACGACGAGGAGCAGCAGCAGCGAGAGCGACACCGAGGACAGCCCGAAGCGGTGCTGCACCTGGGGCAGGCGGGTCGTCAGCGAGATGAACACCAGGCCCTGGACGAAGAATGCTCCGGCGATGCCACCCCGCCTGGCACGTAGCGCTGCGACGTCGGTGCTGAGCAGGTCGGGCATGAGAGGCACTCTCGCACGGCGTCTACGCTGAGTGGGTGGTTTCGTCCCCCCCGGTTGGCGCCGCGTCCGAACGGCTGCGGATCCGGCTCGACCTCGGCTACGACGGCACCGCATTCTCGGGGTGGGCGGCCCAGCGGGAGCGGCGGACGGTCGAGGGAGAGCTCTCGGCGGCCCTGAGCACCCTGTTCCGGGCGCCGGAGCCGGTCCGGCTCACCGTTGCCGGCCGCACCGACGCGGGGGTGCACGCCCACGGCCAGGTGGCCCACGCCGACGTCGACCCGGAGCACTGGCGGGCCCTGCCCGGCCGGTCGCGGCGGACCCCGGAGGCGGCGGCGCTCGTCCGGCTGCGGGGCCTGCTACCGGACGACGTTGTCGTGCGCCGGGCCGTCCCCGCCCCCTCGGGGTTCGACGCACGCTTCTCGGCGCTGTCTCGCCGGTACCGCTACCGGATCTGCGATGACCCCGCCGCTCTGGACCCGCTGCGCAGGCGCGACACCGTCGTCGTCCCGGCGCCGCTCGACGTCACGGCGATGGCGGACGCGAGCGCCCACCTCATCGGGCTGCACGACTTCGCGGCCTTCTGCAAGCGCAGAGAGGGCGCGACCACCGTACGCACCCTGCTCGAGTACTCATGGGAGCGGGCCGCCGACGGCATCATCGAGGCCCGGGTGGTTGCCGACGCGTTCTGCCACTCGATGGTCCGGGCCCTGGTCGGTGCCGTCGTGGCCGTGGGGGGCGGGCGGTATGCCGCGGACCTGCCCGGCGAGGTCCTCGCCGGCGGCGCGCGCGACCCCCGCATCACGGTCATGCCCGCCCACGGGCTCAGCCTCGAGGAGGTGCGCTACCCACCCGACGACGAGCTGGCCGTCCGCGCGAGACAAGCGCGCGCCGTCCGCAGACCGCCGATCAAGAGCCCCGGCTAACTCGGGTGCGACCCCGCTCGCGCGTGCGCGAGACTGGTCGACCGTGGGCCATCTCGACATCGCATCCGTGAGCTTCGCACTGGCCGACGGCCGGCCGCTGCTCCACGAGGTGTCCCTCCGCGTCGGCGAGGGCGCCAGGATGGCCCTGATCGGCCCCAACGGGACCGGCAAGACGACGCTGACGCGGATCGTCGCCGGGGACCTGCCCGCTCAGGACGGGGTCGTCACCCGCAGCGGCGGGCTGGCCGTCATGCGTCAGTTCATCGGCTCGGTCCGCGACGACTCGACCGTCCGGGACCTCCTCGTGTCGGTCGCGCCGGAGCCGATCCGCCGGGCCGCGGCCGAGATCGACCGCACCGAGCTGGCGATGATGGAGCGGGACACCGAGCAGGACCAGCTCGACTACGCCCAGGCACTGGTCGACTGGGCCGACGTCGGCGGCTACGACGCCGAGACGCTGTGGGACGTGTGCACGGTCGCGGCCCTGGGCATGCCGTTCGAGCAGGCCCAGTGGCGCCACGTCTCGACGCTGTCCGGCGGGGAGCAGAAGCGGGTCGTGCTCGAGGCGCTCCTGCGCGGGCCCGAAGAGGTCCTGGTGCTCGATGAGCCGGACAACTACCTCGACGTACCTGCCAAGCGGTGGCTCGAGGACCAGCTCATCACCTCGGCCAAGACCGTGCTGTTCATCAGCCACGACCGTGAGCTCCTGGACCGGGTCGCGACGCGGGTGGCGACCCTCGAGCCGGGCCGGGGCGGCAACACCCTGTGGGTGCACCCGGGGCCGTTCGCGACCTACGACCAGGCCAGGGTGGACCGCAACGAACGGCTCGAGGAGCTGCGCCGCCGCTGGGACGAGGAGCACGCCAAGCTCAAGGCGCTGGTCCTGATGTACCGCCAGAAGGCGGCCTACAACTCCGACATGGCCGCCAGGCTCCAGGCGGCCGTGACCCGGCTGCGGCGCTTCGAGGACGCGGGCCCGCCTGAGGCGGTGCCGCTGCATCAGCGCGTCCGGATGCGGCTGACCGGCGGCCGCACGGCCAAGCGCGCGGTCATCGTCGAAGGTCTCGCCCTTCGCGCCGGACCGGGCACCCCCCTCACCTCGCCGTTCGACGCCGAGATCTGGTTCGGCGAGCGGGTGGGGGTCCTCGGCGGCAACGGGTCGGGCAAGTCGCACTTCCTGCGCCTCCTCGCGGCCGGCGGGTCCGACCCCGAGCCCGAACACCGGCCGGTCGGCGACGTGCGTCCCGCCCCGGTCGCGCACGACGGCCGGGTGCGCCTCGGCTCACGGGTCCGGCCGGGCTGGTTCGCCCAGACGCACCAGCACCCGGCGCTGCACGGGCGGACCCTGCTCGAGGTCCTCCACCGCGGCGACGACCATCGCCCGGGCCGGACCCGTGACGAGGCCGCCCGGGTGCTCGACCGCTACGGCCTGGCCCGCGCCGGGGAACAGACCTTCGACTCGCTCAGCGGCGGCCAGCAGGCGCGGTTCCAGGTGCTTCTGCTCGAGCTGTCCGGGGCGACGCTGTTGCTCCTGGACGAGCCCACGGACAACCTCGACCTGCACTCGGCCGAGGCGCTCGAGGACGCCCTGGACGCCTTCGAGGGCACCGTCCTCGCCGTGACGCACGACCGGTGGTTCGCGCGCACGCTCGACCGCTTCCTCGTCTTCGGGGCCGACGGCGCCGTCACCGCGAGCGAGGAGCCGGTGTGGGACGAGGTCCCCACGCGCTGAGCGGCCGGCACAGGGAAAGTAAAGGAATAGTCAAGGTTTCTCCCAGCAATGGCTGAAAACGCGTTACACACCTAGCGTCCGAGATGGAGGAGTTCTCGTTTGTCGCTGCGATGAGGGAGCCGTCGATGAGTCCTGCGCGCCGCCTGTATGCCGTCCTTGCCGCCAGCGCCCTGGCACTCGCCGCGGGCCTGGCCAGCCCCCCCCAGTCCGTCGCGGTGGACCGGACCGTCACCGTCGCGGGCTCCCTGCAGTCCGAGCTGGGCTGCCCCGACGACTGGCAGCCCGGCTGCGCGGCCACCGACCTCGCCCAGGTCGGGACGACCACCGTCTACACCCGGGCCTTCGACCTCCCGGCCGGTGACTACGAGTTCAAGATCGCCATCAACCACAGCTGGGACGAGAACTACGGCGCCGGCGGCGCCGCCGGCGGGGCCAACATCCCCCTGTCGGTCCAGGGGCCGGCGCACCTTGTCTTCTCCTACGACGACACCAGCCACCAGGTCGGCGTCACCCCGACCGACCTGCCCGACGGCGCGACCGCAGCGGACGCGGCATACGCCCAGAGCTCGCTGCGCGCCCCGCTCACCAAGGAGCGGTTCTACTTCGTCATGGCGGACCGGTTCGCCAACGGGGACCCGAGCAACGACACCGGTGGCCTGACCGGGAGCCGGGACGTCACCGGCTTCGACCCGACCGACAAGGGCTTCTACCACGGAGGCGACCTCAAGGGCCTGACGAGCAAGCTCGACTACATCAAGGGCCTCGGCACGACGGCGATCTGGCTCACCCCGTCGTTCAAGAACCGGCCCGTCCAGGGCACCGGCGTCAACGAGAGCGCGGGCTACCACGGCTACTGGATCACCGACTTCACCCAGGTCGACCCGCATCTCGGGACGAACGCCGACCTCAAGAACCTCATCACCAAGGCCCACAAGAAGGGCATGAAGGTCTTCTTCGACATCATCACCAACCACACCGCGGATGTCATCGACTACACCCAGGGTGAGTACACCTACCGCGACAAGACCGACTACCCCTACAAGGACGCGAACGGCACCGTCTTCGACGACACGGCCTATGCCGAGAAGCCCGGATTCCCGGCCATGAACGCCGCCTCCTTCCCGTACACCCCGTACTTCCACACCGCGGCGGACGCGACGGTCAAGGTGCCCGCCTGGCTCAACGACCCGACGAACTACCACAACCGCGGCGACTCGACGTATGCCGGTGAGTCGGCCAACTACGGCGACTTCGTCGGCCTCGACGACCTGTTCACCGAGAAGCTGAACGTCGAGCAGGGCATGGAGGACATCTACAAGACGTGGGTCGACTTCGGGGTCGACGGGTTCCGGATCGACACGGCCAAGCACGTCAACGTCGAGTTCTGGCAGAAGTGGAGCCCGGCGATCCTCGCCGAGGCCGCCAAGGAGAACAACCCCGACTTCTTCATGTTCGGCGAGGTCTACGACGCCCGTCCGTCGTTCCAGTCGATCTACTCGACGACGGCCGACCTGCCCGCCACCCTCGACTTCGGGTTCCAGGCCCAGGCCGACAACTGGGTCCAGGGCAAGAGCGGCACCGACCTGCGTGATCTCTACGCCGACGACGACTACTACACCGACACCAACTCCAACGCCTACGAGCTGCCGACCTTCCTCGGCAACCACGACATGGGCCGGGTGGGTTACCTGCTCAAGGGCACGAGCTCGAGCGACGCCGACCTCATGGCCAAGGTGCGGCTCGCCGACGACCTCATGTACCTCACCCGCGGCCAGCCGATCACCTACTACGGCGACGAGCAGGGCTTCATCGGGGCCGGCGGCGACAAGGACGCCCGGCAGGACATGTTCGCCACCCAGGTCGACCAGTACGCGACCGAGCCGGTGCTCGGCGGCCCCTCGGGCTCGATGGACCGGTTCGACCCGTCCGCGCCGCTCTACCAGCACATCGCCGACCTCGCATCGCTGCGGGCGCGCTACCCCGCGCTGGCCGACGGCGCCCAGATCGCCCGCTATGCCAGCACCTCCGCCGGGATCTTCGCCTTCTCGCGGATCGACACGGCGCACCGCACGGAGTATGTCGTGGCGCTCAACAACGCCACGACGCCCGCCTCGGCGACCTTCGACACCTACGGCCGGAACCAGGGCTTCGCGCCGATCTACGGCACCACCGGCGCGGTGCGCTCCGACCGCTTCGGCCGGGTCAGCGTGACGCTGCCCCCGCAGTCCGTCGCCGTGTGGAAGGCGCGTTCGCCGATGGCCAGGCCGAAGAGCGCTCCGGCGATCTTCCTCACCGCCCCGAGCGCCGGCGGGGTGGTCGGCGGTCGGGCTGCCATCACGGCCGCCATCCCTGACAACACCTTCGCCCAGGTGAGCTTCCTCTACCGGCCGGCGGGGACGACCCAGTGGCACGCGCTGGGGACCGACGACAACGCGCCCTACCGGGTGTTCCAGGACGTCTCCGGGATGACGAAGGGCACCCTGCTGGAGTACCGCGCGGTGGCCAAGGACTCGGCCGGCCACCTCTCGGCCACCTCGACCTACGGGGTCGTCGGAGAGCCGGCCTCGAGCGGCGGCGGCGGGGGCGGCGGAGTCGGTCCGGTCACCCAGCCCGACAACGTCAGCGTGCCCGGCGACCACAACACCGAGATGGGCTGCGCCGGCGACTGGGACCCCGCCTGCGACCAGGCACAGCTCGCGCTCGACCCCCAGGACCAGATCTGGAAGGGCACCTACCCGACCATCCCGGCCGCCCCCTATGCCTACAAGGCGGCCATCGACAAGGCGTGGGACGAGAACTACGGCGAGGGTGGGGTGAAGAACGGCGCCAACATCTCGTACAACGCCCCCGGTGGGCCGGTGTCGTTCTACTACGACCACGCCACCCACTGGGTGACCTCCGACGCCCAAGGCCCGATCATCACCGCCCCGGGCAGCTACCAGAGCGAGCTCGGCTGTTCCGGTGACTGGATGCCGGACTGCATGCGGCCCTGGCTCGAGGACCCCGACGGTGACGGCACGTACACGTTCAGCACCGACCAGATCCCGGCCGGCGTGTATGAGTTCAAGGTCGCCCACGGGCTCTCCTGGGACGAGAACTACGGCGCGGGTGGCGCTCCGGGCGGCGCGAACATCACCCTCAACGTCCCCAGCGACGGGCTCGTCGTGACGATCAGCTACGTCCTGGCGACCCACGAGATCAGTGCCACCGTGACGAAGGCGGGGGCCAAGCCGGACCTCAGCACGCCTCGGGCGATCTGGGTCGCCAAGGACCTCATCGCCTGGCCGTCCTCGCTCGTGCCCGACGGTGCCCTCCCGGCGCTGCTCAGGTGGCGGCTGGCATGGTCCCCGACCGGTGGTCTGACCGTCGACGCGACGGACATCTCCGGCGGCTCGTCGGCCCCGCTGACGTACGACAGCGCCGGTCTTCCGGCGTCGGTCCTCGCCGCCCATCCCGAGCTCACCGGATACCTCGCCCTGCGGCTCGACCATCAGACAGCGAAGACGGCGGGTGACATCCTCAAGGGCCAGGTCGCGGTGGGGATGTACGACACGGTCAGCAACCTCCTCGATGCGACAGGTGTCCAGATCCCCTACGTCCTGGACGACCTGTATGCCGCGAAGGCGGCCAAGCAGACCTACGGGGTCACGTTCTCCGGGCACCACCCGGCATACCGGGTGTGGGCGCCGACGGCGCAGTCGGTCGACCTGCTGACCTGGGCCCCGGGCGCGGCCGCTGACGCGCCGGTCAGCTCGGCCACCCGCACGGCGATGCAGTGGCACACCGACGGCTCGTGGACCGGCTCGGTGGGTCTGAAGGACGCGCGCTACCTCTACGATGTCGCGGTCTACGTCCCCTCGAGCGGCCACGTCGAGCACAACGTCGTCACCGACCCGTACTCGGTGGCGCTGACCCTGGACTCCACCCGGTCGGTCGCGGTCGACCTCTCCGACCCGGCATACGAGCCTGGCCTGTGGCGCTCCACCGCGTCGCCGCCGCTGCGCCAGAGCGTGGACTCGACGATCTACGAGCTGCACGTGCGCGACTTCTCGGCGGCGGACACCTCCGTCCCGGCAGCGCACCGCGGCAGCTACCTCGCGTTCGCCGACAACGGTGACGGCACCAAGCACCTCAAGGCTCTCGCCGCGGCGGGGCTCAACACCGTCCATCTGCTCCCGACCTTCGACATCGCGACGATCGAGGAGGACCCGGCCAAGCAGGCGACGCCCCAGTCGGCCGGCTGTCCCGACCTCGCCTCACTCCCGGCCGACAGCGACCAGCAGCAGGCCTGTATCGCCTCGATCCGGTCGAACGACGCCTACAACTGGGGCTACGACCCCTGGCACTACATGGCGCCCGAGGGCTCCTACGCCTCGTCGGCCGCCGCGGCCGACGGCGGCAGCCGGGTCGCCGAGTTCCGCACGATGGTCGGGGGCCTGCACCAGGACGGGCTGCGGGTGGTCCTCGACGAGGTCTACAACCACACCGCCGCCTCGGGCCAGGACGACACATCCGTGCTCGACAAGGTCGTCCCCGGCTACTACCAGCGGCTCGACGCGTCCGGCAAGGTCTACACCTCGACCTGCTGCCAGGACGTCGCCGTCGAGCACGCCATGGCGACCAAGCTGACGGTCGACTCGGTGCTCATGTGGGCCAAGGACTACAAGGTCGACGGGTTCCGCTTCGACCTCATGGGCCACATGCCGAGGTCGACGATGCTCCAGATCCGCTCGGCACTGGACAAGCTGACGCTGCACCGCGACGGCGTGGACGGCAGGTCGGTCTACCTCTACGGCGAGGGCTGGAACTTCGGCGAGGTGGCCAACAACGCCCTGTTCACCCAGGCCAGCCAGGGCCAGCTCGGCGGGACCGGCATCGGGACCTTCAGCGACCGGCTCAGGGACGGCGTGCGGGGCGGTGGCCCGTTCGACACAGACCCACGCAAGCAGGGCTTCGGCAGCGGCGAGGCCACCGACCCCAACGGTGACCCGATCAACGCCGGGGCCACGGCGAGCCTGGCGCACGACACCGACCTCGTCGAGCTCGGGATGGCCGGCAACCTGCGGGCATACACCTTCCGGGACACCGCGGGTGACGTCGTGCGGGGCGACCAGGTCGACTACAACGGCTCACCTGCGGGGTATGCCGACCAGCCCGACGAGGTCGTCAGCTATGTCGACGCCCACGACAACGAGACGCTGTTCGACTCCCTGTCGTACAAGCTGCCGCAGTCGACGTCGATGGCCGACCGGATCCGGATGAACACCCTCAGCCTGGCGACGACGGCGCTGTCCCAGACGCCGTCGTTCTGGCAGGCGGGGGCCGACCTGCTGCGCAGCAAGTCCTTCGACCACAACAGCTACGACAGCGGCGACTGGTTCAACGCGATCCACTGGACGGGTGCTGACAACGGCTTCGGGCATGGGCTGCCGCTCCAGGGCGACAACTCCTCGAAGTGGGACTACATGGTGCCGTTGCTCGCCGACCCGGCCCTGCAGCCCACGGCGGCGGACCGGCAGTCCGCGAGCGCCCAGGCACAGGACCTGCTGCGGCTGCGCTTCTCCACACCGTTGTTCCGGCTCGGGAGCGCGTCGGCGATCAACGACAAGGTGTCCTTCCCGGCCAGCGGCACAGGCGCCGCCCGCGAGGGCGTCATCGTCCTGCGGATCGACGACACCGTGGGCGCGGACGCCGACCCGCACCTGCGCGGGCTGGTGGTCGTCATCAACGCGACTCCCGACGCGGTCTCCCAGGTCGTGCCGGGCATGAGCGGCCAGGCGGCCTCGCTCTCACCCGTCCAGGCCAACGGGTCCGACGACGTCGTCAAGGGCGCGACCTGGGACCAGAGCACCGGGACGGCAAGCGTGCCGGCTCGGACCGTGGCGGTGTTCCTCCAGCACTGAGCCGCTCCTCGAGGGTCGGCAGGCGGGTTCCCGGCGGGTACCGGCATACTGCCCCCAGTCGAGCGCGGAGGACCGGATGCGTAGCAGGGCTCCCGCCGGCGGGGGTACCCTGCTGGCGGCGGGTGCGGTCCTGGTGGCCGTGGCCGCCGCGCAGCTGCTGACCGGGTCGGGGGTGGGCAGCACGGGCCGGTGGCTCGCGGTGCTCGTCGGCACGGTGCTGCTGCCCGGTGCCGCCATATCCCGGGTCGCGCGTCGGAGCCCGGCATCGCTCGCCGACGACCTTGCCTGGGCCATGCCCGCGGGTCTCATGCTCACCCTGCTGACCTGGGGGGCGGGCCAGCTCGTCGGCGCCCGGCTGAGCCCATGGTGGCAGCCGGTGCTGGTCGGCGTCCTCGTCGTCGCGGTACCGGTCTGGAGGCAGCGGCTGACCCGCCGTGCGGACGGCCCGGGCTGGGGTCTCCTCCCCGGCTCGGTCGTCTCGCTCTCGCTCCTCGTGACCGTGCTGTGGACCGCGACGACGGGCCTGGCGGCCCTGCCCGTCCGGCCAACCGGACGGGGCTATCTCTACTCGCCCGACCAGATGTTCCACGTCGCGATGGTCGGGGAGCTGAGCCGCACGGCCGTCCCGACCTATCCGATGGTGGCCGGAGAGCCGACGTCGTACCACTGGTTCGTCTATGCCGTGGCGGCCCAGCTCGGTCGCGGCATCGACACGCTCTCGGTCGTCAGCCGGCTGCTCCCGGTCACGCTCGTCCTCGGCCTGGTCCTCCTCGTCGCCTCGGTGGCGCGCGACATCGCCGGCCGGGGGAGCGCGGCCGCCGTCGGAGCGGCCCTGGTCGGGCTGCTCGGCAACACCCTGCCCAGCGGCTGGGTGGTGCGCACCGGCATCCCGGGGAGGTTCGACGCCGACGGTGGAGCCCTGGCTCCGGTGCGCATCTACTGGCAGCACAGCCCCACGCAGACCCTGGGCTGGCTCGCGGGGGTCGCCTGCCTCGGCGCGCTGGTCCGGCTGCTCCGCCCTGCCACGCGGCTCGGGGTTGGGGTGGTCACGCTGGTGGCGCTGACCGGCTTCTTCGCCGCGGGGGCCAAGTCGTCGGTGCCACCCGTGCTCGTCTGCGGCGTGGCTGCCGCCGGTGGCGTGGCACTGCTCCGCCGCGACTGGAAGGGCGTCCGCCGGGCGGCAGTCGCCGTGACCGGCGTGGGCGGTGCCTTCCTGCTGGCCCTGGCGGTCGTCTACCCCGGTGGGTCCTATGGGCTGCGGCTCATGCCGGGCGACCGCGCCGACGTGCTCGCGACGCAGTACACCCCGGCCCTGGTGACCCGGATCGGGCTGCAGGGCCACCAGGTCGCGCTCGGAGTGGCGCTGGTGGCGGCTCTGGTCTGGCTCACCCCACTCGTCCCTCGGGTGCTCGGACTCTGGTGGCAGGTCCGTGAGGAGCCTCGGGACCCGATGGGCTGGGTCGGGGTCGGCATGGCCGGCGGCGGGGTCGCCGGGACCTTCCTGACGCGGCATCCCGGCTACAGCGAGCTGTTCTTCGTCGTCTCGGCCTACCCGCTGGTCCTGGCCGTCTCGGCCGCCGGGTGGACCGCCCTCGGCGCTCGGCTGGCCGACCGGCTGCCGTGGCGACGGCTGCTGCCGCCGGCCCTCGCCGTCGCCGGGCTGGGCGTCGTGGCGACGGCCGCGGTGGCGACCTGGGCGGGCACGAGGAGCCCGCACGAGGTGTGGGCGGCGCACGCCCCGCCGGGCGTCGTACCGGGTGCCTGGCTGGGCGCTCGAGAGCAGCTGCTCGCCTGGTCCGCCCCTGTTGCCGTGCTCGGGGCAGGGGCCCTCGCCGTCGCAGGCGTGGCGCTCGCGCTGACCGGCCGGCTCCGCCGCGCGTCCGGCGCCGGCCCGGTGCGCTGGGCGGCCGCCGCGGGGGCGCTGGCGCTCCTCGCCGGCGGGGCGGTCTCGACCTGGGAGGCGGCCACGAACGGCGACGGCGAGAGCGTCGCGGTGCGGCTCGCGGCATACCGGCCGAACCCCCACTCGTCCCGTCCCGCGGACACGGCGGCCCTGGTCCGGGCCGGCCACATCGTCGCGCAGCAGGCGGGGGCGGACGACGTCGTCGCCACCAACCGGATGTGCGCCCAGGGCTGGTCGGCCGTGACGGCAACCCACCGGTGCGACCCGCGGGACTTCTCGGTGGCGGCCTTCACCGGGCGCCGCACCGACGTCGGCGGCTGGGCGTACGCCGACCAGGAGGTCGCCGCCTCATGGGACGTCCCGGGCGGGTACCGCGCGGTGCCCTTCTGGGACCCGGCCCGGCTGGCGGCCGCCCGCGCCGTGGTCGAGGGCCCGACACCTGGCGTCATCCGGGAAGCCTGGCGGGACCGGGGGGTGCGCTGGGTCCTCGCCGACCGCTCCGCCGGCCCCGTGTCCGACCGTCTCGCCGACTTCGGGACGGTGGTCTTCGACAGCGGTGGCGTCATCGTCGTGCGCCTGGCCCCGCCGTCCTGAGAAGCCGCCGACCTCGGGTCAGCCGGCCTCGGTCACCGGCACCGCGCCCGCCTCGGCGCGCTCGCGACGGCGGGCCGGGAGGTAGAACCACGCGCCGAGCACGCTCAGCATGCCGGCGCAGACCATGGCCACCCGCGTCGACGTCGCGCCGGCCAGCACGCCGAGGGCGGGCGCCGCGACGCTGAACGCCGCGAACGCGACCATCGAGTTCATCGACAGCACGGTGGCCCGGTTGCGCGCCTGCGCCTCCCGGTGCAGGAGGGTCGCATGCATCGGGCCGGCCGTGCCGTGCAGCCCGTAGGTCACCAGGTATGCCGCGATGAGCGCCACGGGTCCGGCGACCAGACCCATGACGGCGGCGCCCATCCCGTTGAGCATCCGGGACACGATGGCGGTGCGGGTGACTCCGATCCGCGGGGCGAGCAGCCCGGCCAGGGCGGAGCCGCCCGCGAACACCCCCCAGCCCGCGGCGGCCACCGGGCCCATGATGGCTCCGGCCGCGGCCTCGCCGCCGACGAGCTCGGACAGCCGGATCGGCTGGAAGGTCTCGAACACGACCATGGCGATGGACCAGAAGACCTCGACGAGGACGATTCCCCGCAGGATCCGGTTGTCGCGCAGCATCCGCAGGCCGTCGCGCACGACCGTCGGCGCCTCCCGGGTCGAGGCCACCGCTCGCTGCAGGCCCGTCGCGTCGACGTGCGGGTGCGGCTCGCGCAGCAGCGTCAGTACGGCGATGACGTGGACGAGGTTGAGGGCGGCGAAGAGCAGGTAGGGCAGCAACAGGGCGGGGTGGCTCCGCAGCGGGTGCCACCAGATCAGGCCTCCGGATACCAGGGCTCCGGTGGCGATGCCCCCACCGAGCAGCATCCCCTGCAATGACAGCGCCCGGTCGACGTCGGTGGCCGGGTCGTGGGCATGGACGGTGTCGACATACCACGCCTCGAGTGGGCCGGAGTCGAGCGCGCGGAAGACACCCATGAGTGCCGCGCCCAGGGCGAACGCCCAGAACGACTGGGCGAGCACGTAGACGAGGGCGGCGACGACGTTGACGACGGCCGCGACGACGTACACCGGCTTGCGGCCGAACGCGTCGGCGAACCCGCTGGTGGGCAGCTCGAGGACGAAGACGACCAAGCCCGACAGGGACATGGCCGTGAGCGCCTGGGCGACGCTGAGCCCGCGTTCGAGGGCCAGCAGCGTCATGAGCCCGACGACGAGGCCGACCGGGAACCACCGTGTCCAGGTGAGGGTGAGGAAGACCCGGCGCGCGGCGGTGGGGGACAGGGGGGCCGACGTCATGCCCGCGGCCGGCGCTCGAGGTCGATGGGGTAGAAGGAGTAGTACGCCGCCACCCGTTGCGCGTCGGGGTTGCCCTGGCCGACCCGCCGGTAGCGGTAGACGACGTCGCTGATCTCGGCGCGCATGGCCGCCAGCTGCTCTGCGGTGACGACGACGGTCGAGTCGTTCATCCCAAGGGTGTCGCGCCAGGGCATCGGCCAGGACGTCTCGACGTCGAGCCAGGCGTTGAACTTCTCGGAGAAATGGCGCAGCCAGTCGCGGGCGAGCCACCCCAGCGCCGTCTCGGCGTCCTCGTCACCGGCGAAGTCGCTCGCCTCGACGCGCGTCTCCTCCGTCGAGGCGGCCCACAGGCGCCGCTTGCCCTCACCCTCCTCGGTGTCGACGACGAGCCCCACCGAGGCGAGCTTGCGCAGGTGGTATGAGGTGGCGCCGGTGTTGGTCCGCAGCTCGGCGGCCAGCTGGGTCGCGGTGGCGGGGCCTCCTCGGCGCAGCGCGGACAGCAGCCGCGAGCGCAGCGGGTGGGCGAGGATCTTGACGGCCCGGCTGTCGAGGCGGAAGTGGCTGGGGAGAGCAGGATCGGCCATGTGTGCAGAATACATGTGCACAATCTATTTGCACAAGTATTGTGGACATGTGTCTTCGGTCGACATCTCTGCAGGTCAGCGGCCTGGATGGGCGTCTCGGCCGCTGATTTGGGCTGGCCCTGCTGTCCTCGTAGACTGGGTGTTCGTTGTGCTGCGGACCTCGGAGACGGGGGCGGGCGGCATACGCCAGACCTCCCGAGGGCCCTCGACCGGCCCACGGGTCCGCGCCACCTCGACACCACTGCGACGCAAGGACACCACCGTGCGCACCTACACCCCCAAGCCGGGCGAGATCGCCCGCGTCTGGCATGTCATCGACGCGACCGACGTCGTGCTCGGCCGGCTCGCCAGCCAGACCGCCATCCTCCTGCGCGGCAAGCACAAGCCGACCTTCGCCCCACACGTCGACATCGGTGACTTCGTCATCATCGTCAACGCCGACAAGGTCGTGCTCACCGGCGCCAAGGCCGAACAGAAGAAGGCCTACCACCACTCGGGCTTCCCGGGAGGCCTCAAGGCGACGCCGTACACCGAGCTGCTCGCCAAGAACCCCGAGAAGGCCGTCGAGAAGGCCGTCCGCGGCATGCTCCCACGCACCACCCTCGGCCGCGCCCAGCTCTCCAAGCTCAAGGTGTATGCCGGGCCCGAGCACCCGCACGCCGCCCAGCAGCCCCAGCCCTTCACGATCTCGCAGGTGGCGCAGTAGTCGCCCCCGCGGCCTGCGCAGATCAAGGACAGAGACGATGACTGACATCACCCAGACCCCCGACGAGACCGTCGCCACCGATGAGAACGAGGTCGTGCTCAGCGAGTACACCTCCGAGTCCGAGGCCCCCGCCGGTGAGGCGGCCCGCCGCCCGTCGGCGTCGGCCCCCGGGGCGGCCACCGGCCGCCGCAAGCAGGCCGTCGCCCGGGTCCGCATCGTGCCCGGCACCGGCGAGTGGACGATCAACGGCCGCACCCTCGAGCAGTACTTCCCCAACAAGGTGCACCAGCAGCTCGTCAACGAGCCGCTCAAGGTCCTTGAGCTCGACGGCGCCTACGACGTGCTCGTCCGGGTCCATGGCGGGGGCCCCTCCGGCCAGGCCGGCGCGGTCCGTCTCGGCATCGCCCGCTCGCTCAACGGTATCGACTCCGACCTCAACCGTCCGGCGCTCAAGAAGGCCGGCTTCCTGACCCGGGACGCGCGTGTCCCCGAGCGCAAGAAGGCCGGGCTCAAGAAGGCCCGCAAGGCGCCCCAGTACAGCAAGCGCTGACCGTCTCCCGATGGGACGACTGTTCGGCACGGACGGCGTCCGTGGGCTGGCCAACGGACCGGTGATCACTGCGGAGCTGGCCCTGTCGGTCTCGGTCGCCGCTGCGCGGGTCCTCGGCCGGGCGGGCCGGGACGACCGGGGCAGCCACCGTCCCAAGGCCGTGGTCGGCCGCGACCCTCGGGCGTCGGGGGAGTTCCTGTCGGCCGCGGTCGTCGCGGGCCTGGCCTCGGCCGGCGTCGACGTCTACGAGGTCGGGGTGCTGCCCACCCCGGCCGTCGCCTTCCTCACCGCCGACGTCGGGGCTGACTTCGGCGTGATGCTCTCGGCCTCGCACAACCCGATGCCGGACAACGGGATCAAGTTCTTCGCCCAGGGCGGCCACAAGCTGCCCGACGAGATCGAGGACCGCATCGAGGCCGCCATGGGGGAGCCGTGGCAGCGCCCGACCGGACCCGAGGTCGGACGCGTCGTGGCGATGCCCGACGGCCATACGCGTTATCTCGCCCACCTGCTGCGCGTGCTGCCGGGCCGGCTCGACGGGCTCACCGTCGTCGTCGACGGCGCCCACGGGGCGGCGAGCGCCGTCTCCCCGGAGGCGTTCCGGCTGGCCGGGGCGGTCGTCCACGAGATCGGCGCCTCACCCGATGGCCTCAACATCAACGACGGCGTCGGGTCGACCCACCTCGGCCCACTGCGCCGCGTCGTTGTCGAGACCGGAGCCGACCTCGGGATCGCCCACGACGGCGATGCCGACCGGTGCCTGGCCGTCGACGCCTCGGGCAACGACGTCGACGGCGACCAGATCATGGCGGTCCTCGCGCTCGCCCTCAAGGAGCGCGGGGCGCTCGCACACGACACCCTCGTGACGACCGTGATGAGCAACCTCGGCCTGCTCCAGGCCATGGAGCGCGAGGGGGTCGCGGTCGTCTCCACGGCGGTCGGCGACCGCTACGTCCTCGAGACGATGCGTGCGCAGGGCCACTCCCTCGGCGGCGAGCAGTCGGGGCACGTGATCTTCCTCGACCACGGGACGACGGGCGACGGCGTGCTCACCGGTCTCATGCTGGCGGCGCGGATGGCCGAGACCGGGCGCACCCTCGCCGACCTCGCGTCGGTCATGACCCGCCTTCCACAGGTGCTCGTCAACGTCCCGGGCGTGGACACCGGCCGCGTCGACAGCGACACCGAGCTGCAGGCGGCGGTCGCCGCCGAGCAGGCGGCGCTGGACGGCTCGGGGCGGGTACTCCTGCGCCGCTCCGGCACCGAGCCGCTGGTGCGCGTCATGGTCGAGGCGCCGAGTGCGGGGCAGGCCCAGGGGGTCGCGGACCGGCTCGCGGGCGTCGTCCGCCAGCGGCTCGCCCTGTGAGCGGCGGCCCGCGGGCCTAGAGGATCCGGTCGATCAGCCCGGTGTCGACGTCGTAGATGAACCCGCCGACGACGGTGTCGCGCGGGATGAGCGGGTGGGTGCGCACCCGCGCCACATCCTCGTCGAGCGCCGACACCGGATCGTCGATGGTGTGGAACCGGTGCCAGGTGGCGTCGGTGTCCATCGCCCGCCCGACCTGCTCACGCAGCTGGGACTCGGTGTTGTCGACCATGGCGCACCGGGTGTGCGGGATGACGAGGATCCGGTGGACGCCGAGCAGTGTGCACGCCGAGGACCAGTGCCTCCAGGGCCTGGTCGGTGACCCGCCCGCCGGGGTTGCGGAAGATCTTCGCGTCACCCGGCTTGAGGCCGAGCATCCGTAGGGGGTCGATCCGGGAGTCCATGCAGGTCACGACGGCGATGCCTGCGTGGGCCACCCCGTCGAACCCGCTGAGGTCGAAGGTCTTGGCGAAGTCCTCGTTGGCCTGGATCAGGTCGTCGAAGGCGTGGTCCATCCCCTCACCCTAGGCCGGGTCGCTTGCCGATGGTGAACGCGACGGGCTTGGTGACGCTTTCGAAGAAGTCGTTTCCCTTGTCGTCGACGATGATGAACGCCGGGAAGTCCTCGACCTCGATCTTCCAGATGGCCTCCATCCCGAGCTCGGGGTACTCCAGCACCTCCACGCTCTTGATGCAGTCCTGGGCCAGGCGGGCGGCCGGCCCGCCGATCGAGCCGAGATAGAACCCACCGTGGGCGTGGCAGGCGTCGGTGACCTGCTGGCTGCGGTTGCCCTTGGCGAGCATGACCATCGAGCCACCCGCCGCCTGGAACTGCTCGACGTAGGAGTCCATCCGCCCGGCGGTCGTCGGTCCGAACGAGCCGGACGGCATACCCTCCGGTGTCTTGGCCGGGCCGGCGTAGTAGACCGGGTGGTCCTTGAGGTATGCCGGCATCTCCTCGCCCGCGTCGAGGCGCTCCTTGATCTTGGCGTGGGCGATGTCGCGGGCGACGACGAGGGTGCCGTGCAGCGCCAGCCGGGTCTTGACGGGGTACTGCGTCAGCTCGGCGAGGATCTCGGGCATGGGCCGGCGCAGGTCGACGCGGACGACGTCGTCGTGGGCGCTCTCGCCCTCGGGGCCGGCGCCGCTCAGCTCCTGGTGGGTCATCTCGGGCATGAACCGGGCCGGGTCGGTCTCGAGCTGCTCGATGAAGACGCCCTCGGGGGTGATCTTGCCGAGGCACTGCCGGTCCGCCGAGCACGAGACGGCGACGGCCACGGGGAGCGAGGCGCCGTGGCGGGGGAGCCGGACGACTCGGACGTCGTGGCAGAAGTACTTGCCGCCGAACTGCGCGCCGATCCCGAACTGGCGGGTCAGCTCGAGGACCTTCGCCTCGAGGGCGGTGTCGCGGAAGCCGTGCGGCACCAGGTCGCCGGAGTCGGGCAGGGTGTCGAGGTACTTCGCGCTCGCGTACTTCGCCGTCTTGAGGGCGAACTCGGCGCTCGTGCCGCCGATGACGATGGCCAGGTGGTAGGGCGGGCAGGCCGCGGTGCCGAGGCTGCGCAGCTTCTCGTCGAGGAAGCGCATCATCGCGTCCTCGCTGAGGATCGCCTTGGTCTCCTGGTAGAGGTAGCTCTTGTTCGCGCTGCCGCCCGCCCTTGGCCATGAAGAGGAACTTGTAGGTCGTCTCGTGCCCCGGCGCGGTGTCGGCATACAGCTCGATCTGGGCGGGCAGGTTGGACCCGGTGTTCTGCTCCTCCCACGTCGTCAGCGGCGCCATCTGGGAGTAGCGCAGGTTGAGCCGGGTGTAGGCGTCGAAGACGCCTTGCGAGATGGCTCGCTCGTCGGTGCCCTCGGTGAGGACGTGCTGGCCGCGCTTGCCCATGACGATCGCCGTGCCGGTGTCCTGGCACATCGGGAGGACGCCACCGGCGGAGATGTTGACGTTCTTGAGCAGGTCGTGGGCGACGAACTTGTCGTTGTTGCTCGCCTCGGGGTCCTCGAGGATCGTCCGGAGCTGGGCGAGGTGGGCGGGGCGGAGGAAGTGGGCGATGTCGTGCATCGCCGTCTCGGTGAGCAGCCGGAGCGCCTCGGGTGCGACCTGGAGGAACGGTCCGGCCGCCGGGTCCCTGCACCACCTCGACGCCCTCGGTGGTCAGCAGCCGGTAGGGGGTGGTGTCCTCCCCGATCGGCAGCAGGTCCTCGTAGGCGAACTCGGCCATCGTGTGTCATCTCCCGTCGCGCGGCGGTGCGAAGCCGCCCACGGGCTCGCGGCCCGGGCGCGCCCGCAGTGGTGTCAGTCCAAGTGTGGCCCTCGCCGGTCGGCGTCGCCGCCCCGGGTATGTCGCCGCGCCACCCGGCCGGGGGCGGTGCTCACATCTCGTCGCGGGTGGGCGCGTAGGCGCCGGCCCGGCCGACGGTCACGCCGCTCGTCGCCAGGGCCCGGTCGATCGCGGGTGCGACGTCGACGAGGGTGGCGGCGGCCAGCCGCTCGCGGGCGTCGGCCCCGCCGAGCAGCCCGATATCGAGAGGCCGGAGACGAGGCCGGCCATGAACGAGTCACCGGCGCCGACGGTGTCGACGACCGGGTCGGCGCCGGCCGGCTCGCGCCGGGTCTCGCCGGTGGCGCTGACCCGGTAGGTCACGCCGTGGCCGCCGAGCGTGACGACGACGAGCCCGGGCCCAGCGCGGCCCAGCGGGCCATGACCTCTCGACGGCGACTCGTCGGCATAGAGGTACGCGAGGTCCTCATCGCTCGCCTTGACGACGTCGCTGAGCGCGACGAGCTCCTCGACCCGCGCCCGCACGACGTCCGCGGCGCCCATGATCGTCGGTCGGATGTTGGGGTCGTACGACGTGGTGGTGCCGTGGCGCGGGCCCGGGCCAGGGCGGCGGTCACCTCGACCTCCCCCGGCGTCGAGCGTCGTGGCGATCGAGCCGATGTGGACGTGGGCGGTCCCGCGGGCAGGGCGACCGTGCGGCAGGTCCCAGTGCAGGTCGAAGAGGTAGGTCGCCGCCCCTCCGTCGTCGATCGTCGCGTCGGCCGTCGAGGTCGGCTCGGGGCGCGGCTGCCCGGAAGGAGGTGGACCCCGATGTCCTCGAGCAGCGAGACGCAGCGCACGCCCCGGTCGTCCTCGCCGAGGACGGTCGCGAAGTCGACCGGGTGGCCGAGTCGGGCCAGGCCCATCGCGACGTTGGCCGGGGAGCCGCCGACGAACTCGGCGATGGCCCCGTCGGGGGTCCGGACGATGTCGATGAGCATCTCCCCGATGACGAGCAGGCGGTCGGCCATGGCAGACCTCGTGCGGTGGGCCGTTCGTCCGGGCTCGGTGCTGAGACGGTTGGCGACCCTGTCGGGGGTGGACCGGGGAGCCCGGGACCCGGTTGGTGGTCGGGGGCGTCGTCGGGGAGCATGGGCGGGTGAGCGCGCAGCCGACGGCCAGCCGGTACGCCCTGGGATCTGTCTCCAACATGGTCCGGTCCCTGGTCGTCGTGGTCGGGATCGTCGCCGTCCTCATCTTCATGGTGCCCCGGGCCAGCTCGGTGAGCCGGCCCCCGGTCGACGTCCACACGAACGCCGTCGCCGTCGCCGGCGAGACGGGCTGGCCGGTCGAGGAGCCGCGGGGGCTGCCGTCGGGGTGGGACGCGACGGCCGTCCGGTTCGTCCGGAGCACCGACGGGCTGCAGACCTGGATCGCCGGGTACTGTCAGCCCGTCCGGCGCGCTATGCCGCCATCGAGCCAGGCGATCGAACGCGACGCTCGAGTGGGTCGAGGCCGGGACCACCGGGCGGCGCCCCAGGTCGGGGAGACCACGGCCGGGGGGCGGACCTGGACCGAGTACGACCGGCCCGACAAGACCCAGAACAGCCTCGTCCACCGGCCGACGCCGGTGGTGGGGCTCCGCCGGCTGACGACCATCATCACGGGCACGGGCACGTTCGAGGAGCTGACCTTCTTCGCCGGCCACCGTCGTGGTCGTCAGCCCCTCCTCCGAGCTCCTCGGTCCCGGCCTGCGCGGGGTCAGTCCTCGATCGCGTTGAGCTGTGCCTGCGCCCGGTCGAGCCAGCCGGCGAACAGTGGGCGGCCAGGGCCTCGCCGCGCTTCCACAGGGCGAGGCTGTCCTCGAGGCCGACCTGGCCGTTCTCGAGCCGCTCGACGATGTCGCTCAGCTCGTCGCGGGCCTGCTCGTAGGACAGGTCGGCCACGTCGGCGTTCGCATCGACGGCGTCCGCCGGCGTGGGCGGTGCCTGCTCGGTGGGCTCGGTGCGCTTGGCCATGCGGGCCAGCCTAAGCCCCGTCCGGACCCGGAACCGGGACCGTGCCGACCCGCGCCGCGAGCAGCTCCCGCCGGCCACCCGGACCTCGATCGGCTCGTCCGCCACCACCTCGGCGGGGTCGCGGACGATCGCGCCAGCCTCGTGGGTGACGATGGCATAGCCCCGGTCGAGGGTCGCCTGGGGGGAGAGGGTGCGGACCCGGGCGCGCAGGTGGCGCAGCTCGGCCAGCTCGTGGTGGACGAGGCCGAGGACCCGCCGGCGCCCGCGGGCCCGCAGCGGCTCCGGATCGCTCGCGCTGGACCCGGACGAACCCGCCGGGGTCGGCGAGCACCGGCCGGGACGTGAGTGCCACGAGCCGTTGCCGCTCGCCCTCCAGCCGGCCGGCGAGCGCGCGGCATACCCGTCCCCAGGCCTGGCTCGACGAGGCGGCGCTCGGCGGCGGCGTCCGGGACGACCGCCTTGCCGGCGTCGGTCGGGTGTGGAGGCGCGGAGGTCGGCCACGAAGTCGAGCAGGGGGGTGTCGATGTCATGTCCGATGGCGCTGACGACGGGGGTGCGGGCGGCGGCGACCGCCCGGACCAACGCCTCGTTGCTGAACGGTAGGAGGTCCTCGACACTGCCGCCACCACGGGCGATGACGATGACGTCGACGTCGTGGAGGGCGTCGAGCTCGGCGAGCGCCGCGCTGACCTCGGCGACGGCGTTCGACCCCTGGACGGCCACCTGCGCGAGTCTCGAAGCGGACGGCGGGCCAGCGTCGCCGGGCGTTCTCGACGACGTCCTTCTCGGCGGCGCTGGCCCGCCCGCAGATCAGGCCCACCCGTCGGGGCAGGAACGGCAGGCGCCGCTTGCGCTCGGCGTCGAAGAGGCCCTGGGCCGCGAGGTTGGCCTTGAGGTAGGCGAGCCGGGCGAGCAGCTCGCCCACGCCGACCGGCCGGATCTGCCGGCCGTCGAGGAGCAGCGTGCCCCGCTGGGTCCAGAAGGCCGGCTTGGCCTGGATGACGACCCGGGCGCCCTCACCGAGCGGGGAAGTCATGGCGTCGAGGGCGTTGACCGAGATCGCGACCGAGAGCGAGAGGTCGACGTCCGGGTCACGCAGCGTGAGGTATGCCGTGCGCGCCCCGGGGCGGCGGGTGAGCTGCACGACCTGGCCCTCGACCCACAGGACGGACATCCGCTCGACGTAGTCGGCGATCTTCATGCTGAGCAGGCGCACCGGCCACGGGTGCTCGGCGGTGGTGTCCGCCGCCTTCTCGGGCAGCGCCGGCGTGGAGCTCACGACCAGCACCCTAGGCGTCGGGGGCGTCGGCCGGAGGGTCGACGGTCGCGGGCCTATCGGCCCGGTGAGGTAGTGCTGGAGGGCGGGGCCGAGCGCGGCGACCAGCGTGGCCGGGTCGGCCTGGACCAGCCGGGGGAGGCCGACGACGTGCCGCGCGAAGGCGAGCCCGGCGATCTGGCTGCCCAGCAGGCTGGCGCGCAGCTCGGGCGCGTCGCCACCGATCCGCTGGGTCAGTGGGGTGAGGATCCGCTCGACCAGCAGGTCGCGGATCATCGCCGCCGCGGCGTCCTCCGAGGCGGCCGCTCGCAGCATTCCCGTGACCGTGCGCCGGCCCTCGGGGGAGTCCAGCACCGAGAGCAGGAACTGGGCGAGCCGGGTGCCGGCGTCGTCCGGGCCCCGGCTGAGGATCAGGTCAAGCGCGGAGGCGGGGTCGAAGGGCAGCTCGAGGACGGTGACGAACAACGCCTGCTTCGACCCGAAGTAGTGCGTGACCAGCCGGGTGTCCACCCCGGCCTCCCGGGCGACCGAGCGCAGCGTCGTCCCGGGGTAGCCGTGCTCGGCGAACTGGTGCCGCGCGGCGGCGGCGATGGCCTCCCGGGTGCCGCTGCCGGCCGGTCGCGGGCCACGGGTGCCGGTCATGGTGCGCCTCCTGGTTGACATTTCCTCGCTCGTAGAATAACAATTTCATCATGCGTGGAAATAAACGGGCCCACTCCGCCACCCGCCGCCCCGCCACCTCGGTCCCGGCCGCGCTCGCCCCGCGACGGACCCGAGCCGTGCTGGCCGTCGTCTCCCTGGCCCTGATGACCGTCGTCTCCGCCGTCTCGCGGGCTCAACGTGGCCCTGCCCGACCTGGCCCGGTCGACCGGCGCCAGCCAGACCCAGCTGACCTGGATCGTCGACGCCTACACCGTCGTCTTCGCCGGCCTGCTCTTCTTCGCCGGTGCGCTGGGCGACCGGTTCGGTCGCAAGCGGCTGCTCGCGGCCGGGCTCGTCATCTTCGGAGCGGCGGCGGCGGTCGGCATGCTCACCGAGGATCCGGGGCAGCTCATCGCCCTCCGGGCGGCGATGGGCGTGGGGGCGGCGGCGATCATGCCGACGACCCTGTCCGTCATCACGACATCGTTCCCCGAGGAGGAGCGCCCTCGGGCGATCGGCATGTGGGTCGGCGTCGTCGGGGGAGGCGCCGTGCTCGGCCTGATCGTCACGGCGACCCTGCTCCGGTGGTTCGCCTGGAACAGCTTCTTCGGGCTCAACGTCGTCCTTGCCGTGCTCGGCTCTGGTCGGCACCCTCGTCGTCGTCCCCGACTCCACCGACGAGCAGCCACCCGCCCTCGACGTCGTCGGCGCGATCTTCTCGCTCGTCGGCGTCTCAGGGCTCGTGGCCGGCATCATCGAGGGTCCGGAGCGCGGCTGGTCCGACGCGATCACCCTCGGCGCGCTCGCCGCCGGCGCCGTGGGGCTCGTCGCCTTCGTCCTGTGGGAGCTGCGGGCCGAGGAGCCGCTGCTCGACGTCCGGCTGTTCCGCGTCCGGGGGTTCAGTGCCGGGTCGATCGCCATCGCGGCGCAGTTCTTCGCGTCCTTCGGCCTGTTCTTCACGATCCTTCAGTACCTGCAGTTCGTCGTGGGCTACTCCCCGCTGCGGGCCACGCTCTGCCTGCTCCCGCTGCCGCTGTTCGTCCTGCCGCTGGCCCGCACGGCGCCGCGGATCGCGCAGCGGGTGGGGTTCCGCCGGGTCACCCCGCTCGGCCTCACGCTGTCCGCGGTCGGCCTGGTCATCGTCGCGACGGTCGGCACGGAGCTCGTGTACTGGCGGCTGGCGCTCGGCCTGGCTCTGTTCGGGGCCGGTATGGGGCTGGCCGGCACGCCGGCGACGACCGAGATCACCTCCTCCCTGCCCCCGAGCAAGCAGGGAGTCGCCTCGGCCGTCAACGACGTGTCCCGCGAGGTCGGCAGCGCCCTGGGCATCGCCATCCTCGGGAGCGCGCTCAACCAGACCTACCGCGATGGAGTCGCGTCCGTCGTCGCGGGTCTGCCCGCAGCAGGCCGGCGAGTTCGTCACCCGCTCGATCGCCTTCACCCAGAGCCCGGCGATCGCCCGGTTCGGCGAAACGGGCCGCCGGGTCGTCGAGGCGGCCCAGTCCGCCTTCGTCGACGGCATCTCCACCGCGCTGCTCACGGCGGCTGTCGTCGTCGGGGTCGCCGCGGTCGTCACCTGGTTCGTCTCGCCACCGCCCGGCTGAGGACCGCATGCCGGCCCGTGGCGAGAGCCCGGAGGGGGTCCGGGGCGAGGCTGCGCGGCCCGTCTGAGGGGTCGGTCGGGCAGGGGCCCGGGCGGCACCGCGACGCACGCCGCAGGTCCTCGGGCTGAGCGTGCGCGGTGACCGGGCAGGACGGCATACCCAGAAGCGCCACCTACCATGGGACTCGTGCCCACCCCGACCAGACGTGTCCTTCTCGCTGCCCCCCGCGGATACTGCGCCGGGGTCGACCGGGCGGTCGTCACGGTCGAGAAGGCTCTCGAGCTCTACGGCCCGCCCGTATACGTCCGCAAGCAGATCGTCCACAACAAGCACGTCGTCTCGACCCTCGAGGGCCGCGGGGCCGTCTTCGTCGACGAGACCGACGAGGTGCCCGAGGGCGCCACGGTGATCTTCTCGGCGCACGGCGTCGCCCCCGTCGTCCACGAGGAGGCCCGCGCGCTGTCGCTGCGCACGATCGACGCGACCTGCCCGCTGGTGACCAAGGTGCACCGCGAGGCGGTCCGTTTCGCCGGCGACGACTACGACATCCTGCTCATCGGCCATGAGGGCCACGAGGAGGTGGTCGGCACCTCCGGGGAGGCGCCCGAGCACATCACCCTCGTCGACGGCCCGGCGGACGTCCCGAACGTCGAGGTGCGCGACCCCGCGAAGGTGGTCTGGCTCTCGCAGACCACGCTCTCGGTGGACGAGACCATGGCGACGGTGCGGGCCCTGCGGGAGCGGTTCCCCCGGCTCATCGACCCGCCGAGCGACGACATCTGCTACGCCACCCAGAACCGCCAGCTCGCGGTCAAGCAGATGGCGCCCGACACCGACCTGATGATCGTCGTCGGCTCGCGCAACTCCTCGAACTCGGTGCGCCTCGTCGAGGTCGCGCTCGAGCACGGTGCCGCCGCCGGGTATCTCGTCGACTACGCCGACGAGATCGACGAGGCGTGGCTGCAGGGGGTGGCGACGGTCGGGGTGACGTCCGGCGCGTCCGTCCCGGAGATCCTCGTGCGCGATGTCCTCGACTTCCTCGCCGAGCGTGGGTTTGGCGAGGTTCGGCCGGTGGTCGCGGCCGAGGAGTCGCTCATGTTCGCCCTGCCCCATGAGGTCCGCCGCGACCTCAAGGCGGCCGGGCTGAGCGACGAGATGCGCCACGACGCGAGCTTCGAGGAGTCCGGTTCGCTCCACTGAGGGCGGGCCGGTTCAGGCGGAGCGGTGCTGAGCAGGCCGGGCCGGGTCGGGCAAGGGGTCGGCTCCGGTCGCCCCCTCGAGGTCGATCTCGGGCCGGGACTCCTGACCGGTGGCGGCCTCGATGAGCTCCAGCGCCGTCAGGGTGCGCGGGCCGGCGTCGACGACGGCGGGGCTCGGAAGGTCGTCGGCCACCAGGCCGAGGTCGCTCATCCGGCGAGCGGTGACCAGCACCCGCGACTCGAGGGCTCCGACGAGCTGGTTGTAGGACTCGAGGGCCGAGGTGAGTGAACGGCCCATCCTGGCCGTGTGCGACCCGAGGGTGCCGAGCCGGCGGTGCAGCTCTCGGCCGAGCGCCATCAGCTCGCGGGCGCTGTCGGTCAGGGCGTCCTGCTGCCAGGTGAAGGCGACCGTGCGGACGAGGGCCATCAGGCTGGCCGGCCCGACGAGGGCGACCCGGCGGTCCAGGGCGGCCTCGTGCAGGCCGGGGTCCGACGCCAGCGCCGTTGCCAGCATGGCGTCGCTCGGCACGAAGCACACCACCATCTCGGGGGTGGTGTCGAACGCGGACCAGTACTCCTTGGCGGCCAGGGCGGCCACGTGCCGCCGCAGCGAGACGGCGTGCTCGACCAACAGCCGTGCGCGGGCGGCGTCGTCGAGGTCCTCGGCCTGCGCCTCGAGGAAGGCGGCCATCGGTGCCTTGGCGTCGATGACGAGGACCTTCTCCCCGGGCAGGCGGACGACGACGTCGGGGCGGACGCCGCGGCCATGGTGGGACACGGCGCTCACCTGCTCGTCGAAGTCGCACCGCGGCAGCATTCCCGCGCCCTCGAGAACCCGGCGCAGCTGCACCTCGCCCCACGCTCCCCGGACCGTGGACGAGCGGAGCGACCCGGCCAGCGATCGGGTCTGCCGGCCCAGGGCCTGGGTCTCGTCCTCGACCCGGCCGAGCACGGTCCGCAGCGAGCCGAACTGCTCCACGCGGTCGCGCTCGAGCGTGCCGACCTGGCGCTCGACCCGGCCGAGGGCGTCCTTGAGGGGGGCGAGCAGGGCCGCGGTCTCGAGGTCCTCGGCGAGCGAGGCCTCGAGGTCGACCACCCGCTCGCGCAGGAGGTCACGCTCTGCCGTGACGGCGGCGGCGCGGGCGGCGTGGACCAGCCTGGTGAGCGGCACGGCGAGGCCGGCACCGAGGAGCAGGCCCGCGAGGGCGGCCAGGAGGGGGCTCATGGTGCCCACGGTGCCAGGGGGCACCGACAGGGCGGGCTCCGGAGCCCCGGAAGGGGGTGGCGGCCCCGCTTCGGGGACGGCCGCTCAGGGAGTCCAGCGGGGGTCGCGCCCCTCCCACGCGACGAGGCGCTCGTAGGCCGTCGCGTCGTCGCCGACCTCGACGACCGGACCGAACGGGATGCCGTCGCGGCCCAGCGCCGGGATCTTCGCGCGAGCGCCGGGCAGGGCGGCCTGTGCGAGTGACTCGTCGAGCCCGTCGGTGCGACCGGTCGCCACGGCCAGGTCCCAGGCGTGGGTGGCGAGCTCGCCGACATACATGGCGATGGCCTCTCGGCCGGTGACCGTGCCCCACGGCACCGTCACGACGCGGTCGAGGTTCGCGTCGTCGGCGAGCACGGCGTCGGTGGCCGCCCGCCCCCGGCCCCAGTCCCCGGCCCAGTCCGCCGACGCCAGGACGACCGGTACCGACATCGGCGGCCGACCATCGAGGACCGCCCCGATCCGGCGGACCACCGCCTGGAGGTGGCCCACGAGGGTGGCGACGTCCCACGCGTCGCAGGGGGTCGGGAGGGTGCCGCGAGCCGGATCGGTCGTCGTGACGAGCGTCCCGGCCTGGTCAAGGGCGCGGGCGAGCAGCGGGCGGAGATCGCCGACGCCGCGACCTCCCGCGCCCGCGGTCGGGGCGGCGGGCTGGCCGGTGTTCGCGTGGGTGGTCATGGTCGGTCCCTTCGTTCGATGCTGGGACCACCAGTCCATCGCATGAACATGACATCTTCTGTCAGGTATATCGGGCAGAATCGGAGACATGCGGGCCGACCGGCTTCTCCGTCTCATCGTGCTGCTCCAGCGGCATGGCCGGGCCACCGCCCCATGGCTCGCCGAGCAGCTCGAGGTGAGCGAGCGGACCGTGCTGCGCGACATGGAGGCCCTGTCGGTCGCGGGTGTCCCGGTCTACACCGAGCGAGGTCGCGGCGGGGGCTGCGTGCTGCTCGAGGGGTTCACGACCGACGCGAGCGGCCTGACGGCGGCGGAGGCGCAGGCGGTCTTCGCGTGGACCAGCCGCGATGCGGCCTCCGACCTCGGCCTGGGCGCAGAGCTGACGGGGGCCCTGGCCAAGATCGCGGCCAGCGCCTCCTCCGGCGTGGTCGAGCGGGCCGAGGCGCTGGGGTCGGTCCTGGTCTCGGACCGGCGCCGCTGGTTCGCCGACGCCGAGAACGTCCCCGAGCTCCCGGTGCTGCGCGAGGCCGCGGTGACGGGCCGCCGGGTCCGGATGTCCTACCAGGGGATAAGCGACGACCGCCCGCGGACCCGCACCGTCGACCCCTACGGACTCGTCGACCAGTCCGGGCGGTGGTACCTGGTCGCCGCCCACCGCGGCGAGCCCCGGACCTACCGGGTCTCGCGGATCGTCCACGTCGTCGTCCTCCCCGACCCCGTGCGACGGCCGGACGACCGGGACCTGGCAGCCGTCTGGGACGAGCTGCGGCGCGGCTTCGAGAGCGAGCGCGCGGCCCCCGTCGTCCTCGAGCTCGCCGTGGCGGCAGGCCTTCACCCCGAGGCGCGGGTGATCCTGCAGGGCCAGCTGGCGGCGGGGACGAGCATCGAGCGGCTCGGTCGCGTCGACGGCCGGGAGCGGTGGCGGGCCACCATGCGGGCCCACGGCAGCGCTCTCGCCTTCGTGATGGCGTGGGCTCCGCAGATCCAGGTCGTCGGCCCGAGCGAGTTCGCCGACCAGGTGCGCGACCAGGCGGAGCGGGTGCTCGCGGCATACCCGGAGCGGCCGCCGGCCGACCCCTGCGGTCCCACCGGTGTCGAGTAGCCTCACGACCATGCCCGAGCCCATCGAGGAGCATGCCGCCAGCGCATGCCGCGAACGGCCGGCCCATGGCTGAGGACCGGCCCGACCTGAGCACCGACGCCGGGCGGCTCGCCGCCATCCGGATGTTGAACGTGCGGCTGCCCAAGACCCGGCTCATCGCCCAGGGCCTGCTGCGCAACGAGTCCGGCGAGATCCTCCTCTGCCAGCTGACGTACAAGAGGGAGTGGGACCTGCCCGGTGGCGTCGTCGACCCCCACGAGTCGCCCGCCACCTGCGTCACCCGGGAGATCGAGGAGGAGCTCGGTGTCGCGGTCCACGTCGAGCGGCTCCTGGCCGTCAACTGGCTCCCGCCCTGGCGCGGCTGGGACGACGCCATGCTGTTCCTCTTCGACCTCGGGGTGGCCCCGGCGGCGCTGCTCGACGAGGCCAACCTCCTGCCCCGCGAGATCAAGGCCGCCCACTGGCGCACCCTCGAGGAGGCCCGGTCTCGGCTGGCGCCCTACACGGCGCGGATGCTGGAGGTGGTCCAGGGCCTGGAGCACCCGGCATACCTCGAGAACAGCGAGCTCACCCGCGACCGCTGACCCGTCCCGGCCCGGCGGCTAGACTCACCGTCTCGTGGCACTCACCATCGGAATCGTCGGGCTCCCCAACGTCGGCAAGTCGACGATGTTCAACGCCCTCACCAAGAACAACGTCCTCGCGGCGAACTACCCGTTCGCGACGATCGAGCCCAACATCGGGGTGGTGCCGCTGCCCGACGCCCGCCTCGGTGTGCTCGCCGAGCTGTTCGCGTCGGCCAAGATCGTCCCGGCCACGGTCTCGTTCGTCGACATCGCGGGCATCGTCCGGGGCGCCTCCGTGGGGGAGGGGCTTGGCAACAAGTTCCTCGCCAATATCCGTGAGGCCGATGCGATCTGCCAGGTCGTCCGCGCCTTCCATGACGACGACGTCGCCCACGTCGACGGGGCCGTCGACCCGGCCTCCGACATCGAGACGGTCCACACCGAGCTGATCCTCGCCGACCTGCAGACCCTCGAGAAGGCCGTGCCACGCCTGGAGAAGGAGGCGCGGATCGCCAAGGACAGGCGAGCCGCCCTCGAGAACGCCGTGGCGGCCCAGCGGGTGCTCGAGGCCGGCGAGACGCTGTATGCCGCGGGGCCGGCCGCCGGGGTGGACCTCGACGCCGCCAAGGGGCTGGGGCTGCTCACCACCAAGCCGTTCATCTACGTCTTCAACCTCGACGAGGACCAGCTCGCCGACGCCGAGCTGCACGCGACCCTCCGGGCGATGGCGGAGCCCGCCGACGCCGTGTTCCTCAACGCGAAGCTCGAGATGGACCTCATGGACATGGCGACCGACGAGGCGCTCGAGCTGCTCCAGTCGTTCGGCGCGCAGGAGTCGGGGCTGGACCAGCTGGCCCGGACCGGCTTCCACACCCTCGGCCTGCAGACCTACCTCACCGCCGGGCCCAAGGAGGCCCGGGCGTGGACGATCCACCACGGCTGGACCGCCCCGCAGGCGGCCGGGGTGATCCACACCGACTTCCAGCGGGGGTTCATCAAGGCCGAGATCGTCTCGTTCGACGACCTCGTCGAGGCCGGCTCGATGGCCGCCGCCCGGGCGGTCGGCAAGGTCCGGATGGAGGGCAAGGACTACGTGATGGCCGACGGGGACGTCGTCGAGTTCCGCTTCAACGTCTGATTCGCCGCGTTTTCGCAGGTCAGAGGGGGTGCGCCCTGTCCCAGTCCGCACACAGTCCGCAAGAAGTTGAGCGCGATGTGCTTGATCTGCCCGTTTTGAGGGCCCATGTCCGGACCCCGCTGCGGCCATGTGATCCGCCCATGACGTGACCCTTTGGCGGTGAAGGGACGCATCCAGGACGAGCATCTTCGACGTCTTCAGCCCCCTCTTTCGCGCCCACCCGCTCGCCACACCCGGCGTGCGCGCCCGCCTCCTACGCTGCCTGAAATCAGTCAGCAATCCCGGGCGTCACCCAGCGGTGCCATTCGCCACACGACCCGACGGAAGCCCTCCTTTGCCACGCGGATGCGATGCCTCCCATCATCATCAAGGCCCGCGAAGCCGGGCTCGGAGGGAAAGCACCATTGACCTGAGTCCGCCCCGTCCACCGGGGGCTGCCCAGACGTCGAGCTCGGCGGAGGATTTCTTGATCTTGGCATCGACCGGGAATCGCATTCTCGGTTCACTGGCCGTTGGCCAGACGTGGCCAGCGTGCCGCTTGCAGGGTGGGAGTGCGTCACAACGGCCGCCTGTGACTGTCAACAGCCGGTGCCAGCCCAAGCGCCGGCAGCGTGCAGGCGGCACTGGGGCAGCCCGCGGCCGCGCCGACCTCGGTCAGGTCGAGCCGAGCCCCAGCAGCCGGGCGGCGTTCTCCTTGAGGATCAACGGCTTCGCCTCTTCCTTCACCGGCAGCTCGTCGAACGACGCCATCCAGCGGCCCGGGGTGAGCACCGGGAAGTCGGAGCCGAAGAGCGCCTTGGTGCGCAGCAGGGTGCTCAGCTGGCGCACCAGCTGCGGCGGGAAGTACTTCGGCAGCCAGCCGGAGAGGTCGATGAAGACGTTCGCCTTGTGCGTCGCGATCGAGATGGCGGCGTCGGTCCAGGGCACCGCGGGGTGCGCCATCACGATCTGCAGGTGGGGGAAGTCGGCGGCGACGTCGTCGATCAGCATCGGGTCGGAGTAGCGAAGCTTGATGCCGCGGCCGCCTGCCAGGCCGGCGCCGATGCCCGTCTGGCCGGTGTGGAAGAGAGCGACCACGCCCAGCTCGGAGAGTGCCTCGTAGAGCGGGTAGTGCGCCTCGTCGTTGGGCGCGAACGCCTGCAGGCTCGGGTGCAGCTTGATCCCGCGTACGCCGTACTCGGTCACCAGCGTGCGTGCCCGTTCCACCGCCTTGTCACCCTGACGAGGGTCGACCGAGCCGAACGGGATCAGCACGTCGTTGTTGCGCGCCGCACCCTCGGCGATCTCCTCACTGGACAACGCCGGGTGGCCGGTCGCCGAGCTCGCGTCGACGGTGAAGACCACGGCGGCCATCGAGCGTTCCCGGTAGTGCGCGGCGATGTCATCGAGGGTCGGGGTGCGCAGCTGCTCGGCCTTGAAGTACGCCGCCGAGGCGTCCATCAGCTCCTCGTCAAGGGAGTGCTGGCCGTGCGCGTCGGCCTCGACGTGAGTGTGCACATCGATCGCGACGATGGCGTCGAGGTCGAGCGCCGGCTCGTAACGGGTCACGGCAGCACGTCCGACCGGGACTTGGCGGTAAGCAGTCCGACCAGCAGCCCGTCACGCTCCGCGGTCAGTTCTGCCTGGTCGATGCCGGCGAGCTCCTCGTCGACGCCGGCCACCAGTGCGTTGGCCAGCTGCGGCGTCAGCTCCGGGGAGCCGAGGTCGTCCATGAGTGCCTGCGTGGGAGGTCCGAGGTGCGCGAGCACGTGGGAGAGGCCACCGTCGCCACCCGAGAGGTGTTGGTTGGCGACCGGGCCGAGCAGTGCCCAGCGCAGCCCCGGGCCGTTCGAGATCGCCGCGTCGAGGTCGGCGACGGTCGCGACGCCTCGCTCGACCAGCGAGTAGGCCTCGCGCCAGAGCGCGGCCTGGAGCCGGTTCGCGAGATGTCCGGGCACCTCGCGGCGCACGTGTACCGGTCGCTTTCCGACGCTCGCGTAGAAGGCCATCGCCGCGTCGACGACCTCGGCCGGCGTCTGCGCGTGGCCGACGACCTCCACCAGCGGGATCAGGTAGACCGGGTTGAACGGGTGGCCGACGACGACCCGCTCCGGATGCCGAGCACACATCCCGGCGAGCCGGCTCGGTAGCATGCTCGAAGAACTGCTCGCGATCACGACGTCCGGCGGTGCCACCCGGTCGAGCTCGGCGAAGAGCTCGACTTTCACGTCGACCCTCTCCGGTCCGTTCTCCTGCACGAAGTCGGCTCCGTCAAGGGCCTTCTCCAGCTCGTCGGTGAACACCAGCCGTTTCTGCCAGCCCTCGGCGTCGACGCCGAGCCGCGCGAGAACGGGGAGCGCGCGCTCGACGTCGCGCAGCAGCCGGTCCTCGGCCTGCGGGTTCGGATCGGTCACCGCGACCTCGAGGCCATGGGCCAGCAGGTGCGCCGCCCAGGCGTTGCCGATGACCCCGGCGCCGACGACCGCGACCCGGCGTACGTCGGTCCTCATCCCGGGGCCTGACCTAGACGCTCGGCGGCGTACGCCACGAACGCGTCCATCGCGTGCGGCGCGGCCAGCGAGTCCGGCGTGGCGACCTCATCGAGCGGCCGGCCCTGCAGGATCCGCTTCACCGGCAGCTCGAGCTTCTTGCCGGTGCGGTTGCGCGGCACCGCAGGCACCGCCACGACGGCGTCCGGCACGTGGCGCGGCGAGAGCGCGGTGCGCAGCTCGCGGGCGATCGCGGCACGGAGCAGGTCGTCGACGGCCACACCGCCCGCCGGGACGACGTACAGGATCAGCTCGCCGTTGCCCCCGGCCGGGTCCTCGAGGTGAACGACCAGGCTGTCGTCGACCTCGGGCATCTCCTCGACGATGCGGTAGAACTCGGCGGTCCCGAGCCGCACACCGCCCCGGTTGAGTGTCGCGTCCGAGCGCCCGGCGATCACGCACGAGCCGTGCTCGCTGAATCGCACCCAGTCACCGTGCCGCCAGACGCCCGGGAACTCCTCGAAGTACGTCGACCGGTAGCGGCTTCCGTCCTCGTCGCCCCAGAAGCCCACCGGCATCGAGGGCATCGGCGCGGTGATCACCAGCTCGCCGAGCTCGCCGACGACCGGCCGGCCCTCCGGGTCGTACGCCGCGGCGGCCACGCCCAGGCAGGCGCCGGAGATCTCGCCGGCACGCACCGGCTGCATCGGGCTGCCCTGCACGATCCCGGAGCAGATGTCGGTGCCGCCCGAGCCGACGTTGAGCAGCACATCCGGGCCGAAACGGTCCGCCACCCAGGCGAAGCCCTCGACCGGGAGCGGGCTCCCGGCTGCGCCGATCTGCCGCACCCGGGACAGGTCGAGGTCGCGGGTCGGCTCGAGGCCCTCCTTGCGACTGGCCATGAGGAAGCCGGGGCTCGCGCCCATCAGCGTCGCGCCGGTCTCCTCCGCGAGCCGCCACTGCCAGTCGAGGTCCGGATACATGGGGTTGCCGTCGATCATCACGATCGAGGCGCGCACGAGCAGGGCGGACACCAGAGCGTTCCACATCATCCACGCGGTCGTGGAGAACCACATCAGCCGGTCCCCCGGCCCGAGGTCCCAGCTCAGGGCATGGTTCTTCAGGTGCTCGAGCAGGATGCCGCCGTGTCCGTGCACGATTGCCTTCGGCCGGCCGGTCGTGCCGGAGGAGAACAGAATGTAGAGCGGGTGGTCGAACCGCACAGCCTCGAACGCCAGCGGTGCGTCGTGCCCGGCGAGGAGATCCGGCCAGGACAGCGTGTGCGCGAGCGTGTCGCCGCCGTACGGGACCTGCACGACGTGCTCGACGGTCGGCAGTCCACGGCAGATCTCGGTGACCTCGGCGGCCCGGTCCACGTCCTTCGCGCCGAACCGGTAGCCCGCGACCACCAGCAACACCTTCGGCTCCACCTGCGCGAACCGGTCGACGACGCTCCTGGCGCCGAACTCCGGCGCACAGCTCGACCAGATCGCACCCAGGCTCGCGGTCGCGAGGAACGCGACCAGCGCCTCCGGAATGTTCGGCAGGTACGCCGCCACGCGGTCGCCGGGTCCGACACCGAGGCCAGCCAGCCCGGCGCGTGCCTGCGCGACTTGGTGGCGCAGCTCACCGAAGGTCAGCTCGACCCGGTCGCGGGTCTGCGAGTACGCGACCACCGCGACCTCGTCGCCCCACGACGGGTCCGCAAGCAGGTGCCGGGCGTAGTTGATCCGCGCGCCCTCGAACCACCGGGCACCGGGCATCGACCGGTCGGCGAGCACCGAGTCGTAGGGCGTCTCCGACTCGACGCCGAAGTGCTCCCAGATCGCCGACCAGAAACCATCGAGGTCGTCGACCGACCACTGCCATAGGGCGTCCCAATCGTCGAGGCGCAGGCCTTCGCGCGCCTCGACGAACCGTACGAACGCGCCGATCTGCGTCGTGTCGCGCCAGTTCGCCCGCGGCGTCCAGAGCACCTGGCCCTGCTCGACGTCCGTCGGCGATGCAGCTGCGGGAGCAGGGTCTCTCACCGGCTGTCTCCCTGTCGGCCGACCTTGCCGGCCCGGCCCTCGAGGAACGCGTTCATCCGGGTCTTCGCCTCGTCGCTCCCGCCGGCGACGGCGGCCATCAGCGCCTCGAGCAGGTAGCCCTGGCTCGGGCTGGACTCGGCGATCCTGGGCAGCGCCTGCAGCACCGCGAAGTTCGTCACCGGCGCGTTGCCGGCGATCCGGCCGGCCAGCTCCATGGCCTTCGCCAGGCCCTCACCCTCGCCGACGAGGTAGTGCGAGAGCCCGATCGCCTGGCCGTCGGCGGCGTCGTACACCCGTCCGGTGAGCATCATGTCGGCCATCCGTTGCACGCCGATCAGCCGCGGCACGCGGACCGAGGCGCCGCCACCGACAAACAGCCCGCGTTGGCCCTCGGGCAGCGCGTAGAAAGCCGACGGCTCGGCCACCCGGATGTGCGCCGAGCTGGCGAGCTCGAGGCCGCCGCCGATCACGGCACCGCGGAGGACGGCGACCACGGGCACGTTGCCCTGCTCGAGACGCCCGAAGGCGCGGTGCCACATCATCGAGTGCTCGAGGCCCTCGAGGGTGTCGCGCTCGGTGAGCTCGGCCAGGTCCAGGCCCGCGGAGAAGTGGTCGCCCTCAGCGTCGAGCACCACCGACCGGGCCCACGCCGGCGGCTCGGCGAAGAACGCCTCGATGCCCAGCACGGTCGTGTCGTCGAGCGCGTTGCGCTTGGCCGGTCGCGACAGCCGGAGCACCGCCACGGCGTCGCACCGCTCGAGAACCAGAGACGACGGCAGCAGCGTGCGGACGGTGGCGCCATCCCCCTGGGGAGTGGCGTCGGTCGCGGTCATGGGGTCTCCTCCAGATCGGTGCGGGCTCGTGCCCGCAGGTCGACGCGCTTGACCTTGCCGGTCGCGTTGCGCGGCAGGGCGTCGACGAAGTAGATGTGCTTGGGGATCTTGAAGCGGGCGAGGTGCGCCTCGAAGTGCGCCCGTAGCTGGGCTTGCGTCACGGTGGCGCCGGGCAGCGTCTCGACGTACGCGACGCCGACCTCGCCCCAGGTCTCGTCGGGCAGGGCGACCACCGCGGCGGAGCGTACGCCGGCCAGGGCACTGGCGACCGCCTCGACCTCCGCCGGGTAGATGTTCTCACCGCCGGAGATGATCACGTCCTTGACCCGGTCGACGACATGGGCCCAGCCGTCGGTGTCGGCGCGCAGGATGTCACCGGTGCGGAACCAGCGGCCGTCGACCACACTGTCCGCGGTCTCCTGCGGCCGGTCCCAGTAGCCGGCGAACACGTGCGGCCCCCGCACGAGCAGCTCCTGACCGGGTCCTTCCTGAGGAACCGGACCTACCGAGCCGTCCTCCTGCAGCGCGGCGACGTCGGTGAAGAAGTGCGGCACCCCGACCGACACCGGATGGTCCCCGGCGCCCTCGTGCAGCGCCATGTAGATGCCGGGGCCGGCCTCGGTCATGCCGTAGCCCTGCAGCACCCGCACGCCGCGATCGAGCCAGGCCCGGGCGACACTCTCGTTGACCGACGAGCCGCCGTAGACCACGTGCCGCAGCGAGCTCAGGTCGGCCCCGGTCCAGGCGGCGTCCTCGCACATCAGCTGCAGCATCGTCGGCACGGCGGAGAAGCTGGTGATGCCGTGCTCGGCGACCAGCCGCAGCACGGTCGCGGCGTCGAACTTCTCGAGCACGTCGACGCTGCCGCCCTTGAACAGCGTGGGCAGCGTGACCTGGCCGAGGCCGACGGCATGGAACAGCGGCGCGATGCACAGCGCCCGGTCGGTGCTGGCGGTGTCGAAGTGGGCGAGCTGGTTGACGGTGTTCCAGGTCAGGTTGCCGTGGGTCAGCGTCGCGGCCTTCGGCTTACCCGTCGTACCGGAGGTGTAGAGCAGCAGTGCCGGGTCGTCCAGCACCACGTCGGCCTCGCGCGCGAGCAGCGGCGCGGTCTCCAGCACCACGTCGACGTCGCCCGCGGCGAGCACGGCGACCCTCCCGGCCACCGGCTCCTTCGCGAGCTCACCGGCCACCGTCTCCACTCCCTTGCCGACGACGAGGGTCACCGCACCGCAGTCCCCGAGCATGTAGTCGAGCTCGGGCGCGGTCAGCCGCGTGTTCAGCGGCACGAACACCGCGCCGAGGAGGCCGGTCGCGAAGAACACCTCGAACGTCGCGAGGTCGTTCCTCCCGAGGAACGCGACCCGATCCCCCTGCCCGACACCGCCGCGCCGGAGCTCCGACGCCAGTCGCAACGAGCGCTCGGCGAGCCGGGCGTAGGTGAGCGCGCGGTCATCCTGCCGCAGGGCCACGGCGTCAGGCGACATCCGGGCCCGGCGGCGGGGCCAGCTGCCGACGCCCTGGTTGCCGCTCGGTCGGATCGCGGGAGGCTGGAGTGCGGGCAAGGTCAGAACCTCAGCACGGGCTTGATCGTCGTCCCGGCGGCCACGTCGGCGACCGCCTGCCCGATGTCGGCGAACGCGTACTCCCGCACCAGCCGCCCGATCGGCAGCCGGCCGCTGCGGACCAGGCTGACCAGCGCCGGGATCAGCGTCTGGGTCTCGCTGTCCCCGAGGGTCAGCCCGACCACGTGCTTGCCGGCGAGCATGCCGTTGACGTCCAGCGCGACCTCGGTGCCGAACGGCGGTGCACCGACGACTACCAGCGTGCCGCGTGCCGCCAGGGCGTCGACGCCCTGGCGCAGCACCGCGACGCTGCCGGTGGTCTCCACGATGCCGTCGGCGCCGCCACCGGTGAACTCGCTGATCGCCGCGGCGAGGTCCTCGGTGGTCGCGTCGACGACGTGGGTCGCGCCGACCTCGCAGGCGAGGTCGAGTCGCGAGGAGACCCTGTCGACCGCGATGATCGTCGTGGCCGGCGTCAGTGCGGCCGCCATCACCGCCGACAGCCCGACCGCGCCCGCACCGAGCACGACGACCGAGCTGCCCGGACGGGGCTCGATCACGTTCCAGACCGCGCCCGCACCCGTCTGGATGCCGCAGCCCAGCGGGGCCAGGAGCTCGAGCGGAGCGTCCGGGTCGACCTTCACCAGGCTGCGCTCGTCGACGAGGGCGAGCCGCGAGAACGACGACTGGCCGAAGAAGTGACCGCCGAGCGGCTCGCCGTCGCGGGTGATGGTGGACGAGCCGTCGCCGCGGCGCCCGCCGATGAGGTTGTCGGGCAGCCAGGTCGCGCAGTACGCCGGGTGGCCGTCGCGGCAGTTCCTGCACTGGCCGCAGGAGGTGAACGAGAGGAGCACCTGGTCACCGGGCTTGACCCTGGTCACCGACGTGCCGACCTCCTCGACGACACCGGCGCCCTCGTGGCCGAGCACGCCGGGCAAGGGGAACGGCAGGCCGCCGCTGGCCACGCCGAGGTCGGTGTGGCACAGGCCGGCGGCGACCATCCGGACCAGGACCTCGTCGGGACGTGGCTCGGACAGCTCGATCTGGCTCAGTGTGAACGGGGCGCCACCGGTCTCGACGACGGCTGCTTCGGTCATGGTCATGCGAGGGCTCCTGAGGTTCGGGATCAGTCGAGCGAGATGACGACTGACTTGTCGCGGGTGTATGCGGCGAGGCCCTCGGGGCCGTACTCGCGGCCAAAGCCGGAGGCCTTGACACCGCCGAACGGAACGGCCGGGTCGAGCATCGCCCAGTCGTTGACCCAGACGATGCCGGCGTCGAGCCGGGCAGCCACGCGGTGTGCGCGGGCCAGGTCGGTGGTCTGGATGCCGGAGGCGAGGCCGTACGGCGTGCTGTTGGCCAGCGCGACCGCCTCCTCCTCGGTCTCGAACGGCTGGACCGTGAGCACCGGGCCGAAGATCTCCTCCTGCACGACGCGCGAGTCGTTGGCCAGGTCGGCGATCACGGTGGGCCGGAAGTAGAAGCCCCCGTTCAGGTCGAGCCGCTCGCCACCGCACACGACGCGACCACCGTCGGCGACCGCCTGGACGACGTACTCCTCGACCTTGGTGCGGTGCCGCTCGGCCGCCATCGGTCCAACCACGGTCTCGGGGTCACGCGGGTCGCCGACGGGTACACCGGGCACGGCCTGGCCGAGGAGCTCGACGAACGTGTCGTAGAGGGGACGAGCCACGAGGAGGCGTGGGCCGCCCATACAGAACTGGCCGGTGTTGAACACGAACGCCTTGATCACCGATCCGACGGCCTTCTCGACGTCGGCGTCCTCGAAGACGATCTGGGCCGCGTTGCCGCCGAGCTCCATGCTCACCGGCTTCAGCGCCTCGCCGGCCACGGCCGCGGCCTGCCGGCCGATGGCCGTCGAGCCGGTGAACGCGATCTTGTCGACGCCGGGGTGGCGCATCAGGGCGTCGCCGACCACCGCGCCCGCGCCAGTGACCACGTTGAGCACGCCGTCGGGCAGACCGGACTCGGCGAACAGCTTCGCCATGAACAGCGCGCTCAGCGGCGTGTCGTCGGCGGGCTTGTGGACCACCACATTGCCGGCGGCCAGCGCCGGGGCGATCTTCGAGCTCGACAGGATCAGTGGGAAGTTGAACGGCGTGATCGCCCCGACAACGCCGAGCGGCTCGCGCCGGGTGTACGCGAACGCGTTGAGCGGCGTCTCCCGCGTGGCACCGTCGACGGACTGGGCGAGACCGGAGTAGTACTCGTACACCTGGGCGGCGGTCTCCACGTCGACGACCCGACAGAGCGTCACCGGCTTGCCGACGTCGAGGCTCTCCAGCCGCACCAGCTCGTCGGCGTTGTCCCGGATCAGGTCCGCGACGCGGTGCAGGATGCGCGCGCGGTCGCGGCCGCTCAGGCCGCGCCACGGTCCGGCCTCGAAGGCCGCCCGGGCCGCGGCGACCGCGGTGTCGACGTCGCCCGCGTCGCCCTCCGCCACGGTGCCGACGACGTCGCCGGTGGACGGGTCGACCACGTCGCGGCGGGCGCCGCTCGCGGCCGGGACCGACCGGCCGTTGATGAACAGCTCGCCGTGCTCGAGTGCGGCCGCGGCGCTGCCGACGGGACTGCTGACCGGGCTGGTGACCGGGTTGTCGCGTGGGCCGTCGAGCGGCGCCGTCTGGGTGTTCGCCATGCTTGATGCTCCTCCCGGAAGCCCGCCTCGCGGTAGATCTGGCATCACCGCGCATCATCAGGGTTCCTGTTGATCACCAGTCTGCATGTCGATCAGGATTCCTGTCAATGGCCGGGGTGCGGGTTTCATGTTCCGGCCAGAACCCGCGGTGCGTCAGTGCCGCGGGTGCTGGTTCAGCGACCGGCGGCACCGGGTCAGGTAGGTACGCAGGATCTCGACCTGGCCGCCGTCGAGGGTCTCGACCATCTGATCCTCGATCGCCGCGACGGGCCCTCGGAGGCGGCGTACCACGGCCTGTCCCTTCCTGGTCAGCGAGAGCAGGTACTGCCGCTTGTTGTCCGGGTCTCGTTTCCGGGCCACCAGGCCACGGTCGAGCAGGTAGGCGACCATCTCAGCCATAGTCTGCGCGCGCACGAAGGAGCTGCGGGCGAGCGCTGCGGACGTCATGCCGGGATGGCGCTCGAGCACGGTCAGCGCGGTGTACTGCACCGCCGTGAGGTCCTCGGTCGAACCGATCTCGTCGAGCTGTTGCCGGATCGCGAGCTCGACCTGCTTGATCAGGTAGAGCAACGTGACGCCGTGCGCGCGCTCGTCGGCCGGAGCCTCGGCGGCACGCTCGTTCGCTGTGGTCACGCGCTCTCCTCTTCAGGGTCCATCCCGGTTCCCCCACATGATGACGCACGCGGTGCGGGTCAGGTGGTTGCCTTGCGGACGGCGGCGGCGACGAGGTCGAGAGCGTCACCCGCTGCGGGGATCATGGCACCAAAGGCGAAGAAGGCATGGATCATGCCGTCGAAGCGCACCAGGTCCACCGGTACGCCGGCCTCCTGCAGGCGTGCGGCATAGGCCTCGCCCTCGTCGCGCAGCGGGTCGAGCTCGGCGGTGATGACCAGCGCCGGCGGGGCCCCGGACAGTTGCGTCTCGTCTGCGTACAGCGGCGAGGCGAGCGGATCCTTGAAGTCGGCGTACTCGCCGAGGTAGTGCGATCGGAAGTGCTCGCACGCGTTGCGGGTCAGCAGGTAGCCATCGCCGTTCTCGTCGACGGACGGCTGCGACATCGTCAGGTCGGTCATCGGGTAGAGGAGCACCTGCAGCCGGAACATGCCGTGGAGCTGGTGCCCGAGGACGGCGCTGAGCGTGCCGCCCGCGGAGTCGCCGGCCACCACCATCCGGCTCGGGTCGCCGCGGTAGGAGTCGATGTTGGCGTGGACCCACCGAGCCGCGGCGAGCGCGTCGTCGACCGGTGCGGGATAAGGGTGCTCCGGAGCAAGGCGGTAGCCGACGCTGACCACGAGGCAGCCGGTGCGCGTACAGAGTGCGCGAGCCTCCGGGTCGTACCCGTCGATGCTGCCCATTACGAACCCGCCGCCGTGGATCCACAGCAGCACCGGGAGGGCGCTCTCCCCCGCACCCTCGGGCCAGTACAGCCGCACCGGAACGCCGTCCGCCTCGAGGTCCTGGGTGCGCGCGACCGCGACGGGTTCGCCGGCGAACGCGGCGAGCCCGTCGTAGGCCTCCCGCGCCGCGGCCGGGGGCAGTTCGTCGAGCGGTGGCACGCCAGGGGCGGTCAGGATGTCCAGCACGGCCTGGGCCGAGGGATCGATGGGCATGGGTTCCTCCGGTTGGTGGGTGGTCTGGGTTGGTGAAGCGGTGCTTCGCCCAGGACGGTGCTCAGGCGGGACGTGCCCCGAGCCTGCCGCGGAGGGACCACACCGACGGCACATGCCACGGGGCATAAACAGCAGCGAACCTGATCTTCAGGAACCCTGAGAATAGAGTATGAGGGTGGTCACAGCACCTGTCAACGGTTGCGAGAGACCGGATCGGATGAGCCGGGTCTACAGGGACCCTGCGACTTGGCGCGAAAGCACCTTGCCGGGTCTGGTCAGGCCTGCGATGCCCGCGTCGTGTTGCGGAACGTGGCTGGGCTGACGCCGTAGCGGATCTTGAAGGCCCTGGAGAGTTGCGAGGGATCCTTGATCCGACCCTCGATGCGATGGCCGCGATAGTCGTCGGTGCATCAGGGTTTCGTGCGCCGAGCATCGTGCGCGCCCGGAGGAGCCGCTGGTCGTAGAGCCAACGGCTGGGCGTGCTGCCGGCCTCGTGGAAGAGCTGATGGAGGTACCGCACAGAGAACCCGAGGTCACGGCTGGCGGCAAGGAGGGTCAGGCCGCTGTCATCGAGCCGCGCCTCGAGGTACGCCTGTGCGCGTGCCAGGTCAAGGCGGCCGGTCGGACGGGATTCGACGAGGATCTCCCCGCGGTAGGCGTCACGGGCGGTGCCGAGGAGGTCGACGAGGTCGCCCATGAACGACAGGGTGGTCGCCTCGTCGAGACGGCAACCCTCCGTGACCAGCGCACGCAGGACGGGCGTGACGAGCGGCGCCCTCCGCCCTGACACACTCGAGGGCATGGAAGCGAACCCTGTGACCGCCGCCGGAAAGGCCATGGCGGTGCTCGCGAGCTTCGGGCGCGACCGGCCCAGCCAGAACCTGTCGCAGATCGCGCACCACACCGGCCTGCCCTTGAGCACGGCGCACCGCGTCGTGGCCGAGCTGGCCGACTGGGGCGCGCTCGAACGTGGCGACGACGGCACGTGGTACGTCGGCCTTCGCCTGTGGGAGGTCGCCTCGGTCTGCCCACGCGGCCAGATCCTGCGAGACGTCGCACTGCCCTACATGCAGGACCTCTACGAGGGCACCCACGAGAACATCCAGCTCGCCGTGCGCGAGGGCACCGAGCTCGTCTTCGTCGAACGCATCGCCGGCCACCGCTCCGTCGACCTGATGACAAACGTCGGCGCCCGCTTCCCCCTGACCGCGACTGGGATGGGCAGGGTCCTGCTCGCGCACGCGCCCGCCGACATCCAGGATGCCGTGCTCGCCGAGCCGCTCCACGCCTACACGCCGCACACGGTCACCGACCCGCGCACCCTGCGCGCCCAGCTGACCCGGATCCGTCGCGACCACTACCTGGTCAGCGACCGCCAGCTGTCGGAGACGACCGTTGCGGTGGCGACCCCCGTGCGGATCGGCACGACCGGGCCCGTGCACGCGGCGCTCGGGATCGTGGTCACCGCGCGAGGGGTCGCGGCGGCCCGGATGCTGCGCGACCCGCTGATGCACGCGGCCCAGGGCATCTCCGCCGAGCTCGGCCGCCGCGCAGGGTCCGCCTGACCGCGCGACGTCGATGGGCGGGGCATCGCATGTTTCCGCCTGACGGAAACAGCCCTGTCCGATGCCGGTGCGGGGTGCGACGGTCGAGGTCCACGCCCAGCCCTCGAGCACCCACGGAGCACCCATGCCCGACGCCCCCGTCGACGTCACGACCGACGTCCCCGTCGCGATCGTCGGAGGCGGCCCCGCTGGCCTCATGCTCGCCCACCTGCTCGCCCGGGCCGGCGTCGATAGCGTGGCGGTCGACCTGCGCACCCGGCACGAGATCGAGACGACCCAGCGCGCCGGCATCCTCGAAGCGAACGCCGCACGCGACCTCGTGGAGACAGGGGTCTCGGACCGCATCCTGCGCGACGGGCACGAGCACGAGGGCACCGACCTGCGCTTCGACGGGCGCAGCCACCGCATCGACTTCAAGGCGCTGGTCGGCGAGTCGGTGTGGCTCTACCCCCAGACCGACGTCTTCATCGACCTCGCCGACGCCCGCGAGCGTGACGGCGGCACGGTCCACTTCGGGGTCACCGACACCGACGTGCTCGACGTCGACACCGACCGGCCACGGGTGCGGTTCACGGCATCCGACGGCACGCGCCACGAGCTGCGGGCCCGCTACGTCGTCGGTGCCGACGGCTCGCGCAGCGTCTGCCGCGGCCTGGTGCCCGCCGAGCAGCGCACGCAGTACTTCCGGGAGTACCCGTTCGCGTGGTTCGGCATCCTGGCGCAGGCACCGCGCAGCGCGCCTGAGCTCGTCTATGCCCAGTCGCCCCAGGGGTTCGCGCTGATCAGCCAGCGAACCGACACCGTCCAGCGGATGTACTTCCAGTGCGACCCCGAGGAGGCGGTCGACGCCTGGCCCGACGACCGCATCTGGGAGACCCTCCAGGCCCGGGTCGCCGGCGACGACGGGTTCACCCTCGCGCAGGGCCCGGTGCTCGAGAAGACGGTGCTGCGGTTCCGGTCGTTCGTGCAGGACCCCATGCGCTGGGGGTCGCTGCTGCTGGCCGGCGACGCCGCCCACACCGTGCCGCCCACCGGCGCGCGCGGGCTCAACCTCGCCCTGCACGACGTCAAGGTGCTCGCCGAGGTGCTCGTGCGCGCCCTGGGCCGTGAGGGCCTGCCTGCCCTCGACGACTACCAGCCGCAGGCCCTGCGCCGGGTGTGGCGGGCCCAGAACTTCTCCTGGTGGATGACCCAGCTGCTCCACACCGCTCCCGGGGCAAGCGACTTCGACGTGCGCCGCCAGGTCGGCGAGCTCGACAACGTGGTGGGCACCCGGGCCGGCCGCACCTACCTCGCCGAGCAGTACACCGGGTGGCCGACCAAGGAAGCGCACTGATCATGATCATCGACGCGCACGGGCACTACACGACCGCCCCGCCCCAGCTCGGCGCATGGCGCGACCGCCAGGTCGCGGCTGTCGGCGACCCGGTCAACGCCCCCCGCCCCGACGAGCTCTTCATCAGCGACGACGACATCCGCGAGACCATCGAGGCCAACCAGCTGCGGCTCATGGACCAGCGGGGCAGCGACGTCACGCTCTTCTCGCCGCGGGCCAGCTTCATGGCCCACCACATCGGCGACCTCGAGGTCTCCTCGACATGGGCCCGGATCTGCAACGACCTCTGTCACCGGGTCAGCGAGCTCTACCCCGAGCGCTTCGTGATGGGGGCCATGCTCCCCCAGTCCCCCGGCGTGGACCCCGCGACGACCGTGCCCGAGCTGCGGCGGGCGGTCGAGGAGCTCGGCGCCGTCGTCGTCAACCTCAACCCCGACCCCTCCGGCGGCCACTGGGACAGCCCGCCGATCACCGACCGCTCCTGGTACCCGGTCTACGAGGCCCTCGTCGAGCTCGAGGTCCCCGCGATGGTGCACGTCAGCACGTCGTGCAACCCGGCCTTCCACACGACCGGTGCGCACTACCTCAACGCCGACACCACGGCATTCATGCAGCTCGTGCAGGGCGACCTGTTCGCCGACTTCCCGACCCTGCGCCTCGTCGTCCCCCACGGTGGGGGTGCGGCGCCCTACCACTGGGGCCGCTTCCGGGGCCTGGCCCAGGCCCTCGGCCGGCCCGAACCAGAGGAGCTGCTCGGCAACGTCCTGTTCGACACCTGCGTCTACCACCAGCCCGGCATCGACCTGCTAACGAGCGTCATCCCGAGCGAGGCGATCCTCTTCGCCAGCGAGATGATCGGCGCCGTCCGCGGCATCGACCCCCGCACCGGCCACCACTTCGACGACACGAAGCGCTACGTCGACGCCGCACCGAACCTCGCCCAGACGCAGCGCGATCACGGTGTACTCGGGTAACGCCCGGCGCCTCTACCCGCGCCTCGACCGCCGCCTGGCCGGGCTGGGGCTGTGACCACGATGGAGGAGATCCGTTGAGCACCAACGAACTCGGCGTCGTCCGCCGCACCGTCCACCGCCCCGACCCCGCGGCCGTCGAGGCGCTGTCGATCTTCGGCGTCGCCACCGTTCACGAGGCGATGGGGCGGGTAGGCCTGATGCGCCCCTACATCCGGCCGATCTACCGCGGTGCACGGCTCTGCGGCCCCGCCGATCACCGTGCTGCTCCAGCCCGGCGACAACTGGATGCTCCACGTCGCGGCCGAGCAGGTGCGCGAGGGCGACGTGGTCGTTGCCGGGTGCACGACCGAGAGCGAGGACGGCTTCTTCGGCGAGCTGCTCGCGACCTCACTGCGTGCCCGGGGATGCCATGGGCTCGTCATCGACGGTGGGGTGCGCGACGTCGCGGACCTCGAGGAGATGGACTTCCCGGTGTTCTCCCGGGCGATCAACGCCAAGGGCACGATCAAGGCGACCCTTGGCGCCGTCAACGTGCCCGTGGTGTGCGCGAACGCCCTCGTGCACCCCGGCGACGTCGTTGTGGCAGACGTCGACGGGGTCGTCGTCGTGCCGAGCGAGCGCGTGGCCGAGGTCGCTGACGCATCGGCGCGTCGCGAGGAGCTGGAGGAGAGCAAGCGACAGCGGTTCCGGTCCGGCGAGCTCGGCCTGGACATGTACGGGATGCGCGAGCCGCTGGCCGCGCTCGGCCTGCGCTACGAGGACTGACGATGACCGTGACCTTCGAGAAGACCCCCGGCTGGCTGGACTGGTACGCCGACCCCAGCGTCCCCCGCTTCCGTCTGCCCCACGGCGCCGTCGACGCTCACTGCCACGTCTTCGGGCCGGGCGACCGCCTTCCCCTTCGCGCCGGAGCGCAAGTACACGCCGTGCGACGCGTCGAAGGAGCAGCTGTTCGCCCTGCGCGACCGGCTCGGCTTCAGCCGCAACGTGGTGGTCCAGGCGACCTGCCACGGCGCCGACAACAGCGCCATGGTCGACGCCCTGCACGCCTCCGGCGGGCTCGCCCGCGGCGTCGCCACGGTGCGGCCCGACGTGTCCGACGACGAGCTCGCCGTGCTGCACGAGGCCGGCGTGCGCGGGGTGCGCTTCAACTTCGTCAAGCGACTCGTCGACCTGCCCCACGCGAGGACATCCTGCGGGTGATCGAGCGCATCGCGCCGCTCGGCTGGCACGTCGTCATCTACTTCGAGGCGCCCGACCTGCCCGACCTGCGGGACTTCTTCACCGGCATCCCGCTGCCCCTGGTCGTCGACCACATGGGCCGCCCCGACGTCACGAAGGACCCGCACGGCCCCGAGTTCGAGTCGTTCCTCGACCTGATGCGGGCCAAGCCGGACATCTGGTGCAAGGTGACCTGCCCCGAGCGCCTCTCGCTCAGCGGTCCCGCCCGCGCTGGACGGCGAGCGCAGTGCCTACCGAGACGTCGTGCCGTTCGCGCGCCGGGTCGTCGAGGAGTTCCCCGACCGGGTGCTCTGGGGCACCGACTGGCCGCACCCCAACCTCACGGACCACATGCCCGACGACGGGCTGCTCGTCGACTGCATCCCGCACATCGCGCCGACCGCCGAGCTGCAGCAGGCGCTGCTCGTCGACAACCCCATGCGCCTGTACTGGCCCGAGGAAGGACCCACACCATGAGCCTCGACAAGACCTACCAGGACGTGCCGGGCACGACGATCTTCGACGCCGAGCAGTCCGCCAAGGGCTACCACCTCAACCAGTTCTGCATGTCGCTGATGAAGCCGGCGAACCGCGAGCGGTTCATGGCCGACCAGCGCGCCTACCTCGACGAGTGGGAGATGAGCGAGGAGCAGAAGCAGGCGGTGCTCGACCGCGACCTCAACGGGTGCATCGCGCTCGGCGGCAACATCTACTTCCTGGCCAAGATCGGCGCCACCGACGGGCTGAGCTTCCAGCAGATGGCCGGGTCGATGACCGGCATGTCCGAGGCGGAGTACCGGGCCATGATGCTCGCCGGCGGCCGCTCGATCGAGGGCAACCGGATTGCCGACCACGTGCGCGAGGCGGCATCCCGAGCGGCGCCGGCCGGCGCCGACCGAGCACCCGGTCATCACCGCCAGCGTCTACACCTCGCACGTGCCCGCGATCGGCGCCGCGATCGACCACGGCAAGACCGAGGAGCCCTACTGGAAGAAGGTGTTCGACGGGTACGAGGCTTCGCGACAGTGGATCCGGGAGGACCCGCCCGACGTCGTCTTCCTCGTCTACAACGACCACGCCACGGCCTTCAGCCTCGACCTCATCCCGACCTTCGCGATCGGCACGGGCGCCGCACTACGGCGTCGCCGACGAGGGCTACGGGCCGCGTCCGGTGCCACCGGTGGAGGGCCACCCCGAGCTCGCCGCGCACATCGCGCAGTCACTGATCCTGGAGGACTTCGACCTCACCCTGTCAACGAGATGGACGTCGACCACGGCCTCACCGTGCCGCTGTCGCTGCTGTTCGGCGACGTCGACGCCTGGCCGTGCACGGTGATCCCGTTCGCCGTGAACGTCGTGCAGTACCCCGTGCCGTCGGGGCGGCGCTGCTTCCAGCTGGGGCAGGCCCTGGCCCGCGCGCTGGAGACGCTTCGACGAGCCGCTGCGCGTGCAGGTCTGGGGCACCGGCGGCATGAGCCACCAGCTCCAGGGCCCGCGCGCCGGGCTCATCAACCGCGAGTGGGACACCGCCTTCCTCGACCGGCTGATCAGCGACCCGGCGGGACTGCCGCAGGTGCCGCACATGGAGTACGTCGAGAGGCAGGATCGGAGGGCATCGAGCTCGTCATGTGGCTCATCGCCCGCGGCGCGATGGGCGACCTCGACGGCACCGCCGACGTCGAGGTCAGGCACCGCTTCTACCACGTGCCCGCGTCCAACACCGCTGTCGGCCACCTCGTCCTCGAGAACCGCCCACGTCCCCGCGTCGGCGCCACACAAGGAGTGACATGAGCCAGATCAGCCATGCGCATCGCCCTCGCCGGCGGCGGCGCCTTCGGCGTCAAGCACCTCACGGCTCTGCACCGCATCGAGGGCGTCGAGGTCGCGCGCCGTGGTCTCAAGCACCCTCGAGACCGCGACCGCGTTCGCCGCCGAGCACGGCAGTGGACCGCGCCGTCGCGACCGGCTCGACGACATGCTCGCGATGGAGGACGTCGACGCCGTCATCCTCGTGCACGCCGACACAGCTGCACGCGGAGCAGACCCAGGCGACGCTGCGGGCGGGCAAGCACGTGCAGGTCGAGATCCCGCTCGCCGACTCGCTCGGCGACGCCGAGGCGTGCCTGCGCGCTGCAGCAGCAGAGCGGGCTGGTCGGCATGGTCGGCCACACCCGGCGCTTCAACCCGAGCCACCAGTGGGTGCACCGCCGGGTCACCGCCGGCGAGCTCCACCTCCAGCAGATGGACGTGCAGACCTACTTCTTCCGCCGCAAGAACCTGAACGCGCTCGGCCAGCCGCGCTCGTGGACCGACCACCTGCTGTGGCACCACGCCGCCCACACCGTCGACCTCTTCGCGTACCAGACGGGCTCACCGATCGTGCAGGCGAACGCCATGCAGAGGGCCGATCCACCCCGAGCTCGGCATCGCCATGGACATGTCGATCCAGCTCCGCGCGGCCTCCGGCGCGATCTGCACGCTGTCCCTGTCCTTCAACAACGACGGGCCGCTGGGCACCTTCTTCCGCTACATCGGCGACACCGGCACCTACCTCGCCCGCTACGACGACCTCACCACCGGCAAGGACGAGCCCATCGACGTCTCCCACGTCGACGTCTCGATGAACGGCATCGAGCTGCAGGACCGCGAGTTCTTCGCCGCGATCCGTGAGGGGCGCGAGCCGAACGCGTCCATCGCCCAGGTGATGCCCTGCTACCGCACGTTAGCGGCCCTCGAGGAGCAGCTGGCCGTGCCGGGCACGGCGTGACGTCGGCCGCCAGGGCAGAACACCTCGGCCGGCGCCGGATCGGACCGTTCCAGGTCGCCCCCATCGGCCTGGGCTGCATGAACCTCAGCCACGCGTACGGCACCGCGCCCTCGACCGCCGCAGGCCGAGCGCCTGCTGCTGACCGCGCTCGACGCCGGCGTCACGCTGTTCGACACCGCGGCGCTGTACGGCTTCGGCGCCAACGAGGAGCTCGTCGGCCGGGTCCTCGCGCCGCACCGCGACCGGGTCGTGCTCGCGAGCAAGTGCGGCATGACGGGTGTCGAGGGCCACAGGGTCATCGACGGCCGGCCCGAGAGCGTGCGGCGCCACCGCCGAGGAGTCCTTGACCCGGCTGCGGCACCGACGCCATCGACCTCTACTACCTGCACCGCCTCGACCGCGCCGTGCCGATCGAGGAGAGCGTCGGGGCCCTGGCCGACCTCGTGACGGCCGGGAAGGTGCGTGCCATCGGCCTGTCGGAGGTCTCCGCAACGACCCTGCGGCGGGCCCACGCGGTGCACCCCGTGGCCGCGCTGCAGAACGAGTACAGCCTGTGGTCGCGCAACCCCGAGCTCGGCACCCTCGACGCCTGCCGTGAACTTGGCATCGCCGTCGTCGCGTTCAGCCCGCTCGGGCGCGGCTTCCTCACGAAGGCCCCACCAGATCCGGCGACGCTGCCCAGCAACGACATCCGCCTCGCGATGCCGCGGTTCAGCACCGAGCACTACCCGGCCAACCTCACCCTTCGCGGCCGGCTCGACGCCGTGGCCGGTGCCGCGGGGTGCACGCTGGCGCAGCTCGCCCTCGCCTGGGTGCTGTCCAGAGGCGAGCACGTCGTCCCCATTCCCGGCACCCGCTCGCCCGACCACCTCCGCGAGGACCTCGCCACCCTCGACACCCTGGTCCCCGCCACCGCGCTCGAGGCCGCCGGTGGCATCCTGGGCGACGTGACGGTGCGCGGGGCGCGTTACGGCCCCGCAACCCTCACCGAGATCGACACCGAGGCGTTCGCCAGAGCCGGCTGAGGACAGCCGGCACCCCAGTGCGGCCGTCATCACCGGCCAACCGCCAGTTCACGACTGACAGTCTTGCTGTACTTATCCTCACCAGGAGGTGGATGGGTGGGAACCCCGATACGCGTGCTGTCGTCGATGGCCACGCGGCACCTCCTCAACGAGCTCGCCGCTGCTGTCGGCCCCTGGCTCGGCCTCGAGATCGTGGTGTCCTCTGCTGGAGGCGTCGACGTCGCCCGTCGTGTCCGGGGAGGTGAGGCCGCCGATGTGCTGGTGCTGTCCCGGCACGCACTGGATGCCTTGGTGCCTGAAGGGTTGGTTCTGGCCACGAGCGTCCGCCCTCTGTTCCGGTCCGACGTCGTCGCCGCCGTTCCCGAGGGCTCGTCCGTCGCCGCACTCCCGACGGAGCAGGCGCTTCGGGACGAGGTCCGCCGTGCCCGCCGCGTCGCATACTCGACCGGGCCAAGCGGGGCGGCAGTGCTCGACCTCGTGCGGCGCTGGGGTATGAGCGACGAACTTGAAGGGCGCCTACTGCTCGCTCCCCCCGGTGTGCCGGTGGGCACGCTGCTGGCATCCGGCGAGGCCGACCTCGGGTTCCAACAGCGCAGCGAGCTGAGCGGCCTCGACGGCGTTCGCGTGCTCGGCGCTCTACCGCCCGGAGCCGAGATCACCTCGATCTTCGCGGGTGGTGTACTCGCGACGACGGCCGACCGGCAGGCGGCAAACCACGTCCTCGACGCCCTCGGCACAGCGTCGGCGGGCGACATCGTCGAGCGCCACGGTATGGAGCCGGTCGCCGGAGGGTCAGCGCCTTTCTAGAATTGGCCACCCCGGTTCGACTCAGCAACGCCCATCATGGGCTCGGTGGAACCCGATGTCGTGCTGCGCCCGTGCCACTGTCAGCTTAGGTCCCTGATCCAATACGAGAACGACGAGACCTCCACGCTGGTCACCCACGTCGCAAGCGGTCTCGGCTCGGCGATCGTGCCGGAGCCCTGGCCGCCATGAAGCTCGGATGCGTCGTCCACTTACCCCCAGCAGAACGCGACGCGATCACCGAGTTCGGGGCGGTTGCCCCGGGCTGGCCGGCCGCCCCGAACCGCACCTCAAGCACCCCGTCGCCACGGTACGGCGGCTCGTCACTGCGTGTGGTGGGCTCACTCTTGGTCGGGCGCGCTCTCCTGCTGCTCGACCACCACCTCGTCTCGACGACCGAAGCGCACCAAATGTTCAGGCAACGACGGTGGCGAACCGGTCTACATCAACACCATCCGGCACGGTGGCGGCGGAATGACGCGTCCCACGGATCGCGGGCAGGGCCGCGCGTTCGGTACCGATCAGTGACCTGACCGACTCTGGGTTCGGAAGGTGCCGGGCGTTGTGCCGACCTGTCGGAGGAAGTAGGAGGAGAAGTTCGACGCGTCGTCGAAGCCAAGGAGCGAGGCGATCTCGGCCACCGGGGCGCTGGCATGACTCAACTGTCTCTTCGCCTCCAGGACGACCCTTTCGTCGATCAGCTCCTTCGCGGAGAGGCCTGTGTTCTGCCGGGCGAGTCGGTTGAGTGTGCGGGTGGAGTAGCCCAACCGTTCTGCGTACTCGCTGACCTTGTGCCAACTCCGGAAGTGCTCCTCGATGTGATCGCGGAACCAGGTATAGGCCTCGTGGGTCGGTCGTTGTGCCGGCAGGCCGGCCATCGGTTGGGCGAGCGCGAGTTGGACGAGAAGAGCGGCGAGGCAGTGAGCTAGGGCGGCTTGGCGCAAACCGCTCTGCTCCGCCTCCCGCGGGTCGGCGCCGCTGACGATGAGCAGGTCAAGGGCCTTAGCGACCGGGGTTCCGGCCAGGTCAGCGGCGGGCCAGTGGCTTGGCTGGCGGACCAACTCAGACCTGATCAGGTCTCGGGCGCGTTGGTCGACAGCGTGGGGGCTGAACATCGCGACGGTGCCCTCCAGGTCGGCGATCTCTCCCCACTGGTGGACCTGGCCCGCGCGCACCCACAGGACGTCACCCGGGCGTAGCTGGTGGTCGGTGAAGTCGACGGTGTGACGTGCGGAGCCGCTCTCCACGTGCACCAGCAGGTCGAAGTCCAGGCGCTGGGAGGTGAGGAACTCGTGCGGCCCGCCGCGATCACGGATCCCGCGGACGGTGTTGATCTCAATGTCACCCACACCTGGCCCAGGCGGGAGAAACCGCACGCGGCGGATGCGTGGCTGTCCCGTTTCTACCATGACGACTCCCGTCCTCACCGTGAATTCCACCCCGAAGCATCCTACGGTTACCAGTATGACGAACCTTACGTACACAGTGATCGACGCGGCAGACACGTCGCTGAACAAGACCGGCGTGCTGGTCACCGGCGAGACCCAGGCCCTGGTGGTCGACGCTGCATTCACGCGCGCCGACGGCCACCGGATAGTTGCCGCGGTGCTCGACTCCGGCAAGCAACTCACGACCGTGGTTGTCACCGCGGGTGACCCTGACTTCTACTTCGGAGCGGAAGTCATCGCCGATGCCTTCCCCGAGGCGACGTTCCTGGCTCCGGCCGACGTCATCGAGCACATCCAGCACAGCTACGAAGGCAAGCTCCAGGCGTGGGCACACCTCGGTCCGAACCTGCCCACACGCCTTGTCGACCTGACCCCGCTGGCCGCGAGCACCCTTTCCGTGGACGGCACGACCATCGAGGTACACCGCGGCAGCGACCTGCTCGGCGACCGCGCCTGGTACCTCTTCGAGCCACTGTCGCGCTCCCTGATCGGCGGGGTTCTCCTATTCGAAGGACTCCACGTGTGGACCGCCGACAGCGCCACCACGGAACTGCGGACCGAGTGGATCCGGGTGCTCAACACCCTGGCAGCTCTCGACCCGACCTTCGTCGTCGCGGGTCACCGGGTCGCAGGCGCCCCAACGGACCTGACCGCGATCACCCACACCCGCGAATACCTCCAGCAGTTCGAGAAGACCATCGCCTCCTCGGCGGACGGAGCCGAGGCCGAGGCCTCGTTGCTGGCGGCCTACCCCGACGCCGGGCTGAAGATCGCCGCCAGCCTGGGAACCAAGGTCGCCAAGGGTGAGATGACATGGGGCTAACCCCAGACCCCGCCCACGACCCGGCACCGGCCGACATCGTCCGCCGCCAGTACCTGGCCTCGGCCGCCGGTGACCTGGATGCACTTCGCGCGACGCTCGCCCCAGATGTCGAGTGGACCGAGATGGCCGGCTTCCCCTTGGCATGAACGTACCGAACGCCCGAAGGCGTCACCGCGAACGTGATGGAGAAGCTCGGCGCCGAGTGGGACGGCTGGGCAGCCCACGACGACACCTACGTCGTCGAGGGCGAGAACATCGTCGTGCTGGCCCGCTACACCGCCCAGAATCGGGCGACCGGAAAGGACCTTGCGGTGCGGGTAGCCCACCACTTCATCGTCCGCGGCGGGCTCATCGTCCGGTTTGAACAGTTCGTCGACACTGCCCTGGTCCGCGACGCTGCCAACTAGATGTTCGACGATGGGCCTCCCGCACGACCTGCGATCGATCCATTCGCACGAGACCCCGGGAACGTAGCTGCGAACTATTCGTGCCTCGATGATGGCATGCGACGCAGGTTAGAAAGCCGACAGACAGGCGGCGGTGTGGGGCACCTTCCGAGCGCAGGTCTTGCATCTGTTCACCCTGCCCCTACTGCTGTTGCCCACGCCTCTCGGACCGAGGTGATGGCGGCGATTGGGTCGACTGCGATGCGGGTCTGTCCGCCCAGCTGCACGGTCCAGTCGTTGGGGTCGGGGGGCCTGGCGAACATCCATGGTCGTGGTGGGTGACCGGTGGGACCGAACTTCGCGAAGAGGGTCGCGGCGGCGGCGTCCAGCACGTCGAGTCGGGCCAGGCCCCACAGGTCGTAGAGGTCGCGTGGCGCGTGTCGGTCATGCCAGGCTGCGGTCTTCGATGCGGCGAAGGCGGGCAACGTCGCCACGATGAGGGCGGCGGGGGGCGCGTCCGTGTAGCGCTGGATCAACGGACGGCGCTCGGTCGGCCAGGCGGGGTGGCTTGATGGGTCGAGTAGCTGGACTCCGATGGTGAGCCCGTCTGTGGAGCGCAGTGCCGCGGGGTCCACTGCTCGTACTGCCGACAGTGGTGGGTCCCATTCCAGTCGGCCATACTCGCGACGGACGCCGATCGCAAGCAGCCGTTCGACCTCGACGACGACGTCGGTGCGTCGCGGCACCGCGAAGAGGTCGAGGTCCTCCGAGAGCCGCCCGTCAGGTAGATGGGTGCGAGCAAGGGCTGTCCCGCCGAAGAAGATCACGGCGTCCGGCATCGCTTGGGCAAGCGCAGCGAGGAGGTGAGAGATCAGATGATCACGGCGGACCTGTTCGTCGGACACCGCGAACTGCTCGGCCACAGCGGCTGCTTCGACGGGATCGAGCACGCGTTACCCCTCCGTCCAGGTCCGAGCCCGACGCAACGCGGCGCGCAGTCGCTGCTCGCGGGCGAGCCGGTCGAGTGCCACGGGATCCGCCCGAGGCCACAGGGCCCGCACCGCCATCCGTGCCTCGTCGGGGACGGATCCAAGGTCTGGGCGGTGCGCCAGGTCCAGCAGGGTCTGCTCCACGGTGGTCGCTAGCGCGCCACCCAGATCGGTGCGAAGGCGTTCGGCGTCCAGGCGGGCCGTGTCTCGGCGGACGAACACCACGTGTGCGTCTCGATCGGCCAACTGAAGTCTCGGCCGGTTCCTCTGGACCGCGACGACCGCCGCGGCGAGTCCACGGGGGACCGCGCCATGCAGTCGCGCCGCCGACAGCCCCATGAGCACGGCGGCTTGGGGGCCGTAGTCCGCGGCCGCAACGCCATAGGCGACCGCTTCCAGGGTTGGTAGCCAGTTCCGATCTGTCGAATCGGGCGGCACGACTGCGTAGTAGCCCGTGGCTACCCGGTGGAGGAGACCTCTGGCCGCCAGCCGTGCGAACTCCTGAGGTGGATGGGCATAGACATCCGCGGCATCGACCGGGCGCAACACCCCGAAGGGCGAGCGCGCTAGCTGCGGCGGCAGCCCGCTCGTGCGTCTCGGCGCCATGACCCAGTCACTCCCTTTACTACGACGAGAATAGGCTATAAGCAGACTCTCGTCATCCTTATCTCTCAACCCATGTGCCAGGCGGACCGCATCAGACTCCGGCGACGTAGGCGGTGAGGAAGTGGACGCCGTGCCGGTCGAGGTTGCCGCGGGCCCGGTCGTAGTGCTCGGTGGTGCGGGGGTCGGCGTGCCGGGCGAGGATCTGCGCGTCGCGCAGCGGGACCCCGGCCTCGAGGGCGTCGGTGATCGCCGCGTGGCGTAGGGAGTGGGGGCTGATGTGCCGGGGTATGCCGGCCGTCTCGGCGATGCGGGCGACCATCCGGTACACATCGCGGCGGTCGATCGGGTTCCCGGAGAGCGGCCGGAGGATCAGCGGGCCGAAGCACCGCTGCCCGCGGCAGGCCTCAAGCACCCGCAGGACCGGGACGGTGACCGGCATGGTGGCGGGCTTGTTGCCCTTGCCGACCAGGTGCAGCACCCGGTGCCCGCGCAGGGTCGCGGTGTAGTCCTCGATCCGGACCGCGGCGGCCTCGGCGGCCTCGGAGGCGCGCAAGGCGTTGATGCCGAGCAGGAACGCCAGCGCGCCGTGGTGGACGGTGATGCTCTGGGCGACCTGGAGGAACCGGATCAGCTCGAGCCGGTCCAGGCCCTGGGTGCGGGACTCGTCCCGGTGGACCTTCGGCAGCCGCGCGTAGACGGCCGGGTCGGCGCCGATCAGGCCGTCGATGTGGGCGAAGCGGAAGAACCCGCGCACGGCGTGCATCATCGTCACGATCGAGGAGTCCATCAGGCCCCGCTCCCCCAGAGTGCGGATGTACAGCTCCACGTGCGCGCGCTGGACGCCAACCAGCGGATCCAGGCCGTGCTCCTCGCACCAGGTGAACCACTCCCGCAGCTGGAACTCGTACAAGGCGTGGGTCCGGCCGGAGTAGCGGGCCAGGAACGAGACCGCCGCCAGATGAGCGGTCGACATCGACGCGGGCTGGAACGGCAGAAGCACAGTCGAATCGGACACGGGAATCACCTCACGCGGCGACCCGACACACGGCCTCGGCCCCGCCCGCCGCAACCACGGCCAGGCAACCGGACCAAATTGACGCTAGACCCCTGCCACCCAACGAGGGTCGCGTCCGCACGCGGCGAAGTGGGACAGGTCTCGACCGCAGGGGTGAGCGAGCTGCCGGCCGACACGCAGGTCTGAACTGGGGTCGGGCGCGGGCGCCGGTTGTCGAGTCCGGCGGTGCGTCGGTGCCGCGGCCTACCGTAGGTGCGTCGGCACCCGGCCGACGCACACGAGCGAAGGAGTGGATCATGGCGCACGGAGACATCACCCACATCGAGATCCCGGTGAGCGACTACGCCCGCGCTACCGCCTTCTACGGCGCGGTCTTCGGCTGGGACATCAAGGAGGCGCCCGGCTTCGAGGGCTACCCCATGTGGCAGGCGCCGAACAAGATCAGCGGCGGTGGCCTGGTGTCCCGTTCCGAGCCGTCGCAGAGCCCGGTCAGCTTCGTCGAGGTGGACTCGATCGACGACGCCGTGGCCAAGGTCGTCGAGCTCGGCGGCACCGTCTCCAAGCCCAAGCAGCAGATCAGCGAGACGAGCTGGTGGGCGAGCGTGCTCGACCTGGACGGCAACCAGATCGGTCTCTACGAGGGCAGCACCGAGACACCCTGATCGAGGCCCGGCGCGAGGGTCCGACGTTGGGGCAGAGCCGACGGACCACCCCGACGCCTACCTCGCGGCGGATCCGATAGACGTGACTGCACCATCAGCTGCTGGGCAGGCGGGTCATACCACCGGGCTCACGGCAGGCTGGGCTCGCGGTGCTCGCGTGTGAACCGTTGGACGGCGGACTCATCGATCAGTCCCTCGTCCGCCAGCCACTTCACTGCACGGACTCGTGCTCTGGCGTCACGTAGGGCCTGCCACGCGGAGATCAGCTCGGGGTGGCTTTCGTAGAGCGCGTTCTTGAAGCGCCGGAAGGCGCCGCTGCCCTGCAGCGTGCGGCCCAGGCGGTGGCCGGCGGCGCGGTCACTGATGCCATCGGCGAAGTCGACCATGTCCTGGTACCAGACGTGGGACGGAACAGGGTCGATCGGGATCAGGTCGAGCTCCTCGACGTCGACCGGGTTCTCCCCGTCGATGCCCGTGTCGCTGGTCCAGAAGACCACCTCGCCACTTCGCGGGTCGATCAGCCATCGGTGGTCGCAGTCGGTCTGATCCTGCAGCGCCATCGCGATCTCCTCGACGTCGATCGCCTCCAAGTCCAGCATCCAGTCAGCCTAGGACCGGTATAGGCCACTTCCCCAGAGCGGTGGCCCGCTCATGGCTGCCATGCGCTTCCCACGCGCGGTTGGCACCGGACGCCCACCCGGCCAGGCGACAGGCGGCGGTGTGGGGCATGTTGACCGTCGCGACCTCGCGTCAACGGCCGGGCAAGTGGCAGTGCGGGCAGCCAGCCCCGGGGGGGCCTTGACGAGACTCGATCCGTGCGGGCCAAAGGAGTTGACTTTGCCGAGCAAAGCCAGATAAGTTTGCCGTACAAAGTCTCTTGGAGGTGGCCATGGAACCAGGGCGGAACGTCAACGAGGCCCCGGACGGAGGAGACGACCTGCTCGACCCGCGGGAGGCGGCGAACCTGCTGGAGCGAACCCGGCGCGAGGCGCAGCGCAGTCTCAACAGTGACACGCCTCTGCTGTCGGTGTTCTCCGCGCTGGTTGTGCTGGCCGTGTACGGGTCGATCTGGTCATCGTCGCGTGGCCAGGATCCGTACCAGGGCCCGAGCCTCAACGTCATCGGAGTGGTGTACATCGTGGTCGCCGTGGCGGCGCTGGTCGCCTTCGCGGTGTATGCCAGGGCGACGTCCGGGGTCAGCGGGCGGTCTCGGCGGGAGTCCCGGTGGCTGGCGATCCCGTTCGTCGTCGCCGTCGTGGGCGTCTATGTCTTCGACGGCGCGTTGCGGTACGACGGGTTCAGCGCGGCCATCGTGTATGGCGTGTTCGACGCCGCGGCTCCGTGGATGGTCGTCGGCGCGGTGATGGCCGGTCACGCCGCCGCAACACAGGATCGGTGGAAGCTGGCCGGTGGGATCGCGATGATCGTCGTCGGGGCCGGCAGCGCGTTCGCTGGCCCGGCCGACGTATGGGGCGTGCTCGCGGTGGGTGGGTGCCTGCTGCTGCTGGCCCAAGGGGTGCTCCGCTTCCGGTGGAACCGGGCCGGCACCCTCCCGCGGTCGACCGCCCTGGGCGGTTCGCCGACGTGACAACCGATGACCCGCTGGACCCGGTGATCCACGCGCCGGCCCGGCTGCGGATCGTGGTGACGTTGGCCGCGCTCCGCGACGGTGATGCCCTGGGCTTCACCCGCCTGCAGACCATGCTCGCCCTGACGCCCGGCAACCTGATCACCCACCTCCGCAAGCTCGAAGAGGCCGGCTACGTCTCGAGCGAGAAGAGTGGCAACGGGCAAACCTCGCGGACCTCGATCGCCCTCACCCCGAAAGGCCGCACCGCGCTGGCCGCGTACACCACCGCCCTGCGCGGCCTCCTCGACGGGGTCTGACCGTCCACGGGAGGCCCGGGGTCGGCGCAGGCCCCACCGGGCAACGCTCGGCCGCCGCGTCCGCATGCGGCGAAAGGACGCAGGAGCCTCGACTCGTCGGCGGGGCGCCGCACGACAATCGGAGCCGCAAGGCTACCCCTACAGATGGATGTGACTTGACTGCCATCGACTATCTGAGCGAGGACGGCACCGGAACATATGGGCGGTGGCATGTCCCCGACCTCGTGCCATCCAACCGCACCGTGGAGCTCGTCTTCGTCTTCGAGTCTCCCCATGTCGACGAACTGAGGGATCGACTGCCCGTCGCTGGAGCCGCAGGCAAGAGCGCCCTTCGCTTCCTGATGTCAGACCAACCACGAGACCTGAGTCTCGGGCGCTTCGTGCAGCAGAGTCATGTTGCTGGGGACCAGCGCATCGCCATCTTGAACGTCAGCAACGTACCCATGCAGGCAGCCGCCTTCGTCGACGTGGGGGCCCCTGAGCTGGAAGAAGGCGAGTGGGCTCTGATCGAAAGAGTGCGCCGATCGAGGTCGCGCTCAATCTCCTCCATGCGAGGAGCTGGGACACGCGCCATCTCGGAGCTTCTCGTTGACCGACTCCGCGAACGGCTCTCTGGTGTCGTCCCTGGTCTCGATGGCCGAGTGGTGGCTGCAGGCACTTTGGCGCAACGCGTGGTTGCTGCCGCTCTTCCCGATCTGACACCCGACCCGCTGCACGTTCCGCACCCGTCGTTCAACAGGTGGCACTGGACAGCCAACCAGAGTCTGCCAGCTCTCATCGACGCGCGACATCGCTTCCAGCGCCAACCACGGACAGCTCAACACTCTGTGGCAGTGCACGAGGGCTGACTCGGAACGGATGCCTGACCCAGTCGCGGCGGTATGCAGCAGGTCTGGAGCCTCTTGGTCGGCCGATACGCGGAAGTTCGCGACGAATCCTGCCGGGTGGGTTGTGGTTCACTCAGCCGGTGGATCTGACGATTCCGGTCGACGGTGGCGAGCTTCGGGCAACCCTGACGATGCCGGCCGCTGCCTGCCGAGCTGGTGTGGTGGTTCTTCACGGAGCCGAGGCGGGAGAGCGGTCGTACTTCCTTTACGAGCACTTGGCCGACCTGCTCGCACCGCACCATGTGGCGGTTCTGCGCTACGACCGACGTGCAGCGCCAGACGGGCACGATGTGCCGTTGCCGACGCAGGCCGCCGATGCGTTGGCCACAACGAGCCGGCTGCGAGACATCGTGAGCGGACCGGTGGGGCTGTGGGGCTACAGCCAGGGCGCCTGGGCGGCGACGATGGCTGCGGCCGCCGACCCGGACTCAGTCGATTTTCTGATCTGCGTGTCGTGCTGCGGCGTCTCACCAGCCCAGCAGATGCGCGCAGGGTGCGCGACCCAGCTGCGCAAACGCGGCTACTCCGAGCGGGACGTCGAGGACCTGACGAACACGCGTCTGGCCGTCGAGGGCTACCTGCGCAACGGCCGCAATCGCACGTCCGTACAGGCGACCCTCAGCTGGGCGTCTGCGCAACCCTGGTTCGCTCATGCCTACCTGTCCCCGGTGCTCCCCGATGGTCCCGGGACATGGCGTGACATGGATTACGACCCGCAGCCCGCGTTGGATCATCTCGCGTGCCCCGTGGTGGCCTTCTACGGCGAGAGCGACGAATGGATGCCCATCGCAGAGAGCTTGGCAGCCTGGGACGCGGCCCAGGCCCGTGGCTCCCTGCGTGATCTGACGGTCGTGCGCCTGCCCGGAGCTGACCACCTCCCTACCCTCGGCGGTGTACCGGACCGGGACGCGATCACCATGGAGTACTCCCTGACCCTGACCCGCTGGGTCATCGCAACAGTCGCACAGGCAAGAAGTTGAGTTTCGCCGAAAGGTCCGGAGCAACGCTCTGACGTCGAGGTCGGCCCGGCGTCCGACCGTGTCGCGGTCCGGGCGGTCGACAGGCGGTGTGACGCTGGTCTGAGGAGTGCTCGGACTTGGTGTCGTGTCGATCGCCTTGTGGCGCCCTGGCGTTTGATGCCGGGGCTGAGCGGGGTTCACAGGTCCCGGACGGTGTCTGCCGCTTCGGCGAGGGTTTGCACCGACGATGGGGTCCATGGGCCGGGTCGGATCACGATGGCGTGATCGATGCCCCAGGCGTGCATCCGGTGGAGCCGCCGGGCGAGGCTCTGTGGGGTCTCGCCTGGTTCTAGGCGGGTGCTGATGGTTTTGTCGATGGCCGCATAGTTGGTGCCGAGGTCCTCGCAGTGGCGCCGTAGCAGGTCGAGGCGTTGGAGGATGGTGGCGCCGTCGTCGGGGATGTCGAAGAGGTTGCAGGCCTGGGCGTAGCGGGCCACGAGCCGCAGGGTCCGCCTCGGTCCCATTCCCCCGACGAGGACGGGTATGCCGCCCACGGTGAGCGGGAGGGGCCGGTTCTCGGGGTGGGCGAGTTGGTAGTGGGTCCCGGAGAAGGGTCCGGGGTCGCCGCGACTCATCTGTTCGGCCAGGTCGAGCAGGTCGGCGAGCCGTTCGAACCGTTCGCCGGTGGCGGGCATGGGCAGGCCCATGGCCTCGGCTTCGGCGGGGTACCCGACGCCGACCCCGAGCCAGGCCCGGCCACGGGAAAGCACGTCGAGCGTGGTCACCGCCTTGAGCAGCAGTGCCGGTTCGCGGTAGGTCACCGGGCTGACCAGCGCGCCGAGCCGCACTCGACGGGTCTGGCCGGCGAGGTAGCCCAAGGTGGTGTACGCCTCGAGCATGTCCCGCTCGTCCTGCGCGGCGCTGGGGTCGGCCTGGAGGAGGTGGTCATTGACCCAGACGGTGTCGAGGCCGCCGCGGTCAGCGGTCACGGCGACCTCCGCGAGGTCGCTCGCGAGCGCAGGTGGCCCGGCGGGCCAGGTGAAGTTCGTCAGGGAGAGGCTGACTCGCATGGTGGTCCTCGGTGGTCAGGTCTGGCGTTGGGTCTGTTGGTCGGGTTGCCAGCGGATGATGCGGAAGCCGTGGTCGAGCGCCGCGCGTAGTGCCTTGGCGTCGAGACGCCCGTCCGGTGTGGTGGGAATGGGCACGAACCGGGTGAGGGCAGGATTATGGGCGGCCATGAATTCGAGGAGCCGCTCGACCTCCTGGGGCTCGGCGACCAGGTCGGGGCGGTACATGCGGTCCGTGCCAGCCAAAGTGAGCCGGACCGGCCGGTCCCGCCGCAGGTTGCGGGTCCACGTGCCGCCCCCTGGGCTGAGCAGCGTGTCGCCGTCTCGGACATAGCCGACCGGCTGCCGGTAGTGGGTGCCGGTCTTGCGGCCGATGTGGTGGACGAGCATGAGGCGCCCGGCCAATGGCGTGCGGACAGGAAGCCCGAGGATCGCACGCATCGGCACGTTGACGATCCGGAAGATGGCGGCCTGGGCGGCGCGTCGGGGTGGGCGCTGTGTCGTGGTCATGTCGGGAGGTCCTTGTCTGCTTCGGGTGGTGGCCGCCTCCCGAGCCAGCCGCGGTTCGAGGCAACTGTGCTTCTCGTGGGTGGCTTGCGTCGGGTCACGGCGGGCCGGTGGGCCACCTCGTAAACTAGAGTAACTCTATTGTTCTATTATCTACAAGATTATGGTCTCGCTATCATTCTGACTAGTCTGAGCACCGTGGATACCGACCTCGGGCTACGTGCGCGCAAGAAGGCCCGGACGCGTCAGCTCATCGTCGATGTCGCCACCGTGTTGTTCGTCGAGAAGGGTTTCGACGCCGTGCCCGTCGCCGAGATCGCCCGCGCGGCGGAGGTGTCGGAAGCAACCGTGTTCAACTACTTCCCGACCAAGGAAGACCTCGTCTACCGGGGCATGGAGGCCTTCGAGACGGATCTGATCGCTGCTGTCCGCGATCGATCTCCGGGGGAGTCGATCAGCGCCGCCTTCGGCCGGTTCGTCCTCCAGCCGCGGGGCCTACTGGCCGCCGAGGACGAGGCTTCGGCGAAGACCTTGGCCGCCATGTCGACGATGATCGCCGCGAGCCCGAGCCTGCTGACCCGAGAGCGCGAGGTCATCGCCCGCTACACCGACTCCCTGACCGCCCTGATCGCCGAGGAGACGGGGGCAGACCCAGCCGACATCACACCCTCGGCCGCTGCCCATGCCCTCATGGGCGTCCACCACAGCCTCATCGGACTGGTCCGCAGACGGCTCGCCGCCGGCCCGGTGGACCACGCCCAGCTCGCCCGCGAGGTGACCGCCCAGGGCCGCGACGCACTCCAGCACCTCAACGCCGGGCTGGCCGACTACGGCGTGAAATGAGTGGGCCAACCACACGTCCCGCGGACGGACGACCAGGTGGCACATCGCGCGGCCGGGACCACACGTTCTCCGATCCGCGATCAGCAAGACTCCAAGGCCACGCATGCCCTGACTGCCCCACCTGGCCATCCCGAGGGCCATGTCCCACGACTCCGAGGGGGTGCCCCAGTCTGGGTGGCCGAAGCGTGAGCGCGCCTCAGCAGGTTGGTGCCCGCCAGCCTGGACGGCCTGTTGGCGCACCTGCTGCAGTCGACCCAAGCGTCACGTGAACGAGACCCGCTCCTACCACCTCCCTGCGTCGGTGGTTGTCAGCTAGTCGGGATGCCTGGGCGCGCCGCCTTCATCGTTGCCTCGACGTCCTCCCCGTTGCCGCGTCTTTGTGGGCGGTAGGACGCACCTCCGGACCGCACCCTGCTCTGGCCTCTGACGCGCCACCGCCTCGCGCCCCTGAGAGTTACGTATGCGATCCGAGAGAGGGCTCATCCGCCCGTGCTCGTCCCGAACTCGGCGAGACGCCCGGTGGGCTCGCCACGCGACGCGGACATGATCGACTCCGCCGCCTTCCTCGTGCGGTCCTCGGCGGTCGGCCAGAGGTGGGCGTACGTGTTGAGCGTGGTCGTCGCCTTCGAATGACCGAGCGAGCGCTGGACGGTCACGACGTCGCACCCGGCCGCGATGAGTCCCGAGGCGTAGAAGTGCCGCAGGTCGTGGAGCTTGATGCCCGACAGTTCGGCGTCGCGCAGTGTCTTACGCCACCAGTAGGCACCAGAGCGCGTGCCTGAGCACCTGTGGGACGAACTGAAGGTCGAGGCCGACGTGTCCGACCGTCACGTCGACATCGTCGAGGTGCGTCCACCGTGGGACGGCGTCGGTGAGCACACCCGGTTCCCGATCGCCCGCTTGCGTTTCACGAAGTCGACCGGTGTCTGGGCGATCTACTGGCGCGACCGCCACCTCAAGTTCCACGAGTACAAGCGCAAGCTCCCGACCAAGAACGTCCAGGCACTCCTCGACCACATCGGAACCAGCGGCGACCCGATCTTCTGGGGTAACTCTCTGGTGCCGGCGGATCCGGCCATCTTCCTGTGCCTAGAAGAAACCCCTCGAGCCCCTCGTCCTTGGCCTGTCACAACAATACCGATTTCGGTATGGTTGTGACATGACTGGTCACGTGAGATACCGGGAGATCGTGCGTGAACTCGCGCTCGACCACTACGGCTACGTCACCACGAGGGAGGCGGCCGAGGCTGGCGTGCCGGCGGTCGAGCTGCCCAAGCTTGCCGCTCGCGGTGGCCTGGAGAACATCGCCTACGGCCTCTACCGGGTGCCCGACGTCCCGCCCACGGACTACGACCAGTTCGCCGAGGCCCTCCTGCGGGCCGGGGGAGGGGCATACCTGCACGGCGAGTCGGTGCTCGCCCTCTTTGGGCTGGCCGACGTCAATCCTCGACAGATCAAGGTCGCGGTTCGGCGCCGTGCTCGTCCCAAGTTGCCGTCGTTCGTCGAGCTGACCCACGTCAAGGACGACGCCGTACACACGACGTTCTACGAAGGGCTGAAAGCGCAGCCGGTCGCCGACGCCATCCTCGAATGCCAGGGGAGTATCGAGACCGAGCGACTGATCGACGCGGCCAAGCGGGCGCGGAAGGACGGTCTACTCACCCCGAGCGAGTGGCAGAGCGTGATGAAGGGGCTCCGGTCGTGAGCTACCCGGGTGCCCCGACGAGCTCTACGACCTGGATGGCCTGCCGAAGTGACCTCCTCCAGAGTGGTCGGCTCGGAGTAGCGTGACGTCATGTCCTTGAGCGAATCGCAGTTCTACGAGGCCGGGATGTCCCTGCCTCCGGACGTGCGCAAGCACGTCGCGCTCCGATTGCTCGAATCGGTCGACCCGCAAGAAGCGTTCGACCTGGCCTCCGATTCATGGCTGCGCACCGAGGCTGCCGCCGCTTACGACGCCCTCAAAGCCGACCCATCCCAGGCGATCCCGGCTGAGGACGTCCGCGCCGGCTTCGAGGCCAAGTGGTCCGCCCGTCCATGACGGACCGGATCAACTACACCCCAAGGCCCAGCAGCAGCTCAACGCGCTCGACGACTGGGTCGCCGAGAAAGCGTCTGGGGATGTCGCGCGGCGGTTCGTCTCGGCAATCCTCGATTTCATCGACGGCATCCTCGTGTTCCCACGTGCCGGCCGAGCGCGCGACGACATCCGACCGGGAATGCGGACGGCCACCTTCAAGAAGCGAACGCTGATCGCCTACGAGGTCGACGAGTCCTCGGGGGAGCTGGTGGTGAACGTCCTCGGTGTGTTCCACGGCGGCCAGGACTGGGAGGCTGCACTCCGGGACGAGTGAGCCATGACGGGCCGCTGACCTTCGTCCAAGCGCGGAGGCGCGGACGGCCCAGCGGTCCGCAAGCAGTCCGCAAGAAGTCCGACGGAGACCGATTCTCGCCGACGACGCCCAACGGTCGGCGAGCGCGTTTTCGCAGGTCAAGGCGTGTTTTCCGGCATCAGTCGGTGATGACCAACGACCACCGAAGCCCCGCGTGATCGTTCCGCTTCAACGTCCAGGCGCAGGGAGGAGCCGGGGTGAATCCTCCCCATGCGCTTCGGGCCGACGTTCGGGCGATCACCGGCAACGCGGGGGTGGTCTGGAAGAGCAGGGCCTGCCCACCAGGGCGGCTGCGCTTGTCGGCTTCGGTGGCTGCACACACCGGGCCCTGTCGTTCGAGCACCACGTCCATGGCGCCGGCCAACTCGTGCTCGCTCTCGGGTGCGTGGCCGTCAACCCGCCCTGCTGAAGATGAACGACGACGAGCTCGACCTGCTGCCGACGGGCTCTCGGCGATGATCGGGCGCGACCCGGGCGTCGCCCGAGACGGCTGGAGCGCGGGTGACCGGCGACCCGGGTATCCCGGCCATCGCCGTCGCGATGACGCAGGCCCGCTCCTGGAGGCCGCCGTGCTACCTCCGGCCCGCCCATTACGATGTCGCCAGATCCAGCAATCCTGGGTTCGGGCTGGTGAGGAGAAGGTAAGGTCGGACAGCGTACGTGGTAGGGCCCTGCCGCGGACAACGAGCGATCATGGGGGATCGACGAATGGCTGGGGCGGAGCGAGCGACCGGGTGGGACAGGGCCGGGGTGCGCGGTCTGCGGGGCAAGGGCACCGCCCTCGTGCTCGCCCTGGTGACCGGCCTCGCCGGGGCGTCCGTCCTCACGAGCTCGGCCTCCGGTGACGCCTCGACCGCCACGAGCGGCGGGGCAGTGAGTGCCGCCGTCGCCCCCCCAACGCGGCTGACCCCCGTACCTGTCGGCGGCAAGTTCGGCCTGCTGGGCGGGGTCACCCTCTCGTCCTCGCCCGACACCTCGTGGTGGGGCACCAACGGCCGCGTCATGGACATGGAGACGATCGGCAGCAGGGTCTATCTCGGCGGCGCGTTCGACTACATCGGTCCCAACACCGGCCATGGGTCCCGGGTGTTGGGCTCCACGGGTGCCTTGCAGCCCGACAACCAGGTCATGACCGGCGACGTCCGCGCCGCCGTCCCCGACGGGTCGGGCGGGTGGTTCGTCGGCGGTGACTTCCAGCGGATCGGATCGACCTACCAGCCCTCCCTCGCCCACGTCCTCTCCGACGGCACGCTGGCGGACTGGAAGCCCATCCCCAAGGGGAACGTCTACGCCCTGGCCCGGGTCGGCAGTGATCTCCTCGTCGGCGGCGACTTCACCGCGATCGGTGGCGCGGCAGCGACACACCTCGCCATGGTCGACACGACGACCGGCTCGCAGGTGGCCGGATGGACCGCGCCGGCGACCAACGGGACCGTTGAGGCGCTCGCCGCCTCGGGGAGCCGGGTCTTCGTCGGCGGCTCGTTCACGACGGTGGGTGGCGCCGCCCGCCGTGGCCTCGTGGCGCTCTCGTCCACGACCGGCGCCGTCGACACGACCTTCACCGGGGCGGCGACCGGCACCGTCTTCGCCCTGGCCGCCGATGTCACCAGCGGCCAGATCTTCGCCGGCGGCGACTTCCTCGCGGTTACCCTCGGCTCCTCCTCGGTCGCTCGGGGGCGGGTTGCGGCGTTCTCGCTCACCGGCAACACGCTGACGAGCTTCGCGCCCGTCGCCGACGGGACCGTCTACGCCCTCGACGCCGACGGCGCCGGGTCCTTGTGGGCCGGCGGGTCCTTCACCGCGGTCGGCGGCGCGACCCACGTCGCCGTGGCGAAGATGACGACCGACGGGGTCGTCGACGCGTTCAACGCTCGGATCACGGGGTGCCACGGCACCCACGGCATCGACAGCACCTATGGCTTCTACCCCTGCACGCCCACCGTGATGACGATCGACGTCAGCGGCGGAACGGCATACCTCGGGGGCCTGTTCAGCAACGCCGGGGGCGAGGTTCGGCACAACGCCGCCGCGTTCGCCACCTCCTCGGGCACGCTGACCGTGTGGGACCCGCGGCCCGGCAACCTCGTGCTGGCGACGGCGAGCAGCGGCAGCGATGTGTTCATCGGTGGCGAGCTCACCAGCGTCGGCGGGCTGCTCCGGACGGGGTTGGCGGCGCTCGACTCATCGACGGGCGCCGGCGTGGCAGGCTTCAGCGCCGACACCAACGAGGCCGTCGTGACCCTGCTCCCCGCCTCGGGTGGGACCCGGCTGCTCGTCGGAGGGTCCTTCACGCAGGTCCAGGGCCAGGTCCGCAACCACCTCGCCGCCATCACCGTCGCGACCGGGGTGCTCGACCCGGCCTTCCACCCGAGCTTCAACGACGCCGTCCTCGATATGGATCTCACCGGCAACCTGCTCTACGTCGGCGGGAAGTTCACGACGGTGAGCGGGGTCTCACACGCCCACGTCGTCAAGATCAACGCCATCTCGGGCGGGATCTACACCTACTGGGCGACCACCACCACCGGCCTCGACGGCCCGCTGACCGGCGGCGGCGAGGTGCAGGGTATCCAGGTGGCGGCGGACGCCTCCAAGGTCTACATCGCCGGGCCGTTCACGGCGGTCCGCGGCCACTCGGTGGCCGGCGGCATCGCTGTCGTGACCGGCTTCTCGGGCGCGCTCGTCTCCCACCAGCTGGGCGGGGTGACGTCCTGCACCGGGAAGAACGGCGCCTGGGTCAACCGGCTCTACCTCAGCGACGACGGCAAGCGGCTCTACGGGGGCGGGTACTGTCCCGACAACATCTACCAGTGGGACGCCGTCGACCTGTCGGCACACAAGGCCCAAGGCCTGAACTGGGTCACTGTCTGCAACGCCGGCATGCAGGGACGGCTCGAGGTCAACGGCCACTTCTACTACGGCTCGCACGGCGGCGACCTGGGCAAGGGTGGCTGGTGCGACCTCGGTCCGGGGCTGCCGAGGGTCTCCCAGCAGCGCTTCTTCGCCTTCCGGGTCTCCGACGGCGTGCTCGACCCGTTCGCGCCCCAGTTCGACACCGCGATGGGCATCTGGTCGTTCGCCGTGGTGCCGGGCAAGGGCCTGCTCGTCGGTGGTGACTTCACCTTCGCCGGCGACTCGCAGACCGTGGCCCGGGGGGTCGCGCTCTTCCCCGGTAACCCCTAGGCAGGCGGTCTCACCGACCGGGTGCAGGTGCGCCAGTCGGTCGCGCCGCGGCGCGCAGTACATTGCCAGGGAGCCGAGCACCGAAGGGTCGCTTCAGCCCATCCGGGCGCGCGCGGCATACGTCGTCCGACGCCTACCCACCGCCCGCCCACGAGAGGAGCACATCCCATGCGCATCGCCGTTACCGGAGGGTCGGGGAAGCTCGGCCGCCACGTCGTCCGGCACCTGGCCGAGATCGGCCACGACGTCGTCAACCTGGACGCCGTGGGGGAGCGGTTCACCGAGTGGCTGGCGGTCGACCTCACCGACTACGGGCAGGTCGTCGACGCCTTCGGCGGCGTGCACGGCGAGCAGCCGCCGGCGGAGGCCATCGTCCACCTCGGGGCGATCCCTGCGCCCGGCCTGCACTCGGACGTCGCGACCTTCCACAACAACATCCGGGCGACGTTCAACGTCTTCCACGGCGCGATCCGCACCGGGATCCGCACCATCGTCTACGCGTCGAGCGAGACCGTGCTGGGGCTGCCCTTCGACACGCCCCCGCCGTACATCCCGGTGGACGAGGAGTATGCGGCGCGCCCTGAGTCGGTCTACAGCCTGGTCAAGCACCTCGAGGAGACGATGGCTGTCGAGCTGTGCCGGTGGCACCCGGACCTCAGCATCACCGCGCTGCGGTTCTCCAACGTCATGGATGTCGAGGACTACGCGGAGTTCCCGGCGTTCGACGCCGACCCGACGGTGCGCAAGTGGAACCTGTGGGGGTACATCGACGGCCGCGACGGCGCACTCGCCGTCGAGAAGGCGCTGGACCGGCGTGGGGGCTTCGACCGGTTCGTCATCGCCTCACCGGACACCGTGATGAGCCGGCCCGACGCCGAGCTCGTCGCCGAGGTCTTCCCGGGAGTCCCGACCCGCGGCGACCTCGGCGAGCACGACACGCTGCTCTCCATCGACCGGGCCCGCCGGGTCCTCGGCTTCGACCCCCAGCACTCCTGGCGCGACCACGTGCGGCCGTAGCCGGCGCAGGGCCGCCCCGGCCCACAGCGGGAGGACCGCGTGCCCGCGGATCATGACGACCGAGCCCGACCAGGTCGAGCTGCGGGCGCGGGTCGGACCGCCGACGGCCGAGCTGTCCTGCTGCGCCCGGCCTCGCCGACCCGGCAGGATGGGCGCATGGCCACCGCCCCCTCCGCCCCGCTCGTCGCGCTCGCCCACGCGCACGGGGTCGCCACCGAGTACTGGGACTGGCAAGGACGGCATACCAGTGTCAGTGCGCAGACCATGCGAGCCGTGCTGGCAGCGCTCGGGGTGGACGCTGCGACGGAGGACGCGGTGGCGAGCTCCCTCGCCGACCTGGACGACGCACCCTGGCGGCGCACCCTGCCCGCGAGCGTCGTCTGCCGTGAGGGGTGGACCCCCTGGGTGTTCGTCCACGTCCCGCACAACACCGGCGTCCGGCTCGATGTCGAGCTCGAGGACGGCTCCGCTCGGCACGTGCCGCAGGTCGACAACTGGGTGGCGCCTCGCTGGCTCGAGGGTCGCGAGGTCGGGCAGGCGACCTTCGAGCTCCCCGGCGACCTGCCGCTCGGCTGGCACCGGATCGTCGCCCATGTCGAGGCACCGGCTCTGGACCCGGCGACGACCGAGGCGACCCTGGTTGTCACGCCCCGCCGGATGCCGCTGCCACCCGTGCTCGCCGAGGGCCGCGCCACCGGGCTGATGACCCAGCTCTACCAGGTGCGCTCGCGGCGGTCGTGGGGGATCGGCGACCTCGGCGACCTCGCCGAGCTGGCGACCTGGGCGGCGCTCGAGCACGGCGCCGAGTTCGTCCTGGTCAACCCGCTGCACGCGGCCGAGCCGGTCGCCCCGATGGAGCCCTCGCCCTACCTGCCGACCACCCGCAGGTTCGTCAACCCGATCTACCTCCGCGTCGAGGACGTCCCCGAGATCGGCCGGCTCACGCTTGCGGCATACGAGCAGGTCCAGGAGCTGGCCGAGCGGGCCCACGCGCTCAACGCCGTCGACCTCATCGACCGGGATGCCGCCTGGGCGCTCAAGCGGGCCGCACTCCGGCTGGTCCGCGAGGTTCCGCTGGAGGGGCGCCGGGCGCGGGACTTCGCGCGTTTCTGCACGCGCGAGGGGTCCCGGCTGGAGGCCTTCGCGACATGGTGCGCCATCGCGGAGCGACACGGCCTGCCGTGGTCCGGGTGGCCCGCCGGGCTGCAGGACCCCGACGACCCGGCGGTGGCGGCGTTCCGGGAGGCGCACCAGGACGAGGTCGACTTCCACCGTTGGCTTCAGTGGCTGCTCGAGGAGCAGCTCGGCGAGGTGCAGCGGGTGGCAACGGCCGACGGCATGTCGATCGGGGTGGTCCACGATCTCGCCGTCGGCGTCCACCCGCGTGGGGCCGACGCCTGGGGGCTGGCCGGTGCCCATGCGCAGGGCGTCACGGCCGGGGCACCGCCGGACCAGTTCAACCAGCTCGGCCAGGACTGGAGCCAGCCGCCGTGGCGGCCCGACCGGCTGGCGGCCCTGGGGTACGCGCCCTTCCGAGAGATGGTCCGCGGGGTGCTGCGCGACTCCGGCGGCATCCGGGTCGACCACATCATCGGCCTGTTCCGGCTGTGGTGGATCCCCGAGGGCTCGACCCCGGCGGAGGGCACCTACGTGCGCTACGACCACGAGGCCCTCATCGGGATCCTCGCGCTCGAGGCACAGCGTGCCGGCGCCGTCGTCATCGGCGAGGATCTCGGTGTGGTCGAGCCGATGGCGCGCGACTATCTCATCGAGCGCGGGCTCCTCGGGACGAGCATCCTGTGGTTCGAGTGGGACGGGGACACCCCGCGTCCACCTGAGCGGTACCGCGACCTGTGCCTGTCGTCGGTCACGACCCACGACCTGCCGCCGACCGCGGGCTACCTGACCCTCGAGCACGTCGCCATCCGCGAGCGGCTCGGCCTGCTCACGCGCCCGGTCGAGGAGGAGCGGGCCCACGAGGAGCAGGCGATCGCCCGAGTCCGCGACGCCCTGCTCGCCAGAGGGCTCATCGACCACGGGGCGGGCGTCGACGGGCTGCTCGAAGGCCTGCACCGCTGGCTGGCCGAGGGGCCGAGCCGGATGATCGGCTACTCGCTCGCCGACCTCGTGGGCGACCGCCGGGCGGTCAACCAGCCGGGGACCGACACCCAGTACCCCAACTGGCTCGTTCCCCTCGCGGGTCCCGACGGGCGGCCCGTCGCCCTGGAGGAGGCCATGACGTCCCAGGAGGCGATCCGGGTCACCGAGGCCGCCCGCGGCATACCTCGCCGTTCCTGACGCACGTGACCCGCCGCGGCCCGCCCCCCGACCCCGCCCTCCGCCCGCCCTCCGCCCGCCCCCGACCCCTAACCTCTGCTAGCAGAGGTTGTGTGACCAAGCACAGGTTGCAACCTCTGCTTCGTCACGTAACCTCTGCTAGCAGAGGTTAGGTGACCGGGCAGAGGGGGAGGTCAGGCGGATCGGGGAGGGGGCAGGCGGGGCAGGCGGGGCAGGGGCCGAACGGTCAGGCGACGCCGAGGGTGCGCCGCACGGCCGCCTCGAGCAGGCCGGGGACCTGCTCGCGCAGCTCGTAGCGGGCGCGGATGACCGGACGACTCACCGAGATGACCCGGGTGAGGTCGATCGGCGTGCCCGACAGCACCGCGTCGACCGGCATCGCCTCGATCGTCGCGGCCAGGTCGCGGGACTGGGCGTCGCCGTACCCCATCGCCGGCAGGATGCCGCGCGCGTTGGGGTACTTCTCGTATGTCGTCGCGATCGAGCCCACCGCGAACGGGGTCGGGTCGACGATCTCGCCGACCCCGGCCGCGCGCGCCCCGACGACACCTGCTCCATAGGTCATGGACCCGTGGGTGAGCGTCGGTCCGTCCTCGACGACGACGACGCGCTTGCCGGCCACCGCCGCCACGTCCTCGACGGTCACCGGGCTGTCGCACCGCATGACCTCGGCGCGCGGGTTGAGCCGCCCCACGGACGCCTCGACCGCCGCGATGTCCTCGGCGGTGGCCGAGTCGCACTTGTTGACGATCACCACGTCGGCCAGGCGGACGTTGGCCTCACCGGGGTGGTATGTCGCCTCGTCGCCCGCCCGCAGCGGGTCCGCCAGGACGATGTGCAGGTCGCTGCGGTAGAAGGGCATGTCGTTGTTGCCGCCGTCCCAGAGGATGACGTCGGCCTCCGCCTCGGCCTCGCGGAGGATCTGCTCGTAGTCGACGCCCGCGTAGACGACGAACCCGTTGTCGATGTGCGGCTCGTACTCCTCGCGCTCCTCGATCGTGCAGTCGTGAAGGTCGAGGTCGGCGTAGGTCGCGAACCGCTGGCAGGCCTGCGCGGCGAGGTCGCCGTAGGGCATGGGGTGGCGGATCGCCACGACGCGCTTGCCGAGGCCGGCGAGGATCCGGGACAGGTAGCGCGTCGTCTGGCTCTTGCCGACACCGGTCCGCACGGCCGTCACCGAGATGACCGGCTTGGTCGAGGGCAGCATGGTCGGGGCGGCGCCGAGCATCGTGAAGTCGGCGCCCGCGGCGATGACCTGCGACGCGAGGTGCATGACCTGGACGTGGGCGATGTCGGAGTAGGCGAGCACGACGAGGTCGACCCGCTCCCGCTCGATGAGCTCGGTGAGCCCGGACTGGTCGACGATGGGAATGCCGTCGGGGTAGCGCGGCCCGGCCAGCGAGGGCGGGTAGGTGCGTCCCTCGATATCCGGGATCTGGGTCGCGGTGAACGCCACGACGTCATAGCCCGGGTCGTCGCGGAAGACCGTGTTGAAGTCGTGGAAGTCGCGACCGGCGGCGCCGAGGATGATGACGCGCCGAGGGGACGGGCCCGGGGTGGCCGGGGTGGGTGTCGCCGCGCTGACGGGGGTGGTCGCGGCGCTCGCTGAGGTGCTCATCTACGTCCTTGCGGCTGAGGTCGACCGCCGGAACCGACTTAGCCGGTGCGGCCAGTCCTGGCTGCGGGACCCGCCGGTGCCATCCTAGGACCTGGCGCGGCCGCCCACCGGGGGTCGCGGCGGTCTCGAGGGTCGCCCGCCCCAGCGCCGGCTAGGACGAGACGACCGCTGCGAAGCGCTCGGCCAGCGGCCGCCAGGCCCACCGCAGCTCGTCCTCCGCAGCGGCCACCTCGGCCAGCGCCGCGGTGCTCACCCCGGCCATCGAGCCCGCCTCGTTGCGGGTCCACAGGGCGAACACCTCCGGGGAGGTCTCCGGGTGGAACTGCACGCCCCAGGCCCGGTCAGCGAACCGGAGCGCAGCGACCGACCAGTCGGGCGCGGTCGCCAGCACGACGGCGTCGTCGGGCGGGACGGTCACGATGTCCTGGTTGTAGTGGATGGCCCGGGCCCCGTCGGAGCCGGCGAGCAGCGGGTCCATCCGGCCCGCATCGGTGAGCGCGACGGGCTGCAGGCCGAGGGCCTTGCCGGCCGGGTTGCGGGCCACCTCGCCGCCGAGAGCCAGCGCCATGAGCTGGTGGCCCAGGCAGACCCCGAGGACGGGCGTGTCGTTCTCGACCGCCGTGCGGATCAGTGCCTTGGTATCGGTGAGCCATGGGTGCAGCTCGTCGTCGCCGGCCCCCATGTAGCCGCCGAGCACGACCAGCCCGTCGTGCTCGACCCGGTCGGGCACAGGTCGCCCGAGGTCGGCTCGCAGGACGTCGACGACGATGCCGCGCTCGGCCCACCACTCTCCGAGCCACAGCGGGGGTGCCTCCTCCTCGTGCTGGACCACGAGCAGCCGCGGCGAGGTGGTCATCAGCCCACCTGGGTGCCGACGAGGCTGCCGATGCCGTAGGTGACGGCCATCGCGAGGGTGCCGCCGGCCATGACCCGGATGATCGCCCGCCGCATGGGTGCCCGGCCGAGCCGAGCGCTCAGCGCGCCGGTCCCGACCAGGGCCGCGAGGACCGCGACGACGGTGATGGGCAGCCGCCAGGAGACCGAGGGGTTGAGGACGGCGATGAGCGGCAGCAGCGAGCCGAGGGTGAACGCCACGAACGACGCGAATGCCGCGTGCGTCGGGTTCGTCAGGTCGTCGGGGTCGATGCCGAGCTCGATCTCGGCGTGGGCGGCCAGGGCGTCGCGCTCGGTCAGCTGGACGGCGACGGCGTGGGCCACGTCGTGGGTGAGCCCCTTGGCGGCATACAGCGCGGTGAGCTCCTCGAGCTCGAGGTCGGGGTCGGTCTCGAGCTCCCAGCGCTCCTTGGCGATGAGGGCCCGCTCGGCGTCGCGCTGGGTGCTCACCGAGACGTACTCACCGACCGCCATGCTCATCGCCCCCGCGACGAGGCCGGCCAACCCGGCGGTGAGGATCGCCGAGCGGCTCGTGGTCGCGGCGGCGACGCCGATGACCAGGCCGGCGGTCGAGACGATGCCGTCGTTCGCGCCCAGCACGCCGGCGCGCAGCCAGTTGAGCCGTGAGCCGACCTCGCCGTCGTGTGGCTCATCGTGACCGCGGTGCGCGTGGTGCTCCCCGACCAGGTCAGGCATCGGTCACCCCGTGGGCGCGCGCCGCCTGCACGATCCGGTGGGCGAGCTCGATGTCGAGCTGGGTCACTCCGCCGGCGTCGTGCGTGGTCAGCAGCCAGTGGGTCGTCCGCCACCGGATATCGATGTCGGGGTGGTGGTTCATCTCCTCCGCCGCATCCGCGGCGTCGTCGACGATCGCGATCGCGGAAGGGAAGTCAGGTGCCTCGATGGTCGCGACGATGGCGGCGTCCCGGCGCTGCCATCCCGGGAGGGAGCGCAGCTGGGCGTCCACCTCGGGGTCGCTGAGAAGTCGGCTCATGGGTCGATTATCCGCCAGGGGAGGGCGCGGCCCGACCATGCCTCGAGGCCCGGGCGCGGCACTCAGCCCGCGGGGGGCTCCTCGGGGTGATGGCAGGCGGCGCGATGCCCGGGGGCCATCTCGACGAGCGGCGGCTCGGTGGACGAGCACACCTCGGTGGCCTTCCAGCACCGGGTGTGGAACCGGCACCCCGATGGCGGGTCGATCGGGCTGGGCACGTCGCCCTGCAGTCGGATCCGCTCGCGGTGGGCCCGTCGACGGGTGTCCGGGATCGGCACGGCCGACATCAGAGCGGTGGTGTACGGGTGGCGCGGACTGGTGTAGAGCGAGACCCGGTCGGCGATCTCGACCATCTTGCCGAGATACATCACGGCGACCCGGTCGGACATGTGCCGGACGACGGACAGGTCGTGGGCGATGACGACGTAGGTCAGCCCGAGCTCGTCCTGGATGTCCTCGAGGAGGTTGATGACCTGGGCCTGGATCGACACGTCGAGGGCCGAGACCGGCTCATCGGCGACGATGAGCTTGGGCTTGAGCGCGAGCGATCGGGCGATGCCGATGCGCTGGCGCTGCCCGCCGGAGAACTCGTGCGGGTAGCGGTTGTAGTGCTCGGGGCTGAGGCCGACGAGCTCGAGGAGCTCCTGGACCTCGCGCTTGGTGCCGCGCTCGGTGGTGGTCCCCTGGATCCGGAACGGCGCCCCCACGATGGCCCCGACCGTATGCCGTGGGTTGAGCGAGGAGTACGGGTCCTGGAAGATCATCTGGACGTCGCGGCGCAGCGGCCGCATCGCCCGGGGGCCGAGGTGGGTGATGTCGCGGCCCTCGAACACGACCGTCCCGGCGGTCGGCTCGATGAGCCTGGTCACCATCCGCCCCGTCGTCGTCTTCCCGCAGCCTGACTCGCCGACCAGGGCCAGGGTCTCGCCCTTGCGGACCTCGAAGCCGACGTTGTCGACCGCCTGGACGGCCCCGACCTGGCGTTGCAGCAGGCCCTTGCGGATCGGGAAGTGCTTGGTCAGCCCCGACACCACGAGCAGCGGCTCCTCGGTGCGGCCGGCGGGGATGGGCTCGGCGGTCACGGGTGTGGTCTCGGCGGCGCTCATAGGGTCGGCTTCACCTCCTCCTCCCAGATCCGGTCGCGGTCGCGCCCCGTGAGATGGCACGCGATGTGGTGGCCGGGCTCGACCGCCCGGAACGGTGGCCGCTCGGTGTGGCAGGGGTCGCCGACCGCAGCCGCGGCCCGGCAGCGGGGGTGGAAGGGGCAGCCCGGTGGAACCTGGATCAGGCTCGGGGGAGCGCCCGTGATGGGGACCAGCCGGTCGGTGGGCTCGCGGTCGAGCCTCGGCATCGAGCCGAGCAGCCCCCAGGTGTACGGGTGCTGGGGACGGTCGAACACGTTGTCCGCGGAGGCGTACTCGACGGAGCGGCCGGCGTACATGACGAGGATGTCGTCGGCGAGCTCGGCGACGACCCCGAGGTCGTGGGTGATGATGATGACCGCGGAGTTGAACTCGGACTGCAGGTCGCGGATGAGGTCGAGGATCTGGGCCTGGACCGTGACGTCCAGCGCGGTCGTGGGCTCGTCGGCTATGAGCAGGTCGGGGTCGCAGGACAGCGCCATCGCGATCATCGCCCGCTGCCGCATGCCGCCCGAGAACTGGTGGGGGTAGTCGTCGACGCGGCTAGCGGGCTGCGGGATCCCGACCCGGCCGAGCATCTCGACGGCATGCGCCCTGGCGACCTTGGTGCTGACGTTGTTGTGGACCCGGAAGGCCTCGATGATCTGGTGGCCCACCGTGTAGAAGGGGTGCATCGAGGACAGCGGGTCCTGGAAGATCATCGCCATCCGCTTGCCGCGCAGCCGGCGGACCTGCTCGGGTGGGGCGCCGACGAGCTCCGGTCCCGTCGAGGACGATGCTCCCGCTCATCTCGACGGTGCCCCGCTTGTGCAGACCCATGATCGACAGGCTCGTCACCGACTTGCCCGACCCGGACTCGCCGACGATGCCGAGAGTCCTGCCGCGGACCAGGTCGAAGGACAGCCCGTCGACGGACCGCACCAGGCCGTCGTCCGTCGGGAAGTGGACCCGCAGATCGCGCACGGACAGGTAGGCGTCGTCGGGAGCCGGGCCGAGGCCCCCCATGCCCGTCGCATCGGTGTCGACGCCCGCGTGGGAGACAGATGCCTCGGTGGACCAGCCGTACGGCGTCGTCGGCGCTGCCGCCGACACCTCGCCGGCTCCGCCCTCGGGCCCGGTGCTCATCGGGCCCGGACCCGGGGGTCGACGACGGCGTACAGCAGGTCGACGAGCAGGTTGGCGAGGATGATGAAGATCGCGGCGACGAGGGTGACGCCGAGGACCTTGGGCAGGTCGTTGGCCCGGATCGCGTCCACGGCGTACTTGCCGACGCCCGGCAGCGAGTAGGTGGTCTCGGTGAGGATCGCGCCGCCGAGAAGCAGCCCGATGTCGAGCCCGAAGATCGTGAGGATGGGCGTCAGAGCGGCCCGGACACCATGCTTGACGACGACGTCGCGCTCACGCAGCCCCTTGGCCCGGGCGGTGCGGATGTAGTCCTCGTTCATCGTCTCCAGCATGCCGGCGCGCATCATCCGGGCGTAGATCGCCGCATACAGGAACGCGAGGGTCACCCAGGGTAGGAACAGCCGGTACGCCCAGTCCCACGGGCTCGTCGCCTGCATCGGGTCGGACCCGCCAGGCGGGAACCAGTTGCGTTGGTAGGCGAAGAGGAGCAGCGCGATCTGGCCGGTGAAGAAGATCGGGAGCGACACCCCGGCGAGTGCGGTCGTCATGGCCGCCCGGTCGAGGAGGCTCCCGCGGCGCAGGGCCGAGAGCACGCCGATGGAGACGCCGCCGATGAGCCACATGACGGCGGCCCCCGAAGCCAGGGACATCGTCACCGGTAGCCGGTCGAGGATCTCGGGCAGGACGGGCGTCTGGTTGATGAACGAGTAGCCGAGGCAGGGGGCCGGGCAGTGCTCGACGGCCGGCCCGTAGTTGTAGTCCTCGCCGACGACCAGGCCCTTGGCGAACCGGCCGTACTGGACGTAGATGGGATCGGTGAAGCCGAGCTTCACCGCCGTCTGGTGGATCTGCTCGGCCCCGGCGGACTTGCCGACATATCGAGAGGCCAGGTCGTCGGCGGTCGCGCCGCCGAGCCGGGGCACGAGGAAGAAGATCGCGAACGTCACCGCCGAGACGACGAAGAGCAGGATCACGGCGGTGATCAGCCGCCGGACCAGGTAGGCGAGCATGTCTCCTCCGTGTCCGTGGTGGTGTCGTCGACGGTCGAGGGTGGCCGGCCGGGGCGGGCCGCCCCGGCCGGCCAACGGCGGGACCGGCTGCCCTCGGGCGTATGCCGGTCCCGCCGCTCACGTCACTTCCGGGTCGTGCCGATCGTCGTGTAGTCGTACTGGCCGAACGCCGGGTTGACGAACACGTTCGTCAGGTACGGCGGGCGGTAGAGCAGGCCCTTGGACCAGATGCCGGGCAGCACGGACGCGTTGTCCATGACGGCCTTGTCGATGTCGCCCCAGATCTTGTTGCGGGCGTCGGCGTCGTTGGTGACGAGCGCCTTGTCGATCATCTGGTCGACCGCCGGGATGCTGATGCCGAGGTTGGTGTTGCCGGCAGGGCGGATCGTGCGGCTGTCGACGATCTGCTCGAGGAAGCCGTAGCCGTCGGGCCAGTCGGCGCCCCAGCCGTAGGCGAGGATGCCGAGGCCGTTCTTCTTCACGAAGTCGGGCTTGCCCGCATACAGCTTGAAGTAGTCACCCGACGGGTAGCCCTTGAGCTGGACGGTGATGCCGACCTTGGCCAGGGCCTGCTGCACCGACTCGGCCATCGCCTTCTCCTTGGGGCGGTCCGAGCGGAACGCCATGTTGGTGGAGAAGCCGTCCGGCTTGCCGCACTTGGCGAGCTCCTGCTTGGCCATCGCGACGTTGCCGTCGGGGTTGGCCTTGAGGTCGAACGGGTCGTAGTCGACGTGGCCCGGGATCATCGGGGGCAGCAGCGATGTGGCGATGTCGCCACCGGTGGCGCCGCCGTAGGCCCGCTGGTAGCCCGACGGGCTGTAGGCGTAGACGACGGCCTTACGGCAGTCGATGTTGTCCATCGGCGCGACGAAGTCCGGCAGCACCGTGAACCAGGTGCGCGCCACCGGTGCGTCGTCGGTCTTGGCCAGCAGAGCCGGGTCGGCCAGGATCTTGGCCTGGGTCTGGGCCTGGACGCCCGTGCCGGCGAGGTCGACGTCGATGTCACCGGACTGGAGGCGCTGGTCGAGGTCGGCCGCGTCGACGCCGAGGTCGATGGTGATCGTGTCGGGCAGGGCGAGCCGACCGGACTCGGGGTCGGTGGCCGGGTCGTACTGGTCGTTGCGGACGAGCACGTAGCGCTTCTTGGCCTCGTACGTCTGGAACTTGTACGGGCCGGAGGAGACGTAGGTCTCCTTGTACTTCGAGCCGGTGTCCTTGTCCGCCGGGACCGGGGCGGTCGCGGGCAGCTGGGCGAGGTAGTCGAAGCCGGCGAAGGACTGCTTGAGGTGGAAGACGATCGTCTTGTCGTCCGGGGTCTCGATCGAGGTCAGGCTGGCGCCCTGGTCCTTGGTCTTGTAGACCGAGTAGCCGTCGGGGACGTTGGCCAGCAGGTCGTTGAAGTAGGTCGGACCGTTGGGGAAGGTGTCCTTGTCGAGCTGGCGGGCGACGGCGTACTTGACGTCCTTGCTCGTGATCGGGGTGCCGTCCTGGAACTTCAGGCCGTCGCGCAGGGTGTAGGTCCACGTCTTGGCGTCGTCGCTGCTCTTGCCGAGGCTCGTCGCGAGGTCGGGGACGAGGACCGCGCCCTCGGGGGTGGACTTGAACACCGTCAGGGTGCGGGCGTAGTTGCGGAGGAGGTTCCAGGACAGCCCGTAGTAGGTGTCGCCGGTGTCGACGGAGTCCCAGTCCTCGGTGATCCCGAACCTCAGGGTGCCGCCCTTGGTGGTCGAGGGGTTGAACACCTTGCCGATGCCCGCGTCCTTGACGGGGGTGGCCCCGCTGCTGCCGCTGGCGCTGCTCGACCCGCTGCCGCTGCTGCAGGCGGCGAGCCCGAGGGCAAGCACGGCCGTCGCGGCTACGAGTGCCGCTGGTCTGCTCTTCATGATGATGAGGTTCTCCTTTTCGTTGTCCGGCGGATGGTGCTGCGGAGCGTTCGGTCGCCGGCTCTCACCGCGACCGAGGGTCGATGGCGTCCCGGAGCCCGTCACCGAAGAGGTTGAAGGCCAGGACCGTGACGAAGATGGCCAGGCCCGGTGGGAAGAGGAACTCCGGGTCGACCTGGTACCACTGGGTCGCGTCGCTCAGCATGCCCCCCCAGGACGGGGTGGGCGGCTGCACGCCGACGCCGAGGTAGGACAGCGCCGCCTCGAAGAGGATGTTCGAGGGGATCAGCAGCGTCGAGTACACGAGGATGGGCGCCACGAGGTTGGGCAGCAGCTCGCGGAACAGGATCGAGCGATGGGTGGCGCCGAGGCTGAGTGCGGCGTCGACGAACTCGCGCTCGCGGATCGACAGGGTCTGTCCGCGGATGATCCGGCCGATGTAGGGCCAGTTGAAGAACCCGATGATGAACACGAGCAGCGCGATGCGCAGGGAGTCGCCGTGCAGCCCGAACGCATGGTCGGGGATCGCACCGGCGAGGGCCAGCGCGAACACGAGCAGGGGGAAGGCCAGGAAGATGTCCATGAGCCGGCTGATGAGGCCGTCCACCCAGCCGCCGAAGTAGCCCGCAACGATCCCCATCGTGGTGCCGATGATGACCGAGAGCAGGGTCGCGAGGAACGCGATGATCAGGGAGATCCGGGCGCCGTAGAGGATCCGTGAGAAGAGGTCCCGGCCGTTGACCGGCTCGATGCCCAGCAGGAACTCCTTGCTGATCCCACCCCAGCGGCCCTCGGGCATCTGGGTCTCCGCGCTCACCAGGTCCTGGTGGAAGTCGTTGGGAGGGTGGCCGAACCAGCCGACGATGAGCGGCGCGGCGACGGCCAGGGCGATGAGGACGACGACCACGACCCCGCCCGCCATGGCGACCCTGTCCCGGCGCAGCCGGCGCCAGGCGATCTGGCCGAGCGATCGGCCCTCGATCTTGGCCTGACCGGCGACGAGCTCCTCCCGAGGAGCCTGGAAGCCGCCGGGCTCGACGTCAACGGGCACGCTCATCGCGCGGCATACCTCCTCCAGCTCCCGATCGGGTCGCACGGGTGGTGCACCCCGGCGATGGTGACACCGGGGACGGACCAGGCGAGTCTTGTCCCGCCCGGCCGGATGGACCAAGACCCACCTGGTGATGATGCGAAATCGTGATCCGCGCCACAGTGTGATCACAGGCGGGCGCGGTGTGGGCAGCGCATCGCCGTTTTCGTGCTCGCGGGGGTGCGATGCGAGAATCGCCCTTATGCCCACTCTCAGTCGCGCCGACCTCCGCAACGTCGCCATCGTCGCGCACGTCGACCACGGGAAGACCACCCTGGTCGACAAGATGCTCTGGCAGACGGGAGCCTTCGGCGAGCACGACCACATCGCCGAGCGCGCGATGGACAGCGGGGACCTCGAGCGCGAGAAGGGCATCACGATCCTCGCCAAGAACACGGCCATCCACTACGCGGGCAAGGCGGCTGCCGAGGCCGGCCTCGCCGACGGCGTGACGATCAACATCATCGACACCCCTGGGCACGCCGACTTCGGTGGCGAGGTCGAGCGCGGCCTGTCGATGGTCGACGGCGTCGTGCTCCTCGTCGACGCCAGCGAGGGCCCTCTCCCACAGACCCGCTTCGTGCTGCGCAAGGCCCTCGGGGCCCACCTGCCCGTGGTCCTGTGCATCAACAAGGTCGACCGCCCCGACGCCCGGATCGAGGAGGTCGTCGACGAGGTGTACGAGCTGTTCATGGACCTCATCGAGGACACCGACCGGCACGGCTCCCACCCGGCGGCTCTCGACTTCCCCATCGTCTACGCCAGCGCGAAGGCCGGCCGGGCCTCGCTCGCCCGCCCCGCGAACGGCGAGCTGCCCGACAGCGCCGACCTCGAGCCGCTGTTCCAGACCATCCTCGAGACCATCCCCGCGCCGTCCTACGACCCCGACTCGCCGCTGCAGGCGCACGTCACCAACCTCGACGCGTCGAACTTCCTCGGCCGGCTCGCCCTGCTCCGCGTGCACAACGGGGTGATCCGCAAGGGGCAGCACGTCGCCTGGTGCCGTCACGACGGGTCGGTCGAGAGGGTCAAGGTCACCGAGCTGCTCATGACCGAGGCGCTCGAGCGCCGGCCCGCCGACCAGGCCGGCCCGGGCGACATCATCGCCGTGGCCGGCATCCCCGAGATCACCATCGGCGAGACCCTCACCGACCCCGACGACCCGCGCCCGCTGCCGCTCATCACCGTCGACGAGCCGGCCATCTCGATGACCATCGGTATCAACACCTCGCCGATGGCCGGCCGGGTCAAGGGCGCCAAGGTCACCGCCCGGCTCGTCAAGGACCGGCTCGACCGCGAGCTCGTCGGCAACGTGTCGATGCGGGTCCTGCCCACGGAGCGGCCCGACGCCTGGGAGGTGCAGGGCCGCGGGGAGCTCGCCCTGGCCATCCTCGTCGAGCAGATGCGTCGGGAGGGCTACGAGCTGACGGTCGGCAAGCCCCAGGTGGTCACCAAGGAGGTCGGTGGGAAGGTCCACGAGCCGGTGGAGCGGCTCACGATCGACACCCCCGAGGCCTTCCTCGGTGCCATCACCCAGATCCTCGCCCAGCGCAAGGGGCGGATGGAGCAGATGACGAACCACGGCACCGGCTGGGTGCGGATGGAGTTCCTCGTCCCTGCCCGTGGCCTCATCGGCTTCCGCACCGAGTTCCTCACCGAGACCCGCGGCTCGGGCATCGCCCACCACGTCTTCGAGGGTTATGAGCCCTGGCACGGACCGATCACGACCCGATTGTCCGGCTCCCTCGTCAGCGACCGGGCGGGCGTCGTCACGGCATACGCGATGGTCAACCTCCAGGAGCGCGGGACGCTGTTCGTCGACCCGACGACCGAGGTCTACGAGGGGATGGTCGTCGGCGAGAACTCCCGGGCCGACGACATGGACGTCAACATCACCAAGGAGAAGAAGCTCACCAACGTGCGCGCCTCCTCGGCCGACAACTTCGAGAAGATCGTGCCGGCCCGCAGGCTGAGTCTCGAGCAGTCCCTCGAGTTCTGCCGCGAGGACGAGTGCTGCGAAGTGACCCCCGAGGCCGTCCGTATCCGGAAGGTCGAGCTGGACCAGACCCTGCGTGCCCGCGCCACCGCCCGGGCCCGGAAGGGCTGAGGCGGGCCCGCCGTCCACACCCCCGTTTCCCCGCACCTCAGGACCCGCCCGTGATCTTGCCCCGCACCCTGTCCCCCGGACACCGCTCCAGGCGCCGCCGCCTTGTCGCGGTGGCGGCCGCGACTGTGCTGGCCCTCGCGGTGGCGGGCTGCTCGGCGAGATCGGTCCCCAGCCAGACGACCGCCAGCCTCGGCGAGAGCGACCAGCCGGGCGGGGTCGTCACCGCCATGGCGCTCGGCCCGGTCCTGGCCTGGGATCCCCAGCGGATCGGGTCGCGCACCGACGCTGCGTTCGCCGGACGGACCTTCCTGCGCACGCTGACGGCATACCTGCCGAACCCGGCTCCGGACGGCCAGGGCACCCTGGTCGGAGACCTCGCCACCGACACCGGAACCCCGAACGCCGACCTCACGTCCTGGTCCTTCACCCTGCGCCCCGACGTCACCTGGCAGGACGGCACTCCGGTGACCTGCGAGGACGTGAAGTACGGCATCTCGCGAACCTTCGCCACCTCGGTCATCACCGGCGGCGACACCGACGCCCTGGCCGTGCTCGCCGTCCCCAAGAAGGTCGACGGCTCGAGCACGTTCGCCGGCCCGTACGCCACGGGGAAGGACGCCGCGCCCGGGCAGGCGGCATTCGACAAGTCGGTCACCTGTTCGGGCCGGACCATCACCTTCACGCTGGCGATGCCGACGAGCGACTTCAACGAGATGGTGACCATGCCGGCGTTCGCGCCCTACAAGCAGTCCGAGGATCTCGGCAAGGACGGCCTGTACGCCGCCTTCTCCGACGGTCCTTACCAGCTCAAGGACGGCTGGGAGCCGGGGACGGGCGGGGTGTGGGTCCGCAACCCGGCCTGGAAGGCGTCCTCGGACCCGGTCCGCAGCGCCTTCCCCGACGAGATCCGCTACCAGGAGGGCATGGAGCCGCAGACCGTCGCGCAGGACATCATGGCCGACACCGGCACCGGCCGGGCCGGCGTGGCCCTGGAGTCGGCCCCCCCGGCGATCCAGCAGCACATCAACGCCCTCGACGAGCTCCGCAACCGGTCGGTGAACCCCGGCACCGGCCTCGTCGACTACCTCGTCCCCAACTTCAGGAGCAAGGTCTTCGCCGACCCGGTCGTGCGCACGGCGTTCGCCCTGGCCACCAACCGGGAGGCCTACGTCACTGCCCTGGGGGGCTCGACGACCGCTCGGGCCAACCTGTCGCTCATCCCGGCGGCGCTCCCGGCGGCGACGACGGCGGACCCGGTCGGAGGGGGCCTGAAGGGCGACCCCGCCAAGGCGAAGGCGATGCTCGAGGCCGCCGGCGTGACGCTGCCGGTCGTCGTCCGGGTGGCGTACCGCTCGACCGACAGCGCCGACAAGGGGTTCGCCGCACTGGCGGCGGGATGGCGGGACGCGGGGTTCGAGCCGGAGCTGCAGCCGGTCGTCGACAACTACTTCAGCGAGATCGCCAAACCTGACCGGGCGGGCGCGACCGACGTGTTCTGGTCCAACTGGGCGCCGCAGTGGGCCTCGGCGTCCACGATCCTGCCGCCGTTGTTCGACTCCACGATCAATGTGTCGGCGGCGGGGCCGGGCCGTGACTACGGCTACTTCGCGGACGCCTCGGTGACGGCGAGGATGGCGGCGATCGCCAGGATCGCCGACCGGGCGGAGCGCGAGAAGGCGTGGGGCGACCTCGACACCTCGCTGCGCGAGGAGGGTGCCTACGTCGGCCTCGCGGAGCGCCGGGCGATGTATGTCGCGGGCTCCGACGTCCGCAACTTCACCGCCGACGAGGTCCTCGCCGGGTCCGTCGACTTCGCCCGGCTCGCGGTCCACCAGTGAGCGGGCTCGGGTCAGGCGGCGTGGCAGCCGCCGCGGCGGGTCGGGGCCGCGCCCCCCGGCTGCTCTTCGTCCACGCCCACCCCGACGACGAGACCATCTCGACCGGGGTCTCGCTCGCGCACCACGCCGCCCGCGGTGACGAGGTCCACGTCCTGACCTGCACCCTGGGGGAGGAGGGCGAGGTGATCCCCGCCGCGCTCGCGCACCTCGAGGGTGCCGACGGGGACCCGCTCGGCCCCTACCGCCGCGATGAGCTGGGTCGGGCTCTGCGCCTCCTCGGCGTGACGGGGCACCTGCTCGGTGCCGGCATGCTGGAGCCGGGCGGTCTCCTCGCTGCGCCCGTGCGCGCGGCATACCGCGACTCCGGCATGGCCGGCTCGGCCGCCGCCCGGCACGCCCGGGCCTTCGCCGCGGCAGACCCGGCCGAGGCCGCAGCCCTCGTGCGGGCGGCCGTCGACGAGATCGGTCCTGACGTCGTCGTGACGTACGACGCCACGGGTGGCTACCTCCATCCCGACCACGTGCAGGCACACCGGGTGACGGTCGCGGCGCTGCGGTCCATGCCGTCCCCGCCGGTGCTGTATGCCGCGGTCTACCCCCGCTCCTGGGTCGACGAGGACCGTGCCTGGCTCGCCGAGCACGTCGACCCCGCCCTGGGCTGGGCCGTTCCGCCGGCAGACGACCCCTACCGGCCCTCGGAGGTGGACGACTCGGTGGTCACCCACGCGTGCGTCGACCCCGGGGCCGTCACGGCCCAGGCGGGGGCCCTGCGCGAGCACGCCACCCAGGCCGTCGTGGGCGACGGGTGGTTCGTCCTGTCCAACGGGGTCGCCGGCCGCCTCTCGGGGCGGGAGGGGTTCGCCCAAGTCGACCTCGCCACGGGCGACCTGGTCCCCGGCGCCGACCCGACCACCGAGGTCCGCCCAGGCCTGCTCGAGGGGGTGAGCCGATGAGCGAGGCCACCGAACTCGACCCCGGCCGGCTGCGTCAGGTCATGGGCCGGTTCGCGACCGGCGTCTGCGTGGTGACGACGCTGACCGGCGGGCACGACCATGCGATGACCGCCGACACCCTCACCTCGGTCTCCCTCGACCCGCTTCTCGTGCTCGTCTGCGTCCAGCGCGACAGCCGGTTCCACGACGCCGTCCTTGACGCGCGGGTGTTCGGGGCGAGCATCCTCGGCGCCGAGCAGCGAGCGGTCTCCGACTGGCTGGCCACGCCTGGGCGCCCGCTGCACGGTCAGCTCGACCGGGTCCGGCACCAGCATGGGCCGCTCACCGGGGTGGCGCTCATCGACGGCAGCCTCGGGATGCTCGAGTGCCGGGTGCGGGACGTCCACCCCGCCGGTGACCACAGCATCGTCGTCGGCGAGGTGGTCGGGCTGTGGCTGCCCGACGACGCCTCGGCCGCGCTCGTCCACTACCGGGGCGGATACGGCTCGCTCGACTGACCGTCGGCCGCCCATCAGGCGAGACGTATCTCACGGCGGCCACCAGGGCGACCCCATCGGCGGCGGTCCGCTTGGTACCGTCGTCGTACCCGGCCCAGCCTCGTGCTGGGCCGATGGCTGGAGGGTCAGGGCGTGGTACGCAGCAGTGAGTCTCGTCGACCCCGCCCACCGGGCGGGTCGATCGCGCACGCCCACCGACTGGCCGTGGTTCTCGCTCTCGCGCTCGCGACGGGCGCGGCGACCGCGACGGCTCAGGCCGCGACGCCGAGCGCCACGACGGCGGTCGCTGCCGTCTCCGGGCTCCCGGCGCCGGACACTGCGGCCTCCGGGAGCTTCCGCGCCGTCGCGCCGAGCCGGCTCGTCGACACGCGGATCACCCACAACAGACTGAGCCCGCACGGCCTGCTCACCGTCCCGGTCCTCGGCGCAGCCGGCGTCCCCACGACGGGCGTGGGCGCCGTGCAGCTGCACGTCACGTCGACCGGGGCGTCCGGCGGCGGCTACCTGACCGCCTACCCGGGCGGGACCGCCCGGCCGGGCACGTCGTCCCTCAACTACGCCAGGCGCACCGTGGTCGCCAACACGGTGACCATCCGGCCCGGTGCTGACGGGACCGTCGTGGTTGCGAACACCGGGACGGCCGTGGACGTCGTGGTCGACCTCCTCGGCTGGTATGCCGCCTCCCCCGAGGCCACGACCGACGGTCTGCACTCCGTCGCCCCCGTGCGGCGCTTCGACAGCCGGATCGCGGGGCACCGCCTGGGGCCGAGCGGAAGGTCCGTCACGGTCACCGGCGGGGCGGTCCCCAGCGTGGCGACCGCCGTCGTCGCCAACCTCACGACCGTGAACAGCAGCGCGAGCGGCACACCGGTGCTGACCTGGGCCGCAGGCACGCCGCGACCGGGGATCTCCAACGGCAACACCGTGCGTGGCAGGGCCGTGGCGACCCAGGTCCTCGCGGCGGTCGGCGAGGGCGGGCGGATCTCGCTCGCCGTCGGCTCGGGGTCGACCGACATCGTCGTCGACGTCCTCGGGTACGTCGTCGCGGCGGCCCCCTCGGGCGGCCGCCCGGCCGCGGGCACACCGGTCCGCCTGCGCGACACCCGGACGACGTCGACCCCGCTGGCCTCGGGCCACCAGATCGTTCAGCGCGTGGCGGGTGCTAACGGCGTCCCGGCCGGGGCGGCCGCGGCGATCGTGACGATCACCTCCGTCCCTGGCCGCAAGGCCACGGGCACCCTCGTGGCGTTCGCCCACGGCGAGTCCCAACCGAGCACCTCGGACGTCAACGCGAGCAAGGATGTGCCGGTCGCGCAGCAGGTGGTCGTCGCCCTGGGGGTCGACGGCGCCCTGGTGCTCGCCCGCACCGGAGGCGGCACCGGACACGTCGTCATCGACCTGGTCGGCTACATCACGCCCATCCCTCCACCGGCCGTGACGGCGACGGTCCTCGGACACGGGAGGGGCCGACGCGCTGACCGGACAGGTCGGGGCCCTGGCGACCCAGGTGCTGCAGACCACGGTGCGCTACGGGCTGCAGACCTGGTGGCCGACGACCGCCCCTGCGCTGCTGGCGGCCCCGATGGACGCATCCGCGCCGTCGGACCGCAGCGACGCGATCCGCCGCCTGTCGATGGAGGCGCTGGCCGTCTCGACCGCGCTCGCGACCGGGGCCTACGACCCCGACTCGGCCGGGATGAGCCGCGCTGAGGCCACCGAGGTCGTCGACACGCTCGTCGGCACGGTGGCGTGCGCTCATCGGGCCACCGTCGTCGGAGGCTGGGGACGCAGCTGGCAGAGCCCGCTGTGGTCCTCGCTCAGCGCACGGGCCGCGTGGCTCATGTGGTCGTCGATGTCGCCCGCGACCCGGGGCTGCGTGCGGGCCATGGTGGCGATGGAGGCCGACTACGTCGCCACGCTCAAGCCGAAGTACATGGTCGCCGCCGACGGCACCGTCCTCGCCCCCGGTGACACCGGTGGCGAGGAGGACTCGTGGTACGCGCTTGCTCCGTCGCTCGCCGTGGCCATGATGCCGACGGCGGAGCACCGGGACTCCTGGCGGGCGGCTGAGATCCGGCTGCTCGCCGCGGCATGGTCCCGGCCCGGCGACGCGTACTCCTCCGAGCTGGTCGACGGGGTGCCCCTGAGCTCCCTCGTCCACGGGTCCAACGTCCTGGCCGACGGAACGGTCGTCAACCACAACCGGATCGCCCCCGACTACTCGACCAACGCCTACCAGAGCGTCGACGCCGTCCAGTTCGCCACTCTCGCGGGCCAACCAGCGCCTCAGGCCACGACTCGCGGACTGTCCGGCGTGTATGCCGCGCTGGCCACCAACGTCTACACCACCGACAGGTTCGCCGAGCCCGGTGGCACGATCTACCCCGCGGGCCAGGCCCGGGTGTACTACCCGCAGGGCTGCGACTGGGGCACGGGGCAGGAGATCCCCTACGCCCTGTTCGACGACGAGGCCGCGGTGTTCGGGTTCGGCGGCGCCACCGGGACGGCGAGCGACCCCGCCCCGCCGGGGCTGCTCCACCTCGAGGCGTCCGCCGCGATGCAGGCACGCAGCCCGAGCGGGAAGATGTACCAAGGGGCGAGTGAGTACTCCTACGTCGGAGCGGAGGAGCACGCGGCCCAGCTGGCGGCCCAGCTCTACCTTTCGCGCGTCATCGACGCCCAGCTCTCCGTCGTCGTGGCGGCCCAGCCCGTCCGGACGGCCGTGGCGGCGCCGTCCGTGGCGGCACCGAAGCCGGTCGACGAGTCCCGGCTCAAGCGCTGACCCGGCCCGCCGGGCCGCCGCCGACCTCCGGCCCGATCAGGGGGTGGGGGTCGGCGCGGGGCTGGTCGACGGGCTGGGAGACGAGGGCGAGGGCTGCGGGGTCGGCGTCGAGGTCGCAGTCGGGTCCGGTGTCGGGGTGCCGGTCGGCGTGGGGTCGGGGGAGCTCGCCGGCGACGGTGTCGCGGCCGGCTGCGGGTCGGTCACGGTGTGCGGCGTCGTCGTCGCGGACCGAGCCCGGACCGTGCCGCCGGAGACGACGCGCGTCACCGACGTCCCCGAGCCGGCCGAGCTGCCGAGCGGGTGGCCGAGCACCAGCTCGACGGCGGTGACGGCGCCGAGAGCGACGACCAGGCCGGCCAGGAAGGTCAGCGGGCCCCGCCAGCGACCGGGCAGGCGCGCCGGGCCCGGTCCGGATGCCGCGGGCAGGGCAGGCGGCGCCACCAGGACGGCGGCGGGGGCATCGGTGCGACGAACGGACCGGCTTCCGAGGTCGGGGGTGAGGGCCCCGATCCGCCGGTGCGCGGAGCGGAAGGTGTGGGTGTAGATCGCCGAGCCCACGGTGGCCACGAGCGAGCCGACCGCTGCTCCCCCAGAGTGCCCGCGACGCCGAGCCTCGACGCGGCGGCGGCCGAGGTCATCGCCGCGAGGGCGCTGCCGGTGATCTGGGCGGGGGAGAGGCCGAAACGGTTGCGCGGAGACGGGATCGGCGCCGATGGGTGGCTGGGGACCGACCGTCGGGTCGACGTCGGCACCGCCGGTCCGGAGGTGTTTCCTCCGGCGTCGTCGGTGCGGTCGCTGGGCAGGGTGGAGGGCATGGTGGTGGTCGGCGTGGGCATGCCGGGGTGGTCCTTCGTCGGGATCGAGTGCCTCACCAGGCTAGGAAGCGAACCTGGGTGGACCCTGGGTCAGCGGACGACGTTGACGTAGCCGTGGTGGGTGGCGAAACCCACGGACTCGTAGAGGGCGAGGGCCGCCGCGTTGTCGGAGTCGGTCTGCAGGTGAAGCGAGCGCAGTCCGCGGGCCACCGCCGCCCCGGCCAGCGCGCCGACCATCGCACGGCCCAGACCCGAGCGCCGCACGGCCGGGTCGACCCACATCGCGGCGATGCCGCCCCACGCGTGCGCGACCCCGAGCCTGCCGATCGCCACGACCTCCTCGCCGCGTCGGACCAGTCCGAACACCTGGTCCGGGGACCCCGTCAGGATGGCCCGGGCCGCCTCGTCGTCGACCGGCCGGTACCGCCGGTATGCCGCGAGCCACGGCTCGGTGAGCGCCCCCGCGAGCTCGACCTCCGCGCTCCCCTCCGGCCCCCCCGCGGCAAGGACGACCTCTCGGGCCGCGGCCGTGAGGGTCAGGGTCGGCACCCGGTCCACATAGCCGCGCCGCCGCAGCTCGGCACCCAGGTCGCTCGCCCACGGGTCGAAGCCGGTCTCGGTGACCAGGACGAGGTTGGCGGGCAGCCCGCGGGCGGCATACCAGGCCTCGACCGTGTCGACGGCCTCCTCGAGCGGCAGGCCGGGGTCGCCGACGGCGAGGGCGGAGTTGCCGCGGCCGGTGAACCCGCGCGCAGCGCGCAGCACCCAGTCGCCGAGCGGCTCGCGCTCCATCGGTGGCCAGGCGTCGACCATGAGCCGCTGGACGTCCTCGGGGGACAGGGCGCGGTGGGGCGCGCCGCGACGGGACGGGGCAGGTGGCACGACCCGGGCGGCGACCACCGCCGACCGGTCGATGTGAACGGTCTCGCCGCTACGGGTCAGTAGCGCGAATGTGGCGTCCGTCACGTCGACGAGGGTCCCGACGGTCTCGGTGACCGTGGATCCGGTCCGTTCGTCCCGCGACCGCAGCCGGTGGCGGACGGCGACACGAGTTCCCGGGGGATGCGCTGCGAGTCGGTCGGGCACGCGCGCATACTATGTGCCCATGACGTATGTGATCGCGCAGCCCTGTGTCGACGTCAAGGACAAGGCCTGCATCGAAGAGTGTCCCGTCGACTGCATCTACGAGGGCATCCGCACCCTCTACATCCACCCGGACGAATGCGTCGACTGCGGCGCCTGCGAGCCGGTATGCCCCACCGAGGCGATCTTCTACGAGGACGACCTGCCCGAGAAGTGGGCCGACTACTACAAGGCCAACGTCGAGTTCTTCGACGACCTGGGCAGCCCCGGGGGCGCGGCCAAGATGGGCGTCATCGAGAAGGACCACGAGGTCATCACAGTCCTGCCGCCGCAGGCTTGAGGACCGTCGTCGCGGTCCGCGCTCGGCCGTGCTGACCGGTGCTGACCCTCCCGGACTTCCCCTGGGATTCGCTCGCTCCGTACAAGGAGCGGGCGAGTGCCTTTTCCGACCCACGCCTGGGTGAGCGGGCCGGAAGCGGCCTGGTCGACCTGTCGGTCGGGACGCCGGTCGACCCCACCCCGGAGGGCATCCAGGCAGCGCTGCGCGACGCCGCCGACGCGCCGGGCTACCCGCTGACCTCGGGGACGCCCGACCTGCACGAGGCCGTCGCGGCGTGGTTCGCCGCGCGGCGCGGGGTTCCGGACGTCGACCCTGCGGGGGTGCTGCCGACCATCGGCTCCAAGGAGCTGGTCGCCTGGCTGCCGACGACGCTCGGCCTCGGGTCGGGCGACATCGTGGGGTTCCCGACGGTGGCCTACCCGACCTACGATGTGGGCGCGCGGCTGGCCGGCGCCACGCCGCTGCCGGTCGACGCGCTGACCGCGATCGGGCCCCCCACGGTTGCCACGACACCTCGGCTGTTGTGGCTCAACACGCCCAGCAACCCGACCGGCACGGTGCTCGGCGTCGCGCATCTCGCCAAGGTCGTCACCTGGGCTCGGGAGCACGGCGTGGTCGTCGCGAGCGACGAGTGCTACGCCGAGCTCGACTGGCGCCCTCGCCAGCCGGGCAGCGACGAGCCTCCCACGACACCGAGCATCCTCGACCCCCGCGTCACCGGCGGCTCCCACGAGGGGCTGCTCTGCGTCTACTCGCTGTCCAAGCAGTCCAACCTCGCCGGCTACCGCGGGGCGTTCGTCGCGGGCGACCCAGCCATCGTCGGCCGGCTGCTCGAGGTCCGCAAGCACGCCGGGATGATGGTTCCCTGGCCCGTCCAGCGAGCCATGGTGGCCGCTCTGGGCGACAGCGCTCACGTGCAGGCGCAGAAGGCGCGGTATGCCGCCCGCCGGGAACGGCTGCTCCGGGCCGTCGAGGGGTACGGGCTCGAGGTCCACGACTCGCAGGCGGGTCTCTACCTGTGGGCCACGGCGGGGGAGGACGCCTGGACGACGGTGTCCGGGCTGGCCGACCGCGGGGTGCTGGTCGCTCCGGGGACCTTCTACGGTGCCCTGGGGGCCCGGTACGTGCGGATCGCGCTGACCGCCACCGATGAGCGCACGGAGGCTGCCGTTCGTCGACTGCGGTGACCGACGCCACATCGCCTGGGTCACACCGGCTGCATCGACGTATACCCGGTGGAGTACCGTCGAACGCGCCTTGGCGATGCGCGGGATCCGCACACCATGGGGCCACCGACGACGAGCCAACGACGACACGAAGGACGTGACCATGACGACCGAGACCGGCGTAGGAGCCATCTTCTCCTCGGGTGACACGACGCTGCAGTTCCCCCTGGTCCCGGCCAGCGAGGGCAACAACGGCTACGACATCGGGCCGCTGCTCAAGGAGACCGGCAACGTGACCCTGGACAACGGCTTCGGCAACACCGCGGCCTGCACCAGCGCGATCACGTACATCGACGGCGACGCAGGCGTCCTGCGCTACCGCGGGTACCCCATCGAGCAGCTGGCCAAGAAGTCGACCTACCTCGAGACGGCATACCTGCTCATCTACGGGGAGCTGCCGAACAAGTCAGAGCTCGAGGACTTCCAGGAGCGGGTGTGCGAGCACACGATGCTCCACGAAGAGCTGAAGATGTTCTTCGACGGCTTCCCGCGCGACGCGCACCCGATGCCGGTGCTCTCCTCGGCGGTCTCGGCCCTGTCGACCTTCTACCAGGACAGCCTCGACCCCTTCGACCCCGAGCACGTCGAGATCTCTACGATCCGGCTGCTGGCCAAGCTCCCGACGATCGCGGCCTACGCCTACAAGAAGAGCATCGGCCAGCCCCTGCTCTACCCCGACAACACCCTCTCGCTCACCGAGAACTTCCTCCGGATGACCTTCGGGGTCCCGGCCGTCGACTACGACATCGACCCGGTCATGGTCAAGGCCCTCGAACAGCTTCTGGTGCTGCACGCCGACCACGAGCAGAACTGCTCCACATCGACGGTGCGCCTCGTGGGCTCCTCGCACGCCAACCTCTTCGCGTCGGTCTCCGCGGGCATCAACGCCCTGTTCGGCCCCCTGCACGGCGGCGCCAACCAGGCCGTCCTCGAGATGCTCAAGCAGATCCAGGCCGACGGCGGCAACATCGACCACTTCATCAACCGGGTCAAGAACAAGGAGCCCGGGGTCAAGCTCATGGGCTTCGGTCACCGGGTCTACAAGAACTACGACCCGCGGGCGGCGATCATCAAGGAGACCGCTGACACCATCCTGCGCCGCACGGGCACGGTCGACCCGCTGCTCGACATCGCCCTGCAGCTCGAGCAGCGCGCCCTGCACGACGAATACTTCGCCGAGCGCAAGCTCTACCCGAACGTCGACTTCTACACCGGCCTGATCTACAAGGCGATGGGTTTCCCGACCCGGATGTTCACCGTCCTGTTCGCGCTGGGCCGCCTGCCCGGCTGGATCGCGCAGTGGCGCGAGATGATGGCCGACCCGGCGACGAAGATCGGCCGCCCGCGACAGGTCTATGTCGGCGAGACCGAGCGTGAGTACGTCTCGATCAAGCGGCGCGGAGGGGTGGGCGCCAAGCTCGCCAAGGAGGAGAAGGCCCGTCTCAAGGCCGAGAAGGAGGCCGCCAAGGCCGTCAAGGCGGAGAAGGAGGCGGTCAAGGCGGCCGCCCGAGCCGACGAGGCCGCACGGTCGGCCGTCGTGGCGGAGGAGAAGGCCGTCGCCGCCGAGCAGAAGGCCGCCGCCCTTGCCGAGGCCGCCGGCCCCGAGGAGCAGGCCGCTGCCCCCGAGGAGCAGGCCGCTGCCCCCGAGGAGCAGTCCGTCCCGTAGCCCGCTGGGCCACGCAAGCCGGGCCGGCCGCCGGGGTGTCCTGCGGCCGGCCCGGCTTGTCCGCTCCGGGCCGGCGCCTGGCGCCCGCGTGCCGGGGCCCTAGCTGAGGTGGAGGACGACGGTCCACGGGCCCTGCGGGTCGCTCGCGCTGGTCCACGACCACCCGCTGCTCCCGCCGGCGCGGGTCCACTGCCGGGTCCCCACCGTCACGCCGTGCAGGTCGCTGCCGCTCGCCTTGGCCACGGCCCAGGCTCCGACCGACCACGCCTCACGATCCGACGCGGCCGTGACGACGAGGGTGCTGCCCCGCTGCACCGCGCTGACGCCGAGCTCGGCGGTGAGGGCTCGCTCGATGGGTGCGGCGGCCGCGGTGCGAGTGACCGCCGACAGCCGACAGCCCAGCCCGCCGGGGGAGTAGCCGCTGATGGCCGAGGCGACGACCCGGCCCTCCTGCTCGTGGTTGGCGTAGGCCTCGGGGTAGGCGCTGCGCTGGACCTGCTGGGCGACGGTGGTGATGTCCTTGGACTCGTAGCCCTTGATCTTGACCAGGGCGTCGTAGAAGGCGTTGGTGGCGTGCTCGGGGTCGAGGATCTGCGCCGCGGTCCCCCAGCCCTGGGAGGGCCGTTGCTGGAACAGGCCGAGGCTGTCCCGGTCGCCGTACCTGAGGTTGCGCAGCTTGGACTCGGTGATCGACGTGGCCAGCGCGATGGTGGCCGCGCGGGCGGGGAGCCCGCGCTTCATCGCGATGGCCGTGATCGTCGCGGCGTTGCTCATCTGCTCCGGGTCGAAGGTCACGCTGATGCCCGCCGCGGTGGCCTGGCAGCGGTCGGTGCCGACCGAGTCGAGCAGTCCGCGCCCTCCGGCATACGCGGCGACGCCGACGACCGCCACGAGGGCAGCGATGACGGCGCGCACGACCCAGCGTTGGCGTCGGCTGCGCGGCTGCTCCTCGGCGAGGGAGATGCCCCCGCGGGTGGTGCGCGGCATACGGAGAAGGGAGTCCCGTCGGTCAGTCGTTGGCGTGGAGAACGGAGTTGAGGACGATGCCGTGGCCGTCGCGAGGCCTGGCCTCGACGGCTCCGGTCAGCGAGTTGCGGATGAACAGCAGGCTGCCCTGGCCGGACAGCTCACGCGCCTTGGTCACCGTGCCGTCGGGCAGGGTGACCTTGGTCCCCGCCGTGAGGTAGAGGCCGGCCTCGACGACACAGTCGTCGCCCAGCGCGATGCCGAGCCCGGACTCGGCACCGAGCAGACAACGCTTGCCGATCCGCACGCGTTCCGTACCGCCCCCCGACAGGGTGCCCATCGTCGACGCTCCGCCCCCGATGTCGGACCCGTCGTCGACCACGACCCCCTGGCTGATCCGGCCCTCGACCATCGAGGTCCCGAGGGTCCCGGCGTTGAAGTTGACGAAACCCTCGTGCATCACGGTCGTGCCGCTCGCCAGGTGGGCGCCCAGCCGGACCCGATCGGCATCGCCGACCCGCACGCCGCTGGGGGTGACGTAGTCGAGCATCCGGGGGAACTTGTCGACGCTGAGCACGTGGAGGGGGCCGCGTGCCAGCAAGCGGGCCCGGGTGACCTCGAACCCCTCGACGGCGCAGGGGCCCTGCGAGGTCCACACGACGGTGGGGAGGACCGCGAACACGCCCTCGAGGTTGACGCTGTTGGGTGCGACGAGCCGGTGACTCAGCAGGTGCAGCCTGAGGTAGGCGTCGGCGACGTCCGTGGGCGGGGCATCGAGGTTGACCACGACGAGCCGCAGCTCGCGGCGGACCCGGCGGACCTCGTCGGCGCCGGCGAGGGCCACGAGCTCGTCGGGCGCGGGCCGGTCCCGGGGCTCGCCGAGGGCCGGGTCGGGATACCACGCGTCGAGGACGCCACCGTCGTCGGTCACGGTCAGCAGTCCGAAACCCCAGGCGGGGCGGGCGGCAGTCATGGACCCAGCCTAGGTGCCGGGAACCGGGGAGGTCCCCCACCCGCGGGCGGCGGACCCCGAACCTGGGGCGACGACGCGGTCGGTGGGCAGCTGCTGGCGGGCCGGGTCGATGTCCGGGGCGAACAGGGTGATGACGGGGTTGGTGAAGGCGACGACCGAGCCCGAGGAGCTCTTGACGACGGCGAGGTAGTACCACGACCGCGAGCGGTCGGCGCGCAGCTGGACCGCGCCGGCGGCGAGTGCCTTGGCCGAGTACGTCGCGACCGTGGTCACCCCGGTCGCCGTCGACCCCGCTCCCGGGTAGTCGATGACGCCGCGCAGCACGGACACCGTCGAGCCGGGCCGGAGCTTGGTCGCGCCGAGCACGAGTGGGAGTGTGGACGTGGGGTCGGCCGTCGTCTGGATCGACCCCATGGGGGCGCCTCCGAGCTCGAGCCAGAGCTCGGGACGGCCTTGCCTGGGGTCGTCGACGGTCACGTATGCCGTCCCCCTGGCCAAGGCGGCCAGCTGCGCCGCCCGCGAGGTCCCCGTCGCCCAGACATGGGTCAGGCCCGGGTTGACCAGCCAGCTCGTCATCGACGCCTGATGGTCGTCGGTCGTGCCGACGGCGGTGAACACCAGGCCGTTGCGGAGCAGGAGGTACATCAAGGACAGGTGGTGCCCGAGGTCCACGCCCCCGCGCACCCGGTAGCCGATCTCGACGAGGTCGACCCCGTAGGCACGGTGGGTGAGGATCCGCGCCAGCACCTTGGCGAGCAGGGTGTTCTGGCGGGCAGTGCTGAGGGCGGCCGTGGTGCTGACGCCGAACGGGTGGTTGAGCGCGACGAGTGCGCCCGGCTCGTGGGCGTGGACGAGTTCGGCGACCCTGGCGACGTAGTCGGGGCTGCTGGCGGAGGGGTAGGTCTGAGGCAGGAGAGGGGCGGACCCGCTCGGGAACAGCCCGCCGGCATGGGCGCCCGCGGAGACGAGGGTGTCGGTGTGCGCGGAGTACTCGAGGTCCGAGCTGAGCACCAGGTCCGGATAGGCCGCCTGGACCCGTCCGACGACGGCCCGGTAGGCCGCCAACGCCTCCTCCCCGGTCGTGTCTCGCGCCAGCTCCACGGACGGCAGCAGGACGGTGCACCGCGTGCCCGCCGAGCTCAGGGCATTCACCTCGAGCTCGACGATGGAGCAGTCGGCGGGGTCGTCCCCCGGCCAGAGACGCGCGACATGGTCGATGGGCATGACATCGAAGGTGGTCCACGTCCGCGGGGCGGCGGCGAGCCACACGACCGCCTCGTCGGCCCCGAGCCACTCGTCCCTCGGGGCGACGCTCCCGAACCGGAAGTGGACGTGCCGCGCGACGCCGGAGCGGTCGCTCAGCCGCACCCGCAGGTCGGCGTGGCCTCCCGTGTACCACAGCGTGCCACCGAGGTGACGGCCGGTGAGGTTGCCCTCGAGGAGGTTCCGGGTGTTCGTGGTGATGATGCCGGTGCTCGCCGCCGCTGTCGCCGGCGTCCGGAGCCTGATGCCCTTCGCACCGGCGGCGGGCCCGTCGGACAGCGTGGTGATGGCCACCACCGAGCCCGTGGTGTTGTCGGGCTTCGGCGCCCAGGTCATCCAGCCCGTCAGAGTGGTGAACTCGTAGGTCCGGGGCAGGAGCGGGCCGTCGACCCGCCAGTCGTGCTCGGTCATGTGGAGGTAGAGGCTCGGCAGGCTGAGCGAGCGGCACAGCTCGGCCTGCCCGACGATCCGTCCGACGTCCTCGGAGAACGACCCGTGCAGGTGAAGGGCGTGGGTCCCCAGGACCAGCGACCCGGGCGAGCCGGCAGCGGGGGCCGCCGCCACCGTGGCCACGGCCGCCGCCGCGGTCGTCATGGCGGTTCGGCGGCTGACGATGACCTCGAACATGGGCACTCCTCGCTGAGGACGTCCCGGAGGTGAGGGGCAGGACAACCACGCTAGTCCTTCCGGGGTCGGGCGTGGGGCCCCGAGGGCGCCGGGCGGGGACCGGCACGGGTGCTCGCTAGGGTGGCCGGTATGCCGGTCAGTGCAGCCTCTCTGGACCTCGCCAGCGACGTCGTCAGCCTCACCGCAGCGGTGTGCGACATCGAGTCGGTGAGCCTCGGCGAACGCGCCCTCGCCGACGCCATCGAGGCGGCGCTGGCCCCCCTGCCCCACCTGAGCGTCACCCGGATGGGCAACACCGTCGTGGCTCGGACCGACCTGGGCCGCGCCGAGCGGGTGGTCCTCGCGGGGCACATCGACACCGTCCCCCTGACCGCCGCGCCGGCCAACCTGCCGACACAGCGGCGCACCGTCGACGGCCTGGAGGTCCTCTGGGGTCGGGGGACGGTCGACATGAAGGGTGGCGTCGCCGTCCAGCTGCGGGTGGCCGAGTCCGTCCCCGAGCCCAACCGCGACCTCACCTTCGTCTTCTACGAGGGCGAGGAGGTCGACACCCGGTTCAACGGGCTGCGCCACGTCCAGGAGCAGCGCCCCGACCTCATCGACGACGCCGTCTTCGCCGTCCTGCTCGAGCCCACCGGCGCCATTGTCGAGGGCGGCTGCAAGGGGACGCTGCGGGTCGATGTCACCGTCCGGGGGGTCGCCGCCCACTCGGCCCGCCCCTGGCGCGGGCGCAACGCGATCCACGAGGCGGGCGAGATCCTCGCCCGGCTCGCGGCATACGAGCCCCGCACCGTCACCGTCGACGCGCTGGAGTTCCGCGAGGCGCTCTCGGCGGTGGGGATCCGCGGTGGGGTCGCCACCAACGTCATCCCCGACACCTGCGTCGTCACCGTCAACTACCGCTACGCCCCCGACCGCTCCGAGGAGGAGGCGCTGGCGCACGTCGTCGACCTCTTCGAGGGGTTCGAGGTGGTGGCCACCGACAACGCCGGCGGCGCCCGCCCCGGCCTGGACCTCCCGGCCGCCAGGGCATTCGTCGATGCGCTGGGGCTCGAGGTCGTCGCCAAGCAGGGCTGGACCGACGTCGCCCGCTTCTCGGCGATGGGGGTGCCGGCGGTCAACTTCGGACCCGGCGACCCCAACCTGGCCCACCACGACGAGGAGCGGTGCCCCCTCGAACAGCTGCGGGCGTGCGAGTCCGCCCTCGTGCGCTGGCTGCGCTGAGCGACGTCCGGGCGGGTGGGACCTGCCGTAGGTTGGGCGCCGTGGACGAGACACCCGAGACCTGGGACCGGCATCGCGACTACTACAAGGGCCCCGTCGTCATGCGGCGCTCGCAGGTGCCGCGGTCGACCACCGACCAGCGGCTGCTCGACAGTCGCGGCCCGACCGACTGGCTGCATGCCGACCCGTGGCGGGTGCTGCGGATCCAGGCAGAGTTCGTCGAGGGGTTCGGTGCGCTCGCCGAGCTCGGGCCGGCCGTCAGCGTCTTCGGGTCCGCCCGGACCCTCCCCGGCACCGAGCTGTATGCCGCGAGCGAGGGCGTCGGCCGGGCCCTCGTGGCGGCGGGCTACGCCGTCATCACGGGCGGTGGTCCGGGCTCGATGGAGGCCGCCAACAAGGGGGCGCTCGACGCGGGGGGCACCTCGGTGGGCCTCGGCATCGAGCTGCCGTTCGAGCAGGGGCTCAACGACTACATCGACATCGGGGTGAACTTCCGCTACTTCTTCGCCCGCAAGATGATGTTCGTGAAGTACGCCCGGGGCTTCGTCGTCATGCCGGGCGGGTTCGGCACCCTCGACGAGCTGTTCGAGGCGGTAACCCTCGTGCAGACCAACAAGGTGACCTCGTTCCCGATCGTCCTCTACGGGCGCGACTACTGGCAGGGCCTGCTCGACTGGCTGCACCGCTCGGCCGTCGAGGCGGGCACCATCAGCCCGAAGGACCTGTCGCTGCTCACGCTCACCGACGACGTCGACGAGGCGGTCTCGGTCATCGTCGAGTCCGACCTGGCCCTGACCCCCGCCGAGCCCCCGACGAGCCGCCCGGAGTGACCCACCGCCCCGGGGCCGCGCGACATCCAGCCGGGGGTAGCCGGGGCGCGCTCCGGGCGGGCATCATGGCAGGGGTGAGCGTGTCGCCCCTGCCCCGCTTCGGCGACGTCTTCGCCGGACGGGACGTCGACGGCCGGATGCTGCGCATCTCTGCTCACCCCGAGCGGGGCCGGGTCGTCCTGTCGATCTGGCAGGCGGACGTATGCCGCGCCACCGTCAGGGTCGCGCTCGAGGACGTCCCCGACCTGGTGCAGGCGCTCACGGCCGCCGCCGTGGCCGAGGCCACGGGCGTCCTGAGCAGGCCGGTCGGGGTCGCCGAGGAGCGTCCGGCATAGGATCGCCGGGTGGTCTGGGTCGTCCTCATCGCCGTCGGCGTCATGCTCGTCGCGGTGTTCGCCGCTCTCGTCGTGGGGCGGCTGCCCTACGACCCGATGTCCGAGCCCGCACACACGACCCCGACGACCGGACTGCCCGAGCGTCCGAGCGCCGCCGACGTCGACACGGTGCGCTTCGACACCGCTGCCCGCGGGTACCGGATGTCGGAGGTCGACGACGTCCTCGACGGGCTGCAGGCGCGGCTCGCCGCCCAGGAGGCCGAGCTGGCGCGGCTGCAGGCGGCGGCCGCGGACAGCGACCCGACGACGGACCCCATCGCCGACCCGGACAGCCCCGACGCCGCCGACGTGCGTCCGGCGGACCAGGGCTGAGCCGGCCGCCATGGCCTTCACCGTGCGTCGAGCCTCCCCGCTGCCGCCCGAGCGGACCTGGCGGGCGCTCACCGACTTCGTCGGCCACACCAGGCACGTGCCGTTCACCACGGTGAGCACCGAGCCCGGCGAACCGCACGTCGGATGGCGGTTCGTCGGCCTGACCGCGGCGGGCCGCGTGGGGTTCTCCGACCCCATGCATCTCACCGCCTGGGAGCCGCCACACCGGTTCCGGATGGTCAAGACCGGCTGGCTGCTCGCCGGCTGGGCGGAGGTGGTCGTCGAGGACGACGGTGGCGGCGGGTCGGTCGTCACCTGGACCGAGGAGATCTCGGCCCACGCCGGGCCGGCGAGCGGTCTGACCCGCCGCGCCGGTGACCTCGTCGCGCCACGGATGTTCGCCGTCGTCGTCGACGGGCTGCTGCGCGATGCCGAGGCTGAGGACCGGTGAGCGCGACCGACCGGCGTCCCGGTGGCGATGGACCTGCCGAGGACGTAGGTATCCGGCCCGCCTTCCGTGGCTACCGGATGGACCAGGTCGACGAGGTCCTCGACCGGCTCGGGGCCCTGGCCGACGCCCACGACCGCGAGATTGCCGCTCTGCGAGGCGGGCCGGTGCCGCCGCCGGCGGCCAGCCCCACCCCCATCGCGCCTGCGGGCGGCCCGCCCCCTGGCGACGAGGACTGGGACGCCGGCCGGGTGCCGGCCCGCGCGCTGCCCGCCTGGCTCGGGGCCGTCTGGCGCAGCAGCGCCGCGGGCGAGAGGGCCGGCGGCCCGCCGCCCCGGGTCCGGCTGCTCCTGGACCTGCCGGTGCTGGCGGCCTACCTCTACTTCGGCGCCTATGTCCTGCAGAACCTGCTCCGCTCACTCGGCACCGGCTACCTGTCCCAGGGGGTCCAGGACCAGCAGGCGTTCGAGTGGTACTTCGCCGCGACCGCGCACAACGTCACCCATCTGGCGAACCCGCTGTTCAGCGACCTGCAGAACTTCCCGTCCGGGGTCAACCTCATGGCCAACGCCGCCGTGCTCGGCCTCGGCATCCCGCTCACCCCGGTCACCCTCCTGTGGGGCGCCAGCACGACGTTCTTCCTCGTCGAGTGGGTCGGGATGTCGCTCACCGCGTTCGCCTGGTACGCGCTGTTCGTCCGGCGCCTGCGGGTCATCCGCCCCGCGGCCTTCGTCGGGGGCTGGCTGTGTGGTTTCGCCCCCGCGATGGTGAGCCACGCCAACGGGCACCCGAACTTCGTGGCGGCCTTCCTCATCCCCCTGATCCTCGACCGGGTCGCCGCCCTCCGCGACGGGGCCCCCCGGCTGCGCGGTGGCATCGTCCTCGGGCTCCTGGTCACCTGGCAGGTCCTCATCGGGGAGGAGGTGCTGCTGCTCGCGGGTGTCGGCCTGGGGATCCTCGGGCTCGTGCTGCTGGCCCACGGCCGGCTGCACCTGCGTCGGCTGCTGCCGGGGCTCGGGGTCGGCGCGGGGGTGGTCGTCCTGCTCGCGGGCCTGCCGCTGTGGTGGCAGTTCTTCGGGCCGCAGAGCTACACCTCGCTGTGGCACCCGCCGGCCGGGAACGACCTCGCCGCGCTGTGGGGCATCGCCACCCGTAGCCGGGGCGCGGACCCGTGGGCCTCGGCCGCCCTGTCGATGAACCGCACCGAGGAGAACGCCTTCTTCGGGGTCCCGCTGTGGCTGGTGGCCGGCCTCGTCGTGCTCGTCCTCGCCCGGCGGCCCCTGGTCCGGTCATTGGCGGTCGTAGTGCTCCTCACCTCGTGGCTCTCGCTGGGCGACACGGTGCTCCTCCACGGCGGCGCCACCGGCCTGCCGGCCCTGTGGCCGCTGGTGCACTCGCTGCCGGTCCTCGAGAACGTCCTGCCCACCCGGTTCACGATCATCGCGGTGCCCGCCTTCGGGGCGCTCCTGGCCCTCGGCATCGACGCGGCGGGGCGCACCAGGCTGGGGGAGCGGTACGCCGCTCCCGGCATACCTGCCTGGCTCGCCCCGGCGACGGCGACGTCGGTCGCCGTCCTCGTCGCCGTCCTGGCCCTGCGGCCCGTCTACCCCACACCGCTCGTCTCCGACCCCCGCACCGCCATGCCCGCGTTCTTCACCGACGGGCAGTGGCGGCACTACCTGCACGGCGGGTCGCTGCTGGCCGCCCCGCCGCCGGACGTCGCCGATGCCCGGGCACTGGAGTGGCAGATGGCGGCCGGGATGGGCTTCCCCGTCGCGGAGGGCTACTTCGTCGGGCCGAGCGGGCTGCCGGACGGGTCGGGACAGTACGGCGCGACCCGGACCGCCTTGTCCCTCTGGCTCTACGACGTCAACGCCGCCAACGCCCCCCAGCTGGTGACCCCCGACCAGCGGACCCAGTTCGCCGCCGACCTGCGGACCGAGAGGGTCGACGCCGTCGTCCTGCCGCACCGCGACCAGACCGGGGCGCTGCTCGCCTCGCTCGAGCCCCTCTTCGGCATCCCCGACGAGGTCGGCGGGGTCTACGTGTGGGACGTGCGGGCGTTCGCCTCCGGCCAGGGGTGATGCGGCCGGCCTAGTCCCCCAGGGACGCCACGCAGCCCACCACGTGGTCGTCGACGACTCCGCAGGCCTGCATCGCGGCATACATCGTCGTCGGGCCGACGAACGTGAAACCTGCCGCCCGCAGCGCCTTCGCCAGCGCGGCCGACTCGGGTGTCGTGGCCGGGACCTCGGCGAGGGTCGTCGGCCGTCGGTGACGCGTCGGGCGGAAGGACCAGAACAGCGCGTCCAGCCCGCCTCGCTCGCGCAGCGCGACCACAGCCCGGGCGTTGACGAGGGTGGCGTCGACCTTGCTGCGGTTGCGGATGATCCCGGGGTCGGCGAGCAGGCGCTCGCGGTCGGCGTCACGGAAGCCGGCGACCACGTCGGGGTCGAAACCGGCGAAGGCCTCCCGGAAGCCCTCGCGACGGCGCAGGATCGTCAGCCACGACAGGCCCGACTGGAAGGCTTCGAGGGTGATCCGCTCGAACAGCGCCCGCTCCCCGTGGACCGGACGCCCCCACTCCTCGTCGTGGTAGCGCAGGTAGTCGGGGGCCGAGGTCGCCCAACCACAGCGCGGCGCGTCCAGGGGCAGCTCGCTCATCGCCACATTCTGGCCGTTACCGGGATGTGTCCGGACCGCCCCGCATGGGCACAGCCGGCCGGGGCAGCATTGAGGCGTGACGACGGCCACGAGCACGCCCTCCGAGACGGGGCCTCAGCAGGCGGGTGCGCGGCTGTCCGCGCTGCTCACGAGCGCCGGCCGGCACCGCCTGGCCGGGCGCGCCCTCGCCCACCCCGTCCGCACGATCCTCGTCGTCTACGCCGTCACCCGGGTGGTTGCGCTGCTCGCCCTGTGGGTCGCGGCGACCTGGTTCCAGACCCCCGCCGGAGTCGGCCACCTGAGCCCGACGGTCGGCGACATGCTCGGCCTGTGGGACTCGGTCTGGTACAAGCGGATCGCCGTCCATGGCTACCCGCTGCCGCTGCCCGCCGACCCGGACACCGGAACCCTCACCTACAGCGCCTGGGCCTTCTACCCGCTCTACCCGATGATGGTGCGGGGACTCATGGCGGTGGGGCTGCCGTTCACCGCAGCCGCCGTCGCCCTCAGCGTGGCCCTCGGGGCGGCCGGCACGGTCCTGGTGTGGAAGGTGTTCCACTTCTCCGGGCACGCCGACCCGCAGCCCGAGCGTGACCGCCTCGCCCTGGTTGCCGCGGTGCTGTGGTGCTTCTACCCGGCGACCGGGATCATGCTCAAGCCCTATACCGAGGGCCTGGCGGTGGTCCTCGTCGCAGGGTCGGTCGTGCTGCTCATGCAACGCCGGTATGCCGCCGTCGCCGTGGTGTCGCTACCGCTGGGCCTCACCCGCGGCGTCGCCCCCGCGATGGGCGTCACGGTCCTGATCCATCTGGCCGTCCGCTGGCGCGAGGACCGCGCCGCAGGGATGCCGCCGCTGGCTGGGCAACGGCTGAGCGCCGGGCTCATGCTGGTGGCCACGGCGGTCTCGGGCGTCGCGTGGCCGGTCGTCGTCGGGCTCGAGAGCGGCATCCCCTCGGCCTTCTTCGACATCCAGGCCGCCTGGGGTCAGGACCCGGGCAAGGGGCCCTTCGTGCTCTGGCTCAGCTGGGCCTGGGACAGCCGGGGGGTGGCGGGTCTCGTCGTCCTTCTCGCCCTGCTCGCGACCTACTTCGCCCTCGTGCTCGGACGCCACGGTCGGTGGCTCGCCGTCGAGGCCCGGGCCTGGGCGCTGGCCTACCCGCTCTACCTGTTCGCCGTCGTGCGCCCCATCACGAGCATGTGGCGCTTCCTCCTGCTCGACTTCCCGCTCACGGCGCTGGTCGCCAGCGTCGCGATGCGCACCTCGACGGGGGCGGGGGTGGTGGCGCACTGGCGGCGCAGGGTGGCGATCGTCGTGCTCGTCGCGGTAGCCGGAGTGTTCTGGTGGACCTGCATGCTGCTCGTCTACCCGCCATGGGGTTCCGACCCGCCCTAGGCGGCGGGGCGCACCGCGCGCGGCAGGCGTGTCGGGGGGCGATTTCTCCCATCCCACTCCTGTTGGGATAATGGCCGGTAACATCCGGCGCGCCAGCGTTGGGAGGTCAGCGGAGCGCATGTCCGGCATGCCCCGCGGTGACGAAGGGAAGTCAGCATGGCGGCAATGAAGCCGAGGACGGGTGACGGCCCGCTCGAGGTGACCAAGGAGGGTCGCGGCATCGTCCTGCGCATGCCCCTCGAAGGGCGGTGGGCGGCTCGTCGTCGAGATGACCGCCGAGGAGATCAAGGCGCTCGGCGAGGCGATCGACAGCTGCGAGGGCTGCAACTGACCACCCTACCGACCTGAACGGGGCCCCCGCCGATGTCCGGCGGGGGCCCCGTTCAGCGTCGGTAGGGTGCCTGTCGTGGCCGCCCCCAGCGAGGACCTCCTCGCCCCCACCCTGCCCGCCTGGACCGTCGCCACGCCGGCGCCGGTCTCCGACGTCCTCCCCGACCTGGACCCCGCCGACCTGGTCCTCGTCGTCGGCCGGTCGGCGACACCGACCTCGCGGGGCTCGCCGCCCGGCTCGACGTCGGTGGGACTGCCCGGGGCGGACTGGTCGCCGCCCACGAGCCGTCGACGGCCCCGGTGAGGTCACCGACGTCCCACTCGCCCCGGGCGGTACGCCGCCCGGCAGCTGGTCCTCGTCGGGGTGGGCGCGGGCGCGCCAGACGACCTGCGGGCGGCCGGGGCCGCAGCCGGGCGGGCGACCCGGGGCCGCGCCGAGATCGTTGTCGCGCTGCCGGCCGAGGCGGACGCACCGAGGCCCGCGGCCGAGCAGGCGCTGGCGGCATACGTCGAGGGCGCGGTCCTCGGGGGGTGGGCACCGCCGCGGTGGACCGCGGGCGGCGTCACGGGCTCGGGTCCGCGGCCGGCGCGCGGTCACCCTCGTCGGCGACGCACGACGCCGACCGGACTGTCACCCGAGCCGTCGCCCGGGCTCGGGCCGGCCTCGTCGCCCGGGCGCTGGCGCGACCGTGCCGTCGAACATCAAGAACCCGGCGTGGGTCGTCCGCCAGGCCCGCACGGCCGCGCGCCGGCGCGGGCCTCGATGCCCGCGGTGTGGACCGAGCAGCGAGCTCCGGGCCGAGGGATTCGGCGGGCTCCTCGCGGTCGGGGCCGGGCTCGGCGACCCCGCCCCGGCTCGTCCGCCTGGACTACGCCCCGAGGGCGGCCCGGCGGCGGACCTCGCACGTCGTCCTCGTCGGCAAGGGCATCACCTTCGACAGCGGCGGTCTACAGGTCAAGCCGGCCAGCCGGGATGCTCGGCATGAAGACCGACATGTCGGGTGCGGGCGTCGTGCTCGCGGTTCTGGCCGCGTGCCGGGACCTCGAGGTTCCCGTCCGGGTGACCGGGTTGCTCGCGCTCGCCGAGAACGCCGTCGGTGCGGCGTCGTACAAGCCCGGGGACGTCGTCACCCAGTACGGCGGCCGGACCGTCGAGATCGGCAACACCGACGCCGAGGGGCGCATCGTCCTCGCCGACGCCCTCGCCTACGCCGACGCCGTGCTCGACCCCGATGCTCCTCATCGACATCGCGACCCTCACCGGAGCCGCCCGGGTCGCGCTGGCCCGGGCGATGGCGCCGGTCTACGCGACCGACGACGGGCTGCGCGACGGGCTCGTCGTGGCGGGTCGACGACTGGTGAGACGCTGTGGCCGATGCCGCTGCCCGACGGTCTACCGTCGGACTGCTCGACTCGGACGTCGCCGACGTCAGCCACATCGCGACCGGCGGTCCGGGGTCGATCATCGCGGCCCTGTTCCTCCGGGAGTTCGTCGGCAGCCGCCGATGGGCCCACCTCGACATCGCCGGGCCGGGACGGTCCGAGTCCGACGCCGGCATCCTCTCCACGGGGGCGACCGGGTTCGGGACGAGGCTGCTGCTGCGCTGGTTGGAAGGACAGGGATGAACGCGGGCTACGGGTTGACGGTGCGCTGGTCGCTGGCCGACGCGCCGGGCGGCGTCGAGGACGCCCTGCGCGAGTATGTCGTCGGCACGTCGATCGCCCGGTTCATGTTCCTCGACGGGCTGGCCTTCAAGGTGTGGCGGATGCGCGAGGGGGAGTGGTTCGAGGGGACCTACGTCTTCGACTCCGCCCAGGAGCGGGCCCTGTTCCGCGCCGACTTCGAGGCCGGGGCCGCGACACGCCCGGCAGCGCCATCGTCGGGTCGGCCCGGTCGTCGTCGAGGACTTCGAGGTCGTCGCCATCGCCGAGGGCCCCGCAGGCTTCCGCCGCGGCCCGGGGCCGATGGCGACCAACGCGGGGCTGAGGCGATACCGCTGCCGCGGCTCAGCGACGGACGGCGACGAGCAGGCCGTCGCCCACCGGGAGCAGGGCGGTCACGAGGTCGGGGTCGTCGCGCAGCGCCTTGCCGAGGTCGCGCAGGCGTGCTCGTCGTCTCGTCGCGGACCGCGGGGTCGGCGACCCGGTCGTGCCACAGCATGTTGTCGAGGGCGAGCAGCCCGCCCGGCCGGAGCAGGCGCAGGGCGTGGTCGACGTAGGCCGGGTAGCCGGCCTTGTCGGCGTCGACGAGGACCATGTCGTAGGCGCCGTCGCTCATCCGGGGCAGCACCTCGAGGGCCGGCCCGGTGATGACGCGGGTGCGCTGGTGGGCGATGCCGGCCGCGGCATACGCCTCCCGGGCCGCCCGCTGGTGCTCCGCGGACGACGTCGATCGTCGTGAGCACGCCGTCCTCGGGCATCCCGGCGAGCAGCCACAGCCCGGAGGTGCCCGCCCCGGTGCCGATCTCCATGACGTGCCGGGCCGACGATGGCGCGCGGCGAGCATCCGCAGGGCCGCTCCGGCGCCCGTGCCGACCGGGGTGGCCGCGCCGAGGTCGACGCCCGCGGCGCCGGGCTGCGTCGATCGACCTCGGGCTCGGGGACGAACTCCTCGGCGTAGCCCCAGCTCGCCGGCTTCGATCGCGCTCATGGCGTGCTCACCCTACTGCCGCGGCGGCCGCCTGCCGCGGACCCGCGCGCCATGGCCCGCCGGCCGTGTTCGCGCCCACCAGCCGACGCGGACCGCAGGCTCACAGGCGCCGCTCAGGTCGTACGGGAACAATTCCCTGTTGCCCGACGTAACGATAGATGACATGAGCACTGACCTGACCCGGACCGATGCCGACCGCACCGGCCGGTCGCCCACCGACGGGGCCACCACGGCGTGGGTCCCGCCGACCTGGGAGGAGATCGTCGAGCAGCACTCGGCCCGGGTCTACCGGCTGGCCTACCGGCTCACCGGCAACGTCCACGACGCCGAGGACCTCACCCACGACGTGTTCCTCCGGGTCTTCCGCTCCCTCAACTCCTACACGCCCGGCACCTTCGAGGGCTGGCTGCACCGGATCACGACGAACGTCTTCCTCGACAAGATGCGCCGCAAGCAGCGGATCCGGTTCGACGCCCTCACCGACGAGTCGGCCGCCCGGCTCGCCAGCCGCGGGCCCGGCCCGGAGCAGGCGTACCACGACTCCCACTTCGACGACGACGTCCAGCGCGCCCTCGACGCCCTGCCGCCGGACTTCCGGGCCGCCGTCGTGCTCTGCGACATCGAGGGCCTGTCCTACGAGGAGATCGCCGCGACGCTCGGGCGTCAAGCTCGGCACGGTGCGCTCGCGGATCCACCGGGGCCGGGCCCAGCTGCGCGAGGCCCTGGCCCACCGCGCCCCCGACCGCACGCCCGCGGCCCCGCCGCGCCGCGCCGTGGGCGCTCGTGCGTCGTCCCGGCGACGGGGACGGTGTGACGCCAGACGGCCGCGCACCGGTCGGCTCACCTGCCTGGGTGTGAGCTGACCGAGTATGCCGCGGGCCGCCTTCCCGGCCCCGTGCTGGGCCTGGGACCGCCATCTCGTGGCCTGCGCCTCGTGTGCCGGGCGGTGGCACGAGGAGCGCCGGCTGCAGGCCGTGCTCGCCGGCGCACCCGCGACCTGCCCGACGAGCCTGCGCGGGCCGCTGCTGGCTCTTCGCTGGCCACCCGCCGACGCCGCGGCCGCGCCGCCGCGGCGGTCGAGCGGCCCGGCTCCGCTCGCGACCCTCGCCCCCCGGCGCCGCCGCGTCCACCGCAGCGTACTGCGCTCCGCCCTCGTCGCGGCCGGCGCCGCGAGCGTACCGCCGCAGCGGCATGGAGCCTCACCGTGGGCGCCGACGTGTCGTTCCCGGCCGACGGCGCGCCCACGGCATCCGGCGGCCCCACATCGCCCGCCGCGGCCGGCACGGCCACGGCGGCCGTCGCGGTCCTCGCTCCTCGGCCCGAGCCTCCACAGGGTCGAGCCGGACGGCTCGCGCGGGGCACAATCGACCCCATGACTGACGAGCACCACCTCGAGGACCGGCCCGTCGAGCCCGGTCGCTCCGAGTCGGTGAGCGAGAACGCCTGGGACCCATGGGGGACAGGCACGAGCGACCCGACCGCGCCGGTCGACCTCGAGCACACGCGGGAGGTCGACCTCGGCGCCCCGGCGGGTCCGCCACCCGGACCCCCGCTGACTCCGCTCGGGTCTCCCGGCCCGATGGCCCCCCCACCTCCGGGTGGACCGGTGTGGTCCTCGCCTGCCGACCCGGCGCCGATCGCCCCGGCGCCGGCCGTACCCGCCTACTCGGGCATGTACCCCGCTCCACCGCCCCAGGGCGTGCCCGCGTACCCGGGTCTGGGCGCGGCGCCCACGACGCGTGCGTCAGCCCGCGCGACGGGTGGTCCGGGCTGGGGCGCGGTCGTGCTGGTGGCCGCGGTCGCCGCCCTGCTGGCGGCCCTCGGTGGTGGTGTGGTGGGCGGGTGGCTCGTGTCGTCCCGCTCCGACGGCCTGGCAGTGGGCTCGGGCAACGACCCGTCGACCGTCCCCACGCCCGGCCCCGCGGCCACCTCGCGACCGGAGGGCTCTGTCGCCAGCATCGCCGCCAAGGCGCTGCCGAGCGTCGTCACGATCAACGTCAGCGCCGCCGGTGGCACCGCGACCGGCTCGGGGTGGGTCTACGACGCCAAGGGTCACCTGGTGACCAACAACCACGTCGTCGCGGACGCCGGCTCGGACGGCAGCGTCACGGTCGTGCTGAGCAACGGCAAGCAGGTCACCGGCACCGTCATCGGCGCCGACGAGTCCTACGACGTGGCCGTCATACGGATCGACCGTACCGACCTCCGGCCGCTGCCCGTGGGCTCGTCCGCCGACGTCGTCGTCGGGGACCCGGTCATCGCCGTGGGCGCCCCCCTCGGCCTCGACTCCACCGTGACGACCGGCATCGTCAGCGCCCTCAACCGACCGGTCGCCCCAGGGGGCTCTGGCAGCGGCCAGTCCTTCATCAACGCGATCCAGACCGATGCGGCGATCAACCCGGGCAACTCCGGCGGCCCGCTCCTCGACATGCGCGGCCAGGTGATCGGGGTCAACTCGGCGATCGCCCAGCTTCCCGGGTCGGGCGGGTCGTCCCAGACCGGCAGCATCGGCCTCGGCTTCGCGATCCCCAGCGACCAGGTCCGCAAGACGGTCGACCAGCTCATCGCGAACGGCAAGGCCGAGCACCGGTCATCGGCGTCCTCATGGACCTGAACTACTCGGGCGAGGGCGTGCGCATCGCCGCCACCGGCAGCGGAGGGGCCCCTGCCGTCACCCCCGGCGGACCGGCGGACAAGGCGGGGCTCAAGCCCGGCGACATCATCCTCGAGCTCGAGGGCAAGCCGATGACCGCCCCCGACCAGCTCGTCGTCGCCATCCGGGCGCACAGCGTGGGCGACAAGGTCAGCCTCAAGGTCCGTCACGACGGGGCGGACCGGCAGGTTACCCTCACCCTCGAGGCCGCCTCGTGACCCGGGGGCGGCGGGGACGGTCCGGGCGATGAGGTTCGACGAGCTCATCATCGTGGCGGTCATCGCCGTCGTCGTCCTCGGACCGCAGCGGCTGCCGGAGTATGCCGCCAAGCTGGCCCGGCTCATCAAGCAGCTCCGGGTGATGGCCGAGGGTGCCAAGGGGCAGCTCAAGGAGCAGCTCGGACCGGAGTACCGAGGACGTCGACTGGCGGCAGTACGACCCCCGGCAGCTACGACCCCCGCCGGATCGTCCGGGAGGCGCTGATCGAGCCCCTCGAGGATGCCGTCGAGCCGTTGCGGCAGACCTTCGACGAGGTCGACCGGCCGGGGCGGGGATGACACCGAGCCCGCCGCGGCCGCGTCGGAGCAGCCGCGCGGATACGACGCCGGCCGGCCCACGGCATACGACACCGAGGCGACCTGACGGCGGACCGGTCCGGTCGGCGCCCCGTCGGCGCTCGAGCGTCAGAGAGGCGAGACCCCGAGCGAGCGGCCCGCGAGGCCGCGGGCGCGGGCCGCGAGACCACGGGCGACGGCGCGCAGGGCGACGGCCGCCGGACTGTCGGGGTGACCGAGCACGACGGGCAGACCGTCGTCGGCACCCTCGCGCAGGGCGGTGTCGATCGGGATCTGGCCGAGCAGCTCGACCGGCGCGCCGATCGCCGTGGTGAGCGAGGAGGCGACGGCCTGGCCGCCGCCGCGGCCGAAGATCTCCTGACGGGTCCCGTCGGGCAGCTCCAGCCACGACATGTTCTCGATGACACCGGCGATCCGCTGCCGCGTCTGCAGGGCGATGGCCCCGGCTCTCTCGGCCACCTCGGCGGCGGCCTGCTGGGGGGTCGTCACGACGAGGATCTCGGCGCCCGGGATGAGCTGGCCGACCGAGATGGCGATGTCGCCGGTGCCGGGAGGAAGGTCGAGCAGGAGCACGTCGAGGTCCCCCCAGAACACGTCGGCGAGGAACTGCTCGAGCGCGCGGTGGAGCATCGGGCCGCGCCAGACGACGGGCTGGTTGCCGGGGACGAACATGCCGATCGAGATGACCTTCACGTCGTGGGTCACCGGCGGCACGATCATCTCGTCGACCTGGGTCGGCGGGTGCTGGACGCCCATCATCCGGGGGATGGAGAACCCGTAGATGTCGGCGTCGACGACACCGACGGCGAGACCGTCGGCGGCGATCGCCGCGGCGAGGTTCGCCGTCACCGACGACTTGCCGACCCCGCCCTTGCCGGAGGCCACGGCATACACGCGGGTCAGGTTCTTGGGCTGGGAGAAGGGGATCTCCCGGGCGGGGCCCTGGAGCTTGTTGCGCATGGCGGCCCGCTGCTCGTCGGTCATCACCCCGAGGGTGACCTCGACCGAGGTGACACCGTCGACGGCCATGAGCGCGGCCGTCGTGTCTCGGCGCAGGGTGTCCTTGAGGGGGCAACCCGAGACCGTGAGCAGGATGGTCACGGCCACCGCGCCGTCGGGTGAGCAGGTCACCGACTCAACCATGTCGAGGTCGGTGATGGGGCGGCGGATCTCGGGGTCGTTGACGGTGGCGAGCGCGGCGTGCAGGGCGTCGTCGGTCACGGGTGCAGGGTGCTGGGCATGCCCTCAATGCTAGGCGTCGCGGCTGGTGGCCGCCGACGTGGACCCCTCCGCGCCGCCGTCGGCCGGCTGCGGGCTCGACCCGGGCGACGGCGAGTCCCCGCTCCTCCAGCTCGTCGAGCAGGTCGCGCAGCTCGCCCCGGACGAAGTCGCGAGTCGCCATGTCCCGCATCGCCAGCCGCAGGGCCGCCACCTCGCGGGTGAGGAACTCGGTGTCGGCGAGGTTGCGCTCGTCGCGGGTGCGATCCTGCTCGAGGGCCACCCGGTCACGGTCGGCCTGGCGGTTCTGCGCGAGGAGGATGAGGGGAGCCGCATACGACGCCTGCAGGCTCAGCATGAGCGTGAGGAAGATGAACGGGTAGTTGTCGAACCGGAGGCTCTTGGGGGCGACGATGTTCCAGCCGATCCACACGCCGACGAAGATCGTCATCCCGATGAGGAAGAACGGCGTCCCCATGTATCGGGCGAACTTCTCGGAGAGGATCCCGAAGGACTCCTCGGTCAGGGCCTCGGGACGCGAGATGAGGCGCCGGGTCTCGACCGGGGTGTCGAGGCGGGCGGTGCGGGCGGAGCGGCGGTCAGCCACGGGTCACCTCGTGCCGTTCCTCGCGCCAGTCGTCGGGGAGGATGTGGTCGAGGACGTCATCGACGGTGATCGCGCCGATGAGCCGTCCAGCCTCGTCGACGACCGGCAGGCCGACCAGGTCGTAGGTCGCGAGCATCCGGGTCACCTCGCCGAGGGTCGCCTCGGGGGTGAGCGGGTCGACGTCCTTGTCGAGGATGCCGCCGATCGGGGCGTGGGGCGGCTCGCGCAGCAGCCGCTGGATGTGGACCATGCCGAGGTACTTGCCGGTGGGAACCTCGAGGGGCGGGCGGCAGACGAAGACGGTGGTCGCCAGGGCGGTGGGCAGCTCGGCACGGCGGACGACGGCGAGAGCCTCGGCGATCGAGGCCTCGGGACCGAGGATGACCGGCTCGGTCGTCATGAGGCCGCCGGCGGTGTTCTCGTCGTAGGTGAGAAGCCGGCGCAGCGGGGCCGCCTCGTCCGGCTCCATCAGCTGCAGGAGGGCCTCGGCGCGTTCGGGGGTCATCTCGTTGAGCAGGTCGGCGGCGTCGTCGGGCTCCATGGCCTCGAGGACGTCGGCGGCGCGGTCGGCGCTCAGGCTCGCGATGATCTCGATCTGCTCGTCCTCGGGGAGCTCCTCGAGGACGTCGGCGAGCTGGTCGTTGTCGAGGGCGGCCGCGACCTCCGCTCGGCGCTTGGGCGGCAGGTCGGCGATGACCTCGGCGAGGTCGGCGGGCTTGAGGTCCTCGTAGTTCTCGAGCAGCCGGGCGGCGCTCTGCTCCTCGGGGTCGTCGCGCAGCCCCTGGACGTCCTCGATCGGCACGGTGAACGTCTCACCCCGGCGCCGGCCGAGCCGGGACAGCGAGCCGCCGCGGTGGGTGCCGGCACGGACGAACGCTCGGGTGAGGGCCCAGTCGCGGGCGTAGGCCTGCTCGATGCCGAGGTCCTCCACGGTGGCGTCGATGATCTCGCCGTCGTCGGTCCGGACCCGCACGTGCCGCTCGATGAGCTCGGCGAGGACGAGGGTCTCGTTGGGGCGCTGCTCGAAGCGGCGCATGTTGACCAGGCCGGTCGTGATGACCTGGCCGCCGTCGACCGAGGTCACCCGGGTCATCGGTACGAACACCCGGCGCCGGCCGGGTACCTCGACGACGAGACCGACGACGCGAGGGCGGGAGCGGTGGGCGCTGAAGGTGACGACGACGTCGCGAACGCGGCCGACCTGGTCCCCGAGCGGGTCGAACACCCGCAGGGCTGCCAGCCGGCCGACGAAGACCTTCGCCCCGACGCTCACGGCGCAAGGCTATCGGCCGAGGCAGCTCCGGTGCGGCAACCCATCCGCGGCCGCCGTGTGCCGAGCGGGCCCCTCGGCTCGGCCGCCCCACGCGCTTGGCATGGGAAACGTGAGGTTCGCATGGGTTGACAACCCCGGCGAACCTCGGGTTTCCCCGATGGGGCGGAAAAGCTGTGACGGGTGGGGCGGTCAGCCCTTGCGCATCCGCACCCGGATCAGCGGGCGGCCACGCAGGTGCCAGGGGCGCCAGCCGGTGGTCGTCCCCGCGGCCGACACGATGCGCTCGGCGCCGTTGTCGGTGGGGTAGTCGCCGGGGCTCTGGTAGGGCCGGCCGTGCGGGGTGATGACGTGGATCGTGCAGCCCTGGGCCCAGGCCGTGGCGGCGTCGGTCGTCGCGTTGAGCCGCTCGGCGCTCAGCAGCGTGACGGCGGTGTCCCACTCAGGGGTGCCGACGGCGAGCTCGCGGGCGCCGGCGTTGGTGGCGAGCAGGCGGCCACCGCTGTCCTTGCTGCGGAAGAGCAGGTGAACGGTCTCAGGCAGCCACGGCAGGCTCTGCTCGCCCGGGCCCGAGACGACGTATGCCGCGGGGCCGGTGCCGCGCGGGTCGTCGTCGTCGTGCCAGACGTACCAGACCGGGTGGGTCGTCCCGCCGGGGATCTCGACCCACATGATCTTGCTCTTGGACGCGGCCTGGTTGAGCAGCCGGGTGATGTTGACGGCCGGCTCGGAACCGGGCGCTGCGGAGGCGGCGGGGGCTGCGGGCTCGGTCCCGACCCCGCCGGCGGTCTCGGCTTCACTCACCGGACAAGGGTCCCACACCCCGGTCGGCCCCTCGTCGCAGGCCCACCGTGATCGCTGCTAGCGTCGGCCGCAGGGTGGCAGCGGCGCCCACGCGGCCGCGGCCCACACCGTCCCGAGACGAAGGCAGGCTCGCATGCGCAGCGCCAAGGACTTCTTCGCCCCCCTGGCCGTGGGCGCCCCGGCCCCCGTCCGCGAGGTGCCCGCGAGGCCCTCGCGGGTCATCCACTTCTTCGACCCCTCCAACCCCAAGATGGCGGCCAAGATCCCCTCGATGGTGGGCACCGTCGACGTCCTGCTCGGCAACCTCGAGGACGCGGTCAGGGCGGAGAACAAGGTTGCGGCCCGTGACGGGCTCGTGGCCATCGCAGGGGCCACCGACTTCGGCGAGACCACCCAGCTGTGGACCCGGGTCAACGCCCTCGACAGCCCCTGGGTCCTCGACGACCTCACGACGCTGGTCACCGAGATCGGCGAGAAGCTCGACGTCGTCATGGTGCCCAAGGTGCAGGGCGCCGAGGACATCCACTACGTCGACCGCCTGCTCGCGCAGCTCGAGGCCAGGGCCGGGCTGACCCGCCCGATCCTCGTGCACGCCATCCTCGAGACCGCGCGCGGCGTATCCAACATCGAGGAGATCTGCGGCGCCAGCCCACGGATGCAGGGCCTCTCGCTCGGCCCGGCGGACCTCGCCGCCGACCGCCGGATGAAGACGACCCGGGTCGGCGGCGGCCACCCCGGCTACCTCGTCCGCCAGGACCCGCAGGCCGGGCCCGACGGGCCCGACATCCAGGGCGAGCACACGCCGCGCGCCGTCTACCAGCAGGACCTCTGGCACTACACGATCGCCCGGATGGTCGATGCCTGCGCGATGCACGGGATCTTCCCCTACTACGGCCCGTTCGGGGATATCGCCGACGTGGTCGCCTGCGAGGACCAGTTCCGCAACGCCTTCCTCCTCGGCTGCGTCGGCGCGTGGAGCCTGCACCCCGTCCAGATCGCCATCGCCAAGCGGGTCTTCAGCCCCTCGGTCGAGGACGTCCGGCATGCCCGCCGAGTCGTCGAGGCGATGGGTGACGGCACGGGTGCGGTCATGCTCGACGGCAAGATGGAGGACGACGCCAGCCTCAAGCAGTGCCAGGTCCTCCTCGAGCTCGCCGAGCGACTCTCCCGCACCGACCCCGAGCTCGCCGAGCGGTATGCCGCACACCCGTCCCTCGACGCCGTCGCATCGACCGAGGGGGGCCGGGCATGACGGGCGGGACCACGGCATACCGGCCGCGCCGCAGCGTCCTCTACATGCCGAGTAGCAACGGCCGGGCCCTCGAGAAGGCCAAGAGCCTCCCCGTCGATGCCCTCATCCTCGACCTCGAGGACGCCGTCGGCCCCGACCACAAGGAGGCGGCACGCGGCGCGGCCTGCGCGGCCGTCCGCTCGGGGGAGTACGGCGAGCGCGAGCTGACGATCCGGGTCAACGGCGTCGGGACGCCATGGCACGATGCCGACCTCGCTGCCGCGTGCGCCGCCGGCCCCGCGGGGATCGTCGTTCCCAAGGTCGGCTCGGCGGCCCAGGTCGTGGCCCTGGCGACCGCGATGGAGGCGCACGGGGCCCCGGAGGGCACCCGGCTCTGGGCGATGATCGAGACCCCCGAGGCGATCTTCGACGTCCGCGACATCGCCCGAGCCTCTGATCGGCTGGCCGTGCTCGTCATGGGGACCAACGACCTGGTCAAGGAGCTGCGTGCAGAGCACGTGCCGGGCCGGGTGCCCCTGCTCACCGCGCTGTCCCTCTCGCTCCTCGCGGCGCGCGAGGCCGGGGTGGCGATCCTCGACGGCGTCTACAACGACGTCCGCGACGAGGAGGGGTTCGCCGCCGAGTGCCGGCAGGCCCGCGAGCTGGGGTTCGACGGCAAGACCCTGATCCACCCCGGGCAGGTGGCCGTGTGCAACGAGACCTTCAGCCCGAGCCGGGCGGCGGTGGAGGAGGCCGAGGGGATCCTCGCCGCGTGGGAGGCCGGCGCCGGGACCGGGGTCGTCACCTACAACGGCCGGATGATCGAGAACCTCCACGTCGACACGGCCCGGCGTGTCCTCGACACCCATGCTGCGATCTCGGCCCGCCGCGGGTCCGGCCAGGACTAAAGTCCGCCTCATGGGGTGAGCCTGCGACTGGGCGGCCCCTTGACGAAGGGGGCCCTCGGTGGACGCGTCGCGCAGGACGCTCATCACGGGCGCGGTGGCCGGAGCGGCCCTGGGCGCCCTCGACCTGGCCACGGGCGCTCCCGCGCTCGCGTCCGGGTCACGTCTCTCGCCCGGTGGCGTCTACGTCCACACGGGGAAGCTCATGCAGTACGGCTCGCACGGCGCCAACGTGCTGGCCCTGCGGACCCGGCTCAACGCCCTCGGCTACTGGAACGGCACCCCGAGCTCGGGGTTCTGGCAGCTCACCCAGCAGGCGGTGTGGGCGCTCCAGAAGGCCGCCGGGCTGCCCCGCGACGGAGCCGTCGGCCCCGAGACGTCCGCTGCGCTCGCCAAGGGGGTGCGGCCGCGGTGGCGGACCAGGAGCGGTACCGCCATCGAGATCGACAAGGCCCACCAGCTGCTGCTTGTCGTGTCGGGCGGCAAGCTCAGGTACACCCTCAACACCTCGACCGGTGGGGGCTACTGGTACCGCACGTCCGGTGGCGGGCTGGCCTACGCCCACACCCCGAGTGGCAGCTTCTCCATCTACTCCCGCTACACCTACGGCTGGCAGAACGGCTTCCTCGGCGCCATGTGGCGGCCGACGTACTTCCATGGCGGCTACGCCATCCACGGCTCGTCGTCGATCCCGCCGCGTCCCGCATCGCACGGCTGCGCCCGCCTCTCCACCCGGGGCATGGACATGCTGTATGCCGGGGGCTGGGTTCCGGTCGGCCGCAAGGTCATCGTCTACTGAGGCCGCCCCCGGGTCCTCCCCGGGGACGGCCACCCCTGCGTCGCTGGTCAGCTCAAGCCGTTGAAGTGGAACGGCTTGAAGGTGCCGTAGCCGGACCAGTAGGGGTAGGGGATCACCCGGTGGATGGCACCGTGGCTTCCCGTCTCCTCATAACCCCAGTACGAGGTGTGGGCGGCGTTGGCCCAGGCGTCGAAGAGGACGACATGGCCGGCGTTGCCGGAGGCCGAGTTGAGAAGGGCGTCCCCTCGCTGGAGCTGGGAGGAGCCGGTGAGGTAGTGGCCGACAGTCGTGAAGGTCGGTGTGGTCAGGCCAGGCGTTGCCAAGCCCCACGCCATCGAGACATAGCCGGAGCAGTCCTCGCGGTACCCCTGGTAGTAACCCCGCTGGTTGTAGGGGATGCCGGCGTTGACCCACACCTGGGCCCGGGCCACCGCCAGGGCACCGGTCACGCCGCCCGTGGAACCGAACCGGTGCGAGGCGTTGTTGTTCTTGAGGGCGGTGATGAGGTTGGTCTTGGCCCCTGGGGCGATCGTCTGGCTGGTCCCGCCGTAGTTGCTGTTGTAGTAGACCGTCACCGGAACGCTCGAGCGGTTCCAGACGGAGGCGGCGTCGTTCTTGATGCACCGCCCCTGGCCGGCGCCGGGGCCCTTGAAGACGTAGCACGACGGCGTCGTGGTGCCGTAGTCGCCGAGGGAGGAGGTGAAGTCGGAGACCGAGCCAGCCTCACCGCTGTTGTAGTAGTAGCAGAACTCCCCGGCGTCGCAGACACCGTCGCGGCCGGCGGCCTGGGCGGGCGAGGCGACGGCGAGGGTCGAGACGACGGCCGTGAGCGCGGCGGCTCCGGCGAGCAGCCGACCCAGCCGGGTCGTCCAGGTGGGTGGGGAACGGAACATCAGCTTCTCCTAACGTGCGGGGCCGCCGGTCTGCTGCCGGCGGATGTGGTGATCGGCGCCTTCGCAGTGCCGGGCCTCATTCCACGGCGACGAGACCGCCTCGGCCACCCCCTGCGACGCGGGCTCGCTGTCGAGGGTGCGCCGACGGGGGCGTGCCTTCGCCCCCTCGTCAGTGCGGGGCACCTGTGCCGCCACCCCCTGGGATCAGGGGTATGGCGGGGGCCGCGATCGTCGGACAATGATCGGGTGCAGGAGACCAGGGACCGCGACGACCGGCGCGCGCCCGAACTGACGTCGTTCTCCATACGTCCCTCGACCGGCGGCACCGTGCGCGATGCCGAGCACGGCTTGACCCTGGGGTTCGTCTGGATGCGGCTGGGAACCCTCCTGCTGGTGGGGCTGGGCACGTTCCGGGGTCTGAAGGTGGCCGACAACCGGCCCGGATACCTGCTCTTGTCGGTCCTGGTGTCGATCGTGACCCTCGTCGTCTGCCGTGCCGTATGGCGGCGTGGCGAGGTCACGGCGCCGTGGGGCTGGGTGGACCTGACGACCAGCGTCCTGGGGCTCCTCGGGCTGGCGCTCGTCCTCCCCGCGAGCACGCTCGTGGGTGACTGGGCCGCGTGGGGCGCCGGCTTCGCGACCCCTGCGGCCGTGGCCGCGGGAAGCTGGACCCGCTCGATCCGCGGAACGGCCGTCGCTTCAGGGGTGCTGATGGCGGCCTATCTGCTCATGGCCGTTCCCGCGGCCGCCGCGCCGCTGCCCGTGCTTCTGGCCAATGCGCTCGTCTTCCCGATCATGGGCATCACAGCGGGGGTCTTCATCGCCTATCTGCGCAAGATCGCCGTCCAGGCGCAGCAGTCGCACCGCGAGGCGGTCGACGCCGCCCACCAGGTCGAGCTCGACCGCTATCGGCTGCTCGTCCACGATGCGACGGGCATCTTGCGGCTACTCGGGGCGGAGGACACCCCCCGGGCGATGCTGCCTGCGCTGCGCCACCAGGCCACGACGGAGGCGAGCCGCCTGCGCCGGTACCTCAGCGACATGAACCGGGCGGATCCCGGCGACCCGGGGAGCTGGACCCTCGGGCGCGTCGTGGACGAAGCGGTCGACGGGTTCGGTGACCTCCCCCTGGAGATCTCGACGGACCTCGGCGGCCACGTCCGTCTCGCCGAAGGAGACGCGTTGGCGCTGCAGCGGGCCGTGGCCACCGTGCTGCACAACTGCCGCCGCCACTCGGGTGCGCGTCAGGTGGTGATCCATGCGGACTCGACGCCGCCGACGTGGGCACTGGTCATCCGCGACGACGGCGTCGGGTTCGACATGGCTCGAACGCGGCTGGGCTACGGCGTGAGCGTTCAGGTGCTGGGCGAGCTGGACCGTCGCCACCTGACGGTCGAGATCCGGTCCCAGCCCGGCGCCGGGACCTCGGTCACGGTCACAGGGGACGAGCTCGATGAATGATCCGGCGGGGTCGGGATCGGGGACGGGGATGGCGACGGCACGGCCTAGGGCGGTGGTCATCGACGACAGCACCGTCGTGCGGTTCGGCATGCCGCTGATGCATCCGGAGCTCGACATCTCAGGCACCTATCCCGGCATCGAGAAGTTCCTCGTCGACGCGCCGGCGGCCGACGTCGTCATCCTCGACCTGCGGCTGTCGGGCGGAGGCTCGCACGGCGTACGACAGGGTCCGACCGCGATCCGGGCGGTCCGGGCCGCCGGCTATCGCATCTGCCTGTTCACCGACGAGCGGCGCCGGCTCGTGCTGGCGCAGTGCATGCGTGCGGGGGCGCACGGCGTGGTCCACAAGTCGGACTCGATCGAGACAGCTGGTGCCGCCTTCCACGCCGTGGCCTCGGGCGGCACCGTCATCACCCAGAGCCTGGTCGGCCTGGCCGAGGTCCTCGAACGACGCGGCGGTCTGCCCGAGCTCACCCCCCGTCAGCGCCAGGTCCTTGCGGGACGGGCACGAGGCGAGACCTGGGCCGAGATCGCGGGTCGGCTCTTCATCACCGAAGGCGTCGCCCGAGAGCACATGTCGGCCGTGAACGCCAAGTTCGCCGCCTACCTGCAGGGGGCGTCCCCCGGCGACATCGAGCGACACCTCGGTCTCGCCCCCGGAGACCTCCTCGACGACTGACCGGTCGGTACGGTTGGGAGCCTGGGCGAGTGTCACCGGCTGGACGTCGGAGGTGCTCCGGAGGGGACGAAACACGGCTCGATCAGCGCTGAGGCTGCCGCGCGGCCACCCACCTCAGCTGCGCCCCGGCGTGGTCACGCCAGTACGCGGTCGTGTGCCCGCCGGTGTCGAAGGTGGGCGTGACGGTGCGGAGCCTGCTCGCCAGCTCGCGGTTGGCCGAGATGAACGGGTCGGACGTCCCGCAGTCGAGCCGGACCGGAATGCGGTCGAGGGCAGCGACGTGGCCGAGGACGCTGTGTCGGTCGAAGTCCTCGCGGTCGTCGTAGGCGCCCTGCGGCGTCTCGCCACCCGTGCGCCACAGCGCGGCGCTCTCGGCCACGACTGCCCTCACCCTGGCGCGCCCGAGCGAACGGGCGAGCCACAGCGCCCCGAAGCCGCCCATCGACCAGCCAAGGAGGGTCGGGGGCGTGGCCGCCGGCAGTCCCACCGTCCGCAATGCCAACGGGAGCAGGTCCTCGGTGACCATCGCGCCGGTGTCGGTGTCGTCGCTGCGCGCGTGCCAGTAGGAGTCGCCACCGTCGACCGAGACGACCGCCAGCCCGGTGGCCTCGACGTGGTCCTGCAGCAGCAGGCCGGCCTCGAACGCCGATCGGGCCGTGCCGCCGTGGCCGTGCAGGACGACGACCAGCCCGGCCGGCGGGCCCTTGCGCGGGGCGGCCACCAGCCACTCGGGGGAGTGCCCCGGCCAGTGCGTGGTGCTCAGGCGACCGGACCAGCGGCGCGGGCCGGACGAGAAGGGAGTGCCCGAGCAGGCGCCGAGCAGCCCCGCCGCCGCCGCTGCACCGGCGGTGAGCGCGGCACGCCGGGAGACCTGGCCGACCATGGTGCGACTGTAGGCCTCCCAGCGCCGCGCTAGGAGAGAAGCCCCGGCGGAGCGACACGCCGGGTGGAAGAAGCCCACCGAGGGGCTCGCGCTCCGGGACGGGTGTGACACTTGTGACCGACTCGTGCAGGGAGGAAGCCCATCGTGACGCGAACAGCCCGGTCCGCCCGCTCCGCCTTCGGTGCCGCCGTCGTCGCGGCCGTCGTCACGCTCGGCGGCTGCGGACTGGTCGGCGGACCCTCGGCGGCGGGCACGTCGAGTGCCCCGTCGAGCGCGGCGAGCGCCACGACGGACCCGCCGACCTCCACCGCGAGCGCCACGACGGACTCGCCGACCGCCCCGGCGAGCGCCCCGACCACCTCCACCGGCCCCGCCTCGACGGCGACAGCCACCGCGAGCCCGAGTCCCACGGCGACCGCGACGACGCCCAAGGACCGCACGATGTTGCGTGCGGGGGACAAGGGCGAGGACGTTCTCGCCCTGCAGAAGAGGCTGTCGGCCGCCGGCTACTGGCTCGGCAGTCCGGACGGGGTGTTCGGCGGCCTCACCGTGCAGGCCGTCTACGCAGCGCAGAAGGCGGCCGGCCTCGGCCGGGACGGCGTCGTCGGCCCGCGCACGATGAAGGCCGTCACCGACGCGGTGCGCCCGCGCCCGAAGACGACCTCCGGCAACGCCGTCGAGATCGACCTGCAGCGCCAGATCATCATGATCGTCCGCGGGGGCCGGCTCACCTACACGCTCAACACCAGTACCGGAAGCGGCCAGACCTACCAGTCAGCCGGCGGTGGCACAGCCGTCGCCCACACGCCGACCGGGACCTACGCGGTCTTCTGGCAGATCGACGGTCCCGACAACGCGCCGCTCGGCCTGCTGTGGCGCCCCAAGTTCTTCACCGGTGGGTATGCCGTGCACGGCTCCGGGTCGGTGCCCCCCTACCCCGCCTCGCACGGGTGTGCCCGGGTGAGCAACCCGGCGATGGACATGATCTGGGCCAACGGCCTCATGCCGATCGGCACGAAGGTCCTCGTGTACTGATCGTCACCACCGGGACGTGGCCTCGGCGACCAGGTCACCGATCAGCTCGCCGGCGTCCACGGCATACCCCCGTCGGGTGAACCACGTCGCCATCGTCGACGCGTCCCGGGCGAGGAAGTCCATGCCGGTGGGGTTGCCGATGACGTCGACGATCTGCGGCCAGTCGATGACCACGAGCCGCTCGACGTCCAACAGGACGTTGTAGGGCGAGAGGTCGCCGTGGGTCCACCCCTCACGGGCCAGCACGAGCATCGTCGTGCGGAGCTGCTCGAACAGCTCGGCCAGCAGGTCGGGGGCGGGCCGGGTCTGCACGAGGCGGGGGGCGGCGACGCCGTCGCGACCGATGAACTCCATCAGCATCTCGGCCTCGCCGAGCTGGACCGGGTAGGGGACGGGTAGGTCGAGGCTCCACAGCCGGGAGAGGGCGTCGAACTCCGCCTGGGCCCACTGACCGGAGATCAGGGCACGCCCGAACTCGGTGCGCCGGGCCATCGCCCGGGTCTCCCGGCTCTTGCGGACCCGGCGGCCCTCCAGATAGCCGGCGTCACGATGGAACAGGCGATGCTCGGCACCGCGGTAGCGCTTGGCGGCCATGACCGTCTCGGCCGCGGCCGGGGCGCCGTCGGCTCCGGGCAGGAAACGGCGCACGAGGTGGACGTCCGCCTCCTTGCCCGTCTTGAGGACGCCGAGGTCCTCCTCGACGGCGCCGAGGTCGGTGATGACCCACGGGGGGCGGGGCGACGGGCCGTGAGTGGCGCCGTCCCAGCTGGACCAGCGGGCACCGGCGGGCGGCGCGTCAGGGAGGGTGTCTAGCGCGTACGCGGGGTCCTCGAGGTCCTCGGTACGGCGGTGCTGCTGTGGCACGTGAAGGCTCCAGTTCGACGGGGGATGGGGGACACGGTCGCTCCCGGGCAGGTCGTCATGACGTGCCTCCTTCCGTCGTGGCGCGCAGCGCGCCCTCTCGTTGCGTCCGGGTGGCTGGTCGCCATGGCGACCCTCCGCGCGGACACGGTGTGTCGGGATCCACGGTGGCGGGCCGGGGCCGCGCACGCAACCGGGTTTCCTGCGGGTGTTGCTCAGTCCGGGCCGGCCGGGGGTCCCATGGGCCTGCGCGCGATCCGTTGGAGGCGCCGACCGGGGAGACAGCGATCCGACGCACAGTGCACAGTAGGCCCATGTCAGCACACGATGCAGCGCTCGGGCGCGCGAGTGCCCACGCCACGGCCTGGCTCGACTCCCTGGACTCCCGGCACGTCGTCCCGGCCGAGGGCGTCGACACGATCGTGGCTCGGCTCGGGGCGGTACTACCCGAGACGGGGAGCGCACCAGAGGCCGTCGTCGACCTGCTGGCCGAGGCCTGTGAGCCAGGGCTCACCGGTATGCCGTCGGGCCGGTTCTTCGGGTTCGTCATCGGGGGAACCCATCCGGCGGCCCTCGCTGCTGACTGGCTCGTCAGCGCCTGGGACCAGAACGCGGGACTGCGGACCGTCACCCCCGCCATGTCGGCGGTCGAGGACATCACGAAGGCGTGGCTCCTCGACCTGCTCGGCCTGCCGCCCACCGCGGCGCTGGGCTTCGTCACAGGTGGGACGATGGCGAACTTCACGTGTCTTGCCGCGGCGCGCGACGCCGTGCTGCGTAGGGCCGGGTGGGATCTGCGGGAGATGGGGCTTGCCGGCTCGCCGGGCGTGCGCGTGCTCGTGGGTGCCGAACGGCACGACTCGGTCGACCTCACCCTGCGCTACCTGGGCCTCGGGGCACCCGAGGAGATCCCCGCGGACGACCAGGGCCGGATCCGCGTCGACGCGCTCGAGGCGGCGCTCGCCTCCGGCGACCCCCGGCCCACCGTCGTCGCGCTCCAGGCCGGGAACATCCACTCCGGGGGCTTCGACCCCTTCTCGGCGGCAGTGGACGTGGCGCACTCGTACGGCGCCTGGGTCCACATCGACGGTGCGTTCGGGCTGTTCGCCGCGGCAAGCCCTCGCCACCGGTATCTCGTCGAGGGACACGGGGGGGCCGACTCGTGGGCGACGGACGCCCACAAGACCCTCAACGTCCCGTACGACTGCGGGATCGCGGTCGTCCGCGAGCCGGCGGACCTCCGGGCGGCGATGGGGATGCACGGGGACTACCTCATCCAGGACGCGGCCGGTGACCCGTTCGAGCTGGTGCCGGAGCTGTCGAGGCGGGCGCGTGCCGTGCCGGTCTGGGCAGTGCTGCGGAGCCTGGGCCGCGCGGGCGTCGCCGATCTCGTCGACCGGCTCTGCGCGCACGCCCGAACCTTCGCCGACGGGCTGGCGGCGATCGACGACGTCGAGGTCCTCAACGACGTCGTCTTCACCCAGGTGTCGGCCGCGTTCGGCGCGGACGAGCGGACCCGCGCGGTCGTCGACGCCCTGCTCGCCGACGGGACGGCGTGGCTCACCGGGTCGCGGTGGCGGGGCCGGGCGGTCCTGCGGGTGTCGGTGAGCAACTGGTCGACGACCGAGAACGACGTCCGGCGCAGCCTGGAGGCCGTGCGTGCCGCAGCCGCTCGTCGCTGAGGACGGCACGTGGGGTGCCTCACCCGGCCGCCGCCTCGCCGAGGGACCCCCGGGCGGCATACTCTGCTCACGACTCCCGTGACCCAGACCCAAGGTGGCGATCGACGTATGTCCCGACTGCAGCAGACCGACGGCCTGACCGAGGAGCAGGGCGAGCTCATCAAGCTGGTACGCGAGTTCGTCGACGAGCAGATCATCCCGGTGGCGAACGAGCTGGAGCATGCCGACGAGTACCCCACCGAGATCGTCGAGGGCATGAAGGAGATGGGGATCTTCGGGCTGATGATCCCCGAGGAGTACGGCGGGTTGGGGGAGTCCCTGCTCACGTACGCCCTGACGGTCGAGGAGATCGCCCGTGGCTGGATGTCGGTGTCGGGGATCATCAACACCCACTTCATCGTCGCGTACCTGCTCATCCAGCACGGCACCGAGGAGCAGAAGCAGCGTTACCTGCCCAAGATGGCGACCGGCGAGATCCGCGGGGCGTTCTCGATGTCCGAGCCCGGGCTCGGGTCCGACGTCGCGGCGATCAAGTCCAAGGCGGTTCGCGGCGACGCGGACGCCTGGACGGTCGACGCGCAGAAGATGTGGCTCACCAACGGCGGCTCGGCCAACCTCGTCGCGGTCCTGGTCAAGACCGACGTCGGCGGTGGCAGCCCCTACAAGAACATGTCGGCGTTCCTCGTCGACAAGGAGCCGGGCTTCGGCCAGGTCGCGCCGGGTGTCACCATCCCCGGCAAGCTCGACAAGATGGGCTACAAGGGCGTCGACACCACCGAGCTCATCCTCGAGAACTACGCCACGACGTCGGCGCAGATCCTTGGCGGAGAGCCCGGCAAGGGCTTCTACCAGATGATGGACGGCGTCGAGGTGGGCCGGGTCAACGTCGCAGCCCGGGCCTGCGGGGTGTCGCTGCGGGCGTTCGAGCTCGGCATCTCCTACGCGCAGCAGCGGGAGACGTTCGGGAAGAAGATCGCCCAGCACCAGGCGATCCTGTTCCGGTTGGCCGACATGGCGACCAAGGTCGAGGCCGCTCACCAGATGATGGTCAAGGCGGCCCGGCTGAAGGACTCCGGGCAGCGCAACGACCTGGAGTCCGGGATGGCGAAGTACCTCGCGAGCGAGCTGTGCGCCGACGTCGTCGAGCAGTCGTTCCGGATCCACGGCGGCTACGGCTACTCCAAGGAGTACGAGATCGAGCGGCTCTACCGCGAGGCCCCGATGCTCCTCATCGGCGAGGGTACGGCCGAGATCCAGAAGATGATCATCGGCCGACGCCTCCTCGAGGACTACGCGCTCAAGGGCTGACCTGGCCGGAGCGGCGGGTATGCCTCGTGCCGAGGTGCGGCGCCGGCTGCGCTGCGGCATACGGTATGCCGCAAGCCGCGCCACAGCGCACGCCCAGCGACCTTTGAGACACTGATCCCATGAGCACACAGCCGCATCGCAGTATCGGACCCGGAGCCCGCGCTGCACTCTCGCTGGAGTACCCCCTGTCCCTGGGTGTGTTCGAGCGGTACGAGGACGCGCAGCGTGCAGTCGACTACCTGTCCGACCATGAGTTCCCCGTGCGGGACGTCCTCATCGTCGGGACGGACCTCAAGCTGCTCGAGCGGGTCACCGGTCGGCTCACCCGGGGGCGGGCGGTCGGTGCCGGGACCCTGTCTGGCGCCTGGCTGGGCTTCTTCGTGGGCTTCATCTTCGCGATGTTCGACACCCAAGGCTTCTCGGTCGTCTCGGTCCTCGCGACGGTCATCATGGGTTCGGTGTTCGGGGCGATCTGGGCGTTCATCGGCTATGCCCTCACAGGTGGCCAGCGCGACTTCACCTCGGTCAGCCAGGTGGTCGCAACCAAGTACGAGGTGCTCTGCGAGCACAAGCACGCCCAGCGCGGGCGGGAGATGCTCGCCGAGATGGACCCGCTGCGCGCCGCCCAGGAGGAGGTGCGCCGGGCCCAGGAGGCCGAGCGTGCCACCGCCCAGGCGCAGCGCAACGAGCACGGGCAGGGCGCCGTGCCGCCGCAGCCACCGGTGGCGGGCTGACCGCCCGATCCGCGAGCCGACCGCCCGAGAGGAGTCGGCGGCGGCCGGCCAGCCTGTGGACGGTGTCCGGTCAGCGCTGGAGCCGGGGGCCGAGCAGGCCCGAGAGGGCGTCGGCGGCGCCACCGAGGTCGGTGGTCAGCGGGTGGGCGTGGAGAACCAGGGGCTCGCCGTCGGGTAGGTCGAGCGTCAGTTGCCACTTCGGGCGCTTGCGCAGCCGCGCGCCCAGGATGTCCTCCGCCCGGAGCCACCCGGCGCCCGGACGCGCCCGCAGACCGGCGAAGCTGCCCTCCATGAGGGTCTCGGCCCGCTCGGTCTCGGCGCGCTTCTCCGGGCCGGACTTGCGGCTCCGGCCGCGGCCGCTTGCCGCCGGGCGGGCCAGCACCGGGAGCAGCAGCAGGCCCAGGTCACAGATGACGAGATCGACGTCCTCATCGGTCTGCGGGGCGGACAGCCGGGTGAGGACCGCGCGCGGCACGGGCGCGGCCGTCGGTGGTGGCGGCGCCGCTCGCTGAACCACCTGGGCGGGCCGAGGTTCGGGTTCGGGGAAAGAAACGGGCTCGGGCTCCGGCTCCGGTTCGGGCTGGGGCTCGGGCTCGGGACAACAACGGGCTCTGGCACCGGTTCGGGTTCGGGCTCCGGGTTCGGGCTCCGGTTCGGGTTCGGGCTCGGGCTCCGGTTCGGGTTCGGGCTCGGGTTCGGGCTCCGGTTCGGGCTCGGGCTCGGGTTCGGGCTGGGGTCGGGTTCGGGCTCGGGCTCGGGTTCGGGCTCGGGTTCGGGTTCGGGCTCGGGTTCGGGCTCCGGCTCGGGTTCGGGCTCGGGCTCGGGTTCGGGCTCGGGTTCGGGTTCGGGCTCGGGTTCGGGCTGGGGCTCGGGTTCGGGCTCGGGCTCGGGTTCGGGCTCGGGCTCGGGGAAGAAGAGGGGCTCTGGCTCGGGCACGGGCTCGGGCTCGGGTTCGGGCTGGGGCTCGGGTTCGGGCTGGGGCTCGGGGAAGAAGACGGGCTCTGGCTCGGGGACAACGACGGGCTGGGGCTCGGGTTCGGGTTCGGGCTCCGGTTCGGGTTCGGGTTCGGGTTCGGGCTCCGGTTCGGGCTGGGGCTCCGGTTCGGGCTCGGGCTCGGGTTCGGGCTGGGCTCGGGGAAGAAGACGGGCTCTGGCTCGGGGCAACGGCTCGGGTTCGGGCTCGGGTTCGGGTTCGGGCTCCGGTTCGGGCTGGGGCTCCGGTTCGGGCTCGGGCTCGGGTTCGGGCTGGGGCTCGGGGAAGAAGACGGGCTCTGGCTCGGGGACAACGACGGGTTCGGGCTCGGGCTCGGGCTCGGGTTCGGGCTGGGGCTCGGGGAACAAGACGGGCTCTGGCTCGGGGACAACGACGGGCTCGGGCTCGGGCTCGGGTTCGGGCTCGGGTTCGGGTTCGGGTTCGGGTTCGGGTTCGGGTTCGGGCTCGGGTTCGGGTTCGGGCTCGGGTTCGGGCTCCGGTTCGGGCTGGGGCTCCGGTTCGGGCTGGGGCTCCGGTTCGGGCTCGGGTTCGGGTTCGGGCTCGGGTTCGGGGCTCGGGCTCCGGTTCGGGCTCCGGTTCGGGCTCGGGCTCGGGTTCGGGCTGGGGCTCGGGGAAGAAGACGGGCTCTGGCTCCGGTTCGGGTTCGGGCTCCGGTTCGGGCTGGGGCTCGGGGGAAGACGGGCTCTGGCTCGGGGACAAGACGGGCTCGGGTCGGGCTCGGGTTCGGGTTCGGGTTCGGGTTCGGGTTCGGGTTCGGGTTCGGGTTCGGGTTCGGGTTCGGGTTCGGGTTCGGGTTCGGGCTCGGGTTCGGGCGGGCTCGGGTTCGGGCTCGGGTTCGGGCTCCGGTTCGGGCTCGGGTTCGGGCACAGGCTCCGGTTCGGGTCGGGTTCGGGCTCCGGTTCGGGCATGACGAGAGGCTCGAACGCCGCTTCGGCCACCGGCTCAGGTACGGGGAGGTCGATAGGCTCGGGTTCGGGCATGACGAGACGGTCAGGGGCCGCCTCGGCCACGGGCTCGGGAGCGGGCGGTGGCTCCGGCTCTGCCGCGACGATGGGCTCAGGAGGGACCGCAGCCTCGCCGCCGCGGCCGAGGCGGCGCGACCGGCGCCCGGAGTCGGCGCGCTTGCTGCGGGCGCGTGCTTCGGTCGGCGGTGGGGTGTCGAGGTCCAGACCCCACGCGTCCAGCAGCTGTCGCAGCGGCGCCACGCCGGAGGGGTCCGCCACGGCGGCGGTGACCGAGTCGGCGACGCCGCGCGGATCGCCCGCCTCGTTGACGAGCAGCCAGGATGCCGTCCAGTCCAGAACCGGACGAGCCCGGCCGGTTGCGACGAGCCGGTGGGCGATGCCCGCTGTCAACGCCCGCACGAGGGCTTCCTGCCCGGCCTGGGGACGTTCCTTGCGGGGGACCGACCCGTCGACCAGAGGCGCGGCGAGAGCGGCCGAGCGCCCACCAGCCAGCTCGTCGAGCACATTGCCGAGGCCCCTGCGCCCGGCAGTGGACGACATCAGGGGGGCGGCGTCGGCGGAGAGCATGGCGGGCACGCCGAGTCGCGCCACATCGTCCCAGGACGCCGCCGGGTCCTCCGACCCGATCAGGGCCCGCTCGACGATGTCCAGCCCGTCGTCGCCCCTCTCGAGCAACTCGGTGGCGAGCCGGTCGTCCTTGGGGCGCGCGGGCTGCTCGCCGTCGAGGAGCAACGCCAGCGCTCGGGCCTGGATCTCGAACCGCACGATGCGATCCTTGAGCGGGGGATGGCTCGCCGGCCAGATGCCGCGCACCCCGGCCTGCAGGCCCTCGTCGGCAGCGCCGGCGAGCGCCGGGCCGTTCGCGTCCACGACCCGGCGCATCCCTTCGACGAGGTGTGGGCGGCGGCCCGCGGCGGCTGCCAGCGGCACGAACCGTTCGGTCAGCCAGCCCCAGGCGATCTGGGTCGCCAGCACACGGCGGAGGGCCGCGCCCCCGGCCTCCGGACCGGCCACCCTGGCGGCGACCTCGTCGGCCTGCCAGCCGTCGTCGGGGGCCTCCGGGTCGTGGACCCGGCCGAACTCGTGGGCGAGGAGCGCGCGCAGCTCCGAGACGGTCAGGCTGGCCAGCAGCGGAAGGCCCAGGGTGAGCTCGCTGGACTCGGGATGTCGGGTCACGCGGGCCCCGACATCGGCGGTCAGCACGATCCGGTCTGGCTGGGGCACCTCGACGGTCGTGGCGACCTGGCGCACCTCGGCCCACAGGGCCGGGTGCTGTGCCTCGGGTAGCGACAGGCCGGTCGCCGACGCCGGGCGCTTCGGCCCCCCGGAGACGAGCGGTCGAATCACGAGGACCAGCAGGACGAAGAGGACGACGAAGACCCCCGCGGAGACGGCGGCGATGGAGGTCTTCGACGAGGCGAGGGCGAGGGCCGCAAGCCATCCGACGGCGACCAGGAGCGCCACGAGCAGGGCCGTGGCAAGGTGGAGAACGGCCCGGCCTCGTCCTGAGCGCGCGGGGTGCATGGACCGATCTTCGCAGCGAGGCGCCGTCTGAGGGCCGATATCGACGTGTCCCGTGGGGTATTTGTGGCGGGCGACGCGTGTGTGCGCCCAGATCCGGCCGAACGCCGGAGGCCCGGTGTGCCGTTCGGCTGGCTCCCCGCAGCAGGGAGCTCATCCGCGACCTGCGCCACTGCGAGGCGAGCCGCTCACGTTGCGTGGCCTGACGCACCCCCCGAGCGGGCCGCCGGCCGAAGGCTTCTCGACGGGGTACTCGCCGGCGCCGGTGTCGAGCAGGCCCGGCTCCTCGATGTCGCCGGCCGCCGCTGACGGCGGCTCGACCCTGCGGCGCCGGCGCCCAACCTCAGGCAGGGCCGGTGGGACTAGCGCCCCTGGACCCGCGCGATCCACGCCTCCACGTCGGCGCTGCTGCGCGGCATGTCGGCGGACAGCACCTCGCAGCCGTCCTCGGTGACGAGCACGTCGTCCTCGATCCGCACCCCCACCCCGCGGAACCGCTGCGGCGCCTTGAGGTCGTCGGCCTTGAAGTACAGGCCCGGCTCGACGGTGAGGACCATGCCCGCCTCGAGCTCCGCGTCGCGGTACTCCTCACGCGTGGCCAGCGCGCAGTCGTGCACGTCGATCCCGAGGTGGTGCGACGTCCCGTGCACCATCCAGCGCCGGTGGAACTGCCCGTGCTCGGCGTCGAGGCTGTCCTCGACCGAGACGCCCTCCGGGAGCAGCCCCCAGCCGTGCAGATGCTCGGCGATGACCCGGATCGCGGCCTCGTGGACGTCGGAGAACTTCGCGCCCGGCCTGACCGCCGCGATCCCGGCCGACTGGGCGGCATACACCGCGTCGTAGATCTCGCGCTGGGCCTCGGTGAAGGTGCCCGACGCGGGCAGGGTGCGGGTGATGTCCGCCGTATAGAGGCTGTCGACCTCCACGCCGGCGTCGAGCAGGATGAGGTCGTCGACGGCAATGTCACCGGTGTTCTTGATCCAGTGCAGGGTGTTGGCGTGGTCGCCGGCGGCGCAGATCGAGTCGTAGCCGACACCGTTGCCGGCGTGCCGGGCGTGGAGCCCGAACACGCCCTCGACCCAGCGCTCGCCGCGGCCCTCCTCGAGCGCCCGGGCCAGGTCGGCGATGACCGCCTCGAACCCGCGCTGCGTGGCGGCCACGGCCTCGCGCATCTGCTCGACCTCATGCTCGTCCTTGACCATCCGCAGGAGGGACAGGTCGTGGGCGAGGGCATCGTCCTGGTCTTCCAGGGTCTCCGCCTGGGCGCCGTTCTCGACGCGGGCGGAATCGAGCCGGGCGGTGAGCTCGCGGTCGGCGTCGCGGACCAGCCGGACGGCGACCTCGCCGGCGTCCTTGGCCACGGCGGTCTCCAGCTCGTCGACGGGGCTGGCGGTCAGCCCCAGCTCGCGCTCGATGTCAGCGAGCGAGGGCCGCGCGCCGACCCAGAACTCGCCGTATCGCGAGTCGTCGAAGAACTCGTCGCTGTCGCGGTCGGCGAGCGGGCGCAGGTAGAGGATGGCGTCGTGGCCGCCGCCGTCGGCGTCCGAGCGGGGCTCGAGGACGAGGACGGCGTCGGGCTCCCGGTCGGCGCCCAGCCCCGTGAGGTGGGCGAAGGCACTGTGCGGCCGGAAGACGTAGTCGGTGTCGTTGCTGCGGACCTTGAGGCCACCTGCGGGGACGACCAGCCGCTGCCCGGGGTATGCCGCGCTGATGCGGTCGCGGCGGGCCGCGGCATACGGCGCGGCGGGGGACGGCGCCGCGACGGCCGACCCACGCGGTGCCCAGCCCTCGCGGACGAACGCGCGGAACTCGTCGGTCGTGGGACGTGCGCGGTTGTCGGCCTTCTTCTGCTCTTCGCTCACCGGGCCATCGTCGCATGCGGGGGTGGGCGGCCGCCCCTGCCCGCGGCCGGGCGCCCAGCCTGCGACAACTACGCTGAGGACCATGCTTCGCACCCGGCAGCGGTCACCGCGGCCGTGGGGGACCCGGCTGCGGGAGCTGCGGCCGTGGAACGCGTACTCGGCCCTCGGCCTCCTCTTCGCGGCGGGCTACTTCCTCATCTCCACCTCACCGAGCCTGCTCCCTCGCACCTGGTACTACCAGGCCATGGTCAGCGGCATCTGCGCCGCGACCGGGTACGGGATCGGGGTCCTTCTCGGGTGGGCGGCGGCTCGGTTGGCTTCCCTCGTCGACCTCAAGCTGTCCATCGGGCGGACCCCGGGCCGGGTGCTGCGGATCGGGTCCTACGTCGTCGGAGCCGCTCTCGTCGTCGACATCACCACCCTCAACGTCCGGGCCCAGGGCCGAACGGCCGCGCTGGTGGGGATGAGCCCTCCCGGCCCACTGGACTGGCCGCGCGCCGTCGCTCTCGCGCTGGTCATCGCCGTCCTCATCGTCGCGGTGGCCCGGCTGCTGCGCTGGCTCACCCGGCGTCTCGCCGGCGTCGCCCGGGGGGTGCTGCCACCACAGGTCTCCACCATCCTCGCCGCCCTCCTGGTCACCCTTGTGGTCGCCTGGGTTGCGAACCAGGTGGTCTTCAAGGAGTCGCTCGAGGCCGGCGGGCGCCTCGCGGCCGCTGTCAACAGCACGCCGCCCGCCGGCCGCTCCGCCCCCACGTCCCCGATGCGGTCAGGAAGCCCGGCGTCGTCACAGACCTGGGCCAGCCTGGGCTTCCAGGGCCAGCTCTTCGTCTCGAGCGGCGCGACGGTGCGGCAGATCGCCGCTGCGACGGGCGAGCCGGCCCAGGAGCCGATCCGGGTGTATGCCGGGCTGTCGAGCGACGGGGCGACGGCGAAGGTGCGCTCCATCGCACAGACCGCCAACGCCGTCGTCGCAGAGCTGCGTCGGACCGGGGGGTTCGACAGGAAGGTCCTGGCCGTCATGACGACGACCGGGACGGGCTGGGTGGACGACTGGTCGGCGCAGTCGATCGAGTACCTCACCGGGGGCGACTGTGCCATCGCCGCGATGCAGTACTCCTACCTGCCGAGCGGTCTGTCCTTCCTCGCCGACCGGCAGACCCCGCCCGCTGCCGGGAAGGCCCTCTTCGACGCCGTGTACGCCGCCTGGCGCGCGCTGCCGGCCGACCACCGCCCCCTCCTGGTCGTCGGCGGCGAGTCGCTCGGCTCGTACGGCGGGCAGGGCGCCTTCACCGGTGTCGAGGACATGCTCACCCGGGCCGAGGGCGGGGTGTGGGTGGGCACGCCGTCCTTCACCGACCTCGCCCGGCGGCTCGTGGCCGACCGCACCCCGGGGTCGCCCGAGATCGCCCCTGTCGTCGACGACGGCCGGCACATCCGATTCGCCACGTCGCCCGCCGACCTCGTCCGCGACTACTACGGCCGGCCCTTCGGGACCTGGCAGTACCCCCGGTTCGTCTACGCCCAGCACCCGTCCGACCCGGTCGTGTGGTGGGACACCTCGCTTGCCTTCCAGCAGCCGGACTGGCTGCGCGAGCCGCGTGGCCGCGACGTCAACCCCGACGTCACGTGGATCCCGATCGTGACCTTCTGGCAGCTGACGATGGACCTGCCCATCGCCGTCGACGCCCCCAGCGGGCAGGGCCACCACTACGAGGCTGAGCTCGTCCCCGAGTGGGCGGCAGTGCTGGGGCAGTCCCCGACCGGGGACTACTCGCGCATCATCACCTCGATGCGTAGGACCGTGACACCCGTGCAGTGAGACGGCGCCGTGGCTGGGACGGGGCTGCCCAGGTCGGGCCTTCGCGGGTGTCGTGAGGACCGTTCCCGCCGACGGCCGGGCGACCTCCCTCGCCCCTGCACGGCGGTTCGAGCGAGCGCCTCGGCTCACTCGTCACACACACCCCGCACGACCCTCCTGACCTGCGAGAAAGGTGAGATTCCCCATCTCTCAGCGGGGTCACCGTGGGGTGTGCCAGAATCCGTTTCTATGGGACGAAATGTGATACACAGCGTCCTGCGGGTTCGGTTTGCGCGGAGTGCAGTCGTCTCAGCGGCGGCACTGGTGGGTGCGGTCGCAGCGTCCTCAGGGGGTCTGTCTCCGGACTCGATCTCGACTCCTGGACCCACCATCCTCGGGTGGGCTCTGACGGCACCTGACCACGTGACGGCGGCGACGGACGGTGTGGTAGCCATCCCCGTGCCGGGGTCTGCTCCGGTGCGGCGGACGGTCACGGCGACCGGCTCGACACCGACCGGGGGCACCGCGACCGCCACGCCGGCGACCTTCACCCCAGGGGGCCGGACGGGGGTCACGACCGCCACCGGCGCCTCGACCGGAACGACCTCGGACGGCTCGGTGCAGACCATCGCCGGGGGGAGCACCGTGACGGTGGCGACGAGCACGGCGACGCTCACCTCTCGGTTTGGCTCGACGCCGAGCACGGTTGCCCCCGACTCCTCGCGTGCAACCGGCAGCAGTGGGGACCGTACCTCCTGCACGATCCTGCGGCCGGGAACCGCATCGACGACGCAGATCCGGACCTCGAGCGCCCGCACCGCCTCGGGCCCCGCGTCGTGGCCGAACAGGACCTCCTCGAGCTGGTGGGCCACCCTGGTCCACCAGGACGGCAAGGACAGCGCCAAGAAGGCGGCCACGCACACCAGCGTCCCCTCGCAGCGGACCCGGTCGACCTCGTCGACGAGCCACGACCGCTTCTCGCGCCCATCGCACCACAGCGCCCACCACCACTGAGCGGCGCACCCCGCGCCGCTGACGCCGAGCCCCCGGACGCCAGGTCCGGGGGCTTCCCTGTGCCACCGCGGGGTGCGGCCCGGAGGTGGGCGGCCTCGTCGGGCCCGAGGTCCTGCTCGTAGGCTCGCCGTGTGCAGGCCGTCCCCTCCAGGTTCAACATGGCGCGCTACTGCCTGGGCCCGGCAGCGCACCGGCCGGCTGGCCAGGACGCGCTGCTCGTCGTCCGCGATGGGCACGACCCGCTGCGGGACGCCGAACGGTGGACCTTCGGCGAGCTCGACGACGCGGTCCGGGCCTGTGCGGCCGGTCTGGCGCGCCGCGGGCTGCGGCCGGGGGACCGGCTCGTCCTGCGGATGGGCAACACGAGCGAGGTCGCCCTGCTCTTCTTCGGCGCCCTCGCCGCTGGGATCGTCGCGGTCCCGACCTCGCCGCAGCTGACCGCCGAAGAGGTGGCGTTCGTCCTGGAGGACAGTGGGGCGGCGGCGCTCGCGGTGAGCGAGGACCTCGACGTCGACGTCCCCCACCCACGGGTGCGGGCCGAGGACGTGGCCCGCTGGCGTGCGGCGGGCGAGCGAGCGGCATACCTGGATACCGCGGCCTGGGACCCGGCCTTCCTCGTCTACACCTCCGGGACGACCGGGGTGCCCAAGGGCGTCCTGCACGCGCACCGCTCCGCCTGGGGACGACGGCCGATGTATGCCGGGTGGTCCGGCATCGGCGCCGGCGACCTCATGCTGCACGCGGGAGCGTTCGGGTGGACCTACACCCTCGGCGTGGGACTCACCGACCCGTGGGCCGTCGGAGCCGGCGCGGTGCTCTACAGCGGGGAGCGGGACCCGACGGTGTGGCCGCGGGTCATCCACGCGACGGGCGCGACGGTCTTCGCGGCCGTCCCGGGGGTCTACCGCCAGCTGCTCGACCGGGTCGACCTGGGGCCCGGCGACCTGCCCTCGCTGCGGCACGGCCTGACGGCCGGAGAGGCGCTCAGCCCGGCCCTGTGGCAGCGGTGGCGGGAGGCCACCGGGCGGGGCCTGTTCGAGGCCCTCGGCATGAGCGAGATCTCGACCTTCGTGTCCTCCTCACCCGCCGTGCCGACGCGCCCGGGAAGCCCCGGCCGACCCCAGCCGGGACGCCGGGTGGCCGTCCTGCCGGTGGACGGCGGCGACGAGCCCCTGCCCGCGGGCGAGACCGGTCTGCTCGCCGTGCACCGCAGCGACCCCGGCCTCATGCAGGGCTACTGGCGCCGTCCGGAGGAGGACGCCGAGGCGCTGCGCGGCGAGTGGTTCGTCAGCGGTGACCTGGTCCACCTCGACCCCGACGGGTACGTCGTCCACCACGGTCGGGCCGACGACGTCATGACGTCCATGGGCTACCGCGTCTCACCCATCGAGGTCGAGCACTGCCTCATGGGACATCCGGGCGTCGCCGATGTCGCCGTCACCGAGGTTCCGGTCCGCGACGGGCTGAGCATCGTCACGGCGTTCGTCGTGTGGTCGGGTGGAGCGGGGGCGGGGAGCCCCGAGGAGGCGTCCGTGCTGTCACACGCCAGGGCGCACATCGCGGCCTACAAGTGCCCGAGGCAGGTGCGGTTCGTCGACGCCGTGCCGCGCACGCCCAACGGCAAGATCCGCCGCCAGGCCCTGCGGCGGCCACCGTCCTGACCTGCACGTCTGCCCTCCCGGTCCACTCCCCCTCGGGGCGCCGATGTCGTGGAAGGGGGCCCGTGTTGCCTAGTCGACGTCGACCCAGCCGAGGGTGCGGTCCACAGCCTTGTGCCACTCGGCATACCCGCGCTGGCGGCGCGGCTCGTCCCAGCTCGGCTCCCACCGGCGGTCCTCGGCCCACTTCGCTCGAAGCTCGTCGGTGCCGGTCCAGAACCCGACGGCCAGACCCGCGGCATACGCCGCTCCGAGCGCCGTCGTCTCGGCGACGACGGGCCGTGAGACGGGGACGCCGAGGACGTCGGCCTGCAGCTGCATGGCGAGGGCGTTGGCGGTCACGCCGCCGTCGACCTTGAGGGTCTCGAGCCGCACGCCGGAGTCGGCCTCCATCGCGTCGATGACGTCGCGTGGACTGGTAGCAGATCGCCTCGAGGGTGGCCCGCGCCAGGTGTGCCTTGGTGTTGAACCGCGACAGCCCGACGACGACCCCGCGGGCGTCACTGCGCCAGTAGGGCGCGAAGAGGCCGGAGAAGGCGGGCACGAAGTAGACGCCGCCGTTGTCCTCGACGCTCGCCGCGAGCGCCTCGACCTCGCTCGCGTCGGAGATGATCCCGAGCTGGTCGCGCAGCCACTGCACGGCGCTGCCCGTGACGGCGATCGAGCCCTCGAGCGCGTACACCGGGTCGGCGTCGCCCAGCTGGTATGCCACGGTAGTGATGAGCCCGTTCTTGCTGCGGACGATCTCGGTGCCGGTGTTGAGCAGGAGGAAGTTGCCGGTGCCGTAGGTGTTCTTGGCCTCGCCGGGCTCGAAGCAGACCTGGCCGACGGTTGCCGCGTGCTGGTCGCCGAGCACGCCGGTGATCGGAACGTCGGCCAGGCCCTTCTCGGCCGGGGTCCGGCCGTATGCCGTGGCGTGGCTGGAGGGACTGATGCCGGGGAGCATCGCGCGGGGGACACCGAACAGGCCGAGGAGCTCGTCGTCCCAGTCGAGGGTCGTCAGGTCCATCAGCATCGTTCGGCTCGCATTCGTCACGTCGGTGGCGTGCACGCCACCGTCGGGCCCTCCGGTGAGGTTCCACACGACCCACGTGTCGGGGGTCCCGAAGAGCGCGTCTCCGCGTTCGGCCGCGGCGCGCAGGCCGTCGACGTTCTCGAGCAGCCACTGCAGCTTGCCGCCCGAGAAGTAGGCGGCGGGGGGCAGGCCGGCCTTGTGCCGGATGACCTCGCCGCGGCCGTCGCGGTCCAGCGCCGCGGCGATGGAGGCCGTCCGGGTGTCCTGCCAGACAAGGGCGTTGTGGAAGGGGCGTCCGGTGCGCCGGTCCCAGACGATGGTCGTCTCTCGCTGGTTGGTCACTCCGATGGCGGCGAGGTCACTCATCGAGATGCCCGCGCTCGTGGCCGCGGTGCCGATGACGGTCCGGGTTCGGTCCCAGATCTCCAGCGGGTTGTGCTCGACCCAGCCGGCCCGGGGGAGGATCTGCTCGTGCTCGAGCTGGTGGCGGGCGACCACGCGCCCGTCGTGGTCGAAGATCATGAACCGGGTGCTCGTCGTCCCCTGGTCGACCGCTCCAACGAAGTCCGCCATGACCGCGAGACTAGCGGCGGGCGGCGTCGCGCGCCCGCCCCGTCCTGCCGGGCCTGCCGCGGCTCAGGTGCGGTTCACGGGGGTGAACGGCCACCCGTCGCGGATGCCGGGCTCGAGGCCCGGCTCGATGTAGAACTCGGCACCGAACATGACGGCGAAGACCTCTGGCGGGATGGCGAGGAACATCCCGATGTCGGTGGCCTGGCTCCGGTGCGCCTCGAGTGAGGCCCGTCGCTGGGCGACGAAGTCGGACACGTCGACCCGCCAGTGGATCTCGGCCTCGGGTGTGCCGAGGGGGTTGCCGTCGTCCATCGGGGCGTCCGGGTCGAACTCGGTGTCGGCCATCCCGGCGGCCTTGCCCATCTCGAACATGCGACGCATCGCGTCCCGGTTCAACGTCGACTCGAGAACCCGTGGGCGGCGCTGGGCGAGATCGGCCCCGCAGTGGGTGAGGTGATGGACCCGGACGTGGTCGGGGTGGCCGTAGCCGCCGTGCCAGTCGTAGCCGACGAGCACGTCGGCACCCTCCTCGTCGAGGATGTCCGCCAGCCGCTGGCCTGCCTCGTCGAGGTCTGCGCGGTGCAGCGAGGACGCGTCGTCGTTCTGTGCCCAGCCGGTCATGCCCGAGTCGGAGTACCCGAGCCAGACCACCCGCGCGACGCCGAGCACCTCGGCCGAGCGGGCCGCCTCGACGCGCCGGCGGTCGACGACGGTCTCGCCCGGGGCCAGGTCGGCCGGTGCCTCGCCGTGGTCGCCGTTCGTCGCGAAGACGACGACGACCCGGTCGCCCTGGTCGGCGGCCCGGGCCATCGACCCGGACGTCTGCGAGGCCTCGTCGTCCGGGTGGGCGTGGACGAAGACGATGGTGCTCATCAGCCCATCATGTCGGACCGCCCGGCCACCTGGCCGCCAGGGCCCGCCCCGGATGCCGCGCGTCGGCGGCCCGACTGCCGTCTCGGCTGAGAAGTCACCAACCGGCTGAGTACCTTCTCAGCCAGATGGTGACTTCTCAGCCAGAAGGTAGCTCCCGTCGCCGCCCGGCGTGGTCGACGCCCCGTCTCGTGCGCGCACCCCTCCCTCGCCTGGGCGGGGGGCAGGCGGGTCCCTTGTCCACAGGGCCTGGGCCGGGGCCGGGCAGTCCACAGATGCGCGGTGGCGGGTCGCCAACGGCCCGGCCCACCGGGACCGTCGCTCGCATGAACGCACGTCTGCTGGCCCTGGCCCGCGCCCAGGGCGGGGTGTTCGCGGCGGCCCAGGCCGAGCGGGTCGGCGTTGCGTCGGTCAGCCTGTCCCGGCTCGTGCGTGCCGGTGCGCTGGTGCGCCCGCGCCGGGCGGCATACATCCTCGGAGAGGCGTATGCCGGGCTGCCGCCCGACGACCGATATCGCCTCCGGGTGCGGGCGGTCCTGCTGACCCGCCCCCGTCGCGACTGCGCGAGCCATCACGCAGCGGCCGCCCTGCACGTGCTGCCGCTCCACGGGGTGAACCTCGCCCGGATCGACGTGTGTTCGCGGGTCGAGACCTCCAACGTCGTCAACGGTCTGCGCATCCACCCCATGCCGGCTGGGGCGGCGGTCGTGCTGGCCCGTGGTGCCCTGGCCGTGGCACCGGCGATCGCAGCCGTCCAGGTGGCGGCGACCTCGGGGGTGGTCCCCGGTGTGTGCGCCATGGACGACGCGGTGCACGCCGGGCTGTGCACGGTGCCCGACCTCGAGGCCGCGCTCGCGTGGGTGCCGCCGGGGAGGCGGGCGCGGGCGGAGGCCGCCGTCCGGCTGGTCGACCCGGCCTGCGAGTCGGTCGGGGAGACCCGGACCCGGCTGCTGCTGCGTGACCTCGGTCTCTCGGTGGAGTCGCAGCGGGCGCTGGCAGATACCCGGGGGTTCGTCGGCCGGGTCGACTTCCTCGTGGCGGGGCGGGTCGTCGTCGAGTTCGACGGGATGGCCAAGTACGGGGGCCGCGAGGGTGCCGCCGCCCTGGCTGCCGAGAAGGCGCGCGAGTCCCGGCTCGTCGACCTGGGGTACGAGGTGGTCAGGATCATCTGGAGTGACCTCGAGGACCCGGCCGAGGTGGCCCGGCGGATCCGGGTGGCCCTGGCGCGGTCGCTGGCGCGCGAGGCGCGTCGGTGACGCCCGGTGGTGGGTGGCTGAGAAGTCACCATCTGGCTGGGTAGCTTCTCAGCCAGATGGTGACTTCTCAGCCGGCATGGGAGGACAGAGATCGCGGGCGGACGTCGGGGGCTGTGAGCAGGCCCACCCGGCATCCGGGCTCCGGGTCGTCGCTATGCTGCGGCGCACGCGAGGATGGTGGCACACCCCCCGGCGAGGCCGGGCAGAGCAGGAGGCGGGCATGCAGTTCGGACGCAGCTATGAGGAGTTCGAGGTCGGGGCGACCTACCAGCACTGGCCTGGCAAGACGGTGACCGAGTACGACGACCACCTGTTCTGCCTGCTGACGATGAACCACCATCCCCTCCACCTCGACGCCAACTACGCCGGGGAGACCACCCAGTTCGGCAGGAACGTCGTCGTCGGCAACTACGTCTACAGCCTGCTGCTCGGCATGAGCGTCCCGGACATCTCGGGCAAGGCCATCGCCAACCTCGAGGTGGAGAGCCTGCGGCATGTCGCGCCGACCTTCCACGGCGACACCCTCTACGGGCAGACCACGGTGCTCGACAAGTGGGAGAGCACGAGCAAGGACGACCGCGGTGTGGTGTACGTCGAGACGATCGGCTACAACCAGGACGGGAAGGTCGTGTGCATCTTCCGCCGCAAGGTGATGGTGCCCAAGGCCAGCTACCTCGACGCCCGAGGCGGCGAGCAGCCCGGTCGCCCGGTTCCCCAGCCGGACAAGAACTGGCCCGGCCCGACCAGCGGCGAGTGACGCCGCCCGCGTCACGGGCTGCCCCACGGGCCATCGCGGTGTGGGTGCTGTGAACGAGGCCTCCGGATGCCGTCCCGCGCCCCGTCAGCGGGCCGTGACCTGCTTGCCGTCGACCGTGATCGAGAACCCGGTGATCGCGTTGACGCTGCTGTTGGGCGGCCGGCAGCTGGCGTAGAGGAAGGCGTGGGCCCCGTCGCCCGCCGGGGTGAGCGTCGGGCCGACCCGGTGGGTGCATCCGGCATCGAAGGTGGCGGTCGGGTCGGTCGCTCGGAGCGGGACCAGGCCGACGTACACCGCCGCGGTGTTCTGGTCGCCCCTGGACCAGCTGAAGGAGGGTTTGACGGTCGTCCGGATCGGCGCAGACATGCTGCCGGTCGCGTTGAAGTCGCCCCACAGGTCCAGCCGGGGGTCGACGAACCCGACGACGTCCGCACTCAGCCTCACCGACGGCGCGACGCCGTGCTGGTCCCAGATCGTGCCCGACTCGTCGCGCCAGACCAGGCCGGTGGCCTTCGTCGCGTCGGTCGTGTTGTCGTAGACGGAGACGAAGGCCTGCAGACCCGTGGCGCCGAGTGGGGCCTGGTCGCTGTGGGACCCGCTCGACGCATCCTGGTTGACGAGGATCCACTGCGTGGCCGTCGCGGGCAGCACGCCGAGGACGACGTGCGGCGCGACCGACCCGGTGGCCCAGGTCACCGAGGGCCGCGTCCCGCTGCTCGTCGCCAAGCTCAAGCTCGAGGGCGAGGAGGCGGCCGGCGCCACCATCGTCAAGCTCGCCGCGGTGGGCAACGTGACGGCCGACCGGGCCAGGAGGGTCCGTCTCCCGCTCGCGTCGACGGTGTAGTAGCCGAGGTTGTCCGGCCGCGATGGGTCGACCTCGACGACGAACCTCGACGGCCCGGGGATCGCCTTCCCCGTGTTGTCGAGGAAGGGCTCGGTGCCGCCGAGGGTGGCGCAGACCGGGGTTCCGTGGCCGTGGTCGGCGGGGATCGGAGCGGCCTGGTTCGAGCCGCCGAGGCCGCCGATGGCGACGACGACCGCGGCCGCGGCCAGCGCGGTGGCGGCGGACCCGATGGCGGCCAACCGGCGCAGGCGCCGGCGGCGACGGCCGCCGGCGAGGACGGCATACGGGTCGACCCCCATCGTCGGGGCCGAGGCCTCGTGGAGCAGGGTGCTGATGTCGTCAGCCATGGTGCTCTCCCTCGGGGACAAGGGTCTCGCGCAGCTTCGCGAGACCCCGCGAGGCGCTGCTCTTGACCGTGCCTAGGCCGATGCCGAGGGCGGCGGCGACCTCCTGCCTCGGAGACGTCGGCGTAGTAGCGCAGGACGACGACCTGCCGTTCGCGCGGCGCCAGGGTCGCCAGGGCCCTGACGAGGTAGTCGGTGTCCTCGACCGGGTACGGCGCCGTCGCCCGGTCCGGGGTCCGGGCGGTCAGGACCTCGCGCGACCGACGGCGACGGGTGTCGATGTGCTGGTTGAGGAGGACCTTGCGGGCGTATGCCGTCGCCGCGCCCCGGTCGATCCGTCGCCACTTGAGGTAGACCTTCTCCAGGGCGGCCTGGACGAGCTCCTCGGCCTGCACGGGGTCCCCGCAGACGAACCATGCGGTCCGCAGCAGCCGCGGCGAGGCGTCGCGCACGAAGGCGACGAAGTCCTCGTCCGACGATGCTGTCATCAGCGTGCCCCTCCTCAGCCCGGTGGCTCGTTCACCCCTTCTACGGCCCAGCCTCGGGAAAGGTTGTCACGCGCCGACCGCCTCCGCCTCTCGCCGGCTCGGGCGAGCGGCGTCGTGTGGCGATTCCCAACGGCGTCGGTCCAGCTGGCCGCCTTGAGCTGCTGGGCCGAGGAGTCGTCGGTGCCGGTGAGCAGCCGGGCGGGCGCAGGAGCGAGGGGGTGGCCTGCCCCTTGAAGGCGGAGAACGCGGAGAACTCGGAGAACGCGGCATCCCGCTCGGCATTGGCGTGTCCGGCCATCTGCCAGCCCCCGCCCGGTCATCGCACCCTGCACGACGGAGGGAGCACGTCGCCGGTTGCCTGGCCGGGCCGATGACCCGTCGGCCACTACGCTGGCCCGGTGCCGATCGACCTCCATACGCTGGCGTCGGCGTTCGTGACCCTGCTCGTCATCCTCGACCCGCCGGGTGCGATCCCCGTCTTCCTGAGCCTCACCCGCTCGCTCACGCCCAGGGAGCGGGCGGGCGCCGCCCGGCGGGCATCGCTCGTCGCGCTCGTCGTCATCGCCTCGTTCGCGGTGTTCGGGCAGCAGATCCTCAACTACCTGCACATCTCGCTGGCCGCGCTCCAGGGCGCCGGCGGGCTGCTGCTGCTCATCGTCGCCCTCCAGCTGCTCACGGGGACCGAGGGCGAGCAGAACGCCGATGCCGGGGTCAACGTCGCCCTCGTCCCGCTCGGCACCCCGCTGCTCGCCGGGCCCGGCGCGATCGTCGCCACGATGCTGGCCGTCCGCTCGGCGCACGGCGCCTGGGAGGTGGCCTCGGTGGGACTGGCCCTGGTCGGGGCACTGGTCCTGGTCTGGCTCACCCTGCGGTTCGCCTCCGGGCTCGACCGGGTCCTGCGCCAGAGCGGGATCGTGCTGCTCAGCCGGATCGCCGGTCTGCTCCTGTCGGCGATCGCGGTGCAGATGGTCGCCGACAGCGTGCGCGCCTTCGCGACGGCACACTAGAGCCCACGCCGAAAGGAACCCCGTGTCCGTGCCGACCCGCTCGTACGTCCTCACCCTCTCCTGCCCCGATGCTCCCGGCATCGTCGCCGCAGTGACCCGGGTGCTGTTCGAGCAGGGCGGCAACATCGACGAGAGCCAGCAGTTCGGCGACCCCCGCACCGGCCGGTTCTTCATGCGGATCCGGTTCTCCGTGGGCGCAGGCGGCCCCGAGGAGCCTGCGCTCCACCACGCCCTCGTCCCCCTCGGCGGAACCCTGTCGATGGACTGGCAGCTGCGGGACGCGTCCGCCCCCTACCGGGCCCTGCTCATGGTGAGCCGGTTCGGCCACTGCCTCAACGACCTGCTCTTCCGCTGGCGCAGCGGAGCCCTGACGATGGACGTCCCCCTCGTCGTGTCCAACCACCGACGACCTCGAGCCGCTGGTCCGCTCCTACGGCGTGCCCTTCCACCACATCCCCGTGACGGCCCGGTCCAAGCCCGAGGCGGAGGCCCGGCTCCGTGAGCTGCTCGCCGAGCACGAGATCGACCTCGTCGTCCTCGCCCGCTACATGCAGATCCTGTCCGACGACCTCGCCCGCACCCTCCCCGGTCGCATCATCAACATCCACCACTCCTTCCTGCCGAGCTTCAAGGGCGCCAAGCCCTACCACCAGGCCTACGCCCGAGGCGTCAAGCTGGTCGGCGCCACCGCGCACTACGTCACCGCGGCCCTCGACGAGGGCCCCATCATCGAGCAGGACGTCATCCCCGCCGACCACCGGATGGGCCCCGCGGACCTGGTCCGGGCCGGCGAGGAGGTCGAGTCGCGGGTGCTCGCCCGGGCCGTGCGCTGGCACTGCGAGAGCAGGATCCTGCTCAACCACGACCGGACCATCGTCTTCAGCTGAGCCCGGCGGCCGCCTCCCCTCGACAGCGGCGGCCGGCGGCCTGGGGACGGCTCGGCTGCGGTGACGGTCGGGGCGGGTAGCGTGCCGACCATGTCGACACCGGCGCCCGGGCAGGTCCAGGGCGAGTTCGCGGGCCTGCCGCCGAGGCTGTATGCCGCGAGCCCGTCCCGGCTGCTTGCCTTCGTCGACTGCCCCCGGCGCTACCGCTTCCAGTACCTCGACCGGCCCCGCCCACAGCCCCGGCTGCAGCGCGCACATACCTCGCTCGGCAACTCGGTTCACAACGCGCTGCGCGACTGGTGGGACCTGCCCGGCGAGCGGCGCACCCCCGCGGCGGGGGCCGACCTGGTCGCGCCGCGGCTGGATCGAGACCGGCTTCCGGGACCCCGAGCAGTCGCCGCCGCTGGCGCGACCGCGCCGAGGCCGAGGTCGCGGCATACCTCGAAGGGGTCGACCCGGCCGCGCAGCCTGTCGGCATCGAGCGGACGGTCGCCTTCACGACCGACGGGCTCGCCGTCTCGCGGCGCGTCGACCGGCTCGACGACCGCGACGGTGAGCTCGTCGTCGTCGACTACAAGACCGGTCGGCGGCCGGTGACCGACGACGACGCCCGCACCTCCCTGCCACTGGGGCTGTATGCCGCGGCCGTGTGGAAGATGTTCCGTCGCCGGTGCCTGCGCGTCGAGCTGCACCACGTCCCGACCGGGGCGGTCGCGACACACGTCCATACGCCGGAGTCGCTGGCCCGCAAGGTCGACCAGGCGCGCTCGGTGGCCGCTGAGGCCCGCCGGGCTGACGCAGGACCACGGCTCGTCCGGCTCCGACTCGACCCTCTTCCCGGCCCGGGTCGGACCGATCTGCCCGTGGTGCGACTTCCGCGCGCACTGCCCGCAGGGCCAGGCCGTGGGGCCGGAGAAGTCCGGGTGGGCGGCGCTCGAGGAGCCCGAGGCGCGGACCGTCGACCTGGGCTGAGGGTGTCCCGGCGGCGGTGTGCGGGGGCCGGCGACCTCCCTGCGCGGCCCCGGTCCGGCGGGTGACGTCACCACCGTCGGCGGCTGCGAGAATGGCGGCACACCGGCTCATCGATGGAAGGCCCCGATCGTGGCATCCTCCAGCAAGCGCGGGGCGAAGGTCATCGCCGTCGCGAACCAGAAGGGCGGCGTCGCAAAGACCACCTCGGTGGCCTCGCTGGGCGCCGCCTTCGCCGAGCTCGGCCAGCGCGTCCTCCTCGTCGACCTCGACGCGCAGGCCTGCCTGACCTACAGCCTCGGCGTCGACCCCGACGCCGTCGAGGGCTCGGTCCACGACGTCCTGCTGGGTCAGGCCGAGCTGGGCGAGGTCATCGTGGCCTGCGAGGACGGCGTCGACCTCCTGCCGAGCACCATCGACCTGGCGGGCGCCGAGGCGGTCCTGCTCGGCCGGCCCGCCCGGGAGTTCGTGCTGCGTGAGGTCCTCGAGCCCGCGCGGCGCGACTACGACGTCATCATGCTCGACTGCTCGCCCAGCCTCGGGGTGCTGACCCTCAACGCGCTGACCGCCGCCGACCGGCCTCATCATCCCGATGCCGGCCGAGATGCTCAGCCACCGCGGGGTGGGGCAGCTGCTCGACACGGTCCGCGACGTCAAGCGCCTCCTCAACAAGAAGCTCGTCGTCCTCGGTATCCTCGCGACCCTCTACGACGGGCGCAGCAACCACTCCCGTGAGGTGCTTGCCGACGTGGGTGAGCGCTACGACGTGCCCGTCCTGGAGCCGCCCATCCCGCGGACCATCCGTTTCGCGGAGGCTCCGGCCATCGGCCGCTCCATCCTCGCGACCGCCCGATCCTCGAAGGGGGCCACGGCGTACCGCGAGGTGGCTCGGGCGTTGCTCCCACGGCTGTGACGTCTCGGCGACCAGCCGGCCGCCTCGGCCGGGTCCGCCCACGGACCTCCCGCCCCATCCCGAAGGAGAGCGCATGAGCACGCGTACCCCCGCCCTCGTCGTCGACGAGCCAAGCGGCCGCTTCCGGCAGACCACGGTCGAGCGGCGGGCGTTGCGCGACGACGACGTCCGGATCGACATCGCGTATGCCGGCATCTGTCACAGCGACATCCACCAGGCCCGAGAGGAGTGGGGGTCGGGCGAGCTTCCCCATGGTCCCCGGCCACGAGATCGCCGGTGTCGTCAGCGAGGTCGGCGCGGCTGTCACGCGGCACAAGGTCGGCGACCGCGTGGGGGTGGGATGCATGGTCGACTCCTGCGGCGAGTGCGCGCAGTGCAAGGACGGTCACGAGAACTTCTGTGAGACCAAGACCGTGTGGACCTACAACGACGCCTACCCCGACGGGGAGCCGACCTACGGCGGCTACAGCCGGCAGGTCGTCGTCAGCGAGCGGTTCGCCCTGCGGATCCCGGAGGGGCTCGGCCTCGACGAGGCCGCCCCGCTCCTGTGCGCCGGCATCACGACCTACAACCCGCTCAAGAGGTGGGGCGCCGGGCCGGGCACGGCCGTGGCCGTCGTCGGCATGGGGGGTCTTGGCCACGTGGCCGTCAAGATCGCGGTGGCGATGGGGGCCACGGTGACGGTGCTGTCCCACACGCTGTCCAAGGAGGAGGACGGCCGGTCGTTCGGCGCCGCCGACTACCGAGCGACGAGCGACCCAGCCACCTTCAAGGAGCTGCGCCGCAGCTTCGACCTCATCGTCAGCACGGTGAGCGCCGACCTGCCGGTGGACCGGTACCTCTCGCTGCTCAAGCCGTTCGGGGTGTTCGTCGACGTCGGCCTGCCCGAGCGAGCGCAGCAGGTGTCCTTCGGTGCGCTGTGCAGCGGCGACAAGGTCCTGGCCGGGTCGAACATCGGCGGTGTTCCGCTCACCCAGGAGATGCTCGAGTTCTGCGCCGGCACGGGATCGGGGCGAACGTCGAGACGATCTCGGCCGACCAGGTCGACGCGGCATACGACCGGGTCGTCGCGAGCGACGTGCGCTACCGGTTCGTCATCGACACCTCGACGATCACCCCGGCGGACTGAGCCCGACCTGCGCGGACCGAGCCGGACGCCCCTCGGAGCTGCGGCGCGAACCGGCCGCGGGGACCCCGGACGGGGGTGCCCGCGGCCGACCTGCTCCTTCGTGGACAGCCCGCCGTGCTCCCGGACGGCACAGCGAGCCCGGTCCGTCAGATCGTCGCGTGGACCTGGGAGTCCTCGACCTCGGCCTCGTGGCGCGACTGCTGCACGTACCGGCGCACGGCGCCCTCGTCGAGCCGCAGCGCCACGGCCATCCAGTAGATGAGCGCGCTGAACACGAACGTCACGATGATCGCGGAGCCGAAGTGGAGAACCCCGGCGCCTCCACCGTAGTCACCGAGCCAGGACAGCAGGGCCAGCCCGGTGAGCCACGGTGCGTACCACGCGCCGGAGCGCCAGTCCCAGGCGTGGACCTCGCCGCGCGCGCGGTGGACCATCGCGGTGACGCCGAGGAGGACGACGCCCAGCAGCACGGCGACGAAGAGCTTGGCGTTGGTGGTCCAGCCGGTCCAGTAGACGATGAGGTTGGAGGACCAGAAGGCGAGCAACGGCACGACGTGCCCGCCGCCCAGCCGGAACGGGCGTTCCTGGTCCGGGAGCTGGCGCCGGAGGGCGCTCATCACCAGCGGGCCGGACCCGAACGACAGCACCGTGGCCGAGGTGATGAAGCCGACCAGCTGCTGCCAGCTCGGGAAGGGCAGGAACAGGAAGAGTCCGACGATGAACGCCACCGCCATGCTGACCAGCGGCACGCCGCGGTTCGTCGTGCGGCCCAGCGCCTGGGGGGCGTTGCCGTTGCGGGACATGGCGTAGGAGATGCGGGCCGTTACCGTGATGTAGATCAGGCCGGTGTCGGCGGGGGACGACGACGGCGTCGATGTAGAGCAGCACGGCGAGCCAGGACAGGCCCAGGATGGTCGCGACCGCCGCGAGGGGCCCGAAGTCGTTGGTGAAGCTGACCGTCGACCAGCCACCCGCGAAGTCCTTCGGGTTGAGGGCCCCGATGAACGCCACCTGGAGCAGGACATAGAGCAGGGCCGTGATGAGGACCGACCCGATGACCGCCAGGGGGACGTTGCGCTTGGGGTTGTCGGTCTCACCGGCGAGCTCGATGCCTTGGCGGAACCCGAGGTAGGAGAACACGATTCCCGACGTGGCGATGGCGGTGAAGACCCCGTGCCAGCCCTGCGGCTTGAAGCCCGCGGAGGTGAAGTTCGCGCCCCGGAACTGGGTGACGAGGAAGGCGACGATGACGACCGAGATGATGGCGAGCTTCCACCACACCAGGCCGTTGTTGATCCGGGCGAACCAGCGGATGCCGATGTAGTTGATGACGACGAAGATCGCCATGAGGATGACACCCACCGCGAGCCCGAGGCCCGTCAGCGTGTGGACCGTGCTCCCGTCGGCGAGGGTGTTGGCCTTCGTGAAGTCGGCGTACTTCGTCGCGTACTGCAGCGCCCCCTCGACCTCGATCGGCGCGACGCTCATACATGCGACCCAGGTGATCCACCCGGTCATGAAGCTCGCCACCGACCCGAAGCCGATGTGGGGGAAGCGGACCACGCCACCGGACAGCGGGAACATCGCGCCCAGCTCGGCGTAGCACAGTCCGATGAACATGATCATCACGCCGCCGAGGGCCCACGAGATGACGGCCGCCGGGCCGGCTGTCTGGGCGGCGTTCATGGCTCCGAACAGCCATCCCGAGCCGATGATCGAGCCGACGCTGGCGAAGAGCAGCCCGACCGTGCCGACATGGCGGCGCAGGTCGTGGGTGTCGCGGGTTTCCTGGATCTGGGTCGCCACCTTGGCCTCCTTGGAGTCGTCCGTCCCTCAAGTAAGGCACGCCTTGGTAGGGGCCTCCCATGACATTCGTCATGGGAGGCACCACGGCGTTTCGGGACAGAAGGCTCCATCGGCGCCACGATCCGCGACCCCGCCATGGCCGGTGTCGGGAGCGCGGTCCTGGACCGCCTCAGGGCGGCGCGAACATGGGCGCTGCTCGCAGCCGCCTCGGGGGCGGCTCACCCATGCCGGTGGGCGGCGGGTGGTGTCGGTCGACGTCAGCCCTTGGACGCCTCACCGGAGGCAGAGCCGCCGCGGGTGCGCCTGCGGTTGCGGCTGCGCTGTGGGCGCGACCCGTCGGCGCCGGAGCCGTCGCGGCTCTCCGCCCGGCCGTCCCGGCCGCCTGAGGCCTTGCCCCGGCCGCCGGACCCCTTCGGGCTGCCGGAGCCACCGGACCCGCCGGGCCCGCCTCGACGGCCACCGCCACCGCCGCCGCGTCGGCCGCCGGACTTGCCGGTCTCGCCGAGGTCCTCGAGCGTCTCGGCCTCCAGCCCGGCCCGGGTCTGCTGCGCCTTGGGCAGCCGACCGGTAGCACCCCGGGGGATGTCGAGCTCGGCGTAGAGGTGGTCGGAGCTGGAGTAGGTCTCCTCGGGCTCGGGGATGCCGAGATCGAGCATCTTGTTGATCAGGCCCCAGCGCGGCAGGTCGTCCCAGTCGACGAAGGTGACGGCGATGCCGGTGTTGCCGGCACGGGCGGTGCGGCCGATCCGGTGCAGGTAGGTCTTCTCGTCCTCGGGGCACTGGTAGTTGATGACGTGGGTGACGTGCTCGACGTCGATGCCGCGGGCGGCCACGTCGGTGGCGACGAGGATGTCGACCTTGCCGTGGCGGAAGGCGCGCAGGGCCTGCTCGACGGGCCCCCTGGCCGAGGTCACCGTGGATCGCCGCGGACGCGAACCCGCGATCGCTCAGCTCGTCGGCGACCTTGGCAGCGGTGCGCTTGGTACGGCTGAAGATGATCGTCAGCCCCCGGCCCTCGGCCTGGAGCATCCGCGCCAGCATCTCCACCTTGTCCATGGCGTGGACACGGTAGACGAACTGCTCGACGGCCTTGACGGTGTGGGTGTCGTCGCCATCGCCCTCCGACATCGCCCGGATGTGGGTCGGCTGGGTCATGTAGCGCCGGGCCAGGGCGACGACGGCGCCGGGCATGGTCGCCGAGAAGAGCATCATCTGCCGCGAGGCCGGCGTGAGGGCGAGGAGGCGCTCGACGTCGGGCAGGAAGCCGAGGTCGAGCATCTCGTCGGCCTCGTCGAGAACGACCGTCTTGACCCGGGACAGGTCGAGGTGACCCTGCTTGGCAAGGTCGATGAGGCGGCCGGGGGTGCCCACGACGACCTCGACGCCGCGCCGCAGCGCCTCGACCTGCGGCTCGTAGGCCCGCCCGCCGTAGACGGTGAGGACCCGGATGCCGCGGCGGGAGCCGGCCTGATCGAGGTCGCCCGCCACCTGGACCGCGAGCTCGCGGGTCGGGGTGACCGCCAGCGCCTGGGGCTTGCCGGCGTGCGGCAGGTCGGCCCACTCGTCATCGGTGGGCGAGACGGTGTTGTGGAGGATGGGGATCCCGAACCCGAGGGTCTTGCCCGTCCCGGTCTTGGCCTGGCCGATGATGTCGTGGCGGTCGAGCGCCACGGGCAGGGTCATCGACTGGATGGGGAAGGGCGAGGTGATTCCCTTGTCGGCCAGGGCGGCGACGATGTCGGGGTGGATCGAGAAGTCGGAGAAGGAGGTCTGGGCGTCGGTCATAAAGCTCTCGTGATCGGCAGCGGGGCGTCGTGACGCCGCCGCGGAACTGCGGGCCGATCGGAGGTCTTCGCGGGCGGTGGTCCGCCCAAGGGGTCATGCGTTCTGCATGCGATGTCGTGCCGACCGGGCACCGTGGACGGGGCCGAGTCTACCGGTCGGCAGCGTTGGCCCCCGCCACGCGAGCCCCCCGGCGCGGTCCGGCCGATAGGCTCCGCGCCATGGAGTACCCGTCGCTGGCCGACCCGGCCTACCGCGAGGCGGTCGTCGACCTGCTCGGCGTCCTCGCCTACGGCGAGCTCACGGCGTTCATCCGGATGGCCACCGACTCCGACCTCGCGCCCTCGCTGCGCCTCAAGGCCGAGATGGCGGGCCTCGCCGCCGCGGAGCTCCGCCAGTTCGACCAGCTCTCGGAGCGGATGCGGGAGATGGGGGTCGACCCCGACCGGGCGATGGAGCCGTTCGTGGTGCCGTTCACGGCCTACCACGAACGGACCCGACCACGCAGCTGGCTCGAGGGCCTGGTCAAGGCGTACGTGGGCGAGGGCATCGCCAAGGACTTCTACCGCGAGATGGCGGCGTTCGTCGACCCGCAGACGCGTGAGGTCATGAACCTCGCACTCGGGGACATCGGCGAGGCCGAGTTCATCGTCTCGGTGGTCCGGGACGCCCTCAAGACCGACCCCCGGGCCTCTGGGCGGCTCGCCCTGTGGGGCCGTCGGCTGCTCGGCGAGGCGCTCTCGCAGGCCCAGGCGGTCGCTGTCACCCGCGACGCGCTCGCCACCTTCCTCGTGGGCGGGGGCGCAGACCTGGCGGCGGTGGGCGAGATGTTCACCCGACTGACCGACCGGCATACCGAGCGGATGACCCGCCTGGGCCTGCACGCCTGAGCGCCGACCGGATGCCGTCCGCTCACCGAGCGGGGCGGCTCACCGGGCGCCGAGCGCGAGCGGGGCCCCGGCCGTGACGACCGCGGGCCCCACCGGCGGTGACGTCAGGCCTACTTCTTGCCGGTCATCGAGCCGTAGCCGACGACGAGCACGGCCGCGACGGCGATGCTGATGAGCCAGCGGATCCAGTCGATGCCGCTCGTCTCCTTGACTCCGATCAGGCCCGCGAGGAAGTAGCCGACCAGCGCCCCGACGATGCCGAGGACGACGGTCATCACGGCACCGATGTTCTGCTTGCCCGGAAGCACCTGCCGCGCGAGCATGCCGATGATCGCCCCGAAGACGGCGGTCCCGATGGCGTTGAGGATGACGTGCACGGGTTCTCCCTCCTGCCCCGAGGGCCTCGTGGAACGGGCCGAACCGGCGGGAGTCGACCCGGTCGGGCCAGCGGTGGCCCGACCACCAACCTATGCCAGGCCGGGAGGAATGTCGGCCGGTGCGTGGGGCCCGGGCCCCGAGCGACGGGTATGCCGACAACTCGGCCCCGGCGTCCGGCTGTGCCTCAGTCGGTGCCGAACCCCACGCGGCCCTTCTCGGACTCGCCGATCTGCACCCACCCGACGGCCGGGCCGGGCACGAGCAGATGACGGCCCTTGGCGTCGACGAGGCTGAGCAGCCCACCGGAGGCGAGCGCCTTCTCGACGCTCGCGGTGACCTTGTCGGCCGACTCGTCGGTCTCGAACGTGATCTCGCGCGCGACGTTCTGCACGCCGATCTTGACCTCCACGGTCTGGTGTCCTTTCGTCGGGACGGTCGGGCGGGGATGCCGACCGGGGTCCACGCCGCCCATCGTGGCGCGGCATACCTCTGCTGACCTAACTCCGGGTGCCGTCGGAAACTTCCGAGCCGACCATGGGGAAGGCCGTCAGGCCGCGCCAGGCGAGCTGGCTGGTGAGCACCGCCGCCTCGTCCTGGGGGAGCGCCGAGTCCTGGGCCAACCAGTGTCTGGCGGCGACCTGGGCCATGCCCGCCAGCGCCGTGCCGAGCATGAGGGCGCGTTCGTCGTCGGCGCCGGTCTCCTCGGAGATGACGTCGGCGATGGCTTCGGCGCAGACGACCCCGACGGTGTCGAGCCGGTTGCGCACCGCCCCGACCCCGGTCAGATCGGACTCGAAGACCATCCGGAACGCGCCGTCCTCGCGGGCGACGAAGGCGAAGTAGGCCCCCACCGCGGCCTCGACCCGCTCCTTGTTGTCGGAGGTGCCCGACATGGCGTCGATGACCAGGGCCTCGAGGGTCTCGCAGTGCTGGTCGAGCAGGGCGAGGTAGAGGTCGAGCTTGCCGGGGAAGTGCTGGTAGAGCACCGGCTTGGACACGCCGGCGCGGTCGGCGATCTCGTCCATCGCCGCCGCGTGGTAGCCCCGGGCGACGAACACCGCCTGCGCCGCGTCGAGCAGCTGGGCGCGGCGCTGCGAACGCGGCATCCGCGCCCCGCGCTGGGTGGACGGCTGGGTGGTGCTCATCGGTCTCCTTCGCCCGCGGACAGGTGTCCGCAGGCGGTCATCGTAGACCGGGACGGTCCCGGCACCGAGACGGACCGCGAGGTGGGCGCCCGGCCGGCGCTTGTATCGTGCCCGCATGGGTCTGCCGCCGCTCGTCCCGCCCGGGCCGGAGCTGTCCGCCGCCGAGCGCAGCCGCTACGCCCGCCACGTCCTGCTCCCCGAGGTCGGGGCCGTCGGCCAGCGGCGGATCCGGGCCGCCCGAGTGCTCGTCGTCGGCGCGGGGGGGCTCGGCTCGCCCGCCCTGCTCTACCTCGCCGCGGCCGGGGTCGGGACCCTCGGCGTGGTTGACGACGATGTGGTGGACCGGACCAACCTCCAGCGCCAGGTCGTCCACGGCGACGCCGACGTGGGCCGCCCGAAGACGGCATCCGCCGCCGAGGCGGTGCATGGCGCTCAACCCCGAGGTCGAGGTGGTCCGGCACGACGTCCGCCTCGACGAGCGCACCGCGCTCGGCATCATCGCCGACTACGACGTGGTCCTCGACGGTGCTGACAACTTCCCCACCCGCTACCTCGTCGGCGACGCCTGCGCCCGGCTCGGGATCCCGCACGTGTGGGGGTCGGTGTACCGGTTCGACGGCCAGGTCAGCGTGTGGTTCGCCGGCAACGGGCCGTGCTACGCGTGCGTGTTCCCGCAGATGCCCGCCCCGGACTCGGTGCCGTCCTGTTCGACCGGAGGGGTCGTCGGCGCCGTGTGCGCCTCGGTCGGGTCGGTCATGGTCACCGAGGCGCTCAAGCTCGTCACCGGCGTCGGCGAGCCACTGGTCGGCCGCCTCCTGGTGCACGACGCCCTGCGCCAGCGCTGGGATGCCGTGCCGGTGCGCGCCGACCCCCGGTGCCCGGTGTGCGGACCGGCCGCCGACCCGCTCCGGCCCCTCGGGCGGGTTGCGGTGCGCCGGTCCACGCAGGGCGGCGCGGGCGGCGTCGGGTCGGGACCGGACAGCGCATCTGCGGTCCCCGAGGTCTCGGTCGCCGAGCTGGCCGGGCGCCTCCGGGACCGTCGAGGCAGGGACCGACGAGTTCGTCCTCCTCGACGTGCGCGAGCCCGGCGAGCGCGAGGTCGTCACCATCCCGGGCGACGTCCCGGTGCCGCTCGCCGCCGTCCGCGCCGGTGCGCACGAGCCGCTGCCCGACGGCATACCGGTCCTCGTCTACTGCAAGACGGGCGCGCGCTCGGCGGAGGCCGCCGCCGTCCTGCGGGCTCGGGGCATCGCCGCCAGCAACGTCGCCGGCGGGGTGCTCGCCTGGGTTCGCGACGTCGACCCGGGCCTGCCCGCCTACTGACATGGCGCGCGGCGAGGTGCCGGGACTGCCGACCGAGTTCGCCGAGGACGTCCTCGACCTCGTGGCGCAGATCCCACCGGGGATGGCCCTGACGTATGGGGACGTGGCCGAGATCGTCGGGCGGGGCGGCCCGCGGGGGGTCGGGACGGTGATGGCTCGGTTCGGGGGCGACAGTCCGTGGTGGCGGGTGATCCGGTCGGGGGGCCTGCCGCCGCAGGGGCTGGAGGAGCGAGCCCTCGCCCACTACCGGGAGGAGGGCACGCCGATGGTCCGCAGCGTTCTCGACGGACGCCGGGTCGACCTCGCCAGGGCCCGATGGCCGGGTCCGCCGCAGACCTAGCCCGTCCTCCCGTCGAAGCGGCGGATGTCGCCGCGGCGTGATGGAATCCCAGACGTGCTCCTCCTGCGCCGCGCCCCCGCCCGCGACGAGGCCCCACCAGCGCTCGACCCGGTCCAGCAGGCGGCGGTCAGCCATCGCGGCGGCGTCCTCCGGGTGCTGGGGGCACCCGGGTCGGGCAAGACCACCGTGGCCGTCGAAGCCGTCGTCGACCGGGTGCGCTCGGCGTCCGCCTCGGCCGACCAGTGCCTGCTCCTGGCCCCGACCCGGGTGGCCGCGGCCGAGCTCCGTGACCTGGTCACGGCCCGTCTGGGCGGCACCTCGACCCAGCCGCTGGCGCGCAGCGCCGCGTCCCTGGGCTTCGGGATCCTCCGGCAGGCAGCCTCGCTGCGCGGCGACCCCGCCCCCCGGCTGTTGAGCGGGCCGGAGCAGGACGTCATCCTCCGCGACCTGTTGGCCGGCCACGCCGATGGCGTCAGCCCGCGGCCGCCCTGGCCCGAGCGGGTCGACCTGGCCCTGCCGACCCGGGCGTTCCGGGGTGAGCTGCGCGACCTGCTCATGCGGTCCGTCGAGCTCGGGCTCGAGGCCGGTGACCTCGCCGGGCTCGGGCGCGAGCACGGCCGCCAGGAGTGGGTCGCCGCCGCGCAGGTCCTCGAGGAGTACGACGAGGTGACGGCGCTGTCCGCGCCGGGGGCGTACGACCCCGCCTGGATCCTGGGGGCCGCCGCCGACGCCCTCGAGGACGACCCGGAGTCGCTCCACCGGCTGCGCGGGGCGCTGCGGCTCGTCGTCGTCGACGACGCCCAGGAGCTCACCCCCGCCGCGCTGCGGCTGCTCTCCACGATCGCCGGACCGGCCGGCGCAGGGCGACGCGACGTGGGGTCCGCCGCACTGGGTCCCGGGCCTGACGTGGTGCTCGTCGGGGACCCGGACGCGGCCACCCAGACCTTCCGGGGCGCCGACCCCCGCATCCTCGCCCACGGCTGGACCGCGCTCGCCGACCCGGCGGGCGGCGAGCCGGCGACGCTCGTCCTGCCCACGGCATACCGCCTGCCGGCTGCGGTCCGCGAGGTCGTCGCCAGGGTGGCCGGCCACATCGGTGTCGTCGGCGACGCCCGCCACCGCCTCGCGGCGCCGGGCGCCGACGGAGGGAAGGTCGAGGTCCACCTGCTCCGGGCGACCTCCCAGGAGGCGGCGTTCGTGGCCGCGGCCCTGCGCGAGGCGCACCTGGTCGGCGGCGTGCCCTGGTCGGAGATGGCCGTCGTCGTGCGCGGCCAGGCGCGCACCTCGACGCTGCGTCGTGCGCTGGCGTCGTCGGGTGTCCCGGTGGGTACCGCCGCGGCCGACCTGCCGGTGCGCGACGAGGTGGCGGTCCGGCCGCTGCTCGCCCTGCTCGACGCCGTCATCGGGCTCACCCTGCGCGGCGAGGAGCGGATCGACCCCGAGGTCGTCGTCGACGCCCTCACCTCACCCGTCGGTGGCTCCGACGCCGTCGCTCTGCGGCGGCTGCGGCGGGCGCTGCGCCGTGAGGAAGCTCGAGGCCGGCGGGGGGCGACCGAGCGACGATCTGCTGGCCGAGGCTGCGCTCGCCCCGATCGGGCTCGCCCACCTCGGTCCCGAGGCGGCCGGCCTGCGCCGGGTCGCCCGTGTCATCGCCGCCGGCGTGGAGGCCGCGTCGACCCAGCCGCACCGTGGGCGGCCCCAGTGGGCCTCCGGCGTCACCGCGGAGTCCGTCCTGTGGGCCATGTGGGAGGCCACCGGCCTGGCCGGACCGTGGCGGGCGAGCGCGCTCGCCGGGGGGCCGGCGGGAGCGCGGGCCGACCGCGACCTCGACGCTGTGCTCGCCCTGTTCGACGCGGCCGCCCGGTTCAGCGACCGGCTGCCCGGCGCCGGGCCCGACCGGTTCCTCGAGCACGTCCGCAGCCAGGACGTGCCCGGCGACACCCTGGTGGCGCGAGCGCCCGTCGGCGACTCGGTCTCGCTGGTGACCCCGCAGGGTGCGGCCGGGCGCCAGTGGCGGCTCGTCGTGGTCGCCGGGGTGCAGGAGGGGGTCTGGCCCGACCTGCGGCTGCGCGGGACGCTGTTGGGGGCCCCTGACCTCGTCGATGCCGTCACGGGGCGGCTCGGCGGCGGTCCGGGCGGGGGCGCCGATGGCCCCGGGCAGCGGCGGGCGGCCCAGGCGGCCGTGCGGCACGACGAGACCCGCCTGTTCCTCGTCGCCGTCTCGCGCAGCAGCGAGCGGCTCGTCGTCACGGCCGTCCGCAGCGAGGACGAACAGCCCTCGCCCTACCTCGACGTCATCGACCCGCTCGACGACGGGACCGACGCCCGACCGTTCAGCGAGGTCGAGAGGCCGATGACCCTCGCCGCCCTCGTCGCGGCACTGCGCCGGGACCTGGTCGCCGCGGATCCGGCGCAGCGGGGTGCGGCCGTGACCGGCCTGGCCCGGCTGTCCCGTGCGGGAGTCCCGGGCGCCGACCCACAGCAGTGGTGGGCGCTCGCCACGCTCACCGACGACCGGCCGCGCCGACGCGACGGCGAGCCGGTGCGGGTCAACCCCTCCCAGATCGAGGGGTTCGGGGTGTGTCAGCTGCGCTGGGCCCTCACCGCCGCCGGGGGCGAGGGGCCGGCCCTCGGTGCCCAGGACGTCGGCACGCTCGTCCACGAGGTCGCGGCCGAGGCGGCCGACGCCGGGGAGCGCGACCCGGCCGCGTTGCGCGCCCGGCTCGACGCCAAGTGGGGACGCCTCGGGATGCCGCGGGGCTGGCTGGCCGAGCGCCGGCACCGCGAGGCTGGGGTCATGCTCGAGCGGCTGGCCCGCTACTGGGACGAGGCCGACGCCGTCGGCTGGCGCGCCGTGGGGGCCGAGGTGTCCATGCGCGTCGCCCTCGGCCGCGCCGTCGTCAGCGGCCGGGTCGACCGGCTCGAGGCGGGGGCAGACGGTGTCCGGGTCATCGACTACAAGACCGGCAGCAGCAAGCCCCCCGCCAAGGACCTGCCCCGGCACGCCCAGCTCGGCACCTACCAGCTGGCCGTCGAGCAGGGCGGCTTCCCCGACCTCGGCACCCGGAGCGCGGGAGCGGCGCTGCTCCAGCTGGGCAAGGCCGCCGGGGTGAGGACCACGCTGGACGCCCAGGTCCCCCTCACCGACGACGAGCACCCGGGGTGGGCGGCCGACCTGCTGGCCTCGGTCGCCGACGCGATGGCCGGGTCGGGCTTCACCGCCACCGTCAGCGAGCGCTGCCGGATCTGCCCGGTCCTCACCTCGTGCCCGGCCCAGACCGAGGGGAGGAGCATCTGATGCCCCGCCTGTCGGCCCCCGACATCGCCGCCTCGCTGGGGCTCCACCGGCCCACCCCCGAGCAGGCGGCCGTCATCGAGGCACCCCCACGACCCACCCTCGTCATCGCCGGCGCGGGGTCGGGCAAGACCGAGACGATGGCCGCCAGGGTGGTCTGGCTGGTCGCCAACGGGCTCGTCGAGCCCGACCAGGTCCTCGGGCTCACCTTCACCCGCAAGGCCGCGACCGAGCTGTCCGAGCGGGTGGGCCAGCGGCTCGCCCGGCTGCGCAAGGTGGGGCTGTGGGAGCCGCGCCAGGAGGAGGGCGCCGAGGTCCTCGGCGGGTCGCCCACGATCTCGACCTACCACGCCTACGCCGGCCGGCTCGTCCGCGAGCACGGCCTGCGGCTGGGCTACGAGGCCGACTCCCGGCTGCTCTCGGAGGCGGCCGCCTGGCAGTACGCCAACGAGGCCGTGCTGTCCTATGACGGCCCGATGGAGCTCGTCGACAAGGCCGAGTCGACGGTGACCGGCGCCGTCGTCGACCTCGCGGGCGAGATGGCCGAGCACCTGCGCGCCCCCGCCGAGGTCGCCGCCCACCTCGACGAGGTCATCGCCGCGCTCCAGGACGCCCGGCCGGGTGAGACCTCGCTGCGCAGGCACCCGGCCACCGACGCCCTCACCAACCTACGGCTGCGCCGAGCCGTCGTGCCGATCGTCGCCCGCTACCGCGAGCTCAAGCGCAGCCGCGACGTGATGGACTTCGCCGACCAGATGGCTCTGGCCGCCGAGCTCGCGCTGCGCTTCCCCGACGTCGGGGCGATCGAGCGCGACCGGTTCGCCGCCGTGCTCCTCGACGAGTTCCAGGACACCTCCGAGGCCCAGCTCGTCCTGCTGCGGGCGCTGTATGCCGCCGGGCCGGCGCCGGTGCCCGTGACCGCGGTCGGCGACCCGCACCAGTCGATCTACGGATGGCGCGGAGCCAGCGCGACCACGCTCACCCGCTTCCCCCAGGTCTTCGCGACGGCCGGCGGGCCGGCTCCCGTCCTGCCCCTGTCGGTGAGCTGGCGCAACGACCGGGTCGTGCTCGCCGCCGCCAACGTTGTCGCCGGGCCGCTCGTCACGGGCTCGAGCATCCCCGTGCGCCCGCTGGCCGAGCGGCCGGGCGCCGGTCCGGGCGGTGTCACCGTGGCCCGCACGCTGACGGCGGAGGACGAGGCCGACGTCGTGGCCGTCTGGCTCGGCGAGGTCCGCGGCCGGGTGCCCGGCGCTACCGCGGCCGTCCTGTGCCGCAAACGCAGCCAGTTCGGGCCGGTCATCGACGCGCTGTCCGCACACGGCCTACCCCACGAGGTCGTCGGGCTCGGCGGACTGCTGATGACCCCAGAGGTCGAGGACCTCGTTGCCCTGCTCCACGTCCTTCAGGACCCGGCCCGCGGCGACCACCTCATGAGGCTGCTCACCGGGCCCTCGGTGCGTGCCGGGATCGCCGACCTCGACGGCCTGGCGGCCTGGGCGCGGGTCAGGCAGCGGCTGCGGGTCGAGGCGGCGGGCGCCGCTGCGCGCGACCAGGCCCCCGACTCGGCTGACCGCCCGAGCATCGTCGAGGCCCTCGACGAGCTGCCGCCGCCGGGCTGGGTGGGCCCCGAGGGGGAGCGGATCGGCGAGGTCGCCCGCGAGCGGATGACCGGTCTGGCCGTGGTCGTCCGGCGGCTGAGGTCGCTGACCGGGCTGCCGTTGGCCGACCTGGTGGGTGAGGCCGAGCGGGCGCTCGGGCTCGACATCGAGGTGCTGTCCCGGCCCGAGTACACCCCGGCCGCGGCCCGGGCTCACCTCGACGCCTTCGCCGACGTGGCGGCCCAGTTCACCGTGTCGGCCGACCGACCCACCCTCGGGGGGTTCCTGTCCTGGGTGCGTGCGGCCATCGATCAGGAGCGCGGGCTCGACCGGGGCTTCGTCGAGGCCTCCGGCGACGCCGTGCAGGTGATGACGGTGCACGCGGCCAAGGGGCTCGAATGGGATGCCGTCGCGGTGCCGGGCCTGGTCGAGGGGACCTTCCCGGACCACTCCGCCAAGATCTCCCGTCCCGTTGGTGGGGAGTGGGTCGTCTCCGCGCCCAAGGACCGCGGCTGGCTCGGGGGCCTGCAGAACGGCGGCATCCCCTTCGACCTGCGCGGCGACCGCGACGGGCTGCCCGAGATGGCCTGGCGGGGCATCGAGGACTGGACCGACCTCAAGGAGCGCCTGGAACGGTTCGACCGGGCCGGCGGCGACCACGCCGTCGTCGAGGAGCGGCGGCTGGCCTACGTCGCCGCCACCCGGGCGCGGCACACCCTGCTGCTCACGGCGAGCGTGTGGGCCGCCCCGAGCAGCCCCCGGGTCACGTCCCGGTTCCTGGCCGAGGTGCGCGACGCCGTCCGGGCGGGGCGGGTCGCGGGCGACGAGCTGTGCTGGGAGCCCATGCCTGAGGCGGTCAAGGGGGCGGTCAAGCCCGAGGGCGCCGACGGCGACACCGTGCAGTGGCCGGTCGACCCCATGGCCGCCCGGCGACCGGGGCTCGCGGCGGCGGCGGAGCGGGTGCTGGCCGAGGCCGGGGCCGGCGGCCCCTCCGGGTCCGGGCGGGGGCCGGTGTGCCGTCCACGTGGGCCACCGACGCCACGTACCGGACCCAGGAGATCGACCTGCTGCTGGCCGAGCGGGAGGCGGTCCGGGGCCGGGGAGGAGAGCACGTGCAGCTGGCTCGGCACCTGTCGACGTCGGCTCTGGTCGCGCTCGCCCGGGACCCGGCTACGTTCGCGGTCGACCTGCGCCGCCCGCTGCCGAGCGCCCCGGCCGCCGCCGCCCGACGGGGGACGGCGTTCCACGCCTGGGTCGAGGAGCACTTCTCCCGGGCCGCGATGGTCGACGTGTTCGACCTGCCGGGCAGCGCCGACGAGGACCCAGCGGGTGAGGAGGAGCTGCCGGCCATGAAGGCGAGGTTCCTCGCCAGCGAGTGGGCCGACCAGGTCCCGGTCGAGGTCGAGACGGCTCTCGAGACCGTGGTCGACGGGATCGCCGTCCGCGGGCGGGTCGACGCGGTGTTCGCGCGGCCCGGCGGCGGGTTCACCGTGGTCGACTGGAAGACCGGGCCCCGGCCGAGCGGGGACGAGGCGCGGACCCGGGCCCTGCAGCTCGCGGCATACCGGCTCGGCTTCGCCCGGGTACGCGGGGTTCCGCTTCAGGAGGTCGGCGCGGCGTTCTACTACGCCCGCACCGGTGAGACGGAGTGGCCGGACCTGCCCGGTCCGCAGGATCTCAGCGCAGTTCTGGCGGGGGTTCCCAGCTGACCTGCTCGGTCTCGACGGGCCCAGCCTCGGTTGTGTCCGAGTGTTCGGTGGTCATGGCGACCGGTTCCTCGGACGCTGGCTCCGGCTGGGCGTCGTGCTCGGGTCCCGGCTCGGTCTCGACGGGCCCAGCCTCGGTTGTGTCCGAGTGTTCGGTGGTCATGGCGACCGGTTCCTCGGACGCTGCGGCCGGCTCGTCCGGGCCGAGGTCGGGGTCCTCCGGGAGGTCGTCGTCCTCGTCGTCGAGCGTGATCGGCGGTGGCGCGGCCCGTGTCGCGGGCGAGGGTGGGTCCAGGCTGGTGCGGCGGTAGTCGTCGTGCACCGCGTCGCTGTCGTGGACGGCGGCGTCGAGGCGGTGCAGGTCCGTGGTCAGGGCCTCGGCCGTCGCGGTCCGCCCCTCGGCGAGCGCCTCCATGAGGCGGCCGAGCACGCCCAGCTCCGAGGCCAGCCGGGCGCGGATGAGCAGGTGCCGGTCCGGACGCTCGACCCGCGTGTGCGCGTACGCCTCCAGCACGGTCTCGAGAGCCTGCGGGCTTGCCCCGGTCACCAGCGCTGCGAAGTCGTCGGCCGGGTCGGCGACCTTGGCGTCCTCCCAGCCCGTCACGGCTCGGATCCGTCCGGTCGAGCTGTCCTCCTCGTCCTCGAACACGGCAAGCACCTGGTCGCCGGTGAGGTCGCCGTGCACCGGCGTCGGGGCGAACCGCCACAGCGAGACGTCCTCGAGGGCACGTTCCCAGCGACCGAGCAGTGCGGCGGGCACCCGCCCGGTCTGGGCGGCGCGGTCGAGGTCGGCCAGCCGCCGCGTGCGGTAGTCGTCGGCGTCGTACGAGGGCACTCCGGCTTCGTCGAAGAGGGCGATGTCGGTGTTGTGCAGCGCCGCGATGGCACGTCCGAGCTCGGCGGAGATGCCCGGGCCTGCGGGCAGCCCGGCGAAGTCGAGCTGCCGCCCGGGCAGGTAGGGGTACACCGCCGCCCGGCCGCCCTCCTTCAGCTCGACGAACCCCTTGGGCGCGGGTACCGCGAACGGCAGCCGCCGCGCCAGCAGCCCGAGCAGGGCCACCGTGAGGTCCATCCGCGCCCCGGCCGCGGCGGTCCGCGGCGCGCGGACGACCCACCGGCGGTGCTGGTCGTCCTCGACGAACCCGACGTCGAAGCTCTGCTCGGGGGTGCTCGGCAGGGCGTCGACGCTCACGGGGTGCAGGTCGGGGACGGCGGCACTCGCCAGCGCGGCCAGGAAGGAGGGCGTGCGTTCCACAGGGCCACCGTATGCCGTGTGTCCCCCGTAACCTTGGACGTCGTGGCCCTTCCCCCCGCCCGCCTCGCCGACCTCGCCCTTGCGCGGGCTGCCCTGGACCGCCGTGGCGACCTGCGCTCCCGCCCGGACCTGCTTGCGGACCTGCTCGCCGACCCGGCGACGCGGGTGGCCGACCTCGTCGGCGAGACCGCCCTCGTCCATGTCGGCGAGGCTCCCCGGCTCTGGCTGCGCTCCCCGAGGCCCGACGACGACCCGAGCCGGGCGGTGTTCCTCGGCCATGGCCTCGGTGCGGACGCGGGCACGGCATACCTGGCGATCCTCCACGACGCGGCGGGCGACGACGACGGCGACGACGCCCTACCCCCCGGCATCACCGCTCGCGGCCTGCGCTCGGTGGGCGCCCACCTCGAGGACCGTGACGCGGGGATCTTCACGACGGCTCTGGCCCTGGCCAACTGGCACCGCACTCATCAGCACTGCCCCCGGTGTGGCGCCCGGACCGAGCCGGCCCTCGCCGGCTGGATCCGACGGTGCCCGGACGACGACAGCGAGCACTACCCCCGGACGGACCCTGCCGTCATCATGTCGGTGGTCGACGACGACGACCGGCTGCTGCTCGCCCAGGGCCGAGGGTTCCGGGCGGGGGGGATGTCGGTGCTCGCGGGCTTCGTCGAGCCGGGCGAGACCCTGGCCGCCGCGGTCGTGCGCGAGGTCGGCGAGGAGATCGGGGTCACGGTCACGGACGTGACCTACCTCGGCGACCAACCCTGGCCGTTCCCTGCGTCGCTCATGGTCGGCTTCACCGCCCGCGCCCTGACCACCGAGCTGTCCCTCCAGGACGAGGAGATCGCCCGCGCCCGGTGGTTCAGCCGCGCCGAGCTCGTCGGGGCTGTCGCCGACGGCTCGCTCCACATCCCGCCGCGGCTGTCGATCGCGCGACGCCTGGTCGAGCACTGGTACGGCGCCGAGATCGCCGCCCCGGAGGTCACCCTCCGCGGCTGAGCGGTCGACGGCGTCGGGGGACCTGGGTGAGGTCAGGACAGGCGGGAGAGGACCTCGGCCGCCGAGGGGTTCGTCGCGGCGGATCCGTCGGCGAAGAGCACCGTCGGCACGGTCTGGTTGCCCCCGTTGACCGACATGACGAAGTCCGCGCTGCCGGGGACCGTCTCGATGTTGACCTCGGCGTAGGTCACACCCTCGCGGTCGAGCTGGCTCTTGAGCCGGCGGCAGTAGCCGCACCAAGACGTCGTGAACATCGTCACGGTGCCGGGCTCGGGGGTCGAGACGGTCATCGGGGCTCCTGGTCCGTGGTCGGCCGGCCGGTGGTGGTCGGGCGGCGGCAAGGTATGCCGCGAGAGCCGCGCCATACCTTGTGGGAACCGCGCGCCGCCCCGGAACCTTCCCGAGGACCGGGATGGCCACCGATCGGTGACGGGGGCGTCTGCGAGGATCGGCCCTGATGCCGACCCCCCTGCCCGTCCACCCGAACGCCGACGCCGTGCTCGAGGCCCTCGACCCCGAGCAGCGCGAGGTCGCCGCACATCCGAGCGGCCCGATGTGCGTGCTCGCCGGCGCCGGCACCGGCAAGACCCGGGCGATCACCCACCGCATCGCCTACGGAGTCCTCTCCGGTGCCCAACAGCCCCAGCGGGTGCTCGCCGTCACCTTCACGGCCCGCGCGGCCGGTGAGATGCGGACCCGCCTGCGTGACCTCGGCGTAGGCGGGGTCTCCGCGCGCACGTTCCATGCGGCCGCCCTGCGCCAGCTGCACTACTTCTGGCCGCACGCGGTCGGCGGGGCCTCGCCCGACGTCATGAGCCAGAAGGCCGGAGCCGTGGCCGAGGCGGCCGGTCGGCTGCGGATGCGCTTCGACCGGGCAGGGATCCGCGACCTCGCCGCCGAGATCGAGTGGTCCAAGGTCTCGATGCTCACCCCCGACACGTATGCCGCGGCCGTGCAGCAGACCCGGCGAGAGCCGCCGGGGCTCGACGCCACCGCGATGGCTCGGGTCATCGCTGCCTATGAGGAGGTCAAGACCGAGCGGGGGCTCATCGACTTCGAGGACGTCCTGCTCCTCATGGTCGGCATTCTCCAGGAGCACGGCGACGTGGCCCGGGCGGTGCGCGAGCAGTACCGCCACTTCGTCGTCGACGAGTACCAGGATGTCAACGCCCTCCAGCAGCGCCTGCTCGACCTGTGGCTGGGCGGCCGCGACGACGTCTGCGTCGTGGGCGACCCGGCCCAGACGATCTACTCCTTCACCGGGGCCACCCCGCAGCACCTGCTGTCCTTCCCCACCCGTCACCCGGGTGCGCGGGTCGTCGAGCTGGTCCGCAACTATCGTTCGACCCCCCAGATCGTCGCGCTGGCCAACCTCGTGGTCCGCGGCCCGAGCGGCACCCAGCGCGGCCACAGCGTGGTCCTGCAGGCACAGGCCGCCGACGGGCCGGCGCCCACGCTCACCGAGCAGCCCGACGACCCGACGGAGGCGGCAGCGGTGGCCGAGGCCATCGCCGGCCTGGTCGCCGGGGGACACCCGCCGGCCCAGATCGCCGTCCTGTTCCGCACCAACGGCCAGAGCGAGCTGTTCGAGGCGGCCCTCGCCGACCGCGAGGTGCCCTACCTCGTCCGTGGCGGCGAGCGGTTCTTCAGCCGCAAGGAGGTGCGTGACGCGATCGTCCTCATGCGCGGGGCGGCCCGCTCCGACGACGGCTCCGTGCCGCTGCCCGACCTCGTCCGCGACGTGCTCGTCGGCGGCGGCTGGACCCGCCAGCCACCGGCAAGCGGCGGCGCGGCGCGCGAGCGCTGGGAGTCCCAGGCAGCCCTCGCGGCTCTCGCCGACGACCTCGACGCCACGACCGACGACGCCCGGATGACGGCGTTCGTCCGCGAGCTGGACGAGCGGGCGGCCACCCAGCACGCCCCGTCGGTCCAGGGCGTCACCCTGGCGTCACTGCACGCGGCCAAGGGCCTGGAGTGGGACACCGTCTTCCTCGTGGGGTGCTCCGACGGCTTCCTGCCGATCTCGATGGCCGACACGGCCGAGGCGATAGAGGAGGAGCGACGGCTCCTCTACGTCGGCGTCACCCGCGCGCGCCGCCGGCTGGCGCTCAGCTGGGCAGCGGCGCGCACCCCCGGAGCGCGGGGGACCCGCCGCCCGTCCCGCTTCCTGGACGGCACGGTGAGCATCCTCGGCGAGGGGGCGCGCAGCCGGCCCAAGAAGACCCGCACCGCGGCGTCGGGGCGGCGAGGCGCCCGGCGCCACGCGGGCCCGATGGCCTGTTCGGGCTGCGGAGCAGACCTTTCGACGGCTGCGGAGCGGACCACGGGACGGTGCTCGACCTGCCCGCCGACCTATGACCCTGCGCTGTTCGAGCGGCTGCGTGAGTGGCGGCTCGGGGTGGCCAAGGCGGATGGTGTCCCGGCCTACGTCGTGTTCACCGACGCGACTCTCACGGCCATCGCCGAGCGGACGCCGGCGGACCACGCGGGCCTCATGGAGATCACCGGCGTGGGACAGCGCAAGCTCGACCTCTACGCTGCCGACGTGCTGGCGATCCTCGACGAGCTCCGCTGACCACGCCGTCCCTCTTCGAGGGGGATGTTGTTGTGCCGCAAGGGTGTTCGACACGCGCTGGCGACGCAAGCCCCGCGCTCGACATTCCCGGGCGCGGGGGCCGGGGCAGATTCGGCGGCCAATTCCGTTGCGCCCCTGCGGGTGGGGGACTTAGGCTGACCGAACTACTCCCGCGCGGGCGCCCGACCCGCCGGAACCGCGAGCACCAGTGAGGAGGGTCGACCCTTGATGATGACGATCGCCATCGCCGCGACGGCAGCCTGCGCCGCCGTCCTCGCCGCGCGCTCCCGCCACGGGTCCGACCAGATCCTCGCGGTCCTCTTCGGCGCCGGCCTGGGGACGACCGTGCCCGCCACCGCGGTCGTGCGCATCGACGATGACCGGTTCGCCACCCACACCGACCGCTACGTCGCCCCGACGACCGGAGTCGTGTCTCCGCACCTCATGGCACCGCCTGGCTAGGCCAGAGCTGGAGCAGCCACGAGGCCGCGGAACCCGACACCCGGGATCCGCGGCCTTTTCCGTATGCCGCTCCGTCGGCAGGCCGCCGACCCACCCACCGACCACCACCCTGACCGACAGAACACCGCGCCGCACCAGGCGCACCACGAGTGCCGTGACCGGCCCCGGACCGGGGCAGCGGCGAAGGAGGTGAGAACCCGTGCAGCTGACCGACCTCATCGACCTGCAGGAGGCGACCGTAACGACGGGTGAGGGCATCCCCTGCCGGGAGAACGACGCAGAGCTGTGGTTCGCCGACACCCCCGACGGTGTCGAGTTCGCCAAGGCTCTGTGCGGCACCTGTCCCGCACGGGCGGCCTGCCTCCAGGGCGCGCTCGCCCGCAGCGAGCCCTGGGGCGTCTGGGGCGGCGAGCTGTTCGAGGCCGGCGTCGTCATCCCGCGCAAGCGCCCGCGGGGACGGCCCCGCAAGGACACCGTCGCTGCCTGACCCACCCGCGGGGGGGCCGCGCCGGCGTGGCACAGGGGTCCACGCCGGCGCGACACCCCGCCGACCAGCAGGCCCTGACGAGGTCACCAGACCCGACCAGACATCACACCTGTACGGAGGAGAACCATGTACCGCAGACGCGTCCAGCAGCTGCGTCGCACCCAGCACGAGGTGCGTACGCACGAGGAGCAGCGTCGGGTGCGGCAGCATCTCGAGCGCGAGCGCATGCTCGTCCAGATGCACCAGCTGACCCGGTGAGCCCGCTCCGACCGTCCGCCCCGGAGGTGCCCGCCTCCGGGGCGGACCCATCGTCGGCCGGTCCGCCGTCGGCCGAGGTCGCCCGGGCCCGGATCGGCGCGTGGGCCCTCTGGACGGCCGTCGGCGCATCCCTTCTGGCTAGGCTGGGTCGATGGTCACGCTGAACATCGCCCAGGACCGTGAGGCCGACCGCGTGCTGAGCGAGGACCCCTTCGCTCTCCTGGTCGGCATGCTGCTCGACCAGCAGTTCCCGATGGAGCGGGCCTTCGCGGGCCCGGCCACCATCCTCGCCCGCTTCTCCACCCTCGACCCGGCCCGAGTCGCTGCGGCCGACCCCGAGGCGTTCGCCGACCTGTGCGCTACCCCTCCGGCGGTCCACCGCTACGGCCGCTCCATGGCCGGGCGGATCCAACGGCTCGCCCGGGTCGTTGTCGACGACTACGCCGGGGACGCCGCCTCGATCTGGACCACTGCCGTCGATGGTGCGGCGCTGGTGGGCCGGCTCAAGGCCCTGCCGGGGTACGGCGACCAGAAGGCCCGGATCTTCGCGGCCCTGCTCGGCAAGCAGCTCGGCGTCCGGCCTGCCGGGTGGGAGGCCGCCTGCGGGGCGTATGCCGAGCCCGGCTCCTTCCGCTCCGTCGCCGATGTCGTCGACCCCACGTCGCTCCAGAAGGTCCGCGACTTCAAGAAGCAGGCCAAGGCAGCCGCGAAGGCCGCCCAGTACGCGAAGGACTGAAAGACGGTGTCCGACAGTGATATTGGCGACACCGCCGGAACGCCTGAACCGATGACCTGCGCCACCTGCGGCGCTCAGCCGGGAGGGGCGGACGCGGTGGCCGCCGCCCGGCTCACCTGGACCCGGGGCGTCGAGGCGGGCCAGGCCCGGTGGACGTGCGACCGGTGCAGCCGTGAGCACCTGCGCAGCATCGAGGGCAAGCTCGACTCGGCCTGGTGGTGACCGTGCCGAGGAGGGCGGGCCGCGAGCGGACCGCCCACCGGAGCCCGGGGCAGGAGGGCTCAGCCTGAGGTGACCTCGGCGAGCCAGGGGTCGACGACAGCGTGGAAGGCGTCCGTGCGGGTGCGCCGGACGCAGTGCTCGGCACCGACGACGACCTCGACGCGAACTCCGGGTGCCGCGTCCTCGCGCAGCAGCTGTGGCAGTGGCGCCGGCCACAGCACGTCCTCGGTGCCCGTCACCAGCAGCGTCGGTACCTCGAGTGATGCCATCGTGAGCCGCCAGTGCACCTCGGAGCGCAGCCGTCCGGTGGCGGCGAGCCCCTCGTCGGTCTGCAACTTGGCTCGGGCCCAGGGCTCACGCTCGACGTCTGGCCACCCCGGGTTGGCCTCGATGCCGTCCTGGCGCCCCCAGGCCGGGTCGGCCCGGAACCGGGCAAGGTAGGCGACCTCCCGGGCCGCGAACTCCAGCCGGTCCTCCTCGCTCTCGGCGTCGCCGACCCCGAGAGCTGGGTCCTCGAGGACGAGCCCGCTGACCAGGTCGGGCCGGGCCAGGCCGACGCCTGCGGCGACCCCGCCCCCCATCGAGTGCCCGACCAGCGCCGGACGGCCCTGGCCCTCGTCGGCGAGCCGCTCCAGCACCGCCACGGCATCCTGCACCATCAGCGAGGGCGGCCAGCCGGTGAGCTGGTCGTGGGTGAACCGGTCGGAGCGGCCGTGGCCCCGGGCGTCGAGCGACCAGAGCCGGTAGCGGCCCGACCACCGGGCCACGGCGTCACCCCAGCACTGCCCCGAGTCGGAGTAGCCGTGCAGGAGCAGCAGGCTGGGCCCGGTTGGCGGGCCGCCGAGGTTCCAGACGGCTATCCCGCCGACGCTCGCGAACGGCATACCGTGGGCGGTCGTCATGACACGGCCGGCGGTAGGGCGGCCTCGTCCATGCCCGGCAGGTGGGCGCAGATGAGATCGCGGATGGGGACCGTCCCGCCGACCTGGCAGAGCACCCCGATCCCGCCGAGCCACACCCGGTGGATGAGGAGGTACTCGGGCGGGAGGTTGAGCTTCATGCCGACGAGGAACTGGGGCTTGCGGGGGTCCTGGACGTGGGCGGCGACCGAGCGCAGCCAGGAGCGGCTGAACGTGAACTCCTCGTGCCGCAGTGGGTCGATGAACGGCGAGAGGTAGGCAAGCAGCTCGTCGGGGTCGACCTCGAGGTTGCCCCGGATGAAGCCCTCGCGGCGCAGGCCGTCTGTCATGCCCACGGCGTCGCCGGCGAGCGCGAGGCTGAGCAGCTCGCCCATGGCCGGCGGTAGGCCGTGCGGGAGCCGGTTGACCGCGCCGAAGTCCATCACGCCCAGGCGCCCGTCGGGGGTGATCCGGAAGTTGCCGGGGTGCGGGTCGGCGTGGAGCATCATCGCCCGGTTGGGTCCGCGCAGGAGGAACTCGAGGTAGAGCTCGGCGGCCTCGTCACGCTCGTCCTGGCTGCCGGTGGCGATGATGCGGGACAGCGGCGTGCCGTCGACCCACTCCGAGACCAGTACGCGCTCCGACGAGACCAGGACATCGGGGACGAGGACGTCGGGGTCGCCCCGGAACGCCCGCGCGAAGGTCCGCTGGTTGCTGGCCTCGAGGGTGTAGTCGAGCTCCTCGCTCATCCGGGCCATCAGCTCGTCCATGATCGGCTTGACGTCCATCCCCGGGATCCAGGTGCCGGCGAGCCGCGCCACCCGGGAGATCTGGGTGAGGTCGCTCAGCAGGGCCGGCCCGGCGCCGGGGTACTGGATCTTGACCGCCACCTCTCGGCCGTCGCGCCAGACCGCCTTGTGCACCTGCCCGATCGAGGCCGCAGCGGCGGGGATGTCGTCGAAGTCAACGAGCTTGGTGCCGTTCCAGCGAGGGCCGAGCTCGGTCGCCAGCACGGCGTGGACCTGGTCGCGCGGCATCGGCGGGGCCGCGTCCTGCAGCTTGGTCAGGGTGGCCCGGTAGGGGCCGGCGAGCTCCTCCGGCATCGCGGCCTCCATGATCGACAGCGCCTGCCCGAACTTCATCGCCCCGCCCTTGAGCTGGCCGAGGACCGAGAACAGTTGGTCGGCCGTGCGCGCCTGCAGCTCGGCGGCGACGAGCTCGGCAGACCGCCCGCCGACCCGCTTGCCGATCCCCATCGCGCTACGTCCGGCGTACCCGAGCGGCAGCCCGACCAGCTTGGCGGTCCGGGCGATGGACCGGCGCGGGATGTCGCTCACCCGGTCATTCTGTCCTGTCCGCCCTGGGGCGGACCTGAGGGACCCACGGCGGCGGGAGTGACGGGCGCCCCACACCGACATCCGGGGTGGGCCGGCCAGTGCCGGTGCACGACGGTGGGCCATGGCGGAGCGACCTCGACAGAGACCCCGGGCATGGGCGCCGAGCCGTCGAGCCAGCCGGTCACGAGCAGAGCGGCCAGCGTCGTGACGAGCGGGCCGAGCCGGGGCCCGGCGTCGACGGCGTCGGCAGGCTGGGGCACCCGTCCGGGCAGCTGGGCTCGGACCAGCGGCCAGGACGGGTCGAGGTCTGCCCGCAGCAGGTCGTGGCAGGCCAGGCAGGACGTCACGCCGGGCAGGACCAGCGGACCCAGGGTGGCGGCGCCGTCATCGCAGGTGAGGGCGAGATGAGGGATGCCGTGCGCCTGCCACGACGCACCGGCCCCGACCGGAGTCGGGCCGGTGCCGGTGAGGACGACCAGGTCGGGGTGCACGGCGGAACCGTCCGCCAGGCACGCCTCGGCGGCGTCCGCGGCATACGCCCCTCCGTCGACCCGGCCGACGCCGAGCCGGCGCAGTAGAGCCACGAGCGAGTCGGGGACGGGTCCGCGGCCGTCGACGACGACCCAGGCCGGTCCTGGGGAGGTGCTCATCGGGGCCTCCGGCGAGGTGCACAGGCTGAGGCCGCCAATCTCGCACAACGCGGCCGGAAGCCGTGGGCGTCATCCACAGGCCCCCGTGGGATCCGTCGGAACCCGGCGCACCCGACAAAGGCGCGGCCCCGGTGTGCACCGGGGCCGCGCCTTGGTGACGAAGAGGGTCAGGCCTTGCCGAGAATGCGGTTCAGGTTCGTGCCGCAGACCGGGCACTGGCTCTTCGCCATCCGCCGCCCGTTCTCGGACACGACGACCTTGCCCTCGGCCTCACGCTTCGCCTTGCACTTCACGCAGTAGAACTCACCCTTGTAGGTCTCGTCAGCCATCGAGGTCCTCTCCTCGCCGTTGTCGCCGCAGTCGCGGCCTGGACTGCCCAAGCCTAAGCCAGTCCGAGCACGAATGCCCGCACCGACGGGTGTGCGGGCTTAGGGTCGACGTCGTGGACCAGAACGGCCGGACGGGCGGGGTGGAGGTCCGGCGGAGCAAACGGCGCCGCCGGACGGTCAGCGCGTATCGCGAGGGGTCCCGCACCGTGGTCCTGATCCCCGCGACCTTCTCGCGGGCCGAGGAGACCGCCTGGGTGGGTCGGATGGTGTCTCGGCTGGAGGCCGGGGAGCGGCGCCGGCGACCCACCGACGCGGCCCTCGCCGCGCGGGCCGTGGACCTCTCCGCGCGCTACCTGGGCGGCCGGGCCACGCCGTCGAGCATCCGGTGGGTGGGGACGATGACGACGCGCTGGGGGTCGTGCACCCCGCGCGACGGGACGATCCGGATCTCGGACCGGATCCGAGGTATGCCGGGCTACGTCGTCGACTACGTCGTCCTCCACGAGCTCGCCCACCTGCTGGTTCCCGGCCACGGTCCGAGCCTTCTGGGCGCTCCTCGAGGACTATCCCCCGCCTGGAGCGGGCCAGGGGGTTCCTCGACGGGGTGTCCATGGCCGGGCGATCGACTTCGGGGACGACGACCTCGACGGCGAGGCGGCACCGGGCGAGTGGAGTCGCAAGGCCGCTGACGCCACGGGCCGCTCCGGAAGGCGGTGGTGCAGGTCAGCCGGTCTCGCGGGCGCCCGGGCCACCGCTCGGCGAGCCGCCGACCAGCTCGGCCAGCCGCGGGCGACCCCGGTGGCAGGGCGTCGACCGGCCACCAGCGGACGTCGAGGGACTCCGCGCTGGCCACGGGCTCGGCCGCGCCCGGGGCGCACGGCGGCGAACCGGATGTCGAGGTGCTCCCGGCAGCGCCCGAAGTCGCCGACGAGGACGTGCCGGTTGAGGTGCGACCGGATCGGGCGCCGGGGCCAGGCCGGCGATGCCCGGACTCCTCGCGGCACTCGCGGGCCGCGGCCGGCACACGTCGGCGTCCTCTGGCTCGAGGTGCCCGCCGAACTGGAACCACATCCGGCCTGGCGGTGCAGGGTGAGCAGGACCTCGGTCGCCGTCGTCGGGACAGCACGAGGCAGGATGCCGTCAGGTGCGCGGGCGGCCCTGCCTTGGCCGTGGCCGCGGGGTGGGCCGCGAGGTGCTCCACGAACTCGTCGCGCGCGGCCCCCTGGGCCGCGTCCGGGCGGCGCCCAGGCCTCAGCAGCGCCAGCGCGTCGGCACGCAGGTGGGCGTGCCGCGTGCGAGGTCCCCGTCGCCGTCCCCAGGGTCCGCCGGCGCCTGGCCGGATGCCGTCGGTGTCGCCGGTCAGCGTCTGCCGGCCGGCGGGCTCGTCCTCGCCGCCCTGAGCATTGCGTCGAGCTCGGCGTCGAGGTCGTCGCGGCGGGTGCCGCTGCGCTCGACGTAGCCGAGCGGGTCATCGAGGTCGCCGGGGCCCGGCGCGACGTCGGGGTGCGCCCACGCGCGCGTCCCGGGCCGCCTGGCCACCGGACGGCCTCGAGCGCGCCGAAGAGGTTGGCCGCATCGCGCAGCCGCCGCGGGCGCAGCTCGAGCCCGACGAGGCCCTCGAAGGTCTTCTCGGCGGGCCCACCGCTCGCCCGGCGTCGCCGGACCGCTTCGCCGAGCGCCTCGACCTGGGGCAGGTGCGGGTCGGTGGCCCGGACCGTCACGACGTCGACCCAGCCCTCGACGAGCGCCAGCAGGGTCTCCAGACGGTCGAGCGCCGCCTGCTGGGCGGGGGAGGGGTTCGGGGCGAAGAGCTGGTCCTGCAAGGCGTGCTGGAGCTGCTCGGGGTCGGAGGGTCGACAGAACCGAGGGCCTGCTCGATCCCTCGGTGTCGATGGTGATGTCGCGGGCGTAGTCGCGGACCGCAGCGAGCAGCTGGGGGCCGAGCCAGGGGACTCCGGCGAACAGCCTCGCCCGGGCCACCTCGCGCACCGCGAGGTAGAGGCGGACCTGGGCGAGGTCGATCTCGAGGCCCTCGGCGAAGGACGCGACGGCGGCGGGCATGAGGGCCACGGTCGGCGCGGGCACGATCGGCAGCGATACCTCGCAGCCGGTGAGGATGTCGCCGGCGAGGGCGCCGACCGCCTGGCCGAGCTGCAGCGAGAACATCGACGCGCTCATCGCGCCGCATCATGGGCTCGACCTGGCCGAGCATCTGCGGCGGGGTCGATGCCATCGGGCAGCACACCCTCGGGCAGCCCCACCATCTCGGCGAGGCCGGTCTCGCCGAGCTCGCCGCCTCGGCGAGCTCGGTGAACCGCCGCAGCTGGGATCGACATGGCCTCTGATGATCGCGGTCGTGACGCCGGAGGCCACCGGCTCGACGAGGGTCGCCCAGGTCGGGCATCGTCGCCTCGACCCACTCGGCCGCGCTCCACGCGGCGCCGCGCAGGTCCGGGGCCCCGAGGCTCGGTGACGGCGTCGAGCCAGAGGCCGGCGACGTCGACCGCCTCGTCGGCCGCCGCCCGTTCGCGGTCGCCGGCGAGGGTGTCGCCCTCGGAGGCGACGACCTTGCGGGCGATGTCGGTCGCCAGGCTGAGCGCAACCGGGCCCTTCCTCCGGAGCCGCTCATCATGGCCTGGACCTGCGAGGCGACCGCGGCGAACATCTGCGGGTCGATGTCCTCCAGGCCCATGCCCTCGGACCATCTCGACCAGCCGGGGGTCAACCGGGGCGCCGCCGGTCAGCCCGCGCAGCACCCGCTCGAGCTCCGGGGGCAGGCCCGGGACCTCCTCGGGGCCCTCGTCCGGCTCCGGCGTCAGGGGGTCGCGCGGCTCGCTCACGGCGCTCCTCAAGAATCCTTGACAGGATGTGGTCTCATCTAGCCAACCACGCAGGACCAAGACAGTTCCCGAGGAGCCGCATGACCCTCCAACCCGACCCCACCGAGGGTGACGTCGTCGCCCTCGTCGGGGTGCGCGAGGAGGCCCTCTCGGTCGACGAGGTCCTTGACGCGGTCGCGGCATCCGGCGTGCGGGGGCGTCGGCGCTGTTCGTCGGGGTCGTCCGCGACCACGACCACGGCGCGGTGTGGACCGGCTCGACTACTCGGCCCACCCGAGCGCCGCCGACGCAGCTGGCCCGGGTCTGCGAGGACGGTGGCGGCCCGCACCGACGCGCGTCAGGATGGCCGCCGTCCACCGGACCGGGCCCCTCGCGATCGGCGACCTCGCCGTCGTCGCGGCGGCGGCCGCGCCGCACCGCGACCAGGCGTTCGCGGCGTGCCGCGACCTCATCGACACCCTCAAGGCCGAGGTCCCGATCTGGAAACACCAGGTGTTCGCCGACGGTGTGAGCGAGTGGGTGGGGATGCCGTGACGCCTCCTCCCGGACGGCGGGTCGCCCAACGACCCGTCGCCCGAGAGCCCTGCCCGCGCCGTCCGCACCTCCGGTCCTGGCCGACCGGGCCGGGCGCCTCGTCGGCGTCCTTTCGACGGCGCTACCTTCCTGCTTCTCGCGCTGGGCGGCGGTCGGCGTCTTCGTGCCACTCCCGTATGTCGTGTTCAAGCCGGGCCCCGCAACCGACGTCCTCGGCAAGGTCGATGGGAAGCCGGTCATCGGGGTGCCGCCAGGCACGAGCGACCTACCCACGACGGGCAGCCTCGACTTCACGACGGTCCGGGTCGTCGGCGGGCCCGGTGTCCAGGTCAACATCTACGACGTCCTCCTGGGCTGGCTCGAGCCCGACCGAGGCGGTCTACAAGGACAGCGAGATCTTTCCACCGCAGTCGACCGAGAAGGAGGTCCAGCAGGAGAACCAGGTCGATGATGACCGACTCCCAGCAGGTCGCCGCCGCCACCGCACTCACCGCCCTCGGGCACGAAGGTGCCCGAGCACGTCACCGTCGCCGCCGTGCCCGAGGGGTCGCCGGCGACTGGCAAGTCTCGAGGCCGGGGACCAGCTGCGAGCATCGGCGGCACGCCGGTCACCGACTCGGCGTCGGTCCGCGCCGCCGTCCAGACCCACAGGCCCGGAGAGAGCCTGACGGTCCAGGTGCGCCGCAAGGGCGCGACCACGACCGTCACGACGACGACGGCGGCCGGGTCCGACGGATCGACCATCATCGGGATCCTGCTCGGCATCGCCTACGACCTGCCCGTGGACATCGCCATCAACGCCGGCGACGTCGGCGGCCCGTCGGCGGGGATGATGTTCACCCTCGGTATCTACGACGTACTGAGCCCCGGCGCCCTGACCGGTGGCCGGAAGATCGCAGGCACCGGCACGATCGAGCCGGGCGGGGGCGTCGGCCCCATCGACGGCATCGCCCAGAAGATGGTGGGCGCGCGCGACAGCGGGGGCGACGTGGTTCCTCGCCCCCGCCGCCAACTGTCCCGACACCGTCGGGCACGTCCCCGACGGGATGCACGTCCTCAAGGTGACCGGCTTCGACTCGGCGCTGGCCGCGGTCAAGGGCATCGCGGCCGGCACGACGGCGTCGCTGCCGGTCTGCGCCGCAGGCTGAGGCTCGGGCGGTCTGCCGCGTGGGCGGCATGCCCTCGGCCGTGGCCGTCGGTCAGCCGGCGAGGGTCGCCAGCATCGCGTCGATGAGCCCGGGCGCCAGGCGCTCCCCGCGGGCAACGGCGTCGTCGCTGTCGTGCTCGCGCTGGCGGATGAGGCAGCGCGAGGCGCCGTCGCGGGTCACCGCCACGACGAGGCGGATATCGTGGCGGCCCGGGGTGCCTGGCCAGCCGCCGGGTCGGCCTCCTCCGGGTCATCCGGAAGGTCCTCGTCGGCCCCCGGCGGGAGCACCAGCCGCTCCACGGCGACGGCGCAGCCGACGACCGTGTCGGGCCAGGCGATCCGGCCCAGCATCCTCTCCAGCGAGGCGGTGTCCGGGAGGTCCTCCTGCTCGACCGCGGTGAGCGCGCCGGGTGCCTGGTCGGCCACGCCGAGGTGGTCCGCGAGGTGCGGCTCACGGATGACCAGATCAGCCGACGGCACGAGCGCGAACAGCCGCGGACCCTGGTCCCAGCCGCGTGAGGCGACATACCGCTCGGTGTCGAGGGCGACGATGTCGAGGGGGTCGGTGGTGGGCTGCGGGGCGGCGGGCACCGGCACATCGTGCCCCATGGCACCTCACCGGTCACATCCGCGTTCAGCACAGCGAGATAGGTTGTCGACAGATCGGGCGGAGCACCCGCCCCCGGCCAGGCGAGGAACGTGCTGACGTGAGCCAGTCCGAGTGGTTCGACCGACCCGACCCCGACGAGGGGTCTGGCGGCCCCGGCGAGGGTGGGCAGGGCGGCCCGCCGAGCGGGTTCCCCGCCGGGCGACCGGGCCTGCGAGGCCGTGGGGGGCCACTGCTGCCCACCGTGGTCATCCTCGTGGTGCTGGTCATCCTCGGCTCGCTCGCCGCGGGGATCTTCACCGACCTGTGGTGGTACGAGTCGGTGGGCTTCCGCAACGTCTACCTCACCGAGCTCGGCACCAAGGTGCTGCTGTTCGTCGTGGCGGGCCTGGTCACGGCCGGTGCTGTTGGCATCAGCCTGTCGTGGCCTACCGGACCCGTCCCCTCTATGTACCGACCACGCAGGCCCAGCAGGTGCTCGACCAGTACCGCCAGGCCCTCGACCCGCTGCGCAAGATCGGCGTCATCCTGGTGCCGACGGTCCTCGGCCTGCTCGCCGGCTCCGGGACGATGGGCGCCTGGAAGACCTACCTGCTCTGGCGCAACGCCGTGCCCTTCGGCAAGAAGGACCCCCAGTTCGGCCTCGACATCGGCTTCTTCGTCTTCACGCTGCCGTGGCTGGAGTTCGTCGTCGAGCTTCCTCACGGTCGTCCTCGTCCTGTCGCTGCTGGCGGCCGCCTTCACCCACTACGTCTACGGCGGTCTCCAGCTCCCGGGCCGCGGGCGGAGCACCCGGGCCGCATTCATCCATCTCTCGACGATCGGCGCGCTGCTCGCCCTGGTCCGGGCGGCGGCGTACTGGCTCTCCCGCTACAGCCTGTCCACCAAGAACGGCGACCTCTTCACCGGTATCACCTACACCGACTCCCACGCGGTGATGCCGACCAAGGCGATCCTCGCGGTGGCCGCGGTCATGTGCGCCGGGTTCTTCCTCGCCTCGATCTGGACCCGTAGCTGGCGGGTGCCGTTGATCGGCGTCGGCCTGCTCGTCGTCATGGCGGTCGTGGTCGGCGGGATCTACCCGGCCCTCGTGCAGTCGATCAAGGTCAAGCCCTCGGAGAAGTCCCTCGAGTCCACCTACATCCAGCGCAACATCGACGCGACCCGGTCGGCGTTCGGCATCGACTCCATCAAGACGACGACCTACTCGGCGACGACCAACGTGGCTGCGGGCCAGCTGCGGGCCGACGCCGCGACCATCCCCGGCATCCGCCTGGTCGACCCCAACGTCGTCTCCCCGACCTTCCGACAGCTCGAGGGCCTGCGGCAGTACTACGTCTTCCCCGACACCCTCGACGTGGACCGCTACACCATCGACGGCAAGGTCCAGGACGCGGTCGTCGCGGCCCGCGAGATCAACCTCGACGGGGTCCCGGCGGGTCAGCGCAACTGGCTGAACGACCACACCGTCTACACCCACGGCTACGGCTTCGTGGCGGCCTACGGCAACCGGCGCACCGCCGAGGGCGACCCGGTGTTCTTCGAGAGCGGGCTGTCAACCTCCGGAGCGCTGGGCCAGTTCGAGCCCCGGATCTACTTCGGCGAGTTCTCGCCCGACTACTCCATCGTCGGAGCCCCTCCGGGCGCCCAGCAGCGCGAGTTCGACTACCCCGACGACACTGGCCCCGGTGGCCAGCGCAACACGACCTACACCGGGATCGGCGGAGTGCCCATCGGCTCGTTCTTCCGCAAGGCCGCGTATGCCGTGAAGTACAGCGAGCCGAAGTTCCTGCTCTCGGATGCGGTCAACACCGACTCGCGGCTGCTCGACTACCGCACCCCCAAGGACCGCGTCGAGCGGGTCGCCCCGTGGCTCACCTTGGACGGCAACGTCTACCCGGCCGTCGTCGACGGTCGGATGCAGTGGATCGTCGACGGGTTCACGACGACCGACCGGTACCCGAACAGCGAGCTCACGGACCTCGCGCAGGACACCGCTGACTCGGTGAGCCAGCAGTCCAGCGTCGTCACGGTGAGCAGCGGCCAGGTCAACTACATCCGCAACTCGGTCAAGGCCACCGTCGACGCGTACGACGGCACGGTCCGGCTGTACGCGTGGGACGCCAGCGACCCCCTGCTCCAGGCGTGGAGCAAGGCCTTCGGTGGGTCGGTGCGGCCGCTGTCCGAGATCTCGGGCGACCTCATGCAGCACCTGAGGTACCCCCAGGACCTGTTCAAGGTCCAGCGCCAGATCGTGACGAAGTACCACGTGACGGACGCCAACTCCTTCTACGGCGGTCAGGACTACTGGCGGGTGCCCAAGGACCCGACCCACGCCACCCAGGACCAGCCGACCTACTACCAGTCGCTGGCGATGCCCGACCAGAGCGCCCCGGCGTTCTCGCTCACCACGACCTTCGTGCCACAGGGCAGCTCCACCGGCGGCCGGGAGATCCTGCGCGGGTTCCTCGCCGTCGACGCCGACGCCGGGGCGACGAGCGGGCAGCGCTCGGACCAGTACGGCACGATGCGTCTGCTGGAGACGCCGGGTGCCTCGAACGTCGACGGCCCGGGCCAGGTCGAGAACCAGGTCGAGGTGTCGACCGCGAGATCGGCGAGCCCGACCGAGCCGCTCAACCTCTCGCAGTTCATCGCTCAGAACCGCCAGTCCGGCAAGCAGCTGACGTTCGGCAACCTGCTCACCCTGCCGGTCGGGCAGGGGCTGCTCTACGTCCAGCCGATGTACGTCCAGGCCTCCAAGGAGGGCGGGTCGTTCCCGCAGAACAAGGCGACCGTCGCCGTCTTCGGCAAACAGGTGGCCTGGGGCGAGACCCTCGACCAGGCCCTCGACGGACTCTTCGGCGGGAACTCCGGCGCGACGGCCGGTGACGCAGGGGTGGCGCCCCCGGGCGGCACGACGACCCCGCCGACGAGCGGCACCAGCAGCGAGCTCACCGCGGCGATCGCCGACATCCAGGCCGCCTATGCGGAGGGCCAGGCGGCGCTGAAGAGGGGCGACCTGGCGGCCTACGCGGTGGCGCAGGACAAGCTCAAGGCGGCCATCGACGCGGCGGCGGCTCTCGAGACGTCCGCGTCCTCGTCCGGCTCGTCGGGGTCGTCCACGGCGACGCCGAGCCCGTCGCCGACGACGTCCGGCGGTGGCTGAGGCGGCGGCGCGACACCCCGCGGGGCCGACGGCCCTCCACGGACCGATTTGATGTATGCCGTTCCCCTCACGTAGGGTTGGTGGATACCGAGCGGCCGGCAACAGCACGTGCTCGCGACGGCCTCTCACTCGACGCGGGGTGGAGCAGCTCGGTAGCTCGCCGGGCTCATAACCCGGAGGTCGCAGGTTCAAATCCTGCCCCCGCTACCAACAGCGTCAACAGCAGAAGGCCCGGACTACTGGTCCGGGCCTTCTGCTGTTGACGCTGTTGGAGGCTTTCGGTCTCGCTTCCCCCTGGCCGACTCGCAGTTCATCTTCTTCCGAGGGCGCTCGAGGTCTGGATCGGTTGGGCACGGCGACGGACCCGTCGCGACCGCCCTCGCCCCCTCCTGAACAGGCAACACCGATCTCGGGGACTCCGCAGGGCCTGGGCGCCCGACCCCACCCCTCGACCATGCACATCACCGCAGGTCAGCGACCGCATTCAGGCCCTCCGGGTGCCCCACAACTGCGGAGCGCGGGACCGATCGTCCGTGGCGGTTGCCTTCGGCGGGCCGGTGGGCCGTTCGCCGCACGGTGCTGCAGGCATACAGGTTGTGGCCCCTGAAGACTCGACGCATTCATCGATCGGGCTTGCGCGCGGTGATCGGCCTGCGGAACAACGGCGGGAGGTAGCGCACCATCAGCACCGACCAGGTGAGGTGCGTCAGCGCGGGCGCACCGACGCCCCCCGAAGCCCGACGTTGCAGCCCGAACAGGACACCCATGACGAGACTGGCGAGGACGAGGGCGGGGTTCCGCGTCGAGGCGGTGGCCACGACGTATGCCGCGGTCGACTTGGCGACCGGGTGGCGCCTGCCCACCGCGGCGTAGAGAGCACCCCGAAAGAACAGCTCTTCGGCGACGCCGTTGGCGCAGGTGGTCAAGATGACCAGCGGGGTCGACCCGCGGTCGGCATACCGCAACACCCGCGTGAGAGCCCTGTCAGCCGCGGGCACGTGCCGACAGACACGTGCAGCCCCGTAGAACACGCCGAAGGCGCCGGCGCCGGTCACCACGGGCGTCACGAGGGGACGATGCAGGCTCTGGTCACGCCTCTGGGCCTGGCCCAGATGCAGCGGACCAGAGCCGAGGGCGCCACCGGCCCACGTGGCCGCGACACCGAAGGTCAGAACGTAGAACCGCCGCGATCCGGGCTTGGTGGACAAGGACAGCCCGAGGAGGGTGGCCCCCGTGATACCGACTACCGTCACGATCCGGCGCCGCCGAGCATGCGCCTCATCCGTTTCGTGGTGGTCGCGGGGAACCTCGTGTCTGAGCGATCTGAGGAACGGCCCCGGTAGGCCCGGGCGCCCGTGAACAGATGGCGCGTGCGTGGGCTGGTTCGTCATTTCCGACGCACCTCCCGAGCCCGTTCGGCCAGGGCCAGGCGGACCGCTTCGTCGTACCCCATCGGATCGAACGGCACCAGAGCCCGGATCGAGTCGTCGCGGACAACAACCTCATTGGTCATCGAGTCCACCAGCGCGCGCGCCGTCTGAGTGTCGACCTCTGTGACGAGGGCAAGCCACAGCGACGACAGTTGCGGGGTCAGCAGCGGCACCGGCATCACCAGGAACCTGCGCCCCCGGATCTGCGCGACGCGGCGCATCATGGTGACGTACTCCAGCACCTCGGGACCACCGATGTCGTAGGCACGATCCGCTGCTTCGGGCACTTCCAGCACCCCCACGAGGTAGCGGACCACATCATCGATGGCGATCGGCTGGGCGCGGGTGCGGACCCAGCGTGGGGTGATCATGGCCGGCAGGTGGTCGACCAGCTGGCGGGTCAGCTCCCACGAGATACCTCCGTGTCCGACGATGATCCCGGCGCGCAACGTGGTCACCGGGACGCCCGCGCTGCCCAACAGCTGTTCCACCCCGCGCCGGCTGCGCAGGTGCGCGGACAGGTCATCGTCATCGTCTCCCAGTCCCCCGAGATAGACGATGCGCTGCAGTTCCGCCGCGGCGGCGGCCTCCGCGAACGCCCCTGCCGCATCAGCGTCCTTGCGCTCGAAGTCGGGGGAGTCCAGCGAGTGCACCAGGTAGTACGCCGCCTGACATCCGGTGAGAGCCTCCTGCAGTGTCTGTGGATCGTGGACGTCGCCATACAGGGCTGTACCGCCGCCCTGATAGGACTCCGGGCGTCGCGTCATGGCCTGCACGTCATGGCCGGCTTCGATCAGAGCCGGGCACAACCGGCGCCCGACGAAGCCCGATGCGCCGGCGACCAGCACCTTCACGGCGGCCTCCCTCACCTGATTGCGGTCTCGTGTCGAGCACTCCGGGCCTCAGATTGGCCGATAGGGCCACGAGACTCAAGGGTGCTGTCTGCCGCCCTGCTGCGGTCGGCGTCCCAGCCCCGCGACCAGGACGCCACGGGACAGGGCGGCACGGATGGGGACGGATGAGAGGCGTACGGCGTCGCGAGCGAGACGAGACTGTGATGGGGGAGACGGATCAGCCTGCATGAGACAGCGTCCGCCCGGCGGGCTTGTTGCGAGGAGTTTGCAACAAGCTAGACTGCCGGGGTGCACATCCCCGACGGCTACCTCAGCCCCGCGACCTGCGCGGCGGGCTACGCCGTGGCCGTCCCCACACTGGCGGTGGCCTCACGCCGGGTGACCGACGTCGTCAAGAGCCGCAACGTCCCGCGGCTCGCGCTCTTCGCGGCGCTGTCCTTCGTCGTCATGATGTTCAACATCCCCATCCCGGACGGCACGACAGCCCATGCCGTCGGGGCGGTGGTCATCGCCATCGCACTGGGCCCCTGGGCCGCGATGATCGCGGTCTCCGTGGCCCTGCTCTTCCAGGCGCTGCTCTTCGGCGACGGGGGAGTGCTGGCCTACGGCGTCAACGTGACCAACATGGCCATCGTCATGCCGCTCGTCGGGTACGCCGTCTACCGCCTCGTCTCCGGGCGTACCCCCCTCGACTCGCGACGCCGCGTCATCGCCGCCGCCCTCGGCGGGTATGCCGGCATCAACGCCTCCGCGCTCGCCACCGGCATCGAGCTCGGCATCCAGCCCGACCTCTTCCACACGGCGGCCGGGGTCCCGCTCTACTCTCCCTACAGCCTGACCCAGGCCATCCCGGCGATGATGCTGGCGCACCTCACCCTCGCCGGCTTCGCCGAGGCCGTCCTCACGGCCGGTGTCCTCGCCTACCTCCAGCGCGCCGACCTCGCCAGCCTGGTCCGGACCCACCGGGGCATGCCGCTGCACGCGGGGGACGCCACGGACGCCGAGCACCGTCCGGGCCGGCTCACGCCCGCCCGGGTCGCGGCCGGGTTCATGGCGCTGATGGTCCTGCTCACCCCGCTCGGCCTGCTTGCACCCGGTGGCGCCTTCGGGGAGTCCGCCCCGCAGGACCTCAACCTCGGCCAGCTGGGACTCTCGGCGGTGCCCGCCGGCCTGGCGAAGTACTCCGGCTTCTGGAGCCACACCCTCCTCGGCGGCTACGGCTTCGCCGGCGGCCGGCGCTCCGACCTCGCCTACCTCCTCTCAGCGCTCATCGGCATCGCCGTCGTCGGCGCGGCGATCTTCGCCGTCGGCTCTCTGGTTCGCGTGCTCGCCCGACGTCGGACGACCCGGACCGTGGACCGGGACCAGGTCCGTGTCTGAGGCGGCGCCGGCGGAGCGCACCCCGTCCTGGCTGCTCACCGCCGAGCCCGCCATCTGCCAGTGCGGCCCCTCGAGCCGGTGGCGGCGTGGCTCGTTCGTCGAGAGGACGCTCACCGGCGGCACGGACCTGGTCCGCCAGGTCATGTTCAGCGAGGAGACCGCCTCCCGGGACGGTCTGCTGCAGAGGGTCGACGCCCGGGCCAAGCTCGTCTCGATGCTTGCCGTGCTCGTCGGGGCGGCATACGTCCATCACCTGCTCACCCTCGTCGTGGTGTATGCCGTGACCCTCGCCCTCGCAGTCGCCTCGCGGCTGCCCGTCGGGCTCATGGTCAGGCGGGTGTGGCTCGTCGTGCCGCTCTTCACGGCGATCGCCGTGCTCCCCGCCACATTCTCGGTCGTCACCCCGGGCGACATCGTGCTCCAGCTGTGGACGTGGCACGGCAGCCCCCAGGGCGTGACGGCGCAGGGCCTGGCGACGGCGACGCTCGTCGTCGCCCGGGTCGGGGTGTCGATCTCGCTCGTCACGCTGCTGACCTTGACGACGACCTGGACCCGGCTGCTCGCGGCGCTGCGCGCCCTCGGGGTGCCCCGGATGTTCGTCCTGGTCATCGGGATGGCCTACCGCTACGTCTTCATGCTGCTCGGCGCCGTCACCGACATGTACGAGTCGCGCAAGGCCCGCACCCTCGGCGCCGTGCGCCACGACGGGTCGGCCCGTCGCTTCGTCGCCGCGTCGGCCGGTGCCCTCGTCGGCAAGGCCAACCACCTCTCCGAAGAGGTCCACCAGGCGATGGTCGCGCGCGGCTATCGGGGCAACGCCCGCACCCTGGACGCCTTCGCCCTGCGGGCCACCGACATCGCGGTCGTCACGGTGGCGTTCGGCTGGGCGGCCCTCATCGTGTGGGGGGATGTCCGCCTTGGCCGCTGACCCGACGGGTGACGCGGACGCGACGGCGGTCCTCGCTGCCGACCCCGCGGCCGAGGGCCTCGTGTTCGCCTGCCGCGACCTCCACTACGCCTATCTCGACCGGTTCCCGGCCCTGGCTGGGGTGTCCCTCGACGTGTGGGCCGGGGAGCGGGTGGCCCTGGTGGGCGCCAACGGCTGCGGGAAGTCGACCCTGCTCAAGGTCCTCGACGGGCTCGTCCATCCGCAGGAAGGGACGATCCACGCCTTCGGCGAGCCGATCACCGAGGACGCCCTCGAGGACGAGGAGGTCAACCGGTGGTTCCGCTCGCGGGTCGGCTTCGTCTTCCAGAACTCCGACAGCCAGGTCTTCTCCCCGACCGTGCGCGAGGAGGTCGCCTTCGGCTGCCTCCAGCTCGGGATGAGCGAGGCCGAGACCCGGGTGCGCGTCGGCGACGTGCTCGCGCTGCTCGAGATCGCCGACCTCGCCGACCGTGCGCCGTTCCAGCTCTCGGGTGGGCAGAAGAAGCGGGTCGCCATCGCCTCGGTCCTCGTCATGAACCCCCAGGTGCTGCTCTTCGACGAGCCCACCGCCGCCCTCGACCCGCGCACCCGGCACTGGCTCATCGGGCTCATCCGCCGGCTCGGCGAGGCGGGCAAGACAGTCATCGTGGCCACGCACGACCTCGACGTCCTCGACGAGATCGCCGACCGGTGCATCGTCTTCGCCGAGGACCACACGATCGCGGGAGGCGGCCCGCCCGGGGAGGTCCTCGGCAACCGCGAGCTACTCGTGTCGGTCAACCTCGTCCATGAGCACGTGCACCGGCACTGGGAGTCCGGGACGCTTCTGGAGCACCGCCACGAGCACCCCTCGGACGGGGGTCACCACCATCACGATCCCGACGGGATGAAGGGTGAGGCTCCCGGCCCGCACCTCGCGGGCCCCTCAGCGCGGGTGAACCGGCAGTAGGTCGGGCAGGGCCGGGCGACCCGGGCCGCTACGGCGTCGGTGTCGACGTCGCGCTGGGCGTCGGGCTCGCGGTCTGCGTCGCCGCGGCGTCCTGCTTGGCGATCTTGCGCTCGATGTACTTCTTGAGCGGGTCGTAGCTGAAGGTGCCGGCCTTGGGCAGTACGACGCTCTGCCCCTCGGTCCAGCCCACGACGAGGACCGGGTCGGCCTTGGCCGCCAGGGCGATGCTGTTCATCCCGCCCTCTGACACCTTGCTCGCGAGCTCGATGAGAGTTTTGGCCTCGCCGGTCTTCATGCTTGTCGTGACGTTGGAACCGAGCGCCGACAAGAGGTTGAAGACCGTGACCGGGTTGGCCAGGACGCCCGCGGAGGTGGCCTTGGTCTTGAGGGCGACCATGACCTTCTGCTGGTTGGCCTGCCGGTCGAAGTCGCCGCCGTTGAGCCCGAAGTCCTTGTAGGAGTACGCGTTGGCGTCGCCGCGGGCCCGCGACAGGTTGAGCGCCTGGGAGCCGGTGAGGTGGTAGGTGCCGTTGTGGGGGTAGTAGACGTGGCGGCACGACACATCGTTGGACGCCCGGCACGCGAGAGCGTCGAGGTTGGTGTCGTAGATGCCGCTGGCGCCGTCCCCGACGATGTGGACGTCGACCCCGCCGACGGCGTCGACCGCCTTGCGGACGACCGTGTAGTCGACGTGCACCCAGTACTGCGGGAGCAGGCCGGTCACGGTACCGAGCACCGACATGAGGTCCTTGGCGCCCTTGGCGTCTGCTGCTGCATACGTCTTGGGGTTGGCCGCGGTGGACCCCACCAGGCCGCTGCCGCACTCGTAGACGGCGTTGATCTTGGCCCGGTAGCCCACCATGCACGGCGTGCCGTTGTGGACGGGCAGCTGGACCCAGAGGTCGCGGGGAACCGCGACCATGGCGACCTGCTTGGTCTTCTCGTCGATGCTGAGGATCTGGATCGAGTCGGTGAGCCACAGCCCGCCGCCGCCGTCCTGCTGGATGTGGCCCTGGTCGTCCTGGGAGGTGCCGAAGATGACGATGTTGGTCCGCCCGTTCGCGTCGGTCTTGAGCGGGTCGCCGGACTTGACCAGGTCGAGGACGGACCCGCCGCCCTGGAAGACCTCACCGCTCACCGCGTTGCCCTTGACGAACAGGGTCGTCGAGATCCCGATGACGACGACCGCCACAGTGACGAGCAGGACCAGGATCGCGAGGACCCACCTGCGGCGGCGACGGCGGTGGCGCGCCCGGGCGCGCCGGCGTGACCGGCGAGAGCCAGGCGGAGGAGCCACCCCGAGGCGGACGGAGTCGTCCGCGACGGTGGGGAGGTCATGGCTCACCGGCCAAGGATAGGGCGATGAGGCCGGGGGAAGCCTGGGTTAACGCTGCATGACACCTGTGATACCACTCGCCGAACAGGGGATGGGTCCCGGGACAGGCGGTGTTGAACCGCGTATGGCACGGGACACGGCACGGGACACGGCACGGGACACGGCACGGGACACGGCACGGGACACGGCACGGGACACGGCAGGGAGACGCGTCCGGAGGTGCGGGACAGGCGCACCGCGTGGTCATCATCGGGTCGGGCTTCGGTGGCCTGTTCGGCGCGCAGGCGATGCGCCGCCGGCGCGACATCGAGATCACCCTCGTCGCCAGGACGAGCCACCACCTGTTCCAGCCGCTGCTCTACCAGGTCGCCACCGGGATCCTCTCCGAGGGAGAGATCGCCCCGAGTACCCGCGAGGTCCTGGCGGGTCAGCGCAACGCACGGGTCCTGCTGGGCACGGTGACCCGAATCGACCTCGACCATCGGACGGTGACCTCCGAGGTCCTCGGCCGCGAGACGGTGACGCCCTACGACTCGCTCATCGTCGCGGCCGGGTCGGGGCAGTCCTACTTCGGCAACGACCATTTCGCCGAGCACGCGCCAGGAATGAAGAGCATCGACGACGCACTGGAGCTGCGCGGCAGGATCTTCGGTGCCTTCGAGATCGCCGAGCTGACCGAGGACCCTGCCGAGGCCGCGCGCTACCTCACCTTCGTCGTGGTCGGAGCGGGGCCGACAGGGGTCGAGATGGCCGGCCAGATCGCCGAGCTGTCCAGGCGCACCCTGCGTCGCGACTTCCGCACCATCGACCCCGCGCGGTCCCGCGTCGTCCTCGTCGACGCGGTGGACAAGGTGCTGCCGACCTTCGGCGACCGGCTGGGGGGGAAGGCCCGGCGGCGGCTCGAGGCGATGGGTGTCGAGGTGTGGGTCGGTGAGAAGGTCGTCGACGTGGAAGCGACCGGGATCGTGGTCGAGGGCTACGACGGGGGGCGCCGGCGTATCGAGAGCATGACCAAGGTCTGGGCGGCGGGAGTGCGGGCCAGCGGGCTCGGGGCCCTGCTGGCCGACCAGAGCCATACCGAGGTGGACCGATCCGGCCGGCTCAGGGTCGAGCCAGACCTCACCGTGCCCGGCCACCCGGAGGTCTTCGTCGTCGGGGACATGATCGACCTCGATGGGCTGCCCGGTGTGGCGCAGGTGGCCATCCAGGGCGCCCGCTACGCCGCCGACCAGATCGGCCGCCGGCTCGACGGCCGTGCGCCGGCAGGAGCGTTCCGCTACAAGGACAAGGGGTCGATGGCGACGATCTCGCGGTTCAGCGCCGTCGCCAGCGTGGGGCCGCTGCGGTTCGGCGGCTTCGCCGCCTGGCTGCTGTGGCTGGGCGTCCACCTCGTCTACATCATCGGCTTCAAGAACCGCGTGACGACCCTGCTGCACTGGGCCGTCAGCTTCCTCGGCCGGGGTCGTGCCGAGCGCACGATCACGGAGCAGCAGGTGTTCGCGCGCCGAGCCATCCGGCGCCTGCCGCCGAACCAGCGGCCCACCTTGCCCCCGCCGGGCGCCTGACCTCGCAGGCAGGGCCGGGGCCCGGCCGGCCGTGAGCGACGACGCCGCGTCCGGCACCGGCGCACGCGCACCGGCACCCCGGTCGAGCCGTAGGGTGACGGGCATGCCCCTGGACTACCCGATCCACGAGCGGACCCTCGACAACGGTCTGCGGATCCTCGTCTCGCCCGACCACAGCGTCCCCAACGTCACGGTCAACATCTGGGTCGGAGTCGGCTCCCGTCACGAGGCGCCCGGTCGCACCGGGTTCGCCCACCTCTTCGAGCACCTCATGTTCCAGGGGTCGCGCAACGTCGCGAGCGGCGAGCACTTCGAGGCGCTCATGGCCGAGGGGGGTCGCCTCAACGCCACGACGTGGTTCGACCGGACGAACTACTTCGAGACCGTCCCCACCGGGGCCTTCGAGCTGGCCCTGTGGCTCGAGGCGGACCGGCACGGCCGCCTCCTCGATGCGGTCAACCAGGTGAACCTCGACAACCAGCGCGACGTGGTCAAGGAGGAGAAGCGCCAGCGCTACGACAACCAGCCCTACGGCACTGCCCTCATCGACGTCTACGCCACGGTGTTCCCCGAGGGGCACCCCTACCACCACGCGACCATCGGCTCGATGGAGGACCTCGACGCGGCGGAACTCGAGGACGTGCACGAGTTCTTCCGGCGCTACTACGGCCCGAACAACACGGTGCTGACCCTGTGCGGCGATGTCACCCCCGAGGCCGGCTTCGCCGCGGTGGAGCGTTACTTCGGGGCGCTGGCGCCCTCGGCCGCGCCGCTGCGTGACCTCGCCCCCGCACTGGGTCCGCTCGCCGAGGTTCTGCGGGTGGACCGGACCAGCGAGGTCCCCAACGACCGGCTGCACGTGGCGTTCCGGCTCCCTGTCGACAACACCGAGGAGTTCCTCGCCGCCTCGCTGGCTCTCGACATCGTGGCCGGCCTCGGCACCTCGCGGCTCGTGCGCCGGCTGGTCCGGCGGGAGCAGCTCGCCCACGCCGTCCATGCGTCGTCGTGGGGCTTCGTCGACGGGGTGTCCCTCGGCTTCGTCGTCATCGACGTCGCTGCCGGGGCCTCGCCCGATGTCGTCGACGCCCATGCGGTCGAGGAGCTGGTGCGGTTCGTCGAGGAGGGCCCGAGCGACGACGAGCTGGCTGCGGCCCTCGCCCAGGCCGAGCGCTCGTGGCTGTCGGCCCTGGCCAGCCAGGAGGAGCGGGCCGACCTGCTCAGCCAGCACCTTCTCCTGCACGGGGACGCAAACCTGGTCAACACCTTCCTCGACCGCCTCCGCGCGGTCACTGCGGAGCAGGTCCGGACGGCGGCGGACACCTGGCTGCGGCCCGAGAGCCGGGCCGTCGTCGCCTACCTCACCCAGCCAGCGGGGGAGGAGGTCGCGTGAGCGTCGCCCCCCGTCCGCCCGTCGCCGCGCCCTCGATCTGGGCGTTCCCGGTGCCCACCGAGGTCCGGCTCGACAACGGGCTGCGGACCCTGCTCTTCGACATCCCCGGGCAGTATGTCGTCTCGGTGCGGCTCGTCGTCCCGGTCTCGCTCGCGACGGAGCCGCGCCACCTCGAGGGCGTCACCGCGATGACCGGGCGCCTGCTCGACGAGGGGACCACGCGGCATACGTCCGAGGAGTTCGCCGAGCTGCTCGAACGGCACGGCATCGCCCTCGGTTCGGGGGTCACCGAGGGGGGCCTGAGCGTCGACCTCGACGTGCCCCAGCGCTTCCTCGGGACCGCGCTCGACCTGATCCGGCAGGCGCTCTCCGAGCCGGCCTTCCCCGAGGAGGAGGTCAGGCGGATCCTGCGTAGCCGGCTCGCCGAGATCGAGCAGGAGCGCGCCTCGGCCGCCCATCGTGCCGCCCGTGAGCTCATCGCGACACTGTTCGACGCCTCCGACCGCGCGTCCCGGCCGACGTGCGGCAGCGCCGAGACCATCGCCGCCGTCACCCGCGGCGACATCGTCGAGCGCCACGCCACCTGCCTCGGCCCCGACGGCGCCACGCTCGTCATCGCCGGCGACCTCGGGGACGTCGACGCCGAGGCGCTCGCCGCCCTCGCCCTCGGCACCTGGCAGGCGCCCCGGCACGTGCCGCCGCCACCGGTGGCCCCACCGGTTCCGGCCACGGACCGGGCGCGCATCGTCGTGGTCGACCGTCCCGGCTCGGTGCAGTCCGAGCTGTCGGTCGCGCAGCCCGGTCCGGACCGGCATATCGGGCGCGGCTGGGCCCCGCACCCGGTGCTGGCGTTCGTCCTGGGTGGCTCGCCCAAGGCCCGGGTCGACGCGCTCCTGCGCGAGGACAAGGGCTACACCTACGGGATGCGCACCTCGTTCCGCCCCCGGGTCGCCGGCGGCACCTTCGTCACCAGCGGGTCGGTTCGCGCCGACGTGACCGCCGAGTCGCTCGGGCTGCTCGTCGGCATCCTCGACGGCGCCCGCGAGGGCTTCGGCGAGGAGGAGGTCCGGGCCGGGATCGACTTCATCGAGAAGACCGCTCCGGGCCGCTTCGCCACGGCCGACGCTGTCGCCGACGAGGCGGCCGGGCTCGCCCTCGAGGGGCTGCCGCTCGACTTCACGACCGCCAACCTGCGAGCCATGTCCGCACTGACAGGTGCGGAGGTCCTCGAGGCCTATCTGGCAGCCGTCGAGCCCGGGCGGTGGACCATCGTCGTCGTCGGGGACGCCGCCGCGATCGTCGACGAGATCCGCGCCCTCGGTCTGGGCGGCGTGACGGTGGTGCCCGCCTAGACTGAGGCCTGTGGAAGGGGGACGGGTGAGCCAGCGGCGCGCCGCCACCCGGCGAGCGATCCTCGAGCAGGCCAGGGCACATGCCATCCGCTTCGGCTGGCGCCGGGCCCGGGTGCGCGACATCGCCGCCGACACCGGCATCTCCCGCCCCACCCTCTACAAGGAGTTCCCGTCCAAGGATGACCTGGGTGAGGCTCTCCTGGTCCACGAGATGACGACCTTCCTCCATCGCCTCGACGAGACCGTGCGCTCCGAAGGGGCCGGCGCGCACGAGCGCATCCGCGGCGCCATGGCCTTCGCCCTCTCCGAGGCCGACCGCAACCCGCTGCTTGCGACCGCCCTCGCCGAGGCCGGCCGCGAGGAGGGCAGCCTGCTGCCGGGGCTCGCCAGCGGGCGCACCGACGTCATCGCGCTTGCCACTGCCGCCGTCGCGGCCATGCTGGTCGAGGACGCCCCCGGCGTCGCCGAGGCCGACCTGGAGTTCGTGGCGACCCTCACCGTGCGGCTGGCCGTGAGCTTCCTCGTCGTCCCGCCGCCCGAGGACCGTGACGCCCTCGCCCGGCGGGTGGCGGACATGTGCGTGGGGTACCTCAGTGCCTGACCCGGCCGCGTCGCTGACCATGGACAGCCCCATCGGGCCGCTCCGCCTCTCGGCCGACGGGCCGGCTCTGTGCGAGATCCGGTTCGGGGCCGACCCTGCCGACACGGACCGGGGCGGTCCCGTCGCTCCGGTCCTCACGGCCGCGCGCGACCAGCTGGCGGCATACTTCGCGGGGGCCCTGCGGGAGTTCGACCTGCCACTGGCGCCCCGGGGCACCGCGTTCCAGCACCGCGTATGGGACCACCTGCTGACCATCGCGTGGGGCACCACGACGACCTACGGCGCGATCGCGGCGGCCCTCGGGATGCCGCCCGGGGCGTCGCGCGCCGTGGGCGCCGCCAACGGCGCCAACCCCCTGCCCGTCGTGGTCCCGTGCCACCGGGTCATCGGGGCCGATGGCACCCTGACGGGGTATGCCGGCGGGCTGGACCGCAAGGCGCTCCTCCTGAGTCTGGAGCGCGTGCCGACCGAGGCCGACCAGGGTGCCCTGTTCTAGAGACCCGCGCCCGACCGGGCCGCGGGCCACCCACGGTCAGCGAGGCTCGGAGCCGATCCGGTCGAGCACGGCGTTGTGGAGCAGGCCGTTGGTGGCGACGGCGTTGCCCCCGAAGGGCCCCTCGCGCCCGTCCAGCGAGGTGAAGCGGCCCCCGGCCTCGGTGACGATGGGGACCAGTGCGGCCATGTCGTAGAGGGCGAGGTCGGGCTCTGCCGCGATGTCGACGGCCCCTTCGGCGAGCAGCATGTAGGACCAGAAATCGCCGAAGGCGCGCTCCCGCCAGCAGTCGCGGGCCAGGTCGAGCATCGCCTCCTCGCGCCCGACGGCGGACCACGAGGTGATGCTCGAGTACGACAGCGAGGCGTCCTCGATCCGGTTCACTGCGGACACGTGGATGGAGCGGGCCGAGCTGAGGCTGCGGCCGGTCCACGCCCCGGTGCCCTCACTGGCCCACCACCGCCTGCCCAGGGCCGGTGCCGAGACGAGCCCCATGACGGCCCGGTCGTCGTCGACGAGGGCGAGGAGGGTCGCCCACACCGGGACGCCGCGGACGAAGTTGTGGGTGCCGTCGATGGGGTCGACGACCCAACGCCGCGGTCCGTGGCCGGTGGCCGCGAGCTCTTCGCCCTCGACCGCGTCGCGGGGCCGGGTCCGCTTGAGCTGCGCCCGGATGAGCTCCTCGGCGGTGCGGTCAGCGTCGCTGACCAGCGTGAGGTCGGGCTTGGTATCGACGAGGAGGTCCTCCGCGCGGAAGCGCGGGAGGGTCACCGACTCGACCGCGTCCGCGATGACGTGGGCGAGACGGAGGTCGTCGTCGTAGGTCGGCACGCCGCCACCGTATCGGGTAAGCCGCCACGCTCCATGGAGCGTGGCCCGTGCGGTCTGAGCGTGGCGCCGAGCGGCTCGGAGCCCGCTACCCGAGGGTCACAATCGGGTCTCGGCTGCGTGGGGGCCTTTGCATCCCGCGAAGGCGTGGTCTTTGATGGGGGGGCGACGTCTGCTGGGGCGTTGCCGGCCTGCGTCCCGACCAGGGATCCGGGCTTCCCCCACCGCCCGCACGTAACGGGCGGACAAACTGTGTAGGAGGACATCCATGCGAGGAACCACTCGCACGGTCGTCGTGGCCGCCGCGTCGGCCGCGGCCCTGCTCGTGGCCGGCTGCGGCTCGAGCAGCAGCGGTGGCACGAGTAGCAGCAGCGCCAAGACCGGTGGTGAGATCACCGTGGCCGGTTGCACCCCTCAGAACCCCTTCGTGCCGGCGAACACGAACGAGACCTGTGGTGGCGACCCGCTGGACGCCGTCCTGGCCAAGCTGGTGCACTACAACCCCGACAACGCCGCCCCTGAGAACGACATCGCGGAGTCGATCGACTCGACCGACAACCAGAACTTCACGGTGAAGATCAAGAAGGGCTACAAGTTCTCGGACGGTACCGAGGTCAAGGCGAAGAACTTCGTCGACGCCTGGAACTGGAACCGCTACGGCCCCAACGGCACCCTGAACTCGTACTTCTTCGACCCGATCGCCGGCTCCTCCGACCTGGACTGCGGCAACAACAAGGCTGGTGACCAGGACTGCACCGCGTCGCCGCCGAAGGCCAAGACCATGTCCGGTCTGAAGGTCGTCGACGACTACACCTTCACGATCCAGACCACTGAGAAGGTCTCGAACCTCCCGGTGCGCCTCGGCTACACCGCGTTCGCGCCCCTTCCGGACTCCTTCTTCGCCGACGACGGCAAGTCCTTCGGCGACAAGCCGATCGGCGCCGGCCCGTACCTGATGCAGTCGTACGACAAGGCCACCGCGATCGTCCTGGTCAAGAACCCGAACTACTCGGGTCAGTTCGCCGGCAAGGTCGACAAGATCACGTTCAAGATCTACCAGGACTCCGATGCGGCGTACAAGGACCTCCAGGCCGACCAGCTCGACCTGATGGCCCAGCTGCCGACGAGCGCTCTGGCCGGTGACAAGTACAAGACCGACCTGCCCGACCGCAACGTCGTCAAGGCCGTGGGTGTCTTCCAGTCGATCAGCTTCCCGCCGATCAAGACCGACCCCAGCTACAAGAACCCGCAGCTGCGCCAGGCCATCTCGATGGCCATCGACCGCCAGACGATCATCGACAAGGTGCTCGCGGGGACGAAGCTTCCCGCCACCGGTTGGGTCTCCCCGGTCGTCGACGGCTACAAGGCGGGCGCGTGTGGCGACTTCTGCACCTACGACCCGACCAAGGCCAAGGCGCTGTTCGACCAGGCCGGCGGCTACAGCGGCAAGCTGACCCTGTCGTACAACGCAGACGGTGACCACAAGGCCTGGACCACGGCCGTGTGCAACTCCATCCACGACGCTCTCGGTGTCGACTGCGTGGCGACCGCGGTTCCGGACTTCGCCACCTTCCGCACCCAGATCACCGCCCGCAAGATGAAGGGCATGTTCCGCACCGGTTGGCAGATGGACTACCCGTCGATCGAGAACTTCCTGGCGCCGCTGTACGGCACCGGGGCGGGCTCGAACGACAGCGACTACTCCAACCCGGCCTTCGACAAGCTGATCGCTGACGCGGCTGCAGCAACTGACGCGGCCACTGCCAACAGCGACTACCAGCAGGCCGAGGCGCTCCTCGCGCAGGACATGCCGGTCATCCCGATGTGGTACAGCAAGGCCGTCTCCGGATGGTCGACGAAGGTCGACAACGTCAAGCTGACGCCGTTCGGCACCTTCGACCTGTCGTCGGTCACGGTCAAGTGACCCGTCCGGTGGTCGTGCCGGCCGATCGGCACGGCGCGACCACCGGCACCAGGTCATACCGACAGCACTGACCCGCTGCGGCCCGTCGATCCACCGATCGGCGGGCCGCAGGTCTCTGCTCCCGCAGAGGCGCTCCCTTCGTAGCGACGGGGACGGCAGGCCGTCCTCGCCGGGCCCCGTAGGCAGCGCTCCGGCGAGGATGTAGGGTCACGGAAGCCGCGCACACTGGCGCACTCTCACAAGGAGGACTGGTGAGCAAGTACATCGTTCGGCGACTGCTGCAGATGGTCCCGGTCATCCTCGGAGCGACCTTCATCATCTTCGCCATGGTGTTCGCCCTGCCGGGCGACCCCCTCGCCAACAAGTGCGGAGAACGGGCCTGTCCGGCGGCCTTCATCACGAAGTTCCGGGCCGACCACAACCTCAACGACAACCTGCTGATCCAGTACGTCAAGTACCTGGGGAAGCTGGCCCACGGGGACTTCGGGACCACGTTCCAGGGCCTCAACGTCGCAGACGAGCTGTCGAGGCGCTACCCGGTGACCATCCGGCTGGCGGTCATCGCCATCCTGTTCGAGCTCGTCCTCGGGGTGCTCGCCGGAATGCTCGCCGGCATCCGCAAGGGGCGGTTCATCGACAACCTCGTCCTCCTCAGCACTCTCGTGGTCATCTCGATCCCCACATTCGTCATCGGCTCGGTGTCGCAGACGGTGTTCGGCCTCAAGATCCCGATCTTCCCCGTGACGGCATCGGCGGAAGGTACCTGGTTCGAGCTGCTGCTCCCCGGGATGGTGCTCGGGTCCATCTCGCTCGCCTACGTCGCCCGGCTGACGAGGACGAACCTCGTCGAGAACCTGCGCGCGGACTACGTCCGAACCGCGGTGGCCAAGGGCCTGACGAGGCGGCGGACCATCGGGGTGCATACCCTGCGTAACTCCCTCATCCCCGTGGTGACCTTCGTCGGTGCCGACTTCGGCGCCCTCCTCGGCGGGGCGATCATCACCGAGGGCATCTTCAACATCCGGGGGATCGGCAACTTCCTCTTCAGCAGCATCCACACCCGCGACGGCGTGGCCGTCGTCGGGACGGTGACCATCCTTGTCATCGTCTTCCTGTTCATGAACCTCATCGTCGACCTCTTGTACGGCGTACTCGACCCGAGGATCAGCCATGACTGACATCGCAGACGTCGCCGTCTTCGCCGACTCCGGCCCCGAGGAGGACGAGCTCGGCGCACCGAGGTCGCTCACCTCCGAGGCCATGCGCGAGCTGCGGCACAACTGGCTCTTCTGGGCGGCCCTGGCCCTCATCGTCCTGTTCGTTCTCATGGCTGCCGTCCCGCAGCTGTTCACACGGGCCGACCCCACCAAGGCCGTCCTCAAGCTGAGCCAGACCCCCCCGGACAGCGGCCAGTGGTTCGGCCGTGACGTGCAGGGCTACGACGTCTACGCCCGCACGATCTACGGCGCCCGTGCGTCGATCCTCGTCGGCGTCCTGGCCACCGCCGCCACGTCGTTGATCGGCGTCGTGGTCGGCGTCGTGTCCGCCTACTACGGCAGGTTCGTCGACGCCATCGTCATGCGGATCACCGACATCTTCTTCGCGATCCCGTTCCTGCTCGGCGGCATCCTCTTCATGTCGACGTTCCCCAACACGGTCAACTCCAGCTACCTGGCGGTCGTCGGCAAGGTCGTCCTCGCGTTGTCGATCCTCGGCTGGCCCGGGATCGCCCGGCTCATGCGAGGGGCGGTGCTCCAGGTCAAGCCGAACGACTACGTCCAGGCGGCTCGGGCCCTCGGCGCCGGACCCTGGCGGATCATCCGGGCGCACATCCTGCCCAACGCCATGGCCCCGGTCGTGGTCGTCTCGATGATCAACCTCGGGGCGTTCATCTCCGCCGAGGCGTCGCTGTCCTTCCTCGGGATCGGCCTGGTCGCCCCCGCCATCTCGTGGGGCGTCGCGATCTCGGACTCGCTCAACTACATCCGGGTCGCACCGTGGATCCTGCTCTTCCCCAGCCTGTTCCTCAGCCTCGCTGTGCTGGCCTTCATCATGCTCGGCGACGCCGTCCGTGACGCCTTCGACCCCAAGACCCGGTGACGGAGCCTTCATGACGACCCAGGACACCACCACCCCCGCGACGTCCGGGCAGACCTCTGTCTACCAACCGGTCGACGGCCGGCTGCTCGAGGTCGAGGACCTCCACGTCGAGTTCCACACCCGCGACGGCGTCGCGCGCGCCATCAACGGCGTGAGCTTCACGCTCGACCAGGGGGAGGCCCTGGCGATCCTCGGCGAGTCCGGGTCGGGCAAGTCGGTGACGGCTCAGGCGATCATGGGCATCCTCGACATGCCTCCGGCCAAGATCCCGAGCGGTCGGATCCGCTACTGCGGCCAGGACCTGCTGAGCATGCCCGAGGACCTGCGGCGCATGACGCGGGGGCCGGAGATCTCGATGATCTTCCAGGACGCGCTGTCCTCGCTCAACCCGGTGTTCCCGGTCGGCTGGCAGATCGCCGAGATGTTCCGCAAGCACCGGGGGATGAACAAGTCCGACTCGCTCGTCCAGGCGCTCCGGCTCATGGAGCGCGTGCAGATCCCGGCCGCCCGGGAGCGGGTCAAGGCCTACCCGCACCAGTTCTCCGGCGGTATGCGCCAGCGCATCATGATCGCCATGGCCATCGCCCTCGACCCGGCGGTCCTCATCGCCGACGAGCCGACGACCGCCCTCGACGTCACGGTCCAGGCGCAGATCATGAGCCTGCTCCAGGAGCTCCAGCAGGAACGCCAGATGGGCCTGATCCTCATCACCCACGACCTCGGCGTCGTCGCCGACGTCGCCGACCGGATCGCCGTCATGTATGCCGGCCGGCTCGTCGAGACCTCGGGGGTGTACGACCTCTACGCCAAGCCCGCCCACCCCTACACCAAGGGGCTGCTCGACTCCCTGCCCCGCCTGGACGAGAAGACCGGCGTGCTCCGGACGATCAAGGGGCTGCCGCCCAACCTCATCAACATCCCGGCGGGCTGCGCCTTCAACCCCCGGTGCTACCTCGCCCAACCTGTCTGCCACGAGAGTGTCCCGCCGCTTGCAGAGGTCGGCCCCGGCCGGTTCTCTGCGTGCCACTTCGCCGAGGAGGTGCTCAATGGCTGAGGTCATTCTCACCGCCGAGAACCTCGTCAAGTACTACCCCATCCGCAAGGGGATCCTGCGGACCGTCCAGGGCCAGGTCAAGGCGGTCGACGGGGTGAGCTTCGAGCTGCACAAGGGCGAGACGCTCGGCATCGTCGGCGAGTCGGGCTGTGGCAAGTCCACCCTGGGTCGGCTGCTCATGCGGCTGGAGGAGCCGACCTCCGGCCGGGTGATGTTCGAGGGAAAGGACATGCAGGCCACGAAGGGGCGGGAGATGCGTCGCCTGCGTCGCGACATCCAGATCGTCTTCCAGGACCCGTACACCTCGCTCAACCCGCGGATGACGGTGGGCGACATCGTCGGCGAGCCGTTCGAGATCCACCCCGATGTCGTCCCCAAGGATGGCCGGCGCAAGCGGGTCCAGGAGCTCCTCGACCTCGTCGGGCTCAACCCGGAGCACATCAACCGGTTCCCGCACCAGTTCAGTGGTGGCCAGCGCCAGCGCATCGGCATCGCCCGGGGCATCGCCCTCAACCCCAAGGTGCTCATCTGTGACGAGCCGGTCTCGGCGCTGGACGTCTCCGTCCAGGCCCAGGTCGTCAACCTGATGGAGCAGCTTCAGGACGAGCTCGACCTCGCCTACGTCTTCATCGCCCACGACCTCTCCGTCGTGCGCCACATCTCCGACCGGGTCGGCGTCATGTACCTCGGCAAGCTTGCCGAGCTCGGCACCGGCGAGGAGGTGTACCTGCACCCGACGCACCCGTACACCCAGGCGCTGCTGTCCGCCGTCCCGGTGCCCGACCCCACGCTGCGCGGCAAGCGCGACCAGATCGTCCTCGTCGGCGACGTGCCCTCGCCGGCAAACCCGCCGAGCGGCTGTCGGTTCCACACCCGGTGCTGGAAGGCCCAGGACGTCTGCAGCCGCGAGGAGCCCCAGCTGCTCATGCAGGACGACGGCGTCGGTCGGCACGAGTCGGCCTGCCACTTCGCCGAGCCGCGCGCCGTCGTCGTCGCTGGCGCCGGTCCGGGTAACGTCGGCGAGGAGCCGGCCTAGCCCGTCGCGACGGCTTCTGGGGGCTCTGACGCGCTCACGGGCGGGGCCGGGGTCAGTCCTCGCCCTGGCCGCCGCGAGCCCGGAGCAGCCGGCGCAGCGACTCCAGCCGGGCCGGCCCGGACGGCCCCGCAGCGCCGGTGGACACCCAGGCGTCCAGGGCGCACTCCTCCTCGTCGTGGGTGCACCCGCGGGGGCAGCCGGCGGTCCCGGGCTCGAGGTCGGGGAAGTGGTCGATGATCCGGTCCAGGCTGACGTGGGCGAGGCCGAAGGAGCGCACGCCGGGGGTGTCGATGACCCAGCCGGACCGCTCCGGCAGGCGCAGTGCCACGGCCGAGGACGACGTATGCCGCCCGCGGCCGGTCACGACGTTGACCGTCCCGATGGCCCGGTCGGCATCGGGGACCAGGGCGTTGACCAGCGTGGACTTCCCGACCCCGGAGTGGCCGACGAGGACGCTCACCCGCCCCCGCAGGCGGCCCTCGAGCTCCGCCAGGCCCTGCCGGTCGACGATCCCCCCGGTGCGGCTGGTGACGACGTGCCGGACTCCCAGGGGGGTGTAGGTCTCCAGGAACTCGTCGGGTCCGCGCAGGTCGGCCTTGGTGAGCACGAGGAGGGGGTCCATCCCTGCGTCGTATGCCGCCACGAGGCACCGGTCGATGAGCCGTGGGCGCGGCTCGGGGTCGGCGAGCGCCGAGACGATGACGAGCTGGTCGGCCCCCGCGACGATGATCCGCTCCACCGGGTCGGTGTCGTCCGCTGTGCGCCTCAGGACGTGCGCGCGGTCGGCAACCCTGACGATGCGGGCGAGCGAGCCCGGCGCCCCCGTGACGTCGCCGACGAGGGCGACCTGGTCGCCCACGACGATCCCCTTGCGGCCCAGCTCGCGGGCCCGCATGGCGGTCACGATGCGCTCGGCGTCGTCGGGGGCGGGGACCCCGAGCGCGACCAGCACCGTGTAGCGGCCGCGGTCGACGGCCACCACCATCCCCGGGACGGCGTCGGAATGCGCGGGCCGCTCCTTCGAGCGCGGCCGGGAGCCGCGGGGGTTGGGCCGGACTCGGGCGTCCGACTCGTCGTACTCGCGGCGGCGCCGGGCCATCAGGCGAGGGTCCCGGCTTCCTGGCCGAGCATCCGCTCCCACAAGGCGGTGAACTGCGGGAGCGTCTTGGCAACCGTCTGGACGTCCTCGACGACCAGCCCCGGGACAGCCAGCCCCAGCACCGCACCTGCCATGACCATCCGGTGGTCGGCATACGTGTGGAAGAGCCCGGGGTGCAGCGGGGCCGGCCGGATGTGAAACCCGTCGTCGGTCTCGACGACGTCCCCGCCGAGTGCTCGCAGCTCGGCGGCCAGCGCCGCGAGGCGGTCGGTCTCGTGACCACGGATGTGGGCGACGCCGCGGATGACCGAGGGGGAGTCGGCGAGCGCGGACAGCGCCGCGACGACCGGCGTCAGCTCGCTGGCGTCGTGCAGATCGACGTCGATGCCCACCACCCCCCCGCTGCCGGAGACGGTGAGCCCGTCTCGGGCGAGGCTGACGTCGGCGCCCATCGCGTCGAGGATGTCTCGCATCGCGTCGCCGGCCTGGGTGGTGTGCTGCGGCCAGCCGGGTACCCGGACGGTGCCGCCGACGACGAGGGCGGCGGCGAGGAACGGGCCGGCGTTGGTGAGGTCGGGCTCGACCTCGACGTCGAGGGCACCGAGCTCGCCGGGCTCGACGCGCCAGGTGTTGGCGTCGGTGTCGTCGACGATGGCGCCCACGTCTCGCAGCACCTCGACGGTCATCTCGACGTGCGGCTGGCTGGGGATGGGTTTGCCGTCGTGGTGGACCGTCACGCCCTGGTCGAACCGGGCTCCGGCCAACAGCAGCGCCGAGACGAACTGCGAGGAGGCCGAGGCGTCGAGGGTGACACTGCCCCCACGCAACCCCCCTCGGCCGCGGACCGTGAACGGGAGCGAGCCACGGCCGTCGTCGTCGATGTCGGCCCCGAGGACGCGCAGCGCGCCGAGCGCGGGACCCATGGGCCGCACCCGTGCGCCGGCATCGCCGTCGAAGGAGACCGGGCCGTCGGCGAGGGCCGCGACGGGCGGCAGGAACCGCATGACGGTGCCCGCAAGCCCGCAGTCGACCTGGGCACCTCCTCGGACCGGCCCGGGCTGGATGAGCCAGTCGGGGGTGGAGGCCGTCCCGTGGGCGGGGGTGAGGGTGTCGATCTCCGCGCCCAGGGCGGTGAGGGCCTCGGCCATCAGCACCGTGTCGCGCGAGTGCAACGGCCGCCGGATCCGCGACGCACCGGTCGCCAGGGCCGCCAGCACGAGGTAGCGGTTGGTGAGGGACTTCGACCCCGGGAGGACGATGGTGGCGTCCAGCGCCGCGTCAGCGGGTCGGGGGGACCAGTCGGAGTCGGTCATCGGCCCGCCGCAGGACCGCGCGGGCGCAGGCCGCACCCGTGGGGCCGCTCGCGCCCTGATGCGTCGGTCATCGGTCCTCGGTCCTTGTCACGGTTCTCCTACCGTAGTTGCTCCACGGCACGGTGCGTACTCTTGAGTGCTATGTGTGGCCGGTATGCCGCGACGGCGAACCCCGACGAGCTCATCGAGGAGTTCGAGGTGGACGTCGACCGTACCGGTGAGACCTCCCGCAGCCTGCTCGCCTCCCCTCAGGAACCGCCCGCTGGCACCCCCGACTTCAACATGGCCCCCACCAAGCAGGCCCCCGTCGTGCTCACCCGGACGCCCCGGGAGGCGCCGGAGGGTGGCGCCGGCCCGCGGCGCCAGCTCCGCCTGCTCACCTGGGGCCTGGTCCCCAGCTGGTCGAAGGACGCGACAGGGGCGGCTCGGATGATCAACGCACGGGCCGAGTCCGTCCTCGACAAGCCGGCATACGCGCGCTCCGCCGCCCGACGACGATGTCTCGTCCCGGCGGCCGGATGGTATGAGTGGCAGGTCTCGCCCACTGCCACGGACAGGCGGGGCAAGCCACGGCGGCAGCCGTTCTACACCCGGCGGGCCGACGGTGCGAGCGCGGCCTTCGCCGGCCTGTACGAGTTCTGGCGGGACCCCGCCGTGCCGGACGGCGAGGACGCGGGTGCCTGGCTCGTCACGTTCACCATCATCACGACCGTCGCCGAGGCCGGCCTCGACCGGATCCACGACCGGCAGCCCCTCGTCCTCGAGCGGGCGGACTGGGACCGCTGGCTCGACCCGGAGGTCACCGACCCGGACGCCGTCGCGGACCTGCTGGCGTTCCAGCGCCCGGGTCGGTTCGACGCGTACCCGGTGTCGTCGGCCGTCAGCTCCAACCGTGCCAACGGTGCTCAGCTCGTCGCGCCCTTACGCGCCGACGAGCTCGTCGGGGTGGTCGACCCGATGACGGGTGAGATCGTCGGGGCAGCGAGTTGACGCCCATCCGGACGGTGAAGATCCAGACCCCGGCCGGCCTGGGGAGCGCTGAGGTCCATCGCCGACCGGGGGCTTTCGCCACCCTGGTCCTCGGTCATGGCGCCGGCGGCAGCGGCTGGCCGGCCGACGTCCGCGCCGTCACCGCCGCTGCGGTCGACGCGGGGTGGGCCGTCGCGCTCCTGGACCAGCCGTGGCGGCTGGCCGGCCGCAAGATCGCGCCCGCCCCCTCGACCCTCGACAAGGCCTGGCTCCCGATGGTCGAGGCGCTGCGGACCGGGCGGTCCCACCTACCGGGACCGCTCGTCGTCGGCGGCCGTAGCGCGGGCGCCCGCGTCGCCTGCCGGACCGCCGAGGCGTGCGGCGCGGCGGGGGTGCTCGCGCTCTCCTTCCCGCTCCATCCGCCGGGCCGCCCGGACCGTTCTCGTGCCGACGAGCTGTGGCGCCCCCTGGACGCGGGCCTCGGGCTGCACGTTGTGCAGGGCGCGACGGACCCGTTCGGCACCCCGGGCGAGCTGGCGGCCCTGCTCCCCGGGGCGGCATACGTCACCGCCGTCCCGGGGACGCACACCCTGGAGCGGTCAGCGGTGGCGGTGGCGGTGGCCGGGCTGGGGTTCCTCGAGCGGGTCCGAGAGCCGGATCCCGCCTGAGCAGCGGGACGGGAAGGCCGCGGCAATGTCTGGGGACGGGACGGCCGCGGGAATGCCTGAGGGACGGGACGGCGTTGACGCTGGTCGACGACGTCGCCCCCGCGAAAGGCTGCCATGCTGGTTCACCGCGTGTCCTCGCCCACCGAGGTCGGGCTAGGGTGGAGCGCGATGACGACACCACCTGCCGCCTCAGGCCGCGCCGACGAGTTCGTCGATGTCGCGACCGAGACCGTCGATGTCGCGACCGAGACCGTCGATGTCGCGACCGAGACGGTCGACGAGCGCCAGGCCAGGTTCGAGCGCGAGGCTCTGCCGCTGCTGGACCAGCTCTACTCGGCCGCACTGCGCACCACCCGCAACCCCACCGACGCCGAGGACCTCGTCCAGGAGACCTACGCCAAGGCGTTCGCGGCGTTCCACCAGTACCGCCCCGGGACCAACCTCAAGGCGTGGATGTACCGCATCCTCACCAATACCTACATCAACACCTACCGCAAGCGGCAGCGCGAACCTCAGCAGTCCGATGCCGCGGAGGTCGAGGACTACCAGCTGGTCCGTGCGGAGTCGCACACCTCCTCCGGGCTGAAGTCCGCCGAGACCCAGGCCCTGGACCGGCTCCCGGACTCCGAGGTCAAGCGCGCCCTGCAGGAGCTGCCGGAGGACTTCCGGCTGGCGGTCTACCTTGCCGACGTGGAGGGGTTCGCCTACAAGGAGATCGCCGAGATCATGGGCACTCCCATCGGAACGGTGATGTCGCGGCTGCACCGCGGCCGGCGCCAGCTGCGCGAGCTGCTGCAGGACTACGCCCGAGAGCGCGGGTTCGACCCCGTGAGCGGGACGGAGGGGTCGTCGTGAGCGGACACGAGCCGCACGCCGGCCACTACGAGTGCGCCGACGTCATGTACCGGATCTACGAGTACCTCGACGGCGAGATGGACCGAGGGGACATGGCGCTCGTCGCCGAGCACCTGCAGGAGTGCCGTCCGTGCCTGGCCCAGCACGACCTCGAGATGGCGCTGAAGTCCCTCGTCCAGCGGTCGTGCGGGTGCGACCGCGCGCCGGCCGCCCTCCGGATGCAGGTGCTCCAGCGGATCACGATGGTCCGGTTCGAGATGCGCGACGGTCAGTAGGCCGGTCCCGACGAAGCCCGTGCGGGCGCGTCGCGGTTTGGGGACAAAGAACGGCGGCGGGGTCACCCATTCAGGGTGACCCCGCCGCCTCTTGTCCTCAGGCCCTGATCACGCGTTGGGCTTGCGGCCATGGTTGGCCTTGTTGCTCTTGCGGGCGCGGCGCTTGCGGGCTCGCTTGCTCATGTATGTCCTCCTGATCTGGTCCTTCGCGACACGCCAATGTGTCGAATGTCGCCTTGATTGTGGCATATCTATCTGCGCCCCGTGAGAGCATGGCGATGCACAATAGAGCCCGGCAATTCGGGACCGGGCCGCCCCCGGAAAGGACCCATCGTGCGCCGTCTTCGCACTGTTTTCGCCACCATCGGAATCGCCTCAGCAGTCCTCATCATCGCCCCCTCCGCCGCCAACGCCGGCCCGCTCACCCCTGCCACCGTCACGAGTGTCACGGTGGTCCAGCCCGATGGCTGGGGCTGGGGCACCGTGAGCCCTGACGGCTGGGGCTGGGGCACCGTGAGCCCTGACGGCTGGGGCTGGGGCAACAGCTGAACCTGATGCCTGATGCGTGACCGCCAGGGCATCGCCCGTGTGACGTTGCCCTGGCTGTCACGCGAGGTCGTGACGGCCGCCTACATCGTGGCGGTCTGGGTCCTCGCCGGCCTGTTGGGCTATATCGCCCTGTCTCACTACGGGGCACCACGGCGGACGGGAGTGTTTGTCGTCACCGCCTTGTTGGCGGTCGTCAGCTGGCGAGCGGGAATCAGCATGATCGAGTCACGCGTCCAGTTCTCGGCCGGGCACATCGCGGTCCTATCGGCTGTCGGCATGCTCCAGCCGGTCGGTGCCGGCCTCGTCGGCCTCATCATGACCCTGTTCTCCAGAGGCCCCCTGCCGGTGCGCAACCGCATCTTCAACGTCGGTATGTGGGCGGCCGTCGCGTGGGCGGGAGGGATCACCTACCAGCTGACGGGTGGGGTGACCGACTCGACGTCCTTGACGTCGGCTGGCCCGCTGCTCGTTCACGTGGGCCTGCCGCTGGTCGCCGTCGACCTCGTCATGACCTTGCTCAACGCCCTGCTGCTCTCCGGTGTCATTCGGCTCGACGTGGGTACCCCGATCCGGGTCCAGATGGCTCGGCTGCTGTCCGGCTCCGGCTTGTTGGCTGTCGGATACGGGGTCGTGGCCTTCCTGCTCGTCGTCCTGTGGCTCCCGGCCGGGATGGGGCCCTACAGCGTGCTGCTGATCCTTGCCCCGATGCTGGGTGCCTGGTGGGCCTACCGCCAGTACGGCGAGGAGCGCGCGGCCCGTCAGCGCACCCTCGACGTGCTCGTCGCGGCCATCGAGACCAAGGCGCCGCATCTGAGCGGCCACAGCGCCCGGGTCGCCGAGCTGTGCGGTGCCATGGCGGAGCATCTCGGGATGCGGCCCCACGACGTCCGAGACACCAGGAACGCCGGGATGCTGCACGACGTCGGCCAGGTGGCGCTACCCAGGGCAGTGGTCGCAGCGCACCGTGGCGACGACACCACGTTCGCCACCTACCCCGCTCGCGGCGCCCACATCCTGCGCGAGGTCTCCTTCCTCGCCGGATCGCTCGACGGCATCGCCCACCACCGTGATGGGCGGGACCTGCCACAGGCGACCACGGCCACACCAGGGGGCGCGATGGGGACCTCGGCCCGGGTCGTGCGGGCCGCCCACCGCTTCGACATGCTCACCCGCATGGTTGACGACGAGCGTCTGCTCTCGCCGCTGGAGGCCCTCGAGAGACTGCGTCGCGACGCCGACCAGGAGGACCTGCGGATCGTCGACGCACTGGTCGCCGCGCTCGCCAGACACCCCGACGAGGCGGCTCGATGAGGCCGAGGCTCGGCAGGGTGTGGTCGGTGGAGCGTGCGGTACTCGTGCTGGCCATCGGCACCTTCCTCTGGGCCGCGGTCGCCGGCGGGGGCGGCGTGGTGGACCTGCTGCGCAACCAGCCGCGCCTCGTTCTCACGTATCTCACCGCGCTCGCCCTGGGAGCAATGGGCCGGGTGAAGATGCCGGGGGGACGCCTCACGGCCCCCGTCGCCACCGCCTCGGCCATGGCCCTACCCTTCACCGTGCTGCTGAGCGGTGAGTCGCCGTTCACGTCCGGGACCTCGCTGGTCGTCCTCGTCGCCAGCGTCGGGTCGGTCCTCGGGCTGGGGCTGCGGCGGCTGTGGCGTCGCGAGATCGCGGCACACCTCGTGCAGGCCCGCATCCTCGGCGCGGCGGTCGTCGCGGCCCTGGCCCGGGAGCTCGCCTTCAACGGCACCTCGTTGTGGCAGTGGCAGCTCAACCCGTCGAGGTCGATCCCCCTCGTGGCCGCGGCGATGGTGGCCATCTCGGCGGTCGGCGTCTATCTGGAGGTCGTCCTGGCCGCGCTGGTCCGCGCCGAGCGCGAGCATGTCTCCGCCAGAGCCGCCTTGCGCGACGACCTGGGTGAGGCTCAAGCCGTCACCGTCTCCCTCGTGACCGCAGGTCCCCTCGCCGCGCTGTTGTCCCCGGTGCTCGGCCTGGCGGCGCTGCCGTTCGCCCTGTTCCCGATGGTGCTCACCTACTTCGCCGTCCAGCGCTACACGGCGAACCAGGCCATCTTCCGCCAGATGATCGGCACGCTGTCGCGACTCACCGAGGCCGGCGGGTACACCCCCACGGCACACGCCGAGCGGGTCGCCGCGCTCTCGACGGCGATGGGCCGCTACCTCGGCCTGATCCAGCGCGAGCTGCGGGACCTGGAGTATGCCGCGCTGCTGCACGACCTCGGCCAGATCGCGCTGCGCGAACCGATCCCCGGGGGAGCCACCGTCCTCGCGGCCCCCGACGACCAGCGCCGCATCGCGGCCAACGGGGCCAGGATCGTGCGCCGGGCGGGGGTTCTGGACGATGTGGCCGCCCTCGTCGAGGTCCAGGCGACGCCCTACCGGATCGTCCGTGAGCTGGGCCAGGACGTCCCACTCGCCAGCCGGATCATCAAGGTGGCGAACGCCTTCGACGACCTGACCGGGGGGCAGGTGACGTCGGCGACTCGCGACCGAGCCATGGAGCGGATCAACCTCGGCCTGGGGTACGAGTACGACCCGGCCGTCGTCGATGCCCTCGCCGCGGCAGTCCGGACACACAGACGCGGCTCGAAGGACCAGCGCCGGCCGGGGCACGCGCCGGCCGGGAACCTGAGTGACCCTGCGGCCCCGTGGGCTGAGTAGCATCGTCGGCGGTCCATGTGGTGCCGACGGATCGCATCGACCGGACCAGAAAGGCAGACCTGTGGAGACACTCTCGGGGTTCGTGGCGAGTGCGGTCGAGTTCATCGTCGGCGGGATCCTGTTCACGCTCGCAGTTCTGTCGTTGCTCCTGTCGGGAGTGACGTACCACCACATGGACTCCCAGGTGGTCGACCTCGTCTCCGCGAGCACCACGTTGGTGGCGGCGGTGTTCGTGGCCATCTCCTATGCCATGGGCGTCGTCGCCGAGAGCCTGGCGCGGAGCATGTTCGAGGGGCTGCTCGACCGCGTGACCGTGCGGACAGAGGCCTTTCGCGACCCACACGGTCACCCGTCCTCGGTGACCACCGTGGCGACCCACCGACGTGGGGCCCTGCGCTCGCGGCTGATCGAGCTCGTGCTGGGGGATGGCTTCACCGTCGCTGATCGCGATGCGGCCCGAGCCGAGCGGGAGCGTCAGCGGGCGGTGGTGATGACCTTCCACGTCTCCCTCAACAGCGAGGTCCAGGGTCAGCTCAGGCGTCTTCGCCTGGAGCGGGTCTTCACCCTCGCCCTGATGGTCGTGGTCGTCTCGCTCGCTCTTCGCCACGACTGGCTGTGGGCGTTGGGAGGCGGGGCGGCCCTGGTGCTGATGGTCTGGCTCGTCAAGGGCCGGCTCGAGCGGTACGCCGCAGCGATCGCCCGAGGCAGCCAACGAGTGGAGGACGACCAGATGGTGCAGACCTCGCAGCAGGTGAGCACGAGCGGGGCCATGGTCGGCGATCAGGCTCGGCAGTGACCGCCACCCGCGGAGGGGTCGTGTTCGACCTCGACGGGACCCTCGTGGACTCCGAGCCCTACTGGGTGCGGGGCTTCACCTCGGGCCTGTCCGCCGTCCTGGAGGGCCGGGGCTTCGGGACGTACCATCTGGACCCGGCCGAGATGGCTCGGTTCCAGGGAGGGCGGGTCCCGGACTCGGTGCGGGCGATCCTCGACTGGCTGCAACTGCCCCGGGCCGTCGACCAGCCGGAGCTGGACAGCATCGTCGATGCGGTCATCGACTACGTGACGGCCGAGTTCGTCGCGTCGCCCAGCTCCATACCCGAGGCAGTGTCAGCGGCCCGCGAGCTGCGCCGCCATGGGGTGCCGTTGGCGATCGCCTCGTCCTCGGCAGCCACGTTCATCGAGGCGGTCGTCGATGTCCTCGACCTCGACGTGGTCTTCCCCGTGCGGGTGTCTGCCGTCGGCCTTCCGCTCGGCAAGCCGGACCCGTCGGTCTACCACCTGGCCCTCGCGGCCCTCGCAGTTCCCCCCGAGCTCTCCGTGGCTGTCGAGGACTCGCCGGTCGGCGTGCTCTCGGCCGTCCGGGCGGGGATGCGGTGCCTGTGGTTCCTCCGCGACGGTGGTGCCATGGACCCGCCCGCCCGTCTGGCCGAGCTGATCTCCCGGGCCGGGGCGGGACCCCCGAGACCCGACCAGATCGAGGGCCAGGTTCGTGTGTCGTCCACCGTGGACCCTCAAGCCGTGATGCAGATCCTCGACAAGCTCACACCGAAGGACCGTCGCCCATGACCCGCTCGACCAACCATCGCTTCGCGGTGATCCTCGCCGGCGGCCGCGGAACCCGGCTGTGGCCGATCAGCACCGCGGAGCAGCCGAAGCAGTTCCAGCCGCTGGGCGACTCCCGACCGCTGATCGCCCAGACCTTCACGAGGCTGGCAGAGTGTGTTCGCGAGGACCGCATCTTCGTGTCGACGACCGCCGGGTACGCCGACGACGTCCTGGCCTCGCTGCCCCAGCTGAACCCCGAGATGCTCATCCTCGAGCCGAAGCTGGAGGGCAAGCCCCCCGCGTTCCTCCTCATCGCCAAGCGCATCGCCGACGTCGACCCCAAGGCCGTCGTTCTCAGCGCCGCGGCCGACAGCTCGGTGTCCCCGTTGTCGGCCTTCTATGACAGCTGCATGCGGTCCTTCCAGTTCGTCGAGGAGTACCCCTTCTGGACGACCATCCATGGGATCAGGCCGACCATGCCGGACTCCTCGCTGGGATACATCCGGGCCAGCGGCGCAGCGATGGGCGTCCAGGGGATCCATGTCGCGAGGGACTTCTACGAGAAGCCGACGATGGAGCGCGCCACGGCGTACCACGACGAGCCCGACTACTTCTGGAACACCTCGCACTACTGCTTCGCAGTGGAGACTCTGCTGAGGGCGTACCAGCAGGCGGCCCCGGAGATGTATGACGCGGTGCTCTCGTACGCCAGGACCGGCGAGGACGCCTACTACAGCCGCAAGGACGGGCCGACCCACGAGCTGCTGCCGCTCATCGGCGGCGGCTGGCCCATCGGCGTCGTGGAGTGCGACTTCCGCTGGTACGACATCGGGACCTGGCCCTCGCTGTACCGGGCCTTGGAGGACAGCCAGGGACGCAAGCTCATCACGTCGGGCCGCCACCTCGACCTCGAGAGCGACGGGGGACTCGTCGTCAACGACAGCGACATGACCGTCGTGACGGCCGGCCTCGACGGGATCGCCGTCATCGTGTCCGACTCGGTGGTGCTCGTGTCCCCGATTCGCACCCTCGAAGAGCGGCCTGACACGATAGCCATCCTGCAGACCAGATGGTCGAACCGTGCCGAGGAAGAGAGTGATGAGACGTGACCACGCCGAGCATCGAGATCAGGCCCGCTGACCCCGAGGCCGCCCGGCACGATCTCACAGCGATCCTCGCCGGGCTCTCCACCAGCGAGCTGGTGCACGTCGTGTTCATCGGTACCAAGCCCGACATCATCAAGCAGTACCCGCTCTACCACGAGCTCCGTCGCCGGGGGCAGCAGACCCTGCTCTGCCACACCGGCCAGCACACCGACCCCGCATACTCGGGCGGCATGCTCAAGGAGTTCGACATGCATGTCGATGTCCTCATGGTCATGGACGGCAGCGGTCGGCTCGGCGCCAGCGTGTCCTCCATGGTGACGTGCGCTGACATGCTGTTCAGCACCGCCGCGGAGACAGGCCACACGCTCGTCCCCTACACCCACGGGGACACGGCGACGTCGATGGCCGTGTCGGTCGCGGCATACGCCAACAAGGTGGCGTGCTGCCACGTCGAGGCCGGGATCCGCACGGTGACGCCCACCCGTGAGTTCCTGCTTCGCCAGCACGGGGCGTTCGAGGCCGGGGAGTTCGACTGGGACGACTACCTGGCCGCCCACCGCAAGCCGGAGACCTTCGTCACCGGTAGCCGCGAGCCGTTCCCCGAGCAGTTCAACACCCGAGTGTCCGACGCGGGCACGGGGTTCCACGCGGCACCGGTTGAGCTCGACCGCACGTTCCTGCTCGAGGAGGGCTTCCCCGCGGACTCGATCGTGGTCGTCGGCAACACCGTCGTCGACGCGATCAACGAGCGGCTCGAGCAGGTCCAGGAGTCGCGGATCCTCGACGAGCATCCGCAGCTCGCCAGCGGGAGGTTCATCCGGGTCTGCATCCACCGCCGCGAGAACACCCACGACAAGGTCCGGTTCACGACGTACTTCGAGGCGCTGGAGGCCCTGCTCCGGCAGGGACACAGCATCTTGTGGGTGCGTCTGAGGGGGACCAACTGGGCGCTGGAGCACTGGGGGCTGGAGGGCCGGCTCCAGGAGCTCGAGGTGGAGTTCCCCGAGACCCTCCTGGTCACCCAGGTGTGGGAGAACTACACAGACGTCATCGCGTCCTTCCTGCGCTACGGGCTCCTGGCCACCGACTCCGGCAGCATGCAGGAGGAGGCCAACATCCTCGGCGTCCCGTGCGTCACCCTCCGCTTCGGCACCGACCGCGGCGAGTCGCTCCTCGCCGGCGGCAACGTCCTGGCTCCGCCCCTGTCCACCGGGTTCGTCGTCGAGGTCGTCGACGCCGCCTTCCGCAACCGCAAGCAGCTGAAGGGCGAGCAGATCTACGGCGAGCGCGTGGCCGGGAAGATCGTCGACGAGGTCCTCGTGCGGGCGCGCGTGGGGGCCGGCTTGTTCCGGACCGAGGAGGACCTGCTGCGGCTGCCCGGCGCGACGTCGGACTGGCCCGGGGGAGCAAGCGGCCGTCCGCTGACCCGCCACCAGCCCTAGAGGCCGAGACAACGGAGCGGGGTATGCCGCCGGCGGCATACCCCGCTCCGTCGTGTTCGGCGGTCGGGCCTGGTGGTCTCCGAGCAGCCCCGCACAGCTGGCAGCCGGCGACTGATGCTGGGAATGCCTCCGATGACCTGTATCTCCTGCTGTCATGGGTTGTTGGTGACGGATGGTCGTCCGTGGAGATCTGCGGACTCTCTGCGGACTGGAGCCGACTCGGTCGAGGACCTCGTCCGGCTCGGGACCATCGTCGCGACAGGCTGCGGCCTTCCTGGGGGCCGCGGTCGCCGGGCTCAACGTCCTGGTGTCCGGCGGCACCCAAGCGGGGAAGACCACGATGCTCACCTGTCCTGGCCTCGGCGGTCCAGCCGCGCCAGCGGGTCGTCACGTGCGAGGAGGTCTTCGGGCTGCCGAGTGCGGCATCACAGCGCAGGTCACTGTGTGGTTTCCGACCCAGTTCGGCCACAACCCCTGCCCCCGCGTGCCCCTGGGTCTAGCGTCACAGGCAACCCCCGCCTAAAGGCCGCCATGCTCGAGCTCACTCCGGTTTCCAGCGCTCTCGCCGCGCTGATCATCGACCCAGCCGTGTCCGGATGCGGGGCAGGACCCGTCGATCCAGTCAGCGCGACAACCGCTCGGGCGACGGCCGCTGCGGGCGCCAGCAGGGCAGCGCAAGAGGCAGCCGCGGCGGAAGCAGCGGCCGCTGCCAGGGCCGCAGCGGCGGCATCAGCCCGGGTTGCCAAGCCCGCCCCTGCGCCGGCCGCGGCCAAGACCTACGCGAACTGCACCACAATGCATGTCGACCACAAAGGCGGGGTGGCGCGCCCAGGTGCCGTTGATCACCGATCGAGCGGACACGCGAACCACGCGCCCGTCTACAGCACGGCGCTCCACAACGCGAACAAGGGAAGTGACCGCGGCGCCGACGGCATCGCCTGCGAGGCGTGACGGTGGACATCAGATCGCTCATGTCGGTGATGGCAGCCGTCGTGCTGCTATCCGGCTGCGGCCGCGCCTCCATTGGTCCTACGGCTCCTGACAGCGGAGCAGCGTCCGCTCCCAGCTCCCCGGACGTTGCTCCGAGTCCGACGCCGACGGTGACCAAGGCGAGCGTGCCGGCCCCGACGTCCACCATGCCCGAGCCCGAGGCAGCAGGCACTGCCCTTGCCGCGGTGGGAGCGCTCACCGTCAAGGGCCGTGCACCCGAGTCCGGCTACACCCGGGACCAGTTCGGGCAGGCGTGGGCCGATGTCGACCGCAACGGGTGCGATACCCGCAACGACATCCTGCGCCGGGACCTGACCGGTTTCGTCCTCAAGACCGGCACCAACGGGTGCCTCGTCCTGCGCGGCACGCTGAAGGACCCATACTCCGGGAAGGTCATCAGCTTCGTCCGCGGGGTGGGGACCTCCGAGGCGGTTCAGATCGACCACGTCGTCGCCCTGTCGGACGCCTGGCAGAAGGGCGCCCAGACGCTCAGCCTGGCCACCCGGACGGCCCTGGCCAACGACCCGCTGAACCTCCTGGCGGTGGACGGGCCGACCAACGGCGCCAAGGGCGACGGGGACGCGGCGACGTGGCTGCCCCCCAACAAGGGCTACCGGTGCGCCTACGTCTCCCGGCAGGTCGCGGTGAAGGTCGAGTACCACCTGTGGGTCACCGAGGCCGAGAAGGACGCCATCGTCCGCATCCTGGCGACCTGCCCGGCCCAGTGGCTGCCTACGGCCAAGCCCATCCCGCTCGGCGGTGCGCCGGCGTGAGGTCGGGGTCGGGTCGGAGTCAACGATCGCCGGGCAATGCCGATACCGCCTACCCGCTCTGGTCGTCCTGAGCCCAACGCATGTGGGTGCTTGCCTTGGTGATCGGCGCGCCGCAGTGGTGGCAGCTCTGGTCGACCTCCAGTCGATGCCCACAGGCATGTTCGACGGTGCTGGTGCGCGGATCCTGGGCCCATCTGCCGCCCCAGCCGCAGCTTCCACACCACCACCGCGCATCTCGCCTGGGTGCTCAGCTCCTACAGTCTCGTGTTCGCAGCCACCCTGGTCCCAGCCGGGCGGCTGGCCGACCGGTACGGCCGAAAACGGTTGTTCATCGCCGGCATCGTGGGCTTCGCCGCCATGAGCGCCCTGTGTGGCCTGGCACCACATCCTGGCGTGCTGATCGCTGGTCGGGCACTGCAGGGAGCGTTCTCCGCACTGGTCGTGCCGACCTCGCTCGCCCTGATCCTGCCTGAGTTCCCACTTGAGAGACGCCACGTCGCGGTCGGCACGTGGGGAATGGCCGGCGCAGCGGCAGCCGCCCTCGGACCAACGATCGGAGCGCTGCTGACCCAGTCAGCCTCGTGGCGCTGGATCTTCCTGATCAACATCCCGGTCTGCGCAGCCAGTGGGCTTCGGCCTGCCGGTCTTGCGCGAGTTGCGAGACCGGTCCGCGATCGGATTCCGCGACCCCGCCGAGATAGCCCTGATCGCCGCCATCCCCGCCCTACTCAGCTTCGCCACTGCGACTGCCACCCACCGCCACGTGGGCAGCCTAGGACCGTGGCCCATCGGACCGCGGGACAACGGGGCCCGACACTGCCCGGCCACGACGCCTCCTGAAGCGGGTGCGGCATACCGCCGCCAATCGTCTCCGAACGGTGGCGTCCCATGGCTCCGGCGAGCTCCGTCGGCAGGCCGTCGACCTGTGCTGGTCCACCCAGGGCGCGACGCTGAAGGGCATTGCGGCTGACCCGGGGTTGTGAGCAGTGCTGGTCGCGGATGCCCGGTTAAGGGCACGATTGCCCGGTGGCACCCGATGGTCGGCTGACCGACGCGCGCGAGGCCCTCGCGCGACAGTCCTGGGCGGCGGCACGGTCGTGCTTCGCCGCCGTTGACAGTCAGGACCTTGAGGCCGCGGATCTTGAGGCATGGGGTCTCGCGGCGATGCTGACCGGGCATGACGAGGAGTCGATCGACGTGCGGGAGCGAGCGCACTATGCGTTCGTCAACGCGGCGGACGCCGACGGAGCGGCGCGAGTGGCGTTCTGGCTCGGCCTGATGCTTCTGCTAAGTGGTCGACCGGCGCAGGCCAACGGCTGGTTCGGCAGGTTCCGCACCGTCCTCGGTGACGACGCCTACTCGGCGTCGGTATGGCCCGGGTACGAGCGGCTGAACCAGGGCATGATGGCACTCTTCGGTCGGGACGAGGAGCGCAGCCTTGCCCTGCTCGCCGAGGCGCTGACCATCGCGGACAGCTTCGACGACCCCGATCTTCGCCTCCTGTCCGCCAGCGGTCACGGCCAGGCGCTCCTCGCGCTGGGCCGGTCCGCCGAGGGCATGTCCGAGCTCGACGAGGTGATGGTGCTCGCCATGACCGGTGGCGCCAACCCGCAGGCGGTCGGTCAGGTGTACTGCGCGGTCATCGCCGTGTGCCGCAACTGCCTTGACCTGACCCGGAGCACCGAGTGGACGGCCGTGCTCGGCCGGTGGTGCGACGACCAGCCCGACCTCGTTCCCTATCGGGGCCAGTGCCTCGTGCACCGCTCGGAGGTCCTCCAGGTGCGCGGCCAGTGGGACGACGCCGCCCGGGAGGTCGAGATGCTCCTCGATCGGTGGGACACCTATGGTCGGGACGTCGCGGCGGGCATGGCGCTCTATCAGCGTGGTGAGCTGCATCGACTGCGCGGCGACTTCCGGGCGGCGGAACGGGCCTATCGCGAGGCCTTGAGCGCGGGGCACGACCCTCAGCCCGGGCTTGCCCTGCTCCGGATGGCCCAAGGCAGGGCGGACACCGCACTGCTGGCCCTGACCCGCGCGCTCGATGAGATCCCCGCCTCCTTCGCCCGGGCGCGTCTGCTCCCAGCCGTCGTCGAGGTCGGCGTCGCCGCGGGTGACCTCACGATCGCCCGTTCGGCGGCTGCCGAGCTGGCCGAGCGGGCCGGCAGCCTCGACGTGGGCTACCTTCGTGCCGCAGCCGAGATGGCCGGTGGGACGGTGCTGCTGGCCGAGGGCAAGCCAGCGGAGGCACTCGGGGCGCTGCGCCGCGCGGACCGGGAGTGGGGCCGCATCGACGCGAAGTACGAGATCGCCCGGTGTCGCGTCCTTGTCGCCTCGGCCTGCCAAGCGCTCGGTGACACCGAGACCGCCGAGCTCGAGCGCGACGCGGCCCGCAGAACATTCGTCGACCTCGGTGCGCGGCACGACCTCGTCCAGCTCGACCACGCCGGCCCGGTGGCTGTGCCCGCCCCCGACCGTCTGACCCCCCGAGAGCTCGAGGTGCTCCGGCTCCTGTCCACCGGTGCCACCAACCGGGACATCGCTGCTCGGTTGGTGCTGTCGGAGCGGACCGTGGCCCGCCATGTCGCGAACATCTTCGTCAAGATCCGGGTTTCGGCTCGTGCCGCGGCGACGGCATACGCCTATGACCACGGCTTGGTCTGACCCATCTGCATACCGATCTGCATAGTCCTGCCGACGCCCCCTCGGAGGTGCCCGACCTAGGTTCGGGGCACCCCGACCCAGGAGGCAGACCATGAGGGCGCTCATCGCCGGCGGAGGCCCCGTCGGAATATTCACCGGTATCGCGCTGGCACGGCGCGGCCACGACGTCACGATCGTCGACCGCGATCCAGGCCCGGCCCCTGACGGCACGTGGACACGCGCGGGCGTCATGCAGTTCGAGCACGCGCACGGCTGGCGGCCGCAGGTGGTCTCGGCCCTGCGGGCAGAGATGCCCGACGTGGTCGACGCCCTCCACGGCGCCGGCGCCCAGCGGATGCATCCCCCAGGTATGCCGCACCTGGAGGCCATGGCCTGCCGCCGGCCGGTCGTCGAGCGCGTGCTGCGGGCCTGCGTCGCTCGTGAAGAGGGACTGGCCTGGGTCACCGGGCATGTCGACGCGGTCATCGTCAACGACGGCGCCGCGACGGGCCTGTCCGTCGACGGCCTGTCTCACACCGCCGACGTCGTCATCGTGGCGACCGGACGGGCCAGCCACCTCGGCGAGGACCTGCGTGGCCCCGTCGATGGTGGGCCGTGCGGGTTCTCCTACGTCAGCCGGGTCTACCGGGCACGCGCGGGCCACCCGGCATACGACAGGTTCTTCCCGTCGTTCGAGACCGGTCCCGGCTACGTCTCCCTCGTCATGGGCCACGACGCCGGTACCCACTCGGTCGTCATCGCGTACCCGAGCGACGCCGAGGAGTTCGCGACCCTGCGCACCAACACAGGGCAGGAACGCGCGGGGCGGATCATCCCTAACCTGCTTCCCTGGACCGATCCCGCGCGGTTCGAGCCGATCACCGACGCCATGGTCGGCGGTCACCTCACCAACACCTACCGGCTGCAGGGCCCCGCGCTCGGGCTCCCCCCGGCCCGCGGGCTCTACTTCGTCGGCGATGCGGTCATGACCACCAACCCCGCGGCCGGCCGCAACCTGGCGTTGCTGCTGCCCCACGTCCAGCACTTCCTGGCCTGCCTCGACGACGCCGAACAGGATCTCGACGACGCCTCCCTGGCCCTCGACGCCTGGGGCGAGCAGCACCTGCGGCCGTGGTACCTGGACCACTCGCACTGGGACCGCACGCTGTTGCGTCGCTTCGCGGGGAAGGACCTCGACCTGTCCGACCGTATCCCGTCCGACGTGATCTGCGCCGCCATCGAGGTCGACCCCGGCCTCAAACCTGCTGTCGCGCAGTACTCCGGCCTGGCCGCCGGGCCTGACGTCCTCCGACCGCTGGAACCTCGGGTGCGCGAGCTGCTCCAGGAGGGCTGGCGCCCCAAGATGCCCAGCCCCAGCCGCGACGAGCTCGTCGCCGCCATGGCGGTCTGAGTCCACCGAGCACTGTCCACCACTCCAACCCGACTCAGGAGGACCTCTGATGCCGAACCCTTATCCACTGCTCTATCGCGTCGGTTTCACCCCATGGGAGGCGGCCACCGACGACGGCCCCATCCCCGAGCTGCTCGACCGCCTGCCGGCCGGACGCGCCCTCGATGCCGGCTGCGGCACCGGACGTTTGGCCGTCCGGCTGGCCGAACACGGCTGGCGGGTCGTCGGGGTCGACTCCGTCACCAAACCGCTCGCCACCGCCGGGGCGAGGGCCACCGCTGCCGGCGTCGCCGATCGGACCACGTTCGTCAAGGCGGATGTGACGTCGCTGGATGGAACGTTGGGCCGCTTCGACCTGGTCACAGACGTCGGCTGCCTCCACGGGCTCACAACCGACCAGCGGCTGGCGTTCGCCGGCTGGGTGACTGCCCACACCGACGCCGGAGCGTACCTCGTCGTCCTCGCGGCAATGCCCCGCACCCGAGGGCTCGGCCCCAAGGGCATCGACCAGAGCGACATCACCGCCGCGTTCGCCCGACCATGGAGGCTCCACTCGGCCGTGGACTCGCCCATGACGGGTGGAGGGCCACTGAAGGGGTCCCTGTTCCGGTGGTACGTCCTGAGCCGGTAGGCACGACGTTCACCCCGCGCGCCTCATGGGGGAGAACCGAGCCGGTCTCTTCACCGTCCGAGGACCGCTCTGCGCCATGGTCCCGCTAGCCAGCAACCGCTGCCCCACACCGCCGCCGATCGGGCGGACGGACCACATGCCAAACGCGCCTTTGACGTGCCTCGGCCGCCCTGGTGCGGCAAACCCCCGGGCCTAGAGCCGGAAGATCGTCGCCCGCCACTCGGCGCGAGCCTGGCTGCGCCAGAGGGCCAACGCGGCGCCGCTGACTGGATGGTCACCGGGCTTGGAGTGACCTCGCCGGGTATCCCGAACCGGAGAAGGCATCGCGGACTGCTTGAGCGTCACCACGGAGCTGGCCGTACCGCCGGGGAATGATACGGACGACGATGCGCCCGCCGCGTTCGCGGACCCGTTGAAACCACAGGACACCGTCGCCGTCTGGCTCGGCGTCGACGACGTCGCGGGCTGCGACGCCGCGAACGAACCAGGGCGTGTTGTCCAGCCGGAAGCCCCCGCCGTCGATCGGCTCGGCCCACAAGCCTTCGGACTCAGCCGGCGGCCAACCGTCGGCGTCTCGATCGAGGGCGAATCGGATCCTCACCAGGTCGCTCATGCAGTCATCCTGCCCGGCGGACCTTGGGTCTGTCGCCGTCGGCGAAGGTCCGACAGCGCTTCGGCAGGAGCGCGGAGTGCGGCAAGCGTACGGCCGCGACAGCGGCAAGCGTACGGCCGCGACAGCGGCAAGCGTACGGCCGCGACAGCGGCAAGCGTACGGCCGCGACAGCGGCAAGCGTACGGCCGCGACAGCGGCAAGCGTACGGCCGCGACAGCGGCAAGCGTACGGCCGCGACAGCGGCAAAGCGTACGGCCGCTCCGCGGCAGATTCGGATGCGCGAACTGCGGCGTTGACGCACCCTCCTCAGGTCGCCGGTTTCTCAGCGCGGTTATCCCCGTCCTCGGCCAGGCAGGGTCCTCAGCGGCGAACTTGGATGATCGTCTTTCCCTTGAACCGCTCGCTGGAGTTGAAGGTCGCGACGGCATCGTCGAGGGACGCAATGGTTCCGATGTTCGTGCGCAGCCGTCCGTCACCTACGCGCTTCACGATCTCACCCAGCTGGTCGCGGTTGGCCTCGACGACGAAGTCGATCGCCCGGCCGTTCGCCAGTTGGCCCTCGACCGGACCTACGACCGACACCAGGGTGCCTCCGGCCTTGATCAGGGCCGAGGAGCTCTTCTGGATGTCGCCGCCAATGACGTCGAAGACCAGATCGACTTCGCCGACGTCTCGCAGCGTGTCGTTCTCGAGGTCGACGAACTCGCTGCGCGCCGAGGTCGAGCGCCTTCTCTCGGTCGACGGAGCGTCCGGTGCCGATGACGTAGGCGCCGGCCTCGGACGCGAGCTGGGTCACCATCGCTCCGACTGCGCCGACCGCGCCATGCGCGAGGACGCGCTGCCCCGACTGGAGCCGGCCGTGGATGAACAGTCCCTGCCACGCGGTCAGCCCGGAGATCGGCAGGGAAGCGCCGACCGTGAAGTCGACATCGTCCGGCAAGGGCGCGAGGTTGCGTGCCTCGATCGCGACGTACTCCGCGAGGGTGCCGTCGCGATGCCAGTCCGCGAGGCCGAACACGCGCTGTCCCACCGACAGCCCCGTCGTGCCATAGCCGAGTGCGGTGACCGTTCCCGCCAGCTCGTGCCCAGGGATCGATGGCGTCCGGTCACGGTCGGCGCGATCGGTCCAGGTCGAGGGCCACTCGAGCTCTGTCGAGACCCATCCCGACGCGTGAACCTCAACGATGACGTCGTTGATCGCTGCCGGCGGCTTGGGCCGCTCCACCAGGGTCATCCCGGCTGTTCCCGCAGCCTGGTCCGTCACCGCGATTGCCTTCATCTGCGTCACCTTCTCTCTGCGCCAGCCTCGGCCTGACCGGGCTAGTTCCGTTACGAGCACTGTATGTAACCCGAGGCCCGCCGACACCACCGGCTCGCGTGCCGGTGGACGTCCACGCGGCCCTGCCCTCGACGAGGCGATCATCCTGGCCACCCGCGCCCGCCTCGTTCGGGACGGCTATTCGCGCATGACGCTTGGCGACATTGCAGCAGACGCGGGTGTCAGTCGCCCCACCCTCTACCGGCGATGGAACAACAAGTTCGAGCTCGTGGCCGACGCGCTGGACTACGGCGTCCGGAAGCAGCGCGACCTGTACGACATCGACCTGAGCCGCTTGGGGCCACGGGAGGCCTTCGTCGAGGCGGTCCGCCGCCTGGATCCGGCGTACTTCAACCCGGACGCCATGGTGCTGATGGGCAACTTCGCCGGCGAGGTGATCCACACACCGGAACTACTCGAGATGCTTCGCAAGCACGCAGTCGTACCACGCGTCACGCTCCTCGAGAACGTGCTGTCGGAGCTCCAAGCTGACGGGGCCGTATCCGACAACATCGACAAGCACACCATCGCCACGATGTGCTTCGGAAGCTACTTCGGTGCGTTCTACCGAGGCGACCGCAGGGAGGAGATCCCCGAAGATGTCGTCGCCGTACTGTGGCCGGTGATTGCTACGTAACGGGCGGGTACGGGAGCAAGCCCGGGACGCCCAGCAGCACCCCGTCAGCAGGTGCTGCGTGGAATCCGTATGCAGATCCGCGCACTCCGTGGACGGCGCGCCGCGACGTCATACGTATGGAGCAGACGGGTGCTCTGTGACCCGGAGCCCTCGATTCGGATGACGTTATGAGCTCATCCCCGGGTCTCGGCAAAGTCGGGCGGTTCGCACCCGCGTCACATCGGCGTGCTGGGCTAACGGTTGCCACCTAGTGATGGCGGGTTCGACGCAGCACGACTCGGGTGGCCCAGCCGGCGACGAGCCAGATCGGCGCCATGGTGATGAAGAAGGGACGCAGTGTGTCGCTCGCCGAGTGTGAGCTGCGGTCGAAGGCCATGAAGGCAGCTAGGGTCGCGACGACCAACACGGTTCCCCCGAGAACTATCCCAACCCGCCGCCACAGCATGGTTCGAGTGTGGACGCTGGACGCCGGCCCGTCGATCGAACCAACTCCGACCTTCACGACATCCCGACATCCAAGTCGGGACCCCACGGCGTGCGGCATCCGCCGCCTGGCTTCACCTCGATGACTACCGGTATCCGCCCAGGTCCGCGCGAAGCAGTTGGGGCCCGCTGCTCATGACCTATGTCCGGGCTCTGCTGTCGGGGTCATGGTGGCCAGGGAGTCAGGATGCGGCGAAGATGCGAGACCGGAGCGTCGCCCCACTCGGGCAGGTCGTCGGCGACTGCTCCGGCGATCGCGTAGGTCCAGGTAAGTGAGCGGTTGACCGGCAGGGTGAGCATGGCGGCGGCCACGAGCTCGTCGAACTCAGCGGCCGAGACCAGGTCGGACCACACTTCCCGATAGGAGTCGAAGACCCGCTGCCACGGGTGGCTGGTGCGTTGAACCAGCCACCCCCAAGGGGTCCCGAGAACTTCTGGTGCGGCCGCCCACTGGGCGTCGGCCAGATCAAACAGGCGCGGTCTGCCGTCAACGATGAGGACGTTGCCGGGGTGCAGGTCGCCATGGTTGAGGGTGACCGGGAGGGAGCCGGCTGTGAGCACAGCGACGGCCTCCGCAAGTCGGGGCCGGACTGCGTGGAAGGCCCGAAGCTCGTCTGTGGTGAGGTGGCAGGGATCGGACGGCGCCAAGGAGGCGAACCGGTCCAACAGTGCGTCGAACCTTGGTACGACGGTGGCCGGTGAGCAGTCGACCACTCCTGTCTCCCGGACCAGCCCCATGCCAGCAACATGGCGCTGCAGTGCTGCAGCCTCTTGGACCAGCTCACACCATTGCTCCAGAGTCGGCTCACCGCGCTCAGCGAGAGTCGGCCCGCGGTCACGGGTCAGCAGCCACCCGTGACCGACGTGGACCGCGAGCGGCCGATCCACATAACTGCCCGCGATGCGGGCCAACTCGGCCTGCAGCGCGGCCTCATGAATGAGCCCTGCGCAGTTTGCCTTGAACCAAGTCCGGCCTTCGGTCGTCGGCGTCACCAGCTGCGTCGACCACGGTCGAACGCGGATCTGCGCACTCGGACCGATGGCGCGCATGCCGGCGGCGTCGAGCGACGACGAAATCCACGCCCGCGCGCTGGCGAGAAAGCCGGCGGAGGTCACCTCAACCGCGAAGGGCGGCGCCATACCAGTGAGCGTAGGGAGAAGAAGGCGCTTCGTCGTGCAGCTTCTTCCCGCACTTCGCACCACCGCGCGTCGACGGCGACCTCCCGCCAAAGAGACTGCTGACGGTCCACGACGTCGTCGCCGAAGACCTCGCCCCACCGGCCGGAGGGCACGCGGACCGTGCGCTGGGTCAGGTCGTCGACGGGGTCGCCCGGCACCTCGCGGCATACGCGTCTGAGGGATCGCTCTTCGCCGGCGAGCTCGGACGGCCACTGAACTGCCGGACGTGGAAGCGCGTCTGGCGCGATGCGACCTCGGCCCTGTGCCCGGGAGACGACGAGCGCACCCGTTCCGTGATGGACGGTGCGCTCGTCGCTCTCGCGGACCAGGCGCGGACCGAGGAGGTGGTGTCGAAGCGTCCTCGCAGGTCAGACCGGGTGAGGGTGTCTCAGGCCTTCTTGGTCTCCCAGAAGATCGTCGAGATCTCCTCGATCTTGGCCAGCAGCTGGTCGGCGACGTCCTCGTCGAACGCGCCCTTGGTCCCTCCGGCACCGGCCAGCTTGGTGGCATCGTTGAAGAGCTGGTGCAGCTGCGGGATACTTCTCGAAGTGCGGGGCCTTGAAGTAGTCGGTCCACAGGACCCACAGGTGGTGCTTGACGAGCTCGGAGCGCTGCTCCTTGATGATGGTCGCCCGCACCCGGAAGTCGGCGTCGTCGTTGGCGGCCACCTTCTGGCAGATCATCTTGACGGACTCCGCCTCGATCCGGGCCTGAGCCGGGTCGTAGACGCCGCACGGCAGGTCACAGTGGGCGCTGACCTCGGTGATGCGGAGGAGGCGAGACAGGGGGGCCACTCGCATGGCAGGAATCCCTTCGGCTGGGGGGTGCTTGTCAGTCCAACCTACCCCGGCGGGCGGCCGTGACACGTGTGGGCGCCGACGTCGGGGAAGCCGGGCGAGGACGTCGGCCACGACGTCCTCGGCGGCGAGCGAGCCGACGTCGAACGACGTCACCCCGTCGCGGGCGTTGTCCGAGTCGACCCACCACCGGGACGGGTCGTCCGGGTCGGGGGTGACCCGTTTGACCGACAGCGGGCGCGGCAGTCCGTCGCGGTCCGGGGGGAGCCGGACCAGGGCCAGGTGGCCCGGGCGCGGGCCGAGCCCGTGGACGACGAGGAGGAGGTCGCCGTCGCGCAGGGTGGGCTCCATCGACCGCCCCCGGACGCGGACGAGGGCGGGCCGTGGCACGGCCCGCCCCCGGATCCGCGGCGATGTCACGCGGTCGGCTGCCCCGGCTCGGAGATGTCGTCCGACTCGTCGTCGACGTCGAGGATCTCCGGGATCACCACGGTCGCCGCGGCGACGGCGTGTTCCTGGGCGGCCTCTTCCTCCTGGCGCATCCGGCGCAGGAACGCCTTGGTCCGGTTGTGCTGCGGCCGGTCGATGACCTCGCTCGGCGGGCCCTGCTCGACGACGACGCCGCCATCCATGAAGACGACCTCGTCGGCGACCTCGCGGGCGAAGCCCATCTCATGGGTGACGACGATCATCGTCATACCGCCGCGCCGCCAGGTCGCGCATGACCTTGAGCACCTCGCCGACGAGCTCGGGGTCGAGGGCCGAGGTCGGCTCGTCGAAGAGCATGAGCTTGGGGTCCATGGCCAGGGCTCGGGCGATGGCGACCCGCTGCTGCTGGCCGCCGGAGAGCTGCGCGGGGTATGCCGCGGGCTTGTCCCCGAGGCCCACCTGGTCGAGCAGCTCGAGGGCGCGCTTGCGAGCCTCGGCCCTGCGGACCCCCTTGACCTGCACGGGGGCCTCCATGACGTTCTCGAGCGCGGTCTTGTGCGGGAAGAGGTTGAACCGCTGGAAGCACATGCCGATCCCGCGACGCTGGGCCGCGATGGCCTTGTCCCCGAGCCGGTGCAGGGTGCCCGCCCTGTCGGCGTAGCCCATGAGGTCACCGTCGACCCAGATCCGGCCGCCGTCGATGGTCTCGAGCTGGTTGATGCAGCGCAGGAACGTCGTCTTCCCGGAGCCGGAGGGACCGAGCAGGACGACGACCTCGCCGACGTGGACGTCGAGGTCGATGCCCTTGAGCACCTCGACGTGGTGGAAGGACTTGCGGACGTTGACGGCGTGGACGAGGGGCTCGCCGCGCTTCTCGGTGCTTGCCGTCATCACATGCCTCCCGTTCCGCCACCGGCGGCACCCTCGCGCACCGTCAGGGCCTCGATCTCCTTGGCCTGCTTCTTCGACGCCTTGGTGCCGAAGCCGCGGCCGAAGTAGCGCTCGAGGTAGAACTGGCCGACCATGAGGACGCTGCACACGATGAGGTACCAGAGCACGGCGGCCACGTAGGACGGCATGATCTTGTACGTGCGGTTCGCGACGGCCGATGCCTGGTAGAAGAGCTCGGCGTTGACGGGGATGGCGACGAGCAGCGAGGTGTCCTTGACCATGGCGACGGTCTCGTTGCCCGTGGGCGGAACGATGACGCGCATCGCCTGAGGCAGGATGATCCGGCGCATCGTCTGTCCGGGCGACATGCCGAGGGCCTGGGCGGCCTCGGCCTGGCCGCGGTCGACGGACAGGATCCCGGCGCGAGCGATCTCGGCCATGTAGGCCGCTTCCGAGACCCCCAGGCCGAAGATGCCGACGACGATCCCGCTGCTGATGGTGCGCACGTCGATCGACCCGATGGTGAAGTCGTTGCTGATCCCCATCGCGTGGGCGATCTGCATCCCGAAGGGCAGCCCGAAGTCGAGCCGCGGATAGAGGTAGAGAACGCCCACCCCGAGCAGGGTGAGCAGGACGTAGCGGGGAATGGCTCGGAAGAACCAGGTGAAGGCGAACGAGACGATACTGAGGACCGGGTTCGTCGACAGCCGCATCACCGCGATCATGATGCCGAGCACGATGCCGACCGCCATCGAGGCGAAGGTAACGATGATGGTGCCCTGGATCAGCCCGTTGAGCACGGGCTTGTAGTTCATCACCTGAAAGGCGAAGCCGAAGTCCCACTTCGGGTTGGTGACGAACGACGAGATCATCATCGCGACGAGGATCACGATGACGGCGAGGGCTACCCAGCGACCCGGATGCGGCACCGGCCGGGCATGGATGATGCCCGGCCGGTCGGTGTCGCTCGCGCGGTTGGCGGCGTCGACAGCCATGTGCCGTCAGCTCACCGGGTTCACGGCGAAGTCCGAGATGGCGCCGGAGCTGTTGCCCCACTTGTCGAGTGCGGCCTTGTAGTTGCCGTCGGCCGCCAGGGCCTTGAGGGCGTCGGCGATGGCCTGGGCGAAGTCGGTCTGGTCCTTCGGGCACGACGAAACCGTAGGGCGCGGCGTCGTAGATGTCGCCGAGAGCCTCGAGCTGGCCGCCGGTCTGCTTGACGGCGTACAGGCCGACGGGCGAGTCTGCGAGCATCGCGGCGGCCTTGCCGGAGACGACGTCGGCCGTGACCTTCGACTGGTCCTGCTCGACGATCTGGGTGATCGGCTTCTTGCCGGCGTCGGTGCAGGTCTTGGACTTGGCGGTGAGGTCATCGATCTGGACGGTGCCCTTCTGGACGCCGATGTTCAGGCCGCAGGCGTTGTTGGGGTCGACCTTGTCCGGGTTGCCGGCCTTGGTCACCCACTGGGTGCCGGCGTTGAAGTAGCTCACCATGTTGACCTGCTTCTCACGGTCGGTGTTGACGGTGAAGCTGGAGACCCCGACGTCGAACTTGCCGGAGGAGACGCCGAGGATGATGGTGTCGAAGCCGGCCGGCTGCCACTGGGTCTTGAGCCCGAACTTGGCGGCAACGGCGTCGAAGAGGTCGACGTCCATGCCCTCGACGGTCTTGCCGTCGGCCCCGAGGAACTCGTTGGGGGCGTAGGTGGCGTCGACGCCGATGGTGATGGTGCCCTTGCTCTTGAGCGAGGCGGGGAGCTTGGCGACGAGGGCTGGGTCGGCTGTCGGGGTGGGGACCCCGGCGGCGGTAGTCGTGCTGGAACTGGACGAGGAGCTCGATCCCAGGGAGGAGGAGCCACACGCGGTGAGAGCGAGAGAGGTCGTGGCGATGGCGGCGAGCACCACGGCGCGGTTGCGGAGCATGAAGAGCGGTCCTTTCACAGAAAACCGCCGGGTAGCGGGAGACCCGGACGGGGATGAGGAGCATCCTGCCACCGCGGAGTGCGATCCACGTCACGCGCAAGTAACGAATCCCAAATGTGCGATCATGTGGGCTCGCGTGCTCACCTTCGCATGCGCCGGCTGGCGCCCACCCCTGCTCAGCCCCGAGGCGCCTGGCGTTCCGTGCCGGCGCGACCCTCGCTGCCGCAGGAGCGCCGCTCATGTCCACATCCCCGTCGAATGCCGCTCCGGCCTCTGCGTACGAGCCGGACAGCCCCGTCTTCCGCGCCCACGAGGGCGGGAAGCTGGGAGTCCACGCCACGCAACCGCTGCGCGGCCGTGAGGACCTCTCGCTGCTGTACACGCCCGGCGTGGCGCAGGTGTGCCTGGCCATTGCCGCAGACCCGGGCCTGTCGACCCGCTACACCTCGCGCCGCAACACCGTCGCCGTCGTCACCGATGGCACGGCCGTCCTCGGGCTGGGCGACCTCGGACCGCTCGCCGCCCTGCCGGTCATGGAGGGCAAGGCGGTGCTCTTCAAGCACTTCGGCGGGGTGGACGCGGTGCCCGTCTGCCTCGAGACCGGCACGGTGGACGAGCTCGTCGAGGCCATCGCCCGGATCGCCCCGACCTATGGCGGCATCAACCTCGAGGACATCGCGGCGCCGCGGTGCTTCGACATCGAGGAACGGCTCGTCGAGCGGCTCGACATCCCGGTCTTCCACGATGACCAGCACGGGACGGCCATCGTCGTCCTCGCCGGGCTCATCAACGCCGCCACCGTCGTCGGCAAGGTGCTTGCGGGGATGCGGGTCGTCGTCTCGGGCGCCGGTGCCGCCGGCGTCGCGGTCACGCGGCTGCTGCAGCGCGCGGGGGTGCGGGACGTCGTCGTCGTCGACTCGCGCGGCGTCGTCGTCCCTTCCCGGGCGGACCTGACCGGGCACAAGGTCCGGCTCGCGGCTGCGACCAACCCGAGAGCGGTCAGCGGGACGGTGGGAGACGCGTTGGAGGGCGCCGATGTCTTCGTCGGTGTCTCCGGCGGCACGGTCGCCGAGAGCGACGTGGCGCGGATGGCGTCCCGCTCGGTCGTCTTCGCCCTGGCGAACCCCGACCCGGAGGTCCACCCCGACGTGGCCCGCCGCCACGCCGCGGTGGTGGCGACGGGCCGGTCGGACTTCCCCAACCAGATCAACAACGTCCTCGCGTTCCCGGGGATCTTCCGCGGAGCGCTCGACTCCGGGGCCACCCGGATCACCGAGGCCATGAAGCTCGCAGCCGCCGAGGCGATCGCGGCTCTGGTCACCCACCCCGGCCCCGAGCGCATCGTCCCGTCGGTCTTCGAGGAAGGAGTGGCCGAAGCCGTGGCGGCCGCGGTCTCCCGGCTGGCCTAGGGTGATCGCGTCATGACGAGTCACGCACGCCGTCGTTCGGCTCCCGGGCCCGTGCGCCTGCTCACCGTGTGCACCGGCAACATCTGCCGATCGCCCTACGCCGAGGCACTGCTGCGCGCGCGGCTCGGCGAGCTGCGACCGGGTGCCTTCGCCGTGTCCAGCGCCGGCACCGCGGCCCTCGACGGTATGGCGGTGGACCCGGGCTCAGCCGCGATCCTGCGTGAGCGGGGGATCGCTGCCGACGGCCTGCGCGCCCAACGCCTCACGGCCCCCCTTGCCGCGGACGCGCACATCGTGCTCGTCATGTCACCCGAGCATCTCGCCGTCGTCGTCGACGAGCAGCCGGCGGCGCACCGCCGCACCTTCCTCATCGGCGACTTCGCACACCAGCTCGAGGCCATCGGTCAGCACCGAGACTGGCCCCGCCTTCTCGAACGGGCGGGTGCGGGCGACGACATCGTGAGCCGCTGGACGGCCCTGCCGGAGATCCTCGCCGCCGAGGGTCCGCTCGTACGCCGTCGCCGTCCGGTCCCCGGCATACCCGACCCGGTCGGCGGGCCGCCACGGGCCTTCGCGCGGATGGCTGCGGCCATCGACCCTGCCGTCGAGGCCATCGCGACCTGGGAGGCTCAGTTCGCCCGCTGACGCGCTGGACGGGCTGTGGCTCAGGCCGGGCGCTGGGAGGCGAGCTCCGCCGCGTAGGCGCGGCACGCGGCATACGTCGGCAGGAGGCCGGAGCGGGCCGCCTCGGCGAGGCCGGGCGCGCCGGCGTCCTTGGCCGACAGGATCGGTTCGAGGCCCGCAGGGAGGGTCAGCCCGATCTCGGGATCCAGCGGGTGTACGCCGTGCTCTCGCCCCGGGTCGTATGCCGCGGAGACGAGATAGAGCGCGGTCGTGTCGTCCTCGACGGCGCAGAAGGCATGACCGAGGCCCTCGGAGAGGTAGATGGCCCGCCGCTCGACGGTGTCCAACGTGACGGACTCCCATCGGCCGAACGTGGGCGAGCCCACCCGGATGTCGACGACGAAGTCGACGAGGGAGCCGCTCAGCACGGTGATGTACTTCGCCTGGCTCGGGGGGACGTCCGCGAAGTGGATGCCGCGCACGGTGCCCCGGGCCGAGACCGACACGTTGGTCTGCGCGACGTCCAGGCGGTGCCCGACGGCCTGGGCCAGGCGGTCTCCGCGGAAGGACTCGAGGAACACGCCGCGCCCGTCCGTGAACTGCCGGGGCGTGATGACCCAGGCGCCCTCGATCGACAGGGGGGCGATGTCCATCAGAGGGCCTGGCCGGCGTCGAGAGCCGCCAGAAGGTACTCGCCGTAGCCGCTCTTGCGCAGGTCCTGGCCCAGTGCCCGAAGGGCGGCGTCGTCGATCCAGCCGTTGCGCCATGCGATCTCCTCGACGCAGCCGATCTTGGTGCCCTGTCGGGCCTCGATGACGTGCACGAACTGCGAGGCGTCCATGAGGCCCTCGAAGGTGCCGGTGTCGAGCCAGGCCGTGCCGCGGGGCAGCACGGTGACGGTGAGGTCGCCCCGGCGCAGGTAGGCCTCGTTGACGGCCGTGATCTCGAGCTCGCCGCGGGGGCTCGGGGTGAGGTGGGCGGCGATGTCGACGACGTCGTTGTCGTAGAAGTAGAGCCCCGGCACCGCATAGTTCGACTTCGGCCGCTCGGGCTTCTCCTCGATCGAGCGGACCCGCCCTGCGGAGTCGAACTCGACGACGCCGTAGGCGCTGGGGTTGCTCACGTGGTAGGCGAAGATGTGGCCGCCGATGACGTCCGTGTCGTTCCGCAGCGCCGTCCCGAGCCCGGTGCCGTGGAAGATGTTGTCGCCGAGGACGAGGGCCACCGAGTCTGCGCCGATGAAGTCGGCGCCGATGACAAAGGCCTGGGCGAGCCCGTCGGGGCTGGGCTGCACGGCATAGGTGATCTCGATGCCCCACGGGTGACCGTCGCCGAGCAGCCGGTTGAACTGGTCGCGGTCCTGGGGTGTCGTGATGACGAGGACCTCGCGGATCCCGGCCATCATCAGCGTCGAGAGGGGGTAGTAGATCATCGGCTTGTCGTAGATCGGCATGAGCTGCTTGCTGATGCCCCGGGTGATGGGGTGCAGCCGGGTGCCCGACCCCCCGGCGAGGATGATGCCCTTCATGGCACCGCAGCCTAACGGGACGGCGGCCGTCGACCCCGCGGGCGTCCCCTACGCTGGGGCGTCATGAAGGTCCTTGTCACCGGTGGCGCCGGGTTCATCGGTAGCAACTTCGTCATCCGGGCCCGGGAGGTGCGTCCCCAGTGGCGGCTCACCGTCCTCGACGCCATGACGTATGCCGCGAACCTCGCCTCGCTGGAACCGGTGCAGGGCGAGGTCGACATCATCAAGGGCTCGGTGTGCGACGCCGACCTCGTCGACGAGCTCGTGGCGGGGCACGACCTCGTCGTCCACTTCGCCGCGGACTCGCACAACGACAACTCCCTGGACGACCCGTGGCCGTTCATCGATACCAACATCGTGGGGACCTACCAGATCGTCCAGGCCGTCCGCCGGCACGGCAAGCGCCTGCACCACATCTCGACCGACGAGGTCTACGGCGACCTCGCCCTCGACGACCCGGCGAAGTTCACCGAGTCGACCCCGGTCAACCCCTCGAGCCCGTACTCGGCCTCCAAGGCCAGCGCCGACCTGCTCGTGCGGGCGTGGGTCCGGTCGTTCGGCCTCCGGGCGACCCTGTCGAACTGCTCGAACAACTACGGCCCCCGCCAGCACCCCGAGAAGTTCATCCCGCGGCAGGTCACCGGGATCCTCGACGGCATCCGGCCCAAGCTCTACGGCGCCGGCGCCAACGTCCGCGACTGGATCCACGTGGATGACCACAACGACGCGGTCATCGCCATCGTCGAGCAGGGTCGCGCCGGCGAGACCTACCTCATCGGGGCCGATGGGGAGATGAACAACCGCGACGTGGTCGCGCTCATCCTCGAGCTGATGGGCAAGCCGGCCGACTGGTACGACTTCGTGCCCGACCGGCCGGGCCACGACCTGCGCTACGCCATCGACTCCACCAAGCTGCGGGCCGAGACCGACTGGCGGCCGGCCCACGCAGACGTCCGATCAGGGCTCGTCGACACGATCGCCTGGTACGAGGCGAACGAGGAGTGGTGGCGCACCGCCAAGGTCGTCGCCGAGACCCGCTACGACCGGCTCGGCCGCTGATGGCGCGCTGGCTGGTGGCCGGGGCTCGCGGAATGCTCGGCCAGGACCTGGCGGACCTGCTCTCGGACAGGGGGCACGACGTCACCCGCGCCGACCTGCCGCAGCTCGATATCCTCGACCCGGCCTCATGTCGTGACCACGTGGCAGGGCATGACGTCGTCGTCAACGTCGCGGCCTACACGGCCGTCGACGCGGCCGAGGAGGACGAGCCGACCGCCTTCGCGGTCAACGCTCTCGGGGCGGCCACCCTCGCCCACGCCGTGCAGGACGCCGGGGCGGCCCTGGTGCACCTGTCAACCGACTACGTCTTCGCCGGCGACGCTGATACCCCGTATGCCGCCGACGCAGCGCTGGAGCCGCGCTCGGCCTACGGGCGCACCAAGGCCGCCGGGGAATGGGCCGTCCGGGTCGAGTGCGAGCGGGTGTGGCTCGTGCGCACCGCCTGGCTGTACGGGGTCCACGGGCGCAGCTTCCCTGCGACCATGGCCCGGCTCGCGGGGGAGCGCGAGACCCTGGAGGTCGTCGTCGACGAGGTGGGGCAGCCGACGTGGACCGTCGACCTGGCGGACGGCATCGCCCGGCTCGTCGAGGCCCACGCCCCTTACGGGACCTACCACGGCACCGGCTCCGGCGAGTGCTCCCGCCTCGACCTGGCACGGGCCGTGTTCGAGGAGCTGGGTCTGGACCCCGACCGGGTCAGGCCGACGACGAGGGAGGCGTTCGGCCTGCCGGCGAACAGGCCGGCCTACAGCGCTCTCGACCACTCGATGTGGGCCGCGGCCGGGCTGGATCCGCTGCCGGACTGGCGCGACGCTCTGCACCGGGCGGCACCCACGCTCTTCGCCTGAGCGCCGTCGCCCGGTCCAGGATCGGTCCCGGTGGGCCCGCTACAGTGATCGGATGCTCCGCGACCTTGTGAACAGGACCCAGGCCGCCGTTCTCCCCCGGACCCGCCAAGGCCGCTCGCCGTCGGGCGTCCCGCTCCCCCCGGCCGTGTACCGGATGGGCGGGGTGCACTTCCGCTCGAACGACTCCTTCGTCGCGTCGGCGTGCGCCGAGGTCGCCCGGCTCCAGGACCTCATCGGCCTCACCCCGTCCTCGCGACTGCTCGACTGGGGCTGCGGCTCGGGGCGCCTGGCCATCGGGATCGCCGAGACGATGGGGCGTATCGAGCTCTACCACGGCGTGGACATCCAGGACCATCTCGTCGACTGGGCGCAGCGGCACATCGGCGTGATGGACGGGTTCGAGTTCACCCACGTCGACCTGGCCAACCCCCGGTACAACCCGTCGGGTCTCGCCGAGCGGACCATCCCGGGCGAGACCGGTGGGTACGACGGGTTCTACGCGTACTCGGTGTTCAGCCACCTGCTCGGTGACGACAGCGCCGCCTACCTCGCCGAGCTGTCCCGGCTGTTGAGGCCCGGCGGGAGGGCCTTCATCACCGCCTTCGTCGAGGACGACGTGCCGAACCAGGAGGAGAACCCGCACGGCTACGGGCCGCTGGAGTGGTCCGGGCCGTTGCACTGCGTGCGGTACGACCGGGCCTTCTTCGACACCCTGGTCGCCGACGCGGGTCTCGAGGTCGAACGCCTCGACCATGGCCAGGAGACCGATGGCCAGTCCCTGTACATCCTGCGAAAGCCGGAGGCGTAGTCATGCTCGCCGTGTCCGCCGTCAGCCAGTCCGCCGACGACCCGATGTCCGGTCTGGAGGTCGGGGAGCGTCCCGACCCGCAGGCCCCGGACGGCTGGGTCGTCGTCGACCTCGAGGCCTGCGCCCTGAACCACCACGACGTGTGGTCGCTCAAGGGGGTCGGTCTGCCGGCCGACCGGCTGCCGATGGTCCTCGGCTGCGACGGGGCCGGGGTGAGCGAGGACGGCGCCGAGGTGATCGTTCACGCCGTCGTCGCCTCGGCGGGCTGGGCCGGGGACGAGACTCTCGACCCGCGCCGGACGCTCCTGTCCGAGCTGCACGACGGCACCCTGGCCGAGAAGGTGGCCGTACCCCGGCACAACCTCGTCCCCAAGCCGGAGGGGCTCAGCTGGGAGCAGGCCGCCTGCCTGCCCACCGCCTGGCTCACGGCCTATCGGATGCTCTTCACCAACGCCGGGGTGACGCCGGGCTCGACGGTCCTCGTGCAGGGGGCGGCGGGCGGGGTCGCGACGGCGCTGGTCCAGCTCGGCGCGGCGGCGGGCCTGCGGATGTGGGTCACGAGCCGCGACGCCGCCAAGGGCGAGCACGCGGTCGCGCTGGGCGCCGACCGGGCGTTCGAGTCCGGAGCCCGGCTGCCCGAGCGGGTCGACGCGGTGATGGAGACCGTCGGCGCGGCCACCTGGTCGCACTCGGTCAACTCGCTGCGCCCGGGCGGCACCATCGTCATCTCCGGAGCGACCTCCGGCGACGCCCCGGCCAGGGCCGAGCTGACCAAGATCTTCTTCAAGCAGCTGCGCGTCGTCGGGTCGACGATGGGCACCCGCGACGAGCTCGAGCGGCTCGCCCGCTTCGTCGTCGACGCGGGGATCGAGCCGCTCGTCGACTCGGTGCGGCCGCTCGCGCAGGCTCGCGAGGGCTTCGCGAGGATGGTGGCGGGCAGCATCGAGGGCAAGGTCGTCTTCACGACCTGAGGGGGAGCCGGGACGGCCTCGGGTCAGGAGATGCGCAGCCAGTCGTTCCAGCCGTTGTGCAGGACGAGCCAGGCGATGAGGCCGTAGCCGGCCTGGCCCGGGGTGGTCGGGGTAGCGGCTCGTGGCCAGCTCGGAGCGCCACTGGTCGTGGCCGTTGAGCGGGTGTGAAGCAGTCGACGAACGGCACACTGCGGCGGCTGCATACGTCGCTCTGGGCCTCGACGAGCACGGCCAGCCGGTCGTTGACCTCCTGGTCGGACGTCGGCGGCGGGCTGACGACGAAGGTCGCCACGCCGTTGCTCGTCGCGTCGTCGAGGAGGTTGGCGAGGTTGAGCCGGTGGCGGGCGAGGGTGATCCCGGCCAGCACGTCGTCGGTGCCCGCCGAGAGGACCAGCCGCCGCTCGGCGCGGCCGGCCCAGCGCCGCGGCACCTCGCGAGTGCCACCGGGCGAGCAGGTCGGCGCTGGTGTCGCCGCGAACGCCGAGGTTGTATGCCGTGAGCTCGAGGTCGGGGTGGTGGGTGCGGCCGACGACGCGGGTCACCCAGCCCTGGCCCTTGGGGTCGCCGACGCCGGCGACGAGCGAGGAGCCGAGGAAGACCAGCGCGAGGTCGCGCGGGCCATCCTGCGGCACGGCGACCTCGGGGCTGGGGCGGAACTCGATGTCCTTGGGGTCCTGGGTCATCTCAGTCGTCCTCGTCGTCCAGGCGGGCCAGCCAGGTCGCGAGCCGCTCCACCGGCACCTCGAACTCGGGGTGGAGGTCGACGAAGGCCCGCAGCTGGTCCGCGAGCCAGTCGATGGTGACCTCGCTCCTCGCCGCGCCGGGCCTGGAGCTCCTCGATGCCGCGGTCGGTGAAGTACACGTGGCGAGGTTATCGAACCTGGCGCCCTTCCCGTGCGGGCGCGCCCGCGAGGGGTCCGCCGGCGGCCTCGGGCGGGCGTGCCCGCCTCAGCGGTCGAAGGCGCGCGCCAGCAGGTCGGCCTGCTCGGCCTGGTGCCTGCGCGGGCGAGCCGCTCGCCGGCGACGCGGACGCCTTGCGCGCGACGACCCGCAGGTGCCGGTGCTCGCCGAGGTCGGCGAGGGCCGTGGGCAGGTTGAGCGCGAGGAAGGGCCAGCCGCCCTGGTTCTGCGGCTCGTCCTGGACGACGACGACCTCGGCGTCGGGGTAGTGAGAGAGCTCCCGGGCGAGGTCGGCCGCGGGCAGGGGGTAGTACTGCTCGAGCCGAAGGATGGCCGTCCGGTTGTCCTCGCGCCTGGTGCGCTCGGCCTCGAGGTCGTGGACGACCTTGCCGGCGGCGATGAGGACCCGGTCGACGTGCCCGTCGGTGGCCCCGGGTCGGTCGGGCATGACGGGCTGGAACCGGCCGGCCGTGAAGTCCTCCGGGGCGCTCCCTGCGGCCTTGAGGCGCAGCATCGACTTCGGGGTGAAGACGATGAGGGGGCGGCGGGGCCGCGAGTAGGCCTGGCGGCGCAGGAGGTGGAAGTACGACGCCGGGGTCGACGGGTAGGCGACCGTCATGTTGTTCTCGGCGCACATGGTGAGGAACCGCTCGATGCGGGCCGAGGAGTGGTCCGGGCCCTGGCCCTCGAAGCCGTGGGGGAGGAGCAGGACGACCGAGCTGCGCTGGCCCCACTTCTGCTCCGAGCTCGACACGAACTCGTCGACGATGGTCTGGGCGCCGTTGAAGAAGTCGCCGAACTGGGCCTCCCAGAGGACGAGCGCGTCGGGGCGCTCGACGGAGTAGCCGTACTCGAAGCCCATGGCCGCGAACTCCGAGAGCAGCGAGTCGTAGACCCAGAACCGGGCCTGCCCCTTGCCGAGGTAGAGCAGTGGCGTCCACTCCTCGGCCGTCGTGTTGTCGATGAGGACCGCGTGGCGCTGCACGAACGTGCCCCGCCGGCTGTCCTGTCCGGCCAGCCGGACGGGGGTGCCCTCGGCGAGGAGGGACCCGAACGCGAGCAGCTCGCCGGTGGCCCAGTCGATGCCGCCCTCGCGGGTGCTCACCGCGCGCTTCTCGAGCATCTGCCGGAGCTTGGGGTGCACGGTGAACCCGTCGGGCACGGCGACGAACGCGTCGCCGAGGCGCTTGAGCTCGGCCTCGTCGATCGCGGTCTCGGTGGCCGAGCGGGTCGTCGCGTCTGCGGTGGGGGCCTGGGCGGCCGGTGGCTCGAGGCCCAGGTGGCCCTCGACGTCGGTCCCCGAGAAGGTCGGGTCGCCTCTCCGCCGCCGCCTCCGCCTCGGCCGCCTTGAGGGCCTGCTTGGTCTCGAGGAACACCCTTTCGAGCTGGGACTGGTAGTCGCGCAGCGCAGCCTCGGCGTCCTCGACGGTGATGTCACCGCGGCCCACGAGGGACTCGGTGTAGAGCTTGCGGACGCTGCGCTTGGCCTCGATGAGCCGGTACATGAGCGGCTGGGTCATCGACGGGTCGTCGCCCTCGTTGTGGCCCCGGCGCCGGTAGCAGACCATGTCGACGACGACGTCCTTGTGGAAGTGGCGCCGGAAGTCGTAGGCGAGCTCGGCGACCCGGACGCAGGCCTCGGGGTCGTCGCCGTTGACGTGGAAGATCGGGTGCCTGGATCATCCGGGCGACGTCCGTCGAGTACGTAGAGGACCGCGAGGACGAGGGCGAGGTGGTGAAGCCGACCTGGTTGTTGATCACGACGTGGACGGTCCCACCGGTGCGGTAGCCACGCAGCTGGGACAGGTTGAGGGTCTCGGCGACGACGCCCTGGCCGGCGAACGCCGCGTCACCGTGCAGCAGGACCGGCAGGACGGTGAAGTCCTCGTCCCGCGAGGTTGAGCCGGTCCTGCTTGGCCCGGACGATGCCCTCGAGCACCGGGTTGACCGCCTCGAGGTGCGACGGGTTGGCCGCCAGGTAGACCTTGGTGCGGGCGCCGCTCTCGGCGACGAACTCGCCCTCCGTCCCGAGGTGGTACTTGACGTCGCCGGAGCCCTGCACCGAGTTGGGGTCCTGCTTGCCCTCGAACTCGCGGAAGATCTGGCCGTAGGACTTGCCGGCGATGTTGGCGAGCACGTTGAGCCGGCCGCGGTGCGGCATACCGATGCACACCTCGTCCATCTCGTCCTCGGCCGCCCGGCTGAGGACCCGGTCGAGGAGCGCGATGACCGCCTCGCCGCCCTCCAGGGAGAACCGCTTCTGGCCGACGAACTTGGTCTGCAGGAAGGTCTCGAACGCCTCGGCGGCGTTGAGCCGGCGCAGGATCCGCAGCTGCTCCTCGCGGGTCGTCTTCGCGTAGGGCACCTCGATCCGCTCCTGGAGCCACTCGCGCTGGTCAGGGTCCTGGATGTGCATGTACTCGACGCCCACGGTGCGGCAGTAGCTGTCGCGGAGGATGCCGAGGATCTTGCGCAGCTTGAGGAACGGCTCGCCCCCGAAGCCACCGGTGGCGAAGTGACGGTCCAGGTCCCACAGCGTCAGTCCGTGCCGGGTGATGTCGAGGTCGGGATGGCGCCGCTGCCGGTACTCGAGCGGGTCGGTGTCGGCCATGAGGTGGCCCCGGACCCGGTAGGCGTGGATGAGCTCCTGGACCCGGGCGACCTTGTTGATGTCGTCGTCGTGGGTGGCGGTGACGTCCTGGACCCAGCGGATCGGCTCATAGGGGATCCGCAGGCTCTCGAAGATCTCGTCGTAGAACCCCTCCTCGCCGAGGAGCAGCCGGTGGACCCGGCGCAGGAAGTCGCCGGACTGGGCGCCCTGGATGATCCGGTGGTCGTAGGTGCTCGTCAGGGTGAGGATCTTGGAGACCGCGTTGCGGTTGAGGGTCTCGTTGCTCGCGCCCTGCCACTCGGCGGGGTACTCCAGCGCCCCCACGCCGATGATGGCGCCCTGGCCCTGCATGAGCCGCGGCACGGAGTGGACCGTGCCGATGGTTCCGGGGTTGGTGAGCGAGATCGTCGTCCCCTGGAAGTCCTGGACGGTGAGCGTGCCGCCGCGGGCCTTCTTGACCATCTCCTCGTATGCCGTCCAGAAGTGGGCGAAGTCCATCTGCTCGGCGGCCTTGATGGAGGGCACGAGGAGCTGGCGGGTCCCGTCGGGCTTGGCAAGGTCGATGGCGAGGCCGAGGTTGATGTGTGCCGGATGGATGAGGACCGGCTTGCCCGACTCGTCGTGGCCGAAGCCCGCATTCATCTCCGGCATGACGGCCAGGGCCTTGACCAGGGCGAACCCGATGATGTGGGTGAAGGAGACCTTGCCGCCGCGGGAGCGGGACAGGTGGTTGTTGATGACGATCCGGTTGTCGATGAGCAGCTTCGCCGGGACGGCGCGCACGCTCGTCGCCGTCGGCACCTCGAGCGAGGCCTCCATGTTGGTGACGACCCGGGCGGCGGCCCCGCAGCGGCGGAGGGCGGGCTCCTCGGTCTGCGGCCGGTTCACGGGACGGGGCGGGCTCGCGCGGGGTGGGGGTCGGCTGCTGGCCGCCGGGGGCGGTGCTCGGGTCCGCTGCTGGGGGGCCGCTGGGCGGGCGCGGCGGAGCGGCCACCTCGGGGGCGGGTGTGGTGGCCGTCTCCGCCGGTGCCGCACTCGCCGGTGCCGCCGGGGCGGGCGCGGCCGGCGCCTCTACGGGCGGGGCCGCGGCTGGCGGCGCCGTTCGCCCTCGGGGCCGCGCGCGGCTGCGGCAGCGTCGCGGCCGAGCGCGGCCTCGCCGGGCTCGTAGTCCTTGAAGAAGTCCCACCAGGCCTTGTCGACGCTGTGCTTGTCCTCGAGGTAGTGGGCGTACAGCTCGTCGACCAGCCAGTCGTTGGGTCCGAAGGAGGTCAGGGGGTCGCTGGACGCGCTCTGGTCAGGCACGAGGGTTCCGCCTCTTTCACAGGGTCGACGGCGACGGCGTTGGGTTAGTCAAGCCTATCTCCGGGCACCTGTATGCCGCATGGGTGACCACTGCGCGCGGCCTGCCTGCCAACCGGGCATCGACCGAGTGGTGCGCCGAGTGGGCCGTGGGCTCTCCGATGCCGAGGTGCCCGTTCGCCGGTCGCCGCGGCAGCTCGCCCGGCGTGCCGGTCCCGGGGCGAGATCTCAGGACACGTCCTGGCGGACGGTGCGCCAGATGCCGAGGCCGGCCAGTGCGACGGCCCACGCCGCGAGGACCAGCGCGCCGGCCCACCACGAAGCCGGACCTCGTTGCGGCGAGCTCTGCACCGTGTTGATGACCGCGTTCGTCGCCTGGCTCGGCAGGTAGGGGACGATGTGGTCGCTGCCAAGGACCAGAAGCCCAGGGCGAACCCGGCGAGCGGCTCGACGATCCACGCCACGCCGACCGAGATGAGCAGGGCGGCGACCTGGTTGGGGATGAGGATGCCGGCGCCGAGGCCGATGAGCGCCCACAGCCCGAGGACGAGCAGGCTGAGCGCCGCCGTGCGGGCGATCTGCGCCGAGGGAACGCGTCGGCCCCGCGCAGGCTGAGGACGGGGGCACCGACCGACATCGACCCGGCCAGGCTCGAGCAGTCCGTAGAGGGCGCCGATTCCGAGCAGGGCGACCGCCTTGGCGAGGAGGGCCTCGACCCGTTTGGGGGTGGCGAGGAAGGTGCCGCTGATCGTCTTGTGGCGGTACTCGGACCCGATCTGCATGATGCCGATCGTCAGGAGCAGCAGGTAGCCGACGCCGAGACCCGCGGTGTAGACGGAGTTGGCGACCTGGGTGGCGTCGCCGGTCGGCGCGCCCTGCTGCTGGATGGCGTCGGAGGTGTAGAGGAACCCGAACCCGCCGCCGAAGACGGCCGCGGAGAGGAAGACGCCGATGGCCATGCCCCACCACATCCGGGTGGTGAAGAACTTGCGGAACTCGGACCGGATGGCAGCACCCATCAGAGGGCACCTCCGGTCTGTGGCGGGACGGGTGGGCCGGCGCTGGGTCCTGCGGGTGGCAGCCCGAGATTGCGGTTGGTGCCCTCGGTGAGCGCGAAGAACAGTGCCTCGAGGTCGGCCTGGGCGGAGCGCAGCTCCCACACGGGCAGCCCGGCCCGGAGGGCGACGTCGCCGACGAGCCGGAGGTCGCCGGTCTCGGCGCTGATCGCCCCGTCCGGGCCCACGGTGGCGACGACGTCCGCGACCCGCAGCGCCCCGACGAGCCGGTCCGGCTCGGAGGTCCGCACCACGGCCGTGGGCTTGCCGTGCAGCTCGCTCACCGGACCCGCCTTGACGAGCCGGCCGTTGGCGATGATGACGATGTCGTCGACGGTCTGCTCCATCTCCTGGAGCAGGTGGCTCGAGATGAGGATCGTCTTGCCCTGGCTCGACAGCAGCCGCAGGAACTGGCGCAGCCACCGGATGCCCTCGGGGTCCAGCCCGTTGGCGGGCTCGTCGAGGATGAGCACCTCCGGATCACCGAGCAGGGCGGCCGCCAGGCCGAGGCGCTGGCGCATGCCCATGCTGTAGGACCCCGCCCGCTGGCGAGCGGCCGCGGGTATGCCGGTCAGCTCGAGCAGCTCGTCGACGCGGCCGAGGGGGATCCCGGCCGCGGTGGCGAGGACCCTCAGATGGTCCCGGCCGCTGCGGCCCGGGTGGAAGTTCGTCGCCTCCAGGGCGGCTCCCACCTTCTTCATCGGCGCTGGAAGGTCGTGGTAGCGGGCGCCGCTGATCGTCGCCTCGCCGGCGGTGGGCCTGACCAGCCCGAGCAGCATCCGCATCGTGGTCGTCTTGCCCGCCCCGTTGGGGCCGAGGAAGCCGGTGATGCGGCCCGGCTCCACCGTGAAGGAGAGGTCGTCGACGGCGGTGAAAGCGCCGAAGCGCTTGGTGAGGCTGCGGATCTCGATGCGGGCCCCCGGGGTCGCCGGTGGCGTCGTGGAAATCGTCGGTGCCGCGGTCATGGCATCTGGTGTCTCGTTGTCATGACACCGATCCTCGCAGGCTCACGCGACGTGCGTGTCAACCCCGCGGCTGATTCGCCTCCCCCTCGCGGCGGAGCCGCCCCGCCCTCGGGCGCCGGACGCCTCGCGGTGCGGCGGGGCCGCGGGTATGCCGGCGCCCGGCATACGCCCGTCAGCACTGGGACCGCTGCCTAGGATGGGCCGCACCATGACCGACTGGCTGCTCGTCCTGGCCGGCGTCCTCCTCACCTTGGGGACGGCGCTGTTCGTCGCGGCGGAGTTCTCCCTCGTGGCGCTCGACCGGGCCACGGTCCAACAGGCGGTCGAGCGGGGCGAGCCGCAGGCCCGCTGGGTCCTCGCATCGCTGCGCCAGCTCTCGACCCAGCTCTCCGGGGCGCAGGTCGGCATCACCATCACCACGCTCGCCCTCGGCTTCTTCACGACGCCGGCCCTGACGTCGCTGATCGAGTCGCCGCTCGGCGGGCTGGGCCTCACCGGCGGGGCGCGCGGCACCGTCGCCTACGGCGTCGCCCTCGTCGTGGCGACGGTGTTCTCGATGATCGTCGGCGAGCTGGTGCCCCAGTTCCTCGGCTTCTCGGCCCCCCTGCAGACCGCCTCCGTCGTCGCGCTCCCGGTCCGCGCCTTCTCGACGGTGGCGAGGCCGCTGATCCGGCTGCTCAACGGGTCGGCCAACCTCGTCCTGCACGCGGTGGGCGTCGAGCCCAGGGAGGAGCTCTCGGCCGCCCGCAACCCGCAGGAGCTGGCGTTCCTGGTCCGCAGCTCGGCCGAGGCGGGGACGCTCGACCCGCATACGGCCCGGTTGCTGACCGCCTCCATCGGGTTCGGTGACCAGACCGCCGCCGACGTCATGACCCCACGCTCGCGGGCCACGGCCATCGAACGGAGGGCGACCGCCGCCGACGTCCTCACCCTCGCCCGGCGCACCGGGCACTCCCGCTTCCCCGTCCTCGGCGAGGACTGGGACGACATCGACGGCATCGTCCACGTCAAGCGAGCCATCGCCGTGCCGCACGAGCGGCGGGGCCACGTGCCGGTCTCCGCACTGATGACCGAGGCGACCCTCGTCCCCGAGACGATCCGCCTCGACCCCTTGCTCGTCCAGCTGCGGCAGGGCGGGTTCCAGCTCGCCATCGTCGTCGACGAGTACGGCGGGACGTCGGGCGTGGTCACGCTCGAGGACGTCGTCGAGGAGATCGTCGGCGAGGTCAGCGACGAGCACGACCGGTTGCAGACCACCGGGCGGCTGCTGCCCGACGGCACGTGGACCGTGCCGGGGCTGTGGCGTCCCGACGAGATCCGGGAGCGGGTCGGGGCGGACGTCCCGGACGGGGCGACATACGAGACGGTCGGCGGATGGCTCATGGCCGAGCTCGGCCGGGTCCCCGCCGTGGGGGACGAGGCGACGGTCGACGGGTGGACGGTGCGGGTCCTCGACATGGAGGGCCTGCGGGTCGACCGGCTGCGGTTCGCGCCGCCGCCAGAGGATGGGGGCGCCGGCGATGCCGGTCCCGCGGCGGAGCCGGCCGGTGGGGGCGGTATGCCGTGAGCGTCGGCATGGTCCTGGTCACCGTGGCGCTGCTGCTCCTCAACGCCTTCTTCGTGGGGGCCGAGTTCGCGGCGATGGCCTCCCGGCGCAGCAGGCTCGAGCCCCTCGCCGCGGCCGGCCATCGGCGTGCCCAGCTCACCCTGCAGGCACTGGAGCAGATGGGCTCGGTCCTGGCGGCGGCCCAGCTCGGCATCACCTTGGCCTCGGTGCTGCTCGGCGCGTTCACGGAGGCGGCGTTGCACGAGGCGCTGCTGCCGCTGGCCGAACGGGTGGGCTGGCCGGCCGGCGTGGCCGACGGGGTCGCGCTGACCATGGCTCTGCTCCTCGTGGCCTACCTCCACGTGGTCATCGGGGAGATGATCCCCAAGAACCTCGCCATCGCCGGGCCGGACCGGGCGGCCCTGGTCCTCGTGCCGGCGCTGTTCTTCATCACCCGCCTGCTGGGCCCGTTCATCAGGGTCATGGAGTCGGCCGCCAAGGCCATCGTGCGGATCCTCGGCGTCGAGCCGAAGGACGAGCAGGCGACCCAGTTCACGGCCGAGGAGGTCGCCCAGATCGTCGACGAGTCGCACCGCGAGGGCCTGGTCCCGGAGGAGCACTACGCCCGGCTGGGCGCCGCTCTGGAGTTCGGCCGCACCGACGCGGGTGAGGTGGCGGTGCCCGTCGGTGAGCTCGTCACGGTCACCAGCGAGGCCACCCCCGCTGACATCGAGCGGCTCGTCGCCAAGCGCGGCTTCTCCCGCTTCCCGGTGGTCGACGCGTCCGGGGACCCGGTCGGCTACCTCCACCTCAAGGACGTCCTGTACGCGGATCGGCAGGACCGGAACGAGCCGGTCCCGGGCAAGCGCGTGCGCCGGATGGCGACGGTCGGGCCCGGCGACGAGGTCGAGGAGGTCCTGGAGACGATGCGGGCCACCGGGTCGCACCTGGCGCGGGTGGTCGCCGACGACGGAGGGGTGCTCGGCGTGGTGTTCCTCGAGGACGTCATCGAGGAGCTCGTCGGCGAGGTGAGCGACTCCACGCAGCGATAGCGGTGCGATGCGGGCGCCCCGGTTGCGCTGCGGCTCGACGTCAATGCGGGCCTGTGCGCCACCTGTCACGAAACTGTCAGGAAGCTCAAAGCCGGTTCGGAGGCAGGCTCCCTAGCCTCGCGGCGTCTCGTGCGCGGTCGCGCGCGGGTTCGCGATTTCTCGACCCCATGAAGGGACGGAACATGCGAAGGAAGACCACCGCCGGTGTCGTCGTAGGATCCACTGCCTGTGTGGCCCTCGCTCTCACGGCACCAACCGCCCAGGCAAGCTCCTCACCCCCAGGCAGACGGGTGCTCCAGACGGCGCCGTCGTGGGTCACCCGGGCGCACCGGGTCGCTGCCGTCTCCGCCGGCACGGCGCAGCACCTGACCGCGGTTCTCAACCTGTCTGACCTGGCCGGCGCCGAGGCGTTGGCCACGGCGGTGTCGACACCGGGAACCGCGCAGTACCGCCACTTCCTCACCCCGGACCAGTGGCGGGCTCGGTTCGCGCCCACCGCGGCCGATGTCGCGTCCGTCGTGTCCTGGCTGCGCACCAGCGGGTTCACCATCACGTCCATCCCGAAGAACCACCGGTACATCGAGTTCTCCGGTTCGACCGCCGTGACCGAGAAGGCCCTCGGGACCCAGCTGTCGACCTTCGACAAGAACGGGACGACGGTGTCCGCCCCCACGACCGGGGTCACCGTGCCGGCCGACCTGGCCTCGACGATCGCCGGGATCGAGGGGCTGGACACCTCGCTGATGGCCAAGCCGCTCAGCACCACCGGCTTCGCGCCGGCGAGCACCCCGGCCACGGCCACCCCGAACGGTAAGCTCCCCGGGCCGCCCGGAGTCTTCCGGAACGCCGGACCCTGCTCGGCCTACTACGGGCAGAAGCCGGCGACCGGCCTTCCGCAGGTCGTCGCAGACCCGCAGTCGCTACGCACCGTGCGGCTACGTCCCGGGCCAGATCCGGTCGGCATACGGGGTCAAGCGCGCGCTCGCCAAGGGCATCGACGGCCGCGGCGCGACCGTCGCCGTGGTCGATGCCTACGCCTCGCCGACGATCCTTCAGGACGCCCAGGACTACGCGACGAAGAACGACCCGACCCACCCGCTCAAGAGCTACCAGTTCGCGCAGTCGTTGCCGACGCGCTACACCCACGTCAACGCGTGCGGTGGGAATGGCTGGTACGGCGAGGAGACGCTCGACGTCGAGGCGGTCCACGCCACGGCACCCGGCGCCAACATCCTCTACGTCGGCGGGACCAGCTGCCTGGACTCCGACCTCGACGCGGCGGTCAACACCGTCGTCGACAACAACCTGGCCCAGGTGATCACCAACTCCTACGGTGACCTCGGTGAGCCCACCAGCGTCGGTGCGGTGGCCGAGGTCCACCAGACGGCGCTGCAGGCTGCGGCCCAGGGCATCTCGCTGCTCTTCTCGTCCGGGGACGAGGGCGACGACGTCGCCGCCACCGGGACCCGGCAGACCGACTACCCCGCATCGGACCCGATGGTCACGGCCGTCGGTGGCACCTCGCTCAACGTCACCAGGAGCGGCGGCTACGGTTGGGAGCAGGGCTGGGGGACCGGCAAGGCCTCCCTGAGCAATGGTGCGTGGAGCCCGCTCCCGCCGTCATGGATCTACGGCGGCGGCGGCGGCACGAGCACGCTGTTCCAGCAGCCTGCATACCAGCAGGGCGTCGTGCCCACCTCCATCTCGGACTACTTCGGCAACGGCCCGATGCGTGCCGTTCCGGACGTCTCGATGGTCGGCGACCCGAGCACCGGGTTCCTCGTCGGCGAGCGGCAGACCTTCCCGAACGGCACGGTCAAGTACTCCGAGTACCGGATCGGCGGGACATCCCTGTCCTCTCCATTGTTCGCCGGCGTCGTCGCCGACGGGGTCCAGGCTGCGGGTCACAAGCTCGGCTTCCTCAACCCGTGGCTCTACCGCAAGTCGGGCTCCCGTGCGTTCCGGGACGTCAACCACGGCAGTGCCGTCACCGATGCCGTCGTCCGCGTCGACTTCGTCAACGGCGTCAACGCCAAGGACGGCACCGTCACCTCCTTGCGGACGATCAACCAGACCGGGACGATCTTCACCCGCCCTGGGTATGACGACGTCACCGGAGTCGGCAGCCCGAACGGCTGGGCCTTCATCTCGTCCATCCGGTAGCCCGCCACCACGGCAGGGGTCGGTCGTCGCCGTCACGGCGGCCGGCCCCGCGTCGTGTCCGGGTCGCGGCGGCCCGCGGCCGGACAGGTCCGGAGCGCCCCGGCCGATGGGCCAGGACGCGGGTGCGGTGGCGGAGGCCGGTCGAGTCGGTGTTGTGGTGCCCGGCACACCCGGGTGCCATCGCGCTCTGGGGGTCGGAGAATCGGAGCACGGGGCTGCGCCACACCGGCCGGCGCGCTTCGCTGACCCGTTGGCCGTCGTATCGGAGCTCGCCCGTGTCAGTCCCTCCCTCATCGAACCGCCGGCTCGGCGGGCCACTCGCTGGTCGCGGCTGGCGTCGCGCCCTGGTCGTGGTCCTCCTGTTCGTCGCCGCCAACGCCGTCTTCGGCGGTATCGGGCTCATGATCAACGGCATGGGTATGCCGCGTGACTGGCTCGCGCGGACCCCGTTCGAGTCCTGGACCCTGCCTGGGGTGGCCCTGCTCGTCACGGTCGCGCTGCCCCAGGTCGTCGTCGCCGGGCTCGTCGTCGCCGGCCACCGGTGGGCGTTCCCGGCCGGCGTCGCGGTCGGGGTCGGCCTCGTCCTGTGGATCGTCGTGCAGGTGCTCCTCCTGCAGCGTTACTTCTTCCTCCAGCCCGTCATCGCCGGGTTCGGGGTGCTCGAGTTGGCTCTCGCGTGGGGGTGGCACCGTGCGGGCGGGGCTGCGCCGGCCGGCCGGCACCGTCCGGCGGGCACCGGCGTGGTGGGCACCGGGGTGCGCTGACGGCAGAGGGGCGGGCGACAGACGGCCCGCCGGTTCGAGGTATTCCGTTCCCGTCAGATGCTCTGCGAATGCCACGAACGCCGGGGGCGCCCCGGATTCGAGAAGGTGCCAGGAACGCGGCCCCGACCGTGCGGGAGTACACCCCGTCGCGACCCGGCCGCGAGGGCTACCGCGCGCATCGGTCAGAGCGCGGCAAGCTCGCCGGCGCTCATGCCGTCGAGGCCGAGGGTCGCCACGGTGCGCCTCCCCTCCGCGCGGAAGTCCCGAGCCAGGACGAGCGATGCCATGGTGATGAGCGCCTCCATGGTCGGAGTCTCGACGCCGACTCGGCCGGCCAGGTCGGTCAGGAAGACCAGGGAGTAGCCGACGTCCTCGGTCAGGTAGCGGTTGTCGAGCCGGCTCTGAGCACCGATCCCGAGGAAACCCGGGGCGGTGGAGTAGCCGGTCGAGTAGTTGGCCTCCCGCATGTATCCCTGCAGGACCCCGAGGTCAGGTTCCGACAGCACCCGCACCCCGAGCGCGTCGGCGATGGCCAGTCGCTCGCGATCGACCGCCTCGATCGCCCTGCCGACGGCCTCGGTGACCCCCTCCTCGTAGAACAGGAACGCGCCGGCGGTTCGCTCGATGAGCCCGGCGTTGAGAAGCGTCACGGCCGGGTGGATCACCGGGTTGCCGTTCTGCAAGGTGGTCTGGAACACGCTGTCGGCGGCCTCCGCACCGGGGTAGACGTCCTGGATCAGCGACAGCAACCGGTCGGTGCCCGAACGCGGGAGGCCGGCGACGAAGACACCGCCGCCCAGCTTGTGGAAGACGTTGATCCGTCCCGGTGCGACGATGCGAACGGCGTACGGCAGCGTGCTGGTCTCGCCCACCGTGATCGTCTCGTCATCCAGCGCCAGGCCCGCGGCGCGCTTGAACGTGATCGCACCCGCGCACGAGGCCGGGCAGACCAACACCGCCTGCCCGGGCACGAGGTGTGGCGCGACGACGCGGGCCTGGTGCTCAGTGCTGTACGCCGGACCGACGAGCATGACGAGCTCGGCGCCGTCGAGAGCGGTCTCGACGTCGTGACCTGAGTAGGCGATCTCGGCGTATCCCTCGATCTCACCGGTGGCGTGGATTCCACCGACGGCCGTGACCTCTGCCACGTGGTCGGGAAAATGGGGGGTGTCGAACAGTCTCACGGTGTGCCCGTGGAGCGCGAAGTCGAAGGCTGTCGCCAGGCCGCCGTTGCCAGAGCCGATCACGGTGACGTTCATGTGGACACCGTAGCCCGCGTGCTCGCCGATCCGGTCTGGAGTCGCCCGCATGACGCGGGAGGCCGCGGCGGCGACCACCTCGTCGGCACGACCGTGCGGATCGTGGCAGACGAGCGCATTTCTGGGACGCTGTTCACATGACCGGATCTGAGCGTGACCGCGACGCGCTCGGGCGGGCACGCCAAGCGAGGCCCCGGGATGCGCTGGGCCGGCCGTTGCCCTATGGCGCCGAGGGTGTCGAACCGGTCTCGGAGGAGCCGCTGTCGCCGGAAGGGACGCTGCGGGCGGCGCGGGATCTCGTGGCGGTCGGCCGTTCCTTTGCGGCCCATGAGGTCCTCGAGGCGCGCTGGAAGGCCGGGCCTGCCGAGGAGCGGGACCTGTGGCAGGGACTGGCACAGGTCTGCGTGGCGATGACCCACGCTGCCCGGGGCAACCAGACGGGCGCCGAGCGGCTCTCGGGTCGGGCGACCGAGAGGTTGGCTGCCTATGCCGCGACTGGGCGCAGCACCTACGGGCTTGACCTGAACACGGTCATGGACTGCGCGCGACGCCAGGTCGGACGGTCCTGAGTCAACTGTCGGCGGCGATCCGCGAGGTTAGGGTGATCACGTGGCTTGTCGCATAACCGAGCTGGTCCTGGACGCACGCGATCCGGAGCTGCTGGCGCGGTTCTGGTGCGAGGTACTGGGCTATGTCGAGCTGGAACGCGACGAAGAAAGCATTGAGATCGGGCCGCCTGTGGTCGGCTTCGGCGGCCCGCAGCCCACGATCGTCCTCAGCCGGACCGATGAGCCCAAGGCCGGCAAGCTGCGTCTGCACGTCGATGTGAATGCCACCGACCGGGAACAGGACGATGAGCTGGATCGGCTGTTCGCGCTCGGCGCCCGCCGAGCCGATATCGGACAGTCCGGCGCCGAGCCCTGGCATGTTCTCGCCGACCCTGAGGGTAACGAGTTCTGCCTACTCAGACGTCGGGTAACACAGGTGTAGTCGGTCAGTCACCCGACCACGAGCATCGGCCGGACACACCACGTGTGCGCGGTGGACGGGGGTTGCCGAACGGGCCGCTCGCGGCTTGGGGGGGCGTTGGTTGCGCAGTGAGCGCGACTAGGGTGGGTCGATGGCGGATGCCGGTGGACTCACGGTGGCGGTGACCGGACCCACCGGGACCCTTGGGCTCGCTCTGATGCCTCTGCTCCAGGAGGACGATCGGGTCGAGCGCGTCATCGGCATCGCTCGGCGGCCGTTCGACCCGGCAGGGCGTGGCTGGTCGAAGATGGAGTACCGCCGCGGCGACGTTCGCGACGCCGACGCACTGCGGGCCGCCTTCGATGGGGCCGACGTGGTCGTGCACCTGGCCTTCCTGATCACGAGTGGCAGCCGGGAGACGACGCGGGCGATCAACGTCGAGGGCACCCTGAACGCGTTCCGCGCGGCCGCTCATGCCCAGGTCGGGCGATTCGTGTACGCGTCGTCCGTCGCGGCGTACGGATTCCATCGCGACAACCCGATCGGGATCGGTGAGGACTGGCCAACCCGGCCCGCGGACCGCCTCTTCTACGCCCAGGAGAAGGCCGAGCTTGAACATCTGCTGGGCCAGGAGGCGTCCGCGCGCCCGCAGCCCGCGCTCTACCTGCTGCGGCCCCCGATCGTCCTCGGCCCCGACGCGGTCGGAGCCAAGGTGAGCATCCCCGCAATGCTCGCGCCCGTGGTCCGAACCGTGGGCGCAGCCCTGGGGCGCCTTCCCGGCCTGCCGGCTCTGGTGCCGGACCTTCCCCTCCAGCTCATCCATCAAGAGGACGTGGCCGAGGCGCTGCGCCTGTGTGTCGTCGGCGCCGGTGCACCAGGGGCCTACAACATCGCCGCTGACGACGTGATCACCGGCGTCGACGTCGCCCGGGAGCTCGGCCTCCGGGCCGTTCGGCTCCCTGGCGGGCCGGTCGCTGCACTGGCGCGAGGCGTCGCCAAGCTGCCGTACCTGCCCTCGCGGGCCCAGTGGGTCGAGGCCTTCAGCCACCCGGCCATCATGGATACGACCAAAGCAAAGGCCCAGCTCGGGTGGAGACCGCGGCACACCGCGATCGAGTCACTGAGATCGACGTTCCGCTGACGTCGGCGCGAAGGCCGCGTTCGCCTTGCCCGCGGCGTCCCCGTTGGTGACCGCCGCCCGCACCGGCGACAGATTGGGGCGCGCGGCTCATCGGGCACGCTCCCTTCCGAGCCGTGCCTGGAACGAGCACCGGGAGTGGGGGCGTGCGCTTCTGCACCCGGTTCCCATGATCGCCGCTGGCATGCTGCGGCGCGGTGTCCTCATGTCCGAGCGTCAGTCGACCAGTTCGATCTCGACGAGGTCGGCGCCGTCAGGCCCGTGGTCGAGCCCGTTCTGCATCGAGCTTCCCGCCGTCGCCGTCGCCGACGAGGTCGCCGGGGCCGTTGCCGGCGATCCTGGCTGAACGCCGGGAGGAGGGGGGCATCAGCCGTTCGGCCAGGTATTGAGAAGGTAAAGGGCAAGTCAAGTCGAATCCAGGACAAGGTAAAGGGTTCCCCTCTACTCTCATTCTCATGAGGCGTTATCGAAACAGTCCGTTCGGGGTGTCGCTCAGTGAGCGACTGGAGCGGCTCGCATCCGGTGAGACCCCCACTGGGCGGTCCTACGTGGCCGGACAGCACTCTGGCACCGGCACGCTGGCCACCGCGGAGCGCGCGTGGCAGCCGAAGCACGCCCGCAAGGCCTGACCAGACGCGCCGGCGTCAGGACGTCGGCGCACCCGACGGGTCCGGCCGGCCGGCCGCGAGCCTGGTCATTCACGACGCCGTCGTCGAGCAGGACTGCGCCGGCGGGTGTGCCGACGCACCGGTCGACAACGAGTGGGTGGCCGGTGGCACCCAGCACGGTCCTGCCGGACGGGGCCAGGCAAGGTCTGCGCGGTTCAGGTCGCGACGTCTCGCATCCGCTCACCCGGCGCGCAGGAACGTCCAGTAGCACGGTGGGGCTTGCCTTGGAGGCCGCTTCACGACGCTGACGAGCCGCCGCCGTCTCGACGACGTCATCGGCGCCAGAAGAGGTGGTGGATGACGCCGCTCGGGCTCGGGATCCGCTCGAGCTGGAAGCGGTCGAGCAGCTCGTCGGGAGAGTCCCAGAGCTTGCCGCCGCGGCCGAGCTGGACGGGGGCGACGGCGACGTGCATGGTGTCGACGAGGTCCGCCTCGAGGAACGCACGGACGGTCGACACGCCACCGCCGAGGCGCACGTCCTTGCCGCTGGCGGCGGCCTTCGCCTGTCGCAGGGCCTCGTGCGGCTCGGCGTCGATGAAGTGGAAGGTCGTGTCCGACAGCGAGAAGCTGGGTCGGACGTGATGGGTCAGCACGAAGACCGGGGTGTGGAACGGCGGCGTGTCGCCCCACCAGCCCTCCCACTCGAGGTCCTGCCACGGCCCCTGCTGGGGGCCGAACTTGCCTCGCCCCATGATCTCGACGCCGATGTTGTTGGCAAAGTCGCGGGTCAAGTAGTCGTCGAGGCCGCGGGTGCCGCCCGGGTCGGTGCGGTTGGGCCAGCTCGCCGTCGCGCCCGCCCACCGGGCCAGCTGGGCGGGGTCGGCGTGGCCGAAGGGCCGCTCGATGCTCTGGCCCTCGCCGGTGCCGTACCCGTCGGTCGAGAGCATGAAGTTCTGCACCCGCAGGAGCTGCTCGCGGGTGGCGCTCACGACGCATCCACCGGGGCGGCGAGGCCGAGGCCCGCATAGTGGGCCTGGGCTACGGCGAAGGCGTCCCAGTCCCATGGTGCGGGCCGGCCGGCGAGGCTCGGCTCGAGCCGGGCGAGGGAGGTCTGGAGCCCGACGAGGTAGCAGCCGTCGACCGCCTCTTGGACGTCGGGGACGACGTGGCTCAGCCGGAGGATGCAACCGGTGTCGGCGGCCTCGAGCTCCCAGCGGATGCTCGACCCGGGCGCGGGGTGGGTGTGCTCGAGGAGCACCGGCGGCTCGAGGCGCAGGATCGTGCAGGTCATCGTGACCGGCTTGCCGTCGGGCGTCCCCGCGAAGACGATCTCGCCGCCCTCGCGTAGGTCGACGGTGATCTCGGCTTCGAACGGGAGCCACCAGTCGGCCAGCCGCGCAGGAACGGTGATGGCGTCCCACACATCACGCACGTCGTAGGCGAGGTGCCGTTCGAAGCGGATGACGCCGCCGTCGGCGGTGCGCTCGAGCACGCCGTCGTAGCGGGTGGTGAGGTCGTCGGTCACTGGGATCGCTCCTTTGGGGGGAGGGCACGGGCGGTGCGCTCGAGGTGGCGTTCGAGGGAGTCCAGGCGCCCGGCCAGCTCCGCGCGGTAGGGCTCGAGCCACTCGTCGAGCTCTCGCAGGGGCGCGGCGCGCAGACGGTAAAGGCGGCGCTGGGCGTCGCGGCGGACCTCGACGAGGCCGGCGTCGCGCAGCACCTTGAGGTGACGGGACACCCCGGGCTGGTGCATGCCGACGGCGTCGACGAGCTCGGTCACCGAACGCTCGCCGCCCCGCACGGCGTCGAGGATCCGCCGGCGGGTCGGGTCGGCGATCACCTCGAGGACGGCAAGCTCGCTGGGCACGGCGACAACATACGGCACTTCATATATATGTGCAAGCAGATGTACTCCGCTACGCGAAGTCCCGCGTCCGTGCGGGGCGTCCTCCTGGGTGCTGGCGAGCCAGCACCTCGAGGGGGGTTAAGGGCGGGTGGCGCCGCACCCGTCGTCTCGACGGACCAGGTGACCCGGGAGGTGCAGGGGGTCATCGCCGGGCAGCGCCCACGTGATCGGGCGGTCAGCCCCAGAAGATCGGGTCGCCGCTGTCGGCGATGTGGTCGAGGAGGGACCGGACGTTCTTGCTCGGCCGCTCGCGGTCGTACTCATGGAACCTCAGGTTCCGATCGCGCCAGTAGATGCTCCAGAGCCCAGTGGCCACGGTGTAGCGCAGTCGTGCGATCGGGGAACGGGTGGGCTCGCCCACCCCGTCCCACGGCGGTCGGACCTCGACGATCGTCACGTGCCGGGGGTCGACGTCGGCCTCGACCTTCACCTGCGGCCACAGGTGTTCGGGCACCCGCCGGCGGCACCATGTCTGGATGCGCCGAAGGTCGGTCTCGGGGATCGCCACGCACTCATCATCCACTGGTCAGGGTCGCCAGGGCCGCCAGCCCAGGTCCAGCATCGGCGACCAGTCCTACTTCCCTGGCATCGTCATCCTCGGCCAACTCGACGGCGACGCCGCGCAGCGCCTCTCCGAGCTCGACGGTCCGGTCACCGCGAGAGTCGAGGCACTCGATGCCTGACCTCGCTCCCGCGCGGGAACTTCGAGATTTCCTCGCTCACGTGAACAGCTGCGCACTGATCGAAGGCGGCTCGCCGCAGCACCGGTTCATGCAGAGGGCCGCCCAGGAGGCGCTGCGGATCCTCGCGGAGCTCAACACCGGCTCGCCATCGCCTCCGGTGCCGACGTCAAGGTGGTCCAGCAGACATCGCGGCGTACCGGGGCAAAGACAAAACCGCAGGTCAACCTGCGGTTTTGTTCAGCGCCCCCGGCAGGATTCGAACCTGCGCTCCCGCCTCCGGAGAGGGTGCCAAGGACGGCCCGGACGACGACGAGAATTGACGTTTCTGCAGGTGAGAGGCCATTTTCCCACCTCGCGCGATGGCGGCCGCAGGTGGTCAGAAACGGGTGTTTGCGGACCTCGTGTTGCCCCAGTGTTGCCCAACGGGTGGCCCGACGGACCTGCCCGCAGCCGCGCCGGACGGGCGCAACGCCCCGACTCAGACAGTCACAGGGTTGGCAAGTAACCTTGCGACAAGTAATCTTGTGACAGTGGACGACGAGCCCGCGAGCCGATCATCCTCGACTCGGCCCACCGCCACGGCGTGACCGATCAGGACATGCTCCACGCGTTGCGGTTCGCCGTTCACCACGTCCGACAAGACGACGACACGGTCATGTTCATCGGCCCCGACCGCGCAGGCACGCTCATCGAGGTCGGAGTCGTGATCTGGTGGGGTGGCGAACTGGCCATCGTCCACGCCTGCGCCCGGCCCGACTCAAGTACCTCAGGTGATCTTGATGCGACGCTCACTGACAGACCTCATCGCCCACGCCGACGAGCTCGCCGACGCCTTCGAGAACCACGACCCCACCACGGAGGACGTCGACGCGCCCCTGCCGCCGCTGATGGCGGTCAAGCTCGCCGCCTTCCGACGCGCCCAGGCCGAGAAGGAGCTCGCCGAGGCCATCCACCACGCCCGTGAAGCCCACCTGTCCTGGCGCGAGCTCGGCGAGGCCATCGGGACCAGCGGCGAGGCGGCCCGCCAGCGCTACGCCGCCTCCTGACCCACGCCCGTCGGATCCCTCGCCGCCTCCCGGCCGTTGAAACCGGCTGCGCCCGTCCCAGGAGAAGTCAGGCACCAAGCAGCGGTGCAGAGCCGTCGAGAGCTACCCCCCACCGATGTGCCCGACCCTCTTGACCACGTCGACCCCGTGTCCGCCACCAGTGTCCCGATCAACGGTTCATGACGGACGCCGACGACTCACCATTTCGCCCGCCGAATCGCTGCCCGAGAAGGCCCATCTTGACGGCACGCATGCTACGAAAGTAGGGGTGATGGGCCACCTGAAAGTGGTCTCTGACCTGCGCTTTCAGGGTTGTTAACGGTTGTCGATGGGCGGTGGTCGCGGGTGCACGGGGGCATGAAGGTCTACCGGGGTTCACCGGGCGCCGCACGCAACTACGTCGAGGCCGACCGCTCCCGCGCCGACGATTACTACCTCGCCGAGGGCAGCAGCCTCGCCACCCGGTATGTGGCCTCAGCCGAGGGGGTCCGCGAGGTGGCAGCGATGGACGGGCCGGCATACGAGCTCTGGGTCGGCGGGTACGACGTCGGGACCGGGAGTCCCAAGGGGCGACTGCGCACCGACGACCGGGCGGTGCGGTTCGTCGAGGTCGTCGTCAACGGCCCGAAGACCTGGTCGCTCGCCGCCGCGGTGCACCCCGAGATCGCCGCGGCGTACGACGCAGCCCAGGAGCGTGCCGCGCGGGAGATCATCGGCTGGCTCGCCGACCACGCCACCACCCGGGTCGGGCCACGTGGACGGCAGGGGCAGGTCCGGGTCGACGAGATCGAGGCCGCCGTCATCCGCCACTACACCTCCCGCGCAGGTGACCCGCACCGCCACCTCCACCTCCAGATCAACGCCCGGGTCCGGGCGGCGGGCGCCTGGCGTGGCCTGCACACCGTTGGTGTCCGAGACAGCCTCGACGCCCTCAACGGCATCGGTCACGCCGCGGTGATGACCGACCCCGGGTTCCGCGCGGCGCTGGCTGCCCGCGGGTACACCCTCGATCCCGAGACCGGTGAGGTCGCCCAGCTGGCCGGGTATGCCGGGGCGTTCAGTGCCCGGACCGCGCAGATCGAGCGGAACATCGTCCGGTACGAGGCCGAGTGGCGCGCCAACAACCCAGACCAGGAGCCCGGCCCAACGCTTCAACGGGCCTGGGATCGGCGGGCGTGGGCGGACGCCCGTCCGGACAAGGTCGTCCCGCGCGACGGCGCGGAGCTGGCGAGCCGGTGGGTCGAGGAGCTTCACGAGCTGGGCTTCCGGCACACCGACGGGCCCGGTGCCGCTCGACCCGGGTCCTGCCGGGCAGGCTCGACCGGGAGGCGGTCGTCGACGCCGCCTTGACCAGGCTGGGGGCCCGCCGGTCGGGTTGGAACGTCGCCGACGTCCGCGGTGAGGTCGAGCACCTCATCGCCGCCGGGGGGATCGTCGCCGACGCCGCGGTGAGGCAGGAGCTCGCCGAAGACCTCGCCAGCCGCGTAGTCGAGCAGGTGCCTGCCGCTGCTCGGGCGCGACGACGTGCCCGAGCACATCCGCGCCATCACCTCGCCACGGGTGATCGCGGTCGAGCAGGACCTGACCAGGCGACTCGCCACCCGAGGCCAGGACGGCCAACCCGACCGCTACGCGCTGATCGAGCGGCGGCTCATGGAGGGTCTCGACCGTGACCAGCGCCGCGTCCTCGCCTCGCTGGTCACCTGCCGCTCGCTCCTGGTGGTCGAGGGCGCTGCCGGCGCCGGGAAGACGACGACCCTCGCCGCCGCCAGAGCGACCCTCGAAGCCCAGGGGCGCCGGATGGTGGTCGCCACCCCGACCCGCAAGGCCGCGCAGGTGGCCGCCAACGAAATCGGTGCCGGCGCGCACTCCGTCGCCTGGCTACTGCACCAGTGGGGTTTCCGGTGGGACCAGGACGGCCACTGGGGCCGCGTCGCGGCCGACCCGTCGCCTGAGGCGACCCTGGCCCCCGGCGACCTCCTGGTTGTCGACGAGGCCGGGATGCTCGACCAAGACACCGCCCGCGCCCTGCTATCCCTTGTCGATGGTCTGCAGGTCAGGCTCGCGCTCGTCGGCGACCGCCACCAGCTCCCGGCCGTCGGGCGCGGTGGAGTGCTCGACCTGGCCGTGCGGTACGCGCCCGACTCGTGCATTGATGTTGAAAGCGTCCACCGGTTCGCCGACCACGCCTACGCAGACCTCAGCCTGCGGATGCGACGCGGCGAGTCGCCCGGCGAGGTGTTCGACGAGCTCGTCACGCGCGGGGAGGTGGTCGTGCACCCCTCCGAGGCGGAACGGCTGTACACGCTCGCCGCGGCCGGCTCCCGGGCCGACCCACCCCTGGTCGTCGCCGACACCCGCGAGCAGGTCGCGGCCATCAACGCGCTGGTCCACGACGTACGTCTGTCCACCCGGGAGGTGTCCCCGAGAGGCGTGGTCACCGCTGCAGGGGCGGAGATCGGCGTCGGTGACCGCATCGCGACCCGTCGCAACGACCCAACGCTCGACGTGGCCAACCGCGAGGTCTGGACCGTCACCGGCCAAGGCGCCGACGGCAGCCTCACCGTGCGCGGCCGCGCCGGATCGCGTCACCTCCCGGCCGACTACGTTGACACCAGCGTCGAACTCGCTTACGCGACGACCGCCTACGGGGCCCAGGGCGAGACCGTGTCGACCGCACACGTGCTCATCGGCGACCACACCGGCGCCGCATCCGCGTACGTCGGCATGACCCGAGGCCGCGATCACAACGTCGCCCACCTCGTGGCCGAGTCGCTCGAGGACGGGCGCCGTCAGTGGATCGAGGTCTTCGGTCGCGACCGCGCCGACCTCGGGCCTGCGCACGCCGCACGACAGGCAGCCCAGGACCTCGAGCGCTACGGCCCCAGCGTGCCACGCCCACGTCCAGCACTCGCCTCTCCAGGAGTGGATGCGGCCCGCCGTCGCCACCAGGAGGACGTGACGCACCACCGCACAGACCGATCCCAGGGCTACGGCATCGGCATCTGACGGAGCGACAGGCGGGTCCGTGGTCATCCGATCCGGGAGGATGGGCGGCGGGACCGGCTCTGGTAGACGGCGGCGCCGATGAACGAGATGGCGCTGATGGGCATGGCGAGCAGGCCGAGACCGGTCCACTGCGCGCCGGCGGGTGGGGTCGTCGCGGTGTCCGCGGCGTCGACGCCGGCCCCGATACTCCAGCCGACGTAGGTCGTGGCGGCGATGCCGAGAGCGAGGCCGGCCACCATGACGGCCCGCGTCGCGTGGCTGGGTCGGCCGACCCGCCACAGGAGCCCCACGACGGCGACGCCGACGAGCAACAGGACGAGCGGGAACAGCGGAAGGAAGGCGGCCGCCGCGACGAGAAGGAGAAGCCCGCCCGCCCTGACCGTCCATGCCGGCCGGCGCAGATGTGCGGATCTGAACCGGAGGGCGAGACACTGTTGATCCTACCCAGACTGTGAACTACAGTTGACAGATGGTCGACGTCGTGAGGTCTTCGACGTTCGACCGGTGGCTCCGCAAGCTGAAGGACCGACGGGCCGCCGCACGGGTCCTCATCAGGATCGACCGACTCGCCGCCGGCAACCCAGGCGACGTGAAACCCGTCGGCGGCGGGATATCCGAAATTCGCATCGACTACGGCCCGGGCTACCGGCTCTACTACCTGCAACAGGGTGACCGGCTGATCCTGCTGCTGTGCGGTGGAGACAAGTCAACCCAGGATGCCGATATCAGAACCGCTCACCACATCGCCCAGCAGTGGCACACCGACCAAGGAGGAGACCAATGAGCCCCACGAGCGAGACCTTCTCCCCCTTCGACGCAGCCGACTACCTGTCGACCTTCGAGGACGTCGCGGCATACCTCGAGGCGGTCATCGAGGACGGCGACGACGACCCCGCCCTGATCACCCAAGCACTCGGGGCCATCGCCCGCTCCCGCAACGTCAGCGAACTCGCCCGCCGCGCCGGAATGAGCCGCGAGGGTCTCTACAAGGCACTGTCCGCCGACGGCAACCCCAGCTTCGCCACGGTACTGAAGGTCTCCAGAGCCCTCGGCCTACGCCTGCACTTCGAGTCCATCGCCTGACCCGGCAGACCAGCAGAACCCCGCCGCGACAGCGGCATCGAGGACGATTCCGCAACGAATCAGCGACGTCGGCCCCGGCCCTCTCGGCCATGCGTAGATTCCGACTCGTGTCCCGGCTACTCCTCGCTCTGTGCGCCCTGCTCTCCCTGACCGGGTGCACCGTCCCCATTGTTGGGTCGACCGGTGTTGGGGTGGACGCTCAGGGGCGGCCCGTCGGGTATCTGGTCGTGTGCAGCGATCACATCGACGGCGCGAAGCTTTACTTCGATGACCCCGGCGCCACGACTGACCAGGGCCGGAGCCAGGATGCTGGGCGGTGGACCGCCAAGGCGCCGGTGAAATCCTTGGCCACCTGGCCGCTGGCCGGCGCTGCGGCGGGTTGGACTGTTGAGCTGCCCATCACGTCGTTGGACCCGGACCGCGCGTACCACCTCTACGGATGGACCCGCGACAACAGCAGCTCGACGGCGGAAGTGACCTTCACCCTGGCCCAGCTCGCGCAACTCGAGCCCGGCCAGGTGCGCTACTTCGCCGGCCACGACGAGAAGCAGAATGCGGACCTGTTCAAGACGGGGACTTCGAGCGACTTCCGCGCCTTCGCCTGCAGCGAATGAACGAACCTGGCAGGGTCGCGCGCACCCGGAGGGTACGCGCTCAGTGGGGCATGAGCCGATGCTGGTCGAAGCAGGCCACTGAGCGGAAGACCCACGTCACTCACGGCTGCTGCCGCGGGTGCGAAACGCCCGACTCTGCTTGATGAGCGGGCGCATCCTTCCGCCCAGTAAGACGTACTGGCGAGAACGGGGCGGAGGGTCAGCGGTTCATTCTCATAGCCGATGAGCGGCAGTCTGTCGCTAGCCCCAACCTTCTCGGGCAACCCGAGGCCCCCCACCTCGTCCGTGAACGGTTCCCTCGCAAGGACGACCTTTCCCGGGGCGAAGTGTCCGCTGGGGCTCGCCCCACGCCGGAGCGCAGTGGCGCAACACTGCGGGCCGCCCCCGAAGTGGACGGGCAGTCGACTGTGCCCCCGCAGGGGCGTCATGCACGCCCCGCTGAGGTCCTCCGCCTCAGGAGTGGCGTGGGGCGAGGTGCCTGGTGCCGGAGAACACTCGTCGAGGTGGCCTTGGTCGCGTGGACACCGGAGTACCGACGTCCAGAGGTTCCTGCCGGGGAGGTTCCGACGGATTCGTTGTCGGGAGGTACATCCACGCTGCTCGAGACCGCCTGGTGAGCCCCCGCCCACGGGGGGCGCCCCAGAATTGCGGAAGGCGATCTGCACACGCTCCGTGTTCGAACCCTCTGAAGAACGCGACGGCACGTAGCGGGCCGACGGATCGGGCGCGTGGTCTAGGTCTCGGGGTGTGCCGATTGGCGGTGGGCGTCGGTCACGGTCGGTCGTCTGATCCCGATGGTGGTGATGGCGAGGGACGCGATGATCAGGGCGGCGTATACGACTTTGGCCATGGCGTGTTCGGAGTTCGTGATGCCCATGAGGGCGAAGAGGAACAGGACGACGCCGATGGTGATTGCGGCCCACTTGGGGAGTCGGTTCATGGGAGTCACGGATCCTTCCGGTTCGGGTCATTGTTCGCTGACGTGTGCGGTCGTTCGGTTCAGCCGTTGAGGGTGATGTCGAGGGTGGTGGAGCCGTCGGGGTTGTCGGTGTAGTGGATTTCGCCGCGGGCGGAGCGGTACCGGCCGGTGCCTCCGGTAATTGCTGCGGTGCCTCGGTCGAGTGGTGGTTCTTCGAGTCCGGTGGCGGCGATCTGGTCGGTGCCGATGACGAGGAGTGCGTTGAGTGCGAGTTCGCCGGGGCCGTCGTTGGTGAAGGGGGTGACGCCGACGGATTGGAGGGCGTAGTGACCGACCTTCTGTCCGGCGGGGTCGTAGAGCTCACCGGCGTCGATCTGGGTGCCGCCAATGTGTGCGCCGTCGGGCTGGCTGGCCAGGACGCAGGTGGGGCACGGGATGAACAGGCTGCTCGTGGTGGACCGAGACGTGAGTCGAAGGACGTGGTCGTTCGCGGACGCGGTCGGAGCGATCACGAGTGATGCGGTGACAGCGAGTCCGACGGCTGCGGTGGCAGCGAGCAGGGTTCTGGTGGGTCTCATGACGGTCCTTCCGTCGGGGCGCTGAGCGCTGGTCGATGTCTTGTTGACCCTAGGAATCCCATTCGGGTTGCGGCATCGGGGTGACCCCCGGATCGGTCTGGGTGCTAGCACTAGTGCGCGTCAGGGGGTGCGGGTCCACACTTCGACAGTGACCAAGGCACGCCTGGGGGCGGTGGCCCTCGCTGGGGCAGGGTTCCTGCTCTTCCTGGGCTGGACGTGGTTGTCGTTGGTTCCGTGGAATCCCGCGGGGAGACCGTCGACCCTGGACCTGGTGGCGAACTGGGTGTCGCTGGGGCTGCTTGCGGTCTTGGGTGTGCGGATCGTGCAACGGGAACGGCGTCACCCGATTGGCTGGATCATGGTGTCGATGGTCGCGCTCGACGGTCTGGTGACCTTCGCGGGGGCATACGCCCAGGTCGGCTTGCTGCGACCTGGCGCCCCACTGCCAGGTGCTTCTGCGGCACTGGTGCTGTCCGATGCCTCGTGGGTGCTCGCCTTCGCGGGGCTGACCTTGCTCGTGTTGCTGTTCCCCGATGGGCGGCTGCCGGGTCGGCGCTGGCTTGTACTGGTGTGGGTGAGTGGAGTGGCCTTTGTGGGGTCGTGGGTGGGGGCGACGTTCCAGCCCGGAACCCTCGATGCGCCGTTCGACCGGGTGCAGAACCCGGTGGGGGCCGCCTGGCTCGGCGGTGGCGGTCAGCTCGCCGTCGGCGCGTTCGTGATCACCATGTTCGGCTGCATGCTCGCCACGACCGTCGCTGTCGTGCTCCGCTACCGGCGTTCCGTCGGAGTCGAGAGTCTGCAGATGCGCTGGCTCGCCTACGGCGCGGAGCTCCTCCCACTGGCACTCGGCGTCTGCATCGTGATCCAGGCCGTCACCGGCGCGGTCGATGCGGTGTCGGTCGTGTTCGACCTAGCGATCGTCGCGATCCCCGCCGCGGTCGGTGTCGCGGTTCTGCGCTACCGCCTCTATGACATCGACCGGTTGATCAGCCGGACCGTGCTCTACGCCGCACTCTCGGTGCTCCTGTTCGCATCGTTCGTGCTCACGGCTGCGCTCGTCGCCGTCGCGACCGGGCGCGGGTCCACCTGGGCATCTGCGATCGCAGCCGCGGCCAACGTCGCGGTGCTCCGGCCACTGCGAAATCGACTCCAAGGACCGATCGACCGCCGATTCGACCGTGTCCGCTTCGACGGACTGGCCACCGTGGACCGCTTCCTCGACGACCTACGAGCGGACCGCACCGACCCGGACGGCATCGAGGACGTCCTGCGCCGCGCCTTGGACGACCCGGGAATGCGGGTCTGGCTGTGGCTCCCGGCACGCGGATACTGGGTCGACATCCACGGTCGCCCCGCGACCGATCGCAACCTGCACTCGGAGGAGGCCGTCACGAGACTGAACCACGGCGGGTTCCGCTGGCGATCGTCGCCCACGGCCCGTCATCGAGCGCTCGACCCGACATCCTCACCAGCGTGTTGGATCGTGCCACGCTCGCGATCGAGATCGCCCGGCTACGTGCTGAGGTGTCCGCGACCGTTGACGACGTCGAGCAGTCCCGCAAACGCATCGTCGAAGCAGGATACGAAGAGCGACGCCGCCTCGAACGAGACCTCCACGACGGAGCCCAACAACGGCTCGTCTCCCTCGGGCTCTCGCTACGACGCCTCGAACGCTCACTCCCGACCCAAGCCCGGATCCTGGAACCCGCCCTCGACCAGGCCGTGGACGAGATCGGACACGCCATCACCGACCTGCGCAGGATCGCCTCCGGAGTCCGGCCCGCACGCCTCGACGACGGGCTCGCCGCCGCCCTGGAAGACCTCGCCCGCCACACGCCCATCCCGGTCGCCATCAACGTCCCCACCCAGCGAGTTCCACCAACCGTCGAGGCCGCCGCGTACTACGTCGCCTGCGAAGCCATCACCAACGCCGTCAAACACGCCGACGCCACCCACATCACCGTCAACGCCGAACGACGCAACGGATCCCTGCACCTGTTGGTCGCTGACGACGGCATCGGCGGCGCCCAGATCCGCCCAGGAACCGGGCTGGCCGGGCTCATCGACCGTGTCTCCGCCCACGGCGGCACCCTCGCGCTGGACAGCGATCCCGGGGCCGGCACCCGGATGGAGGCCCTCCTGCCATGCGAATTGTGATCGCCGAGGACACCGTCCTGCTCCGCGAAGGACTGGCCGGGCTGATGCAGGACGCCGGGCATGACGTCGTGGCCAAAGTCGGGAACGGCGACTCCCTCATCGCGGTCGTCGCCGAACACGAACCCGACCTCGCCGTCGTCGACGTCCGGATGCCGCCGAACTACCAGGACGAAGGGCTCATCGCCGCGGCAACCATCCGATCCCACTACCGGACGACCGCCGTCCTCGTCCTGTCCCAACACATCGAAACCCGCCATGCCATCGACCTCGTCACCACCGGTGGTGGATTCGGCTACCTCCTCAAAGATCGGGTCCTGGACGTCGACGACTTCCTCGACGCCGCCAACCGCGTCGCCCGTGGCGGCACAGCCCTCGACCCCGAGTCGTCACAGCCCTGCTGACCCACCCCCCAGCACTCGGGGCCGCTGGACACCCTCACCGACCGCGAGAGCCAAGTGCTGGCACTGATGGCGGAAGGCCGCACCAACGGCGGGATCGCGCGACGACTCTGGCTAACCGAGAAGACCGTCGAGAACCACATCCGGGCCATCATGACCAAACTCGCCCTCTACGACTCCATCGACGACAACCGACGCGTACTCGCGGTCGTGACATACCTGAGAGCACCCCTCGAACCAGTCGCTAACGAGGCACATCGGACAAAAGCCGGGATGGCGCGTGCGCATACTCCAGGATCGGCCGCTCCCGAGCGACTTTCGTCCCTAAGGGAAGGAGCGCAAGACGCGGGGGGAGGATCGGGATCAAGGCGCCGGGCAGGGTGCGTCATTCCGACGCCAGCTCCGACCGGTCGATAGTCGGGAGCCCAAGGGGTCCGGTTGTCGCCCTTCATGCTTGGCGGCCCCTCGGAAGTCGCTGGTATGCGGTGTCCGCACGGATGCCTGTTGCGGGCGTTCCTCCTGGGCGTACTGTTGCTGCAGTGGATGATTACCGTCTCAACGGCCCACACTCGGGGCTTACTCCGCGTTCCGTGCTCGTCAACGCGAGAAACCCCATTGCTATCGCGTATGCCGCTGCACCACCCAAGTTCCCCATCACCTCGCTTGCCATGTTTGCGCAGACGGCGCCGACGTCGTACGCCGAGGCAACGCCACTGAGTACGGGGTGGCCTCATCCCATCCGGGTTCTTTCCGCTTGCCGACCGAGTCGGCATCTCCACACGGCCGGCACAATCGCGGCGAGCGGGCGAGCCCATCAAGCCGGGAATACCATAAGCGCAAGAAGGCCGCCGATGCTTCTTCCCGCAACAGCTGTCCGCCGCGATGAACAACGGCACGATCGTCATCACCTGGACGATAGGGCCGGCCTCCGACACGCCGACGAGCGTGACCGTCACGCTGACCAACAACGTCCACAGCCTCCAGAAGACGGCCTCGGGTGGCGCACCGGTCGAGTTCACCGTCGCCAGCGGCGACGTCGCCCAGTTCGCGGGCTCCCAGGTGGCGATCTACGTGGCCTTCGTGGTGGCTCCCAAGGGTGAGCACGCCATGGCGTCCACCTCCCTCGACGTCCCCGGTACTGCGCCACCGTCGCCCAACCCGCCCCCACCTGGGCATTACACGGTTCCACCACCGACGGGTCTTGGGGTCACGTGGAACTCCCTCGACGCACTCCGTGGACTTCCACTGGCAGAACGACGGCCCGGAGAGCGGCGGCGACTACGACAAGGTCCTCGTCTTGTGGGGTATGCAGGGCGTCCCTTTGGGGCAGAAGCAGCAGATCGAGTTCGGACGGGGCGTGAGCCACGTCGGGCTCGGCCGGTCTACCCCAATACCGGCTACCACTTCCAGGTCGAGGGTGGGGTGAGCCAAGGCGTTCGGCGGTTACACCTACTCGGGCTGGGCCGACCTCTCTTCGGTGTCACCCGCCGGTTCGATGCCCTTCGTGGGCTGGTACAAGGACTGGTTCCAGATCCACCCCGAGGCTCCCCTTCAGCCGGCCAGCCCTCGTCTGGAGCCCGGCAGGAGCGTCACGGCGCTCTGGCGGAACGGGGCCGACGACCTGCACGTGGACCTGTTCCTCGAAGGGGGCATCCCGACCATGGGTGAGACCTGGTCGGCCTGGTGGCAGCCGAAGTCGGCTGGCAGCCATGGTTCAACGTCGCCAACGCGATCTGGGCGCCCAACGTGACTGGTGTGGCCGGGTCCGAGGTCTGCGCCGTGTGGCGCCCACAGGGCGACAAGCACGTCGACCTGTTCGCCACGGCCCACGACGGGACGGTCTGGAGCACGTGGTGGGAGCAGGGACCGGGGTGGCAGACGTGGTTCCCGATCCATGCCCAGACACCCATGGCGCCGGGCGCGACGGTGACCGCCGCATGGCGTCCGAACGGGACACACCTCGACCTCTTCGTCACCAGCGCGTCCGGGGCGCTGGGCGTCGTGTGGAGCACCTGGTGGGAGCCAGACCAAGGATGGCAGCCATGGTTCACGGTGAGCGACGCAGTGTGGACCCCGAACGTGAGCGTCCACCCCGGGTCTAAAGTGACGGCGCTGGGTGGCGCCCGACCGGTGAGCATCTCGATCTGTTCGCGACGGCCAATGACGGAAGCGTGTGGAGCACCTGGTGGGAGAACGACCCCGGCTGGTCGCAATGGTTCGCCATCGATGTGAAGACCCACCTGGCGGCGGGATCACCCGCGACCGCCGGCGTGGTCCTCGGCGGCGGTGCTGGAGATCTTCGGGAGCCTCGAGGACGGCACCGCCGTCACCGCGTGGTGGGAGGCCGTCCCGGGCTGGGACACCTGGGTCCCCATCGACCCCGCCGTCACGTCAAGCCGGGGGCTGCGATCACCGCGATGACGGCGATGGAGATCGACCAGCGGTCCTGCTCTTCGCCGCGGCTGCCGATGGGGTCGTATGGAGCACGGCCCGCTGGAGCCTCGACCCCAAAACCTCCTGGGACCGCTGGCAGGCCATTCGACCGGCGCCACCGATTCTGTCCGGGGCCACCGTCTCCGCGATCTGGCGGCCGAGACAGTCAGCGGATCCCAACCACCTCGACCTCTTCACGCGTGGGACCGACGGCTCGGTCTGGTCGATCTGGTTCGAGCCGCACTATTACGAGTAGGCACGAACCGCGAGGGTGGCGGAACGGGGCCAAGGCTCAGGTCAAGCTCGACGCCGCGATCGACAGCGCCATCTCGGACGGCCGGCTCGCAGCAACCGCGCCCCGGGCCAGCACTCGAGTTGTTGCAGCTCGCCGCCAGCGAGGCTGACGCCTGCCCATCCGGCACACCGAAGGGTGCTACCGGCCGCCGGTGGGGCATCCGCGGCACCAGGACGACGCCCTCACAATCGCGAGCCATCCGTGGCGCGGCAGGAAGACCCGAGGTCCGCTTCGGAGCACCGCCGCTTGGGATCGAGACGTCCGGATCAGCAGACGGGGGCGACGCTTCCGGCTACTACTGTGGGCGCCCCGCTTCGCCCAGTAAGACGGTCATGCCGATGGTCTCAAGGGGTCAGCGCAACACTTCCTGGATCCGGGCGAGGAGGTTGTGGTGGCGCGTGGGTATCGGCGGTTGTCGCCGGAGGTGAGTGATGAGATCTGGGTCGCGGTTGGCGGCCGGGCAGGCGGTGAAGCCGACGGCACGGGAGCTGGGTCTGTCGCCGGCACGGTGCGGGCGTATCTGGTGCGCTGCGGTGGGATCCGGCCGGCGCCGCGGCGGCGGGCGCCGGGCCGGCTGAGTCTGGCCGAGCGGGAGGAGATCTCTCGGGGTCTGGCCGCCGGGTTGTCGATGCGCGCGATCGCCGCCGGGCTGGGCCGGGCGCCGTCGACGGTCAGCCGTGAGGTGGCCGCGCAACGGTGGCCGGGGCAGGTATCGGGCGCGCGTCGCGGATCGGGAGGCCTGGGCGCGGGCGGCACGGCCGAAGCAGTGCAAGCTGGCAGCCAGCCCGGGGCTGCGTGACATCGTGGAGGACAAGCTGCACGCCGGTGGTCGCCGGAGCAGATCGCCGGCTGGCTGGCGCGGCGGTATCCCGACGAGCCGGAGATGCAGGTGTCGCACGAGAGCATCTACCGCACCCTGTACGTGCAGTCGCGCGGCGCGCTGCGCCGGGAGCTGACCGCGCTATCTGCGCACCGGGCGGGTGATCCGGCGGCCCAAGGGGACTCGGCTGCCTGACGGCCGCGGCGGTCGGCCAAACACGTGCAACATCTGCGAACGCCCGGCCGAGGCCGCGGACCGGGCAGTGCCCGGGCACTGGGAGGGCGACCTGGTCTTCGGCAAGGGCATGAGCCCGGTGGCCACCCTGGTGGAGCGCTCGACCCGGTTCTTGATGCTGGTCGCACCTGCCCGACGGGAACCATCGAGCCGACACCGTCGCCGACGCGCTGGCCGCGGCGATCGCCGCCCTGCCCGGCAGCTGCGCCGGTCGCTGACCTGGGACCAGGGCCATGAGATGGCCGAGCACGACCGGTTCACCATCGCCACCGGCGTCCAGGTCTACTTCTGCGACCCCAAGTCCCCCTGGCAGCGCGGCAGCAACGAGAACACCAACGGGCTACTGCGCCAGTACCTGCCCCGACGGCTCGACTTCCGCACCCTGACCCAAGCCGACCTCGACGCCATCGCCGACGAACTCAACGGACGCCCTCGACAGACCCTCGGACTTCAAGACACCATCACAAGCACTAGCCGAGGTGTTGCGCTGACCGCCTGAACCCGCAGCGAGAACGGGGCGGAGGGTCAGCGGTTCATTCTCATAGCCGATGAGCGGCAGTCTGTCGCTAGCCCCAACCTTCTCGGGCAACCCGAGGCCCCCCACCTTGTCCGTGAACGGTTCCCTTGCAAGGACGACCTTTCCCGGGCGAAGTGTCCGCTGGGCTCGCCCCACGCCTGCCCGCAGTGGCGCAACACTGCGGGCACTCGCCCCCGAAGGGGACGGGCAGTCGACTGTACCCGCAGGGGCGTCACGCACGCCCCGCTGAGGTCCCTGCTGCACGAGGTCTGGGAGCGCTGGCGAGACGGCCTCGCCGGTCTGGGCGACGCCGGGGTGTTGTCGCCCATCGGTCCCTTCGGCGGCAGGTACGCCGACGAGCCCCTGGCGACGTTGGTGCTCCACGTCTCGCGCGAGACGATGCACCACGGTGGCGAGATCGGGGTGCTGCGCGATCTCTATCGCGCTCGATCCGTCTGAGGACGCCCCTGGCCGTTGCCCTGACCGTCAACGAGAGGTGCCCATGCCCGCTGTCACCCGGCCCGTGCCGATCGACCCAACGACAGGTTCTGACAGTCCACCCTTCGTCGAGGGTGGGGAAACGGCCCCACACCGCCACCTGATGGCACGACGAAGTTGCGTCAGATCTCCGCTGGACGAAGATCTTCGTTCGGGGTGGCATGGGCCCTGAGGGGTCGGCCCGCGGGAGGTTGGGTCTCGATCTCGCCGCGGATTGCTCGAACGGGAACCTCAAGATCCCATCACGTCGGTGCCGTCGGAGAGCACTGGCTGAGATGAGGCCCGAAAACGTTGCCATCGGGGTCAAGCAGGTACCCAACCCGGCCGATGCCCTGCATGTCCGCAAGTGGAAGCGCCTCGGCACTCGCCGAGCTCAAGCCCCTTCCTTGAACACCTCGTCGACGTTGCCATCGACGCCCACGACGAAGTTGGCCCCGTTCACCGCGGCTCCATGCTCGGGGGCTGGGCCTTGTCGTTGGGTGAGGCCACCGTTGATCCCGCGGCCGGGGGTGCATCCAGACCAATAGCCCCCTCACCGGTGTCGATCGCCCAGTACGACATGTCGCCGAACTGAGTGAACGACCAGCCCAGCAATTCGCCGTAGAAGTCAATGAGTCGCTGCGGCTCCGACGCGTGGATCTCGAAGTGGACGACGAGGTTCGACATGGATGCCTCCCAGTGGTGAGTCATCGCCACGCTACGCCGGTGCCGGAACCGGTCCAGACATCCATCGTGGTCGGCCGACCCTCCGGGGGACACAATCCAGGAGGCGTCGCCGGGCCGCCCGCAGGCGCATCCCTTCACCGGAGTTGCTGCTGCACGGCCCGGCAGGTCGGGACGGATACCGCTGGAGTTCAAGCGACGTCGGTGGGGTAGACGTCGAGCCGGCGGTGCCACGAACCTCGGCACAGCGGGTGCTCGGGCGCCACTGTCAGAGGGTTCGGCGCACCGGCGAGCGTCGGGGGGGCTTCGGCGCTTTCGCCGGCATAGCTGACACGAAGGCGTATGCGGCGGCCACCCACCGGGCGGCGGTGTCGCGGTCGCCGGCCCACTTCGCCGGCAACGCAACGTAGTCCTTCATCGGGCGCTCCGCGGGCCCAACGGTTCGACACCTTGGGTGGACTCCAGGACCGCCCGGTCGGCGTCACCGACCCGCACCCTGACCGAGGAACCGAACAGGCGGGCGAAGACGACCCCGTCCAGGACGCGCCCCGAGTTCTGATCGGCTTGACCTCCACGTCCGGGTCATCGGGCATGCATCGACGAGAAGAGCCTGGGCTGTCTCGGGATGGCTTGGGGATCTGCATCAGGCCATCCTCCCGCAGGCGGCACCTGCTCGACAGGGGCAGCGACCAGCACAGCAGGAGGGCTGATGACCACCCGCCGGGACCCGCCGGCATCCACGGAGGCCGCGGATTCCTCCCCGCCGGCCGTGATTGGTGTTTGACGTGAATGAGACGCTCTCGGACACGTCCCCGATGCTGGGACGGTTCGAGGCCGTCGGCCTCGCGGGACACCTCGCGGCAACGTGGTTCGCGAGCCTGCTGCGCGACGGGTTCGCGCTCAAGGTCACCGGTGCCAACCCCGCCTTCGCCCAGCTCGGCGAGGAATCGCTGCACGGGCTCCTGGACGGCCTGAGCGACGACGTTGACGCCGCAGCTGCCCAGGTCATGTCGGGCTTCACCCAGCTGCCGGCCCACGCCGACGTCGTCGACGGCATCCGAGCCCTGCAGGCTCTCTGGCTGCGGCTGGGGACCCTGAGCAACGGCTCGACGGTCGTCGCCGAAGGCCGTCTCGAGCGCAACGAGCTGCGCGATGCGTTCGACACGCCGCTGTCCGTTCAGGACGCCCCCGCGTGGAAGCCAGCCGCCTCGGCCGACCAGTACGCCCTGGACACCTGCCGGGTTCCGCCGCTGCCGCGATGCTGGTCGCCATCCACCCCGGGACATCCACGGGGGCCCACAGAGCGGGCCTACACACCGCTTGGATCAACCGAATCGAGCCGCTACCCCCGGACAATGCACGTCATCCCGTCCGAGCAGATGGGATGCCGGCCGGACACCCCGCGCTCACCGAGGTCCGGGTGGAGCTCGAGCCCGTTGATGGCGGGACCCGGATGGTCCTCACCCACGTCGGCATCCCGAAGGCTCGCCCGGCGCCGTCGGCTGGGCGATGGCGTTGGACAAGCTCACCGACAGCTGAGCGCGACCAGCTCCCAGTAGGTCCCCGGTGGTGGTTGGGGATTCCCGTCGGCGAAGGCGCGCGGGATGATCACTCCAATGAGCGTGGATGTCCAGGTCGAGGTCGTCATCGACCGTCCGGTCGCCGAGGTGGCGTCCTTCGCGGGCGACCCCGGCAACGCGCCACAGTGGTACGCCAACATCGCCTCGGTGTCGTGGCAGACCCCGCCGCCGGTCTCGGTCGGCTCGCGGATGGACTTCGTGGCGCACTTCCTGGGCCGCACCCTGACCTACACCTACGAGGTCGTCGAGCTCGACCCGAACCGACGGCTGGTGATGAGGACCGCAGACGGGCCGTTCCCGATGGAGACGACCTACACGTGGACCGAGGCCGACGGCAGGGGCACCCGGATGACGCTACGCAACCGGGGAACGCCGGCCGGATTCGCGAAGGTGACGGCGCCGATGATGGAGCGGGCGATGCGCCGGGCGACCACCAAGGACCTCCCCAGGCTCAAGCACCTGCTCGAAACCGGCCCAGGAGACTGACCTGGCCTACGACGAGGAGCTTGCCGGGCGGACGCGTGAGTTGCTCGCCGAGCTGACCGACGTCGACGAGCGCAAGATGTTCGGCGGCCTGGCCTTCATGGTCAACACCCACATGGCGTGCGGCATCGTCGGGAGGACCTGATGGTCCGCGTCGGCAAGGACAACCACGACGCGGCATTCGTTTGCTAAGCCTATGAAGAGGGGGAGCGAGATCCGTCGACGCTAGGACGGCCGCCCCTCGCCCCGGCCGCATGGTCGTCGGCCTATGTGCCGAATACGTGCGGAAGTCGTTGTCGAGGTGACATACCCGCAGGTCAGCCGTGCGGGACAGCCGGACTGTAAATCCGTCGCGAAAGCTACCAAGGTTCGAATCCTTGACCTGCCACCACGTGCACAGAAGGGCCCCTGACCAGCGGAAACGCCGGTTCGGGGCCCTTCGGCCTCTGTCCGGCAGTGTCCGGCGAGAACCGGCGTTCTGCGGCTGTTCGTGCCGAAATGGTGCCGAAGTTTCGGCGCTCTGAGGCGGGCTAAGAGTGTCCTGGCGTCCGGTGGGACGTACTCGAGCACTGCCTGGATGCGACGCCGGGTCGGCTTGGTCCTGGCCGACGATGCAGGTGGCATGGACCCGGAGGAGGACGTTGACGCTGTGTCCGGCCCACTCGGCGACCTGGGTGGCGGGGACGCCGACGTTGAGCCAGAGCGAGACCGCGGCGTGGCGCAGGTCGTAGGGCCGCCGGGCCAGGGGGGAGGTGTATCGGCGTCTGAGAGGGCGGCCTGGCGCGCGAGGTCCCAGACGCGGTAGACGACACCCATCGGCTGGGGCGTCGCAAAGGGTGGCGAGAGGGGCGTTCCGGCGCGACCGGTCCGGGCGACGACGTGATCGTCATCAAACCTCCCTCCGAATCTCGCCCTCATCAGTCAGTAATTCCTACCCGATGGGTGTCTCAAGAGAGGTGGACAGAGAGGGCTGTCTCAGCCGTCGATGGTTGACGACCCGGTTGAGAGCTGCGGTCGGGGTCGGGGACCGAGCACACGATCCATGAGTTTCGTGTCGGCGTACTCGTCAACGGACACGATTCGCCCTTGGTGCATTCGAATCACCCAGCAGTACTTGTTGGGGTAGGGCGACCCCGACTTGGTCACGCTGGCGTTGTCGCCCTCGACGACCACGACGTCGTTCACGGCGTGGAAGGCCGACGCGGTGACGATGGTGCGTCCTGCGAGTCGGCGGTCCAGCGGCTCGAGCAGCTCCTTCACGACCGCCTCACGACCCAGATAGGTACCGGACCAGCTCGACGACCCCGAAATGGTCCAAGAGACCTCGCGTGACAGCAGGCCCACGAAGATGCTCCCGTCCCCGTGGGCGGTGGCACGAAACGCGCGTTTAAGGGCGTTCAAGTTCTCGGTCGAAACCGCCCGCGACCGTTCGGGTCGCGCTCCTCGTCGCTCCGTCACGACAACACTGACCAGAAGAGACGCCAACCGGCCCCGCAGCGGGGCCCCGCGTTCACGCTTCGGGCGGTTCAGGAGAGCGCCTGTAGGTGTTGCTGCTGCGGCGCTCGGGCCAGGCGCTCTTCTTGGATGGCCCGGATCAACTCCGGGGAAAAGTGCGACATGTCCCCTCCTGCTCTCGTGATGGCGCTCGCGGCCCCCGCGCAGTTCACGTTGGTGCGGCTCGGCTCAGGAGCCTTGTACTGGCCAGATCTCCACGACCGGGTGTGCGGCAACGAGGACTTCGGCAGCTTCGATCAGGCGGCGTAGTCTGTCGCAGCTGACGAGGAAGAAGCCGGAGAGTTGCTCCTTCGAGTCGGTGCGCGCGCCCGTGTTGACCTGGACTCCCTCAGTCGCTGTTCGGCGTGATGGTCCGGGTGTTGCTGCTCAGGGCGACGGCCGCTCCGCCGGTGACGCTTCCTCCTGCCGCCTGTAGGAGCTGGCCGAACTTGAAGTCGATGTCGAAGACGACCTGGCGATCGGATTCGGTGCGCGCGGCTCGTTCGTCCTCGTTGTCGGCGGGGAACATCACGACGTAGTCGGTCATGGCGAGTCCTTTCAGTGGCGGATTCGGATGTGGATGTGGCCAAGGGCCCGCCCCGGTTCGCAGTCAAGAGCGGGGTTACAGAGAAACTGCGCCCGTCAGTGGGGACGAACGCCTTCGGCCTCGATGGACGACCCCCTTGTTCCTCGTTGGTCCCAAGGTTGTGCTGGCCGCTCGGGAGTCAGCGCAGGTCCCAGGTCGACAAGCAGAACGGGTGGCCAGCAGGGTCGGCGTACACGGTGCAGTGGTCGGCGTTCGGCTGGTGGGCGAGCCGGGTGGCACCGGCAGCGAGAACTCGCTTGTCGGTGATCTCACGGTCGTCGACGAGGAAGTCCAGGTGCAGCTGAGGGGGCCTATCGCCCCCGGGCCAGGTGGGTGGTCGGAAAGTCACTGACCTGCTGGAACGTGATGAACGCGCGAGGCCCCTTGACCACGGCCCAGCGGGAGGTGCCGGTGGCGACGCCTGTGGTGATCTCGGCGTAGAACTGCGCGAGAGCCAGGGCGTCCGCCGCGTTGACGGTGGTCCCGTTCAAGGAGATGGCGTCCGACATCAGCCGACTGACTGCTGCTCGTACTCGGGGGTCAGCTCGGTCCACCTCTGGTGCCAGGCCGGTGCTGGTGTCTGCTCGGACCAGCCGCCGGCGTGAGCGCCGCCGCCGGGTGCGAGCGAGCGCGCGAGGTCTTCCAGGTGAACCTGCCAGCCGGCGCCGTGGAAGTGCAGCCCGCCCAGTGGTAGGCCGCGCTCCTCCACCACGAGCCTGGTCCTGTTGCCCTCCTGGGTGAGCCATGCCTCGATCTCGGCCTCGTCGTCGGTGCCGGGTTGGGTGGTGACCAGCAGATGGTGTGGCGCGTCGCAGGTGTCGATCCTGGCTGGGCCACTCCAGGTGCTGGTGAAGACGGCGTGCACCGTGCCGCCCCGGTGGAGGTCGCCGGAGACCTGGGCGATCCAGCGGGCCAACCGTTCCGGTGTGGTGCAGGCCTGCCAGAGGTCCTCGATGTCGGTGTCGTACACGTCCTCGACCCGAACCGCCCCGCGGCTGTCGTCGATGGCCCGCATCGTTGCGATCCTGTTCATGCTCTCCCCTTCTTTCCCCGTGCGATCTCGGTGTGCAGGGCGCCGAGCCGGTTCTGCCACAGCGCGCGATAGTCCTCGAGCCAGTCGTCGACCTCGGTCAGCGCCTCCGGTCGAAGGCTGTAGATCCGCCGCTGCGCCTCTTGGCGCACCTCGACCAGGCCGGCCTCACGCAGCACCCTCACGTGCCGAGAGACCCCCGGCCGAGCAATCGGCAAAGCCTGCGCCAGCTCTCCGGCGATGGCCGGATGCTCTCGCAGGATCCCCAGCACCGTGCGCCGACTCGGGTCGGCCAACGCCTGCAGCACAGCATCCATGCGATTAAAGTACCCAATCGGTTACGTACCCGCAAGGGTACCAATTCAGAACTCGACACGGGGGAGCCGGTGCTCGGTCGGTGTCGGTGCCATCTGCTTCGCTGACTTCCTTCGTACAGGCTCCAGGAGGACCACGCCGTGACCCGACGCCCCGCCCGCGCCCAGTTCGAAGAGGCCGTCCATCGCACCATTGGGATGGGTTGTCGTTGCCGATCGGTCTGGGGAGCAACACTTTCGGCCGCACAACCGACGCGGCGGCGTCCCATCGAGTACTCGATGCCTTCACTGCGGTCGATGGCACCCTGGTCGACACGGCCGACACCTACTCCGACGGAGTCTCGGAGTCCATCTGGGTTTCGTCAAGTTCTTTGGCCCCACGGTCGTCGTGAATGTTGGCCCCACCTGATGGGTCATCCGGGATCTCGTGCGAATGGATCGATCGCAGGTCGTGCGGGAGGCCCATCGTCGAACATCTAGTTGGCAGCGTCGCGGACCAGGGCAGTGTCGACGAACTGTTCGAACCGGACGATGAGCCCGCCGCGGACGATGAAGTGGTGGGCTACCCGCACCGCAAGGTCCTTTCCGGTCGCCCGATGCCGGGCGGTGTAGCGGGCCAGCACGACGACGTTCTCGCCCTCGACGACGTAGGTGTCGTCGTGGGCTGCCCAGCCGTCCCACTCGGCGCCGAGCTTCTCCATCACGTTCGTGGTGACGCCTTCGGGCGTTCGGTACGTGCCTGCCAAGGGGAAGCCGGCCATCTCGGTCCACTCGACATCTGGGGCGAGCGTCGCGCGAAGTGCATCCAGGTCACGGGCGGCCGAGGCGAGGTACTGGCGGCGGACGATGTCGGCCGGTGCCGGGTCGTGGGCGGGGTCTGGGGTTAGCCCCATGTCATCTCACCCTTGGCGACCTTGGTTCCCAGGCTGGCGGCGATCTTCAGGCCGGCGTCGGGGTAGGCCGCCGAGCAACGAGGCCTCGGCCTCGGCTCCGTTCGCCGAGGAGGCGATGGTCTTCTCGAAGTGCTGGAGGTATTCGCGGGTGTGGGTGATCGCGGTCAGGTCCGTCGGGGCGCCTGCGACCCGGTGACCCGCGACGACGAAGGTCGGGTCGAGAGCTGCCAGGGTCGTTGAGCACCCGGATCCACTCGGTCCGCAGTTCCGTGGTGGCGCTGTCGGCGGTCCAGACGTGGAGTCCCTCGAATAGGAGAACCCCGCCGATCAGGGAGCGCGACACGCGGCTCGAAGAGGTACCAGGCGCGGTCGCCGAGCAAGTCGCTGCCGCGGTGTACCTCGATGGTCGTGCCGTCCACGGGAAGGGTGCTCGCGGCCAGCGGGGTCAGGTCGACCAGGCGTGTGGGCAGGTTCGGGCCGAGGTGCGCCCATGCCTGGAGCTTGCCCTCGTAGCTGTGCTGGATGTGCTCGATGACGTCGGCCGGAGCGAGGAACGTCGCCTCGGGGAAGGCGTCGGCGATGACCTCGGCGCCGAAGTAGAAGTCGGGGTCGCCCGCGGTGACGACGACGGTCGTGAGTTGCTTGCCGGAGTCGAGCACCGCGGCCACTATCCGGTGGCCGTCGGCGCGCGTGAATGCGGCGTCGACCACCAGTGCCTCGGTCTCGCCGGTGACCAGCACGCTGGTCTTGTTCAGCGACGTGTCTGCCGCGTCGATGACTGTGTACGTAAGGTTCGTCATGACTGGTAACCCTAGGATCCGAACTTCACCAAGTCACGGTGACCACGGGAGCACTCATGGTGAGAAATGGGACAGTCAGATCCGCCGCGTGCGTTTCTCCCGCCCGCGCCGGGCGTGGGTGACATCGAGATCAACACCCTCCGAGGATCCGTGACCGCGGCGGGCCGCACGAGTTCCTCACCTCCCAACGCCTGGACTTCGACCTGCTGATGCACGTGGAGAGCGGCGCCGCACGTCACACCGTCGACTTCGACGACCACACGATACGCACCGGTGACGTCCTGTGGGTGCGCGCCGGGCCAGGTCCACCAGTGGGGAGAGATCGCCGAGCTCGAGGGCACCGTGGCGATGTTCGGCCCGCACAGCATCACCAACGCGCCCGAGACCTGATCAGGTCCGACTTGGTCCGGCCGCAGAGCCACTGGCCGGCGGCAGACCTGGCGGGCACACCGATCCCCAATGCCTTCGCCCTGCTGATCGTATCGCCGAGACGGGAGGCGGGGCCGAACGACCTGCATCAAGCGGCCCTGACCCACTCCCTCGCAGCTCTCCTCGTCCAACTCGTCCAGCGCGGCCAACGATGGCGCGCCAGACGCACCACGCCCACCCACGAGGCCTATGCCTGGTTCCGCGACCACATCGAGGAACACTTCCGCCGCTGGCACAAGGTCAGCGAGTACGCAGAACGCCTGGGCTACTCGACCCCCACGCTCAACCGACTCGCCCGGCAGAACACAGGCCTCTCCGCGAAGGAGCTGATCGACGAAAGGGTCGTCCTGGAGGCGAAGAGACAGTCAGTCATGCCGGCGCCCGGTGGCCGAGATCACCTTCGCTCCTTGGCTTCGACGACGCGTCGAACTTCTCCTCCTACTTCCTCCGACAGGTCGGCACAACGCCCGGCACCTTCCGAACCCAGAGTCGGTCAGGTCGCTGATCGGTACCGAACGCCCGGCCCTGCCCGCGATCCGTGGGGGGCGTCATTCCGCGTGACGGGGCAGCCGCGACGAGCGGAGCGGGCTAGCGTCGGTGGTCCTGGTGCCTGGCCGTGGTGGCGGCGGGCGGTGTCTGGCCTGCTGTCGGATCGTCAGGCGACACTATGTAGTACGCCGTCGGACGAAGTCGTACACTGATGGAGTGGGTGAACGAATCCTAAGAAAACGCCCCTGATGACCTGCAGAAACACCGCGATCTAGGTACTGGGGTATACCGCGGCGCAGTTTGTCTTCCATGGCGACCGGCTTCGCGCAGGCCGGGCCTTTCGGGAACGCAACTGGTGGTGCCACGGGCGACAAGCATGCAGGCCATCCAACGCGACCCCCAACGCGAGATCCGAAGCGGCGACCTGCGGTCGATCAGCATCGAAGGCGCCCCGCAGTCGGCCTGGATGAAGGTGACCTATCGGCCCGCCAAGGTCACCACCGCCGACTTGAGCAACCTCGCGGAACAACTGGCCGAACCCACGACACCCCCGACCCCGCCACCTACCGCGGCGGTTGCGCAAGCGGAACCGCCAGAAGCCCACCCAAGCCCGGTTGCGCCAGGTCGCCGCCATCTACACCGAAGCCCTTCCCGGTGGCAGCCCCCACCAAGGCCGTCAAGGAAGCGTTCGGGCTGGCCCCATCGACGGCGTCCCTGTACGTGAAGAGGGCACGCGATGCGGGGCTGCTCTAGCCCGCAAGCCCCGCAAGCCCACCAGCGTCCGGTGCACCATTCCACCCCAGACCCAGGACCAACCCACCGATGGAGGGGTAGACCACATGGCCAGCATCGCAAAACGACCCGACGGACGCTGGCGAGCCAGGTACCGCGACGACGCCGGACGCGAGCACTCCCGGCACTTCACCCGCCTGTCGCTACACCACGTGGAACTCGACTCGGTGGACGAGGGTGTCATCGTTGATAGGCCCGGAGTGAGCAGCCCGGTCCCGGAGCGTCTCACGATCAGGCTCGCCCGAGGCGGCCACGTCATCGACGGTCACGGCCAAAGGGCAGGACCTAGGGAGTCGATCTCGATGATGACGTCGGCGGTCCGGTAGTGGCCGCCAACCGTGACTTTCGGTCGACTCCATAGCCTGATCGAGACGGTGACCTCGCCTCGTGCAACTCGGTCACGAAGGTCTCGACTGAACATCACCCCGCCACGCTAGAACGGGGTGGCTGCTCTTGTCGCTGCGTCTATCAGTCCCGAGCCGCGCGTGGCTTCTCATGCTGCCTCTCCGTCAGCCGCCGGCCCGTTGAAGGTGCCACGCGGCCCCCAAGGCATCCTCGATGGCGCCGGCATCGCCGCTGACGAGACCTCGGCGACGACCATCATGTGTCTGGCGTACCGGGCCGGAACGCTGAAGGTTCCCGGGAACTGCCTGAGCAGCAGGTCGCGGTCCATTCGAAGTCCCGCCCGGATCACGACATGGGCGGCGTCAAGCTGACGCACCACCAGCCTGCCGTGGTACCGGCATACCGAGAACCCACCTCGACCACGGTGCAGTGCACGCCCGCCAGGGCCTCGGCCAACCTCGTCACGTCGTCGATTCCCACGAAGCGTCCCTTCACCCGTCCAGATGGGCCCGTGCCGCCGCGTCGAGAACGTCTTCGCCGTCGTCGAGCTTCTGCCCATCGCAGTCAGCGTGGCCGCGAGCATCGCACAGCGTCAATCCGGCCGCCTGTCGACGTTCAAGTCGACGATCCCGGTGCGTGACGCCGCTGGCGTGCCGATCGACCACGAGCTTGAGTTCGAGCTACTCCTCCAAACGTGACCTCTCGACAGCGCACCACTGCGACGGAAGTGGGCCCGGTCACCCGCGTCTTAGCGCCGCCAGTCGACCGCCCTGACTGCGGCGAAGGACCTGTGCGGTCTCGGCCGTAGAAGGCCGCCACCGGAGGAAACCGCTCGGGCCACGACTCCTCGGGGAGACAGCGGCGACCGCGTCGTGTGTCCGCTACTTCCCGCGCAGGCCGATCGGATTGCCGTCGGAGTCTGCGAGCACGCAAACCCGCGCATCGGGTGCGACCTGACGCGGCGCGTCGCGCTCGGTGGCTCCGGCCGCCAGCAGGGTCGCGCGGGTCGCGTCAAGGTCCTCGACATCGGCAAAGGCCACCGGCCCCCCACCTGCGCCGGACGGGTTGAGAGCGACCTCGAAGCCGTTGACGTTGTACCCGACGTAGTACGACTCGTCGGTATGCGGTGAGCCCAGCAACGCGGTGTACACGGCCTTGGTGGCGTCCAGATCGGACACCGGGATCACCAGACTGCGGATCGTGGGACTCATCGTCGTCACCTCCTGGTCAGGACGGTCACCTCGCCGACCGCCGCTTTGTCGATGACCAACAGGCTACGAGCGAATCGGCGGCCGGCGCTTCTCGAATCCTGACCCATCCACGCGCTGCCGCCTCGGGGAACGGGCCCGCAATCGCCCGAGGGCCACGTGCCTGATGCGCCCGCCGTGTGATTGGCACTCAAACGTCTATCACTTCGAGTCCTCTCGGCCAGCCGACCAACCAACACAGGGATGTCGGACGCCAGCGCCCGGCGGACGTCGCGTCGCCCGGTCGGAACCCTCCTCGGCTTCTGGATTAGTCGTCGGCACGCCGCGCGACGAAGTACATCGGAACGAATAGAACCGACACGAACAGGCACAACACCGCCCAGGTCTGAGGGTCCTCGATCGTGAACCCGAAGAACACCGCGAAGACAGGTCGGTGGCGCGTCCGTGCCCGGGCGTCCTGGAGCACCCAGTAGCTGCAACCAGCCACCACCGCCACCAAGAACAAGGCGATGAATACCGACGCGTTCACGGCCCGAGTTTCGCATGGGCGTTGCCAGCGATTCCTGTGGATGCTGCCTCGCCGGAGCCCGGGGTTCACAGTCCTTCCGCCGGGTGCGGGGCGGAGTCGTGGATGAGTCGGCCGAATGGTCGAGGATGTCTTGGTGACCGTGACCCCATCGCAGCCGGGTTTGCTCCTTGCCGAGCGGGCGCTGCACGCCGCTCAGCTTGCCGCCGACGTTGCAGCGCTCGACCGGTTACTCGACGACCGCCTGGTTGCGATCGGCCCAGACGGGGCTCGGCACACCAAGGACGACGATCTGGCCGGGTACCGGTCGGGATTCTCGGTCATCACCGAGCTGGTCGAAGAGAACCTCGAGGTGCTCGTCGCCGGCACCACCGGGGTCACCTTCTTCACGGCGACCATCGCCGGGACGTTCGCCGGAGAGCCCATGGCGGCTCGGCTGCGATACACGCGGACCTGGGTGCACGACGATCAGATGGGGTGGCGGATCCTCGCCGCTCATATTGCCGTCGTGCCATAGCTCGTCTGACCACACCTGCGCCCATCCGCCGCAAGCCGCTCATGCGGCCGCCGGGTCCGACGGCCTATGGCTCTGCCGTGACGGGCCGTGTGAATCTCAGTCGCGCCGGACGATGTCGACCGAGATCTCGACCGCTGGCGCTGAGGTGGTGTTCTCGAGCCAGTGGACGGTGTGCCGGTCCTCGGGCCATCCCCGGCCTGGCCCGTACTCGCGGGTCCCGCCGTCCCGGTGGTCGGTGATCGTGCCCGCCAGGACGTACACCAGGCCGGGCCGGTCGACGTGGGTGTGGACCGGCCCGAAGACGCCACCGGGCTCGATGGTGACCATCCGCATCCGCAACACGCGCCCCTGCATGCCGGGGATTTCGGCGTCGAGGTCGACCTGGCCAACCAGCTCGACCCAGACGCCGCTCGTGGCAGGCGTCGCAGGTTCGGTGACCATGCGATAGTCCTCCTTCATCTCCTCGACCTGACGGATCCTGAACGAGAGTGTGCGGCCAAAGAGCGCACGAAGGACACCCCGCCGTGGCGTCCTCGGCGGACTGCCCCCTTCCGCCGCGTGCGCCTCCGGCTGGCGATGGCGGATCGTGTCGCTGGCCCTGGATAGCCTCCTCGGGTGATGTCAACAGCGGGATATCCGGCGGAACCAAACCGGTACCCCACGACCCCCGTTGGGCGACGCGGGCGGCCGCGCTATCCAGGACCCTGAGAATCCAGCTCGGCGCGGACTGGCAGGTTGAGCACGTCGGATCAACCTCCGTTGTGGGACTGGCGGCCAAGCCAGTGATCGACCTCGCCCTCGGCCCGCCACGCGACGATGACCTGAGCAGGGTCGGACCTGAATCTGCAGGCGACGGGGTGGACCGAACCCGTCGAGGTCGGCGATCACCACGTGAGCTTCCAACTCGACGGGGGGATCCGCGTAGCGATCGCGCACTTGTTCACACTCGAGCAGTGGCCCTGCGCCCACGTTCGGCTCTTCGCCGCGTGGCTTCGCGCCCACGACGCCGATCGAGACGTCTACCAGAAGCTGAAGCAGTCACTGGTCGACGACGGGATCTGGGGGCCGGCATACACGGCCGCCAAGACCAACTTCGTTGTGTCGATCGTGAACCAGGCCCGTGCGCAAATGGCCCTTCCGCCGGTGCACGATCTGTAGCGCGTCTGCGAAGGCGCGTCGCCGCTCGAGCCATCCCTCTTCGCCGCCTGGTCGACCGCCCGGACCGCGACACGGTCGGACGCCGGGCCGACCTCGACGTCAGGGCGTTGCTCCGGACCTTTCGGCGAAACTCAACTTCTTGCCTGTGCGACTGTTGCGATGACCCAGCGGGTCAGGGGTCTGGGAGTACTCCGTGGTGATCGCGTCCCGGTCCGGTACACCGCCGAGGGTAGGGAGGTGGTCAGCTCCGGGCAGGCGCACGACTGTCAGATCACGGAGGGAGCCACGGGCCTGGGCCGCGTCCCAGGCTGCCAAGCTCTCTGCGATGGGCATCCATTCGTCGCTCTCGCCGTAGAAGGCCAGCACGGGGCACGCGAGATGATCCACCGCGGGCTGCGGGTCGTAATCCATGTCACGCCATGTCCCGGGAGCATCGGGGAGCACCGGGGACAGGTAGGCATGAGCGAACCAGGGTTGCGCGGACGCCCAGCTGAGTGTCGCCTGTGCGGACGTGCGCTTGCGGCCGCTGCGCAGGTAGCCCTCGACGGCTAGACGTCACCTGGCGAGCCGTCGCGTGCTCGACACGGCTGGCCAGCTCGATCTCGCCCCACTCCGGGGAAGCGATTCGGAGGTTACGATTCTGCGGTCGCACAAGTGAGGATCTGCCCGGCGGAAGCGGCTCAACCGAGGAGAACGAAGGAACATGCTGCTGGTCCCCCCGGCTTGGATCGCCCCACCGGGCCAGATCGCGGTACGGCGGTGCGAGACCTGTTTCGCGGTGCGCTTGCTCCCGGCATCGTCCTGTGGCTGGCCATCGCCGGCTTCGGTCTGCTGCTGAGCGGGCCTTTCAAGGGGTGGGACCACTCCGAGAGCAACCTGAACCGGACCCTTCAGGACACCCGTTCCGGAACATGGGACTCGATCACGGCGCTGTGGTCACACGTCGGCAACACCGAGATCATCATCGGCGTGTGCGCCGTGGTCGTCGCAATCCTGTGGTGGCGCACGCGACGCTGGTGGTTCGCGGTCATCCCGGCCATTGCCATCAGCCTGCAGGCGACCATCTTCGTCACCGTCTCTGCGGTCATTGGTCGCTCCCGCCCGGACGTTTCGCATCTGGACCCGGCCCCACCGACGTCCAGCTACCCCAGCGGTCACGTCGGCGCCAGCGTCGCGCTCTACACCTCGCTGGCCATCATGGCCACAACAATCGAGCGGACCTGGCTGCGCCGGACCGTGATCGGCGTGTGCTCGGTCATCCCCATCCTCGTTGCGTACGCGCGGCTGTACCGGGGCATGCACCATCTCAGCGACGTCATCGTGGGTGCCATCAACGGCTTGGTCTGTGCCGCGCTCGCCGCCGGCTGCCTGGTCCGCCGGCGCAGGCGCATGACCCTCAAGACGTCGACAGAACCGAGGTAATCGGTGCAGCACGAATCCTCCGAGAAGACCGAACAGCGACACCGCGCCAGTCGAGTCCTGCACGCCGTGGACCGTTGGGCGGCCAGGCCCACGCTTGCGCTGGGTGCAGTCGTGGCCGTCGTGGTGTGGGTCCTCGTCAGCGCAGTCTTCGGTTTCCCAGCCCGGCTGGAGACCGTGTCCTGGACACTTGCAGCGGCCACGATGCTGATCATGGTCTTCGTCATCCAATACACACACAGGCTCGTGCCCAGGAGGCCACCCAGCGCAAGCTCGACGAGATCCTCCGCGCCGTCCCCGGAAGCTGACAACACTCTGATCACCCTGGAAGAGGCGCCCGACAACGTGCTCAAAGCAGCGACCGATGCTCATCGTGACGCCGACCGTGACGCTCGCAGTGAAGGGCCTTCCTGACATCCGAGCGCGAGGCGCCTCGCGCTCTGGCCGCGGCGCCCCCGGCCGATCCGAACGCCACGCCGTGCGATCTCGCTGATGCCACACCGAACCCGATACTCGTCGCCCTGGTCGACCGAGGCGTTGATGGCGGCGGCGAGTCATTGGGGGGTGGATCGGTCTTCACGAGGGAGGCGAAGATGACTGGCATGCCCAACGCGCCGGAGGTGACCTCCCCGCGCTCGGTCAAGTGGACGACCCGATTCGGTGCCCGAGCCGTGCTCGCCGCCGTAGCGCTGGCCCTGGTGGCGGTCCCCGGGGCGCTGATCCTGCTGCTGGTGGAGGACAAGTGGGCGCCCCTTCTGAGGGCCGACGACGGCGCCCGAGACCGCTTGCACAATTTCGCCGTGACCCACACGGGGTTCGTCGGCGCGATGCAGCTGATCAGCGACTCCGGGTCGCCGCTGGCCTGGCAGATCGTGCTGGGCGTTGTCGTGATCTGGTTGCTGTGGGCGCCGGCTGCCCCGTCTGGCCTTGTTCGTGGTGACCACCGCGGACGGTTCATCGCTGCTGAACGGCGTTGTCAAGACGTCCGTCCATCGATTGCGCCCGGTCCTGACCCACCCGGTCGCCCATGAGCCCGGCTGAGTTTTCCCAGCGGTCACGCCCAAGCCGCAGTGGTCGGGTACGCGGTGCTGCTGCTCGTCTTCCTGCCGATCCTGCATGGGGGATGGCGCAAAGTCGCCGCCACCTTCGCGGTGCTCATGGTCTTGGCAATCGGCTTCGCCCGCATCGCTCTCGGCGTCCACTACCTGTCCGACGTCTTAGGCGGCTACGTCCTGGGGGCCGCGTGGGTTGCGGCCATGGCCGCTGCCTTCAACGCGATGCGCGTCGATCGTGGACGCCGCCCCATGGATGTGCGGGAGGGGCTCGAGCCCGAGCAGGCGCCGCGCATGTCAGGCCACCAAACCGGCGACGCTCCGGCCCCGGGCGATCACGATTGAGATCGTAGGCTGTCTCAGGGCGCCCAGGGCCTTAGGCCAAGATTCGCCACCCCTGCCCGGCCGAGACGCAGTCCTGAGCCCTTGCCGGCGCCGACCTGAGAAGCCCTCCGGACGTGCACCGCTCGAACCTCAGGGGAGATGTCCATGCCGCTGAGCGACAGACGTCGCGTTGACGGTCCATGAACTGGCAACCTCGTTGAGTCGGCTGCCCAGTCCCCTGACTCGACCTCGCAGACCGCTGTGAGGCCACCCATCGAGCGGTGACGCAATATCCCCAGCATTCGTGAGCTGCAGTGAGCCGCCGGCTGGCGGCCAAGATGGAGAGACGCCCAAGTTGTTTGACCAGTCGCTGTTCATGAAGACGTTGTCACGGTTCTCCGTGCTTCTGCCGCAGCATCACGACCTTGATGCTGCAGGGCCAAGGCGCGTCACTCCGCCTGTCGGCGCGCCAGCGAGCGTGACGAACGGGCGCCTCGAGTCGACTCTCAGAAGGGCTCGCGGAGGACTTGTCCGAGAGAGGGGCGGATCCGGCGACGAGTCCGCAGGTTCGGGTTCTGCGAGTTGGCGGGTTCGCTGCGCCGAGTCGGCAGTGGTAGACGCCCAGCCCGATTCGCGCCTCGGGATGTGATGGCATCGAAGCGCTGCTGTGGGCGCTCAGGAGCCGGGACGGACGAAGCCGGTCTCGTAGGCCAGGACGACGGCCTGAACCCGGTCGCGCAGGTCGAGCTTGGCGAGGACCCGGGCCACGTGGGTCTTGACGGTTGCCTCGCCGAGGAAGAGGTCCGCGGCAATCTCGGCGTTGGACTGGCCGCGGGCGAGGTGGCGCAGCACCTCGCGTTCGCGGTCGCTGAGGCTACCCCAGCACCGCGGGGACGCCCGTCTCCGGCGGCGGCTGCTTGACGTAGGCCTCGACGAGCCGTCGGGTGACCGCCGGCGCGAGCAGCGCGTCACCGCGCGCCACCATCCGGACCGCGGCGACGAGCTGCTCGCGGGGAGCGTCCTTGAGCAGGAAGCCGCTGGCGCCGGCCTTCATCGCCGCGTAGACGTAGGCATCGAGGTCGAATGTGGTGAGTACGAGCACCCGAGCCGCCGAGCCCGCCGCGACGATGCGGCGGGTGGCCTCGATGCCGTCGAGCACGGGCATCTGGATATCCATCAGCACGACGTCGGGGGAGGTGCGGGCGACGAGGTCGAGCGCGCGGTTGCCATCGGGTGCCTCCCCGACCACCTCGAGGTCGTTCTCGAGGTCGAGGATCAGCCGGAAGCCGGCACGCACCATCTCCTGGTCGTCGCACAGGAGCACGCGCACCATGTCGGTCACCGCGGCGTCCCGGGCAGCAGTGCCCACAGCCGGAAACCGCCCGCGGTGTCGGGACCGTGCTCGAGCCGCCCCCCGGCTGCGTGGACCCGTTCGCGGAGCGCCCAGGAGCCCGCTCCCGCTTCCCGGGTGCGGCCGGGCGGCGGCGCGGCGGCCGCCTCGTTGTGGACCAGGACCTCGATGCCGCCGTCGGTGACCCGGACCGTCAGAGTCGTGGTGACCGGACCTGCGTGTTTGAGCACGTTGGTCAGACCTTCCTGGGCGATCCGGTAGCAGGCCAGTCCGACGCCGGCCGGACACGGGTCGGAGGAGTCCGGGAGGGAGGCGGTCAGGGGCAGCCCCGAGCCCTGCATCACCGCGACCAGGCCCGGAAGGTCGGCAAGGCCGCGAGCCGGGCGCAGGTCCTCGGGGTCGAGCCCGTCGTCGTCGGCCGGCCGCAGCACGGTCAGCATCTGCCGCATGTCCTGCAGCGCGGCGCGCGAAGCGGCACGGATCATCCGCAGCGGCTCCGCGGCGCGGACCGGATCCTTGGCGAGGGCAGCCTCGGCGGCGTCGGACTGCACCGCGATCACGCTCAGCCCGTTGGCGACCACGTCGTGGAGCTCGCGTGCGATCCGGACGCGCTCCTCGACGACGGCGAGCCGAGCCAGGTCGGCTGATGCTGCTCGGCGTACGTCGCGCGGGAATGCCAGCCCCGCAGGACCCTCCCGCCGAGCCATGCCGTGCCGAAGACCAGCAGGGTGAACAGGTAGTTGGTGCTGTGGTCGAGCCACTCCTGGACCCAGAGCCCGCCGACGAGGACGACGAGACCGAGCACAGCGGGTCCCTCCTCCGCCCCGCCGCGACCGCGAAGGCGAGCACGAGATAGATGACCAGGCTGCTTAGTGTGCCCGGTGAGTCGCCGACCACGGCCTGCGCGACCCCCGCTACCACCGCCACGACGGTGACGGTCACGGGCCACCGGCTGCGGCCGAGCAGCGAGCCACACATCAGCACAGCGACCGGCACGGTCACCCACGCCGGACCCTCGTGCACCGCACCGGTGAGAATCGCCCCAAGGGTGTACAGCAACAGCGCTGTGGCGACGAGGAGGTCCACGACCGGCACCCCTGCGACCCGTCGTGCGCCGGGCCACCACCGTCGCGGTCGCCCCACCTGCTCGTGCATGCAGGGATCTTAGGTCCTGGGTGGATCCTGCCGGGTCCGCCCTGAGGACGAGAGGGCTCACCCGTTCGGCGGAACCGGATCACCCCCGTTCCGGATGTGGCGCGGGTCGCCGGCGCCGCAGGCTCGGAGCTACCAGATCCCGAGGCCGAAGGAGGCCCCCGATGTTCACGTCCTTCCTCTCCCGTTCGCCGGGCACGGCTGCACCCCGTTGCTCTTGTCGCCGGCGCCGCCGCGCCTCGGCGTCGGCGATCTCCTGCGCCGCTCGGTCGACACCGGCGCGGGCTCTCCGAACGCGATCGTGGCCGCGGTGCAGCAGCACCCGGTCACCTGGCTCGCAGCTGGAGCATTGTCCGTGGTGGCAACCCTCCTGATGCTGCCCTCGGTGCTGTCGCTGCCCGCACTCGCGGGAGGCCGCGGCAGCGTGCCGGTGCGGGTCGGGAGCGCGGTGTTCGCACTCGGCCTGGTCGCGAGTGTCGGTCACGCAGTGGCCTACTTCGGCTTCTATCGCGACGCTCGCCCGGGCCAACCTCGATCCCGCGGCGGTGACGGCGTTCGACACCGCCAGCGAGCACACGCCGTTCCTGGTCGGCTTCATCGTGTTGTTCGTGCTCGGCCTGACGCTTGGTCAGCTGGTCCTCTGGTTCGGGCTCTGGCGCGCGCGGCTCGTGCCGGTGTGGGCTCTACTCGCGGCCCTCGTCGACGTCGTCGCCGGCAACAGCCAAGGGATGGCCGCAGGGGTCATCGGACTGGTCGCCTGGGTCGTCGCGACGGCGGCCCTCGCTCCTCGCTGGCGCACGTCGAGTCCGTTGGCCACCCCGTCCCTGCAGACCGGCTCGGCTCCGGCCTGACCCGGACCAACTGAGCCTGAATCCACCGCTGGCGGCGCATCGTGCGCGTCACCGGTGGTTTCAGGCGGAGCCGAGCTCTCCGCTCTACGCGTCGGGCGCGGGCCTTCTCATCTGCCGTGGCGCGGACCTTCACGAGCGGACGACGACGACGTACCCGATGGCCTGCGCTTCACCCACCTCTTCGACGACTCGATGCACCTGCTGAGCACCGACCGCGGCCGGACTCTGGAGGAGAGCGCGGACTCCCCGTGGATCGCCGGATGCGAACGCTGCCGGCGCGAGCTCGCGAGCGCGTGCGAAGCCGTGGGTTTTACGCCACGCATCATGTACACCAGCGACGACCCGCTGGTGCAACAGTCAATGATCGCCGCAGGACTGGGGGTCACCACGATGCCCGGGCTCCCCGTTGCCCAGCACCGGATGCCCGGGATCGAGACGACCGAACTAAACGACTTCCGGCGCCGCATCCACGTCGCGACGTACGGCGAGCCGCCCGACGCTCCCGCGACTGGGGCCTTCGTCCAGGCGGTCATCGCGGCATCGCAAGGACTGATTCCCAGCCCCTCACGTCGACTAATCCTGACCTGACAGCCGGCTCAAGGGGAAGCCGAGGCTGCGTCTCAGCCGCGTAGCCGGCTCTGGATCACCACGCCGCGGGGTGGATGAACTCCGCTGCCGGCCGCCCAAGCCACTGGGTGACCCGCAGGGTGAGCTCCAGGTCGGCCATCCGGGCCGTTCGCAGGTTCGTGAGCCTGCTCGGACTACAGCCCAACTCCTGCGCGAGCTGCGCCCAGGTGAGCCCCAGGGCACTGCGCCTCTCGTTGAGCACGGCGTGCAGCCCCGGCAGGTCCCAACGCAGCCTGTGACCGGGACCCGCCTCAGGCAGCGCGGTGCAGCCGACGTGCCGCGGCGACCCGGCGAGGAAGTCCTCAGGGGGTCGGCAGAGCCACCGGAGCATGAACAATGCGTACGGGCACGAGGTGGCCCCCCGCTCGCCCATCCGTCCCACCGCCACCACAGAGGGGGTGGTCGTCCCGCTAAGCGTTGAGCTTCTCTGACCACTGCCACAACTCGTCGGCGACGTCGTACAGCCGAGGCCGCGGTCGCGACGCTCGGCGTCGACTGCGCTGAAGAACGCCGCGAAGTCGAAGATGGGCCAGGCTGACAGAGCGTCAACCTAGTACCGGCCGGGACAGCCGGGGTAGAGCATGCCCGCTCGCAGGACGACGGTCGCCTCCTCGCCTTGCGTCTACCAGCCGCGTAGCGGGCGACGATCTCAACGTTTCCCGGTTGCCTGCCCGTCAAGGCGGCGGGCTGCGCGAACAGCCGGTGTTGTGCGCGGCGCTGCGGGTGCGGGCCGCCTCTACAGTTGGGTTGCATGAGCGTCCGAGTCGGGTTCCTCCGCGCGGTGAACCTGGGGCGCCGACGGGTGCCCATGAGCCGCCTGGTGGGGGTCTGCGAGGGCCTCGGTTTCGCCGACGTGTGGACCTTCGTCAACAGCGGCAACGTCGTGTTCGACACCCGCGGAGCGCGGGCATCGGTCGAGGCCGCGATGGAGAAGGCCCTGGAGGACGAGTTCGGCTTCGAGTGCACGACCTTCGTCCGGACGGCGACGCAACTGAAGAGGGCCCTGGATGCCGATCCCTTCACGCTCGCGGCGGGCGACACGTGTTTCGTGACGTTCTTGAAGAAGGCGCCGACCGCTAGCGACGCCAAGCGTCTGGAAGGACTGTCGAACGACTTCGACACCCTCATCGTCCACGGCGCGGATGTGCACTGGCGGATGCGTGGCAAGTCCACCGACTCCCGCTTGGCCAAGCGTGACTGGGAGAAGATCCTGGGCCCGTTGAGCAGTACCAGTCGCAACGTCACCATGCTGACCAAGATGGTGGCGAAGATCGACGCCGCATAGGTGCCGCGGGGCCTGCCACGCCCCTGCACGAAGGGGGGATCCGACCCGCGCAGACGCCGCCGTTGAAGGGAAGGGAGTGCGGCAGTGTGCAAGGTTCGGTCTCGAGGTCTGGCCGGTCGACGTTCGCCTCGGCCAGGACCCGGTGCTGGACCCGTGGGTGACCATGCGCCTCGCGTAGCGTGGGTCACGGAGGGCTTGCGTGTTCGAGGCATCCGTGTTTCGTTGGTTGATGGTCACCGGGCCTGTCGTGAAGAGCGGAGGTCCCCGCGTGTGGAGCTCGATGTCGGACCGTGAGCGTCTCCGGCTGGTTGAGGTCGCCATGGTCACTGCCCTCGTTGTGGGACTGGGCGTCCACGCATGGGATGGCCGAACGATCACGTCGACAGGCCCGCGCCCCGGCCCCAGCCGCTGCCGGTGCGCTTCTCCCTTGCCGCGCAGACCGGGGCGCTGAGCGCGCCGGTCGAGGGGAACCCGGTCGTGTCGCTGACCGTCGTTGTCTCCAACGACGGCTCCTCGCCGGTGACGGTCCTCGGTGTCGATGTCTCCGGGCCTGGGGCGAGCCTGGTCTCCAGCCCGCCGGGGGGACCTTCGCTGGACCTGCCGCAATCGGTCGACCCGGGGCGTGAGACGACGATCCGGTTCGGGATGTCCTCGGACTGCTCGGTGTCGATCCGGCCGGCGCCAACGGTCACGTTCACCATCGCACCCCGGGGCTCGTCCCCACGCAAGGTCGTGGCCGACATCCCCGACCTCGACAGTGTGTGGGGCCTGACCCTCCAGCCCGGTGCGTGCGCGCCGGGCTGAGCCGCTGAACCGCAGTGGAGAGCGCCAGGCACGCCTCTCCTCCTCCGATTCCGTGTCCAGCGGCATTAAGCGGGAGGGACGTAGCATGGTCATCCGCGCCGGAGCTACCCCCTCACCGGACAACCCCCTCGAGCACCCCGCGGGCCGCGTCCTTTCGGCGTATCGCTCAGAGGGGGCGCGGTCACACGGGCTCTATGTGTGCCGCTCGGCCGTGTAGGGCTTCCGGGCGGGCTGCTCGGGCCTCATGCGTGCCGGCCTATGTGTCTTATCATCGACGCGTGGAGCCAGTTGAGGCGGTCATCCGGGCACAGCGGGACTGGGCCCAGGCCATCGTGTCCAACGACGCGGACCGGATCGCTTCCCACCAGGCTCCCGAATGGGCGATCGTGACCAAGAACGGGACCACGTCCGGCGAGACGTTCCTCCGCCTGATCCGGGACGGCACCTTGAGCCACTCGCGGATGGAGGCGACGGGGACGCCGCTGGTGGACGTGTTCGGCGATGTGGCGGTATTGACGGTTCGGGTGGTCAGCACCGAGAACCATGACGGGCACATCATCGACAACGACGAGTGGGCCACCACGGTCTTCGTTCGTCGCGAGGGGCGGTGGCTCGCGGCACGCACCCAGCTGACGACCGCTGCGTGAGACGCCGCGTCCGACTCCTCGTCGAACGGGAACCCGCGATCTGCTCCACCTGGGCCCGACAGCAACCAACCGGTCCCTCGTCAGCAGACGCGGTGCAAGCCATCGCGCCCTGCGCCCACGGGTGGCCAGCCAAGACCCACGGCAAAGGGGGCGTGTCATACCGCCTGTCGACCTACCTCCTCGCGGCATGAGCGAGCATCCCAATGTGGGATGCGTTGCGGTATCATTGGCGACATGAGCACGCAGATCGCGGTCCGCCTTCCTGACGAGATGGTCGCCTTCCTGGACCGCAGCGTTGCGACCGGCAAGGCGCCGAGCAGGGCCGCGCTGGTTGCGTCGGCGGTGGAACGCGAGATGCGTCGACTGGCTGCCGAGCAGGACGCACAGATCCTTCGAACCCAGGGCGCGGCAGATGAACTCGACGACCTGGTCGAGTGGACCGGCACGCACGCCGTGGTCGAGGACTGATCTAGTGCGAGAGATCTGCTTGGTCCGACTCGACAAGACGCGACCAGCGCTCGTCCTGACGCGGGAGGCCGCTCGGGGCGCGATGACCAAGGTGACCGTTGCCCCGATCACCAGCACCATCAAGGGCTTGTCCAGCGAGGTCCTGGTGGGGCCCGACAACGGGTTGGATCACGACTGCGCGGTGTCCTTGGACAACGTCCTCACCGTCCCAGTGGATGCACTCGGTCGCACCCTCGGGTATCTCAGCGGTGAGCAAGAAGCGCAGCTAGCCCGTGCCGTGGTGTTGGCCTACGACCTCGAGGTATCCCTGCTCGAGTGACGCCCGAATGCGGCATGCCCGAGCGACGGAGGTGCGACACTGCTGTCGTGTCCGCAGAGGCAGCCAGGCGTTTCGGGCGTCGAGTGCTTAGCACAATGAAGCGCGACCCGGTGGAATGGGTCGCCTTCAGTTGGGGGCTGCTTCTCTTCGGTGTGCTCTTCTGCGTCGCCGGTGCCACCGAAGTGGTTGGCGGACTCGCTGATGCTGCAAAAGGCAACAAAGGCACGGGGGTCGTTCAGTCGTGCAACGACCTTCGGGCCATAAAGTGCGAGATCCGAGTGATTCAACCTCCAACCCGGGTGGGCGTTGTGTCTGTCGAGCCAAACTCACAATTGGAAGTTGGCTCAAGGGTGCAGCTCCTGTTTATGCCCGACGGACGCGTGGAGGCCGACACGACGGCTATCTGGATCTGGAAATGGACCATGTTGGTCGGCGGAATACTCCTGGCTTGGCTCGGCGGATGGAGGTTGTTGAGCGGCCTCGGCGACCCCAACGGGTAGGGGCTTCACGGTCGTCTGGACAGGTCCGACCCCCGGCGCGCAGTGGTCGACCGCAGCAAGCGGCGTGGACGGACGCTAGCGCCGACAGCGGCACGAGAGGACGGCCGGCCGGGACCGGCGGCTCGAGCTTGGGGGGCGTGGGCGTCCTCCCGCGGCGCGTGACCCTCAATCGGGTCCGGGGTCTGGGCGAGCTGAGATCGGAACCTGTGACCGTTCTGGCCCAGACTTGGGACTCGGGGCGTGACAGCGGGGCATTGCTCATGGTCGGCGTCGCCATCTCCGATAAATGCGAGGATTGCCGCGAAGGCTGGCGATCGGAAAGGGGACGGTGTTGAGTGGGACCTCTGAGGGTGGCGCCGGCCCCGGCTTCACGAGCAACTCCGATTGCGTGACGATTCACGCCAACACTCAACTGCTGTGGTGGGCCTACCTCCGCTGGGGTGCGCTGGCCGCGGTCCTAGGTGTCGTCATCATGATCGGCATGCTGCTCGACCGGCAGGGATGGGCCGACGCACTTGCGTCACTGTTCTTTCCGGCCGCGGGGGCGTTGCTGCTTGGAAGCGTGACCGCATTGACCTGGCGACTTTGGTCCGGGCGGGTGCGTTACGTCCTGGATGCCGACAACTTGACCGCGTGGCGCGGGAAACGGCATCGAGCTTCGGTGCCGATCTCCCGTATCGCCTGGGTCGATTTCAACCAGCACCCCGAGCCAATCGAGCTTGCCCTCACCCATTGGTTCGACTACGACACGCCGCTGCCACGCCTGGTCGTCACCCTCAACACCACCAAGAACCCCTGGGATCCCACGAACGCAGCTGCCAAGTCCCTCCCCACGATCCTTCTCGCTGGCGACGACCAGACTCGGGCCCTAGAGACGCTGCGCCTGAGGCTGCATCTAAGAGAAGGCACGTGAACCCGACGCCAGACACGAGCGGACGGCCGCGACAGCGGCAAGCGTACGGCCGCTCCGCGGCAGATGCGTGCACGCCCGATCGCCGGCGCCTGTACCTTGCCGACATGGGCAGCTTCACATTCACGGATCGCGAGACGGGCGATCAAGGCTCTCCTGCAGCGTCCGCATCGCCGGAGAAGGGGTGGTCGGACTGACCACATCGCTGAGCGCGGACGGCGATATGGAGGTGTTCCTGGGAAAGATCCAATGGTTCCTCCAGCGGCTAGGCATCTCGGGCCTGTATAGCAAAAAGGTGTCGTGGGCCTCCATGCTGGCCTGGGTGAAGATATAGAAGGAGGACGGGTGACACGAGGCGAGAAAGGCGTGGTGTTTGGCATCGTAGTCAACGCCTTACTTGGACTCCCTTTCGCGGTCGGTGGGTTCTTTTTCTTCTGGGTCGTCGACTGGGGAGAGAAATGGGGCGGAGTTGTAGTCGTCCTTCTGTCCTCGGTTCTGTTGGAATACGCCTTAGTGCATTTCCGCCTGCTTCGAACGCCACCCTCCGCTACGTGGGTGGAAAGTCATAGGCTGCAGATACATGCGGCCCCCCTTCTGAGCGCTCCTCTGCAATTGGAAGAGGAATCCGTAGAGCGAATATACTGGTGCAGGGATGGCTACTCCTGGGACTCCGGACTGGCCCTCCTGTGCTCTCCTTGGACTCGGCCGAATCTGATTGTTGAGCTGAGAGAGCCTCGGAAGCTTCCCGTGGGCCGAATCCTGCCCCAGCTGATGCAATTCCTGGGTAGCGGCTTGTTTGGAAATATCGGGGCGAATCCGGTCAGAAGGAAGCGGTACAAGCGGCTCGGCCTTCATGTTCGCGACGGTTGTGCGCCACAGGGGGTGGAGGGAGATCGCGCGTCCTGGTGACGACGCGGGTGTTGTCCCTCGGTTCCCGAGTCTTCTCGTCCTTGCCGGGACGGCGAGGGCGCCGGCCACCCGCTCCTCCCCGGTGGAGCCAGCAAGATTGCGCGCGCACACACCACCGTTGCGCCGCCCCGTGATCTCGAGCGCTTCTCCGAAGCACGAAACAAATCTCTGCGCAGATCGGAGGTATCTGCCCTAATGGACACCATCGGCTCGGGCCAAGGTGCAGCCGCAGGACTCCTGGTAAGCCGCCGTTGTCTCGAGCGAGCCCGGCGCCGACAACCAGCGTATGGCGCTCGACTCCGACTCCAGCCCATCGGACGTGAACTCCGGTGCGTGTCGAGCCCAGACGTAACACAGCCGCCGGCTGCACGTGCGCTCATCGGCATTATGTAGGTATCGGTTGTCAAGAGGCCTCGGTCGTGTCGAGGCCGGTGATGAGGTTGTCGTAGATCTGGGCGCGGCGGACTTGGCCTTTGGCGCAGGCGTCCTCGCGCTGGGCGAGGAGGGTGGGGCGGAACTCGATGGTGGTCTGGAAGAAGGTGCAGGACTCGCAGATCGTCTCGTACTGGCAGTCCATGACCTTGGGTCGGGCGCAGTAGCCGTTGCCGAGCATGCGGGAGTGTTCGCGGTTCAGCCGTGCCATGTTGGGTCCGAGGGCGTCGGCGGGGAGCTGGGCGGGGTTGGCGTACAGGGCGTCGACCTTCTCGGCGACGGTGAAGTACTCCTGGGCGACGGTGCGGTTGGCGATCTTGGCGTAGACCAGGGTCATGTCCATCGACTTGTGCCCGAGCATCGCGGCGATCGCCTCCAGGCTCATGCCGCGGTTGATGGCTTGGGTGGCCAGGGTGTGCCGCAGTTGGTGAGGGTGGATGTGGCCCAGTCCCGCGGCGGCGCCGGCCCTGTTGATCATCCTGGTGACCGAGTGACGGTCCTGGGCAGTGCCTTTCTCGCGGGGAAGCAGCAGCTTGTGACCGTCGGGAACGTGCGCGGCCCGGTAGGCGGTGACCAGCTCGACCAGGCGCGGGTGCAGGGGCAGGTAGCGGTCCTCGTGCAGCTTGCCGACCGGGACGTGCAGCCAGTGGGTGTCGCCGATGAAGACGACGGCGTCGGCGGTCAGGGCGGTGTACTCCCCGACGCGCAGCCCGGTGCGCAGCAGGAACTCCACCGTCACCCCGACGAGCTGGCGCCGGTCCGCCTGGGCGGCTTTGAGCAGGCGAGATGCGGCCTGGTCGTCGAGGGCCTTGGGTAGGGCGTGGCGCTGCTTGGGCACGTCGCCGGGAAACATCGGGACCCGTGGTGGGGCGTCCTGCCAGCCCCACTCGTCGATGCGTAGGAAGAACACCCGCAAGGTGCCGAGCCGGTGGGCGATGGTCGCCGGTGTGGCTGCGGGCTTGTTCTGTCCGGGTCGGGCCGCCAGCCACGGCTTGTACCCCTCGATGTGGGGCCGGCCGACGTCGCGCACGGAGGTGACCTCGCGGTGGTGGCCCAGGAGGTAGGTGCAGAAGGAGCGAAGGCACTGGTCGGTGTTGTGCACGCTGCCCGGGCGCAGCACGACGGCGATCTGGTCCAGGTAGGCGCGCATCGTGGCGGTCACGGCCGGCAGGTCCGCCTCGATTTGGGTCCAGGTCGCCATCGCTGCTGCACCGCCGCGTTGGTGCTGGTCGGGGGAGAACCGTTGCGGCAGCGTTGTGCTCATCGCAACCTGCGGAAGCCGGGGATGCTGACCGGGTCGGGTTCGTGCGCCAGCGGCGTGAGCCCGTCGGCGCCGGCGTAGACCTGGGCGTCGATGACCTCCGCGGCCCGGCGGTACTGCGAGGCGAGCCAGTCATCGGCCAGATGCAGGTAGATCCGGGTCGACTCGATCGAGGCGTGCCCGGCCTGGGCCTGGACCGCCTCCAGCGCCATCCCAGCCCCCCGCAGACGGGTCAGGCAGGTGTGCCGCAGCTCGTGGCAGCTCCCGTGAGCGAGCCCGGCCCGTTCCCGCGCTGAGGCGAGCACCTGCTCCAGGCCCTTCGCCGACAGCGGACGTCCCCGGTTGGGACGTTTGAGCACCAGGAACACCTGGTCGGTGTCGGCGCCCGCTGGGCGTTCGGTGTCCAGGTAGGCGCCCAGGTGCTCAAAGAACCTCGGCGAGACCGGCACCAGACGCTGGTGACCGCCCTTGCCGTCGGCGACGAACAGCTGCCTCTGGCCGGCGTTGACGTCGCCCAGCCTCAGCCCGAGGACCTCGCAGCGCCGCAGCCCACCCAACAGCATGGCCGAGACCATGGCGCGGTCCCGGTGTGTGCGCAGCGCCGTGGTCAGTGCGTCGACCTCGGCCGGAGACAGGATCCGCGGCAACGTCCTCGACGCTCGAACCAACGGCACCCCTTGGGACGGGCGCGACCTCTCCCGGCGGGTCGGCAGTCCACGCGGGACCGGGTTGGCAGCCACGTCGCCGCGCACCGTCAAGAACGCGTACAGCCCACCGATCGTGGACAGCCGCCGCCGGATCGTCCGCAACGAGACCCCCGCTCCTTCCTCGGGTGCACGGGCCGGCACCAGCTGCGGACCGGGCAGGCCCGACAGCCCTGCCCGTTGGGCCGTGATGAAGCCCAGCACGTCCAGCGGACTCACCTCGCCCACCGGCTTACCCACCACGGCGAAGAAGACCTTCAAGTCGAACCACGTCGCCAGCACCGTGTTCGGACGCGAGCGTGCCGCCACGAACTCCAGATACGCATCGAGCAACGGATCACCCAACCGGCCCGCCGGCGCCCCCGGCTCAGACTCCCCAGGCGAGATCAGGCACGGCAGCACACCAGTCACCACGGCTCCTCCTCGAGTGGATCGACGAGGCCAACCATGCCGCGCCAGTGACCGAGAAGATCACCTACATATCAAGCATGAGCGGGCTGTTACGACCACCGCTGGGGACGACGCGCCCTAGGCGGCCGGCGCCCTCCCGCGGACCGCGGTCTGTGCCGCCCAGACGGTGGTTGTGCTGGTGCAAGGGGCGCGGATCTCGACGGTATTCGCCCCGCTTCCTCGGATCGGCAGTAAGCCTTTTGGACTTTCGGGGGGACGTGGCTTGACCTGCGGAAACGCCGCGTCCCCCCATGCGTCCCTCCCCTCAAGTAGCCGTGAGGGGGGACGAAAGCGGGGACGTTCGCGGGTCACTCTGTCGGGCACGACCATCGACGACTCTGACCGAACCTCAGCATCCGCGCGCCTGGCGGATCCGACGATTCGGTCAGCGCCATCCCGAACCAGGAGGAAGCCATGCCGGCCACCATCACGACCCCGTTCCCCGAGCGCGACCCCGAAGAGCTGCTGACTTTGTCGGAGGTCGCTGAGATCCTGAGAGTGCCGGTCAACACGCTGCGCTGGTGGCGCCAGATCGGCACCGGACCCGACTTCTTCAAGATCGGGCGTCACCTCGTCACCACAGTCGGCGACGTACGGCGGTTCATCCGCGAGCAGCGACGTGCCCAACGGCCGGTTCTGCATTGGGGCCAGCCGAGCGCTGGGAGGTAGCCATGGCCAGCATCGAGAAACGCCGACGGGGCCGGCAGGATGGTCTGGCGCGCCCACTACCGCACCCCGTCCGGGCGGCAGCGCAACACGACCTTCGCGCGCAAGGTCGACGCCGAACGGTTCCTCGCCGGCGTCGAGTCCTCGAAGAACGCCGGGTCGTTCGTCGACCCGGCACTGGCGCGGATCAGCGTTGCGAGACCTACCGGCTCGTCGTGCTGTTCCTGGCCTACACCGGGGTCCGGTTCGGTGAGATGGCGGCGCTCAAGGTCGGCCGACTCGACCTGCCACGCCGTCGCGCGGTGATCGCCGAGTCGGTCACCGTCGTCCAGGGCAAGGGTCTGGTCTGGTCGACACCCAAGACCCACACCAGGCGTGAGGTCCCGATCCCGGACTTCCTCGCCGGACACCTCGCGAGCCTCGTGCAGGGCCGGGCGCCCCAGGACCTGGTCTTCCCGGCCGTCCGCAGCGGCGGCCCGATCCGCGCCACCCACTTCCGGCGCGGCCACTTCGACGCAGCCGCAAGGGCGATCGGCCAGCCCGGCCTGCACCCGCACGAGCTGCGCCACACCGCCGCCAGCCTCGCCATCGCCTCCGGTGCCGACGTCAAGGTGGTCCAGCAGATGCTCGGCCACTCCTCCGCCACGATGACCCTCGACACCTACGGGCACCTCTTCGAGAACCGTCTCGACGAGGTCAGCCGCGCACTGGACAGGGCCCGGCAGGCCGCGGAGCTCCCGGTCCGCCGCCGGGCCCGCGGCGAGGAGGACCGCCGACCTGGTGTTGCCCAAACGTTGCCCAACGGGGTGGTCCACCGACATCGCGGCGTACCGGGGCAAAGACAAAACCGCAGGTCAACCTGCGGTTTTGTTCAGCGCCCCCGGCAGGATTCGAACCTGCGCTCCCGCCTCCGGAGGGCGGTGCTCTATCCCCTGAGCTACGGGGGCCCGCGGGCCGCTCGGGGCGGCGCCGCGCGCCTCGCCCGGGCCGAGCGGCCCGAATGCGAACGCCCCAGGAGGGTAGCAGCCTAGAGTTCCTGGCATGGAATCCGGGACAACCGCCGCCGACTCGGGTCCGGTCGTCCTCGTCGTCGACGACAGCGAGCCGATCCGCCGGCTCATCCGGATCAACCTCGAGCTCGACGGCTTCGTCGTCCACGAGGTCACCGACGGCCGGGCCGCCCTCCAGTGGCTCATCAACCCCGCGAACGGGACCCCCGGCGTCATCGTCATGGACGCGTTCATGGAGCCCGAGGACGGGTGGTGGGCCATCGCCGCCATCCGGGCCCATCCCCGTCTCGCGGGCGTGCCCTGCGTCCTGGTCACGGCGTCGGTTCAGGTGCACGACCGGGTCCAGGCCCGCGAGTCCGGCTTCGACGCCTTCGTCGCCAAGCCGTTCGACCCCGTCGAGCTCGTCGCCGTCGTCTCACACCTTGCCGGCGCGGGCCGGGGCTGGTACGGGCCCCCATAGACTTCGGCGGGTGACCCCCGAAGAGCTCCAGGCCGCGATCCGCACCGTGCTCGCGGCCGCCGTCGACGCCGGAGACCTCGCGGTGGAGGTCCCCTCCGAGGTGCGGGTCGAGCGGCCCAAGAACCGCGACCACGGGGACTGGTCGACCAACGTGGCCCTACAGCTGGCGAAGGGCGCCGGTATGCCGCCCCGCGACCTCGCAACCGGCCTCGCCGAGCGGCTGGCGGCCGTTGACGGGGTCGCGGCCGTCGACGTTGCTGGGCCGGGGTTCCTCAACATCTCGCTCGACGCCGCCAGCGCCGGGGAGCTGGCGCGGGCCATCGTCGCCGCCGGGACGGCATACGGACACAACGACTCCGAGGCCGGTCACGTCATCAACCTCGAGTTCATCTCGGCCAACCCGACCGGGCCGCTGCACCTCGGACACACCCGCTGGGCCGCCCTCGGCGACGCGATGCGCCGGCTTCTCCTCGCGTCGGGCGCGGCGGTCACGGCCGAGTACTACATCAACGACGCCGGGGCCCAGATGGACATCTTCGGGGCCTCGGTACTGGCCCGTGCCCGCGGCCAGGAGGTGCCCGACGGGGGCTACCCGGGTGTGTACGTCGCGGATCTCGCCCGCTACGCCCTGGAGCGGTGCCCCGACCTGCTCGACCTACCCGAGGCCGAGGCGGTCGCCCAGGCCCGCGCGCTCGGCTACGAGGCCCAGCTCGAGGACATCCGCGCCACCCTGGCCGACTTCGGCGTGGCGTTCGACGTGTGGTTCTCCGAGGCCGCCCTGCACGACGGCGGAGCGGTCGAACGGGCCATCGACCGGCTCCGCGAGCAGGGCCACGTCTTCGACGCCGACGGTGCCGTCTGGCTGCGCACGACCGACTTCGGCGACGACCGCGACCGGGTGCTGCTCCGAGCTAACGGCGAGCCGACCTACTTCGCCGCCGACGCGGCGTACTACCTCAGCAAGAAGGACCGCGGGTTCCCCGAGAAGATCTACCTCCTCGGCGCCGACCACCACGGCTACATCGGCCGCCTGAAGGCGATCGTGGCCTGCGCCGGCGATGACCCGGAGACCAACATCGAGGTGCGGATCGGCCAGCTCGTCAACCTCGGCGGCGCCAAGCTGTCCAAGCGGGCCGGCAACATCATCGAGCTCCGCGACCTCATCGGCTGGATCGGCACCGACGCGGTCCGCTACTCCCTGGCCCGGTACCCGGCAGACAGCCCCCTCTCGCTCGAGGGCGAGGACCTGCGCAAGAAGACCAACGACAACCCCGTCTTCTACGTCCAGTACGCCCACGCCCGCACCGCCGGCGTGGCCCGGCTGGCGGCCGAGGACGGCGTGCTCCGCGAGGACGGCTTCGACCCTGCGCTGCTCACCGACCCCACCGAGGCGACTCTGCTGGCCGTCCTCGGCGACTACCCCCGGGTCGTTGCCCAGGCGGCCGGGCTGCGTGAGCCGCACCGGGTCGCCCGCTACCTCGAGGACCTGGCCGGCCGCTTCCACAAGTGGTACGACACGTGCCGCGTCCGCCCGATGACCGCCGACGAGGAGGTCACCGACCTGCACCGCACCCGGCTGTGGCTCAACGCAGCCACCGGGCAGGTACTCGCCAACGGGCTCGACCTGCTCGGCGTCTCGGCGCCGGAGCGGATGTAGCCGCACCGCCGTAGCGACGAAGGAAGACCAGTGCGATGAGGATCCACGAGGCCGGCGCCCTACACGCCGAGGGCTACGGCGGCCCGCCGCTCTACCTGCCCTATCCCGACGACGTCATGGAGCTGCTGCCGCAGCTGTGGTCGCGGTCGGTGACCCGGACAGCGGACGGTCGGCTGCAGGTGGGCGGGGTCGACGTCGTCGAGCTGGCCCGCGAGCACGGCACTGCGGCATACGTCATGGACGAGGAGGACTTCCGCGCCCGCGCCCGGGCCTTCCGCGACGACTTCTCCGCCCCGTTCGTCCCGGTCTGCGGGGGAGCGGACGTCTACTACGCCGGCAAGGCGTTCCTCTGCACGGCGGTGGCCCGTTGGGTCGCCGAGGAAGGGCTGAGCCTCGACGTCGCCTCGGGCGGCGAGCTCTCCGTCGCCGAGCGGGCGGGCTTCCCGGCGGAGCGGATCGCGGTGCACGGCAACAACAAGACCTCCGCCGAGATCCGCCAGGCGCTCTCCTACGGGGTGGGGCGGATCGTCGTCGACTCCTTCACCGAGATCGACCGGGTCGTCGCCGTCGCCACCGAGCTCGGGGTGGTCGCGCGGGTCATGGTCCGCGTCACCGTCGGCGTCGAGGCACACACCCACGAGTTCATCTCGACCGGCCATGAGGACCAGAAGTTCGGGTTCAGCCTCGTCGGGGGCGACGCCCTCGAGGCGGCTCGGGTCATCCTCGAGCACCGCGACGTCCTCGACCTGCGCGGCCTGCACAGCCACATCGGCAGCCAGATCTTCGACACCGGCGGCTTCGAGATCGCCGCCCGCCGGCTCGTCGGCCTACACGCCGAGGTCGAGACCCAGCTCGGCCACCGGATGCCGGAGCTGGACCTCGGCGGCGGGTACGGGATCGCCTATACCTCGCAGCACACCCCGCTATCACCCCGACAGCTCGGCGAGCAGCTGGCCGAGATCGTCGAGCACGAGTTCAAGGCCGTCGGCGACGGCGACCTCAGCACGGTCCCGCGGATCTCGATCGAGCCGGGCCGGGCCATCGTCGGCCCCAGTACCTTCACCCTCTACGAGGTCGGCACGGTCAAGCAGGTCGACCTCGGCGAAGGACACTCCCGCACCTACGTCTCCGTCGACGGCGGGATGAGCGACAACATCCGCCCGGCCCTCTACGAGGCCGACTACTCGTGCACCCTGGCCAGCCGTCACTCCACCGCGGAGCCGCGACTGTCCCGCGTGGTCGGCCGGCACTGCGAAAGCGGCGACGTGCTCGTCCTCGACGAGTGGCTCCCCGCAGACCTCGCGCCCGGGGACCTCATCGCCGTGCCGGGGACCGGCGCCTACTGCCGGAGCCTGTCCAACCAGTACAACCACACCCCCCGCCCGCCGGTGCTCGCCGTGCGCGACGGTCGCTCACGTGTCATCGTCCGGCGTGAGACCATCGAGGACCTGCTGGCCCTCGACGTGGACGACCCGGCCCCCGCCGGGCCGGCAGGGCCGCCCCGTGCGGGCGAGAAGTAAGGAGCGCGACCCCCCATGGCGCACGAACCCGGTGCCCCCCTGCGCGTGGCCCTGCTCGGCTGCGGCGTGGTCGGCTCGTCGGTGGCGAGGATGCTCGCGTCCCACAGCGACGACCTCGCCGCTCGGGTGGGGGTCCCCCTCGAGCTGGTGGGGATCGCCGTCCGCCGGCTCGGCAAGGACCGCTCCGCCGTGCCCGTCGACCCCGCCCTGTTCACGACCGACGCGGAGGACCTCGTCACCCGCGCCGACATCGTCATCGAGGTGATCGGCGGCATCGACCCCGCCCGCGACCTCATCCTCTCGGCGATGGCCCACGGGGCCTCGGTCGTCACGGCCAACAAGGCGCTGCTCGCCGAGGACGGCCCCACCCTGTATGCCGCGGCCGACGCGGCCGACGTCGACCTCTACTACGAGGCGGCGGTCGCGGGCGCCATACCGATCCTGCGCCCGATCCGCGAGTCGCTGGCCGGCGACCACGTCCACCGCGTCCTCGGGATCGTCAACGGCACGACCAACTTCGTGCTCGACAAGATGGACACCACCGGGGCCGGGTTCGCCGAGACCGTCGAGCAGGCGCAGGCACTGGGCTACGCCGAGGCCGACCCGACCGCCGACGTCGAGGGCTTCGACGCGGCGGCCAAGGCCGCCATCCTCGCCTCCCTGGCGTTCCACACCCGGGTGAGCAACGCCCAGGTGCACCGCGAGGGCATCACCGAGGTGACGGCCGGGGACATCGCCGCCGCCCGGCAGATGGACCACGTCGTCAAGCTGCTGGCCATCTGCGAGCGGCTCGACACCCCGACCGGCCCCGCCATCAGCGTGCGGGTCCACCCGGCGATGATCCCGCGCAGCCACCCGCTCGCCTCGGTGCGCGACGCCTTCAACGCCGTGTTCGTCGAGGCCTCGGCGGCCGGCCAGCTGATGTTCTACGGGCGCGGCGCCGGGGGAGACCCCACCGCCTCCGCCGTCCTCGGCGACGTCGTCGCGGTGGCCCGGCACAAGGTGGCGGGCGGCCGCGGGCCCGGCGAGTCGGCCTACGCCGACCTGCCGGTCGTCGACATGGGGACCTCACTGACGCGCTACCACATCAGCCTCGACGTGGCCGACCGTCCAGGTGTCCTGGCGCAGGTGGCGGCGGCCTTCGCCGAGCACGACGTCTCCATCGAGACCGTCCGCCAGCACGTCGTCCCCGGAGGGGACGAGTCGCGTGCCAACCTCATCGTCGTCACCCACGCGGCCCCGGATGCCGCGCTCGCTGCCACGGTCGACGCGCTGGCCGGGCTCGAAACGGTCGACGAGGTCGTCTCGGTCATGCGCGTGGAAGGAGCCTGACGATGACACGCCTGTGGCGCGGGGTGATCCGCGAGTATGCCGCCCGGCTGCCGATGCTCGAGGGCGCACCGGTGGTGACCCTGCAGGAGGGCGGCACCCCGCTCATCCCGTGCGAGTACCTCTCCGAGCTGGTGGGGGCCAACGTCCTGGTCAAGTTCGAGGGTCTCAACCCCACCGCGTCGTTCAAGGACCGCGGCATGACGACGGCAATCTCGGTCGCGAAGCGCAACGGCGCCAAGGCCGTCATCTGCGCGAGCACCGGCAACACCAGCGCCTCGGCAGCGGCCTACGCCACCAAGGCCGGGATGTCGTGCGCCGTGCTCGTGCCCGACGGCAAGATCGCGATGGGCAAGCTGAGCCAAGCGGTCGCCCACGGGGCCACGCTCATCCAGGTCGAGGGCAACTTCGACGACTGCCTCACCGTCGCGCGCAAGCTCGCCGACGCCTATCCCGTCGAGCTCGTCAACTCGGTCAACCCCGCCCGCATCGAAGGGCAGAAGACCGCAGCGTTCGAGGTCGTCGACGCGCTCGGTGACGCCCCCGACATCCACATCCTCCCGGTCGGCAACGCCGGCAACATCACGGCATACTGGAGGGGGTACCGGGAGTACGCGACCGAGACCGAGGGCGTCGGCGGCCGGCTCGCCGCCGTGGCGACCCGGACCCCGCAGATGTGGGGCTACCAGGCCGCGGGGGCCGCGCCGATCGTCCTGGGCCACCCGGTCGACGAGCCCGAGACCATCGCCACCGCCATCCGGATCGGCAACCCCGCCTCGTGGCGGCAGGCCGAGGCGGCCCGCGACGAGTCCGGTGGCCGGATCGAGGCCGTCACCGACGAGCAGATCCTCGCCGGTCATCGCCTCCTGGCCGCGAGGGAGGGCGTCTTCGTCGAGCCCGGCTCGGCCGCCAGCATCGCCGGCCTTCTCAAGGCTCACGAGGCCGGCGACATCCCCACAGACGCCACCGTCGTGTGCACCGTCACCGGGCATGGGCTCAAGGACCCCCAGTGGGCGCTACGCCGGGCCGACGGCTCCGAGGTCGCCCCCGTCCGCGTCCCGGTCGACGCCGTCAGCATCGCCGCGGCGCTCGGTCTCGAGGGATGACCCGGAGGATGCCGTGAGCCCCGCATCGCTCGCCGCCGGCACCTCCGTCGAGGTGCGGGTCCCGGCGAGCAGCGCGAACCTCGGACCCGGGTTCGACTCGGTCGGTCTGGCCCTCGGGGTGTGGGACACGTGTGTCGTCACGGTGACCGAGCGCCCCGGCCTGGTGCTCGAGGTCGAGGGTGAGGGTGCCGACACCGTGCCCCGCGACGGGACCCACCTCGTCGTACGGACGATGCTCCGCGCCTGGGCCGAGCTGGGAGCCCAGCCTCCGGCCGGACTACATCTGGTGTGCCACAACGAGGTGCCGCACGGGCGGGGGATGGGGTCCTCGGCCACGGCGATCGTCTCCGGCATCACGGCCGCCCAGGGGTTGCTCGGGCTGGCGCGAGGCAGCGAGGCGGTTGTCGACCTCGTCTTCGCCAACGACCTCGCCAGCCGCCTCGAAGGCCACCCCGACAACGCCTCGGCCAGTGTGTACGGCGGCGCCACGCTGTCCTGGACCGACGACGCCGGTACGGGCACCCGCACCGTTCGGCTGCCGCTGCACCCCGACATCGTCCCGGTCGTGTTCGCCCCGGCCCAACAGCTGTCGACGGCCAAGGCCCGCTCGGTGCTGCCGGCCGCGGTGCGTCTCGCCGACGCCGCCGCGAACTCGGCCCGGTCGGCCCTGCTCGTCCACGCGCTCGGCACGGACCCGGCATACCTCCTCGCGGCCACGCGCGAGTGGCTGCACCAGGAGCCCCGTCGCTCCTCCTACGCCGCCTCGATGTCGCTCGTCGACGCCCTGCGCGCGGCCGGCCATGCCGCGGTGATCTCCGGCGCCGGCCCGTCGGTGCTGGTCCTCACGACGGGGGACCGGGTCGGCGCGGCGACCTCGTTCGGAGGCGATGGGTGGCGGGTCCTCACCCCCGGCGTTCCCGGTCAGGGCGCCGTCGCCCGGTCCCTACCGCGGGTGGGCTGACGGCCGGTCGGCCCGCGCGGGATTGCGCGATGTGACGTCTGACCCACGTCGTGGTGGTACATTGTGAGCGCAGCCGTTTCCCGTTGCCGGGTCCTCCCGTTGCTACTGCGGACTGCATCTTCCGCCAGTCATCAGCCTGTGTATTCCGTTGTGCCAGCACCATGGGGCGCCTCGGGGTGCAGCCGACGCGGATGCTTTTCTCCCGGTCAGGTTCTCTGGCCGCCAACTCCGGTCCCGCACGCCGACGTGCGGCGGGGCCGATCGACGAGGGGAAGGATCCTTCGTGACAGACACCACCACTCTCGAGGCTGCGTCGGACGAGCGTCCGCGCCGCTCCGGCTCGCTCAGCGCGCTCAGGCTCGCCGAGCTCCAGGGCCTCGCCTCGAGCATGGGCATCGCCGGCACCGCCAAGATGCGCAAGGGCGACCTCGTCGCCGCCATCACCTCCCGCCAGAACGGCGAGAGCGGCCCCGCCAGCACAGGGGGGCGCCCGGCGCGCCGAAACGGCGGCGCCGCGACCACGACGGGCGAGGCCGGGCCCGCCGCGGCCCAGGACCACAGCGCCGAGCGCCCGGAGGGGCACGAGGACCTCTCCAACCAGGTGGAGCGACGTGCCGAGCGACACGACGACACCGCCGTGGCCGAGGACCGCGTGGGGGGCGAGCGGCAGAACCGCCGCGACCGCAACGACGGTCAGCGCGACCGCCAACAGAACCGAGGCGGCCAGGGCGGCAACCAGCAGGGCCAGGGCAACCAGGGCAACCAGGGCAACCAGGGCGGCAACCAGCAGGGCCAGGGCAACCAGGGCGGCAACCAGCAGGGCCAGGGCAACCAGGGCAACCAGAACAACCAGGGCGCCAACAACGGGCCGCGCGACGACGACGACAGCCGCTCCGGGCGCCGCCGTCGCAACCGCAACCGCAGCCGCGACAAGCGGCGCACCGGGCAGCCCCAGGTCGGTGGCGACTTCGACGCCGAGCCGCAGATCGCCGAGGACGACGTCCTGGTGCCGGTCGCCGGCATCCTCGACGTCCTCGACAGCTACGCCTTCGTGCGCACCTCGGGCTACCTGCCCGGGAGCAACGACGTCTACGTGCCACTCAACGTGGTCAGGCGCAACGGTCTGCGCAAGGGCGACGCGGTCACCGGTGCGGTCAAGGCCGCCGGTGACGGCGAGGAGCCGCAGCAGCAGACGGTCGGCGGTCGCAACAACCGGCAGAAGTACAACCCGCTCGCCCGGCTCGACACGGTCAACGGGATGACCACCGATGAGGCCAGGAAGCGACCCGAGTTCGGCAAGCTCACCCCGCTCTACCCGCAGGAGCGGCTGCGCCTCGAGACCGAGCAGTCGATCCTCACTACCCGGATCATCGACCTCGTCGCCCCGATCGGGAAGGGGCAGCGCGGGCTCATCGTCGCCCCGGCGAAGGCGGGCAAGACGATGGTCATGCAGGCCATCGCCAACGCCATCACGATGAACAACCCCGAGTGCCACCTCATGGTCGTCCTCGTCGACGAGCGTCCCGAAGAGGTCACCGACATGCAGCGGGCCGTCAAGGGCGAGGTCATCTCCTCGACCTTCGACCGGCCGGCCGAGGACCACACGACCGTGGCAGAGCTCTCCATCGAGCGCGCCAAGCGACTCGTCGAGATGGGGCACGACGTCGTCGTCCTCCTCGACTCGATCACCAAGCTGGGCCGCGCCTACAACCTTGCCGCTCCGGCGAGCGGCCGGATCCTCTCCGGTGGCGTCGACAGCGCCGCGCTCTACCCGCCGAAGAAGTTCTTCGGGGCCGCCCGCAACATCGAGCACGGCGGGTCGCTCACGATCCTCGCCACGGCGCTGGTCGAGACCGGCTCCCGGATGGACGAGGTGATCTTCGAGGAGTTCAAGGGCACCGGCAACATGGAGCTCAAGCTCGACCGGCAGCTGGCCAACCGACGGATCTTCCCGGCCGTCGACGTCAACAACTCGGGCACCCGCAAGGAGGAGATCCTCCTGGCTCCCGAGGAGCTGAAGATCATGTGGAAGCTGCGCCGGGTCCTCGCGGCGCTGGACAGCCAGCAAGGCATCGAGCTCCTCCTCGACCGGCTGCGCAAGACCAAGAACAACTTCGAGTTCCTCACTCAGGTCCAGCAGACGAGCGCGGTCCGGCTCGACGAGGACGGCGACTGAGCGAGGCGGTCGACCACGACCTGAGGCGGGTCCCCCCGGCGGGGGCCCGCCTCACCTCGTCCCCCCGGCGCCACGGTCGGCGGCGGCTACCGCGGAACGGTCCTGCGCAGGGCCGGGAAGGCCGACGGGGAGAAGCCGCGCGTGCCGTAGATGAGCGACCCCGCCTCGGTCGCGAACAGGTCGATCCGGGTCACGTCGGTCTCAGCCTCGAACCATCGGATCAGCGCGTCGGTACAGGCAGCGGCGTACCCCCGCCCGCGCGCCGCCGGGACGGTGGCGACGTTGGAGAGGAGCCCGACCGAGCCGTTGGGGCAGGACGGTCCCGGGATGAGCGCGGTCACCTCTCCGACGGCTCCTGACACGACGGCCCCGTCCACCTCGGCGACGACGAGCCGCACCCGCGGGTCTGCCACATGGTCCTCGAACCAGCCGGATGCCGCGGCCCGCCACCGCGGGTCCCCGAGCGTGTCGGCGGCGGTGCCCATCGCCTCGAACATCACCGTCCTCAGCAGCACGAGGGCGTCGAGGTCGGCGGCTACCGCGACCCGCACGGTTGCCGATGGGCTCACTGCCGCGGCCCCATCTCGATCCGTCGCCGCGCCTCGGCGGGGCCGTCGGGCCGCTCGAGGAGGTCCCACCAGGACTCGACCCACCACGTGGCGCCGGCCTGTGCCCACGGCTGCCACGGCCCGTGGACGGAGCCGAAGTCACCGTGGGTGTCGGCCTCGACGACGACGTCGTAGCCCTCCCACGGCAGGCCCGCCTCAGCACGCAGGCCGCGCAGTCGCGCGACGACCTCGCGTAGGCCGTCGAGGCTGAGCCCGGACTCGCCGGCAGACCCCGCCAGTGCCGGGAAGACGCCCTGCCACCGGGCGGCCCGCTCGAGCGAGCGCTGGCGCTGCTGTCCCGGGACGAGCATGCCGACGCACCATACCGGCGGGTGCGGTCGCTGGACCGGGGGCTGGGGCACCAGCTCGGTGACCTCGCCGACCGACCAGAACTCCCCGGCATACGTGAACGGCTCCGCGCTCATCAGCCCCGCCCACACGGCCAGGACCTCGTCGAGCTTGCGGGCCCGCACGGCCCGCCCCTCGTCGGGCTCGAACGCGAGCCAGTTGCCGTTGAGGGCGCCCAGGCCCACCCCGAGGGTGGCCCGGCCGCCACTGAGCCGGTCCACCGACGCGACGCTGCTTGCGAGGTCCCAGGGCCGATAGCGGGAGGCGGGGGTGAGCAGTGTGGCGAGACGGATCCGCTCGGTGGCGACTGCGGCGGCACCCAGCGCCACCCAGGCGTCGTGCCCCCATACGGTCTCCCACGAGAACACGCCGTCCCAGCCGCTGTCCTCGGCCACCCGGGCCAGCTCGACGACCACGCGCTCCTCGGCGAAGGGGATGACGACTCCATGACGCATCCTCCGACGCTACCTGGTGGGGCAGGGACCTGACGCCGGTCCCGGGGGAGGTGCCCGACCGGTCTACAGTGCTGATCGGGGGAGGCGCCCACTGGGGTGCGCCGCACCTGCCCGACCCTGACGACGAGGACTGCGATGAAGACCGGCGACTACGAGCTCGACACCACCCGGCGGGATGCTCCGCTGCGGATCTCCGCCCGAGGCCGAGCCGTGCTCGTCGACCCCATGACCAACCGCGGGACGGCGTTCACGAAGAAGGAGCGCAAGGCGCTCGGGCTCGTCGGGCTCCTCCCGATCGGCGTCAGCCCGATCAGCGACCAGGTGCGCCGCGTCTACCCGCAGTACCGCTCGGCCAGGACGCCCTTCGCCAAGCACAAGTTCCTCGCCAACCTGCGTGACCGCAACGAGGTCCTCTTCTACCGGCTGCTCGCCGACCACATCGAGGAGATGCTGCCGATCATCTACACGCCCACCATCGGCGAGGTCATCGAGCGGTTCAGCCTCGAGTTCAACCGGGCCCGGGGCGTCTTCCTCTCGATCGACCGGCCCGACGACGTCGAGGCGGCCCTACGGGGCTACGAACTCGGGCCTGACGACGTCGACCTCATCGTCGTCACCGACTCCGAGGGGATCCTCGGGATCGGCGACCAGGGCATCGGCGGGATCGAGATCGCCGTCGGCAAGCTGTCCCTCTACACGGCGGCCGCCGGTCTCCACCCGCGCCGCGTCATCCCCGTCGTCCTCGACGTCGGCACCGACAACCTCGGCCTGCTCAACTCCGACCTCTACCTCGGCGAGCGCCATGCCCGGGTGCGGGGCGAGCGCTACGACGAGTTCATCGACACCTTCGTGCGGACGGTGAGCGAGCTCTTCCCGAACGCGATGATCCACTGGGAGGACTTCGGCCCGAGCAACGCGCACCGGGTCCTTGAGCGGTACCGCGACGAGGTCTGCACGTTCAACGACGACATCCAGGGCACGGCCGCCGTGGCCCTCGCGGCGGTTCTCGCCGGGGTCGACGTCACCGGCACGCCGCTCAAGGACCATCGCGTCGTCATCTACGGCGGCGGGACGGCCGGGATCGGCATCGCGGACCTGCTGCGTGACACCTTGATCCGCGGCGGAGTCTCGCCCGAGGATGCGGCGGCGCGGTTCTTCGGGCTGGGTAGCCGGGGGCTGTTCGTCGACGACCAGCCGTTCCTCCGCGACTTCCAGCGGCCCTATGCCCGGGCCCGCAGCGAGGTCGCGACCTGGGAGCTCGAGTCGGGCACCGACAGAGGGATCGTGCTCGCCGATGTCGTGCGCAACGTCCACCCGACGATCCTCATCGGGACCTCGACGATCGCCGGGGCGTTCTCGGAGGAGATCGTCACGGAGATGGCGCGGCACGTCGACCGGCCGATCATCATGCCCCTGTCGAACCCGACCTCGCACGCCGAGGCCCTCCCCGCAGACCTGCTCGCGTGGACCGACGGCAAGGCGCTCATCGCGACGGGGAGCCCCTTCGGCCCCGTGGACCACAACGAGGTCCGGCACGCCATCGCCCAGGCGAACAACGCCCTGATCTTCCCGGGGCTGGGCCTCGGGGTGGCCGTCTGCCAGGCCAGCCGGGTGACCGACCGGATGATCGCCGCCGCGGCGGAGACGCTGGCCAAGCAGGTCAACGCCTACCGGCCGGGCGCCGCTCTGCTGCCCGCGATGAACGCGCTCCGTCCCGTGTCGGCCCACGTGGCCCTCGCGGTGGCCCGGGCGGCGGCCGAGGAGGGCGTCGCCCGGCGGCCGCTGACCGACCCGGTCAACGACGTCTACCTGCGGATGTGGCAGCCGGAGTACCCCACGATCGAGGTCGTCTGACCCACCCCGCGAGCCGGCCGTGCCGGCGTGGTGAGCCGGGAATGCCCGGGGCCCTGGTCCCGTTTAGGTGAGGGTGCGCCATCTCTGGCACACTTGACCGCTGGACCGGTTCACGGCACGCGACGCGTACCTGAGCTCCGCCTCACGAGTGGAGCAGTCGGGGCGCCACAGAGTCTGCAGCACGGTGCTGGGCTCGCCGACCCGGAGACATCCAAGGAGAGACTCGTGAAGAAGGACATCCACCCCGACTACGTGGAGACCACGGTCACCTGCACCTGTGGCAACACGTTCACCACCCGCAGCACCGCGAAGAACGGCGTGATCCACGCCGACGTCTGCTCGCAGTGCCACCCCTTCTACACCGGCAAGCAGAAGATCCTCGACACCGGTGGCCGCGTGGCCCGGTTCGAGGCCCGCTACGGCAAGAAGGCCGCTCAGTAGCTGTTCCGGTGCGCCGGCCCGTGACCCGACGAGGTCCACGGGCCGGCGCACCCGCATGTGGGGCAGGAGCGACCAGGAGCCACCACGACCGAACGGCTGTGTCCGAGTGAACGGTCGCCATGACGACCACATAGGCGGACACAAGGGCCGGCGGTTGCGGTGGGACAACGACGAAGGGAGGAGGACCGATGCGCGACTCCGCGCTGGCGCTCGTCAGCGAACACGCCGACCTGGAGCGGCAGATGGCCGAGCCCGCCGTCGCCTCCGACCCCGACCGGCTGCGTGAGCTGACCAAGAGGTATGCGGCGCTGGGCCCCACGGTCGCGGCCTACCATGCGTGGATCTCCGCCACCGGCGACCTGTCGGCCGCCCACGAGCTGGCCGCCGAGGACGCCGCCTTCGCCGAGGAGGTTCCCGCGCTCGAGAAGGCTGCCACCGCCGCGGAGGAGCGGTTGCGCCGCCTGCTCGTGCCCCGCGACCCCGACGACGACAAGGACGCCATCCTCGAGGTCAAGGCGGGGGAGGGCGGCGAGGAGTCGGCACTGTTCGCGGGCGACCTGCTGCGCATGTACCTGCGCTACGCCGAGCGCCGCGGCTGGCGCACCGAGGTGCTGAACTCGACCGAGTCCGACCTCGGGGGCTACAAGGACGTCCAGGTGCGCGTCATCTCGGGTCGGGCGCCCGGCCCGGCGGAGGGCCCATGGGCCAGGCTGAAGTACGAGGGCGGGGTGCACCGGGTGCAGCGGGTCCCCGTCACCGAGAGCCAGGGCCGGATCCACACCAGCGCCGCCGGCGTGTGGGTCATGCCGGATGTCGGCGACACGGCGGAGGTCGAGCTGAGTCCGGCCGACCTGCGGGTCGATGTCTTCCGCAGCTCTGGCCCGGGTGGGCAGAGCGTCAACACGACCGACTCCGCGGTGCGGATCACCCACCTTCCGACCGGCCTGGTCGTGTCCTGCCAGAACGAGAAGTCCCAGCTGCAGAACCGCGAGGCGGCGATGCGGGTGCTCCGCGCCCGCCTCCACCAGATGAAGGTCGACGCGGCTGCCGCCGCGACCAAGGACGCCCGGGCGAGCCAGGTCCGCACGGTCGACCGGTCCGAGCGCATCCGTACCTACAACTTCCCCGAGAACCGGGTGAGCGACCACCGCACGGGCTACAAGTCCCACAACCTCGACGTCGTCCTCGACGGCGAGCTCGACCCGATCGTCGAGTCCGCGATCGAGGCCGACGAGGCGGCCAAGCTCGCCGCGGTGGCCGAGGGCTGAGGATGCCGGGCGACACCGTCGACCTGCGCAGCGCCGTCCGCGAGGCCACGGCCGCGCTGGCCGCGGCCGACGTGGCCTCGCCCGAGGCCGACGCGGTGGCCCTGGCCGCCCACCTGCTCGGCGTCGCCCCCTCCGAGGTCCGCCGCCGGATGGTCCTGGGCGCGCCCGGCCCGCCGGGGTATGCCGCCCTGGTCGCCGAGCGGGCCCGCCGGGTGCCGCTGCAGCACCTCACCGGACGGTCCGGCTTCCGCAGGCTGGAGCTCGACGTCGGCCCCGGCGTCTTCGTCCCGCGGCCCGAGACCGAGGTTGTCGCCGGGCTCGCCATCGACGCCGCCAGGGAGTCGCTCTCCGGCGGCGCCACCCGTCCACTCGTCGTCGACCTCTGCTCGGGGAGCGGCGCCATCGCCCTCGCCGTGAAGGACGAGGTCCCCGAGGCCGAGGTCGTCGCGGTGGAGCTCTCACATCTCGCGCTGGCCTGGGCCGAGCGCAACCGGGACCGCCTCGGCCTCGACGTCGCGCTCGTCCTCGGGGACGCGACCACTGCGCTGCCGGAGCTGGAGGGCGCGGTGGACGTCGTCGTCAGCAACCCGCCCTACATCCCCGTCGGCGCGGTCCCGGTCGACGCTGAGGTACGCCTCCACGACCCCGAGATCGCGCTCTACGGGGGGTCCGAGGACGGCCTCGCGATCCCGGCCGCCGTCGCCGCGAGGGCCGCGCTCCTCCTGCGCCGCGGGGGGCTCCTGGTCATGGAGCACGCCGAGGCCCAAGGTGCCGCGCTCGCCGCCCGGCTCGAGCGCAGCGGCCGGTGGGCCGAGGTCGAGGACCGGCTCGACCTCTCCGGGCGTCCCCGAGCCGCCGTGGCGCGGCGCCGCTGACCGGCCCACCCCGCCTGCGGTCGCCGCGCCCCGATCTGCCCGGCCGGGCCCGGAGACCACGCCCCTCTGCTCGCGGCATACCCTTGGGCACCATGAGTCCGGTCTTCGACTGCACCACCCCCGAGGGACGGGCCGAGGCGGTCACCAAGGCGGCCGCCGGGGTCCGCGGGGGCGCCCTCGTCGTCCTGCCCACGGACACCGTCTATGGGGTCGGCGCCGACGCCTTCTCGCCCGCCGCGGTCTCGGCGCTGCTCGACGTCAAGGGGCGGGGCCGCGAGATGCCACCGCCGGTCCTCGTCGCCGACGCCTACACCGTCGACGGTCTGGCGCGCGACGTCCCGGCCTACGCCCGCGACCTCATCGAGCGGTTCTGGCCCGGCCCGCTCACCCTCGTGCTCAAGGCCCACGAGTCGCTGGCCTGGGACCTCGGCGACACCGGAGGCACCGTCGCGTTGCGGATGCCCGACGACGAGGTCGCGCTCGCCCTGCTGGCCGAGGTGGGGCCGATGGCCGTCAGCAGCGCCAACCGGACCGGCCACCCCGCGTCGCGGACCGTCCTCGATGCCGCGACCCAGCTCGGGGCCGGGGTCGAGTTCTACCTCGACGGGGGACCGGCTCCGGGGGGGCTGGCCTCGACCATCGTCGACTGCACCCGGGACGAGCCCGTCATCCTCCGCGAGGGCGCCCTGTCCGCCGCCGACCTCACCGAGGTCCTCGGCCTCGACACGGCGGGTGGGGGCGGGGTCGAGACCGACGAGACCCTAGAGTTGAGCGACACCGAGACCGTCCCGCAGGAGAGCACCCCGATGAGTGACACGTTCTACGGCTCCGACTTCGACGCCTTGAGCACTTTCGACCCCGAGATCGCCGGCGTCCTGCTCTCCGAGCTCGACCGCGTGCGCGGGGGTCTCCAGCTCATCGCGAGCGAGAACCTCTCGAGCCCCGAGGTGCTCACCGCCCTCGGCTCGACGCTGTCGAACAAGTACGCAGAGGGCTACCCCGGACGCCGCTACTACGGCGGCTGCGCCGAGGTCGACAAGGCCGAGGAGCTCGCCATCGAGCGGTGCCGGGCCATGCTCGACGCCGAGCACGCCAACGTTCAGCCCCACTCGGGCGCCAGCGCGAACCAGGCCGTCTACGGTGCGTTCATGAAGCCGGGTGAGACGATCCTCGCGATGAGCCTGCCGCACGGCGGACACCTCACCCACGGCACGAAGGTCTCGTTCTCCGGCCAGTGGTTCAACGCCGTCCACTACGGCGTCGACAAGCAGACCGAGAACATCGACTACGACCAGGTCGCCGCTCTGGCCCGCGAACACCACCCCAAGGTCATCCTTGCCGGTGGCTCGGCGATCCCGCGGCTCATCGACTTCGAGTTCTTCCGCCGGCTCGCGGACGAGGTCGGAGCCATCTTCTGGGTCGACGCGGCGCACTTCATCGGCCTCGTCGCCGGCAAGGCCATCCCCAGCCCGGTGCCATACGCCGACGTCGTGTCGTTCACGACCCACAAGGTGCTTCGTGGCCCGCGCTCGGGCGCCATCGTCTGCACGGCCGAGCACGCCAAGGCCGTCGACAAGGCCGTCTTCCCGATGATGCAGGGCGGCCCGCAGATGCACTCGATCGCCGCGAAGGCCGTCAACTTCAAGGAGTGTTCGACCCCGGCCTTCCAGGACTACGCGCGCCAGGTCATCGCCAACGCGCAGGTCCTCGCAGCCGAGCTCGGCGAGCGGGGCATCCGCCCGACGACGGGTGGCACCGACACCCACCTCTCGCTGCACGACCTCCAGGGCGTCGACGTCACCGGCGTCGACGCCGAGGCCCGCTGCGACGCCGCGGGGATCACCCTCAACAAGAACGCCATCCCCTTCGACCCCCAGAAGCCCGGCATCGCCTCCGGCATCCGTGTCGGCACGCCGTGCGTGACGACCCAGGGCATGGGCGAGACCGAGATGCGCACCATCGCCCGGCTCATCGCCAAGGCCGTGACCGAGGGCGACGCCGACCCCGACCACGCGGTGTCCAAGGAGGTTCGCGCCGAGGTGACCGACCTGGTCGGCCGCTTCCCGGCATACCCCCGCTGACCCCGGCCGACCGCGCGACAAGGGGGGAGGTCCCACCACCGCGTGCGCGAGTACATCTACATCGTCCTGGTCGCCGCCGTCGTCACGTATGCCGCGACGCCGCTGCTCCGCCTGCTCGCGCTGCGCGCCAAGGCATTCACCCCGGTCCGGGACCGCGACGTCCACGACACCCCCATCCCGCGGCTCGGTGGGGTCGCCATGTACCTCGGGTTCGCCGCGGCCATGCTCGTGGCGTCGGCACTGCCGTTCAGCCGGCAGATGTTCACCGGGGGCGAGCTGTGGGGGGTCCTCGCCGGCGCCACGGTGGTCTGCCTCCTCGGCGCGATCGACGACGTCGTCGAGCTCGACTGGCTCATCAAGCTCGCCGGCCAGCTCGTCGCGGCGGGGATCATGGCGTTCCAGGGGGTGCAGCTGTTCTCGCTGCCGCTCGGCCAGACGGTCGTCCTGCCCGCGCCCGTGCTGGTGGCCCTGACGATCCTCGTCGTTGTCGTCTCGACCAACGCCGTGAACTTCGTCGACGGTCTCGACGGGCTGGCGACCGGGGTCGTCGCGATCGCCGCCGTGTCGTTCTTCGCCTACGCCTATCTCATCTCCCGGAGCTACAACCCGCCCAACGTGTTCACGTCCGCGGCGTTCATCTCCGCCGCGCTCGTCGGCGTGTGCCTCGGCTTCCTGCCGCACAACTTCCACCCGGCGCGCATCTTCATGGGTGACAGCGGGGCGCTGCTACTGGGGCTGCTCCTCGCCGCCGCGATGATCTCGATCACCGGCACGGTCACCGGATCGGCGGTCAGCACCAACTCGGTCGCGGCGACCTTCCTGCCGCTCCTCGTGCCGATCTCGATCATCCTGCTGCCGTTGCTCGACGTCGCCCTGGCGGTCATCCGTCGCACCCGGCGCGGGCAGCGGCCCTGGCAGCCCGACGCCCAGCACCTTCACCACCGGATGCTGCGCTGGGGTCACGGGCACCGCCGGGCGGTGCTGCTGCTGTGGTTCTGGGCGGCCGCGACGGCCGGCGGCTCGGTCGCCTTCGTCTTCCTGCGGCCCCTCGTCGCGCTCGGCGTCGTGACGGCGATGTTGCTCACGGCGGCGGCCCTGACGCTCTGGCTGCCCCGCTCGACGCTGGACCGGGTCGAGACCGGCGAGAGCGACGAGAGCGACGAGAGCGTGGGTGCCGGGCGAGCGGCGGGCTGACGCGGCGACGCCCCGAGCCGGGGCACGTGCCGCGCGGGCGTGGTCCCGGCCGGTCGGACCTCCAGCCTGCTGCGGACGGCCGGACCCCCATGGTCCGTTCGGCCGAGTTCGCCGGGTTTGTCCCCGGGCCCGCGCCGAGGGGCTGAGATAGTGGCGAACGCCCGAGCCGTGTCCCGCCCCGACCGCGGCGGCCCGGGCACAGGAGGGAGCCCCGCATGCCCGCCCACGCCGCACCGCGCCCCGGTCGACGGACGGCCCCGCCTCCTCCGATCGCGACCGCTGCCGACCGGGTGGGCATCCCGAGCGGGCGGGACGCATACCGGATGCCGAGGTCGGCCCGCGGCCGCCACGGCGCCCCCTCGCGGCACCCGGTCGCCCTCGCCGCCGGCGGGGTCGCCGGGATGGCGGCCACGGCTCTGACCGTCAAGGTCGGTGTGGTGGCCGCGCTCGCCCATCTCGTCATGGCGGTGCAGGCGCTCGGCCGCTGACCCAGGCCGGCGCCGGCCGGTGTCGATGCGCTGACCTCCCCTCAGGAGTGCCGGCTCGCAGCGGTGGGCCGGGCCTCTCGCATGGCGGACAGCCCGGGCCGGATCCGGGGCTCGTGATAACTTTCACAAACCCCGAGAGACCCCGACGTCAAGGACAACGGTGCCCGCATCGACGCCGCACGAGGCCGCCCGCGACCCGTTCGCGGCCATGCTCCAGGGGGCCTTCCTGCCGACCGTCGTGCTCTCGGTGGTAGGCGTCGTCATCGCCTGGGCCGCGGTGGGGGGACGGGTGGCAGGCGCGGCCATGCTCGGCGTCCTCGTCACCATTGCGTTCTTCTCGCTCGGCCTGCTGGTCATGGCGCGACTGCGGTCCGCCCAGGACCCGGCCCGTTTCCTGGCCGGCGCCCTCGCGGTCGTCATGGGCCAGCTGATCTTCCTCCTGCTCGTGATCATCGCCCTCTCGGGTGCCGGTTGGCTCGACGGGCGGTCCTTCGGCCTGGCCGCACTGGCCGTCGCCCTCGTCTGGCAGGTGCTGCAGGTGATGGCGTTCGTTCGGGGCCGCCGTCTGGCGTATGACGAGATCTCGGGTGAGGATGGCACGAACGACGCGACCGAGGACGACGCGTCATGAGGACGGGAGCCGCCGATGACCACCCCGCCGGGCTCGACCGGAGCACCCGACTCGACCTCGGGGGACGGGCCGCGCCCGAAGCCACACACACCGGTGGAGGAGGAGTACCAGCGGCTCGACGAGTCGCGGATGTGGAGTGTCGCCTCCTCACTGATCACCGGGCCGGTGATGTTCGGGGCGATCGGCTACGGCCTGGACCATCTGCTGGGGACATCGTGGCTGGTCGCAGTCGGAATCCTCGGCGGCATGGCCCTGTCGCTGTACCTCGTGTGGGTCCGATACGGTACGCAGTGACTACCGGAGGAGCCCCCAGCGCCCCCCTTCGCGCCGGCGAGCCGGAGGGCGCGCACCATGCCGGGTCTGTGCTCGATGTGATGAGTAAGGAGACGACGTGAGTCTGCACGTGCTGGGCGCTGCAGCCGCCGGGATGGCGACCGCCAGCGGCGGCGAGGGCGGCGGCTACCAGGCGCCCACACCGCAGGAGTTCTACCAGCCGCTCCTGGGCCACGGGGACTGGGCGGTCACCCGCCCGATGATCCTCATGGCGGTCTCGGTGGCCCTCCTCATCTGGTGGCTCCTCGCGACGACCCGACGCGCGACGGTCGTGCCCTCCAAGGCGCAGTGGGTCACGGAGACGGTCTACAACTCGATCCGCAACACCCTGGGCCGCGACATCATCGGCAGCCGCGACTTCATGCGGTTCGTCCCGCTGTTGTTCAGCCTCTTCATCCTCATCCTGCTCAACAACTGGTTCGGCATCATCCCGCCCTTCCAGTTCGCGACGATGGGCCGGGTCGGCTTCCCCATAGCGCTGACCCTCGTCGTCTTCGTCATCTACCACACCGTCGGCATCCGCAAGAAGGGCGGCTGGACCTACTTCAAGGGCCTCATCCCCCCGGGGCTTCCCAAGGCGATCTACATCCTCATCATCCCGCTCGAGCTGTCGACGTACTTCATCACCCGGCCGCTCACCCTGGCCCTACGACTCTTCGGCAACATGTTCGCCGGCCACATGCTCCTGCTGCTCTTCGTCACCGGCGGCCAGTACATGCTCATCGACGGCGGCATCGGCCTGAAGGTCGCCGGTGTGGGCTCGTATGCCATGGCCTTCATCTTCACGATCTTCGAGGGCCTCATCGAGTTCCTGCAGGCCTACATCTTCACGCTGCTCGCAGCGACCTACATCGCCGGAGCGCTCGCCGAAGAGCACTGACGCCTCGACAACCAGATCCGTCCGACCGGACAACTGAACACCCACCCACCCGCTTCCCGACGGTGACGTGCCGCGGGGATCACGGAAGAGATGAAAGAGGACCTTTCATGAACGGCGCCATCAACCTTGGCGGCAACATCGCCATCATCGGCTACGGCCTGTCCGCCATCGGGCCCGGTATCGGCATCGGCCTGATCTTCGCCGCCTACATCAACGGGGTCGCCCGCCAGCCCGAGGCCCGCGGCATGCTGCAGAACATCGCGATCCTCGGGTTCGCGCTCGCCGAGGCGCTGGCCATCTTCGGTCTGGTGCTCGCGTTCGTCTTCCGGACAGCCTGACCCACGGCGTCGCCCCACCACGTCAGCCCCAGTCCAAGGAGTAACCGTGCAGCACGTCAACGGCATCATGCAGGCCGCCCGCGCGACGGCCGACACCACCGGCGAGCGTTCGCCCATCCTGCCGCTGTGGGGTGAGCTGATCTTCGGCCTCATCGCCTTCGGGATCCTGCTGTGGATCGTCACGACGAAGGTCGTGCCGAGCCTCGAGAAGGTGTATGCCGAGCGCACTGCCGCCATCGAGGGCGGCATGGCCCAGGCCGAGGAGGCCCAGGCCGAGGCGGCCGCCACGAAGGCCAAGTACGAGGCCCAGCTCGCCGAGGCCCGCGCCGAGGCCAACCGCATCCGTGAGCACGCCCGCGAACAGGGCGCGTCGATCATCGCCGAGCTGCGGGTGCAGGCCCAGGCCGAGGCGGCCCGGATCACCGAGTCCGCCCAGCGACAGATCGAGGCTGAACGGTCCCAGGCCGCGATGAGCCTGCGCGGCGATGTGGGTCGGATGTCGACCGACCTGGCCACCCGGATCGTTGGTGAGTCCATCGACGACACGCTGAGCGCCAACATCATCGAGCGCTTCCTCGCCGACCTCGAGTCAGGCCAGATCGCGCCCGAGAAGGTCGGCTCCGACGGCACCGGTCAGGACAGCTGATGCGCGGCAGCTCTCGCGCGGCCGAGGCGGCAGGGCAGCAGGCCCTCAAGGCCGCTCTCGGCGACGGGACAGATCCGTCCGCTCTGGCCGACGAGCTGTTCGCCGTCACCGGACTGGTCGACGGCAACGCGGCGCTGCGGCGCGCCCTCGCCGACCCTTCCCGCGACGGGCATGCCAAGAGCGACCTCGTGGCGCGGCTGTTCGGGGGCAAGATCTCCGCCGCCGCCGTGGCGGTGCTCGGCGAGCTCGCCGCCCAGCGGTGGGCGGCTGAGCGAGATCTCACGGACGCCGCCGAGATCCTCGCCGTGGACGCCCTCCTGGTGGGTGCCGAGGAGAGCAAGCGCATCGGTGCCGTCGAGGACGAGCTGTTCCGGTTCGAGAGGATCGTGGCCGCGTCCCTGGATCTGCGCGACGCCCTCGGCAACCGCCAGGGCGACGCCACCGGGAAGGCGCAGATCGTCGAGTCGCTCCTCGCCTCGAGGGTCGCGCCGGAGACGCTGCGCCTGGCCCGACAGGCCGTGCTGGCCCCGCGGGGCCGCCGCCTGGACCAGACGATCGACGAGTACCTCCTGCGGGCGGCGGAGAGGCGCAAGCAGCTGACGGCGGTCGTCACGGCAGTGGCCGCGCTGAGCAAGGACCAGGAGACCCGGCTGCGGGCAGTGCTCGCGCGGATGTACGGCAAGGCCATCCTGCTCCAGGTCGTGGTGGACCCCGAGGTCATCGGTGGCATCCGGGTCCGGGTCGGCGACGAGGTCGTCGACGGCACCGTGCTGCGACGCCTCGACGAAGCCAGACGGCACATGGCGGGTGGCTGACCGACGCACCTCGCACCACGGCATACCACCCATAACTCCACAGCACGACCGCACCACGACGCCGACGTACACAGACGAACACCACCGACCCGGACCGGGCCGGAACCCGAGGAGAAGGAAAGAACCAATGACGGAGCTCTCGATCCGTCCGGAGGAGATCCGGGACGCCCTGGACAGCTATGTCCAGTCCTACGAGCCCGGCCAGGCCTCCCGGGAGGAGGTCGGCCGCGTCGTCGACGCCGGTGACGGCATCGCGCACGTCGAGGGCCTGCCCTCGGCGATGACCAACGAGCTGCTCGAGTTCGAGGACGGGACGCTGGGCATCGCGCTCAACCTCGACGTCCACGAGATCGGTGTCGTCATCCTCGGCGACTTCATGAAGATCGAGGAGGGCCAGGCGGTCAAGCGGACCGGGGAGGTCCTCTCGGTCCCGGTCGGCGACGCCTTCCTCGGCCGGGTCATCAACCCGCTGGGGACCCCGATCGACGGCCTCGGCGAGATCAAGTCCGAGGGTCGTCGCGCCCTCGAGCTCCAGGCCCCCACCGTTGTCCAGCGGCAGTCCGTCTCCGAGCCGCTGCAGACGGGCCTGAAGGCCGTCGACGCGATGACCCCGATCGGGCGCGGCCAGCGCCAGCTCATCATCGGCGACCGGCAGACCGGCAAGACGACCGTCGCCGTCGACACGATCATCAACCAGAAGGAGTTCTGGGACAGCGGCGACCCCAAGAAGCAGGTCCGCTGCATCTATGTCGCCATCGGCCAGAAGGGCTCGACGATCGCGGCCGTGCGGGCCACCCTCGAGGACGCCGGGGCGATGGAGTACACGACGATCGTCGCCGCCCCCGCGTCGGACTCCGCCGGCTTCAAGTACCTCGCCCCCTACACCGGGTCCGCCATCGGCCAGCACTGGATGTATGCCGGCAAGCACGTGCTCATCGTCTTCGACGACCTGTCCAAGCAGGCCGAGGCCTACCGGGCCGTGTCCCTCCTCCTGCGCCGGCCGCCGGGCCGCGAGGCCTACCCGGGCGACGTCTTCTACCTCCACAGCCGCCTGCTCGAGCGGTGCGCCAAGCTCTCCGATGACCTGGGCGCCGGGTCGATGACCGGACTGCCGATCATCGAGACCAAGGCCGGTGACGTCTCCGCCTACATCCCGACGAACGTCATCTCCATCACCGACGGCCAGATCTACCTCCAGTCCGACCTGTTCAACTCCAACGTCCGCCCCGCCATCGACGTGGGTGTGTCGGTCTCCCGGGTAGGCGGCGCCGCACAGATCAAGGCGATGAAGTCGGTCGCCGGACGGCTCAAGCTCGACCTCGCCCAGTTCCGGGCCATGGAGGCGTTCGCGATGTTCGCCTCCGACCTCGACCCGGCGTCGCGTGCCCAGCTCGCCCGTGGGGCCCGCCTCGTCGAGCTGCTCAAGCAGCGGCAGTCCTCGCCGTTCCCGGTCGAGGAACAGGTCGTGTCGGTGTGGGCCGGGACCTCCGGCAAGCTCGACTCGGTGGCGGTCGAGGACATCTCGCGGTTCGAGGCCGAGTTCCTCGACCTCCTCCGGCGCGAGCAGCCGGCGCTGCTCGACGCGATCCGCGAGACGGGCAAGTTCGAGGAGGAGACCGAGCAGGCCCTCACCGAGACCGTCGACGCCTTCAAGACACAGTTCACCCCCAGCGACGGCGGCATCCAGCTCGTCTACGAGGAGCCGGCCGAGGAGCTGTCGGTCGACGACATCGAGCAGGAGCGGATCAAGCGGCAGCCGCGCTAGCGGGTCAGCCGGGCGCCACGCGAGCGCCCGGTGCACCCGGCGCATGCGCGGCATACGACGTCACCTGAGACGACCGAACAAACGGAAGGCAGAAGCGAATGGGAGCGCAGATCCGGGAGTACCGGCAGCGCATCCGGGCCGTCAGCGCGACGATGAAGATCACCCGGGCGATGGAGCTCATGGCGGCCTCGCGCGTCATCCGGGCCCGTCAGCGCGTGCTCGAGTCCGCTCCGTACACCCATGCGCTGACCCGGTCCCTGTCGGCGCTGGCGACCTACTCCAACCACGAGCACTCGATGACGACCGAGCGCGAGCAGGTGCGCCGGGCGGGCGTCCTCATCATCGCGAGCGACCGCGGCCTCGCCGGCGCCTACGCCTCGGCGGCGATCAAGGAGAGCGAGTCGCTCGTCGAACGGCTCAAGGCCGACGGCAAGGAGGTCGTTCCCTACCTCGTCGGCCGCAAGGTCGCCGCCTTCTACCGGTTCCGCCATCGCGAGAGCGCTGCGGAATGGACCGGGTTCACCGACAACCCGACCATCGAGGTGGCCCGCGAGATCGGCGAGCGCATCATCACCGACTTCCTCCAGGACTTCGAGGAGGGTGGGCACGACGAGTTCCATGTCGTCTACACCCGGTTCAACACGATGGTGCACCAGGAGCCCCGGGTCCTGCGGCTGCTGCCCCTGGAGATCGTCGACGACCCCAGCGACGTCGCCGACTCAGCCGCGCCCGAGGCGCTGCCGCTGTACGAGTTCGAGCCCAGCTCGGAGCAGGTCCTCGACACGATGCTGCCGCAGTACGTCATCTCGCGGATCTGGACCTGCCTGCTCAGTGCCAGCGCCTCCGAGCTGGCCTCGCGTCAACGTGCGATGAAGTCCGCGACGGACAACGCGGACGACCTCATCAAGAAGTACACCCGGCTGGCCAACCAGGCGCGCCAGGCCGAGATCACCCAAGAGATCAGCGAGATCGTCGGCGGCGCCAACGCTCTCGCCGACAGCAAGTGAGGAAGAGACCATGACTGCCACTGCGACCACAGCCACGGACAGCGCCACGACCGGTGGGGTCGGGCGCATCGCCCGGATCATCGGCCCGGTCGTCGACGTCGAGTTCCCAGGGGACGCGATGCCCGAGCAGTACAACCTGCTCACTGCCGAGATCGACGTCTCCGCCGAGGTGGAGTCCGAGGGCGAGCCGCGGAAGAAGATCCTCAACCTCGAGGTCGCCCAGCACATCGGCGACAACATGGTCCGGGCGATCTCGCTGCAGCCGACCGACGGCCTCGTCCGTGGCACCCGGGTCCAGGACACCGGTGGCCCGATCACGGTGCCGGTCGGCGACATCACCCTCGGCCACGTCTTCAACACGACCGGAGTCTGTCTCAACCTCAAGGAGGGTGAGACCCTCGACGTCAAGGAGCGGTGGGGGATCCACCGCCCGGCGCCGGCCTTCGACCAGCTCGAGTCGCGGACGCAGATGTTCGAGACGGGCATCAAGGTCATCGACCTGCTCACTCCCTACGTCCAGGGCGGCAAGATCGGCCTGTTCGGCGGCGCCGGTGTCGGCAAGACCGTCCTCATCCAGGAGATGATCGCCCGCGTGGCGCGCGACCACGGTGGCGTGTCGGTGTTCGCGGGTGTGGGTGAGCGGACCCGCGAGGGCAACGACCTCATCGCGGAGATGGACGAGGCCGGGGTCCTCGGGCAGACCGCGCTGGTCTTCGGCCAGATGGACGAGCCGCCAGGCACCCGTCTGCGGGTGGCCCTGTCGGCGCTGACGATGGCCGAGTACTTCCGCGACGTCCAGAAGCAGGACGTGCTCCTGTTCATCGACAACATCTTCCGGTTCACCCAGGCAGGCTCCGAGGTGTCCACGCTGCTCGGGCGGATGCCGTCCGCGGTCGGCTACCAGCCCACCCTCGCCGACGAGATGGGCACGCTCCAGGAGCGGATCACCTCGACCCGCGGCCACTCGATCACCTCGATGCAGGCCATCTACGTCCCGGCCGACGACTACACGGACCCAGCCCCGGCGACGACCTTCGCGCACCTCGACGCGACGACCGAGCTCTCCCGCGAGATCGCCTCGCTCGGCATCTACCCGGCAGTGGACCCGCTCGCCTCGACGAGCCGGATCCTCGACCGCCGCTACATCACCGAGGAGCACTACACCACAGCGCTGCGCGTCAAGCAGATCCTCCAGCGCAACAAGGAGCTCCAGGACATCATCGCCATCCTCGGCATCGACGAGCTGTCCGAGGCGGACAAGATCCTGGTCAACCGGGCGCGGCGGCTGCAGCGGTTCCTCTCCCAGAACACCTACGTCGCCAAGCAGTTCACCGGCATCGAGGGCTCGACGGTCCCGCTGACCGACACCATCGAGGCCTTCACCAAGATCTGCGACGGCGACTTCGACAACGTCGGCGAGCAGGCGTTCTTCATGTGCGGCGGGCTCGACGACGTCGAGCGTCAGTGGGCCGAGATCCAGAAGAACCTCTGACGCCCCAGAACCACCCCCGGCAGGGCCGGTCTCCACAGGAGGCCGGCCCTGCCGGTGGGACAACAGCACGTGAGGAAGGCGCACGAGGATGAGCGGTAACCCCCTGGGGCTGGGCTGGACCCTGCACGGAGACGGGAAGGCACCCACCTCCGGCGAGGTGGTGGCCCCCGACGAGCGGCTCAGCTGGCCGCGCACGATCGGGGTCGGGGCACAGCACGTCGTCGCCATGTTCGGCGCGACCTTCCTCGTCCCGCTGCTGACCGGCTTCCCGCCGGCCACGACGCTGTTCTTCTCGGGCCTCGGGACGATGATCTTCCTGGTCCTGACGGCGGGGCGCATCCCGAGCTACCTCGGCTCGTCGTTCGCCTTCCTCGCGCCGATCGGCGCGGCGATGAAGGGCGGCCAGGGGATGGCCGGAGCCCTCGGCGGCGTCGTCATGGCCGGTGTCACGCTCTTCCTCGTCGGCGTGCTGGTCCAAGGCGTCGGCGACCGGTGGTTGCAGGCCCTGATGCCGCCGGTGGTGACGGGCACGATCGTGGCCCTCATCGGCCTCAACCTCGCGCCGGCCGCGAAGAACAACTTCGTCGTCTCGCCGGTGACCGCCCTGGTCACCCTCGCGGTGATCGCGCTCGTCATGGTGCTGTTCAAGGGCCTGGTGGGCCGCCTCGCGATCCTCATCGGCGTCGTCGCCGGCTACCTCGCCGCGCTGGTCCGTGGTGAGGTCAGCTTCGACAAGGTCGACACGGCGTCCTGGGTCGGGCTCCCGCACTTCACGTCGCCGACCTTCAGCTGGTCGCTCGCGGGGCTGTTCATCCCGGTCGTCCTCGTGCTCGTCGCCGAGAACGTCGGGCACGTCAAGTCGGTCGCCCTGATGACCGAGCGCGACCTCGACCCCGTCATGGGCCGGGCGCTCATGGCCGACGGCCTGGCCACCACCCTGGCCGGCGTCGGCGGCGGCTCGGGCACCACGACCTACGCCGAGAACATCGGGGTCATGGCGGCGACCAAGATCTACTCCACGGCCGCCTACTGGGTCGCGGCCGTGGTCGCGCTGCTCCTGTCGTTCTCCCCGAAGTTCGGCGAGCTCATCGCCACCGTCCCGCAGGGCGTCCTCGGCGGGGCGGGGACCGTCCTCTACGGGATGATCGGCCTGCTCGGCGTCCGGATCTGGGTCCAGAACCGCGTCGACTTCGGCAACCCGATCAACCTCATGACGGCCGCCATCGCCCTTGTCGTCGGCATCGCCGACTACACCTGGAAGGTCGGCGACTTCGAGTTCGCCGGTATCGCCCTCGGCAGCGCCGCCGCTCTGCTCGTCTTCCACGTCATGCGCGGCGTCAACGGCGCGACCCGGGCCGTCAAGGAGCCCGAGGACGATGTCGACGAGGACATCAGCGCCCAGATGGCCTCGTGAGTCCGCAGCGCCGAGCGAACGTCTAGACTGACCCGACACGAACCCCGGAGGACGCCGTGAGCCAGCTTCAGGTCGAACTCGTCGCCGCCGACCGCCAGGTGTGGTTGGGTGAGGCGAGCCAGGTGAGCGCCCGCTCGATCGACGGCGACATCGGCATCCTGCCCGGGCACAGCCCGCTGTTGGTCATCCTCGCCGAGGGCGAGGTCCGCATCCATGCAGACGGCGGAGTGCAGACGGCGATGGTCGACGGCGGCTTCCTCTCCGTCGACCACGACCGAGTGACGATCATCTCCGAGGCGGTCGACGCCTCGGCCATGTCGGCCTAGCCGACGGCGGCCCGGGGGAGCCGGTCACGATGACGCCACTGGTCACCGCTGAGAGCGTCCTCGCGCTGGTGGCCGTTCTCGTCGCGCTGACCCTCGCCTACGTCTGGGTCCGCCGCCAGTACATCTCCGACGGGCGCCCGCTCATGCTGTGCGCCCTGCGCACCGAGGCCGAGCCGCGCTGGCGGCTCGGCCTCGCTCGCCTGTCGGGTGCCCGGCTCGACTGGTTCACCGTCGTCGGCCCGTCGGTGCGCCCGCAGAGCTCGTGGATGCGCCACGAGCTCGACCTCGGCACCCCCACCCCGGTCGCGGAGCCGATCCCCGGGCTGCCGGACGCGGTCGAGGTGGCCGGGATGTGCGGGCCCCTGCCCTGCGGCCTCGCCCTCGCGCTGCCCGCCTACACCGCCCTGCGGGCCTGGCTCGAGAGCTCGCCGCCCGGCCTGAACGTCAACATCACCTGAACCTCCGCCGCCGCGGCCCCGGGACGGCGTCAGCCCTCCGACCGGGGCTCCCGCCCGCCACCGGGCCGCCACAGCACGTCCCCCCCGGGGAGGTTGGCCACCCTGGACACGATGAACAGCAGGTCGGAGAGCCGGTTGAGGTATGCGGCGGCGACGACGTTGACCCCGCCCTCGCCCGTCGTGGAGCCCGGGTCGGTGCCGTAGGCCTCGACGGCGGCCCAGGTCGAGCGCTCCGCGCGCCGGGCCACCGTCGTGGCGACGTGGAGGTGGGCCGCCGCGAGGCTGCCGCCCGGCAGGATGAACGACCGCAGCGGCTCGAGCCGCTCCAGGTAGGTGTCGCAGTCGGCCTCGAGCTCGTCCACCCATTGCTGGCGCACCCGCAGCGGCGGGTGCTCGTAGGTCGCCTGCAGCGGAGTGCAGAGGTCGGCCCCGACGTCGAACAGGTCGTTCTGGATCCGACCGAGCGTGGCGCGGACGTCGTCCTCGAGCCCCCCGACGGCGAGGACGACCCCCACCGCAGCGTTGGTCTCGTTGACGTCGGCGTAGGCCGCCAGCCGCGGGTCGGTCTTGCGGGTGCGGCTGAAGTCGCCGAGCCCCGTCGTTCCGTCGTCGCCGGTCCGGGTGTAGATGCGCGTCAAGTTGACCATGGCGCCAGCCTCTCAGAACTTTGACATTTCTTTACCCGCCGTTGCCAACCTCTGGGGTCGCGGCCAGATGTAATGGTCGCGGTGCCGCAGGGGCGCCACCGGTGCCGCAGGGGGCACCACGCACGAGTAGGGGCGTGCAGACCATGACCGTGACCCAGGAATGCGACGACCATGGATGCACTGTCGTCATGACCGGTCGGCTCGACGTCCGGACGGTTCCGGACCTCCGACTGACCTTGCACCACATCATCGACGCCGGGAACGCCAACGTCCTGCTGGACCTCAGCGAGGCGGAGATCGGCGACTCGACGGCCATCGGGATGCTCGTCGAGTGCCTCCAGCGCGCCCGGCGGGCCGGGGTGCGGCTACGGGTCGCCGTGCGGGACGGCCGCTCGATGCGACTGCTGCGCCAGGCCCGGCTCGGGTCTGTCATCGTCCCCGCGGCCGACGGCACGCCGAGCCCCACCGGCCTCGCGGTCGCTGGGGTGGGCGCCCAGGCCGGCTGAGCCGTCGCGGCGGCCTCCCGGCATCCCCGCCGTGAGCCGACCGCTGGCGCCCCGCCGTCGACCGCTGGGCGGTGTGCCCGCACTCACCTGCCGGCCCCGCTGCCGGGTCGGCCGACTCACGGGTACCGTCGGGGCATGACCGAGCCCGATCCCGGCCAGTCCGGCGTGCCCGCTGAGCCCGCACCGTCCCTCGCCCCGCGACCCGAGCGGGACCGACCGTGGGTCATGCGGACCTATGCCGGGCACTCCAGCGCCGCGGCCAGCAACGCCCTCTACCGGCTCAACCTCGACAAGGGGCAGACCGGGCTGTCGGTGGCCTTCGACCTGCCCACCCAGACGGGCTACGACCCGGACCACGTCCTCGCGCGCGGTGAGGTCGGCAAGGTCGGCGTCCCGATCAGCCACATCGGCGACATGCGCGCGCTGTTCGACCAGATCCCGCTCAGCCGGATGAACACGTCGATGACGATCAACGCCACGGCGATGTGGCTGCTGGCCCTCTACCAGGTCGCCGCCGAGGACCAGGCCCGCGAGGCCGGGGAGGACCCGGCCGAGGCGGTGCGGGCCCTCGCCGGGACGACCCAGAACGACATCATCAAGGAGTACCTCTCCCGCGGGACCTACGTCTTCGGGCCGGGCCCGTCGCTGCGACTCACAACCGACGTCATCACCTACACGGTCACCGAGATCCCGTCGTGGAACCCCATCAACATCTGCAGCTACCACCTCCAGGAGGCCGGGGCGACGCCGGTCCAGGAGATCGCCTATGCCATGTGCACGGCCATCGCCGTCCTCGACGCGGTGCGCGACTCCGGGCAGGTGCCGCCCGAGCGGTTCGGTGAGGTCGTGGCGCGGATCTCGTTCTTCGTCAATGCCGGGGTGCGCTTCGTCGAGGAGATGTGCAAGATGCGGGCCTTCGTCGAGCTGTGGGACGACCTGACCCGTGACCGCTACGGCGTGACCGACCCGGTGCTTCGGCGGTTCCGCTACGGCGTCCAGGTCAACAGCCTCGGCCTCACCGAGGCCCAGCCGGAGAACAACATCCAGCGGATCGTGCTCGAGATGCTCGCAGTCACCCTGTCCAAGGACGCGCGGGCCCGGGCCGTGCAGCTTCCCGCGTGGAACGAGGCGCTCGGCCTGCCGAGGCCGTGGGACCAGCAGTGGTCGCTGCGGATGCAGCAGGTGCTGGCCTACGAGTCGGACCTGCTCGAGTACGACGACCTGTTCGGCGGGTCGCCGGTCGTCCAGGCGAAGGTCGACGAGCTCCTCTCGGGGGCCCGGGCCGAGATCGACAGGGTGCAGGAGATGGGCGGGGCCGTCCCGGCTGTCGAGAGTGGGTACATGAAGTCCGCTCTCGTCGCCTCGCACGCCCTGCGCCGGCAGCGGATCGAGGTCGGTGCGGATGTGGTCGTCGGAGTCAACCGGTTCGAGACGACCGAGCCCAATCCGCTGACCGCCGACCTCGACGAGGCCATCCAGAGCGTCGACCCCGGTGTCGAGGCCGCGGCCGCCGACGCCGTGCGCGCCTGGCGGGAGCGCCGTGACGCGGATCCGGAGCGGGGCCGGCGGGCTGCGGAGGCGCTGGCGCGGCTGCGGGCCGACGCCCGGTCCGATGCGAACCTCATGGCGGCCTCACTCGAGTGCGCCCGCGCCGAGGTGACGACGGGGGAGTGGACGGGCGCGCTGCGAGAGGTGTTCGGCGAGTACCGCGCCCCGACGGGCGTCGGAGGTGCGACGGGAGCCGTCGCACCGTCGAGTGCAGACCTCACCGCCGTGCGGGCGGCGGTCGCTGCCACCGGCGGGGACCTTGGTCGGCGGCTGCGGGTCCTGGTCGGCAAGCCGGGTCTCGACGGGCACTCCAACGGTGCCGAGCAGGTCGCCGTACGGGCCCGCGACGCCGGGTTCGAGGTCGTCTACCAGGGCATCCGGCTGACCCCCGAGCAGATCGTCGCGGCGGCCGTCGCCGAGGACGTCCACCTCGTGGGCCTGTCGATCCTCTCCGGGTCGCACATGGAGCTGGTGCCCGAGGTCCTGGACCGGATGCGGGCGGCCGGGCTCGACGACGTCCCGGTCATCGTCGGCGGCATCATCCCCGAGTCCGACGGCGCCCGGCTCAAGGAGCTCGGCGTCGCGGAGGTCTTCACCCCCAAGGACTTCGGCCTCACCGAGATCATGGCGAGGTTCGTCGACGTGATCCGCGGCGCGCACGGCCTGTCGCCCCGGGACCCCGAACCCCGACCCACCTGAGTGCAGGAGACCCGCCCGGGGGCCCGAGCACCCATGCGAGCCCTGGGGTAGGCGGCATACCATCGTCGGATGGCCTTGCAGTGCGCCGCGACCCTCCTGCTCGCCCGACCCGGCGACGCGGAGCACCCGCACGCCCAGGTGCTGTCCGACGACGGCGGCCGGCTCACCGACCTGGGCATCCAGCAGGTCGGTGCGCTCGCCGCCGCCGTCGCCCCGGAGCGGGTCGCCCGGGTCTTCTCCAGCACCCTGGAGCGCGCGGTCGAGTCGGCGCTGCTGGCGGGCGACGCCCTCGACCTGGCGGTCGTCGAGATCACCGGCCTCGAGGAGATCCGGGTCGGTGAGTGCGCGGGGCGGCCGGTCGGGGACCCCTCGTTCCAGGGTGTCTACGAGCGCTGGATCGCCGGGGACCTCGACGCCCGGGTCCCTGGGGCCGAGTCGGGGCACGAGGTTCTCGAGCGCGTCCGGGGCGCGCTGGTACATATCGCCGACCAGCACCGCGGCGAGACGGTGCTCGTGTTCACCCACGGCGGGGTTTTGTCGTTCGCAGTCCCCAGGCTGTCGGGGAACGTGCCCAACGACCTGGCCGCCGACGGCTACCCACCCCACGCCGTGCCCGCCCGGGTCGAGATCGGCGATGACGGGTGGCGGGTGCTGGACTGGCCGGGGGGCACCGACAACGCGGTGGTCCGATCCCCTCAGGAGCAGGGTCAGAACAGCCGGTGAGCGCTGGTGTCGATGCCGCGTAGCTCGTCGTAGTCGAGGACCACACACCGGATGCCGCGGTCCTGGGCGAGGGTGCGCGCCTGCGGCTTGATGGCCTGGGCGGCGAAGATGCCGGTCACCGGGGCCAGGTGGGGGTCGCGGTTCATCAGCTCGAGGTAGCGGGTGAGCTGCTCGACCCCGTCCATCTCGCCGCGGCGCTTGATCTCGACCGCAACCGTGCCTCCCGCGGCGTCACGGCACAGGATGTCGACCGGCCCGATCGCCGTCATGTACTCCCGCCGCACGAGCGTCCAGCCCTCGCCGAGGGTGGTGATGTGCTCGGCGAGCAGGGCCTGCAGGTGTGCCTCGACGCCGTCCTTGACCAGGCCCGGGTCGACCCCGAGGTCGTGGGCCGAGTCGTGGTGGACCTCGTGGATCCGCACCCGCAGCCGGTCCTCGGACTTGGCGTGCTGGACGACCCAGACGGCGCTGACCCCGTCGGCCGCCTCGACCTCGTCGGGTGCGACCTCGGCCATCGAGCACGGCGGAGACATCCAGTTGAGCGGCTTGTAGGACCCACCGTCGGAGTGGACGAGGACGGAGCCGTCGGCCTTGACGAGCAGCAGCCGGGTCGCCAGGGGCAGGTGGGCGGAGAGCCGCCCGTCGTAGTCGACGCTGCACGTCGCGATGACCACCCGCACGAGCGCCCACCCTACCTGGGCTCGGGGGGCGTTCCGCCGGCACGGTAAGGCAGACCTGAGCTGGAGGGGGTGATACCCGCAAGTAGTTAGTACGCTTGAACTAATGAAACCGAACTCCAGCCCGCACCGCGGCCCGCACGCCAAGTGGGTCGTGCTGTCCAACACGACCCTGGGCATCCTCATCGCGACGGTCAACAGCTCGATCCTGCTCATCGCGCTCCCCGACATCTTCCGCGGCTTGGCCATCGACCCGCTCGCACCCGGCAACTCCAGCCTGCTGCTCTGGCTCATGATGGGCTACCTCGTCGTCACCGCCGTGCTCGTCGTGAGCTTCGGGCGGCTCGGCGACATGTATGGGCGGGTCCGGATGTACAACGCGGGCTTCGCCATCTTCACCGTCTTCTCCGTCCTGCTCTCGGTGACGTGGCTGACCGGCACCCCCGGCGCCCTGTGGCTCATCGTCATGCGCCTCCTGCAGGGCGTCGGCGGCGCGCTCCTCATGGCGAACTCCAGCGCGATCATCACCGACGCCTTCCCGGCCCACCAGCGCGGGCTCGCGCTCGGCCTCAACATGGTCGCGGGCATAGCCGGGTCCTTCCTCGGCCTGGTCATCGGCGGCCTGCTGGCCCCGGTCCACTGGCGCCTGGTCTTCCTCGTCTCGGTCCCGGTCAGCCTGTTCGGGACGATCTGGGCCTACTACAAGCTCGAGGACACCGGAGAGCGGCGCGAGGGCAGGATCGACTGGGCCGGGAACCTCACCTTCGGTGTCGGCCTGGTCGCCATCCTCAGCGGGATCACCTACGGCATCCAGCCCTACGGCGGGCACGTCATGGGCTGGACCAACCCCTGGGTGCTCACCGGGCTCGGCGGCGGGCTCGCGCTCCTCGGTGTGTTCACCTGGGTCGAGACCACGGTGTCGCACCCGATGTTCCACATCGACCTGTTCCGGATCAGGGCCTTCACGGCGGGCAACGTCGCCAGCCTGCTGTCGGGCCTCGGTCGCGGTGGGCTGATGTTCATCCTGATCATCTGGCTACAGGGCATCTGGCTGCCGGAGCACGGCTACTCCTTCGCGTCCACCCCGCTGTGGGCCGGCATCTTCATGCTCCCGATGACCGCCGGCTTCCTCGTCGCCGGTCCGATCTCGGGCTGGCTGTCCGACCGCTTCGGCGCCCGCCCGTTCGCCACCGGGGGCATGCTCATCGCTGCCGCGAGCTTCGGCTGGCTGCTCGCCCTGCCGGTGGAGTTCTCCTACGTGCCGTTCGCCGGGGCGTTGTTCGTCAACGGCCTCGGTATGGGGCTGTTCGCCTCGCCGAACCGTGCCGGGATCATGAACGCCCTGCCGTCCTACCGTCGCGGCGTGGGGGCCGGGATGAGCACGACCTTCCAGAACACCGCCATGGTGCTGTCGATCGGCATCTTCTTCTCGCTCATGGTCACCGGGCTGGCCGGGTCGCTGCCGGCGGCGATGACGAGCGGGCTGACCGCCCACGGGGTCCCGGCGGCGCAGGCCCAGCAGGTCGGCGCGCTGCCGCCCGTGGCGGTGCTGTTCGCCTCCCTGCTCGGCTACAACCCCATCGTCTCGCTGCTGGGCCCCCAGACGATGCACCGGCTGCCGGCCCCGGACGCGGCATACCTCAGCGGGCACTCGTTCTTCCCCTCGCTGGTCTCCGGCCCGTTCCACGACGGGCTGTCGGTGGCCTTCGGGTTCGCCATCGTTGCCTGCCTGGTCGCCGCCGGGGCATCCTGGCTGCGCGGTGGCAGGTACGTCCACGTCGACGAGGAGGCCGCCGACGCCTCGTCGAGCCCTACCCCGCCCGAGCTCCAGGAGGCCCTGTCATGACCTCGTCCCACACCCCGACCGTGGAGCTCGCCGGCGCGCTGCGGACCGAGGTCAACCGCCTCGCCTACCACCTGCGCACGCCGGCGACGAAGTCCGGGGTCACCCCCACCCGGCTCGCGGCCCTCACCGCGCTGCAGCGCCGCCCGTCCGGTCTGCGCCAGGGCGACCTGGCGGTGCAGATGGGGGTCTCGCCCGCGAGCATGACCCGGCTGGTCGAGATCCTGCGCGACGCGGGCTGGGTGATGCGCGACCGCGACCCGGAGGACCACCGGGTGTATGTCGTGCGGTTGTCCGACGCAGGCGAGCACACCCTCGACGGGCTGCGGCGAGAGAGCACCTCGCAGCTGAGCGAGGACATCGAGGCGCTGGGCGAGGCCCAACGCTCGGCCCTGGCCGCGGCGGTGCCGGTGCTGAGGGAGCTCGCCGACCGGCGGCTGCTGGCCAGCGAGGACCTGGCCGACCTGCACCACGAGGTCGGGGCGGGCCAGCCATGAGCGACGCGTTCACGAGTGGGACGACGACGGTGACCGGGCACCACGGCGACGTCATCGAGGCGTATGCCGCCACGCCCGTCGCACCGACCGGGGCGGGCGGGATGGTCGTCATCCACCACATGCCGGGGTTCGACGAGGCCACCAAGGAGATCGTGCGCCGGTTCGCCTCGTGGGGGTACGCCGCGGTGTGCCCCAACCTGCACCACCGGGACGCCCCGGGGGCGGCGCCGGACGATGCGTCGGCGGCCAACCGGGCGAACGGCGGGGTGTCCGACGGCCAGCTCGTCGGCGACGTGGCCGGGGCGGTCGAGCACCTGCGGGCCGTGCCGGGGGGCAGCGGCCGGGTCGGGGTCATCGGGTTCTGCTCCGGCGGCCGGCAGAGCGTGCTCGCCGCGTGCTCGCTCGACCTGGACGCGGCGGTCGACTGCTACGGGGCCTTCGTCCTGGCTGCCCCGCCCGCGGACCGGCCGGGCCTGGCCGTCACCAGCCTGCGGCCGATGCTCGGCGACCTTTCCTGCCCGTTGCTCGGGCTGTTCGGTGCCGAGGACCGCAACCCCGCCCCCGCCGAGGTGGCCGAGCTCGACGTGCTGCTCACCGAGGCGGGCAAGGAGCACACCTTCCGCTCCTTCGACGACGCGGGGCACGGGTTCTTCGCGGTCAACCGCCCGAGCTACCGGGTGGGCGCGGCGACCGACGGCTGGCAGCTCGTCTCGGACTTCCTCGCCCAGCACCTGGGCACTGCGACGGGATGGGGGCGCTGAGATGTGCACGTACACGACCGAACGGGTCCGCGTCGCCGGGGCGGGCAAGGGTCCCCAGCGCTGGGTCCGGCTGGCCGACGCCACCGTCTACCTGGACCACCCCGTCGCCGCGATGGCCGAGCACACGCTCAACATCGACCTCACGCCGGCCGACGGCCCGCCCGATGCCCGGGTGGCCCTCGAGCTGTCGGCCGACAGCGCCCTCGACCTCGTCGACGCGGTGCTCGCGGCCATCGGCGCCGTCCCACCCGGGGTGAGCGGCGTCGCCCCCGAGCGTCTGGCCCGGTTCGGCCTGGCCCCTCCCGTCGCCGGCGACTGAGCGACTGTCCTGACGGCCGGTACCGGGACGCCACTGCGGGACGGTCGCTGCGCACCGACCGTTCGGCCCGCCGAGATGTACCCGTAACCGCTGAGCGGGTTGCCTTCGCCACGGGCCACGTCGCACACTCGACGTGAGGTGAGGACATGGCGGTCTTGCTGGCGGTGGCGCTGTGCGCGGCCCTGCTGTGCGCCGTCTTCGGCCTCGAGATCGTCCTGTTCGCCTGGTTCGTGTCCGGTGAGCCACCCCGCCTGCTGCGGGCGCCGGTCGAGTGGCTGGTGGCCCGGCTGGCGCTACGGCGTCGCCGGGCGAGCCAGCCGCTGCCTCCGGTGCTGCTCGGTCTGGAGCTGCGCCGCCTGGGGGGCGAGATCATCCGGGTCGAGGAGGGTAACCAGCCCGCCAAGGCATCCCGGCTCGCGGCCTGCAGCTGGGCCTACGACTACGTCCTCATCGAGTACTGCCGCAGCCTGGACATCCCCCTCCCCTCCGAGCGGAGCCCGCTCACCGCGCGGCAGCGTTTCGACGCCGAGGCGGCGCTCCTCGGCGCCGGCCACGAGTGGTAGCCTGCCGCGCGCCCCGTCGGGGACGGACGGTAGCCTCGGACACCCTGGCCGATGGTGGGCAGCCTCACGCCGGCCTCGGCCCCTGACGACACACGGCAGATGCGAGGATCGCAGGCATGGCTCGAGAGTTCAGCACGGTCGGCGTCATCGGACTCGGCACCATGGGTGCCGGCATCGTGGAGGTCATCGCCCGCAACGGCATCGCGGTCGTGGCCGTGGAGGTCGACGACGCGGGCGTCGTCCGGGGCAGGGGGGTGCTCGCCAAGAGCACCGGCCGGGCCCTCGAACGCGGCAAGATGACGCAGGAGGAGTACGACGCCCTTCACCGCCGGGTGACGTACACGACCGACCTCGCCGATCTCGCCGACTGCCAGCTCGTCGTCGAGGCCGTCCCGGAGAGCCTCGAGCTGAAGAAGGGGATCTTCGCCCGGCTCGACACCGTCGTCGCCGAGGACGCGGTGCTCGCCACCAACACCTCGTCGCTGTCGGTCACCGAGATCGCCGTGGCCACCTCGAACCCCAAGCGCGTCGTCGGCATGCACTTCTTCAACCCGGCGCCGGTGCTGAAGTTCGTCGAGGTGGTGCGCACCGTCATCACCGCCGACGACGTGTTCTCCGACGTCAAGGCCTTCGCGGAGCAGCTGGGCAAGGCCCCGGTCATCGTCGGCGACAAGGCCGGCTTCATCGCCAACGCCCTGCTGTTCGGCTACCTCAACCACGCCGTGTCGATGTACGAGAACAAGTACGCCTCCCGCGAGGACATCGACGCCGCCATGCGCTTCGGCTGCGGCTACCCGTTGGGCCCGCTGGCCCTTCTCGACCTCATCGGTCTCGACACGGCATACGCGATCCTCGACACGATGTACCGGCAGGGCCGGGACCGGCTGCACGCTCCGCGGCCGATCATCAAGCAGATGGTGAGCGCCGGGCTCAAGGGCCGAAAGAGCGGACGCGGGTTCTACACGTATGCCGCCCCCGGCAGCTCCGAGATCCTCCCCGATGGGCAGACCCCCTCCGGCGGGGGCCCCGAGGGCGTCGTGCTGCGCGAGGTCACGAGCGTCGGCGTCGTCGGCTCGGGGACGATGGCGACGGGGATCATCGAGGTGTTCGCCAAGGCCGGGTTCCCGGTGACGTATGTCGCCCGCACCCAGGACAAGGTCGACGCCGTCAGCGCCAAGATCGTCGCATCGCAGGCTCGGGCGGTCGAGAAGGGCCGGGCCACCCAGGAGGACGCCGACGCGCTCGTCGCCCGGCTGACCGGCAGCACCTCGCGGGCCGACCTCGCCGACGTCGACCTCGTCGTCGAGGCGATCGCCGAGGACATCGACGTCAAGCAGGAGCTGTTCCGCGACCTCGACACGATCTGCAAGGCGGGCGCGATCCTTGCCACGACGACCTCGTCACTGCCGATCATCGACTGCGCGAAGGTGACGAGCCGGCCGCAGGACGTCATCGGCATGCACTTCTTCAACCCGGCGCAGATCATGAAGCTGGTCGAGGTCGTCCACACCGTCTCGACGGCGCCCGACGTCATCGCCACCGTCCGGAACCTGTGCACGACCGTCGGCAAGCACCCCGTGACCTGCGGTGACCGGTCGGGGTTCATCGTCAACGCCTTGCTGTTCCCCTACCTCAACGACGCCGTGAAGATGCTCGAGGCCCACTACGCCGGCGCCGACGACATCGACACGGCGATGAAGACCGGCTGCGGACTGCCCATGGGACCGTTCGACCTGCTCGACGTCGTCGGGCTCGACGTGTCGCTGGCCATCGAGCACGAGCTGTATGTCGAGTTCCGCGAACCGGGGTTCGCCCCGGCGCCCCTGCTCGAGCATCTCGTGACGGCGGGCTACCTCGGCCGTAAGACCGGCCGCGGGTTCCGCACCTACGGCTGAGGGCGGCATACCTGCTCGGGGGCTGCTGCCGATCTCCCATGCCCGTGGTCGCCACCTCGGCACCGTTGACAGGGGGCAACACGCCTGTATGCCGTGACGCCACTCGGCGTGTTGGCGCCTCTCAACGGCGGGGAGAGGCCGACGGCTGGGGGTCGGCGTGGGCTAGGCGATCCGGAGGGTCGCCACGTCGAGACCGAGGACCCGCGCGAACCGGGTGAGGCAGGTGACGCGTCGGGCCGGGCGGAAGACGTCCTCGGCGAAGATCTCCAGCATCCGCCAGCCGGCGTCCTCGGCCAGGCCGCGGCGGTGGGCGTCGCTGCTGCGGCGTGCGATGGGGGCGTGCACCGCCCCCTGGTACTCGCCGATGACGCGCTGGTCGCGCCACACGAGATCCCCTTCGAGCAGCCACTCGCCCGGGTCGGTGTGGACGGGGTGGTTGACCAGTGGCTCGGGGAACCCGGCGCGGTGGAACATCAGCCGCGCTCGGGTCTCCATGGGAGAGCGGACGCCCGGCCGGAGCAGCCGGGACGCCTCGTCGAGCGAGCGCTTGCCGCGATGGTGCCCCCGCCTGCTCAGGGCCGTGAGGAGGGCCGTCCTGCCCGCGGAGACGACCGGACCCGTCGGGTCGTGCTGTCGTGCCGTGGCGGGGTCCGAGACCGAGCCGGCCCGGGTGAGGCCGTCGAGGCGGCGAAGGACCTCGTCACCGATGACCACCAGGTCGTCGACGTCGAGGCCACGACCGACGAGCGCGCCGAGGTCGCACCACAGATCGGCGAGGGCGACGACCCGCACGCCCTGCACCACGTCCACCTCGCGGATCTCCAGCCCGCGGTGGCCGCAGCACCCGTGTCTGGTGACCCTGCCACGCTCACTCGCCCGGATCACGTCCAGTCGGGTCTGCCGGGCCAGACGCGGTGGCAGCGTCAGCCCCCACAGCTGGGCGGCCGTGACGTGCGAGAAGACCGAGTCGGCCGGCAGGGCGAGGGCGAACGCCGAGGCGCGCGCGTTGAGGGTCGTCAGCGGGACGGGCGCTCGGACCGACTGCGTCGTCCGGGCCAGGTCGAGGCCGCGCAGCCGCTTCGGTCGCACCCGGGCCGACCTGGCGTCGGCGACCGTGAAGGGAGCTGCCGACAGCGCGGCCGGAAGAGGTTCGCGTCGCACGGGGCCAGCGTGCTCCGCTGCCCGACCTACCCCGACGGGATATCCACAGGGCCGGGGTCCGTGGGCCTTGAGAGGAGGCAACACGCCGGTATGCCGTTGGCACACCAGGCGTGTTGCCTCCCCTCAACGGGGGTGGGGGCGGGCGAGGACCCGAAGACCCGCCCACTGCGTCCAACCCCGTTGTCGGGCGCAGTGGGCGGGGGCCTTGAAAGGGAGGCGGTGAGGTGAGCCTCGCGCCCGCTGCGACCGGTGACCGTTGGGCCCGACCGCGCACGGCGGTCCGGCCGGCCGGTCAGGCAGGGGTGAGGGCGTCCTCGTCGGCGCTCGCCGCGGCGTATGCCCCCGAGGCCCGGGCCGGGAGGGGCTCGAAGCGCGAGGTGAAGAAGCGCAGGGTCGGCGACTCGTAGACGAACCGGAGCCCGGTGATGCTCTCGCGGCGCTGCCACAGCTCGATGACCGCGTCGGCGACGACGTCCATGTGCCGGTTCGTGTAGACCCGGCGGGGGATGGTCAGCCGGACCATCTCGAGCTTCGGGTGCCGGTTATCGCCCTCGGGCGTGCGGCCCGCCGAGACGATCCCACGCTCCATCGCCCGGACGCCGGACTCGACGAACAGCGCGGCCGCCAAGGCCTGGGCCGGCAGGTCGTCCTGGGCGAGGTGCGGGAGGAAGGCCGCGGCGTCGACGAAGACGGCGTGCCCGCCGATCGGCTGGATCACCGGCACGCCGGCGTCGATGAGCTGCTGGCCGAGGTAGCGCACCTGGCCGACCCGGCTGGCGAGGTAGTGGTCGTCGACGGCCTCGCGCAGGCCGACGGCCATCGCCTCGAGGTCGCGCCCGGCGAGCCCGCCGTAGGTCGGCATGCCCTCGTAGACGACGACCAGCTCTCGGGCCTTGAGCAGGATGTCCTCGCTGCGCATCGCGAGGAACCCGCCGATGTTGACCAGGGCGTCCTTCTTGCCCGACATGGTCAGCCCGTCGAACACCGACATCATCTCGAGGACGATCGAGGCACAGGACCGGTCGGCGTAGCCCTCCTCGCGCTCCTGGATGAAGAACGCGTTCTCGGCGAGCCGGGTCGCGTCGGACCACAGGATGATGCCGTGCCGGTCGCAGACCTCGCGGACGGCCCGCAGGTTGGCCATCGACACGGGCTGGCCGCCGGCCATGTTCACCGTGACGGCGACGTTGACGTAGGCGATGTTCTCCGCCCCGACCTCGGCGATGAGGCGCTCGAGCTTGGCGATGTCGACGTTGCCCTTGAACGGGTGCAGGCTGGTCGGGTCGTGGGCCTCGTCGATGATGATGTCGACGAAGGCACCGCCGGCCAGCTCCTGGTGCAGCCGGGTCGTCGTGAAGTACATGTTGCCCGGGACGTACTGGCCGGGCGAGATGAGGATCTTGCTGATCAGGTGCTCGGCGCCGCGTCCCTGGTGGGTCGGCACGACGTAGGGGAGGCCGTAGGTCTCCTGGACGGCCCGCTCGAGGTTGTCGAAGGAGCGGGCACCGGCGTACGCCTCGTCGCCCATCATCAGCGCGGACCACTGGCGGTCGCTCATCGCGGAGGTTCCCGAGTCGGTGAGCAGGTCGATCCCGCACATGCTGCTCGGCAGCAGGAAGGTGTTGTACCCCGCGTCCTCGATGGCCCGCTGGCGCTGCTCGCGGGTGGTGACGGAGAGCGGCTCGACCATCTTGATCCGGTAGGGCTCGGCCTGGCGCATGCGGGTGCTCCTTCTCGTGCTGCTGGCAGGGTGCGGGCTCAGCATGGCGTCTGCGTCGAGGATGCACAAGTCGGCCAGTGTTGACTGATCGTGATGACCAATCTGTCCAGATATTGTGCGCTCTGATCGAGCAGAGTGTGTATGCCGGTCCGTCTACGAGCCCTGCGTCCGCCCCGTGTGGTGAGGCGGGCCGCGAGCCGCGTACGTTGTCCTCGTGAGCCCTGCCCCCGTCCTGCCCGAGCGTGCCCGCATCGTCATCATCGGGGGCGGGGTGATCGGAGCCTCGATCGCCTACCACCTCGCCCATCTGGGCGAGACCGACGTCGTCGTGCTCGAGCGCGACCGCCTGACGTCCGGGACGACGTGGCATGCCGCGGGTCTGATGACCTGCTTCGGCTCCACGTCCGAGACCTCGACGCGGGCCCGTCTCTACAGCCGCGACCTGTTCGCCCGGTTGGAGGCCGAGACGGGCCTGGCCACCGGGTTCCGCCCGGTGGGCCTCATCGAGGCCGCGGCGGACGCCGACCGGCTCCAGGAGTACCGCAGGGTGGCGGCCTTCCAGCGCCGCCTGGGGCTGGAGATCCACGAGATCGGCCCCGCTGAGATGGCCCAGATGTTCCCGCTCGCGCGCACCGACGACCTGCTCGCAGGCTTCTACGTGCCCGGCGACGGGCGGGTCAACCCCGTGGACCTCACGATGAGCCTGGCCAGAGGGGCCAGGAACCTCGGGGTCCGGGTGCTCGAGGGCGTGTCCGTCACCGGCGTCAGCACCGCCCCGGCCGGCGCGAGCGAGCGGGTCACCGGCGTGCGCACCGACCTCGGGGACATCGAGTGCGAGGTCGTCGTCAACTGCGCCGGGATGTGGGCCAGGGAGCTGGGGGAGCGCAACGGGGTCGTCATCCCCAACCAGGCGGCCGAGCACTACTACCTCGTCACCGACGAGATCGACGGGATGAGTCCCGAGGCCCCGATCTTCGAGGACCCCTCCTCCTACGGCTACTACCGCGAGGAGGGCGGCGGCATGATGGTCGGACTGTTCGAGCCGCGGGCCGCGGCGTGGCGGGTCGACGGCATCCCTGCGTCGTTCTCGTTCGGCACCCTCCCGCCCGACTGGGAGCGGATGGGGCCCTTCCTCGAGAAGGCCATGGCGCGCGTGCCGGCCACCCTCGATGCCGGCATCCGGACGTTCTTCTGTGGGCCGGAGTCCTTCACCCCGGACCTGCAGCCTGCGGTCGGCGAGGCGCCGGGCATCCACGGCTACTTCGTCACCGCGGGCATGAACTCGGTGGGCATCCTCTCCAGCGGTGGGTTGGGGCGGGTCATGGCGCACTGGATCACGACCGGCCGCCCGGACGTCGACGTCACAGCGATCAACGTCGACCGCTTCCACGACTACCAGCTCAGCCCGGCCTACCGCGCCACGCGGACGGCCGAGATCCTCGGGACCGTGTATGCCGCCCACACCCCCGGCACCCAGCTCACCGGCGCCCGCGGCATCAAGCGCTCCCCGGTGCACGACCGCCTGACCGCGCAGGGCGCGTACTTCCGCGACGTCAGCGGGTGGGAGGGCGCCGACTGGTTCGCCGGACCGGGCGAGAGCGCGGTGGCCTCCCCCTCCTGGATGCGTGAGCCGTGGTTCGAGCGGTGGGAGGCCGAGCACCGGGCCGTGCGCCAGGGAGTGGGCCTGATGGACATGTCCTTCATGGCGAAGCTCCTCGTCGAGGGCCCGGACGCCGCCGCGGTGCTCGACCGGGTGTCGGCGGGAGCCGTCGCGGGAGCCGTCGGGGTCATCGTCTACACCCAGTGGCTCGACGACGACGGCCGGATCCAGGCCGACCTCACGGTCACCCGGCTCGGCGAGCAGCGCTTCCTCGTCGTCGCCTCGGACACCGCCCACGGCCACGCCCTGGGCTGGCTGCGGCGTGCGGTCGGCGACTCGCGCTGCTCGGTCACCGATGTGACGAGCGGGTACGCCCAGCTCAACGTCCAGGGCCCTCGCTCGCGGGAGCTCATGGCGGCGGTGTCGTCGGTCGACTTCTCCACCGAGGCCTTCCCGTTCCGGGCGGCGCGGTGGGTGGACGTCGGCTTCGCCCGGGTGCTGTGCGTGCGGATCACCTACCTCGGCGAGCTGGGGTACGAGCTCTATGTGCCGGCCGAGATGGCGGGCCACGTCTACGAGCGCCTTGTCGAGGCGGGGGAGCCGTTGGGGCTGGCCCACGTCGGGCTCAAGGCCCTGTCGAGCCTGCGGATGGAGAAGGCGTACCGCGACTTCGGCCACGACATCGACAACACCGACTGTCCGCTCGAGGTGGGGCTGGGCTTCGCAGTGGCTCTCGACAAGCCCGGCGGGTTCGTCGGGCGGGACGCCCTGGCAGCGCGCAAGGCCGAAGGCCCCCCGCATCGGCGGCTCGTCCAGGTGCTGCTCACCGACCCAGAGCCGCTCATGTACCACGCCGAGATCGTCTACCGCGACGGCCTCGCCGTCGGCGACGTGCGCTCGGCCTCCTACGGCTGGACCCTCGGCGGCGCCGTCGGGCTGGCCATGGTCGAGGCGGGCGGGCCGGTGACGGTCGACTGGCTGGCGGCCGGCTCGTGGGAGGTGGACGTGGCCGGGGCCAGGTATGCCGCGACCGTGTCGTTGCGGCCGATGTACGACCCGACGAGCGCCCGGGTCACCGCCTGAGAAAAGTCGCTCCCAGGGGGCAACCTTCTGCCGCTCCGCCGCGTCTGTGGTGGTGGACGCGTGCAGGGGACGCGTCCGGGACGAAGGGGCGAGCGCGCCCACAGGGGCGGCGCGCTCGCCCTGTCCGCGCCCGGGACAGGACCCTTTGAGAAGATGCCTGTCATGCCACGCCCCAACCGCCGCCGTCGCGACGACGCGCCCCTCGACCTGGGCCGGCTGTCCGGCGGAATGACGTCGCAGGAGTCGTATGCCGGCCGGCTGTGGAGTGTACGGCGGCTGTCGGGCGACAGCTCGCAGCGGGCCTACCGGTGCCCGGGCTGCGAGCAGGACATCGCCCCGAGGACCCCGCACGTCGTGGCCTGGCCCGCCGACGGCGCTGGCGGGGTCGGCGACCGACGGCACTGGCACAGCGGGTGCTGGGCGGCCCGCGACCGCCGCCATCCGATCGGGCCGACCCGATGAGCCGCCGTGACCATGAGATCCGGGCCGGGTCGATCCTGCCCGCGCGGCGCGACGACATCGAGCTGCACACCGCCGACGGCCTCGTCCTCGTCGGCGAGCTGGCGCTCCCGCTCGAGCGCGACCCGGTGGCAACGCTGGTCACCCTGCACCCGCTGCCCACCCATGGCGGGTTCATGGACAGCCACGTGCTCAAGAAGGCGTCCTACCGGCTGCCGGCGCTCGCCGACATCGCGGTACTGCGCTTCAACACCAGGGGGACGAGCTCGCCGCGAGGCACGTCGCAGGGGGCGTTCGACGGGGCCGACTCGGAACGCTTCGATGTCGCGGCGGCCATCGAGTACGCCGAGTTCCACGAGCACCCGGCCCTGCCGCACCGATGGCTGGTCGGCTGGTCCTTCGGGACCGACCTGGCCCTCATGCATGGGCTCGACCCCGGTGTCGAGGGCGCGGTCCTGCTCAGCCCGCCCCTGCGTTACAGCGCGCCCGAGCACCTCGCCGCCTGGGCGGCCTCCGGCAAGCCGGTACTCGCTCTCGTGCCCGAGCACGACGACTACCTGCGCCCCGACGAGGCGCGAGAGCGGTTCGCCGCCGTGCCAGCGGCCGAGGTGGTCGGCGTCGAGGGGGCCAAGCACCTGTGGGTGGGTGAGCCCAACGTCCGGCGGGTCCTGGACGAGATCGTCGCGCGGGTGGCGCCGGGCCGTGGGCCCCTGCCGGTGACGTGGGACGGCCCGATGGAGCACGAGCCCTCACCCTGGCACGGGCATGGCCACACAGGGGCGGTCGTCGAGCCCCAGCCTGCTAGTGATGCGTCTGGCGGGGGATGAGCACCTCGTCATAGATGAGCAGCAGCCCGGCGGCGACGGGGATGGCGATGAGTGCGCCCAGCATCCCCAGGAGCGTGCCACCGGTGAGCGCCGCGACGACCGTGACCGCGCCGGGCACCGAGATGGTCCTGGTCATCACCCTCGGCATGACGATGTAGTTCTCGACCTGGGTGTAGACGATGTAGTAGATGATCGCGATGACCGCCTTGCTCGGCTGGTCGAAGAAGGCGAAGACCGAGACGACGACGGCGCCCAGGCCGGCTCCGACCATGGGGACCAGCCCCAGGAAGCCGACCGCGATGGCGAGTACGGCCGGGTAGGGGATGCCGACGATCGTCATCATGATCCACGAGAAGGTCGCGTTCACCGCGGCCACGCTCACCTGGCCGATGGCGTACGACCCCGTGCGCCGCATGATCTCCTCCGACAGCGACACGACCCGGGTGCGCCGGCTCGCCGGGATGACGGCATACGCCGCCTGCTTCATCCGGGGGAGGGAGCCGAGGAAGTACAGCGTGAGCACGAGGACGGTGAAGGACTGGAAGAGGCCGTTGAGGACGACGAGCCCGGCGCCGAGGATGCCGCCGAGGACCCCGCTGACGAAGCTCTGGTTGCTCACGGCGTCGGTGAGCTGGGCCTGCGCCTTGGCGACGACGTGGTAGTGCTTGTCGAGGTCGCGGACCCAGGGTGTGTCCAGGAGGTGCTGCAGATAGCTCGGGGCCTGCTGGGCGAGCGCGGTGCCCTGGCTGACGACGGGTGGGATGACGAGGAAGCCCACGACCACGAACACCGCGATGAGCCCGACGAAGACGGTCGCGACGGCCAGGGAGCGCCGGATCCCGCGCCGGGTGAGGGACTCGACGATGGGGTTGAGCGCCAGGGTGAGGAAGAGCGAGACCAGCAGCAGGGTGAGCACCGTCGCCAGCTGGCCCACCGCGTGCCACAGGGCGATCGCGATGAGAGCGCCCAGCGCGCCGAAGAACCCGAGGTAGAAGGGCGAGTGACGGTTGAGCGGCACCCCTGCCGCCCCGTAGGCGGTGAAGTCGTCCACGACGGGCGCGTCGGACTCGTGGTGCCCCGGCGCGGCCGCGTGCATGAGCTCGCGCTGGCGGCGCCGGTAGTCGGCCCAGCGGTTCATCGTGCCGAGTGGGGTGGACAGCCTCACGGAAGGCACCCTAGCCGCGCGCGGGCAGCCGGACCCGCAGGAGCCGACGACATGCCGCCGGGGAGCAGACCCACCCGTCAGGCGTCGCGGAAGCGGTTGATCGCTCCCTCGAAGCGGGACCGCTTCTCGGGGTCGGTGACGCCGAGGCCCTCCTCGGGCGCCAGGGCGAGGACACCGACCTTGCCCTGGTGCATGTTGCGATGCACCTCCAGCGCGGCCTGCCCGACGTCGGCGAGAGCATAGGCCTTGGACAGCGTCGGGTGGGTCAGCCCACGGCGGATGAGCGAGTTGGCCTCCCACGCCTCCCGGTAGTTGGCGAAGTGCGAGCCGATGATCCGTTTGAGGTTCATCCACAGGTAGCGGTTGTCGTACTCGTGCAGGTAGCCGCTCGTCGAGGCGCAGGTGACGATGGTGCCGCCCTTGCGGGTGACGAACACGCTGGCCCCGAAGGTCTCGCGGCCGGGGTGCTCGAAGACGATGTCGACGTCCGACCCGCCGGTGAGGTCGCGGATGTCGCCACCGAAGCGGCGCCACTCCTTCTGGTCCTGGGTGTGCTCGTCCTTCCAGAACCGGTAGCCGCCGGCGTTGCGGTCGATGACGAGCTCGGCGCCCATCGCGTGGCAGATCTCGGCCTTCTCGGGGCTGGAGACGACGCACACGGGGGTGCCGCCGCCCGCCAGGCACATCTGGGTGGCGTACGAGCCGAGGCCGCCCGAGGCGCCCCAGATGAGGACCCGGTCGCCGAGCTTCATGCCCGCGCCGTTCTTGGAGATGAGCTGGCGGTATGCCGTGGAGTTGACCAGGCCGGGGGACGCCGCCTCCTCCCAGGTCAGGTGCTCGGGCTTGGGCATCAGCTGGTTGGCCTTGACGATGGCGAGCTCGGCCAGACCGCCGAAGTTGGTCTCGAAGCCCCAGATCCGCTGTTCGGGGTCGAGCATCGTGTCGTTGTGGCCGTCGTGGTTCTCCAGCTCGACCGAGAGGCAGTGGGCGACGACCTCCTGGCCGGGCTTCCACAGGTGGACGCCGGGGCCGGTGCGCAGCACCACGCCCGAGAGGTCGGACCCGACGACGTGGTACGGCAGGTCGTGACGCTTCGCGTAGGGCGAGAGCCGGGCGTAGCGCTCCAGGAAGGAGAAGGTCGGGATCGGCTCGAAGATCGAGGTCCACACGGTGTTGTAGTTGATCGCGCTCGCCATGACGGCGACGAGCGCCTCGCCGGGCGCCAGGTCGGGCACCGGGACGTCGTCGAGGTGAAGCGAGCGTCGTGGGTCCTTGTCCCGCGACGGGAGGCCGGCGAACATCTCGATCTCGTCCTTGTGGACCGTCGCGGCGCGGTAGGACTCGGGGATCGCCAGGGCGGCGTACGTCTCCTGGGTGCGGTCACCGGACAGGATGGCCTCGCGAATGTGCTCCATGGTCTGCCTCCTCGGCCGATTCTGGACCCGGGTCCAGACGGGGTGGTGCGCCCGTGGGCCGAGGCCAACCTAGCCTGACCACGCGTGGACCGCGATCTCGGGTCGTGGCCGTAGCGGTGACCTCGCTCACCTGCCCGAGGCGGCTGCGGTGGCGGCGCCGCCCGGGGAGCAGGGAGCCGGTGGGGCGAGGTCGAGCAGGGCGTACCTCGCGCCGGGTACCGAGACCCGGCAGCCGTGTGCGAGGGCCCACCCCATGACCTGGGCGGTGGAGGTGCCCACGAGCCCGGGCGGGGTGGCGCCCGTCGACCCGGTGTACGGGCCGGCCAGCACGACGTAGCGCAGCTGCCCGGTCGACACCCACCGCTGCACCTGGGGAAGAGAGGGGAACCCCGCGTGCCCGGTGAAGCCGCCGAACGGCAGTACCGGTCGTCCGAGCTGGAGCTGCAGCTCGCTGGCAGGGGTTGACGTGACGACGGCGGCCGCCCAGTGGGCCGCCGCGACGTCGTGGCGCCGGAGGTAGGTCAGCAGGCCCGGGTCGTAGGGGGAATGCCCGCTCCCCGTCTCGACGGGACCGGCGAGAGGGTCGGCGCCGAGCACCTGATGGGAGAGCGTCGAGGCCGCGAACGCGACCGGCCCGACGAGCAGTGCCGTGCCCGCCGCGGCCCCTGCGAGCCAGGGGACCACGCCGCGCCATCGGACGTGGGCCGGGAGGAGCCAGCCCAGCACGAGGAGCGTGGTGGCCAGCACGACCCCGGCCAGCACCGGAAGCCGCCAGGCCTGCAGCGAGGGGTAGGGCCCCAGGACGCGGTCGGCGAACCCGCCGAGGAGGAGCAGGGCGACCAGCACCCCCAACCTCGCCGACCAGGCCCCCTGCCGGCCGAGTCGCAGCGCGCGCAGGTCGGCCGCCCCCAGCCCGACCAGAGCAGCCGCGGCGGGGGCCAGCAGATCGGTGTAGTAGGGATGCATCGAGCCGCCCATGGCGCTGAACAGCACGCTGGCCAGGACGAGCCAGCCCCCGAAGAGCACGTACCCGTCGCTCACGGCCTGGCGGCGCCAACGGGGCGTCGCGCGCGCCACGGCCACGAGCAGCGCGAGCACCGCGGCCGGCACGAGCCAGCCGATCTGCCCGGCGAAGGGCGCGCTGACCAGGCGCCACGGCCCCGGGGCGCCGTTGACGGACGAGGGGCCGCCGGCGCCGGCCGACAGAAGCCGACCGAAGCCGTTCTGGCCGAGGACGAGCGAGAGGATGCTGCCCGTGGGGGAGTCCGGGTAGGGGCGCAGGGCCCGAGGGGTCGCCAGCACGGCCGCCACCCAGCTGAGGCCGACCACCGCGGTGACGCCGCCCACGAGCGCCGTCGTACGCCAGCCTGACCCCCTCCCGCTCCAGCCGGCGCGGCCGGCCCTGGACCGGATGGCGGGGCGCAGGAGGGTGGCGGCGAGCGCTGGGACGACGACGAAGGCGATGAGCCACTTGGTGAGGAAGGCCAGACCCAGGACGAGGCCGAGCCCCACCAGCCAGCGGCGCTGCCCGGACCGGCGCGCCCGAACCGTGAGGTATGCCGCGGCCGTGAGGAGCAGGGTCAGCAGCGTGTCCGGGTCGTCGAAGCGGGCGAGGACGACGACGACCGGCGTGGTCGCGAACACGGCGGCGGCCACGAGACCGGCGAGCCGGCCCGCCAGCATGCGGACGGTGAGGTAGATCAGGACAACGGTCGCCAGGGTCTCGAGCACCTGCGGGAGCGCAACACTCCACGGGTGGAGGCCCAGCACCCGCACCGAGATGGCCATCGGCCAGAACGCGAGCGGGGGCTTGTCCGTGGCCGTGAGGGCCGTCGGGTCAGGACTGCCGTAGAACAGGGCACGCCAGCTGAGCGCCCCGGACTGGGCCACCGCCGAGTAGTACTGGTTCATCCAGCCCAGGCCCGACGGCCGCCAGGCATAGAGGACGCCCGACGCCGCGACCACCGGCGCGACCAGCGCGATGTCTCGCCGGCGTCGCCCCGTCAGGGGCCGGGGCGTCGGTGTCACGGGCGGACGGGGCGGCCGGGTGACCCGGTCAGTGAGCCGCGGCGGGCTCGACGAGCTCGACGAGGATGCCGCCGGCGTCCTTGGGGTGGATGAAGTTGACCCGGCTCTCGCTCGTTCCGCGCTTGGGCTCGGGGAAGAGCAGACGCATGCCCCGCTCGCGCAAGGTGGCGCTCACCGTGTCGAGGTCGGTGACCCGGTAGGCCATCTGCTGGATGCCCGGACCCGACCGCTCGAGGAACTTGGCGATCGTCGACTCGGGGGTGAGCGGGGCGAGCAGCTGGATGTGCGACCCGGAGTCCCCGACGGCCATCATCGCCTCGCGGACGCCCTGCTCCTCGTTGGTCTCCTCGTGGGCGAGCGTCATCCCGTAGGTGTCGCGGTAGAACGCGATCGCCGCGTCGATGTCGGCGACGGCCACCCCCACGTGGTCGATCGCCGTGAACAGGGAGGTGATCTCGTCGGTCATGGCTCCAGCCTAAGGCTGGCGACCTGGGCGGGGCCTGGGCGAAGCCTGAGCGGTTTGTCACCATGGGCTGCGAGCTCGCCGGTGGTTGGGCCGCCGCCGCACCTCGGCTTCGCTCCGCGACGAGGTGGCGGCAGCCGGCCGCTGTGGGAAGTCCCACCCCGCCCTGGCGTGGGTGGCCCACGGGCGGTCCAAGTAGAGTGCGAGGGAGGTTCCCCACCCCCTCGCGAACCCTGGACAACGACGTTGGAGGCTTTCACATGACCACGGATCCCACTGTCATCGTCGCCGGGGCCCGGACCCCGATGGGTCGGATGAGCGGCTCGCTCAAGGGCTTCTCCGGGTCCGACCTCGGGGGCCTCGCCATCGCCGCGGCCCTCGACAAGGCCGGTGTCGCCGGCGCCGACGTCGACTACGTCATCATGGGCCAGGTGCTCACCGCCGGTGAGGGCCAGGTGCCGGCCCGCCAGGCGGCATACAAGGGCGGGATACCGCTCAGCGTGCCGGCGTTCACTCTCAACAAGGTGTGCCTCTCGGGGATCGACGCGATCGCGCTCGCCGACCAGCTCATCCGGTTGGGCGAGTTCGAGATCGTCGTGGCCGGGGGCCAGGAGTCCATGACCAACGCGCCTCACCTGCTCGAGAAGAGCCGCGACGGCTTCAAGTACGGCAGCGTCACCCTGCACGACCACATGGCGTTCGACGGCCTGCACGACATCCTCACCGACCAGGCCATGGGAGCCCTCACCGAGTCGGCGAACTGCGCCGACAAGGCGTTCACGCGCGAGGAGCAGGACGCCTTCTCCGCCCGGAGCCACCAGCTCGCGGCCCGTGCGTGGAAGGACGGTGTGTTCGACGACGAGGTCTTCGCCGTGTCGATCCCGCAGCGCAAGGGCGATCCGGTCGAGTTCAAGTACGACGAGGGCGTGCGCGGCGACACCACCGCCGAGTCGTTGTCCCGGCTGCGGCCGGCGTTCGACAAGAACGGCACCATCACGGCCGGCTCGGCCTCGCAGATCTCCGACGGGGGCTGCGCCGTGGTCGTCATGAAGAAGTCCAAGGCCGAGGAGCTCGGCCTCACCTGGCTCGCCGAGATCGGCGCCCACGGTGTCGTCGCGGGCCCTGACTCGACCCTGCAGTCCCAGCCCGCTGAGGCGATCAAGGCCGCCTGCGCGAAGGAGGGAATCACCCCCGCCGACCTCGACGTCGTCGAGATCAACGAGGCCTTCGCGGCCGTGGGCCTGACCTCCACCAAGGAGCTCGGCCTGGACCCCGACACGGTCAACCCCAACGGCGGCGCCATCGCCATGGGCCACCCGCTCGGCATGTCGGGGGCGCGGATCGTCCTGGCCCTCGCCTACGAGCTCAAGCGCCGCGGCGGCGGGGTCGGCGCGGCCGCCCTGTGCGGCGGCGGCGGTCAGGGCGACGCCCTCATCGTCAAGGTCCCCGCGGGCGCCTGACCCGGCCCTGCGGCATACCGGCGGACGAGCGGCCGAGCCGATCGGCGGCGCGCCCAGCGTCGACGTCCCCACCCTGGTCCGCGAGGCCGGGGCGGGGAACGCGCGCGCCGTCGCCCGGCTGATCTCGCTCGTCGAGGACGAGCACCCCGCGCTGCGCGAGGCGATGGCGGCGCTCGCCCCCAGGACGGGGCGGGCGCACGTCATCGGGCTCACCGGCGCCCCGGGCGTCGGCAAGTCCACCTCGACCAGTGCGCTCGTCGTGGCCCTGCGCAAGGCCGGGCACCGGGTCGGGGTGCTCGCCGTCGACCCCTCCTCACCGTTCTCCGGCGGTGCGCTGCTCGGCGACCGGGTCCGGATGCAGGAGCACTCGACCGACCCCGAGGTGTTCATCCGCTCGATGGCCTCCCGGGGCCACCTCGGTGGCCTGGCCCGGGCCACGCCGCAGGCCCTGCGGGTGCTCGACGGCGCGGGCTGCGACGTCGTCGTCGTCGAGACGGTCGGCGTCGGACAGTCCGAGGTCGAGGTGGCCGGGCTCGCCGACACGACCGTGGTGCTGCTGGCGCCGGGCATGGGTGACGGCATCCAGGCGGCCAAGGCCGGCATCCTCGAGGTGGGCGACCTGTTCGTCGTCAACAAGGCCGATCGGCACGGAGCGCAGCACACGGTTCGCGACCTCACCGCCATGGTCGCGATGGGTACCCGACCCGAGGGCTCGTGGGTCCCGCCCGTGCTCGCGACGGTCGCCACGTCCGGCGAGGGGGTGGCCGAGGTTGTCGAGGCCCTCGACGCGCACCACGCCTGGCTCGAGCGCAGCGGCGAGCTGCGCGAGCGGCAGGTGCGGCGGGCGACCGGTGAGATCGAGGCTCTGGCGGTGTCCGCGCTCCGCGCCCGGATGGGCGGGCTCGGGGAGGGGGCCGGCGTGCGGGCGCTGGCCCAGCGGGTCGTCGACGGCGCCCTCGACCCGTATGCCGCGGCCGACGCCGTGGTCGCCGGCCTCACCTGAGCCCACCTCTCCACTACCGTGCTCCCTGTGCCGAAGCCCGTCCGTCTCCCGTTCGACCCGATCGCCCGCGCGGGGGAGCTGTGGCGGCGGCGATGGGGCTCTTCGTCCCGGTCCGTCTCGATGGCCAGTGCGACCTCGATCATGCGGGTCCAGCAGCTGCTGCTCACCGAGTTCGACGCCATCGCCGGCCGGCACGGGCTGAGCTTCGCCCGCTACGAGGCCCTGGTCCTGCTGGCGTTCAGCCGCGGCGGACGGCTGTCGATGTCGCGGATCGGCGAGCGGCTCATGGTCCACCCGACGAGTGCCACGAACACCATCCAGCGGCTCGCGGCGGCGGGGTTCGTCGAGCGTGTCCCCAACCCGCAGGACCGACGGGGCACGTTCGCCGTCATCACCGGGTCGGGGCGTGCGGCGATGGAGGCGGTGACCGCCGAGCTGGAGGCGATCGACTTCGGGCTGGCCATGCTCGACGCCGACCAGCATGCCGCCCTGTTCGAGATCCTGCGGGCAGTCCGGGCGGGTGCGGACGATTTCGACCCGGGGCGGGGCTCCTGATGGCAGATTTGGTCCCGGGCAGGGGGGTTTGTCATGGTGGAGGCAGTTTCTGGCGCGCGGGGGACCCCGCGCCGCCGCGCGACGTGAGGATCTGAAGGCCGATGTCCCGTACCGCCTCGAAGGTGGTTGGTGTCCTCCTTGCCCTGCTGGGGCTGGTGCTCACCGGCGCCGGATCGTGGTTCGCCGCCCACCTCGGCGGGAGCGGCACGGCGACGTTCACGGCCCACCCGGGCACCGGGACCCCGTTCGTCCTGGGGCCGTCCGTGCTGAACCGGGTCGACGGCCCGGTGCGGCTCACGGCCACGCCGGCCAAGGGCGCCAAGGCCTGGATCGCGGTGGCGGCCCCGACCGACGCCACCGCCGTGATCGGCGACGCCGCGCACACCAGCGCCACCGGGGTCGACGTCAGGGACTGGACCGTCCTCACGACGACCAGCGGGAGCGCCCCGAAGGCCCCGGCGGCCTCGACCTCCGATGTGTGGACCCGGCAGGAGACGGGCCCCGCCGCGGTCTCGATGGCGATCTCGCAGGCCGACGCCCCGCAGACCGTGGTCGTCTTCACCGACAACGGCGACCTGGCGACGGTGACGGTCTCGTGGGTCCACCGCGCCTGGTTCGTCCAGGCCGTCGTCACGGCGCTGGTCGGTCTCGCCCTGCTGGCGGGCGGGGCGCTGTTGCTGTGGCCGCGCCCCGTGCGCGACGAGGGGACGACCTCGTCGAGCGGCACGACCAGGTTGGGGGTGGCGGCGTGAGCTCCCCCCGCACCACCGGCCGCGCGGCCCTCGTGGTCGCGGCCGCTCTCGCCCTCGGTGCCTGTGGCCTTCCCGATGCCGTCGTCGGGGTGCACGCCGCGCCGAGCGAGACGACAACCGCCGCGTCGCTCGACCTCGGCAGCGCCCAGCGGATCACCGCCCGGGTGCTCGACGCCGCCCACGCCGCGCAGGCCGAGACGGGGGCCGCGGCGAAGACCGACCAGGAGGCGGTGCTCACCGGCGCGGCTCTGGCCGTCGCGGAGGCGGCCACGGCGACCCACAGCGTCATCTCGCCCACCCCGGCCCCGCTCACCAAGCAGGGGCCCCCCAAGGTGCTCTCGGTCTCGAGGGGGAAGACCTGGCCCCGGGCCATCCTCGCGACCACCCTGGACGAGGACACCAAGAGGCAGTCCCTCCAGGTGCTGGTCTCCACGGCCGCGGACGCGCCGTTCAAGCTGGCCCTTACCGTCACCATGCACGGCGGGAGCCAGATCCCGGCGCTCGGGGAGCTCGCCGACGGGGCGGCCCTCGTCCCGGCCGACGACGCCACGGGCATGGTCGCGTCTGCGGCGGACGTCCTCAGCCAGTACGCCGGCGCGCTCGCCTACCCCAAGGCCGCCAAGGCCTCGGCGGTCGCGACCAAGGACGCGTTCGCCTTGACCCTGCAAGCCAACGCCCGGGCCCAGACGCGCTCGCTCGGCAAGCTCGGCACGCTCACCCAGCAGCAGGCGGTCGTCGCCGACGACACCGTCGCCTTCCGGCTCGCCGACGGGGGAGCGGTGGTCTTCGGGCTGCTGCGCCGCACCGACCAGATCGTCCTGGCCAAGACCGCCAAGGAGCTCATGCTCCCACCGACCTATGTCGCCCTCAGCGGCAAGAAGAAGGTCCTCAAGGGCATCAAGGTCCTCTCCCTGGAGCCGGTCGTTCTCGTCGTCCCTGTCACCGGGGCCGCCACCGGCGTCGGTGCGGACGAGCAGATCGTGTCGGTCACCGGCCGCTGAGGTCCGTCCTCCCCCAACCGTTTGGAAGAATCGAGCTCATGACAGACCAGCCCTCAGCACCCGGCGGCCGCGGTGCCGTCGACCTCTCCTCGATCGCGGCCCTGACCACCGCGACCCCGGCGACGGCCGGGGCGGGGGTACCTCCCGCGCCGCGAGGTCCGGCTCGCCCCCTACCGGCGGGGCTGCTGGTCCAGGCGAGCGACGCCACCTTCCAGGAGGCTGTGACCCGCAGCCTGGCCGCCCCGGCGGTCCTCGTCCTGTGGTCCTCGCAGCACCAGCAGTCGGGTGAGTTCGTGCAGACACTCGCCGAGGTGGCCGCCGGCTACGACGGGCGCGTGTTCGTCGTCTCCGTCGACCTGGCCGCCAACCCCGCCCTGCTGCAGGCCTTCCAGCCGGTGCTCGTCGAGGCGTTCGGCCAGCCGGCGGTCCCGGCGACCTTCGCGCTCCTGCAGGGCCAGCCGGTGCCGCTGTTCCCGGGTCTCGCGGCCGAGGCCGAGATCCGGGGGGTTCTCGACCAGATGCTCCAGCTCGCCGTCCAGAACGGCATCACCGGCCGGGTCGAGCTCGGCCCGGTGCCCGGTGGGCCGGAGAATGACGAGGTCCCGCCGCTGCACCAGGAGGCCTACGACGCGATCGAGCGCGGGGACCTCGCCGCCGCCGCCGCGGCATACGAGCAGGCGCTGGCCGCGGACCCCAAGGACACCGACGCAGGCCTGGGCCTGGCCCAGGTCCGCCTCATGCAGCGCTGCGAGGGCGTGGACGCCGCAGCGGCCCGGGAGGCCGCCGCGGCAGACCCGCGTGACGTCGACGCCGCCATCCAGGTCGCCGACCTCGACCTGGTCGGGGGGCATGTCGACGACGCCTTCGGACGGCTCCTCGACCTCGTGCGCGGAACGGCCGACGAGGACCGCGACCGGGCGAGGACCCACCTCATCGAGCTGTTCTCGGTCGTCGGCAATGCCGACGACCGGGTCCGCAAGGCCCGGACCGCCCTCATGAGCGCCCTGTTCTGACGCATCGCGGGGGACCGGTGCGGGTCAACCGCCGAGTGCCGCGCTGACGACCTCGCGGGCCTCGGCCTGCACCTGGGTGAGGTGCTCGTGGCCGCGGAAGGACTCCGCGTAGATCTTGTAGACGTCCTCGGTCCCCGACGGGCGGGCCGCGAACCACGCCGACTCCGTGACGACCTTGAGCCCGCCGATCGCCGCGCCGTTGCCCGGGGCCTCGGTCAGGGTGGCGGTGATCGGCTCCCCGGCGAGGGTGTCGGCGGTGACGTCGGCCGGGGAGAGGGCGGCGAGCTTGGCCTTCTGCTCGCGGTTCGCGGGGGCGTCGATCCGGGCGTATGCCGGCTCGCCGTGCTGGTCGGTGAGCTCGGCATAGTGCTCGCTGGGGGTCAGTCCGGTCGCCGCGAGGATCTCGGACGCCAGCAGCGCCAGCAGGATGCCGTCCTTGTCGGTGGTCCAGGTCCGGCCGTCACGGCGCAGGAAGGACGCCCCGGCGGACTCCTCCCCGCCGAAGCCGAACGAGCCGTCGATCAGGCCCGGGACGAACCACTTGAAGCCGACGGGGACCTCGACGAGCGGGCGGTGCAGTGCCGCGGCGACCTTGTCGATCATCGAGCTCGACACGAGGGTCTTGCCGATCCTGGCCGAGTCGGGCCAGCCGGGTCGGGCCCCGCCGAAGAGGTAGCCGATGGCGACGGCGAGGAAGTGGTTGGGGTTCATCAGGCCGGCGTCGGGCGTGACGATGCCGTGCCGGTCGGCGTCGGCGTCGTTGCCGGTGGCGATGTCGTACTGGTCGCGCTTGTCGATGAGGGAGGCCATCGCCGAGGGTGAGGAGCAGTCCATCCGGATCTTGCCGTCCCAGTCGAGCGTCATGAAGCGCCAGGTCGCGTCGACGAGGGGGTTGACGACGGTGAGGTCGAGGCTGAGACGTTCGGCGATCTCGCCCCAGTAGCCCACGCTCGCCCCGCCGAGCGGGTCGGCGCCGATGTGGACCCCGACCTCGCGGACCCGGTCGAGGTCGAGCGCACCCGGGAGGTCCTCGACATACGTGCCGGTGAAGTCGTAGCCGCCGGCCCGGGCTCGCGCCGAAGCGAACGGGACCCGCTCGACCCCGGCCAGGCCCTCGCGGATGAGGGCGTTGGCGCGGGCCGCGATGACCTTGGTGGCGTCGGTGTCGGCCGGGCCGCCGTGGGGTGGGTTGTACTTGAAGCCACCGTCGGCGGGTGGGTTGTGCGAGGGGGTGACGACGATCCCGTCGGCGAGCCCCGCACCGGTGGTCCGGCCCTGGTTGGCGCGGATGATGGCGTGCGAGACCGCGGGGGTAGGGGTGTAGCCGTCCCGGTCGTCGACGAGGACCGTCACGTCGTTCGCCACGAGCACCTCGAGCGCCGTGGTCCACGCGGGCTCGGACAGCCCGTGGGTGTCGCGCCCCATGAACAGCGGCCCGTCGTAGCCCTGCTGGCGGCGGTAGTCGCAGATCGCCTGGGTGGTCGCGAGGATGTGGGCCTCGTTGAACGAGGTCCTCAGGCTCGACCCCCGGTGCCCCGAGGTCCCGAACGCGACCTGCTGGTCGACGTCGTCCGGGTCCGGCACCCGCGTGTAGTAGGCCGTCACGAGCGACGCGACGTCGACGAGGTCGGAGGGCTGGGCGAGCTGGCCGGCACGTGGCGCGTTCATGGTCGCCATCCTTGCACCGTGCGCCGAGGTGGGCGACGCTTCGATATCGCGATAGTCAGATGTTCAACCTGTTCGCCGAAGCTCCTGGCCATACCCACCCGCGTAAGGTCGAGGGCATGACCACCACCACGAGGTCACTCGTGGTCCTCGGGGCAGGAACTGCTGGGACGATCATTGCGAACAAGCTCCGGCACCGCCTCTCGACCACCGAGTGGACGATCACGATCGTCGACAAGGACGACATCCACGACTACCAGCCGGGATATCTGTTCATCCCGTTCGATATCAACACCCCGGCCCAGATCCGCAAGACCAAGCGCCCCTACCTCCCCGACGACATCCCCATCGTCATGGGTGAGATCGACAAGGTCGACCCGGAGGCGCAGACCGTCACCCTGGCCGGCGGCCGGGAGATCTCCTACGACTACCTCGTCATCGCCACCGGGACCACCCCCCGACCCGACCAGACGCCGGGGATGCTCGGCCCGGAATGGCACAAGTCGGTGGGCGAGTTCTACACCTTCGACGGCGCGATCGCGCTGCGCGACCAGGCCCGATCGTGGACCGGGGGGCGGCTCGTCGTCCACATCACCGAGATGCCCATCAAGTGCCCGGTGGCACCCCTCGAGTTCACCTTCCTCGCCGATGACTGGCTGACCAAACGGGGCCTGCGCGCGGGGACCGAGATCATCTACGTCACCCCGCTCGACGGCGCGTTCACCAAGCCGGTCGCCAGCCGAGAGCTCGGCGACGCCCTCACCCACCGCGGCGTCACCCTCGAGACCGACTTCATGATCGAGAGCGTCGACCAGGAGCGGAAGGTCATCGTCTCCTACGACGAGCGCGAGATCGCCTACGACCAGCTCGTCACCATCCCACTCAACATGGGCGCCGACTTCGTGGCCCGCTCCGGCCTCGGCGACGAGCTCAACTACGTGCCGGTGGACAAGAACACGATGCAGTCCACGGCATACGAGAACATCTTCGCGCTCGGCGACGCCGCGAACCTGCCGACCTCCAAGGCCGGCTCGGTCGCCCACTTCTCCATCGAGATCTTCGTCGAGAACTTCATGGAGCTCATCGACGGCCGGCCGATGACCCACTCCTTCGACGGCCACGCCAACTGCTTCATCGAGTCGGGGAACCGCAAGGGGATGCTGCTCGACTTCAACTACGACACCGAGCCGCTCACCGGGAGCTTCCCGTTCCCCAAGGTCGGCCCGATGAGCCTGCTGAAGGAGAGCTACGCCAACCACCTCGGCAAGCTCGCCTTCCGCCACGTCTACTGGAACATTCTGCTTCCCGGGCGGCCACTCGGCCTGCCCTCGGAGATGCGGATGACGGGCAAGAACCCCGCCACCTGAGAACCGCACAGGAACACGAGAGGACAGGACACCATGCCCACCACCACCATCGCCGGGCACGCCGTCGACGTCAACGAGGAAGGCTTCCTCACCGACCCGACGCAGTGGACCGAGGATCTGGGCTCCGAGCTCGCCACGATGATCGGCATCACGATGACCGACACCCACTGGGGGCTCGTGAAGTTCCTTCGCGACGACTTCGCCGCCATGGGCGAGACCCCCACGCTGCGCCGCGTGAGCACCCAGACCGGGACGCCGGTCAAGGAGCTGTTCACCCTCTTCCCGGGCAAGCCGGCGAAGAAGATGGCCTACGTGTCGGGCCTGCCCAAGCCAAAGGGATGCGTCTGACCAGCCGGTGCCGGCCCGACCCCACAAGGAGAGCACATGACCACCACACCCGAGACCAGCACCCCGATCGTCCCGTCGTTCGACGACGACAACGCAGGTGACCGCAAGCTCGCCATCATCTGCAGCAAGGGCAACCTCGACATGGCCTACCCGGGCCTGATCCTCGCCAACGCCGCCGTCGGCGAGGGCATCGAGACCCACCTGTTCTTCACGTTCTGGGGCTTCGACATGATCAACAAGAAGACCATGGGCGACCTGAAGTTCAGCTTCATCGGCAACACCGCGATGCACCCACCGGGCAGGTTCGGGGTCTCGATGCCGCAGGGCCTCGGCGGCCTCCCCGGCGTGACCCACATGGCGACCTCCATGCTCAAGAAGCAGATCGCCGCGCTCGACGTGCCGGAGGTGCCCGAGTTCCTCGAGCTCCTCTCAGGCTCCGGCTGCCACATGTGGGCCTGTCGGATGTCGGCGGACATGATGGCCCTCGAGGAGGACGACCTCTACGAGGGCGTCGAAGGCATCATCTCGGCCACCGACTTCATCGAGCTGACCGAGGGAGCCCAGCTGCTCTTCATCTGAGCCCTCCGACGGGTCGACCAGCATCGACCTGGCGCCCCGGACCGCGTTCCTGTCCCGGTCCGGGGCGTCTTCCTCCGCTCACCGGCCCGGTCCGACCGGAGATCGGCGCGGTCGCGGTGGGACCTTGCCCTAGTCCGGTATTCCGGGCTCTGGCGGCGGGTCCGTCACCGGCCTCGTCTGCGCCATCGGCGGGGCGATGGCGCGGGTCTCGTCGACGGTGGTCGACGGGCGATCCTCGTCGGGCGCGAGAAAGAGCCCGGACAGGGCGGCGACCCGGACGGTCACCGACCACGGCTGGTTGTTCCATGGGGTGTCCTCTGCCCACACGACGTTGTCGGCCTGGCTCGGTGTGCCGAACTCGTCGTACCCGCTCGTGTCGAGGATGACCCGCCACGGCCCCGGACGCGGGACGCCGACGCGCAGCCACTCCTTCGCCAGGCCACTGAAGTTCACAACGATCGCCACGACCGACCCCGCGCGGCGGTCCGGGTCGGCGAAGCGCAGGTAGGAGAACAGGTTCCCGGCGTTGTCGTTGGCGTCGAGCCACTCGAAGCCGGCCGGGTGGGAGTCCAGGGCCCACATGGCGTCGTGCTGGCGGTAGATCGAGTTGAGCTGCTTGACGAGGTTGTGGACGCGGTAGTGCGCCGCGTGGTCGAGCAGCCACCAGTCGAGCGAGCGGCTGTCGGCCCACTCGCTGGACTGCGCGAACTCGCAGCCCATGAACAGCAGCTGCTTCCCGGGGTGGCTCCACAGGTAGGCCAGATAGGTGCGCAGCGTGGCGAGCTGGTCGTAGCGGCCGCCCGGGATCTTCTGGATGAGGGACCCCTTGCCGTGGACGACCTCGTCGTGGCTGACGGGCAGGAGGTAGTTCTCGCTGTAGGCGTACATGAGCGAGAACGTCAACAGGTTGTGGTGGTACTGGCGGTGGATCGGCTCCTCGTGCAGGTAGCGCAGGGAGTCGTTCATCCACCCCATGTTCCACTTGATCCCGAAGCCGAGGCCGCCCGCCGTCGTGGCCTTGGTGACGCCGGGCCACGACGTCGACTCCTCGGCGATGGTGACGATACCGGGAACCCGCTTGTAGGCCGTCGCGTTGGTCTCCTGGAGGAAGCCGATCGCCTCGAGATGCTCCCGGCCGCCGTACTGGTTGGGGATCCACTCGCCGTCGCGGCGCGAGTAGTCGAGATAGAGCATCGACGCCACCGCATCGACCCGCAGCCCGTCGGCGTGGAACTCCTCCAGCCAGTACAAGGCGTTGGCCACGAGGAAGTTGCGGACCTCGAGCCGGCCGAAGTCGAAGATGTGGGTGCCCCAGTCGGGCTGGTCGCCGCGGCGGGGGTCCGGGTGCTCGTACAGGGCCAGGCCGTCGAACCTGGCCAGCGCCCACGAGTCCCGCGGGAAGTGGCCGGGGACCCAGTCGAGGATCACGCCGATCCCGTTCTGGTGCAGCGCGTCGACGAGGAACTTGAAGTCGTCGGGTGTGCCGAACCGGGCGGTGGGAGCGTAGTAGCCCGTCACCTGGTAGCCCCATGAGGGGCCGTAGGGGTGCTCCATGACCGGGAGGAACTCGACGTGCGTGAACCCCAGGTCCTTGACGTAGTTGACGAGGTGCTCGGCGAGGTCGCGGTAGCCCAGGCCCTCGCGCCAGGACCCGATGTGCACCTCGTAGATGCTCATCGGAGCGTCGTGGGGGTTGTGGCTGCGCCGGTGCTCCATCCACGCTTCGTCGCCCCACTGGTGACCGGAGTCGTCGATCACCGACCCGGTGTTGGGGGGAGCCTCGCTGCGTCGGGCCATGGGGTCGGCCTTGGCCCGGACCACGTCATCCGCACCGCGGATCTCGAACTTGTAGATGTTGCCGGGGCCGACGCCGGGGAGGAACAGCTCCCAGACGCCGGAGCCACCGAGGAGGCGCATGGGGTGGACGCGGCCGTCCCAGTCGTTGAAGTCGCCGATGACCCGCACCGACTTCGCCCGGGGCGCCCACACGGCGAACGAGGTCCCGCGCACCAGGCCCAGCGGGCCGTCGTACTCGTGCACCCGCGCGCCGAGGACCGTCCACAGCTGCTCGTGGCGGCCCTCGTTGACGAGGTGGAGGTCGACCTCGCCGAGCGTGGGCGCGAACCGGTAGGGGTCGTCCTGCTCGTGCTCGATCCCGTCGCCCCAGGTCGCCAGGACCCGGTAGTCCATCGTCCGGGCGGCCTGCGGACGCACGGCTGTCCACACCCCCTCGGCCTCGTGCTCGAGGGTGAGCTCGATGCCGTCCTCGAAGCGGATGCGGACCATCGTGGCGAGCGGCTTGAGGACCCGGATGCGCAGTCCCTCCCCCTCGAGGTGCTGGCCGAGCAGGTCGTGTGGCTGCTGGTGACGACCCTGGACGAGGGCGGTGATGGCACCGCTCACCTCTGGTGTCGGCTGTGGGGGAGTCACGGTTGGTCCTCCTGGTCGGGGATGGTGGGCTCAGGGATGGTGAACCGGGCGGTGAGCCGGTCGACCGCGGCGAGGGGGATCGACACCCAGCTCGGGCGGTTGCGGGCCTCGTAGACGACCTCGTAGAGGGCCTTGTCGAGCTCGAACGCTGCCAACAGGGCGGGGTTGGCGCGCGGGTCGACCGGCGCGACCGCGGCGTAGCCGTCGAGGAAGGCGTCCTGGGTCGCCTGGACCCAGGCGCGCGCCGACCCGGTGCCGGCGAGCTCGCGGGTGCCGCCGACGTAGTCGATGCTGCGCAGCATCCCCGCGACGTCGCGGGCGCACTGGTCGGGCTCGGATCGCTCGGCCAGGGGGCGCAGCGGCTCGCCCTCGAAGTCCAGGAGCACCCAGCCGCGCTCGGGGGAGTGCAGCACCTGGCCGAGGTGGTAGTCGCCGTGGATCCGCTGCATGTCCGGCCAGTCTGCCCGCCCCGCGGCTGCGATGACCGCCTCGATGGCGTCGGCGTGCTCGGCCAGGGTGGCGGCCTCGGCTGCCGCCGCCGCCGCACGCTCGCGCATCTGGGTGAGCACGGCGTCGCGGGTCCGGGCGCTCGTCGGCGTCGTGCCGAGCGCCGACGCGAGCACGGCGTGCACCTCGGCGGTGGCCGCTCCCAGCTCCTGGGCCGGCCCGGCGAACTCCTCACCGGACTCGGCGGCCCGGAGCGCGACCCGCCAGGCGTCCTCTACGCCGGGCAGGAACTCCTGCGCGAGGGCGAGATGGCCCTCCACCTGCCGTCCGGGGGCCTGCGGTAGGGCCCAGCGGCCGGTGACCGAGCCGGCCACCGCCGGGACCCGCCGGCACCCGGCCTCGACGAGCGCCTCCTGGAGGACGACGTCCGGGTTGGCGCCGGGCTGCAGCATCCGGAAGATCTTGACGATGAGCGGGAAGGTATGTGGCGCGTGGCCGCCCGCCGGCCCGGCGCGGCCGCCGGGCCCGGGGGGCGCCTCGCCCTGGCCGCGCAGCTCGCAGTCGAGGATGACCGAGGTGTTGGACTGCTCGCCGGAGAGCACCCGGGAGGCCCGCACGTGCACCTCGGAGGTCCAGCTCGGGTGCGGCGCGCCCGAGACGGACTCCTCGACGAGGCCGGATGCCACGGAGGACTGCGGTACGGCTCGGCCCTGGACGAGCTCGAGCAGCTGCGCGGCGTAGACGGGGTCGTGGGGCGCGTCGTAGACCCAGCGGCGCCCGAGGACCGAATGCTGGGCGGTCCCGACCAGGGCGTGGTCGGCGCTCCCCAGCGGCTGACCGCGGTAGGTGAGGGGGACCTGGTAGACCACCGGCTGCTCGCCGGCCTCGTCGGCGACGATGAGCGTCTCGATCCCGACCTCGCCCTCCGGGTCGTCGAGCCGCCAGCGCGCCAGCAGCCGCAGCCTGGGCGTGCGGCCCTTGGCGGCATACCAGCGCTGGCCCCCCATCCAGGCCTGGACGAGCTCGAGCTTGGTCGGGGACACGGTCGCGTCCTGGTGGATCTCAGCCACTCGCGCCTCCCGTCTGCGACGGCGTCTCCAGCGCCAGCCAGAAGAAGTCGCGGGACCCGAGGGTCAGCGTCACCGTACCGTCGTCGGCGATGCCGGGGAAGCCCGAGCCGCCGAACAGGTCGCGAGTGTCGTGGCCGGCGAGGGCGGCGGGGAGGGTCACCTGCGCGGCCTGCGGACGCGAGGACAGGTTGTTGACGCACAGCACGGCGCGGGCGGAACGGTCCTCGGCGTCCCGCTCACGGCGGTCGACCAGGACGAAGGCCAGGATCCGCTCGTTGGTCGTCGTCACGACGGTGAGCTCGCCGACGCCGAACACCGGGTGCAGCTTGCGGACCGCGAGCATGCCGCGGACCCAGTGCAGCAGCGAGCCCCCGGTGGCCATCTGCGCCTCGACGTTGACGGTGTTGTAGTGATAGACGAGCGAGGAGATGACCGGCAGGTAGAGCCTGCCGGGGTCGGCCGCCGAGAACCCCGCGTTGCGGTCGGGGGTCCACTGCATCGGCGTGCGGACGGCGTCGCGGTCGGTGAGCCAGATGTTGTCGCCCATGCCGATCTCGTCGCCGTAGTACAGGCACGGGGACCCGGGCAGCGAGAGCAGCAGGGCGTGGATGAGCTCGATCTCGGGGCGGCTGTTGTCGAGCAGCGGGGCCAGCCTCCGGCGGATCCCGACGTTGGCGCGCATCCGGGGGTCGGGGGCATACCAGCCGTACATCGCCGCTCGCTGCTCGGGAGTGACCATCTCGAGGGTCAGCTCGTCGTGGTTGCGCAGGAACGTGCCCCACTGCGTGCCGGCCGGGATGGGCGGGGTGTCGGCGAGGACGTCGATGATCGGATCGGCCCTCTCCTCGCGCAGCGCGTAGTAGAGCATCGGCATGACGGGGAAGTGGAAGCACATCTGGCACTCCGGCACCTGCTCGGTGCCGAAGTAGTCGACGACGTCGCGCGGGGGCTGGTTGGCCTCGGCCAGGAGCACGCGGCCGGGGTACTCCTCGTCGACCAGGGCCCGCAGCCTCGCGAGGAACTCGTGGGTCCTCGGATGGTTCTCGCAGTTGTGGCCCTCCTCCTCGTACAGGTAGGGGACCGCGTCGAGGCGGAAGCCGTCGATGCCCATGTCCATCCAGAAGCGGACGATCTCGAACATCGCCTCGTGGACGGCCGGGTTCTCGAAGTTGAGATCGGGCTGATGGCTGAAGAACCGGTGCCAGAAGAACTGCCGGCGCACCGGGTCGAAGGTCCAGTTCGACACCTCGGTGTCGATGAAGATGACGCGGGCGTCGGTGTAGCGGTCGTCGGTGTCGGACCACACGTAGAAGTCACCGTAGGGGCCGTCGGGCTCGGACCGGGACGCCTGGAACCAGGCGTGCTGGTCGCTCGTGTGGTTCATGACCAGGTCGGTGATGATCCGGATGCCCCGTGCGTGCGCCTCGGTGATGAGGGCCTTGAAGTCGGGCAACGTGCCGAACTCCGGCAGCACCGCGGTGTAGTCGGAGATGTCGTAGCCGCCGTCGCGCAACGGGCTGGCGTAGAAGGGCGGTAGCCACAGACAGTCGACCCCGAGCCACTGGAGGTAGTCCAGGCGGTTGATGACCCCGGTGAAGTCGCCGGCGCCCGAGCCCTTGGAGTCCCCGAAGGCGCGGACGAGGACCTCGTAGAAGACGGCCGTGCGAAACCAGTCGGGGTCGTGGCGCAGGCCCGGCTGGGTCAGCCCGAGCCCCTGCGTGCTCACCGGGTGTACCTCCGTACGGCGAGCACGTGGACCGGCTCGCCGTCGGGGCCGAGGCGGACGTAGTTGTCCCGTCCCCACGGCCAGGCCTGGCCGGTGATGAGGTCCTCGGCGACGAACCCCTCGCCGTCGTTCAGTCCGAGTGCCTCGAGGTCGAGCCGCACGGTCGTCGCCCGCGTGCTGTGCGGGTCGACGTTGGCGACGACGATGACGACGTCCTCGACCGTGCCGTCAGGGGTGTGCACCACCCGGCGCTTGGAGAACGCCAGGACGTTCTCGTCGTCGACGTGGTGGAAGACGATGTTGCGCAGCCAGTGCAGAGCCGGGTGGGCGCGGCGGATCTCGTTGAGCCGGGTGAGATAGCCGGCGAGGGACTGCCCCTCCTTGGGTCCGCCGGGCTCGTAGTCCGCCCAGTGGCGGTCCTTGTACTGGTACTTCTCGTTGTCGATCTGCTCCTCGACCCCAGGTCGCGCGACGTGCTCGATGAGCTCGTACCCCGCGTAGATGCCGTAGGTGGGGACGAGTGTCGCCGCCAGGGCGGCCCGCAGCTTCCACGCGGCGGGCCCGCCGAACTGCAGGTAAGGGGTGAGGATGTCGTGCGTCGTCGGCCAGAAGGACGGGCGCATGTAGGCGGCGGCCTCACCGGACAGCTCGCGTAGGTACTCCTCGAGCTCCCACTTGGCGTTGCGCCAGGCGTAGTAGCTGTAGCTCTGCTGGAACCCCGCCTTGGCGAGGGCGTGCATCATCGCCGGCTTCGTGAAGGCCTCGGCCAGCCAGATCGTCTCGGGATACTCCCGCGCGACATCCTGGATGAGCCACTGCCAGAACGCGACCGGCTTGGTGTGCGGGTTGTCGACCCGGAAGATCCGCACCCCGTGGTCGAGCCAGACCTGGATGACGCGGCGCATCTCGGCATACGCCCCGGCCGGGTCGTTGTCGAAGTTGAGCGGGTAGATGTCCTGGTACTTCTTCGGGGGGTTCTCGGCGTAGGCGATCGTGCCGTCGGCGCGGGTGGTGAACCACTCGGGGTGGGTGCCCACGTAGGGGTGGTCGGGCGAGCACTGCATCGCCACGTCCAGGGCCACCTCGAGACCGAGCTCGCGGGCCTGGCCGATGAAGAAGTCGAAGTCCTCGAACGTCCCGAGGCCGGGGTCGATGGCATCGTGCCCCCCGTCCGGAGAGCCGATGCCGTAGGGGCTGCCGGGGTCGCCCTCGTCGGCCTCGAGGGTGTTGTTCGGCCCCTTGCGAGCGGTCCTGCCGATCGGGTGGATGGGGGTGAGGTAGACGACGTCGAACCCCATGCGTGCGACGGCGGGGAGGCGCTCGGCGGCGGTCCGCAGGGTCCCCGAGGCCCAGCGGTGCTCCTTCGCGTCGTAGTGGGCACCCTCGCTGCGCGGGAACAGCTCGTACCAGGCTCCGGTGAGTGCCAGCTCGCGTTCGACGAGAAGTGGGTATGCCGGGGACGGGCTCACCATGTCGCGCAGCGGCCTCGCGGCGAGCTCGGCGACGACCGAGGCGTCGGTCCCGGCCTGCAGGCGCACCCGCGGGGGACGCGAGGTGTCCCGCAGACCGGTGACGGCATCGTCGAGGGCGACCCTGCCCGCGGCGGGACGCTCCCCGTCGTCGCGGGCCCGCTCGAGGACCTGGGCGCCCTCCTCGAGCATGAGCTCGGTGTCGACCTCGGCCTGGACCTTGATCGTCGCGTCGTGCCGCCACGTGCCGTAGGGATCGGACCAGCCCTCGACGCGGTAGGACCACAGGCCCGTGCGGTCAGCGGAGACGACGGCCTCCCACGTGTTGAGCCCCTCGTTGGTGCACGTCATCGACCGGATGTGGTCGGCGCCGTCGGGGTCGGTGAGGACGACCGAGGCGTTGACGGCGTCGTGCCCCTCACGGAAGACGACGGCGGTGATGTCGAACTCCTCGCCGACGACGGACTTGGCCGGGCACCGACCCTCGTCAACGAGCGGGCGGACCCGCTGGACCGGGATCCGGCCGAGGGGGACCTGGGGTGGGACGGACCGCGGGGCGGGCGCCGGCTCGGGAACCGGGGTGGGAGCGGGGGCGGCGGGCTGCGTGGCGGGGGGCGGGCTCTGGGACAGGGTCCTCGTCCGGGGCTTCGGGGGGCTCGGGGCTCGGCGCTTGGCGGTCACGTGTTCGACGCTACCCAAGGAACGCCTCACCGTCAGCAAGGACGGGGCCCCGGTCTGCCCGGCCCCCCGGAGCACGACCGCTGGACCGGCCCGGCTGACCGGTCGACCCGCAGATCCTGCAAGCGGATGACCAGCCCTGCAAGAAGGAGACGGTTGTGTAAGCGTTTGCTCTAGGATGCCCATCGTGAAGGCGATCCGTCGATTCAGCGTCCGGCCCGTCCTACCGGAGCGCATCGCAGCCCTGGGCGACCTGGCCACCAACCTCCGGTGGAGCTGGCACCCACCGGTGGGCGACCTCTTCGAGAGCATGGACCCCCAGCGGTGGCGTAAGGTCCGTCGCGACCCGGTCGCCATGCTGTCGGCGCTCTCGCCGGCCCAGCTCGCCAAGCTGGCCGACAACGAGGACTTCGTCGCCCGGGTCGACCAGGCCAGGGGGTCGCTCGAGCGCTACCTCCACGAGGACCGCTGGTACCAGGAATGGGCCCGGGGGGAGAACGGCGTGGGCACGCCGTCGGCCATCGCCTACTTCAGCCCTGAGTTCGGCATCACCGCCGTGCTCCCGCAGTACTCCGGTGGCCTCGGCATCCTCGCCGGCGACCACCTGAAGTCCGCCTCGGACACCGGTGTCCCCATCGTCGGTGTCGGCCTGTTCTACGCCACCGGCTACTTCAAGCAGAGTCTCAGCTTCGAGGGCTGGCAGCAGGAGACCTACCCGGTCCTCGACCCCGACGGGCTGCCGCTGGCGCTGCTGCGCGACGAGGACGGCGAGGCCTGTGTCATCGTCATCCCGCTCCCCGGTGGCCGGGACCTGCGCGCTCACGTGTGGAAGGCGCAGATCGGCCGGGTCCCCCTGCTCCTGCTCGACTCCGATGTCCCGGGCAACGACGACGCGGCGCGCGTGGTCACCGAACGGCTCTACGGCGGCGGCGGCGAGCAGCGCCTCCAGCAGGAGCTGCTGCTCGGCATCGGCGGAGTGCGGGCCCTGCGGCTGTGGTCCCGGCTCACCGGCGCGCCGAAGCCCGACGTCTACCACACCAACGAGGGGCACGCCGGCTTCCTCGGCGTGGAGCGGATCCACGAGCTCGTCACCGAGGAGGGGCTCACGTTCGGCGAGGCGCTCGAGGCGGTGCGCGCCGCGACGGTGTTCACCACCCACACGCCGGTGCCGGCCGGGATCGACAGGTTCGACGCCTCGATCATCGAGCGGTACTTCGGTGGGGCCCAGGCACTGGAGGGCGTCCCGGTCGAGCAGCTGCTCGCCCTCGGCGCCGAGACCTACGAAGGCGGTTCCCCCGGCGTCTTCAACATGGCCGTGATGGGCCTGCGTCTCGCGCAGCGTGCCAACGGCGTCTCCCAGCTCCACGGGGTCGTCAGCCGGGACATGTTCGACGGCCTGTGGCCGGGCTTCGACCCGGCCGAGGTGCCCATCGTGTCCATCACCAACGGCGTACACGGCCCGACCTGGGTCGACCGCAAGGTCTTCGAGCTGGCCCGGACCCACGCGGACATCCACGTCCTCGACACCCAGGAGACCTGGGAGGCCTTCAACATCGTCCCGCGGGGCGAGGTGTGGAAGACCAAGCGCGAGCTGCGCGCCCAGCTCGTGGAGGAGGTCCGCCGTCGCACCCGCGCGGCCTGGCTCGAGCGGGGGGCCTCGGCGGCCGAGCTCGGGTGGACCCACGAGATCCTCGACGCCGACGTGCTGACCATCGGCTTCGCCCGGCGGGTGCCGACCTACAAGCGGCTCACCCTCATGCTTCGCGACCCCGAGCGGCTCAAGAAGATCCTGCTGGACCCCAAGCGCCCGGTCCAGCTCGTCATCGCCGGCAAGGCGCACCCGGCCGACCACACCGGCAAGCAGCTCATCCAGCAGCTGGTCCGCTTCGCCGACGACCCGGAGGTCCGCCACCGGATCGCCTTCCTGCCCAACTACGACATCGCCATGGCCCTGCACCTCTACCCGGGCTGCGACGTCTGGCTCAACAACCCGCTGCGCCCGTTCGAGGCCTGCGGCACGTCCGGCATGAAGGCCGCGCTCAACGGAGCCCTCAACCTCTCCATCCTCGACGGCTGGTGGGACGAGTGGTTCGACGGCGAGAACGGCTGGGCCATCCCGACCGCCGACGGTGTCGAGGACCCCGAACGGCGTGACGACCTCGAGGCCGCCGCGCTCTACGACCTCGTCGAGCACCAGGTGGCACCACGCTTCTACGACCTCGACGACGAGGGGCTGCCGCAGAACTGGCTGTCGATGGTCCTGCACACCGTCACGACGCTCGGGCCCAAGGTGCGCGCCTCCCGGATGGTGCGCGACTACACCGAGAAGCTCTACGTCCCGGCTGCCCGCGCCGGGTGGGCGGTCGCCGCCGACGGGTACGCCGGTGCCAAGGACCTCGCGGCCTACCGGGCCCGGGTCACCGAGGCCTGGAGCCATGTGCACGTCGACCACGTCGAGTCGGCCGGCGTCGGCGACAGCCCGCAGATCGGCGAGACCCTGCACGTCACCGCCTACGTCTCGCTGGGCACGCTCGCGCCCGACGACGTCGAGGTCCAGCTCGTGCACGGCAAGACCAACCACCACGGCGACGAGCTCCGCAACGTCCGGACGGTCCCGCTCGAGCTCACCGAGTCCTACGAGCACGGGCGCCACCAGTTCTTCGGCTCGCTCCAGCTGGAGACCTCGGGTGCCTTCGGCTATACCGTCCGGGTGCTGCCCAAGCACCCTCACCTTCTGGCGCCGAGCGATCTCGGGCTGGTCGCGAACGCCTGACCGCAACGACCTCAGGGGCCGAGGATCCCGCCTGTGCGCTGGTACAGGGCCGCCCCGTGGGCGCGGTCGTCATCCTCGTCGACGTGCGGCCGTTCGGCATGTTCGACCTGCTGCCGGGCGGCCTCGGGTTGATGCTGCAGGCGGTCGGCCTGCTCGCCGGCTCGGTCCCGACCGCTCCGGTCAGGCCTCGTGGTCCGCGGCATACAGTCGCATGCTGGAGCCGGACATCGTGACCGGGCCGGCCGGCAGGGGCTCGCCGGGAGGCTGTGGGCGCTCCCAGGCGCTGTCCCACATGAGCTGGTATGCCGTGAGCCCCGGGACGGTGGGCAGGGTGAGCGTCGTGTCCTCGACGCCGCCGTGCATCACCAACAGCGCCGAGCGCTCGCCGAGCCAGCGGCCGTTGAGGACCATCTGCAGGGTCATGGCGGAGGGGTCGGCCCACAGCCCGTCCATGGGCACGCCGTCGCCGGCATACCAGGCCAGGTCGACCGACCCGTCCTCGTGCACCTGCCGACCGACGGTCCAGGCACGCTGGCGCAGGACCGGCAGCTGGCGGCGCAGCTCGATGAGCCGGGCCGTGGTCGCGAAGTGCTCGCGCTGCCAGGCGGCGAGGTTCCAGTCGAACCAGGTCGTCTCGTCGTCGAGGCAGTAGGGGTTGTTGTTGCCTCCCTGGGTGCGACCGATCTCATCGCCGCCGCTGATCATCGGCACGCCGGTCGCGAGTATCAGCGTGCCGAGCAGGTTGCGCATCGTGCGACGCCGGGCCGCCCCTACCTTGCGCTCGCGGGTTGCGCCCTCGGTGCCGTGGTTCCAGGACAGGTTGGAGTTCGTCCCGTTGTCCTGGCCCTCCTTGTTGGCCTCGTTGTGCTTGCGGTCGTAGGACACCAGATCGGTGAGGGTGAACCCGTCGTGGGCGGTGACGAAGTTGACGGAGGCGACGGGTCCACGGTCCCGGGACCCGAACAGGTCCCGAGAGCCCGCCAGCCGGGTCGCCAGGTCCTGGACGCCATGGGTCTCCCGGCCCTCGGCCTGGGCGCCGCGGTCCTGGACCCAGAAGGTTCGCACCGAGTCGCGGAAGCGGTCGTTCCACTCGCTGAACGGCGGCGGGAACTGGCCCGTACGCCAGCCGTGCAGCCCCAGGTCCCAGGGTTCGGCGATGAGCTTGACCCGGGACAGGACGGGGTCGGTGCGCAGGGCGATGAGGAACGGGTGGTCGGGGTCGTAGTCGTCGCCGCGGCCCCGGCCGAGGGCGACGGCCAGGTCGAACCGGAAGCCGTCGACGTGGAAGTCGTTGACCCAACGGCGCAGTGAGTCCAGGGCCAGCCGGGCGACCACCGGGTGGCGCAGGTCCATCGTGTTCCCGCATCCGGTGACGTCGATGTCGCGGCCGCGCTCGTCGAGGCGGTAGTAGGCCCGGTTGTCCAGGCCGCGGAAGGACAGGGTGGGGCCGGTGCGGTCCTGCTCGGCCGTGTGGTTGTAGACGACGTCGAGGATGACCTCGATGCCGGCACGGTGGAGCAGCTTGACCATGCCCTTGACCTCGTCGACGACCCCCTGCGGGTCGGTCGCGGCGGCGTAGGCGGCGTGGGGGGCGAAGAAGCCGATGGTGTTGTAGCCCCAGTGGTTCGTCATGCCGCGGGTGACCAGGCGCGGCTCGGGGACCGAGGCATGGATCGGGAGGAGCTCGACGGCCGTCACCCCCAGCGAGGTGAGGTGCGCGATCGTCGCAGGGTGGGCCAGACCGGCGAACGTCCCGCGCAGGGGCTCAGGGACGCCGGGGTGGCGCGCGGTGAGGTCCTTGACGTGCACCTCGTAGATGACCGACTCGGCCCGGCCGTGGCCGGGGCGCACATCGCCCTCCCAGTCGAAGGCGTCGTCGACGACGACGCTGCGGGGGGTCGACCCGGCGCTGTCGTGGACCGACCATGACCTGCCGTCGCCGATCAGGTCCTCGCCGACGACGTGCGCGAACACGGCCGGGACCCAGCCGACCCCGCCCTCGATGGCGCGGGCGTAGGGGTCGAGGAGCAGCTGGTGCGGGTTGTGCCGCAGCCCCTCGTCGGGCCGCCACTCCCCGTCGACGCGGAACCCGTAGCGCTGGCCCACCCCGAGCCCCGGGACGTAGCCGAACCACCAGCCGTGGGCACGCTCGGTGAGCGGGATCCGGCGCTCGGTGGTGCCGGCGGAGTCACCCTCGTCGAACAGGCACAAGGTGACCTCGTCGGCGTGACCGGCGTACACGGAGACGTCGATGCCCTCGGGCAGCAGGGTCACGCCCGGGGAGGGCGGAAGGTCTCGACGCGGGGCCACCCGCGGCGGCGCGGGCGGCGGTGACGGGGGGAGCATGGAGTCCAGGGTATTGAGTCGTTACGGTGAAGCCATGACCGATCCCACGTCGCTCCCCAACTTCCCGCCCCCGCCGGACGAGCACCCGCTGCGCGGGAGGGTCCTCGACGCCCTCCTCGACATGGGTCTCGGCCCCGACATCGACGGTGACGGCGACGTGGCGTTCACGGCCAACGACCAGCAGCTGTTCGTCCGCTGTGGCGAGGGCGACTTCCAGGTCATGCGCCTGTTCGGGCAGTGGCAGATCGCCGAGGACATCGGAGGCGACCAGACCCATCTGCTCGACACGTGCAACCAAGTCAACCTCTCGCTCAACTGCGTCAAGACGGGCATCGTCAACAACACGCTCGTCGTCACCGGCGAGCACCTGGTCACCGCGAGCAGCAACGTGCGCGAGCTCGTCGAGGTCAGCACCCAGATAGTCCTGTCCACCGTGCAGCTCTGGCACGAGCGGGCGTTCGGGGGCGGCGCCGACGGGCCCGGGGACGCCGGCTCCACCGAAGGAGGAAGCGATGAGTGACGTCGTCCACGTCGAGGTCGAGGGGGGCATCGCCACGATCCGGCTCGACCGGCCCCCGATGAACGCCCTCAACGCCGAGATCCAGCGGGCTCTCGTGGCAGCGTGCGCCGAGGTGACGGCGCGCAAGGACGTCGCGGCGGTCATTGTCTACGGAGGTGAGAAGGTCTTCGCCGCCGGGGCGGACATCAAGGAGATGGAGCACATGTCCTACACGGACATGGCCGACCACGCGAGCCTCCTGCAGGACTTCACCCGGGCCCTGGCCCGGGTCCCCAAACCGACCGTCGCCGCCATCACGGGGTACGCCCTCGGCGGCGGCTGCGAGGTCGCCCTGGCCTGTGACTTCCGGGTGGTGGGGCGGTCCGCCAAGCTCGGCCAGCCCGAGATCCTGCTCGGGATCATCCCCGGAGCCGGCGGCACCCAGCGGCTGGCCCGCCTCGTGGGGCCTGCGAGGGCCAAGGACATCGTCTTCTCGGGGCGGTTCGTCGGGGCCGAGGAGGCCCTGGCCATCGGGCTCGCCGACGAGGTCGTCGACGACGAGCAGGTGTATGCCGCCGCCATCGCGCGGATGACCCCCTTCGTGGGCGGACCGGCATACGCCCTCAAGGCGGCCAAGGAGGCCATCGACACCGGCCTCGAGGTCGGTCTGGAGACCGGGCTCGAGATCGAGCGGATGCTCTTCACGGCGCTGTTCGCCACGAAGGACCGGGAGATCGGCATGCGCTCGTTCGTCGAGAACGGCCCGGGCAAGGCCAGGTTCGAAGGCGCCTGATGGGCGACGCGCGGGGGGCGGCCCCCCGGCGCCCGGGGGTCACGTCCCGGACAGCGCGTCGGCCGCGCAGGTGGCCGCGGCCTACCAGGACACCAAGCTCGCCCAGGTGCTCTACCACGACTGGGAGTCCGCGGCCTACGACGAGAAGTGGTCGATCAGCTTCGACGAGCGCTGCATCGACTACGCCCGCGACCGGTTCGACGCCGTCGTCGGGCCGGCAGTGGCGGTGGCGGAGACCCGCCCCTACGCCCGGGCGCTCGAGCTGGGGGCGGGCACCGGGTTCTTCTCGCTCAACCTCAAGCAGGCCGGGGTCCTCGACGAGCTGCACGTCAGCGACATCTCGCCGGGAATGGTCCACGCCGCGCAGGCCAACGCCGAGCGACTGGGTTTCGCGGTCGAGGGCCGGGTCGCCGATGCCGAGCGCATCCCCTACGACGACGGCATGTTCGACCTGGTGCTCGGGCACGCCGTGCTGCACCACATCCCCGACGTCGAGGGCGCGCTGCGCGAGGTGCTCCGCGTCCTGCGGCCCGGTGGCCGCTTCGTGGTCGCCGGTGAGCCCACCACCGTGGGGGACTGGTACGCCCGGCGCCTCGGCCGGGTGACCTGGGAGGTCACCAAGGCCGTCACCGGGCTGCCGCCGCTGCGCGAGCGGTGGGCCAAGCCCACCGAGGAGCTCGACGAGTCCTCCCGTGCCGCCGCCCTCGAGGCCGTCGTCGACCTGCACACCTTCGACCCCGACGACCTCGCGAGGGCGGCGTTGCGGGCCGGAGCGGTCGACGTACGGACCCAGACCGAGGAGCTGACCGCGGCGCTCCTCGGCTGGCCGGTGCGCACGGTCGAGGCGGCCGTCAAGGAGGGCGCGCTCGGCTGGGGCTGGGCAGTGTTCGCCTACCGGTCCTGGCAGCGGCTGTCGGCGCTCGACCGGGTCCTCGGTCGGGTCGTCCCGGCCCGGCTCTTCTACAACGTCGGCGTCACCGGCGTGGCGCCCGCCGGGCCCGCCTGAGGCCATGGCACCGCTGCTGACCTCGCGGGCGGGCGTGCCGCCCGGGCTGGCTCGCCGGCTCGGCTGGGTCGGCTGGCTGGGCTGGGCGCTGGCCAACAGGGCGTGGACCCGACACCACCTGCTGAGCTACTTCCGGATGGCCCGGGCCCGGACGGCGAACCCCGGCCTGGTCTTCGAGGGCCCATGCTTCATCGGTCCCGATGTCGAGTTCGAGGTCCGCGAGGGCTACGCCCGGATGGTGGTCGGGGCGTTCTCCCACTTCGGGCACGGAGCCCGGCTGCGGGCCCACGAGGGGACCCTGCGGATCGGGACGAAGTCGGTCATCGGGATCCGCACGACCATCAACTGCTGGATCGACATCGAGCTCGGGCCGTCGTGCCTGCTCGGCGACGACTGCTACGTCTGCGACTTCGACCACCGGACCGACGACCTCCGGGTCCCGATCAAGGACCAGGGCATCGTCAAGAGCCCGACCCGGATCGGCGAGGACTGCTGGCTCGGCACCAAGGTCGTCGTCACCCGGGGCACCGACATCGGGGCCCACTCGGTCGTCGCCGCGAGCGCCGTGGCACGGGGGAGCTACCCGGCATACTCCGTCATCGCCGGAGTGCCCGGACGGGTCGTGCGCTCCCGCGCGGACGCGGACCGTCCGTAGGGGCGCCCGGTCATGAGGGACCTGCCCGTCGAGCGGGGCGTCAGCGCCGGGATCCCGTATGCCGCCGTCGGGTCCGGGCCGCCGGTCGTCGTCGCGGCCGGGCTGTGGCCGACGACCGGCGTGGCGAGCGCCCGGGTGGTCGGGGGAGCGGTCGCGCCGTTGCGGCGGGTGTCGGACGAACGGCGCGTCGTCGTCCTGAACCGCCGCCCCGGCCTGCCCGGCGGCATGACCATGGGCGACCTGGCCGCGGAGTACGCGGCGGCGCTCGAGGAGCTGTTCGGCGGCCCGGCCGACGTCCTCGGCTCATCGACCGGGGGCAGCATCGCCCAACAGCTCGCTGCCGACCATCCGGGGGCCGTGGGCCGTCTCGTCCTGCTCAGCACCGCCTGCCGGCTGGGCCCGCTGGGGCGGGCGCTCCAGGCGGAGGCGGCCGAGGCACTGCGACGGGGCGACACGCGGCGGGCCGTCTCCGTCGTCGCCTCCGGCGCGGCGCCACCAGGGCTGCGCTCGGTCGCCGGCATGCTGGGCCGGCTCGCGTCCGGTCAGGTCGTGCCCTCCGCGGCCGACGCGGCCGACCTCGCGACGACCCTCGAGGCCGAGGACGGCTTCGACCTCGCCTCGTGCTCACGCACCATCGGCGCCCCCACGCTCGTGGTCGCCGGTGGCCGGGACCGCTTCTACGGCGCGGACCTGTTCGCCGAGACCGTGCGGCTCATCCCCGGAGCGGTGCTGCGCGTCTTCCCGCGGCGGGGGCACGTCTCGGTCACGACCGACCCGCGTGCGCAGGCGACCATCGCGAGCTTCCTGTCGGCTCCGGCAGGGCCGCCGGCGGGTGCCGCGGAGGGCTGAGGCACCTCAGCGCAGGGCGCGGCGAGCGTCGAGGGTGGGGAACGCGCGGTCGATGGCCCGCTGGCGCTGCGCCTCGGCCCCGGCGTCGTAGGCCCGGCCGTCCTCGATGAGCTGGGCGAGGGCATGGAAGTCGCGCCGGTGCATGTGCTCGCGGTCGCGGGCGTACTCCACCGACTGACCTCGGCTGATGAGGAACGCCCAGTCCGAGGACAGCATGTGCAGCATCGTCCGGGCCAGCTGGTCCAGGTCGGGCCGGCGGGCGGACAGGGCGCCGCGGTCGCGCTCCCGGGCGAGGATGTCGACGAACCGCCGCTGCACCCACCAGCCCTCGCGGGAGATGCCCGCCACCGCCGGGCCCTTCCACACCGAGAAGTCCTTCCCCGCGCCCCACGAGCCGTCGCCGAGCTCGAGCTCGCCGGCGACGTGGCCGCCGTCGACGGCACGGGCAAGCGTCGTCAGGGTGACTCCGGCCTCGTACAGGGCCCGCACGACCATCCCGAGGAAGCGCGCCCCCTCGTGCCACCAGTGCCCGAACAGCTCGGTGTCGTAGGCCGCGACGACGAGCCCGGGCTCGCCGAGGGCGTCATGGGCCTCGTGCAGCCGGGCGACGACGGACCCGACGAAGTGCGCGACGTCGTGGTCGAGCTGGGCGGCGGCCGCGGCGGGGTCGTAGCCCTCCTTGGCCTCGACGGAGACCTCCGGTGAGGTGACGGCCCACATCCGCAGCCCGGACATCCGCTCGGTCTCGCGCGCGTGGAAGTCGCGGTAGGGCCCGCTGCTCGGGTAGCCGGTCCGCGAGGACCAGATGAGGTTGGTGACCTCGAGGTCGCGGGGGATGACGACCACGTGCTGGCCGGCCGACTCGCCAGGCGGCGTGCGGGTGGCCCCCGGCGTCGCGGACGAGCTGCTCGTCGACGACGAGGTACCCGACCCGGGCGCCGTCGACGACCTCACCCATCCACGGCGACCAGCCGCACTCGGGCGACCAGACGCCGCGCGGACGGGAGCCCACCCGCAGCACGGAGTCGGTGAGACCGGACTCGAGGGCGAACCGGGCGACCTCGGGGATGAGCAGGGGCAGGAACGGGTGGGTGAGCGGCCCGCCGAGCAGCTCGACCACCCCGCGGTCGCTCAGCGAGCGCAGGACCGGGGAGCCACCGGCTCGCCAGCGGGTGCCGAGGAGCTCCTGGGCATGCTGCGCCAGCCCGCGCTCGTACGCCGCGATGGCCCCCTCGTGGTCGTCCTCGCCCGCCTCGATGTCCCGGGTGCGCTCCTCCCACCGGCGGGCCCACGCGCGGGCGGCGTCCATGAACGGCTGGTCGTCGAGCTGGGCGGCGAGCACCGGCGTCACGCCGAGGGTGAGGACGTCGCGGAAGCCCTCGGCGGCCAGGGCGTCGAGCTCCTCGACGAGGGGGACGTAGGACTCGACGACGGCCTGGTGGAACCACTCCTCGCCCACCGGCCAGACGCCGTGGCCGGACAGCCAGGGCAGGTGCGAGTGCAGGACGAGGGCGACCGCACCCGGCACCCGTGCGCGGTGCCGGTGCTCATGGCTGTCGATTCTGCCCCATGCAGGGGGTGGTTCAGTCCGCCGCCGTCACCAGGGCGGCGACGAGGTCCAGCGAACGGTCGAGGTCCTCGCCCGTCAGCTCGAAGTCGGCCCGGCCCACCCCGGCGACCAGATCCGCCAGCTCGGCAGGCCAGTGATCGGGGGGCGTCGCCAGCTGGGCCTCCACGACCGGGCCGTGGCTCTGATTCCCAGGCGCGCAGCCGGGGGCCGTGCCGAACGCCGACGAGGGCCGCTTGACGGCATCGCGGCGCCCACCGCGCCAGCTCGCCGGCGAGCTCGGCGGGGTCGTACTCGCGGCTGTGGAACGGGTTGGCGGGGCGCTCCCGGCGCCGCAGGTCCGGCGAGAAGGTGAGCCGGTTGGGGGTGGACAGGACGACCACACCACCAGGACGGGTCACCCTGACCAGCTCGCGGACGTAGGCGCCCGGGCTCCAGATGTGCTCGAGCACCTGGAGGGAGACGACCAGGTCGACGCCGGCGTCGGGAAGGGGGAGCGTGGTCAGGGCCCCGCGGATGTATGCCGTCCGCGAGCCACCGTAGGTCGCCGTGGCGTGGGCGACGCTCACCGCGTCGTAGTCGAGGCCGACGACGACTGTCGACGGGCCGAGCGCCCGCGAGGATGCCGGCGCCGTAGCCCTCGCCGCACCCGGCGTCGAGCACCGACCGGGGCGCTGCCGGGCGCACCTCGGAGGGGGTGGCGGGACCGGCGGCCGCGGCATACCAGCCCGGGCACGCCGCATAGACGACCTCGTGGCGGCGGAAGAAGTAGTTCTCCACCGCGACGCCGGGGACGGTGCGCTCCCCGGTCAGCGGCAGTGTGCCCACTCTCACCTCCAGCCCGTCGCCTCGGGCCAAGCGTAGGTGCCTCACCTGCGCGGACCGTCTCCGGCGACGTGGCGGGCATCACGTCGGGCCCCCGTGCGGGAACCCGCCCGGAGCCTGGCAAGATGAACGATCTGCCCATCCGACCCGTGACACCGAGAAGAGGACGAGACACGCATGAACATCGTCGTGTGCGTGAAGTACGTACCGGACGCCCAGGGGGGCCCGGCGTTCGACGAGGCCGACAACACGACCGACCGCGTCAACGTCGAGGGGCTGCTCTGCGAGCTCGACGAGTACGCGGTCGAGGAGGCGCTCAAGCTCGTCGATGCCGGCGACGGCGAGGTCACCGTCCTCACGGTGGGCCCGGCGCAGGCGGCCGACGCCATCAAGAAGGCGCTGCAGATGGGCGCCGACAAGGGTGTGCACGTCAGCGACGAGGCGATCCACGGCTCGGACGCCGTCGGGACCTCGCTCGTCCTCGCCGAGGCGATCAAGAAGATCGGCCCGGTCGACCTGGTCCTCACCGGCATGACGTCGACGGACGGCACGATGGGCGTCGTCCCGGCCATGCTCGCCGAGCGGCTCGGGCTGCCCCAGGTGACCTACGCCTCCGAGCTCGCGGTCGGCGAGGGCTCGGTGACGATTCGGCGTGACGGCGACACCGCGTCCGAGACGATCGAGGCCACGCTGCCGGCCCTGGTCTCGGTCACCGACCAGATCAACGAGCCGCGCTACCCGTCGTTCAAGGGGATCATGGCGGCGAAGAAGAAGCCGCTGGAGGCGTGGTCGCTGGCCGACCTCGGCATCGACCCGGCCCAGGTCGGGCACGCCGGTGCCTTGACGACGGTGCTGTCGTTCGCCAAGCGCCCGCCGCGCAGCCAGGGCGAGATCGTCACCGACGAGGGCGACGGCGGCACCAAGCTCGCCGAGTTCCTGTCCGCGCAGAAGTTCCTCTGAGCCAGAGCGAATCAAGGAGAAGGTAACCCCATGGCCGAAGTTCTCGTTCTGGTCGACCACGCCAACGGCAAGGTCCGCAAGGCCACGGCCGAGCTGCTCACCATCGCCCGCCGTTTCGGCGAGCCGTCGGCGGTCCACATCGGCGCCGGCGCCGACGTCGCCGCGGTCACCCTGGCCAAGTACGGCGCCGCCAAGATCTACGTCTACGACGGTGCCGACGCGCTCGAGTACCTCGTCGCGCCCCAGGCCGAGATCCTCGCCGCGCTGGTCGAGAAGGCCGCGCCGGCGGCCGTGCTCATCCCCAGCAACGCGGCCGGCAAGGAGGTGGCGGCGCGGCTGGCGATCAAGACCGGCTCGGGCCTGATCACCGACGCCGTGGACGCGGTCGCGGGAGCCGACGGCGTCGAGACGACCCAGTCGGCGTTCGCCGGCTCCTACACGGTCACCGCCACGGTGACCGCGGGCTCGCCGATCATCTGCGTCAAGCCCAACTCGGTCCCGATCTCGGCGTCGCCCGCTGCCGGCGCCGTCGAGCAGGTCGAGGTGACGATCTCCGAGGGTGCCAAGGCCGCCCGGATCGTCGAGACCCAGCCCAAGGCGGCCAGCGGCCGTCCCGAGCTCACCGAGGCGGCGATCGTCGTCTCCGGCGGGCGCGGCACCGGCGGCGACTTCGGCCCGATCGAGGCGTTCGCCGACGTCCTGGGGGCAGCGGTCGGCGCCTCACGGGCGGCGGTCGACGCGGGCTGGTACCCGCACGGCAACCAGGTCGGCCAGACCGGCAAGCAGGTCTCGCCCCAGCTGTATGTCGCCGCCGGCATCTCGGGCGCGATCCAGCACCGGGCCGGTATGCAGACCTCCAAGACGATCGTCGCCGTCAACAAGGACGAGGAGGCCCCGATCTTCGAGCTCGTCGACTTCGGGATCGTCGGCGACCTGTTCCAGGTGCTCCCGCAGGCCACCGAGGCGGTCAGGAAGGCCAAGGGCTGAGCCCTCGCCGGCCCTCGGGCCGCGGCGAAAGACGGCGATCCGCCCCTTCACCACTTGTGAAGGGGCGGGTTCCCACCTCTCACGGGCAGGCGCACGGCGCCGGTGGCGCCGCCGCGGCATACGACGGGGCGCCGCGGTGTTGACCCAGCGTCGTCCGGCCCCGGGCGACGGCCCTCGCCGAGCGAGGCGTGCCTCACCGAACCGTAGAATCGACCCTCGTGACTGCCTACCTCGACCACGCGGCGACGACGCCCATGCTCCCCGCCGCGATCGAGGCGTTCTGCGACAAGGCCGCCATCGTGGGGAACCCCTCGTCGCTGCACACCGCGGGGCGGGTCGCCCGCGCCGTCGTCGAGGAGTCCCGGGAGCGCATCGCCCACGCGCTGGGGGCCCGACCCTCCGAGGTCGTCTTCACCTCCGGCGGGACCGAGGCCGACAACCTCGCCGTCAAGGGCACCTACGCCGCCCGCCGGGCCGCTGACCCGCGCCGCACCCGGATCGTCACCAGCGGGTTCGAGCACCATGCCGTACTCGACCCGGTCGAGTACCTCGTCGAGGCGCAGGGGGCCTCGGTGACCTGGCTCGAGCCGGACCGCAACGGCCACGTGCACGTCGCCGACCTCGCCGCGGCGATCGCCGAGGAGCCGGACTCGGTCGCCCTCGTCTCGGTCATGTGGGCCAACAACGAGGTGGGCACCGTCCAGCCCGTGGCGGCGCTCGCGGCGCTCGCGCGCGAGCACGGCATCCCGTTCCACACCGACGCCGTCCAGGCCCTGCCGTCGCTGCCGGTCGACTTCGCCTCGAGCGGTGCCGACCTGCTCACCCTCACCGGGCACAAGATCGGCGGCCCCATCGGCGTCGGGGCCCTGCTCGCGCGCCGCGACGCCGCGCTGGTCCCGCTGGCGCATGGAGGTGGCCAGGAACGGCAGGTCCGCAGCGGCACGCTCGACACCCCGGCCATCGCCGCGCTCGCGGTCGCCGTCGAGCACACCGTCGAACACCGCGAGCTCGAGTCCAAGCGCGTCGGGCTGCTGCGCGACCGGCTCGTCGAGGGCGCCCTCGACCTCGGTCTGGGCATCACCGTCTCCGGCTCGTGGGCCCCGGGCGACAACTCCAGCCGGGTCGCGGGGAACGCCCACCTGCTCATCCGGGGGTGCGAGGGCGACTCGCTGCTCTATCTCCTCGATGCCGCAGGTGTCGAGTGCAGCACGGGGTCGGCGTGCCAGGCGGGCGTCCCGCAGCCGAGCCACGTGCTGCTCGCCATGGGCTACACCGAGGCCGAGGCCCGCGGGGCCCTGCGGCTCACCTTGGGCCACACCTCGACCCAGGAGGACGTCGACGCGGCGCTCGCCGCGCTGCCCGGTGTCGTCGAGCGGGCCCGCCGTGCCTCGCGCCCGTCCCGGACGACCTCGTCCACATCGACCCCGGCGCCGCGGAGCGCGTGATGCGCGTCGTCGCCGCCATGAGCGGGGGCGTCGACTCGGCCGTCGCCGCCGCTCGCATGGTCGACGCCGGCCACGAGGTCGTCGGCGTCCACCTCGCGCTGTCGCGCTCCGCCGCCACCCTGCGCGAGGGCGCCCGCGGCTGCTGCACCCTGGAGGACGCCGGCGACGCCCGCCGGGTCGCCGACCGGCTGGGGATCCCGTTCTACGTGTGGGACTTCGCCGACCGGTTCGCGCAGGACGTCGTCGAGGACTTCGTCGCCGAGTATGCCGCGGGGCGGACCCCGAACCCGTGCCTGCGGTGCAACGAGCGGATCAAGTTCGCCGCCCTCCTGGACCGGGCCGTGGCGCTGGGCTTCGACGCGGTGGCGACGGGACACTATGCCCGGGTGCTCGAGACCCCGGGCGGCGCTCGCGAGCTGCACCGCGCGACCGATTCCGCCAAGGACCAGTCCTACGTGCTCGGCGTGCTCGAGGCCGCCCAGCTCGCCGGTGCCGTGTTCCCGCTCGGCGACTCGGTCAAGCCCGACATCCGGGCCGAGGCGGAGCGGCGGGGGCTCGGCGTGGCCAGGAAGCCGGACAGCCACGACGTGTGCTTCATCCCCGACGGCGACACCCGGGGCTTCCTGCGGGCCCGGCTGGGTGAGCGACCCGGTGAGGTCGTCGACCCCGCCGGGACGGTTCTGGGGTCGCACACCGGCACCTACGGGTTCACCGTCGGCCAGCGGCGTAACCTCGGCCTCGACCGCAGCTCCCTCGACGGTGCGCCACGCTTCGTCCTCGGCGTCGACGCCCCCGGCCGCAGGGTCGTCGTCGGGACCGGGGATCTCCTGGGCGTCGACGAGCTCACCGGAGTGCACCTGCGCTGGTGTGGTCCGGCCCCGGACGGCGAGGTGAGCGTCGGCGCGCAGGTCCGCGCGCACGGCGAGGAGGTGCCGGCCACGGCATACCTCGCCTCGGACGACGAGGTCAAGGTGCGGCTGGAGCGGGCCGTACGCGGGGTCGCGCCGGGTCAAGCGGTCGTCCTCTACGACGGGACCCGGGTCGTCGGCTCGGCGACGATCGCCGCGACGGCACGGTCCGCACCGCTCCCCGGCTGAGGCGAGCCGACCGCCGTCGCCGCGGTGCGCCTGGCAAGGTGTACGTGGGCCATCGGGTCCGCGCACCGCATCGAGAGAGGCCACCGTCGTGAGCACCCCCCGCGTCCTGGCCGTCGTGCCCGCCCGCGGCGGGTCAAAGGGCCTGCCCGGCAAGAACGTCCGGCTCCTTGCCGGGCTGCCGCTCATCGCCCACTCGATCGCCGCGGCGGCCCTCATGCCGTCGGTCACCCGGTGCGTGGTGACCACCGACTCCGCCGAGATCGCCGCCGTCGCGCGGGCCCACGGGGGTGACGTGCCGTTCCTGCGGCCGGCCGAGCTCGCGGGGGACGACACCCCCATGGCGCCGGTGCTCCGGCACGCGCTGGCGAGCGTCGAGGAGCAGGAGGGCGCGGCATACGACCTGGTCGTCCTGCTCGACCCGACGAGTCCGGGGCGCGACCCGGACCGCGTCGAGGACGCGGTCGCGGGCCTGCTCGACGACGGGTCCCTCGACGGAGTCGTCAGCGTGTCCGAGCCGACGTTCAACCCGCTGTGGGTCGGCGTGCGCGAGCGGCGCGAGGACCCGGGGGTGCTCGAACGCTACTTCGCGGAGGGCGAGGACATCACCCGCCGTCAGGACGCCCCGCGCTACCTACGGATCAACGGTGGTTTCTACGTGTGGCGGGCCGAGTTCGTCCGGCGTCTCGAGACCTCGTGGTTCGACGAGGGTCGGCACGCGATGGTCGAGGTTCCCGAGGTCCGGGCGTTCTCCATCGACGACGAGTACGAGCTCCGGCTGCTCCAGGCGGTCATCGACGCGGGCCTGGTGTACCTGCCGTGGCTTCGGACACCACCGGGGGAGGCGACATGAGCGCCGCCCGGGTGCTCGTCCGCGGCGGGGGGTCCATCGGGACGCGGCAGGCCGAGGTGTTCGCCTCGCTCGGCTGCGATGTGGCGCTGTGGCCGGTCCGCCCTGGGCGCGAGGGCCCAGCCGGGGCACGGGTCGTGACCGACTCCGGTGGCGTGGCGGAGGCGGGCGCGGCCGACCTCGTCGTCGTCGCCACGGATACCGCCCGGCACGTGGCCGACGCCCTGGTGCTCCTCGAGGCCGGCGCGGCCAGGCTGCTCGTCGAGAAGCCCGTCGCACCGACGGCGGCCGACGTGGCGGTACTGGTGGGCCACCCGCGGGCCGGGGACGTCGTGGTCGCCGCTCCGCTGCGGGCGCACGATGCATTCGCCGTGGTCGCCGCTTGGGTGCACGACGGCCCACGGCCCAGCCACGCCGCGGCCTGGTGCCAGTCGTGGTTGCCCGACTGGCGTCCTGGGCGCGACTACCGCGAGAGCTACTCAGCGCGCCCCGACGAGGGAGGGGTTCTCAGGGATCTGGTCCACGAGCTCGACTACCTCTGCCTGCTGCTCGGTGAGCCCTCTCGGGTCTCGGCGCGTCTGCGGAGAGACGGCCCACTCGACATCGACGCCGAGCAGGCGGCGACCCTGTTGTGGGACGCCGGTACCACGACGGTGCAGGCTCGGCTCGACTACGTCACCCGTCCCGCGCGGCGGGGCCTGCTGCTGAGTGGGGCCGACGGCAGCATCTCGTGGGACGTCCTCGACGCCACGGTCACCACGGCGTCCGCGGGCGGGCAGACGCACGTCCGCCGGTTCGCCGGCGACCTCGACCGCATGTCGGTGATGCGCCGCCAGGCGGCCGCTGCTCTCGCCGAGGAGCCGGGAGCCCCCGGCCGACCCGCCCCGGCGTCCCTCGCCGACGGCGTGCGGGTCGTCGCTCTCGCCGACGCCGCCCGCGCCTGCGCGGCGGCCGCACCACGACAGGAGTGAGCAGGATGGACACTTCGCTCGACGGCCGCACGGCCCTGGTCACCGGTGGCGCCGGCCCGTTGGGCAGTGTCCTCGGCGCCACGCTCGCCGAGGAGGGGGCCCGGGTGGTCGTCGTCGACCGTGACACCGACGCCGTCGACCGGTGCGTCTCCGGCCTTCCCGGCGCGGACCGCCGGCACGTCGGCGTGGTAGCCGACCTCATGTCGGGCGAGGGCCTGGACCGGGTCGAGGCCGTGGTCACCGGCCTCGGCGAGCTGGACGTGCTCGTCCACAACGCGGCCTTCACCGGGACCAGCGGCGTGCCGGGGTATGCCGTGCCCTTCGACGAGCAGAGCGACGAGGCCTTCGCGATGGCGACCTGGCTCAACCTCACGGTGCCCTTCTCGCTGACCCGCCGCATGCGCCCGCTGCTGGCGGCGTCGGGCCACGGCTCGGTCGTGTCGGTGTCCTCGATCTACGGTCTCGTCGGCCCCAACATGGGGCTGTACGCGGGCACGACGATGGGCAACCCCGCGGCGTATGCCGCGACCAAGGGTGGGCTCACGCAGCTCACGCGCTACCTCGCGACAGTGCTCGCTCCGGACATCCGGGTCAACGCCTTCGCCCCGGGCGGCATAGAGCGGGGCCAGGACGGGGCGTTCATCGAGCGCTACACCCGGCTTACGCCGCTCGCCCGGATGGGCCGAGAGTCCGACCTCCGCGGGGTGCTGGCGTTCCTCGCGGGAGACGCGTCGGCCTACGTCACGGGCCAGGTCATCGCGGTCGACGGCGGGTGGACCGCCTGGTGACGGGGGTTCGGCCGACGGTTCACGGCTCCAGCACGCTCGCGAGGCACCGCGCCGCTGCGTCGGCCTGGGTCTCGGGCAGCCCGGCGTAGCAGAGGACCAGCCCCGAGAGGTCGCGGTCGACGCAGTACGCCGACAGCGGGCTCGCGGCCAGTCCCGCGCTCAGCAGCGCCCCGGTCACCACGAGGTCGTCGGTCTCCTCGGGCAGCCGCAGCACGACGTGCAGGCCCGCGTCGACCCCCACGAGCGCGAGGCCGGGCAGGTGCTGGGCCAGGGCGGAGACGAGGGCGGCGCGGCGGGCGGCATACGTGCGGGCGGCGCGGGCGTGGTGGGCCGCCATGGCGCCGGACCCGACGAACTCGGCCAGCGCGGCGCCGGTGGCCTCGTTGACGACGAGGCCGCGCAACTCGAGGGCGACCCGCAGGCTGTCCCGCAGGTGGGGCGGCGCGACGACCCAGGCGACCCGCAGGCTGGGGGCGAGGACCTTCGAGCTCGTGCCGATGTAGACGACGTGGTCGGCGGCGTCGGGCAGCGCGCGCAGCGCCGGCAGCGGCGACACGTCGTAGCGGAACTCGCCGTCGTAGTCGTCCTCGACGACCGTTGCGCCGCTCCGGCGGGCCCACGCCACGAGCTCGGCCCGGCGGCCGACCGGCATCCGCCCTCCGAGGGGGTACTGGTGGGACGGCGTGACATAGACCGCGGCGTCGTCGTCGCGCAGGGTGGCGGGGTCGAGCCCGTCGTCGTCGACCGGCACCGTCCGCACCCGGACCCCGGAGTCGGCGAAGGCCGTGACGGCCTCGACGTAGCCCGGGTCCTCGAGCACGGCGGACCGGCCGAGCAGCCCCAGGGCGTCCGGGAGGGCCCACAGCGACGCGGCGACCCCGGGCACGACGAGGAGGTCCTCGGGGGCCAGGGGTATGCCGCGTGAGCGCCGCAGGTGGTCGGCGAGCACGGCCCGCAGCCGGGTGTGCGGGGGCCCCGCGCCCGCGTCGTTGCCCGGCACGACTGTCGCTGCCGCCCGCCAGGCCCGCCGCCACGCGGCGGGGTCGATGAGCGTGGTGTCGGGGCGCCCCGGGCGCAGGTCCCACCGCGGGGGGGTCGGCGCGGCCGCGACCGCCTCGGGACCTCTCGTCCCCGCAGGCCGGACATGGCTGGCCGCCCCGGCCGCCGCGGCGAGGTCGGCCTCGGGCGCGACGACGGCTCCGGAGCCGGTCCGGGTGAGGATGTACCCCGCCGCGAGCAGCTCGTCGTACGCGGCGACGACCGGTCCACGGGAGATGCCCAGCGAGGTCGCCAGGGCGCGCGTCGAGGGCAGCCGGTCGCCGGGACGCAGCCGCCCGTCCCGGAGCTCGGCGACGAGCGCGTCGGCGATCCGGTGGCGCAGCGGGGCCGCGCCGTCGAGGAGGCGCAGGACGAGGGTGGACACCGCAGCGGTTCGGGCCATCTGCGCACCATACTGGTCCTGCGTTCGATAGGCATTGCGGACCTTGGCCAGAGGCCAGTATTGGCCTTGACTGGTCGCACGACCTCACCGCCCGGCACTGCCGGGCCCGACCGGAGAAGGACCCCCCGTGCTCGACCTGCGCCCGTCGTGCGAGTGCTGCGACACCGACCTGCCCCCGGGGTCGCCGGAGGCCCGGATCTGCTCGTTCGAGTGCACGTTCTGCGCCGACTGCGTCGACGGGCACCTGGGCGGGGTCTGCCCCGGCTGCGGCGGCGGGTTCGTACCGCGTCCGGTGCGGCCGCCGGCCGAGCTGGCCCGCCACCCCGCCTCGACCGTGCGCGTCGTCTCGCAGACCCCCTGCCCGGGACGTCGGCAGCCGACCCACCCGGCCCCGCTCCTCCCGGTGAGCCGGCACCCGGAGCGGGCCCTCGCCCAGCGGGACGCCCTGGACCACCTGCTCGACGACGTCCTGGCGGGCACCCTGTCGGTCAGCGTCGACGGGCGTGCGGTGGTGGTCCCGATCCTGTTCGCCCGCGACGGCGACCGGGTCATCGTCCACGGCTCCACCGGCGCCGGGGTGCTCCGGCACCTGGCCGGCGGCGCGCCCGTCGTGCTCTGCGTCTTCGCGCTCGACGGCCTCGTCGTGGCGCACTCGACCTTCGAGTCGTCGGCGAACTACCGTTCGGCCGTGCTGCAGGGCGTGGCCGAGGTGCTGGGCGGCGATGCCAGGACCACCGCACTCGAGCGGTTCTCCGACCGGCTGCTGCCCGGGCGCACGGGCGAGGTCCAGCCCACGACGGCCAAGGAGCGGGCGGCGACGCTGACCCTCGCCCTGCCGATCGCCGACGGCCAGTGGGTCCTCAAGACGCGCACCGGCCAGGCCGACCCGCCAGAGGGCCCGACCGACGCGTGGTGCGGCGTCGTCCCGCTGCATACGGTCGCCGGGCCGCTGCAGCCCGCTCCGTGGACCTCGCCGGGCACGCCCGTCCCCGCCTCGGTCCGGGCGGTCGTGGACCGGAGGTCGATGCCGTGACGGCGGCGGGGGAGCCGGGCGGCGGAGCGCCCGGTGTCAGCGGGGCGGCATACGCTGCCGTGGTGGACAAGGCCGAGGTGACCCGGGCCAGCGGCGTCGGGGGCTGGCCCGGCACCGACGTCCGCGAGGCCGTCGTCACCGTGCGCGACCTGCTCGGCGCCGACCACGGACTGCCCTACCTGCCCGAGCTGCCGGCCCGCGGGCCGGGCGCCGACATGATCGGCCGGGCCGCCGGCCTGCTCGTCGAGATGCCCGTCGACCTCCAGCCGTCGGGGTGGCGGTTCGTCGACCGGCCCGGGCGCGATGCCGCGCGCACCGGCGCGTTCCTGCGCGAGGACCTCGACGTCGCCGCCGAGGCCTACGACGGCTACCGCGGAGAGCTCAAGGTGCAGGTCACCGGTCCGTGGACCCTCGCGGCCTCCGTCGAGCTCAACCGCGGCGAGCGGGCCATCGTCGACGAGGGCGCCGCCCGCGACCTCGTCGACTCCCTCGCCGACGGTGTCGCCGGGTATGTCGCCGACGTGCGCCGGCTGGTGCCGGGGGCCCGGGTCGTCCTCCAGGTCGACGAGCCGTCCCTGCCCGCGGTGCTGGGTGGGACCCTGCCGACCGCGTCGGGCTACGGACGGATCCGGGCCGTCGACCGCCAGGTCGTCGCTCGCGGTATCCAGACCGTCCTCGCCGGCCACGACGGACCCACCGTCGTCCACTGCTGCGCCGCCACCGCCCCCCTGCCGCTGCTGCGCGCGACCGGCGCCGGCGCGGTCTCGGTCGACCTCACCGATGCCACGCCCGCGCGGTGGGAGTCGGTGGCCGCCACCCTCGAGGAGGGTGTCGACCTCTATGCCGGGGTGCTCCCCAGCGATGGCACGGGCAGCCGGGACCGTGCGGTCCGCTCCGTGATCGAGGGTCTCGACCGCGCCGGACTGGACGCCACGTGGCTCGCCCACGTCGTCATCACCCCCACCTGCGGGCTGGCCGGGCTCACAGCGTCGGGGGCCCAGGACGTTCACCGGATGGCGCTGGACGTGGCGCGCGAGCTGACCGAGAGGGCGGAGGGCTGAGATGGCCGCGGTGACGACGACCGCACCGGTGGTGCGATCGCCCCGGGTGGCCTGGCCGGTCAAGTACCTCGCGCTCGTCCTCATCTGGGGGTCGAGCTTCCTGCTGATGAAGGTCGGGCTCGAGGCGCTGGGGCCGCTGCAGATCTCGGGGCTGCGGATCCTCACCGGCGCGGCGGTGCTGCTCCTCCTGCTGCTCGGGCGCGGCGGGTCGCTGCCCCGCGACCGCCGGGTGTGGGGGCACCTGCTCGTGTGCGGGTTCTTCCTCGCGGCGCTGCCGTTCACCCTCTTCGCGGCGTCCGAGACCCGGGTCGCCTCGGCCCTCGCCGGGATCGGCAACGCGACGACCCCCATCGCGACGGTGCTGGCGACGCTGTTCCTCCTGCCGGGGGAGCGCGCCACCGGGCGGCGGCTGGTGGCGGTGGCCGTCGGGTTCGCCGGCGTCGTGACCATCATGCAGCCGTGGACCACCGACCGGCCCGACCTCGTCGGGTTCACGATGGCCCTCACGGGCGGCGCGAGCTATGGGATCGGCTGGACGTACAACCGCCGGTTCCTCGCCCACGCCGACCTCGGCGGGCTGTCGCAGCCGGCAGCGACGCTGAGCGTGGGGCTGCTCCTCATGGTGCCGATCGAGCTCGGCTGGGCGCTGCTCCAGCCGGCCGGGCTGCCCGCTCTGTGGGCCTACCACCCGACGGGCACCGGCCTGCATCGCTGGCTGCCGCTCGCCTGCATCCTCGTCCTCGGCCTCGTCGGGACCGGGTTCGCCTACATGCTCCAGTTCGACGTCGTACGCGGCGCCGGGCCGATGGTCGGCTCGACGATCACCTACCTCATCCCGGTCGTCTCGGTGGTGCTCGGCGTCCTCGTCCTCGGCGAGCGGCTCGGCTGGGCCGAGCTCGTCGGCTTCGCGGTCGTCCTGGGGGCGGCCCTGGTCATCAACACCCGCCGGGCCCCCGCGCGACGATGACAGCCGCGACCGGCCCGAGGCGAGTCGGTCAGGCCGGGCGGGCACCACCGAGGAAGTCGAGCCAGACGGCGCTCCAGGCCTGGGTCGCGTCGATGAACGGCGCATGGCCCGAGCCCTCGAAGATCTCGCTGCGGACCCGTCCGCCGGCCGCCTCGTACCGGGAGAGGACTTCTCGGATCTGGGTCACCATCGGCTGTGACGGCACCATGTCGGGTCCGGGCCACCCCGGGACCACCCCGGCGGCGCCCAGCGTCGCCATGTCCCACGCCGAGGCGTCGGAGATCACGACGTCCGCCCCGCCATGGGTCCACAGCACCGGCGGCTTCGGGTCGAGGTCGACGATCGCGGCCCAGTTGCAGTACTTCGGTGACAGGGCGTTGAGGATGCCTCTGGTGCCGGGTGCGACGCCGGGCCAGTGGGGCGAGGGCACCGAGTCGCCCGGGTAGCCGTCGTCTCCGGTGACGCTCAGCAGCACCTCGTCGACGAGGACGTCCTCGCGTTCGCGAGGCACCGTGTGCGAGGTCGCCCAGTACGACGCGCGCATGATGTTGCGCGGCGAGAACGGGCTGTCCACGCCGCGGTCTCCGTCGCGGACCGCGGCCGCGAAGTCCGGCGACCCCACGCCGCCGCCGGATCCCGCCCAGTCCTCGAAGCACGCGGTGCCGTCCGCGCGGACGCCGCCGAAGCCGAACGGAGAGACCGGGTCGACATACGTCAGCGACGCGACATCGCCGTGGTCGAGCGCGTACGAGCTGATGGCCGCACCCCCGGTGGACCAGCCGAGCAGGTGCGCCGGGCGTCCGGCCAGCCCGAGGGCCTCCAGGAGCGAGCGCACGTCGTCGGACCAGTCGCGCAGCCCGCGGGTGGCGTCGATCGGCCGCGGCTCGCTGCGGCCGAAGCCGCGCATGTCCGGCGCGATCACCCGGTAGCCGTCGGGCACGAGGGGCATCAGGTGCTCGAAGAACCGTCCCGTCGACAGGTTCCCGTGGACCAGGACGACGAGCTCGCCGTCCTCGGGACCGGAGCCGAACCAGTGCATCTGCAGGCGTGCGGTGTCCGTCGTGTGGGCGGTGACGCCCGGGGTGAGCTGCATGCCGACTCCCTCCTCGCGGGCGGCTGGTGGCGGGTCCGTCGTCAGGTGCTGGCGGGCTTGACCTCACGGCGGAGGATCTTGCCCGTCGGGCCCTTGGGCAGCTCGGGGACGACCCAGACCTGGCGGGGGTACTTGTAGGCCGCGATGCGCTCCTTGGTGAACGCGATGATGTCCTCGGGCGTGGCCGTCGAACCCTCGCGCAGCGCCACGGCGGCCCCGACGTTCTCGCCGAGGAGGTCGTCGGGGATCGCGACGACCGCGACCTCGAGGACGTCGGGGTGGGTGTAGATGACCTCCTCGACCTCGCGCGGGTACACGTTCATCCCGCCGCGCAGGATCATGTCCTTCTTGCGGTCGACGATCGTGAAGTAGCCCTCGGCGTCCATCGTCGCGAGGTCGCCCGTGCGGAACCACCCGTCCGGGATCGCCTCGGCGGTGGCCTCGGGCTTGTTCCAGTAGCCCTTCATGACGTTGTCCCCGCGGATGGCGATCTCGCCCACCTCGCCGACCGGCACCTCCGCGCCCTCCAGGTCGACGCACCTCATCTCGCAGCCGGGGATGGCCACGCCGATGGTGCCGGGCTTGCGCTCCTTGTCGATCATGTTGAAGCTCGCGACCGGCGAGGTCTCGGAGAGGCCGTAGCCCTCGAGGATCATCGTCCCGAACTTCGCCTCGAACCCCTTCATCACCTCGAGAGGCATGGCCGAGCCACCCGAGACGCACGTCCGCAGGGACGTGGCGTCGAGGGTGTCGCTGTCGGGGTGGTTGAGGATCGCGGCATACATGGTCGGGACGCCCTGCATGACCGTGACCCGCTCCTTGCCGATGACCTCGATGGCCTTGGCCGGGTCGAACCGGGGGATGAGGGCGAGCGTCGAGCCCGCGATGACCGAGGCGTTGAGCCCGACGACGAGCCCGAAGACGTGGAACAGCGGCAGGCAGCCCATGACGACGTCGTCGGGGTGGATCTCCTGGATGACCGTGGCACTGCGCAGGGCGTTGAGGTGGACGTTGCTGTGGGTCAGCTCGGCGCCCTTGGGGCGGCCGGTCGTTCCAGAGGTGTAGAGGATGATCGCCGTGTCGTCGTCGGCCCGCTCGGTCGCCTCGCCGATGGGGGACCCGCCGGTGAGGGCGCCCTCGACCGGGCCGGTCGGGCCGCACTCGACGATCCGGGTGCCCGCGTTGACGGCGCCCTTGGTGGCCTCGTCGACGAAGTCCGGCCACACGAACGCGATCTTGGCCCCGGAGTCGGTGAAGAAGAAGTCGATCTCGCCGGACTTGAGCAGCGGGTTCATCGGGACGACGATCCCGCCGGCCAGGAGGATCCCGAAGAACACGACCGGGAACGCCGGGACGTTGGGCAGGATGATCGCCACCCGGTCGCCCGGCTCGATGCCGGCCTGCCTCAGCTCGCCGGCCAGCTTGGCCGCCATCGCATGCAGCTGCGCGTAGCCGATGTGCAGACCGTCGATGGTGATGGCCGTCTGGTCGGGGGCCTTCGCTGCGGTCGTCGTCAGGTTGGTGGCGAGGTTGGTCATCGATGCTCCTGTGGTCCGGCGTCGTCGGCGGGTGCCGCCCATTGTGTCTCCCGCGCCCGGAGGTGACTAGGGGGTAACCCCGGCCTAGCCTGAGGTGGATGATCACCGTGGAGGAGTACCTGGGCTACTGCGACAGGGCCCTGGTCAGGCTGGGCGAGATCGCCACCGAGCTGGGCGACGACCTCGTGGGCGCCCGCCTCGACGACGTGCCGGGCTCGAACTCGGCGTTCGGGCTGCTCAGCCACTGCATCGGCGTCATGGGCCGCTGGGCGCGGCAGGTCAACCGCGGCATCCCGGTGCCCCGCGACCGGGACGCCGAGTTCCGCGCGACCGGAACGGTCGCCGAGATCCTCCTGGCGCTGTCGGCCGCCCGGGACCGGCTCCATGAGGACGCGTTCGCTGCCTCCCCGCGCGAGCCGCCCGCCGACCCGCCCACGTCCGAGGACGTCCCCGACCCGCCGCCGACCCAGGGCGACATCCTGCTGCACGTCTACGAGGAGCTCGCCCAGCACCTCGGCCAGCTCGAGGTGACCCGCGACGTCCTCCTGGTGCGCGCGGCGCGCCGGCGAGGGTGAGCGTCGGCGCGGTCGCCCACGTCCGGGCCGGTCCCGGGGCGAGGTCGGTATCCCGCGGGCGCCCGTGCCCGGTGGCCTCGCGCCGTCGGTGGGCTGGGGCAGGATGGGACGGTGAGCGAGACACCTGCCGACCGCGCCGAGAGCGCGGCCGCCGACGAGGTCCCCGATCACGTGCGTCACGAGTGGGCGGAGCTCGCGGATGAGGCACGCGGCCACCAGTTCGCCTACCACGTCCTCGACGCGCCGACGGTCAGCGACGGCGAGTACGACGCGCTGATGCGCCGGCTCAACGAGATCGAGGACGCGCACCCCGGCCTGCGGACCCCCGACAGCCCGACCCAGCAGGTCGGTGGGGCGGCCTTCTCGACCGGCTTCCAGGCGGTCGACCATCTCGAGCGGATGCTGAGCCTCGACAACGCTTTCAGCCCCGAGGAGCTGGCCGCCTGGGCGGCGCGCGTCGAGCGCGAGGCGGGCGGGGCGGCATACCACTATCTGTGCGAGCTCAAGATCGACGGGCTGGCCGTCAACCTCCTCTACGAACGTGGTCGGCTGACCCGGGCGCTGACCCGCGGCGACGGGCGCACCGGCGAGGACGTCACCCTCAACGTCCGCACCATCGAGGGGGTCCCGACCGAGCTCGCCGGTGACGACCTGCCCGAGCTCGTCGAGGTCCGCGGCGAGGTGTTCTTCCCGATCGAGGCGTTCGGCGACCTCAACGCCGGGCTGGTCGAGGCGGGCAAGGCCCCGTTCGCCAACCCGCGCAACGCCGCCGCCGGCTCACTGCGCCAGAAGGACCCGCGGGTGACGGCGAGCCGGCCGCTGCACCTGCTCGTCCACGGGATCGGCGCGCGGCGCGGGTTCGACATCGAGCGGCAGAGCCAGGCCTACGACCTGCTCGAGGCGTGGGGGATGCCGACGTCGAGCCACTACCGCGTGCTCGACACGATGGTGCAGGTGCAGGCGTTCGTCGACGACTACGGCGTGCGACGGCACAGTGTCGAGCACGAGATCGACGGCGTCGTCGTCAAGGTCGACGAGATCGCTGTGCAGCGCCAGCTCGGGGCGACGTCGCGGGCACCGCGGTGGGCGATGGCCTACAAGTACCCGCCGGAGGAGGTCAACACCCGCCTCCTCGACATCTCCGTCAACGTGGGCCGCACCGGGCGGGTCACGCCGTTCGCCGTGATGGAGCCGGTCACCGTGGCCGGCTCGACGGTCTCGATGGCGACCCTGCACAACGCCCACGAGGTCGAGCGCAAGGGCGTGCTCATCGGCGACACCGTCGTCCTGCGCAAGGCCGGCGACGTCATCCCCGAGATCCTCGGGCCGGTGGTGTCGCTACGTGACGGGTCCGAGCGGGCGTTCGTCATGCCGACGGTGTGCCCGTCGTGCGGGTCGCCGCTCGCGCCCGAGAAGGAGGGCGACAAGGACATCCGCTGCCCCAACGCCCGGTCCTGTCCGTCGCAGCTGCGCGAGCGGCTCTTCGGGCTGGCCGCGCGGGGCGGGTTCGACATCGAGGCGCTGGGCTGGGAGGGCGCCGTGGCGATGCTCGAGTCCGGCATCCTCGACGACGAGGAGCTCGGCGGGCCGACCGAGGCGCGGCTGTTCTCGCTCACGGCGGCGGACATCGCGACCGTCCCGCTCTATACCAGGGCCGCCCAGAAGAAGGAGCTGGCCGAGCCGTCCTCGGTCCCGGCGCCCGGCATCGTCGGCGGCCGGGTCCTCTCGGCCAACGGGCACAAGCTCGTCGCCAACCTCGAGGCCGCCATGTCCCAGCCGCTGTGGCGGGTGCTGGTCGCCCTGTCGATCCGGCACGTCGGGCCGACCGCGGCGCGGGCGCTCGCGCAGCACTTCGGGTCGATGGCGGCGATCCGTGAGGCCTCGGTCGAGGAGCTGTCGTCGGTCGACGGGGTCGGCGGCGTCATCGCCGAGGCCGTGCGGGACTGGTTCGACCTGCCGGAGAACGGCTGGCATCGCGGCATCGTCGACCGCTGGGCGGGCGACGGGGTGCGGATGGCCGACGAGCGCGAGGCGGGGCTCGACCAGACGCTCGCCGGAAGGACCGTCGTCGTGACCGGGTCGCTCGAGGCCTTCTCCCGCGACGAGGCCAAGGAGGCGATCCTGGCCCGTGGCGGGAAGTCGGCCGGCTCGGTGTCCAAGAACACCGACTGGGTCGTCGTCGGTCCCGGAGCGGGCTCGAAGGAGGCCAAGGCCCGTGACCTCGGGCTCACCATCGTCGACGAGGCCGGATTCGTCCGGCTCCTCGAGACCGGCACACCCGACTGACCGCTCCGGCCGGCGAAGGGTGGGGATCCGCCCCTTCGCAGGTCCTGAAGGGGCCGATCCCCACCTCTCGCGGGTCAGGCTGACCCGGCACATGGTCTGGGCCCGCGGCATCCAGCCCCTCCTGGATGCCGCGGGCCCAGCGTCGTGGCCGGCGGGCGGGTGCCCGGTCAGCGTCCGGTATGCCGGGTCAACGGCCTACCGGGTCGGCTCACGGAGCCCGGTGCGGACGCACCGTGCGGCTCGTGATGCCCGAGGCCCCGGCCTCGCGCGACCCGGTCACCGTGTGGGTGACCGTGACGTCGAGCGGGTGGCTCGCGACGATGTCGAGCACGCCGACGAGCAGCCGCGGGTCGTTCCCGACGGCCTCGGCGATGGCGCAGCAGTCGTCCATCGTCGCCTCGCCAGGCTGGAGCACGATCTTGGCGAACGGCTTCGCCGGGACCTTCCGCGGCTCGCGGCCCTCTGGCTCCCCGTTGCGCACGAGCGGCGCGAAGCGCTTCTCGATGACGACGGGGCAGGACAGCGGGTTGTAGATCGTCACGACGGTCGAGTAGTGGCCGGGCTCGACGGTCAGGCACTTCTCCTTGCCGTCGGCGTCCTGCTTCTCGGTGCGGCACAGGAACTCCACGCTGTGGTGGTAGCGGCACGGCGGCACCGTGACCCGGACCTTCTTCTGCGCGACCACGGTCCCGTCGGCGACGACGTCGATGGTGCCGGTGAACTCCTGCTTCTTCTCGGCGCAGGCCTTCACGCCCCGCCACACGACCTCGAAGGTCAGGACGTGCTCGACGTCCCCCTTGAGCGGGCCGTACCCCCCGGCCGGGGTGATCGACTCGACGAACTGAGCCGTGCCGCCGGTCGCCACGAGGTGGACGTTCCCGATCGTCGAGACCGCCGCGGCGATGAGGTCGCCCAGGGTGGTCGCGACGGTGTCGGGGTCGACCCCCTCGGTGTACGAGCCTGCGGTGGCGGCGGTGATGCGGGTGGCCTGGCCGGCGGATCCCGCCGGTGCGCAGGCGCCGTAGTCGAAGACACTGGCGTTGGGGTCGTCGTCGAGGTCGTCCGCGAACCCGGTCGTCGTGCCGACCGCGACGACGCTGACCTGCGCGGCCTGGAGCGCCGCCGTGGCCGTCGCCTCGGTGATGTCGGCGGCCAGGCCGGTCAGCGACGTACAGATCGGGTCGTGCCCGGGCGCGTCCCCGAACCACACGATGATCTTCTTGGCGTCGCTGCGCCAGCCGATGCCCGCGTCGGTGGCGAGCTGCTGAAGGGCGTTCAGCTGGCCCTCGGAGCCGTCCGAGCCCTCGTTCGCCGACCACGCCGAGATCGCCGCGTCCGCGGGGACGTGGTCCGTCGTCGGCGCGAGCTGGTGCTGGAAGGCGTAGCTGTTGAGGCCGGTGCCCACCGGGAAGTCCCGGTAGTTGCCGACGCCCCACGCGACGTCGTAGCCCACCAGACCGGGGTGGTTGAGGATGCCGCTCGCCCCGGCCTTGACCGCGGCGAGGACCGGGCCCATGGAGCCGGTCGTGTCGGCGAGCAGGTAGACGTCGGCCTTCGGAGCGGCGCCCTTCGGGACGGTGACCGTGATCCTCTCCCGGTGCTCCTCGCACTTGGAGAGGGTCCAGTCGTTGGTCGTCGGGTCGATGGTGATCGGCGCCGTCGGAGCCGCCGGGCGAACCCGACCCGGCGTGAAGGTCGGCGTGAAGACGTCGTGGCCGGCCAGGGCCACGAGCTCGGATAGCGGACGGATGACCCCGTCGGAGTCGACGGTCGTCGTCGTGACGGTGTTGGGCCTGCCGGAAGCGGCCGCGGTGACGGCGTGCACCTCGCCGAGACCGGCGACGGTGACGGCCGTGACGTGAGTGATCTCGACGTCGGTGGCATCCAGGTCCGCAGCCAGTCGGGCCGTGACCTCCTTGGACACCGTGAACTTGCGTGAAGCCATGATGCGTCCCCCTGAGTCGTACCGCCCGGACAGCCCGGACGGTGATAGGGAAGGGAGCCGTGGGACGGGCGCGTGATACCTCGCCACGCCGGGAAGAGGCGAAGTCGAGGGGTGGGTCCCTACTGTTGCCACCATGAAGGCTCTCGACCGCAAGCTGGCCACCATCGCCGCGGGTTCGTACACCCCGGAGCACTTCGTGCTCGCCGATGCCAAGGACGCCGACATGGCGTTCGGCGTCCAGGCGCCCGGTCCGGTGCCCGACACACCGGGAGGCTTCCGCACGCGGCCCGAGTACCTCCAGGCCATGGTGGACGAGGTGCGTGCCGAGGCCGTCGACATCGTGCTCACCTCGGCCTCGAATGCGGAGCGGCTGCTCCGGGAGGGTGTCCTCGACGCCAGCGGCGTCACGCTCGCGGTGCGCGCCAACGACACCACCGACATCTGGAGCCCTCGGGGCGGGCGCTACTCCGCCCGGCCGTCCCGCCCGTTCCGTACCGCGAACCTCAGACAGGTGCGCGAGCTCAGCTCGCTGGTGCTCTACTCGGTGACCTTCAACAACGACCTCGACCACGACCTGGCCACCCTCGAGCACTACGCCGCCTTCCGCGCCGAGGCCCACGACGTGGGGATCCGCCACTTCCTCGAGGTGTTCAACCCGAACGCCCCGGTGGACCTCGCCCCGGCGGACGTCGGCGCGTTCGTCAACGACCAGATCGTCCGGCTGCTCGCCGGGGTGACCCAGGTCGAGCGCCCGCTGTTCCTCAAGATGGCCTACAACGGCCCCGAGGCGATGACCGAGCTGGTCTCGCACGACCCCTCGCTCGTGGTCGGCGTCCTCGGCGGGTCCGCCGGCACGACGAGGGACACCCTCGAGCTGCTGGCCCAGGCCGAGCAGCACGGCGCCCGGGTGGCCCTGTTCGGGCGAAAGGTGCAGCGGGCCGAGTCCCAGCTCGACCTGCTCGCCTCGATGCGCGCCGTGGTGAGCCGGCGCATCGGCCCCGAGGAGGCCGTCGCCGCATACCACGACGCGCTGCAGAGCAAGGGGATCACCGCGGCCCGCACCCTCGCCGAGGACCAGGTGGTCACCGAGCCGGTCCTCGCCGGGGGCTGACCGGGTGCGCTCCGGAGTGCTGTGTGCCGGGTCGGTCGTCGTCGACGTGGGCAAGGTGATCGACGCCTACCCGGCACAGGAACGGCTCGCGATCGTCGAGTCGGTGGCCCTCAGCACGGGTGGGCCGGCGGTGAACATCGCGGTGGACCTGGCCCACCTCGGGGCACCCTTCCCGCTCGCCGTGGCCGGGGTCGTCGGGCAGGACGAGTACGGCGACTTCCTGCTGGGTGCGCTGGCCGCGGAGGGGGTCGACACCTCCCGGGTCCGTCGCTCGAACGAGGCGGCCACGTCCTTCACCGACGCGATGGTGGTCCGCGACGGCGGGTCGCGCACCTTCTTCCACCATGTCGGCGCCAACGACCTGCTGTCGGTGCGGGACGTCGACCCCGAGGCGTCCTCGGCCAGGATCCTGCACATGGGAGCCCCCGGGCTGCACCCGACGATGGACGCCGCAGCCGGTTGGGTCGAGGTGCTGGGGGCGGCCCAGGCGGCCGGGATGCACACCAACCTCGAGCTCGTCTCGTTGGCGCCCGAGCGGATCCGCGAGGTGGCACTGTCCTGCCTGCCACACCTGGACTCGATCGTGGTCAACGAGATCGAGGCCTCGGCGCTGGTCGCGGAGCCGGTGCCGGCGAGCGGGCTGGACGGCCCGGTGGACTGGGCGGCGCTGGAGCGGGTCGCCGCCCGGCTGGTCGAGCTCGGGGTCAATGGCCTGGCCGCCGTCCACTTCCCCGCGGGGTGCGTGGCCGCGGCTCCGGGCGGGCTGGCCTGGCGACAGGGATCGGTGCGGCTACCCCAGGCCGAGATCCGCAGCGCGACCGGGGCAGGTGATGCGTTCGCCAGCGGTGTCGTCCTCGGCCTGCACGAGGGCTGGGCGGTCCCTGGCTGCCTCCGGGCAGGAGTGAGCGCTGCTGCGGCATGTCTGCGCGGGGCCGGGACGTCGGACGCCGTGCTGGCGCTGGCCGACTGCCTCGCCCTCGGCGAACGGTACGGGTTCCGCGCAACGTCCTGAGACCGTTGGCCGCGCGCGCCGACGGGTGCCGCCCCCTTCCCGTGTCTCGTCCCCGTGTCTCGCCGCCGGTGAGCCACGAGGAACGGGTCCTGCGGCCCCCATAGACTGGCAGACATGGCAGACCTCACCCGTGCCGACGTGGCCCATCTGGCCGGGCTGGCGCGCATCGACCTCTCCGACGCCGAGCTTGACAAGATGGTCGGCGAGCTCGGCGTGATCCTCGAGTCGGTGGCCACCGTCCAGCAGGCGCCGATCGCCGACGTCGAGCCGATGTCGCACCCCATGCCGCTGGTCAACGTCACCCGTCCCGACGTGATCCGGCCCTCGCTGAGCCCGCAGGACGCGCTCAGCGGGGCCCCCGAGGCCGAGCAGCAGCGCTTCTCGGTCCCGAAGATCCTCGGGGAAGACTGAGCGAGCCGGTATGCCGCGCACCGAGCTGAGCCCGCGGCACACACCCGACGCCAACGAGCCGACCACGACCCCAAGGACGACAGCCCCGTGAGCACCGACCTCACCCGAGCCAGCGCCGCCGAGCTGGCCAACCTCATCGCCACCGGCGAGACCTCCTCCGTCGAGGTCGTCCGGGCGCACCTCGACCGGACCGGGGCCGTCGACGGCCTGGTCCACGGCTACCTCCACGTCGACGCCGAGGGTGCGCTCGCGACCGCCCGCGACACCGACGAGCGCCGGGCCCGCGGCGAGGAGCTGCACGTCATGGCCGGTGTCCCGATCGCCGTCAAGGACGTCATGGCGACCAGGGGCATGCCGACCACCTGCGGCAGCCGGATCCTGCAGGGCTGGGTACCGCCCTACGACGCGACCCTCGTGCGCAAGATCCGCGAGGCGGGCATGCCCATCCTCGGCAAGACCAACATGGACGAGTTCGCCATGGGCTCCTCGACGGAGCACTCGGCCTACGGCCCCACCCACAACCCGTGGGACCTCGACCGGATCCCCGGCGGCTCAGGCGGCGGCTCGGCGGCGGTCGTCGGCTCCTTCCAGGCGCCGCTCGCCGTCGGAACGGACACCGGCGGGTCGATCCGCCAGCCCGCCGCCGTGACCGGCACGGTCGGCACCAAGCCGACCTACGGCGGGGTCTCCCGCTACGGGCTCGTCGCGCTCGCCTCCTCCCTCGACCAGGCCGGGCCGGTCAGCCGCACGATCCTCGACGCGGCGCTGCTGCACAGCGTCATCGGCGGCTACGACCCGATGGACTCGACGTCCATCGACGCCCCGGCCCCGCCGGTCGTCGAGGCCGCGACCCGCGCCGACGTCGCCGGCGTGCGCATCGGCATCGTCAAGGAGCTGACCGGCGAGGGGTTCCAGCCCGGTGTCCAACGGCGCTTCGACGAGGCCGTCGAGCACCTCGTGGCCGCCGGTGCGGAGGTCGTCGAGGTGTCCGCCCCGAGCTTCACCTACGCGCTCGCGGCCTACTACCTCATCCTCCCCAGCGAGGCCTCGAGCAACCTGGCCAAGTTCGACGCCATGCGCTACGGCCTGCGGGTCTGGCCCGAGGGCGTCGACGACGCCAGCGCCGAGCAGGTCATGGCGGCCACCCGCGACGCCGGGTTCGGCGACGAGGTCAAGCGCCGGATCATCCTCGGCACGTACGCCCTGTCCAGCGGCTACTACGACGCCTACTACGGCTCGGCACAGAAGGTCCGCCGGCTCATCGCCGACGACTTCGCCCGGGCCTTCGAGTCCGCCGACGTGCTCGTCAGCCCGACCGCGCCCACGACGGCGTTCCGGCTCGGCGACAAGCTCGACGACCCCATGGCGATGTACCTCAACGACATCGCCACCATCCCGGCCAACCTCGCGGGCGTCCCGGCGATCTCGTTGCCGAGTGGGCTCGCCGACGAGGACGGCCTGCCCGCCGGGTTCCAGGTCATCGCCCCCGCGACCAAGGACGAGCGCCTGTATGCCGTGGCCTCGGCCCTGGAGCAGCGCCTCCACGACGCGTGGGGCGGGCCCCTGCTGGCCCAGGCGCCCGACCTGACCGCCCTGTCCGCGACGACCGCGAAGGAGGCCTGAGCGATGAGCACCCAGGCGAGCAGCCACTCCGTCGGTGAGCCGGTCATGGCCTACGACGACGCGGTCGCGGCATACGACCCGGTCCTGGGCCTCGAGGTCCACGTCGAGCTCAACACCGCGACGAAGATGTTCTGCGGCTGCGCGACCGAGTTCGGCGCCGAGCCCAACACCCAGGTCTGCCCGGTCTGCCTCGGGCTGCCGGGGGCGCTGCCGGTCGTCAACGAGAAGGGCGTCGAGTCGGCCATCCGGATCGGTCTGTCGCTCGGCTGCGAGATCGCGCAGTGGTGCCGGTTCGCCCGGAAGAACTACTTCTACCCCGACATGCCGAAGAACTTCCAGACCTCCCAGTACGACGAGCCGCTGTCCTCCAACGGCCACCTCGACGTCGAGCTCGAGGACGGGACCGTCTTCCGCGTCGAGATCGAGCGCGCCCACATGGAGGAGGACACGGGCAAGTCCCTCCACGTCGGCGGCGCGACGGGTCGCATCCACGGCGCGACGCACAGCCTCGTCGACTACAACCGGGCCGGGATCCCGCTCATCGAGATCGTCACCAAGCCGATCACCGGAGCGGGCGAGCGGGCGCCGGAGCTGGCCAAGGCCTACGTGTCGACGCTGCGCGACCTCGTCAAGGCGCTGGGCGTCTCGGACGTCAAGATGGAGCAGGGCTCGATGCGCTGCGACGTCAACCTCTCGCTGCGGCCCAAGGTGGCCGAGGGCGAGGACCAGGACGGCGTGCCCCTCGGGACCCGATCCGAGACCAAGAACGTCAACTCGCTGCGCTCGGTCGAGCGGGCCGTTCGCTACGAGATCGGGCGGCACGCCGCGATCCTCGCGGACGGCGGGTCGGTGGTCCAGGAGACCCGGCACTGGCACGAGGACACCGGGATCACCACGAGCGGTCGCGTGAAGTCCGACGCCGAGGACTATCGCTACTTCCCCGAGCCCGACCTCGTCCCGGTGGCGCCCTCCCGAGAGAGCGTCGATGCGCTGCGAGCCACCCTCCCCGAGCCGCCGGCCCAGCGCCGCAGGCGCCTCCAGGCGGACTGGGGCTTCAGCGACCTCGAGATGCGCGACGTCCTCAACGCCGGTCTCGTCGAGCTCATCGGCGAGACCGTCGCCGCCGGGTCGACCCCCGCGGGAGCACGCAAGTGGTGGTCAGGAGAGATCGCTCGGCGCGCGAGCGAGGCGGGGGTGGACGTGCCGACCCATGCCGCCTCGCTCGGCGTCACGGTGGCGCACGTCGTCGAGCTCGAGTCGCTGGTCGTCGGCGGCCGGCTCAACGACGCGATGGCTCGCCAGGTCTGGGACGGCGTCCTCGACGGCGAGGGCACCCCGACCACCGTGGCCGACGCCCGCGGACTCGAGCTCGTCCAGGACGACTCCGCCCTGGAGGGTGCCGTCGACGACGTCATCGCGGCCAACCCCGAGGTCGCCGACAGGATCCGCGACGGCAAGGTCCAGGCGGTCGGCGCGCTGATCGGTCAGGTCATGAAGGCGACCAAGGGCCAGGCCGACGCGGCCAAGGTGCGCGAGCTCATCCTCGCCAGGCTCGGCGCCGGCTGACCCGCATACCCGTCCTGCCGTCCGCCGCGAGGGCTACGGGCGCCCGCCCTGCCGGGCGGAGCAGGGGCCTTGCGTAGGCTGAGCGGCTATGACGGTCGTGTCCTTCCCTGACCAGTCCTGGCTCGACTCGGTGGGCCCGATCGACGGCATCGAGGCCGTCGTCTGGGACCCGCGCGAGCCGCCGCCCGACCGGCCCGTCCAGGTCGTCATCGCCCCCTACCTGCGCCCGGCGTCCGAGCTCGAGTCGGTGCGAGGTATGCCGTCCGTCCGCCTGGTCCAGCTCCTCACCGCGGGCTACGACGGCGCCCTGACGTCGGTCCCGGAGAGCATTGCGGTGGCCAACGCCGCAGGGGTGCACGACGCCTCGACCTCGGAGCTCGCCGTCGCCCTCATCCTGGCCTCGCTGCGCGGCATACCCGAAGCGGTGCGCGACGGCACGCAGGGCACCTGGGCCAGGCTGACGATCCGGCCCTCGCTCGCCGACCGGCGGGTCCTGGTCGTGGGATACGGGTCGGTCGGCCGCGCCATCGCCCGGCGGCTCGCGCCGTTCGAGGTGTCGTTGACCGGCGTGGCGAGCCGCGCCCGCGCGGGGGACGACCTCGTCGACGAGGTCCACGGCGTGGCCGAGCTTCCCGTGCTGCTGCCGCGGCACGATGTCGTCGTCGTATCGGTCCCCCTCACCGACGACACCCGCGGGCTGGTCGGCGAGGGCTTGCTCGCCGCCGTCCCCGATGGCGGGCTCGTCGTCAACGTCGCCCGCGGCGGCGTGGCCGACACCGACGCCATCCTCCGGCACGCCGGACGGCTGTCCTTCGGCCTGGACGTCACCGACCCCGAGCCCCTGCCGCCCGAGCACCCGCTGTGGAGCGCCCCGGGGGTGCTCATCACCCCGCACGTCGGTGGGGCCACCTCGGCCTTCCGGCCGAGGGCCGTGGCGATGCTGCGGGAGCAGCTGGCCCGGCTCGCAGCCGGCGCGGAGCCTCGGCACGTCGTGCGGTACGCCACGCCGACGAGCGGCTGACAAGCACGGGGCGGGGGAGCAAGATCGAGATATGACAACCGCATCGGAGGACCGCATCCTCGTCCTGCTCCGGCACGCCAAGGCCGAGCACGGTGGCTACGAGCGCGACCACGAGCGTGAGCTCACGGCTCGCGGGAAGCGGGACGCCTCCGCGGCCGGGCACTGGCTCGTCGAGCACGCCATCGGCCTCGACGAGGTCATCTGCTCGACCTCGGCGCGGACCCAGCAGACCGCCGAGGAGCTGTGGGTCGCCGGTTGCCCCGAGGCGGAGGTCCATTTCGACCGGCGCGTCTACAACGCCTCGCCCGGGACCCTGCTCGAGGTGCTCCGCGAGAGCGACCCCGAGGCGTCCGTGATCATGCTCGTGGGCCATGCGCCCGGGATCCCCGCCCTCGCGTCGATGCTGGCCGACGGCGAGGGCAGCTGGGAGGCCCACCAGGCGATGTCCCAGGGGTACCCGACGTGCGGCCTCGCGGTCCTGCGCTACTCCGGTCACTGGGCGGCGCTCGGCGAGAGCATGGCGGTGCTCGACCGGTTCCACGTCGCCCGCGGCTGAACGCCACGGGGGCGCCGTCGGCCGCACGTCGGGGGTGACTACTCCGTTCGGCCTGGATTGCCCCATCGGCCCCACCAGGCGCACCAGGCCGACCTAGACTCACCGCCATGACGCTCGACCCCTCGCCGGCGCCGGGCGCCGCCTTCGAGTGCGACCGGCTGGTCAAGGCGTTCAACGGACGCGTGGTGGTCCACGGGCTCAGCCTCGCCGTCCCCCAGGGCTCGCTGTTCGGCCTCGTCGGGCCCAACGGGGCCGGCAAGACGACCACCTTGTCGATGGCCACCGGTCTGCTCCGCCCGGACGGTGGGAGCGCGCGCATCCTCGGCACCGACGTCTGGGCGGACCCACCTCACGCGAAGTCCCTCATGGGCGTCGCCCCCGACGGGATGCGCCTGTTCGAGCAGCTCTCCGGTCGGGAGCTGCTGGAGTATGTCGGGGCGCTGCGTCGGATGCCCGCCGCGACCACTGCACAGCGGGCCGAGGAGCTGCTCGACGTCCTCGGCCTCGCCGCCGACGCCAACGTCGTCGTCGCGGACTACTCCGCCGGCATGGTCAAGAAGGTCACCCTGGCGACCGCGCTCATCCACGCGCCGCGGGTCCTGGTCCTCGACGAGCCGTTCGAGGCGGTCGACCCGGTCTCCGGCCAGACCATCCGCACGATCCTGCGCCGCTTCGTCGAGGGCGGCGGGACCGTCATCATGTCGAGCCACGTCATGGAGCTGGTCGAGGGCCTGTGTGACCGGGTGGCGGTCATCGTCGACGGCCAGGTCCGTGCCAGCGGCACGCTGGACGAGCTCCGCGGAGGTCGAACCCTCCACGAGCGGTTCCTCGAGCTCGTCGGCGCGCGCGACGCCGGACAGGGCGGGCTGTCGTGGTTGGGCTCCTAGTCCACCTCCGGCTCACCCTCTGGCGGCACGGTCTGCGGCGTAGCCCGGCCCAGCGGGCCTCCACGATCATCGGCGGCGTGGCGGCCCTGGTCGGCTGGGGTGTGCTCGTCCCGACCCTCATCCTGCTGCGCGGCGGGTCCGTCGGCCTCCAGGACGTCACCGTGCCGGCCTTCGCCACCCTGACCATGCTGTGGAGCGTCATGTCTCTCATCGCGGCCGGGGTCGACAACACCCTCGACCCGGCACGGTTCGCGGTGCTCCCGGTGCCGGCCAGGCAGCTGGTCCCGGGGCTGTTCGCGGCCGCCTTCGTCGGCATCCCAGCGGTCTTCCTCGTCGGCCTCGCAGGGGCCCAGGTCGTCACGTGGTCGGGTGGTCCGGGGACCCTGGCGGCGGCGGCGCTCGCCGCGTCCCTCGGCGTGCCGACCGCGGTGCTCGGCTCGCGGGTCCTCACGACGGCCCTGGCCCGGATCATGACCTCCCGGCGAGGGCGCGAGATCGGCGCGTTCGTGATCTCGATGGTGACCCTCGCACCGATGGGGCTCAACCTGCTCATCGCCCGCGGAGGCCGGAGCTTCCGGCCGGACGACGTCGATGCGACCCAGGCCGCTCATCTCGCCGGGTGGACCCCGGTGGGCTGGGCCTGGGCGTTGCCCGACGACGTGGCCCGGGGACTGTGGCTGCGGGCCCTGGTCCACCTTGTGCTCGCCGGCCTCCTCCTCGCTCTGCTGTGGTGGGCGTGGGTGCGGCTGCTCGCGCGCGTGCTCACCTCCCCGCTGGTGACCGGCGGGGGGCAGCGCATCGGGGCCGGCCGCATCCTGCCCCGCCTGCTCGGCACCAGCCCCGCGGCCGCCATCGCGACCCGCCGGATCCGGGCGTGGCGCCGGGACAGCCGGCTGGTCAGCATCGCCCTGCGAACCCTCGTGCTGCCCGTCGTCCTCATCGCGCAGGGACTACTCACCCGTGAGGCGAACCCCATCGCACCCATGGGCGCGGTGATGCTCGCGATCTTCTCGGGGCTCACCCTCATGAACGACCTCGCCTTCGACGGCCCGCCCTGGTGGCTTCATCTCGCCACCGGGGTGAGTGGGCGGGACGACCGGCTCGGCCGGGTCCTCGCCTCGAGCGTGGTGTTCGCCCCGGTTACCGCCGCGGCGTATGCCGCCGCGGTGGCGCTGGGGCTGGTCGCCCACCCCGTGCCATGGCTCGCGGTCGTGCTCAGCGCCCTGCTGTGCAGCATGGGCATCGCCGCCTTCGTCGGCGCCTACCTCCCCGGCACCGCGCCCCGGACCGGGGGCAACCCCTTCGGCGCCCAGTCGGGGGCTGCGGCGCAGGGGTGCGTGACGGCCATCGTCTCGTTCGTCGCCCCGGTCGTCCTGCTCGTCCCCGTCGTCCTCGTGGCGGTTCTGCTCGCCGGCACCGCCTGGAGCTGGCTGTCTGTCCTGGTGGGCCTCGGCTGGGGTCTGGCCGTCGTGGCCGGGGGCATCGTGTTCGGAGGCCGGCGGCTCGACGCCAGGGGCCCGGAGATGCTCGGCCTGCTCGCCCGGGCGCAGATATAGGTGCTGCCGCCGGGCCGAGGCCGGGGGCGGGGCCCCCGGGGCGCGGCCGGGGCGAGGGCCTGGGCCGAAGGCAGCCCCCAGGTCCCGGATCGTGGGATCCCCCGTCTCAGTGATTGACACCCCAGGCCGCGCGCGGGAGAGTTCTCGCGTGGCCCGAGTCCTCGTACTTTCCCAGCGCGCCGGCTGACCCCAACGGTCCTCCGCCGAGCGCGCGCCCTCCGGCGTCCCACACCATCGGGACAGGAGGGCTTTTTCATGGGCTGACCCGGCCGGGCCACCGGCGCCCTCCGTCCACCGCGCGACCGCGCAGGGACGAGGGACGAGAATGCAGGAACCAGTTGTGAACCCAGGAAGCGGTGACGACGTGAGTAACACCCAGACGGCGGCTCCATCGAGCACGCCCACGCCGGCCCAGATGCCCCAGCAGGCCAGGACCAAGGCCCCGGTCGATGTCACCGGCGCCCAGAGCCTGGTGCTCTCGCTCGAGGCGCTGGAGGTCGACACCGTCTTCGGAATTCCCGGGGGGACGATCCTGCCGGCCTACGACCCCCTGCTGGACTCGGTCAAGGTGCGCCACATCCTGGTCCGCCACGAGCAGGGCGCCGGCCATGCCGCCGAGGGCTATGCGGCGGCGACAGGCAAGGTCGGTGTGTGCATGGCCACCTCCGGGCCGGGCGCGACCAACCTCGTCACGGCGATCGCGGACGCCTACATGGACTCGGTGCCGATCGTCGCCATCACCGGCCAGGTCACCTCGAAGTCGATCGGGACCGACGCCTTCCAGGAGGCGGACATCCGGGGCATCACGATGCCCATCACCAAGCACAACTACCTCGTCACCGACCCGGCGGACATCCCGCGGACGATCGCCGAGGCGTTCCACATCGCCGGCACCGGTCGGCCGGGGCCGGTCCTCGTCGACATTCCCAAGGACGTTCTCCAGGCCCGGACCACCTTCGCGTGGCCGCCGCGGATCGAGCTACCGGGCTACCACCCGGTCACCCGCCCGCACAGCAAGCAGATCCGCGAGGCGGCCCGGCTCATCGCCGAGGCGGAGCGCCCGATCCTCTATGTCGGTGGCGGTGTCATCCGGGCGCGGGCCGCAGAAGAGCTGCGCCGGTTCGTCGACCTGACCCAGATCCCCGTCGTGACGACGCTCATGGCGCGCGGCGCGCTGCCCGACAGCCACCCGCTGCATCTCGGCATGCCCGGCATGCACGGCTCGGTGTCGGCGGTGACCGGGCTGCAGAAGGCCGACCTCATCGTCGCGCTCGGCGCCCGGTTCGACGACCGGGTCACCGGGCAGCTGTCGACCTTCGCCCCCGAGGCCAAGATCATCCACGCCGACATCGACCCGGCCGAGATCAGCAAGAACCGCAAGGCCGACGTGCCGATCGTCGGTGACTGCAAGGCCGTCATCGCCGACCTCATCGAGGCCGTCGACGCCGACATCGACGCCGGTCACGCGGGCGACTACGCAGCGTGGCGGGAGCGTACCCGGGGGTGGCAGAAGACCTTCCCGGTCGGCTACACGCCGCCGTCGGACGGCACGCTCGCCCCGCAGTACGTCCTCGAGCGGCTCGGCGCGCTCGCCGGACCGGAGGCCGTCTACGTCGCCGGTGTCGGCCAGCACCAGATGTGGGCCTCGCAGTTCATCCAGTACGAACGCCCCAACGCCTGGCTCAACTCCGGTGGCCTCGGGACGATGGGGTATGCCGTTCCGGCCGCCATGGGTGCCCAGGTCGGCCAGCCCGACCGGCAGGTGTGGGCGATCGACGGCGACGGATGCTTCCAGATGACCAACCAGGAGCTCGCGACCTGCGTCATCAACGACATCCCCATCAAGATCGCGCTGATCAACAACTCCAGCCTCGGCATGGTCCGTCAGTGGCAGTCGCTCTTCTACAACGAGCGCTACTCCAACACCGACCTGCACACCTCCGTCGGGGGCCGGACCCCCGACTTCGTCAAGCTCGCCGAGGCCTACGGCTGTGTCGGGCTGCGCTGCGAGAGGCCCGAGGACGTCGACGCGACGATCACGGCGGCGATGGAGGTCACCGACCGGCCGGTCGTCATCGACTTCGTCGTCCACCGCGACGCCATGGTGTGGCCGATGGTCCCCGCCGGCGTGAGCAATGACGCCATCCAGGTCGCCCAGGACACCGCGCCGCAGTGGGACCGCGAGGAGTCCGACGCTGCCGAGCAGGGCCAGGACGCCGACCACAGCGCCGCTGCGAGCACCGACCAGGCCGCCGGCTAGGCCCCAAGAGAGCAGAGAGAGCGATACCCATGTCCAAGCACACCCTGTCCGTGCTCGTCGAGAACAAGCCGGGCGTGCTCGCCCGGATCGCCGGGCTCTTCTCCCGGCGCGGCTTCAACATCGACTCCCTCGCCGTCGGCGAGACCGAGCACGCGGAGATCTCCCGGATGACCGTCGTCGTCGACGTCGAGGACCTGCCGCTCGAGCAGGTGACCAAGCAGCTCAACAAGCTTGTCGAGGTGCTCAAGGTCGTCGAGCTCGAACCCGGCTCGGCCGTCCAGCGCCAGGTCATGCTCATCAAGGTCCGCGCCGACGCGGCGACCCGCAGCCAGGTGCTCGAGATGGTGCAGATGTTCCGCGCCAAGGTCGTCGACGTCGCCACCGAGTCCCTGACGATCGAGGCGACCGGTCCCTCCGAGAAGCTCCGCGCCCTGCTCGACGTGCTCGACCCCTACGGTGTCAAGGAGCTCGTCCAGTCCGGGATGGTCGGCATCGGCCGCGGGCCGCGCTCGATCACCGACCGGGCGCTGCGCAGCGCCTGACCCACCGCCTTCCCCCTCGCAGCGTCCGAGTGAATGGTCGCCATGGCTACCAGTTACTCGGACACAAGCCGGGGGAGGGCTGGACGGGGGAGGGAGCGCACGGCATACCCTCGTGTCTCGAACCCCGTCCCGAACCCACCCGCACCACCGGCACCACGACCGAAGGAGAGGCCACCCATGGCCGAGATGTACTACGACGACGCCGCCGACCTGTCGATCATCCAGGGCCGCAAGGTCGCCGTCATCGGCTACGGCAGCCAGGGCCACGCCCACTCGCTCAACCTGCGTGACTCCGGCGTCGACGTCCGGGTCGGCCTCGCCGAGGGCAGCAAGTCCCGGGCCAAGGCCGAGGCCGAGGGCCTGACGGTCCTCTCCGTCGCCGACGCCGTCAAGGAGGCCGACCTGGTCGTCATCCTCACGCCCGACCAGGTGCAGCGGCACGTCTATGCCGAGCACATCGCGCCCAACCTGCGTGACGGCGCGGCCCTGCTCTTCGGCCACGGCTTCAACATCCGCTTCGGCTACATCACCCCCCTGCCAGGCTCCGACGTCATCATGGTCGCGCCCAAGGGCCCGGGCCACCTCGTGCGCCGCGAGTTCGTCGACGGCCGCGGCGTACCGGTGCTCCTCGCGGTCGAGCAGGACCCGAGCGGCGGCGCCTTCGAGCTCGCCAAGTCCTACGCCAAGGCGATCGGCGGCCTGCGCGCCGGCGGCATCGCGACGACGTTCACCGAGGAGTGCGAGACCGACCTGTTCGGTGAGCAGTCCGTCCTCTGCGGCGGGCTGAGCCAGCTCATCATGTACGGCTTCGAGACGCTCACCGAAGCCGGCTACCAGCCCGAGGTGGCGTACTTCGAGTGCCTCCACGAGGTCAAGCTCATCGTCGACCTCATGGTCGAGGGGGGCATCGCCAAGCAGCGCTGGTCGGTCTCGGACACCGCCGAGTACGGCGACTACGTCTCCGGCCCGCGGATCATCGACCCGCACGTCAAGGACAACATGCGGGCGGTCCTCGCCGACATCCAGGACGGCACGTTCGCGCGTCGGTTCATCGCCGACCAGGACGCGGGCGCCCCGGAGTTCAAGGCCCTGCGCGAGCAGGGTGCCCAGCACCCCATCGAGGCGACCGGCAAGGAGCTTCGCAAGCTCATGGCCTGGGTCAACAGCGACCAGGACACGGACTACGTCGAGGGCTCCTCCGCCCGCTGAGGCCCCACCTCTGCCCGCCCCGGCGGGGTATGCCGGCCGGTCACCCCACGAGGGTGGCCGGCCGGTGTCGCGCCGCGGCTCAGCAGAAGGTGGCTCGACGGAGGTTGCTCAGCAGAGGTTAGGGGACCAAGCAGAGGTTGTACCTTCTGCTTGGTCCCCTAACCTCTGCTAGCAGAAGTTAGGGAGAGCCCGGCGCAGGTCGGGGAGAAGGGTCGGGGGCGGGGGCGCATCGGTGACCGCGCTCATATCGTGGGCGGGGTGTCCGGCATGTGATGGCCCCCATACGATGGGCCTCAGGTACACCGGAGTGCCGCGCTCTCGCCACCCGAGTGAGGGCGGACCCACCCAGCCGTGGCGGCATACCGGCTGGGTCCGCAGGAGAGAAGGACCGTCGTGACCAAGCCAGTCGTGCTCATCGCCGAGGAGCTCTCGCCCGCCACCTTGGACGCCCTGGGGCCCGACTTCGAGGTCCGGCACACCGACGGTGCCGACCGCTCCCAGCTCCTCCCGGCCCTCGAGGGTGTCGACGCCGTGCTCGTCCGGTCCGCCACGAAGATGGACGCCGAGGCCATCGCCGCCGCCAAGAGCCTCAAGGTCATCGCCCGGGCCGGCGTGGGCCTCGACAACGTCGACGTCGAGGCGGCCACCAAGGCCGGGGTCATGGTCGTCAACGCCCCGACCTCCAACATCACCAGCGCCGCGGAGCTGGCGATCGGGCTCATGCTCGCCACCGCCCGAAACATCGCCCCGGCCAACGAGGCGCTCAAGGGCGGGGCCTGGAAGCGCAGCAAGTACTCCGGCGTCGAGCTGCTCGACAAGACGGTCGGCATCGTCGGGTTCGGCCGGATCGGCCAGCTCGTCGCCGAGCGGCTCAAGGGCTTCGGCGTCGAGATCCTCGCCTACGACCCCTACGTCTCGGCCCAGCGGGCAGGGCAGGCCGGCGCCAGCCTGGTCAGCCTCGACGAGCTGCTCGCCCGGGCGGACTTCATCACCGTCCACCTCCCCAAGAACGCCGAGACGATCGGGCTCATCGGCGCTGAGGCACTGACCAAGGTCAAGCCGAGCGTGCGCATCGTCAACGCCGCCCGCGGCGGGATCGTCGACGAGGCGGCCCTCGCCGCGGCCATCGCCGAGGGCCGGGTGGCGGGCGCCGGCATCGACGTGTTCGCCACCGAGCCGACGACCGAGAGCGCCCTGTTCGACCACGAGACCGTCGTCGTCACCCCGCACCTCGGCGCCTCGACCGAGGAGGCCCAGGAGAAGGCGGGGGTGGCCGTCGCCAAGTCGGTCCGGCTGGCCCTGTCCGGCGACCTCGTGCCCGACGCGGTCAACGTCTCCGGCGGGACGGTCGCCGAGGAGGTCCGGCCCGGCATGGACCTCGTCGAGAAGCTCGGCCGCATCTTCACGGCGGTCGCCGGTGGGGTCCCGGTCCAGCTCGACGTCGACGTCCGCGGCGAGATCACCGAGTTCGACGTCTCGATCTGGGAGCTCTCTGCGCTCAAGGGCCTGTTCGCCGACGTCACCGAGGACCCGGTGACGTATGTCAACGCGCCGCTGCTGGCCAAGGAGCGCGGCTGCGAGGTGCGGCTCATCACCAGCGCCGTGGCCGAGGACTTCCGCAACGTGACCACCCTGGCCGGCACGCTGGCCGACGGCTCGAAGGTCTCGGTGTCCGGGACCCTGACCGGCCCGAAGATGGTCCAGAAGATCATCGGCGTCAACGGCTTCGACCTCGAGATCCCGCTCAGCCAGCACATGGCCTTCTTCTCCTACGAGGACCGCCCCGGCGTCATCGGCAGGGTCGGCCGGCTGCTCGGCGACGCCGGTGTCAACATCGCCGGCATGCAGGTCGCCCGCAACGACGACACCGGCATGGCCCTGGTGGCCCTGACCGTCGACAGCGTCATCCCGGGCGAGGTCGTCGCGGCCATCGGTGCCGAGATCGGCGCCGAGGTGGTCAAGGTCGTCGACCTCGACTGACAGCGGAGCACCGGGTTCCCGTCGAGGGGGCGGGGACATCGGGTATGCCGCGTGCAGGCGGGCCGAGCGGCGGCCGGCACGCGGCATACGTCGGCGGTGTCCTGGCTGAGAAGTCACCACGCGGCTGAGTACCTTCCCAGCCGGATGGTGACTGCTCAGCCGACGTGCCGACGGCCCGTGGGCAGGCGGGCGGGGCGCCGCCCGTTCGGCGGAGACCGGGGTCAACCGTGAGGTCCGCGATCTGGGAAGAAGCCACCACATAGTTGGACGTCCATCTACTCTGGATGTATGCCGCGACGCGACGGACTCCTCGTCGCCCGCCGCGGCCGGGTCCGGTAGTCAGCGTCCACGCCGCGGAGACCCCGCTGCGGTTGCTGACCGGCTCGCCGATCACTCGGCTCGAGCCGCCGCACCTCCCCATGCCGACGGCTCTCGCGAGCCCGAGAAGGATGTGTGACGCAGATGAACCCCGAGATGATGACCTCCGAGGCCGACGGCGCCCGCCGGGCCCTGCAGGAGTCGATGGACCTGCGCGACCAGGGCCACAGTGAGGACTGACGCTCGACGCGCGCACCCCAGGGCTCGGCTGACGTCTCGGCCGGGCCCTTGGCGTATGCCGCGATGCGAGACGCCATGTCCACATCACGGGACGTTTGCCTAGGCTGCCGGGCATGAGCGACACCGCCGCGGGCAGCCTGCAGATCGCCGTCATCGGCGGCGACGGCATCGGGCCCGAGGTGCTCGCCGAGGGCCTGAAGGTCCTCGAGACGGTGACCCGCGCGAGCGGGCTGAAGGTCGCGACGACCCAGTACGACCTCGGCGCGAGGCGCTGGCACGACACGGGCGAGACCCTCCCCGAGTCGGTGCTCGCCGAGCTGCGGGACCACGACGCGATCCTGCTCGGTGCCATCGGCGATCCCACGGTGCCGAGTGGGGTCCTCGAGCGCGGTGTGCTGCTCCCGCTGCGCTTCGCCCTCGAGCACTACGTCAACCTTCGCCCGGCCCGGCTCTACCCCGGGGTGCTCAGCCCCCTGGCGGTCGAGCGGGTGGCCCCCAACGGCATCGACTTCGTCGTCGTCCGCGAGGGCACCGAGGGACCGTATGTCGGCAACGGCGGCTCGCTGCGTACCGGCACCCCGAACGAGATCGCGACCGAGGTGAGCATCAACACCCGGTTCGGCGTCGAGCGCGTCGTCCGCGACGCCTTCGCCCGCGCCCAGGCGCGCCCTCGCCGCCACCTGACCCTCGTCCACAAGCACAACGTCCTCACCTACGCCGGCCATCTCTGGCGGCGCACGGTCGAGGAGGTCGGTGCCGAGTTCCCCGACGTCGAGACGGCATACCAGCACGTCGACGCCGCGACGATCTTCCTCACGACCGACCCCGGACGCTTCGATGTCATCGTGACCGACAACCTCTTCGGCGACATCATCACCGACATCGCCGCGGCCGTCACGGGCGGCATCGGCCTCGCCGCAAGCGGCAACATCAACCCCGAGGGCCGCTACCCGAGCATGTTCGAGCCGGTCCACGGCTCCGCTCCGGACATCGCCGGGCAGGGCAAGGCAGACCCCACCGCTGCCATCTTGTCGGTCTCGATGCTCCTCGCGCACCTGGGCCACGGTGCCGAGGCCGAGCGAGTAGAGCAGGCGGTCGCCGCCGACCTCGCCGAGCGTGGCTCCACCGCCCGCTCGACCACGCAGGTCGGCGACGACATCGCCGCCCGGCTGTAGCCCTCACCTGAGTACGCGCATCGGCCCCCGGACGGCGAACCGCCTCCGGGGGCCGAACCGTCGGTGAGGACCCGCCGGCGGCGACGACCGCACGACCCCGTCGACCTCGCGACCACCCACCTGCCACTCCCAACCCCACCGGCTCGGGCTACCCTGCCAGGAGCGCCACCAGCCTCATGGACCGTCCAGGAAGGACCACCAGCATGACCTCGCCTCTCACCTTCACCGTTCACCCTCGCGCCGACGTGGCGTCGGACGCCGGGTGTGCGGAGATCCTGGCCAACCCGGGCTTCGGCGTGTACTTCACCGACCACATGGTCACCGCGACGTGGACCCCCGACGAGGGGTGGCACGACGGCCAGGTCAGGGCATACGGGCCGATCACCATGATGCCGTCGGCCGCGGTGCTGCACTACGCGCAGGAGATCTTCGAGGGTCTCAAGGCCTACCGCCATGCCGACGGCTCGGTGTGGGCCTTCCGGCCCGAGGCCAACGCCCAGCGGATGATCCGCAGCGCCGGCCGACTGGCGCTGCCCACGCTGGCGGAGGAGGACTTCATCGCCTCGCTCAAGGCGCTCGTGTCCGTCGACGGGCGCTGGGTCCCCGCAGCCGACGGCACCGAGAAGAGCCTCTACCTGCGGCCGTTCATGTACGCCTCGGAGTCCTTCCTCGGGGTGCGTCCGGCCCGTGAGGTGACCTACTCGGTCATCGCCTCCCCGGCGGGGGCGTACTTCTCGGGCGGCCTGAAGCCGGTCAACCTGTGGGTGTCCACGCGCTTCGCCCGCGCGGGGGAGGGCGGCACCGGCGCCGCCAAGTGCGGCGGCAACTACGCCTCCAGCCTGGCCGGCCAGATGGAGGGGCTCGAGCACGGGTGCGACCAGGCGGTCTTCCTCGACTCCGCGTCGCACACCTACATCGAGGAGCTCGGCGGGATGAACCTCTTCTTCGTCACCGGGGACGGCACCCTGGTCACCCCCGAGCTCACCGGCACCATCCTCGAGGGCGTGACACGCGCGTCGATCCTCGAGATCGCCAAGGAGCTGGGCCTGGCGCCGGAGGAGCGACGCATCCCCATCGCCGAGTGGGAGGACGGCGTGCGGTCCGGGCACATCACCGAGGTGTTCGCCTGCGGCACGGCGGCTGTCGTCACCCCGGTCGGCGAGCTGCGCTGGGACGGCGGTTCGGCGGCATCGACGGCGGGCGAGGCCGGCGGCGAGGTCACCAACGCGATCCGCACCCGGCTCCTCGACATCCAGTACGGTCGCGCCGAGGACAACCACGGCTGGCTGACCCGGCTCGCCTGAGCCGGTCGGTCGCAGGAGGCGGTATGCCGTGTCCGTCCTGAGTCTGCCGTCGGCCCGGCCGCGGCTGGTCGCCACAGACCTGGACGGGACCCTCGTGCGGTCCGACGGAACCGTGTCGGGGCGCTCGCGTGCGGCGATCGCCGCGGCCGACGCGGCCGGCGTGGAGGTCGTCATCGTCACGGCCCGACCGCCTCGGTGGATCGATGCCCTGGCCGATCTCGTCAGCAGCCACGGAACGGTCCTGTGCGGCAACGGTGCCTTCGTCTACGACGTGCCCACCCGTACCGTGGTGTCCGACATGGGCTTCGGCCACGACGAGCTCGTCGGGCTCGTCGCCGGGCTCCGCACGTGGCTGCCCCGGGCGGGGTTCGCGGTGGAGCGACGGGACGGCATGCGGGTCGAACGCGGCTACCGGTCACCCCACGGCGAGGAGCTGCCCGAGCAGATCCATGTCGACTCCATCGAGGACCTCGACGACGTCCCGGTCGGCAAGCTGCTCGTCACGTGCTCGTCGATGGGCGACCAGGAGTTCCTGGCTCGGGTGCGCGAGATCGTCGGCGCTCGAGGGATCGTCGCGTTCTCGGGGGTGGGCGGCCTGGCCGAGATCTCGGCGCCGGGGGTGACGAAGGCGGCCGCGCTGCGGCGCTGGTGCGCGCATCTCGGCATCGACGCGGTCGGGGTCTGGGCGTTCGGCGACATGCCCAACGACCTGCCGATGCTCACCTGGGCGGGCGTGTCCTTCGCCGTCGCGAACGCCCACCCCGAGGTGCTCGCCGCGGCGACGCACACGTGCCCGGCCAACGACGACGACGGGGTGGCCCAGGTCCTCGAGGCCGCGCTGGCGCTTGGGCCGTGAGCGCGCGGCGGGCCCGCGCGTCCGGCCGGGTTCCTCGGCGTGACCGGCAGACGGGAGGGTCGGGCGGCACCGCCGGGCCGGCCGACGCGGGTGCGTCGGCCGGCCCGGCCGGTCACTGAGGCCGGAGCAGGCGACGGCTAGACCCCGGTGGTGGTGTCGTCGCGGTGTTCCATGAGCCTCTCGGTCACGTCGTAGCCCTCGGTCTGCGGATGCCCGTGCTCACCGTGGGTCATGGCGAACTCCTCCTCCGGGGACAGCACGAGCCGATGCCTGCCGTAGACGGCGAAGTAGATCAGCGCGAGGACGTAGAGCCCGAGGATGCCGAGAACCGGCGTGCGGTACGACTCGTTGAACGGCAGGTAGACGAGGGTCACCGCCGCCACGATGCCGGCGAACCAGGCACCGACCGTCCCGACCGGGCTGCGGTATGGACGGGTGACGGAGGCGTACTTCCGTCGAAGGATGATGAACGAGACCATCTGTAGCACGTAGGCGATGACCGCTCCGAAGACCGCCACGAGCAGCAGCGAGTTGGCGAACGTGACGTTGTCGAGGCTCAGGACCAGGGGCACGACGATCGTGGCCAGGACGCCGACGACCGCCGTGAGGAGCAGCGCCACATATGGCGTCTGACGGCGCCCCGTGAGCGAGAAGAACTGCGGGTAGTAGCCCGCCCGCGACAGGGAGTAGACGTTGCGGCCGGCCGCGAACATGATCCCCTGGAACGACGCCACGAGTCCGGTGAGGGCGAACAGGGACAGCAGTGCCGCGATGTTGCTGTTGGGGAAGATGGCCCGGAAGCCGTCGAGCAGCGGCTCCCCGCTGGCCTGAAGTGCATCGGACCCCACGACCATCGGGTTGAGGACCAGGACGAGCGCCGCGCTCACGAGCAGGGTGAGCATGCCGGCTACCGAGCCCCTGGGGATGTCCCGGGCGGGCGTGTGCGTCTCCTCGGCCGCCAGCGGGAGCTCCTCGATGCCGAGGAAGAACCAGATCGCGAACGGCAGGGCGAACAGGATCCCGCTCGGCCCGAACGGCAGGAACGACGACCCACCGCCGGTCGGCTTGATGTCGCTGAGGGCGCTGGTGCTCAGCTTGCCCGAGAACAGCGCCGTCACAGCGAAGATGACGAGAACGAGCAGTGACAGGATCGCGATGACCACGGCGAACCGGAAGGACGCGGCGGCGCCCCAGGCGTTGAGCGTCACGAAGATGACGTAGAAGATCGTCATCCACAGCCACAAGGGCAGGCTCACCCCGAACACGTCGGACACGATGGCGTCGGCGTACAGGCTGGAGAAGATGCCCACCACCGCGGTGGTGAAGATGTACTCGATCGACTCGGCCACGCCGGTGACGTAGCCACCCCACGGCCCCATCGCCGACCGGGCGAAGGAGTAGGCGCCCCCGGTGTGGGGCATGGTCGAGGACATCTCGGCGATGCTGTAGACCATGAGGAGGTACATGGCGCCGATGACCACGGTGGCGATGAGCAGGCCACCCCAGCCCGCCTGGGCCAGACCCCCGTTCCACCCCGAGAAGTCGCCCGAGATGACCGCCGCGACGCCCAGCGCCCAGAGCGACCACGCTCCGGCGTGCCGGGTCAGCTTCCGTTTCTCGAAGTACTCCGCCCCTGCATGCTCATAGCTGACGCCGTCGACCGTGACGATCGGCTTGGCGTCGCTCGTGTGATGGTCCGTCATGGTGGCCGTCCTCTCGTGCGGTGTGCTCCGGTCCAGCGAGACGGTGCGTCCGCTCCCGGCCACCGGACCGCCGTGGCGATCCCGTACCGCAGTGCGAATGCACCGGAGGCTAGACCTGTGATGAAGGACACGTAAAGAGGGTCCGGGCAAAAAGGTGTGAACTCGGACCATTGACAGTCCCGGCTCGGGGTCCAAGACTCTCGGCGTGAGCGCCGAACCTCGTCTGCACCTCTCCGACACGGTGCTCCGGCCGGTGCGCGGGCACCATGCGTTCGAGACGACGGTCGAGCAGCTGGCCACCGCGATCAGGCTGGGGGTGCTCGTCCGCGGCGAGCGGCTGCCTCCCGAACGCGAGCTCGCCGAGCGGCTCGGGGTCAGCCGCCACACCCTGCGCGAGGCGATCGCCGCCCTGCGCGACTCCGGACTGGTCGCCACCAGCCGCGGGCGCGGGGGAGGGACCGTCGTCACGTATGCCGCCCGGGAGCCGGGGACGCTCCCCGCGGCCGCACGGCGGGGCGCGGCGTTGGCCGACGCGCTCGACTTCCGCCGGGTCGTCGAGCCGGGAGCTGCCTGGCTCGCCGCCACCCGCGAGCTGTCGGCCGACCAGCGGGCCTGGCTGGCACAGAGCCTCGACGACGCGCTCGCCCGTCAGGAGGACGGGTTCCGTCGGATCGCCGACAGCCGCCTGCACCTCGCGATCGCGACCCTGTCGGGCACGCCGATGGTCATCGAGGCGGTGACCCGGGCACAGGCCGCTCTCGGCGACCTGCTCCGCGGCATACCGGTGCTGCGCCGCAACATCGACCACTCCGACGACCAGCACCGTGCCGTCGTCGAGGCCATCCTGCGTGGGGACCCCGACCGGGCCCGCGCCGTGATGGAGGAGCATTGTGACGCGACCTCCGCCTTGCTGCGGGGTCTGATCGGTTGACGAAGGAGAGCACCATGGCCACGCAGCACCATCCGAGGCACCTCACCGTCGAGGAGCTGCGCCGCGACATCGAGGCGGGTCACATCGACACCGTCATCGTCGCGTTCACCGACATGCAGGGGCGCCTCCAAGGCAAGCGCCTGCACAGCCACTACTTCCTCGACCACGTCCTGGCGCACGGGACCGAGGGCTGCAACTACCTCCTTGCCGTCGACGTGGACATGAACACCGTCGACGGCTACGCGATCTCCTCCTGGGAGAAGGGGTACGGCGACTTCGAGTTCGTCCTCGACATGTCGACGCTACGGCGTACGCCGGGCCAGCCCAACTCGGCGACCATCCAGTGCGACCTCGCCTGGCTCGACGGCTCGGGTCCCGTACGCCAGTCTCCTCGGAGCATCCTCGCCACCCAGGTCGCCCGGGCCGCCGAGACGGGGTATGAGGCGTTCGCCGGCACCGAGCTGGAGTTCATCCTCTTCGAGGACTCCTACGAGAAGGCGTGGGACCAGGGCTACCGGGATCTGACCGGCGCGAACCGCTACAACGTCGACTACTCGATCCTCGGTGGGACGCGGGTCGAGCCGGTGCTGCGCGAGATCCGCAACGAGATGTTCGCCGCGGGGATGACGGTCGAGAGCGCCAAGGGGGAGTGCAACCTCGGCCAGCACGAGATCGCGTTCCTCTACGACGAGGTGGTGCGCACCTGCGACAACCATGTCGTCTACAAGACGGCGGCCAAGGAGATCGCCGCGCGCCACGGCCAGGCCCTGACGTTCATGGCCAAGTACGACGAGCGCGAGGGCAACTCGTGCCACATCCACCTGTCGCTGCGCGGGACCGACGGGTCGGCCGTCTTCGCCGACGAAGCGCGCGAGGGCGGGCAGAGCAGGCTGTTCGACCACTTCATCGCCGGGCTCCAGGTGACCCTGCGCGAGCTGACCCTGCTGTACGCGCCGAACGTCAACTCCTACAAGCGCTTCCAGCCCGGGTCGTTCGCGCCCACCGCTGTCGCCTGGGGGCGTGACAACCGCACCTGCGCGCTGCGGGTGGTCGGCCATGGGGCGGGGATGCGGGTGGAGAACCGGGTGCCCGGCGGGGACGTCAACCCCTACCTCGGCATCGCGGCGATGCTCGCGGGCGGGCTCCACGGCATCGAGAACGAGATCCCCCTGGAGCCCCCGTTCACCGGCAACGCGTATGCCGCTGACCGCGACCACGTCCCGTCGACCCTCGCCGAGGCTCGGGACCTGTTCGCCGGCTCGTCGGTGGCGCGGGCGGCCTTCGGGGACGACGTCGTCGACCACTACGTCAACGCGGCCGACATCGAGCTCGGCGCCTTCAACCGGGCCGTGACCGACTGGGAACGAGTGAGAGGTTTCGAGCGGCTGTGACTGCGACAGACACGGCGACGCCGCGCACCCGCGACGTCATCAACCCGGCGACCGAGGACCTGGTCCGCACCATCGACCTCGTGGGCGTCGAGGAGACCGACGAGGCGATCGCCCGGGCGGTCGAGGTCGGCCCGGCCTGGCGGGCGGTGACCCCGGCGGACCGCGGGCGCCTGCTGCGCAGGTTCTCCGACCTGGTGGGGGAGCGGGGTGAGGAGCTCGCGCAGCTCGAGGTGGCCAACTCCGGGCACACGATCGGGAACGCCCGGTGGGAGGCCGGGAACGTCCGCGACGTCCTCGCCTACTACGCTGCGGCGCCCGAGCGGCTGTTCGGCAGGCAGATCCCCGTCGCGGGCGGCATCGACATCACCTTCAAGGAGCCGCTCGGCGTCGTGTCGGTCGTCGTGCCGTGGAACTTCCCCATGCCGATCGCCGGGTGGGGGTTCGCCCCGGCCCTCGCCGCGGGCAACACGGTCGTCCTCAAGCCGGCCGAGCTGACCCCGCTGACCGCGATGCGGCTCGGCGAGCTCGCCCTTGAGGCGGGGATCCCCGAGGGCGTCTTCACCGTGCTGCCCGGCAAGGGATCGGTGGTGGGGGAGCGCTTCGTCAGCCACCCGGACGTCCGCAAGGTGTGCTTCACCGGGTCGACCGAGGTGGGCCAGGGCATCATGCGCAAGGCCGCCGACCAGCTCAAGCGGGTCACCCTCGAGCTCGGGGGCAAGAGCGCCAACATCGTCTTCGCGGACGCCGACCTCGACGCGGCAGCGTCCTCGGCCCCCATGTCGTTCCTCGACAACGCCGGGCAGGACTGCTGCGCCCGCAGTCGGATCCTGGTGGAGCGCACGGCGTTCGACGCGTTCATGGAGCGGTTCGAGTCTGCGGTCAAGGGCGTCACGGTCGGCGACCCCAGCGACGAGGCGACCCAGATGGGCCCACTCATCAGCGACGGCCAGCGCCAGGTGGTGCGCTCGTTCGTCGAGGGGACCGACGGGGGTGTCGACGTGGCGTTCCGGGGGACCTGCCCGACCGGGCCGGGCTACTGGTACCCCCCGACCGTCGTCCTCCCCGGCTCGACCGAGGATGCCGTCTGGCAGCAGGAGATCTTCGGGCCGGTCGTCGCGGTCATGCCGTTCGACGACGAGGCCGACGCCATCCGCATGGCCAACGACACGGCATACGGTCTCTCCGGCTCGATCTGGACCCGGGACGTGGGCCGGGCGATCCGGGTGGCTCGCGGTGTGGAGACCGGGAACCTGTCGGTCAACAGCCACTCCAGCGTGCGCTACTCGACGCCGTTCGGCGGGTTCAAGTCCAGTGGCCTCGGCCGCGAGCTGGGACCCGACGCACTCGACGCGTTCACCGAGGTCAAGAACGTCTTCATCAGCACCGAGGGCTGAGCACGAGCAGCCGACTCGCAACACCCAAACCCCAACTCCCAGAACAGGATCGAGGAACCCACACCATGGCAGGCAGGCTCGAGGGCAAGGTCGCCGTCGTCACCGGCGGCTGCTCCGGCATCGGCTTGGCGACGGTGCGGCGCTTCGCGCAGGAAGGCGCGAAGGCCGTCATCGGCGACGTCAACGACGAGCTCGGCGCTCAGATCGCGGGCGAGGCCGGCGGCGCCTACGTCCACTGCGACGTGACCGACAAGGACCAGGTGGACGCGATGTTCGCCACAGCCAAGGACCGGTTCGGCAGCGTCGACATCGCCTTCAACAACGCCGGGATCAGCCCGCCCGAGGACGACTCGATCCTCGACACCGACCTCGATGCGTGGCGTCGGGTCCAGGAGGTCAACCTCACCAGCGTCTACCTCTGCTGCAAGGCCGCTCTGCCCTACATGCTCGAGCAGAAGTCGGGATCGATCATCAACACGGCGAGCTTCGTTGCGATCCTCGGCGCCGCCACGTCGCAGATCTCCTACAGCGCCTCCAAGGGCGGGGTGCTCTCGATGAGCCGTGAGCTGGGGGTGCAGTTCGCCCGCGAGGGGATCCGGGTCAACGCGTTGTGCCCCGGCCCGGTCAACACCCCTCTGCTGCAGGAGCTGTTCGCCAAGGACGCCGAGCGGGCGGCCCGGCGGCTGGTCCACATCCCGATGGGGCGCTTCGGCGAGCCCGAGGAGATGGCCAACGCCGTGCTGTTCCTCGCCTCCGACGAGTCGAGCTTCATCACGGCTTCGACGTTCCTCGTCGACGGCGGGATCTCCGGCGCCTACGTCACGCCACTGTGACGAGACCTGGTGGCACTGGTGAGTGACGCCCGTCCCCTCATCGGGATCAGCTGCTACGTCGAGCGGGTCGACCGGGACCCGTGGCGACGTCAGCCCAGCGCGGTGCTGCCGCTCGCGTATGTCGCTCACATCGAGCAGGCCGGTGGGGTGGTCCTCGCGCTGCCGCCTCGGTCCGAGGCCGACGACGCGCTGGCCGAGGAGGTGGCCCGGTCGGTGCTGCGCCGCGTCGACGGGCTCATCCTGGCGGGTGGTGCCGACGTCGAGTCCAGCCGGTACGCCGCCCCGGCGGACCGGACCTCCCAGGCGCCGCGTCCCGACCGCGACGCCTGGGAGCTCGCCCTGGCGCGTGTCTCCGCCGGGCTCGGCACACCGGTGCTGGGCATCTGTCGTGGGATGCAGGTCATGGCCGTGGCGGCCGGCGGGGTGCTCGACCAACATCTGCCCGACTCGGTGGGCTCGGCCGAGCACCTCCCGGTCCCCGGCGTCTACACCTCGCATCCGGTGACCCCGGTCGCCGGCACCCGGGTGAGCGCCATCCTCGGGGACGAGACGGTCACCGTCCCGACCTACCACCACCAGGGGGTGCGCAGCCACCCCGGCTACCTCCCGTCGGCGTGGCACGCGGACGGGACGCTCGAGGCGATGGAGGACCCGGCAGCAGCGTTCCGGCTCGCGGTCCAGTGGCACCCGGAGGCGGGGGAGGACAACCGCCTCTTCGCCGCGCTCGTCGCCGCCGCGCGCTGACGTCGGCCGACGACCTTGTGCGGGCCCGGGTCCGCACCGGGTTCAGGCGCATCGCGCTGCCGTTTGTGAGACTAGGGCGATGAGCGCTCTGTCGAGACTGACATCCCGGGCCGTCGGCGCCGCGGGCCGCACCGGACGCGTGCTGATGTCCGCCCGCGAGATCCCCGATGCCATGGGCGGCCGGGTCGAGGGGCCGAGAGCCGACCGGGTCGCCGGGTCGCCGCGCTGGCGCGACGGGGCGTTCCACAACGCCCCGCCCATCGAGAGCGGGCCGTCCGGCGCGATGCGCGATGCACTGCAGCGCCTGGCATCCGGGTTGCCCGACCGCAAGCCGGCCGGTCCCGTGCCCGTGGTGGAGCCCGATCTCGATCTCGCAGTGGGCGACGGCGGGGCCAGCCGGAGCGGGTCCAGCGCGGACGGCATCCGGACCACGTGGTACGGCCACGCCACGGCACTGGTGGAGATCGACGGGGCGCGACTCCTCTTCGACCCGGTATGGAGCGAGCGGGTCTCGCCCTCGCAGGAGCTGGGGCCGCGGCGGCTGCACCCGGCGCCCGTCGCGCTCGAGCTCGTGCCCGCGCTCGACGCGGTCGTCGTCTCGCATGACCACTACGACCACCTCGACATGATCACCGTCCGCGAGGTGGCGGCGACGCGGCCGGAGACCGTGTTCGTCGTGCCGCTCGGCGTGGGGGCGCACCTCGAGCACTGGGGGGTCCCGGTGGGCCGCATCGTCGAGCTCGACTGGGACGAGGAGCACGAGGTCGCCGAGGGCGTGCGGCTGGTCGCGGCGGCAGCGCGACACTTCTCGGGGCGCGGGTTCGGGCGGGACCGGACCCTGTGGGCGTCGTGGGTCGTCGCGGGGCCGCGGCACCGGGTGTACTACACCGGCGACTCGGGCTACTTCCCCGGTTACGGGGCGATCGGCGCCGACCACGGTCCGTTCGATCTCACCCTCGTGCAGATCGGGGCGTACGACCGGGCCTGGCCGGGCATCCACATGACCCCGGAGGAGGGGGTCGCGGCCCACCTCGACGTGTGCGGGGGGCTGCTCGTGCCGGTGCACTGGGGGACGTTCGTGCTGGCCATGCACCCGTGGGCCGAGCCCATCGAGCGGCTGCTCGCCGAGGCTGCCGCGACCGGGGCGCGGGTCGCGGTGCCCCGGCCGGGCCAGCTCGTCGACGTGGCCGCCCCACCCGAGCCCGACGGCTGGTGGGTCGAGCTCGCCCACGCGGCCAACGCCCACGCGGCGAGCGCGCGGCATACCCCCTCGCCCAGCCCCGACCCCGACCCCGCCTGACCCGGCCCGACCTGCACCTCGCTCCGGATCCTCGTTGCCCGGCCGGCTGGGCTCGCTGTTACGTCCTCGACTCGCTGAACATCCGGCGAGCCGACGAAGAACCAGCGAGCCGACGCGATCCGACCGGGAGGAGGGCTCACGGGCCGGGGCGGTGCCTCGAGCGGCGGGGGGCCGTGCGCGGCTCGTCCACAAGGGCCGTCGGTCGGGCGGGTCGTCCACACCCCGGTTCTCGGGGCGAGCGCCGCCGCCGGAGCGCCCGGATCCTGGGTGCATGGACTCCTCGCTGCGCGCACTCGCGCGGGCCCAGCGCGGGGTGTTCTGCGCCGCCCAGGCCGCCGGGGCCCGGCATCAGCGTCGGTCGCCTTCAGGCGCTGGTGTGCTCGGGGGAGCTGTGGCGACCGCGGCAGGGCGCGTTCGTCCTCGGGGAGCTCGCGGTAGCAGCCCGACCCCAGGAGCCGTACGCCCTGGCAGTCCGGGCCGGTGTGCTGCACCCGGCCGACCGCCGCGGCCTCGCACCACGCCGGGCTCGCCATCCACGGCCTCCCGATCGCCGGGGTGGACCTCGCGCGGATCGACCTCGTCGCGGACGTCGCCCACGCGAGCACCCGAAGCGGTGTCCGCACCCGCCCGATGCCGCCGGGCGAGCGGATCCTGCCGGTCGAGGGGGTGCGCGTCGCCTCGGTGGCGACGTGCCTCGTCCAGACCACCGCGGAGTCGGGCCTGCTGGCGGGCCTGGTCAGTGCGGATGCCGCCCTCCACGACGGCCTCGTCGACCGCGCCGAGCTCGCGGCCGCCGCGGTTCGGCTCGCGCCTCGCAGGGGTGCCGGCAGCGTGCGGACGGCGCTGTGGCTGGTCGACCCTCGGGCCGAGTCGCCCGGAGAGACCCGCACCCGGTTGATGCTGGTGTCCGCGGGCCTGGCGTTCGTGTCCCAGGCTCAGATCGTCGACGGGACCGGGCGCTTCCTCGCTCGGGTGGACTTCCTCGTCGCCGGGCGGGTGGTCGTGGAGTTCGACGGCGCGGTGACGTATGCCGGTGCCGACGGGCGCGAAGGGCTGGTCCGGGAGAAGCGGCGCGAGGACGCGCTGCGCGCGCTCGACTATGAGGTCGTCCGGCTCTCCTGGGCCGACCTCGACCGTCCCGAGCTCGTCCTGGCCCGGATCCACGAGGCACTCGCCCGTGCCGGCGCGCGGGTGAGCGGCACTCGCACGTCTGCCTGGTGGGCGCCGGCACGGTCCGGCCGGGACGGGGCCTGCGCCTTGCCCAGGAGCCGCAGTGGCTCGACCCGCTGGTTCTTCCTCACCTCACCGGATATTCAGCGACTCGACGAAGGAACGGCGAGCCGAGCTGCGACGAGGCGAGGGCGGGCGAGCCCACGGGGCGGGACGGCATACCGGGTCGGGTGGCGGCAACCACTATGTGGGACCAGGTGGTGACGGATGGGGCCACGTGTGGCAGGGTTGCGCCCGTGACGTTCACTGACGTGGCCACCGCCACGATCATTATCGGCTAGCGCGACGAGACCTCCTCGTCGCGCAGACCTCCCACACCCGGGGGGTCTTTTGCTTTGCCGGGAACGTCGCCCACCGCGAGACGGCCCGCCGGAGCAAGGGTTCCCGGCCCACACCCCAGGGCCAGGAGCGGCAGCGCGGCCGAGACGCACGCCGGAGACGGTGGGCCGCCTGGGCGGCTCGCGGGCATCCGCCCGTGGGACGCCCAGGCGCCACCGGCCCGACACGACCGACAGAACCCGACGGGACCGGCCCGACCAGCTGAACCGGACCGACCGGCACGGGACGCACGACCAGCACGACCGAGCCTGACCCCACTCGCCGGACCCACCCGGCATACCGCGCTCCACAGATCGAGGCGAGACACGATGACCGACCTGCACGTCTACGACACCACGCTGCGCGACGGTGCCCAGCAAGAGGGGCTCAACCTCTCCGTGACGGACAAGCTGGCCATTGCGAGCCACCTCGACGAGCTCGGGGTGGGCTACATCGAGGGCGGCTGGCCCGGGGCGAACCCCAAGGACACCGAGTTCTTCGCCCGCGCCCAGCGCGAGCTGACCCTCGCAAACGCCACCCTCGCGGCGTTCGGTGCGACGCGGCGCGCGGGGGGCACCGCGGCGACGGACCCGCTCGTCCGGGCGCTGCTCGACTCCGGGGCCTCGGTCGTCACCCTCGTCGCCAAGTCGCACCCAGGGCACGTCGAACGGGCCCTGCGCACCACCCTCGAGGAGAACCTCGAGATGATCCGCGACACCGTCGCCTTCCTCACCGGGGAGGGACGCAGGGTGTTCCTCGACGCCGAGCACTTCTTCGACGGGTATGCCGCGAACCGCGACTATGCCGTCGAGACCGTCCGTGCCGCGATGGAGGCGGGCGCCGAGGTGGGGGTCCTCTGCGACACCAACGGCGGCATGCTGCCCGGCCAGGTCGCCGATGTCGTCCACGACGTCGTCACGGCGACCGGCGGCAAGATCGGCATCCACTGCCACAACGACACCGGCTGCGCCGTCGCGAACTCGATGGCCGCGGTCGACGCGGGCGCCACGCACGTCCAGGGGACGATCAACGGCTACGGCGAGCGCACCGGAAACGCCGACCTGCTCACGGTCGTCGCCAACCTCCAGATCAAGCGGGGGCTGCCCCTCATCGACCCGCACCGGCTCGCCGAGTCGACCCGGATCGCGCACGCCATCAGCGAGGTCACCAACGTCCCGCCCTACAGCCGCCAGCCCTACGTCGGTGCGAGCGCCTTCGCCCACAAGGCCGGCCTGCACGCCAGCGCCATCAAGGTCGACCCCGACCTCTACCAGCACACCGACCCCAAGCACGTGGGCAACGACATGCGGATGCTCGTCTCCGACATGGCCGGCCGGGCCTCGATCGAGCTGAAGAGCCGCGAGCTCGGCCTCGACCTCGACGGCACGAACGAGGCCGACGCCGCGACCCTGAAGAAGGTGCTCAAGAAGGTCAAGGATCTCGAGCTGCGGGGCTACACCTTCGACGCCGCCGATGCCTCCTTCGAGCTCCTCCTGCGCCGAGAGCTCGACGGCTCGCTGCCGCCCTACTTCGACGTCGAGTCCTGGCGGGTCATCACCGACCGCGGCGGCGCCGGCGACGCCCTGTCGGAGGCGACGGTCAAGATCGTCGCATCCGGACGGCGCTACGTCAGGACCGGCGAGGGCAACGGCCCGGTCAACGCCCTCGACCACGCGCTGCGCGACGCCCTCTCGCACGCCTACCCCGAGATCGCCCACCTCGAGCTCATCGACTACCGGGTCCGCATCCTCGACGCGGCCCATGGCACCGACGCCGTCACCCGGGTGCTCATCGAGACCTCCGACGGCGCGACCTCGTGGCAGACCATCGGGGTCGCCGCCAACATCGTCGAGGCGTCCTGGGAGGCCCTCGTCGACGGCGTCACCTACGGCCTCATCCGGGCCGGGGTCACGCCCCGCTGAGCCCCGCGGGGGCGCTGGACCCGGATGCCGGCCTGCGGCTCCGGGGTGGCGTGGGCCGGTGCCGACGGGCCAGGCTAGGCCCATGACGGCCGGCCTCATCCCCTTCCCGCTGTGGGGCCAGCGCGGGTGGTGCTCGGTCGAGGTCCTCGGGGAGAGGTTCCACGAGGAGTCGCTGCGCGCGCTGTTCGCCGAGGTGCCCCGTGGCCGTCGCGACGAGGTGGACGGCACGGCATACCTCATGCCCGAGCCGAATAGCGCGCGTGACGCCGTCCGCGTCGTGTGCGACGGCCTGCACGTGGGCTACCTGCCGGCGGCGCTCGCCGTGGCCTACCGGCCCGTCGTCGCCCGCCTCGAGGCCGCGGGACACGTTGCCACGGTGGCGTTCCGTGCCTGGGGTGAGGAGTACGAGCCGTGGGGCGCGGAGCGCGACGGAGGCGGCCCGGGTGCCAGGTTCTCCGGTGGGGTCTACCTCGACCTCGCCGAGCCGCATCTCGTCCTGCCGCTCAACGACCGGCCACCCGGGGCCGTGCGCGAGCTGCCGGTGGGGACCGCGATCCAGGTGTGGGGCGAGGAGCACTACCTCGCGCATCTTCGGGCCTATACCCGAACGGAGGGGGAGGCATGGGTGTACGCGACCTTGCACCCGGTGCTCGAGGAGCTCGCGCGCTCGACGCGCAGCCTGGTCGAGGTGCGGGTCGACGGTGAGCCGGTGGGCCGGCTCACCCCACGGATGAGCGGCGCGGTGCTGCCCGCCGTCGAGCACGTCGAGCGCCGTGGCGCCACGGCGGTGGCACGGGCGCTGGTGAAAGGCACCGCGATCAGGGCCGAGGTGTTGCTCCACGTCCAGCGGGCTCACGAGATCGCCCCTGACTGGCTCGAGGGCCGAACCGATGGGCCTCGATCCCGCGTGGCACCGCCCAGCGACCCGGCGGACGACCATGCGGACGACCCGGCGGACGACCAGGATCCAGTGGCCACCGGCCCGGGGGGGAGCGAGCCCCCGGCCGCGAAACCGTCGACGCCACCGGCGCTGCAGCCCGCTCGGCCGGAGGCGCGGCATCCGGGCGTGCCGACCCGGCCGATGCGGCTGGTGTTCAACCTTCCCCCCGGCTGGCCACCCCCGCCCGACGGCTGGGAGCCCGAGCCCGGGTGGAGGCCTCCAGGGGACTGGCCGGCCGCGCCCGAGGGCTGGGAGTACTGGGTCGGCCGCTGACGGCGCGAGCACTCTCGACGGACTCCACGGCCCGTTTCAGGTTGCGTCCAGGGTGGGTTCGTAACGTCGATGACCGTCGGTCGACGGGCCGCAGACGCACCCAGAGCTCACCTCTGTCGCCACCCGCCGCCACGTCCGAGAGTCGACGAACGAGGAGGGTGTCCGGTGACCGGAGCTCGCCGAGCGCTCCGGTCCCAGGCCAGGGTGTGGCGGGCGCTGGCGGGACTGGGCGCGCTGGCCGTGACGGCCGGGATCCTCGGCTCCGGGCTGGCCCTGCCGCTCGTGGCGGTGGCCGCCTCCAGCGTCGACGCCGGCACCACCGCGTTCGCGTCGCTGCCCGCCGACATCCCGACGGTCTCGCTGCCCCAGACCACGGTCGTGCTCGACGCCAAGGGCCACGCGATCGCCCATCTCTACGACGAGAACCGCACCCAGGTCCCACTGTCGGCGATGTCCGTGCTCGTGCAGCACGCGATCGTCGCCGTGGAGGACTCGCGGTTCTTCCAGCACGGCCCCGTCGATCCCCGAGGCCTGGCGCGAGCCCTGGTCGCCGACGCCACGGGCCACCCCATCCAGGGCGCTTCCACGCTGACCCAGCAGTACGCCAAGAACCTCCTCCTCGAACAGGACGTCCTGGCGGGTGACACGGCCGGCGCCAGGGCCGATGTCGCCCGCACGGTGTCCCGCAAGGTTCGCGAGCTGCGCCTGGCGGTCAGCCTTGAGCAGCACTACACCAAGCAGCAGATCCTCGAGCGCTACCTCAACATCGTCTACTTCGGCCAAGGCGCCTACGGGGTCCAGGCCGCCGCCGAGCGGTTCTTCGGGGTTCCTGCGGCCAGGCTCGACGTGGCCCAAGCCGCGACGCTCGCGGGCCTGGTCCAGGACCCCGCGGCATACGACCCGGTCCAGCATCCCAGCGCGGCCCGGCGGCGCCGCGACGAGGTGCTCACGGACATGCGCGCGCAGGGGATGATCACCACCGCGCAGTACTCGAGGGCCGTCGCGTCCAAGGTCACGGTCACCGGCAAGGCAGCGCCCGAAGGGTGCGCGGCATCGGGGACCACCGGCTTCTTCTGCGACTATGTCGTCCAGTCCCTCCTGCGCGACCCGGCGTATGCCGCTCTCGGCGCCACCGCGGGCCAGCGGCAGCAGGCGCTGCTGAACGGCGGGCTGGTCATCCACACCACGCTCGACCCCTCGACCCAGTCGGCCGCCGTCCATGCCGTCGACGCCAAGGTGCCCGCCAAGGACAGCAGCAGGCTCGGAGCCGCGGCGGTGACGGTCGAGCCGGGGACCGGGGCGGTCGTCGCGATGGCGGAGAACCGCACCTTCTCCCCGACGGCCGGTCGGGGCCGGACCTCGGTGAACTACACGACCGACGCCAGCCTCGGTGGGGCGAGCGGCTTCCAGACCGGGTCCTCGTTCAAGCCGTTCACGCTCGCGACGTGGCTGGAGCAGGGCCGCAACCTCAGTGACGTCGTCGACGCCACGAAGCGCGGCTTCCCGTTCTCGTCGTTCACCTCCTGCGGGCAGCCCCTCTCGGGCACCCAGCCCTACCTCCCCGGCAACTCCGAGGGCACCGAGACCGGGCCGATGTCGGTCCTGGACGCCACGGTCAACTCGGTCAACGTCGCCTACGTCGATATGGAGACCCAGCTCGACCTGTGCAGCGTGGCCAAGACCGCCGAGGCGCTCGGCGTGCACACGGCCACCCCGCAGCAGGTGTGCACAGCGGGCGGCAAGGCCTCGACCGACCTGCCGACCTGTCTGCCCTCGCTCACGCTCGGGGTCGAGGACATCGCGCCTCTGACGATGGCCGCGGCCTATGCGGGCTTCGCGTCGGGCGGGACCTACTGTGCGCCGATGCCGGTCGGCTCCATCACCAGCCGCGCCTCGCCGGGCGCGAAGGAGACCGCTGTCCTCACGGCGCACCCGAGCTGCCGCCAGGCGCTCTCCGGTGCGGTGGCCTCCGGCGTCAACACCGCGTTGGAGCAGGTGCTCACGCGGGGTACGGCCGCCGGCAGTGGACCGCTGTTCCCGTGGCAGTCGGCCGGCAAGACCGGTACGACCGACGGGCCGTACGACTCGTGGTTCGTGGGCTACACGGCGCAGCGCAGCACCGCGGTCTGGGTGGGCGACCCCGGGCGCACCGTCCACGGCAAGGCCACCCGGCTGCGCCTGACCAACGTCATGGTGGGCGGGACCTACTACCCGGTCGTCTATGGCGCGAGCATCGCCGCGCCGATCTGGAAGCAGCTCATGACGAGCGCCATGGCCGGCCTGCCCGCCGCGCCGCTGCCCTGACGCTCGCGGGACCCCGGCGCCGTCCGCCCCCCGAGTATCGGCAGCGCGCTCGTGGTGATGGTGCTCGCCGCCGGTTGCACCGGCCGAGCCACCGATCACGCGGTCGACGGTTCACCCAGGCCACTTTCGGCGGCCACCTCGGTGAACCCGACCCCGATATCCCCGTCCGACCCATGCCGTCGTCAGAGTGGTCGACTCGCGGCGCTGTGACGCACTGTCACGTCGACGCGGATATCAGGGCGCTTCGGGCTTGGGAATCGTCAGTTGGGCCCGGTGGTGCCGGTAGTGCTTCGGGGCCCACTCGAACAGATCTCGGCGGCTCATCCAGGCCGTGAAGTAGGGGTCCCACCCGGCCGGTACCGACATGCCCCGAGCGAGGTCGTGCTCGCTGGCGGCGTCGGCCCATCGCACCATCGCGGCGGTGTCGTGGGCCATCCACCGTTGTGCGCGGGCCAGGCCACCCACCCGAGCGCCCGCGACGCTTCCCGCGTAGTTGATCCAACCGTAGGGGCGGCTCATCGCCGTCAGAAGTTGCGCGTAGCGACGCGACGCCGGTGGGGGCAGCCGTGAGAAGCCCCCGATCATGGGGATGAAGACTCTCGCGATGCGCTGACCGAACCACATGTGGAACAGCAGCTCCCGGTTCGTCCACCGGGTGCCGTCGCTGGGTGCGTTCAAGGCGTCCAGTGCTACGCCGGTGGTGAGCATGTCGAAGTCCGCGCTCACCCACACCAGCGCGCTACGTGCCTCGGCCGAAAGGCCCACTCCACGAGTGTGCACCGCGTAGGCGTGTGTGCCGCCGCCAGGACGCGGCGCGATGGGACCACCGCCCGCGCCGGTCAGTCGACACGCCAGGGCAGGGTGCGGGTGCGAACCGCCCGACTCTGCTTGTGTGCGGACGTCCGCTCTTCGCGGTTATGCACGTGATCCGGAGTAGCCGATGAGCGGGCGTCCTCGGCGCAAATGGGGGTGATCATGGTGAGTGCCGTCACGGGCCACTCGGGGACGAGCCCACCCCTGGAACCACGGTCTTTTTCGTTATACGCTAAACGCGTGGCGAGCGAAGAGCGGATCCAGCAGTGGGCCGACGAGGCCGAAGCGGGATACGACGTCGACGTTCTCAAGCGTCGGGGCCGCGGGCGCCCTGGTCGCGGGGCTGAACCGATGCAGGTCGTGGCGGTCCGGCTGACCGCCGAGGAGCTTGACGCTCTCGACGCCGCGGCAGCCAAGAACGACATGAGCAGGTCCGAGGCGATCCGGGCCGCGCTGGCCCACTTCGCTGCGTGAAGGTCCACCGGAGCGCGCTCAGCACGGCATCACGTCGGAGGATGCGATCCAGGCAGCACAGTGGTCGCTGTGGATCGAGCCCCTCGACGAGGACGGCCCTCCCCACCGAGAGTCGCGCCTGGGTTTCGACACCGGAGCCCGCCTGCTGGAGACGGTGGTACTCGCCCTCGAGAACGGCGACGAGAGGGTCATCCACGCGATGCCGGCTCGCAAGAAGTACGTCGACCTACTGCCGTAATGACCGAGATCAGTACCCGGACAGCCCGTCGGCGCTCCGACCGGGACGCTGTCGGCCCAGCCGGCTCCGCGGGACGCGCGCCGGACGGTCGTCGCTCCCCTCAGTCGACGGGTGTCCTTGGTCAAACGGTTGACGCGGCTCGCCGTCGCGCTCGGTAGGCGCGGGTCTTGACGCGGTTGCCGCATCCGTACTCGCACCACTGGCGGGACTGGTTCTTCGAGTGGTCGTAGTAGGCCCACTCGCACTCGTCGAATGAGCAGATCTTCAGCCTTCCCCACACTCCCTGGGCGGCCGCCTCGTGCGCTGCGATGCCGACCTTGGCCAAGGCAGCAGCCACCCCTCTGGCTCGGGCTGGCCGCAAGACCGGTCCAGCGGGCGACCAGGTCAGCTCGACCTCGAGGTCGGCCAGGCTGCGCGCCAGGCCGGGCAGTGGGTCGCCGGTCCCGTCGTGGTTCTGCTCCAGGGCCAACCGAAGGTTGGTGCGCAGCCGCCGGGCGAGGTCGAGGTCAAGTCGGGTCGCACGGGCGGGAGACGTCACGAGCCCCTCAGCAGTGAGGTAGCCCACCAAACTAGCGGCCGTCGCCAGCTCGTCGATACCGGTCTCGTGGTCGTCGGTGTTGACGAAGTTGCGCACGATCGCAATGGGAGCCGGCGCATCGGGGCGAGGCAGGTCCGGGTAGTGCATCGATTCTCCTCCTGGGCAGCGACACCAGCATAAGTGTTTTGTCTATTGCGCCAGCCTCGACACCGTCATACGCTGTTTGTCAGTGTCGTGACCGCAGCGCGGTGGGAGGCCACCGAAAGGCGGGCCGACTCCGGCGCCGCGACCGGCGAGCGTCCGGCCTGTTTCAGCCCGGCGGATCGCTACCGAGCACCGTGTCATGAGCATGAGATCAACCTCCAAGCCGACTGGCTGCTCCAAGCAATCCACTATCGAGGCACCTGCAAGTGAGGAGATCGACGGTGAGGTATCTGTTCGCGCACGACAGTCTGGAGGGCCGTACCGCAGAGGGTGGGCCGCTGCTGGCACCGGTGGTCAACGAGCACCAGGTGCGTGCGGCAGCCGGCATCACGATGGTGCTGGGGGCCGTGGCCTTCTCCTACGCATACTTCGAGCATCGTTACCTGGGTCTGCAGGTCGTATCCACCTTCTTCTTCGCTGAGTTCCTCGTGCGGGTGACCGCCGGGATCGCTCGTAGCCCGGTCGGTCTGCTGGCCGGCCGGATGACCCGGAGGCAACCTCCGGACTGGGTGTCGGCCAAGCCCAAGCGGTTCGCCTGGACGCTCGGTGTGACCATGTCCGGGGCGATGATGGTCATCACCAATGTCGGCATCCGGGGCTGGCTGCCCCGGTCGATCTGCCTGGTGTGCCTCACCCTGATGTGGCTCGAGTCGGCACTCGGTCTCTGCCTGGGCTGCGAGATTCATGGAAAGTTGGTGCGGCGCGGCTGGGTGCAGAAAGATGAGGCGTTCGAGATCTGCGCGCATGGCGCATGTGACGTTGGGTCGCGGGCCGGGTCGACCGGGTTGCGCGACGGCACGTTAAGAGAGGCGAGGCAGAACGCTTCACCTAGCGTAGCGCGTCGGTAATTGATTTACAGTGGATGGTCCGTGAGAATGGGGCATGGACAGTGCGGCGTTGGTGATCAGTGTTGAGGACCGGGCGACGTTGGACTCCTGGGCGCGGTCGCGGGCGATCCGGGCCAGTCATGTCGAGCGGGCGCGGATCGTGCTGGCGGTCGCGGACGGGAAGGGGACCTCGGGCACGGCCCGCGAGGTCGGGGTGTCGCGTCCGACGGTGATCAAGTGGCGCGACCGGTTCGCGCAGCTGGGGCTGGCGGGGTTGGAGCACGAACCGCGCCCGGGGCGGCCCAAGACCGTTGATGACTCGGCGATCATCGCCGCGACGTTGGACTCGCTGGCGGTCACGCACTGGTCGAGCCGGCTGCCGGCCAGGCATCTCGGTGTCGGGGACGCCACGGTGGCGCGGGCGTGGCGCAGGTACCGGGTGCAGCCGTGGCGACGTGAGACGTTCAAGTTCTCCACCGACCCGCAGCTCGAAGGCCAAGGTCCGTGACGTGGTCGGGTTGTATCTGAACCCGCCGACCAACGCGATCGTGCTGTGCGTGGATCGGGTCCCTCCCGCTTGCGGGGGCGAAGTCCCAGATCCTGGCGCTGAACCGGACCGCGCCGATCCTGCCGCTGCGTCAGGGTCTGCCGGAGAGGGCCACCCACGACTACCAGCGCAACGGGACCACGACCCTGTTCGCCGCCCTGGAGGTCGCGACCGGGAAGGTGGCCGACCAGTGTTACGACCGGCACGGCAAGGCCGAGTTCGGCGACTTCCTGGAGAAGGTCGCCAAGGCCTACCCGCGCCGCCGGCTGCACGTGGTGGTGGACAACTACCACTCCCACAAGCACGCCGAGATCACCGCCTGGCTGGCCAAGAACCCCCGGGTGACACTGCACTTCACCCCGACCTCAGGGTCCTGGCTCAACCTCGTCGAGGTGTTCTTCGGGATCATCACCCGACAGGCCATCCGCCGCGGGTCCTTCGACAACGTCCCCCGGCTCGTCGCCGCCATCCGCGCCTTCATCGAGGGCTGGAACGACCGCTGCCACCCCTTCACCTGGACCAAGACCGCCGACGAGATCCTGCCCCACGCCACCCGTCAACGAAACTCAGACGCGCGACGCTAGCTGGGGTCCTGTGACCCGAACGACAACGAGTTACTAAGACACGCGTAAGTATGTCGAATGATTCTGGCTGCAGTTCTGGGAGACTGGGCCATGCGCGAGGACGACGGCCGCAAGCTGGACCACCAAACACTGGAGACGCTGCGGCTGCGCGCGGTCGAGCGAGTGGCGCAGGGCGCGGACCCACGGGAGGTGTCGCGCGCGCTCGGACTGCACAAGCACACCGTCTACGGGTGGGTCGCCACCGCGCGCAACGGAGGCCGGGTAGCCTTGCGGGCCAGGCCGATTCCGGGTCGGCCGGCGAAGCTGGACGAAGCTCAGACGCGGCGGCTGTACGAGGCAGTGGTCGGCAAGGACCCGCGGCAGCTGCAGTTCGACTTCGCATTGTGGACCCGGGACCTTGTGGGCGAGTTCATCCGCCGCGAGTTCAAGGTCGAGCTGTCCGCCTCAGCGGTCGGGCGTCTGCTGCACCGGATCGGGCTCTCGCCGCAGCGGCCGCTGTGGCGGGCCTGGCAGGCCGACCCGGAGAAGGTGGCGGCGTGGAAGGAGACCGAGTATCCGGCGATTGCCAAGGCCGCCAAGAAGACTGGCGGGACGGTCTACTTCGCCGACGAGGCCGGGATTCGTTCGGACCACCACGCCGGGACCACCTGGGGCGCGATCGGCAAGACCCCGATGGTGAAGACGACCGGCGCCCGATTCTCGCTGAACATGATCTCCGCCGTGACGGCCAAGGGCCTGCTGCGCTTCTCCACCTTCAACGGGTCGATGACCGGCGAGAAGTTCATCGAGTTCTGCAGGCGGCTGATGGCCGACACCGACGGGCCGGTATTCCTGGTCGTCGACGGCCACCCGGTGCACCGCTCCAAGCTGGTAAAGGCCTTTGCCGCCAACAGCGGCGGCCAGCTGCGCCTGTACCAGCTGCCCGGCTACTCCCCCCAGCTAAATCCCGACGAATGGGTCTGGAAGAACGTCAAGAACGACCGCGTCGGACGTTCCGGGATCACCGGCCCCGACCAGTTCAAGGCTCTCGCGGTCGCCGCGCTGCGCCGCCTTCAGGCCCTGCCGCACATTGTGCGCGGCTTCTTCGGCGACCCCGATCTGGCCTACATCACGACAGTCTGATTCGAGCTACTAACGCCCGGCTTGGTAATTCCTCGAACTGGTGTGGAGGTCCATTGTCCTCAACACCAGCCCCGACTCGCAATGCACTCATCTGCCGCGAGCTGCGCTACCCGCGGGACGACCAAACGCCTTCGAACGGCTCCGCGCGAGATGGCCCAGGGTGCCCAGTCCTCGAGTTGATCCACCGCGCCTGGCCTAACCCCCCGAACTCGTCGGTCTCGTGGTCCGGTCCATAACGCAACCTCGGACCAAGGTCGTACACCTCAATCTGTCGAGTTGGCCATCCGTCATCTCCGGTCTCGAAGTAGTAAGTCGCCGGGCCCCAAGAGTCGAAGGAGTCGCCGCGTGGCTCGTCCCAGCGCCGCTTGAACCATCGACTCTGCATGCGAGCAGCCTGCCAGTCGGCACGTCCGACCATGCCGCGATTCGCGCGTGTTGGTGGCTTGTCAGCTGTCTGCGATCTCAAGGCCAACGGCCCGGGCGGCCTTGACGACGCGTTCATCGAAGGACGCTAGTCGTGCCTGCCGGTCGCGGGCGCTGAGCAGCACGCAGCAGTCGGGCATCTTCAGCAGGGTCTCGGCGCGAAGCTGCGCCAGGGTCACGGCCGAGCCTGCCGGGAACTGCAGCGTCTCGACACCGAGGTCGTCGAGGATGCCCAGGACCGTGTCGCGTTGTCCGGTGCGGGTGGGTGCGACCAGGATCTCGGCCAGCGTCAGGAGGTTGACCGCGAAGTCGTCGTCGATCTGGCTGGTCAGCAGGGCCGTGGCCCGTGCGTGGTGGGCGTCGCCGGCGTCGAGGTAGCCGATCAGCACGCTGGCGTCCAGGACGATCACTCAGGCCACTCCTCCCGCAGCGCCTCGAGGTGGCCTGGCGGGTAGACCCCGGTCAGGGCGCCGCTGTGCCGCCGGAGAGCTTGGAGTCGGGCGCTGCGGTGCTGACGCTGCCCGACGACGGCGGCTCGGTGTCCCTCCAGCGCCAGCCGAGTGATCAGCTGGCCGCGACTGAGTCCGGGCCAACGCGCCGCGGCGTCGTCCAGTGCGGCAGCCAGCTCGTCGGTCTCGGTGACCTGGTGGCGCGGTCGCGTGGTAGGCACCCCCGAAGTGTATCACCTAGACACAGGGGTGGTACACCTACGTCGGTGCGCCGCCCCGCTTCCCGGCCTTCCCGCACATACGGACCGGTACGTGTGCCGCGGACAGGGCGGTCGCTACGCGGTATGACGCGGGTGCGAACCGCCCGACTCTGCTTGATGAGCGGACTTTGTGAAGGCCGGCTCGGGTCGCGTCTCTCCGCCCACTCAGCCCTTCCGCTGCCGCGGACGGCGTGGACCTCGAATCGCGACGGACCCACAACCTACGGAGTGGACGCGGGCACGCGCCAACCCAAGCGCGGCTCCGGTGGGGTGACGGTGACCTCGCGAACGTATCGCAGGCGCAGCCGGCGCTCACGGCGCCTGCCCAGGCGCGGGCTCCTCGCCGACGACCTCGGGCAGGATGAGGTAGCCGCCGTCGGTGCGGGTTAGGCGTAGGAGCGTGCCCGGAGGCAGCTCCTCGCGCAGGTGGACGGGGAGGGGGACGAACCCGTCGGCCGTGACGACGGCGTACTCCTGGCCGCTGCGGCCCTCACCCCCGATCCGGCCGTCGCGGATCGTCACCGTGCGCGGCAGCCGCTCGGCGACCTCCGGGTCGTGGGTGACGACGACCACGGTCGTGCCCTGCTGGTCGTTGACCTGCAGGAGCGCGTCGATGATCCGCTCCCGCGCGACCCGGTCGAGGGCGCTCGTCGGCTCGTCGGCGAGCAGGACCCCGGGAGCGGGGGCCATGGCGACGGCGAGCGCGGCCATCTGCAGCTGCCCCTGGGACAGGCGCTGGGGCCGCCCGTCGGCGAAGTCGGCCGCGCCGACGAGGTCGAGGACGCGGTCGACACCGGGCACCTCCGCCCCCAGGCGGGCCGCCTCGGCCCGGGCGAAGGCGACGTTCTCGCGGACCGTGAGGTAGGGGACGAGGTTGCGCCGCGCCCCCTGGAGCATGAGCGAGGTCTCCCGGGCCTGGAACGCGTCGAGCTGCTCCGGCGTGAGCGAGGACAGCTCGTGGTCGCCGACGAAGATCTTGCCGGCGCTCGGCCGGAAGAGCCCGGCAAGGAGCGCGAGCAGGGTCGACTTGCCGGAGCCGGACGGCCCGAGCAGCCCGACGACCTCCCCGGCCCCGACGCTGAGGTCGACCCCCGAGAGGGCAGCCACATCATGGCCCTCGGTCCGGTAGAGGTGGACCAGGGCGACGGTCGTGATGGCCGAGGCGCGCGTCATCCGGACACCCGCAGACTGTCGAGGTCGGCCCGCCGGGCGGCCCGGTGGCTGGTGACGGCCCCGACGGCTCCGAGGGTGGCGAGGCCGACGCCCGCGGCGAGGAGCGCCGGCCCCCACGCGGTGGCCAGGTCGACCGGGAAGGTCGGGGGAGGGGAGGTGAAGAGCGGCACCAGGCCGACGGCGGCAGGAGCCGCCCACAGCCCCACCGCCGCGCCGAGCACCGCGGAGGTGACGATGACCGGGGCCGTCTCGAGCTGGGCGAGCAGAGCGGTACCGCGTGGTCGCTGACCGACCAGCCGCAGGGCGGCGTAGTCGCGGCCGCGGGCCCGCCCCGACGTCGAGGCCAGCACGACGATCCCGACGGCGGCGACGAGCAGCGCGAGCACGCCCACGGCGAGGGCCAGCTGGAGACTCCAGGCCGCGGCGCTGCGACCGTACGCCGCGCCGACCGCCGCCGACTCCCTCGTCGCGACCACGGGGATGCCGCGCTCGCCGAGAGCGGACCTGAGCCGGGCGAGGAACGCGGGGTCGTGGGTGTCGACGTACGCCTCAAGGACGGCGGAGCCGTGGCCCCGCCAGCCTTGGGCGAGCAGGTTGTCGAGGTTGACCAGGCTCGCCGACGGCGGTCCTCCGGGGACGAACGCCACCTGCCCCAGAGAGCTCAGCAGGAGGATGCTGCCGTCGACGTAGCTGCCGGCGAACGTCGCCCCGGAGCTGCTCGGGGACGCGGCCTGCGTGGTGAGGGCGGGCACGACGTCCGGCACGGAGGCGTGGGCGAGGAAGGAGCCGTCGAAGCCGTTGGTCGCGTAGTCGAGGCGCAGGCCGCCGTGGGGATGGCCGCCCCGCGCGGAGGCGCCGTCCGCCGTGGTGTCGCGCCACGACCCCGCCCCGCCGAGGTCGACCGCTCGGCCGTCGACGGTCACCGAGGAGAGGGTCACCGTGCCGGTGACCGAGGCCGTGGCCCGCGGCGTGAGGACCCCGATCCCCGTGACCCGGCACCCGCGCGCACAGTCGAGGGTGGCCGACTGGTCGGCCTGCACCCCGGCAGCCGGGAGGGTGCCCAGCCCGAGGGGCGCCACGGTGCCGTCGTTGTGGACGACGCGCAGGCCGAGGACGAGGGCGGTCGGGGCGGCCCGGAGGACGGGTGGGCTGGGGCGCAGCGCCGAGGCGTCCACGTGGTAGGCGATGCGGGTCCCGGTGAGGACGAGCGGCGGCACGGTGGGCGCGGTGAGCCCGCCCCACGGCAGGTCGGAGGTCCGCACCCCCGGCCACAGGGCGATCCGGCGGAAGGCCGCGGGGACGACGCCCACGGTCGTCGTGCCGGCGGTCACCGTCGGCGCGAGGACGGCGACGGGGGTGACGTGCGCACCCGTCGGGTCGATGGCGCGCAGGGCGGTCGTCACGGCGGGGAGGTCGACCGAGCCCAGCGTGAGCACGCCGGCGGCCCCCACCTCGGCGTCGGCCCGGCCGGTCCAGTTGCGCGCGCCGACCGCCAGCGCATCGACCGAGACGACCGCGATGCTGAGCGCGACGGTGACCACGGGGACGAGCCACCGGGTCGTCGTACGACGGCTCGAGGTGAGCAGCGCGGCGCCCAGGGTCGCCCGTCCGCGGCGCAGCAGCGTCCGCCCGCCGACGGCGAGCGCCGACGACATGACCCGGGCCCCGACGACGCCGACGGCGAGGGCCAGCAGGGTCGGGGTGACCTGGCCGACGGCCCCGCCGACCGAGCCGGTGACGAGAGCGACGAAGGCGGCCAGGGCCGCGGCCACGAGCATGGCCTCGAGCACCCCCAGCCGGATCCCGGCCCGGCGTGGGGGGACGCTGCGCAGCAGGGCCGCGACCGGCTCCCGGCTGACCCGCCGGACCGAGAGGGCGGCGAGGCCCGCCATGACGGCCAGGGCGGCGCCGAGGGCGACGACCGCGCCGAGAGGGAGCTCGAAGGGGGGGTCTGACGTGAGCACGGTGTGCCGTGCGAGCGTGCAGCAGGCGACGGCGAGGAGCGCGCCGAGGGGGGCGCCGAGCACGACCGGGGGGAGCGTCTCGGCGAGGAGCAGTCGGCGCGCCCCGCGGGCGCCCCGACCGCGCAGCCGCGCCACGGCGACCTCGCCGCGGCGCTGGTCCGCCGCCGCCACGAGGACGAGCCAGAGGACGCACCCGATCAGGAGCGAGATCTGGGCCATGAGCAGGGGCACGGTGACCGAGGCCTGGGCGCTGCCGACCCGGACCTCGTCGGCGATGGCGGGCAGCCCGCTGCGCACGGTCACCGTCTGGGCCTGCTGGGTCGCGCTCCGTGCCACGCCCATCGGGTAGCGGACCATGTCGCGCACGCTCGCCCCGAGGGGCCCGAGCTCGTCGACGCCCACGCGGGCGGCGACGAGTGGCAGGTCGACGGCGTACTGCGGTTGGAACCATGACGTCGCCCGGCCATCCGGCCCGGTCACCTCACCGGCCAGCGTGGCGAGCGGCGTGAGCATGGCGTCGTACCCCACCCGCGTCGCGGCCGCTCCGGTGAGGGGGTCGCCGAAGAAGGACGGCCCCGGCTCGTAGACGCCGACGACGCGCAAGGTGGTCCGGGGGGAGGCCTCCGGTCGGCTGACGGCCCCGTCGAACTCGCCGGCCTCGAGGGTCGCCCCCACGGGCATCGCGTAGACCCGCGCCTGGTCGGCGGACACGGCGATCTCCTGCGCTGCCGTGGGGCAGCGGCCGCTCGTGAAGCGGACCTCCTGGCACAGGCCGTCGCGGGCCAGGAGGCGTCCCCCCGGCTGGCTGAGGAGCGGCATCCGGCGCACCGCGACGGAGGTGCTGGTGACCGGGTCGCCGTAGAAGGGGCGGGCGGACGCCGGCACCAGCTGGGTGAGGGCGTCCGGCGGGAGGGCGAGCGCCGGTGTCGCGGAGCTCGTGGACACCAGGCTCAGTCCGCTCTCCTGCGGCGCGGCGTCGTGGAGCAGGGTCCGCGTGGTGGCCTGCTCCAGCGCTCGCGTGTAGAGCGGCGCGAGGACGAGGCAGGTCGAGACGAGGGCCGAGAGCACGACGACGACGAGGCCGTGGGCCAGTCGGTACCGCAGCGCTGCCAGCATGAGTCCTCCTGGTCGACGCGTACCGTGCGGCGACCTTCTGTCGTACCGTACCTGCTTGACGACCCGCCCTCGGTGGGGCTGGAAGGAGGCAGCCGGTGCCGACCGACGACGTGGCTGCGGGTCTCCCGCGACCGGCCGATGCCCCCCGCCGTCCCCTCCCGCTCGCGGCGACCGGCATCACCGTGGACACCGCCGAGCGCCGGGTCCTCGACGACGTGAGCCTCACCCTGGAGCCCGGGTCGTTCACCGCCCTGACCGGGGCCTCCGGAGCGGGCAAGTCGACGCTGCTGTGGGTGCTCGCCGGCGCCCTGCGGCCCAGGAGCGGCACAGTGGCGTACGCCGGGAGCCTGGTGACCGACCACGACGCGGCGACCGGCGCGGGGGTCCAGCTCGTGCCGCAGAGCATCGCCCTGGTGACCCCGCTGACAGCCCGGGAGAACCTGGTGGTCCCCCTCCTGGTGCAGGGCGTCCCCCCGCGCGAGGCGCACGAGCGGGCCGAGGAGGTGCTGGAGCGGGTCCGGCTCTCCGACTCCGGCGACCACCTCGTCGAGGAGCTGTCGGGCGGTCAGCAGCAGCGGGTCGCTGTAGCACGCGGCCTGGCTCTGCGGGCCAGCGTGCTGCTGGCCGACGAGCCGACGAGCGAGCTCGACGCCGCGACCCGGGACGTCGTGATCGCGCTGCTGGCCGCGGAGGCCGCAGCCGGCGCGGCCGTCCTCGTGGCGACGCACGACCCAGCCTGCGCGGACCAGGCCGACGCGGAGTACCACCTCGACGTGGGCCGACTCCGCCGCGTCCGCTGACCCCACCCCCGACGACCGCTTGTTGCTCCCAAGTGACGCCGATCCACTCCTATCCTCGATTGGGACCGTAATCGTCTACTACCTGGTAATTCGCGACTCGGCCCTAACAGCCGCCGACGATCGCTCCATGCTCGTGGGGTTTGAGCAACTTAGTGGGTCGTGTTTGAAGTTGTTCGACGGTTGGCTTTGGTGAGGATCTGGTCGGCGGTCTTGGTCCACACGAACGGGTGGGCGCGGTCGTTCCAGCCGTCGATGAATGAGCGGATCTTGGCGTTGAGGTCTTTGACCGAGCCGAAGCTGCCGCGGTGGATGGCTTGGCGCTCGATGATGCCGAACCAGACCTCGACCAGGTTCAGCCAGGACCCGGAGGTCGGGGTGAAGTGGACGTGGATCCGCGGGTTCGCCTCGAGCCAGGCCCGGACCTCGTCCTTCTTGTGGGTGGCGTAGTTGTCCATCACCAGGTGCAGTTCGATCGGGCGGCCCTGCTCGTCGACGTCCTCGGGGTAGGCGCGGGCCACCTGCTTGAGGAAGGCCAGAAACTCCTGGTGCCGATGCCGCGGCTTGACCGCCCCGGTCACCTTGCCGGTGGCGATCTCCAGCGCCGCGGACAGGGTCGTGGTGCCGTGCCGGACGTAGTCGTGGGTGCGGCGTTCGGGCAGCCCTGGCTGCATCGGCAGCATCGGCGCGGTCCGGTCCAACGCCTGGATCTGGCTCTTCTCATCGACGCACAGCACGATCGCGTTCTCCGGCGGGGCGAGGTAAAGCCCGACGACATCGGTGACCTTCGCGACGAGCTGCGGGTCGGTGGAGAACTTGAACGTCTCCACCCGCCACGGCTGCACGCCGTACTCGCGCCAGGCCGTGGCCACGGTGCGGTTACCGATGCCCAGGTGCCGGCCCAGCAGCCGGGAAGACCAGTGCGTCACCCCATACCTCTTCGGCGGCGGCGCCAACGTCACCGACACGATCCTGCGGTGGTCGATCGTGCGCGGCCGCCCCGACCGCGACTGGTCCGACAGCCCGGCGATACCTTCGCCCTGATACCGGCCGCGCCACTTCAGCACCGTCACCTTCGAGACGCCCACCCGCTCGGCGATCCGCTCGTTCGCTTCCCCGTCCGCAGCCGCTAGCACGATCCGAGCCCGAACCGCCAACCCCGCCGTCGAGCGAGTCCACCGCGTCAGCTCCTCCCGGTCACCAGAACGCAGGGCCAGGGCTGGAGCCGGACGATTCGCCATGCCCCATCATCCCAAAAACAAACCATTTAGGAACTAACGACACGCCTCATTAGCTTGCGATTAAACCTCCGGGTCCCGGCGTTAAGCTGCGGGTCGGTGGAGAACTTGAACGTCTCACGTCGCCACGGCTGCACCCGGTACCTGCGCCACGCCCGCGCCACCGTGGCGTCCCCGACACCGAGATGCCTGGCCAGCAGCCGGCTCGACCAGTGCGTGACCGCCAGCGAGTCCGGCGGCGGCTCCAACGTCGCGGCGATGATCGCCGAGTCATCAACGGTCTTGGGCCGCCCCGGGCGCGGTTCGTGCTCCAACCCCGCCAGCCCCAGCTGCGCGAACCGGTCGCGCCACTTGATCACCGTCGGGCGCGACACCCCGACCTCGCGGGCCGTGCCCGAGGTCCCCTTCCCGTCCGCGACCGCCAGCACGATCCGCGCCCGCTCGACATGCCTGGCCCGGATCGCCCGCGACCGCGCCCAGGAGTCCAACGTCGCCCGGTCCTCAACACTGATCACCAACGCCGCACTGTCCATGCCCCATTCTCACGGACCACCCACTGTAAATCAATTAACGACGCGCGACACTAGGAGCCGACGCGATCCGTCCCTACCGGACCGCCCACGACACCCACGTCCGCACATGCCGCTGTCGGCGCTAGCGTCCGACCATCAGCGGTGCGGGTGCGTTCAGGCGCCGAAGCCGAGGAAGACCAGGAGCCGCCTTTCATACTCCACCAGGGCCGTTGCCTCGAGCCGTCCGATCACCCCGTGAGCGTTGCTTCGTCGGACGGTGGTGATCTTGTCGACCATCAGGAAGCTGTCCTGGTCCAAGCCGTTCCCTTCGTCAGCGGCGATCGGCAGCCGCAGCAGAGGCGCGTCGACGTCGCTGCTCGTGAAGGGACAGACGGTCAACGACTCTGTCGCGTCGAACCGGTCGTCCTGGACGACCAGCGCCGGCCGCGGCGTGTTCGCATGAACCCCGCCGGCGACAGTGACAATGTCGCCGCGTCTCATTCGGCCAAGTCGTCGGAGACGGCCTCGACGAAGTCCATGTCGTCACTCGCGCGGTCCGCGGCCGCCACAAGCACCGACTGGCGGTGCGCCTCAGCCGCGAAATCCGGCGAGCGCACATCGGGAACCCAGATCTGGACAGGCCGAAGACCCTGGGCCCGCATCCGGGTCCGGTACGCGTTCACCCGCTCTCGCACAGCCATGACCCCATGTTACATGTAACGCCATGGCCCGGGCAACGAACCTGCGCAGACATGCCGCGGATCGCGCTAGCCGTAGTGGTATCGACAGGCGGCGATTCGGACCTCGTCGCCGACGATCTTGTACACCAGGCTGTTTTCGTCGGTGATGCGTCGTGACCAGTAGCCGGCGAAGTCGTGCTTCAGCGCCTCGGGCTTGCCGATCCCCTCGTTGCCGTGGCGTTGGATGTCCACGAGCAGCGCGTTGACCCGCTTCAGGACCTTGCGGTCCCGCGCCTGCCACCACAGGTAGTCATCCCAGGCGTTCTCATCCCAGAGCAGCTGCACGTCAGTCGGTCTCGACCAGCTCGTGCGCCTGACCGCGCCCGCCCTCCAGTCGCTCCATCGCGTCGAGCAGGCGTCGGGCGTTGGAGGGGGATCGCATCAGGTAGGCGGTCTCGCGAAGAGACTCGTAGTCCTCGAGGGAGACGATGACCACCGGCTCGTGACCGGCGCGGGTGATGATGACTTCCTCGCGGTCGTTGGCGACGCCGTCGAGCACCTCGGCGTAGCGAGCCCGGGACTCGGTGTAGCTCATCGTCTTCATCACGACCTCCCGTACAGGAAACTGTACGTCACAGTATCGGCTCGGCGCAACAGGTCCTCGCTTGCGATCTACTCATCTGCCGCTGTCGCGGCCGTCCGCTTTGCCGCTGTCGCGGCCGTACGCTCACTTGCTGCTGTCAGCGCTGGCGTCCGACTATGCCGCTCTTGGGACGGGCGCCTTCAGGCGCTCTGCAGTGGCTGGATCTGCTCCAGTGCGCCGCCGAGGTTGTCCTTCTCGAGCTCAAGGTCGTAGCGGGTCTGCAGGTTGAGCCAGAACCGGTCGGTGGTGCCGAAGTACCGGGCCAGGCGCAGGGCGGTGTCGGCGGTGATGCGGCGCTTGCCGTGCACGATCTCGTTGATCCGTCGTGGCGGCACACCGATGGAGACGGCCAGGTGGTGCTGGGTGACCCCGAGTGGCTCGAGGAACTCCTCGAGGAGCACTTCCCCGGGGTGGATGGGAGCGATGCTGGTCATGGGATGGCTCCTCCTCTCAGTGGTAGTCAACGATCTCGACGTCCTCGGGCCCGGCGGGGGTCCAGACGAAGCAGATGCGCCACTGCTGGTTGATCCGGATGCTGTGCTGCCCGGCGCGCTCCGCCTTGAGGGCTTCGATGCGGTTGCCGGGCGGAACCGTCAGGTCGTCCAACGCCTCGGCGGCGTCGAGCATGACGAGCTTGAGCAGCGCGGTGCGTTCGATACGTGGGTCGAGCTTCTTGGTGCGTTGTCGTGACCAGAGCCGTTCGGTTGTCGCGTCGCGGAACGCCCTGATCACCCACCGAGCATAACGCGCCGCGTTATGCTCGTCCAGCCGTCGACCGGCACCTCAGAGTCCACTCCCGAGTTTCACGCATATGCCGCGGACCGTGTGGTCGATGGTGCCGAAGATCGCGTGGGGCCGGGTGTCTAGCCCAGTGACGAGCTTGCTGCTCGCAGCTCGGCGAGTGCGGCGAGCGTGTGTGGTGTCAGGCCCCGCGCGACGTTCGCCGAGGTCCGTCGGGTCAGGATCCCGCTGCCCGTCCTGCTGCAGTCGAAGGACGAAGGGAACGACCGGCAGATGGCCCTGGACCTGTGCGACGCGTTCGGCTCAACGGAGGAGACGCTGAGCGCCAACATGGGCGGGCATACGGGCGTCCCCGAGCACGCCGTCCTCGCGGCTCCCTGACTACGGGGTTGGTAGTTCAGGCGCCGAAGCCGAGGAAGACCAGGAGCCGCATGGATTCCACGCCGCCGACGCAGCGCTCGCTGCGGTCATGAGGTCCTGCGGACCGATCGAACGACGACTTTCGTACGAACGACCAACCAACCGACTCACATCCATGCCAGGGAGAGCCAGCACGTTCCGCTCAGCCTCGGCGGTCCGGCCCCGCCCTGAGTGCCTCGATCCTGAGCAGCGCGCGCTGCTCGCGCCGCATACTCGCCCGGTAGTCGTCCCAGTCGTCGTGCTCACCCGACAGCTGCCGGTAGTACTCCACAAGCGGTTCCATGGCATCCGGAAGGGACAACACCTCGGCCAGTCCCTCCACAAAGATCCAGTCTCCGAAGAAGCCGTCGGGAAGGACGCAGAGCTGGGTCCAAGGGTCACGGCGCAGGTTCTTCGCCTTGAAGGCGGTCTCGCGGCTGCTCACCGTGAAGCGGCCCCGGTCGTCGACTCCGACGAGCACCGGGCTCTGCTGGATCCCGCCGTCCCGGGTTCTGGTGGCGAGGACGGCGTGGTGGTGCCTGAGGGCAAACTCCCGAGCGCGGTCCAGGTCCATGGCTTGTTACCTCGTCGTATGCCGGCTGCCGCCGTGCCAGTCCTGCTCGACGCCGACCTCGCCCTTGCCGACTCCGAGGCCGGGCAGCTGCGGAAGCTCCCGGAGACTGCGCTTCAGCTCGGCGAACCCTGGGAAGGCAGCCAGCCCGAGCACGTGGTCCCAGAGCCGAACGGCATCGTCCTCACTGGGTAGTCTCGAAATGACCGGGCCGAAGAAGGCGACCCCGCCCGGGGGCTGGAAGTGGATGATCGGTGTGCCGACGTCCTTGCCGGTCAGGGCCAGAGCCTCATCGGTCTCCCTGCGGATCTCGAGGTCGAGAGAGTCGTCGTCGAGCGCCTCCACGAGGGGGCGGGGTAGTCCGATCTCCGCCAGAATCGGCGCGAGGAACGACGCCGTGCCACGGGGGTCGAGCTCCCCCGCTCCTGGGTGGGGCTCGTGGGCTGGGAGCTCGAAGATGTGACTGCCCAGTGCCTCGTAGAGCTGCCCCACCACGTCGCGGCCGTGCTCTGACCGCGCCCGGTGCACCACACGGAGCAACCGGAGACCGGCGGTGTGTCCGGCCTCGTACTCGGGGGGGAAGTGACTGTCGTAGTCGACCTCGGAGTTCACCAGGCGCAGGGAGATCAACCGCCAGTCCACGGTGTAGTCCCGCCGGGACTGGACCAGTCGCACCCACTTGCTGGTCATCCACGCGAAGGGACAGACCGGGTCGAAGTAGAAGTGGATGTCGGCGTCAGCCACGCGTCCTGCCTTTCCTGGTGCTCGGGCCTCGGTCCCGGCCTGTTCTGCTGCAGGTGGTAACCCGGATCCGCGCCGGTATCATCCCGATCATCAGCCCGACTGTCTGAGTCGCCCAGGGTTTCGTGCGGGCACGGTTATCTGATCCGGCGCCGGCGACGTCCTGGCCGGCGCGTGGCCGGGCCCACAGGCCCAGGTCGAGGGCGTCCAGGGTGAGGTCGGTGCGCAGCGAGGTGGAGACGTGCCAGCCGATGACCGGGCGGGGAGAACACGTCGGATGTGGTCGTTCCGGGTGGGTGGACCGGCGGCGCTGCGCGCGACTCCGCCGCCGACAGGGGCCAGGTCAGCGCGTCATGGTGCGCTGCGGGGAGCGCCAGGTTTGGTCGCAAGGTATCGGTGGACGCTGCCCCACCCGCCGATCTCGTCCTCCTGGACGTCGAACCCGGCGTCGGACAGGACCGCTGCGACGTCACGGATGAGATCGCCGAACGGCTTCCAGAACCGTTCGACGAGTGCCGTGCCCAGGCGGTTGCCATCGTGCGGGTGGTTGATGTCGATCAGGACCAGACGACCACCGGGCTTGAGCACCCGGGCCAGCTCGGCTGCGGCCGCAGCTGCGTCGGGATAGCCGGTGAAGGCCATGGTGTTCACCACGGTGTCAAAGGTGGCGTCCGGGTAGGGAAGTGCCTCAACCGTTCCCTGCCGCAGGTCCGCCTGGACCCCGGCACGGGCCAGGTTGCGGCGTGCGACGGCGATGAGTGCCGGGTTGAGGTCGATGCCGTCGGTGCGGTATCGACCGGCGTACTGGGTGAGCAGCCACCCGGTCCCGAAGGACACCTCCAAGACCCTGGGGCCGCTGATCGCGGGCAGGGCGTGCCCGAGCCATCGTCGCCAGAGCGGTGCCGCCTTGACCACGATGTCGTACACGCGAGCGAAGCGGGTGTACAGCCGGTCGTTCGCCACTGTGTACGCCTGTGGGTCGGCGGGCTCGGAGGAGTACCGCAGCTCATCGGGCGCCACACCGCGATACTTCCACAGTCGGTGCTGGGCGCGAGGTCGCCTCCGCACGCGGTCGCGCTGGGTGACAGCAAGGGCCGATGTGCCGGTGCGTCGAGTGGCGGATGACTCCGCGGCCGTTGGAGCTCGCCACGAAAGACGCCTTCAACGCGCTGCGCGCGATCGGGAACCGCGAGATCCTCACGAATCTGCGCGTCCTCTACTCGCTCCCGACCACACGCGCCGTCGGCCGCTGGCGGCGCGTCTTCAACGGCCCCAATGGAGAGCCGTGGTTCGCCGCGCACAGCCGAGCGGCGCCAGAAGAGATGCATTACGAGCTCGCTCTGAACCCGCTTGAGGTGGTCCGTCGAACCGGACGTCCCGTCCCTCACCAGGGCCTAGTCTCCACGTCGTCGACACGGGTGGCACCCCTTCGGGCCACAGCGTCGGGACCACCTCGCCCGTTGGGCGCCGCAGCCCTCAGCGAGGTCGGCCGGGCGAGACCAAACCACGCATCGTGCAGGGCCCCGCGCAGGAGCATGCGCGCCGTCGCGGGCGGTCGCGGGACACTCAGGAGATCGCGGCCTTCACGAGCTCGACGACCGTCTTCTCCACCACAGGGCTCCACTTCATCAGCGCGTACGACACCGGCCACAGGTCGCCGTCGTCGAGGTTGGCCGCGTCCTGGAAGCCCAGGGTCGAGTACCGGTAGCTGAACTTGCCCGAGTCCTGGAAGAAGACGACGATCTTGCCGTCCGCGTTCGCGTAGGCGGGCATCCCGTACCACGTCTTGGGCGACAGCTCGGGGGCGGTCGAGGTCACCGTCACGTGCACGCGCTCGGCGAGCGCACGATCCTGCGGCGCCATCTCCGCGATCCGGTCGAGGACCGCCTGCAGGCCGTCGGCCTTCTTGGCTCCCTTCTTGCCCTCGGCGCGCAGCTCGGCGGCGCGCTCCCTCATGGCGGCGCGCTCCTCGGCGCTGAAGCCGTCGGACTCCGTCTCGGCCTTCTTCGCGGGCATTGTCTGGCTTCCTTTCGACGCTCATCGGCTCGGTGTGATGCCGACCTTCCGCGGACAGGTTAGGCCCGTCAACTCCATGGCGCTTCTCGATTCCTGACCCGATCCGGGCCGGCCATGCGACGGTGCGGGGCAGCGCTGGGTGGCCCCGCGGGGAGGCAAGCGGAACGTGTTGCCTGCTCGGGCACCCAGCCACAACGGCAATGCCGGCGCTCGGCGGTGGAACCCGGGCCGCGGCCGGCGACGTCACCCCCGTCTGTCAGCCCAAGCCGTCGTCGAGGGAGGCAAGGCCACGGATCAGCCTGTGCCGCAACGCGTTCGTCCGCTCGGTGAGCAGGCGCTGGGCGGCCCTGAACGTGGCCTTGCCTTCGGGCGTCTCCACCGGCACCGGCTCGAGACCCAGCGCGCGCACGTCGTACGGCGAGGCCCGCATGTCGAGGACACGGATGTCGCGGGCGAGCTCGAAGGCGTCCACCACCACCTCGCTCGGCACCACCGGAGCGAGTTTGTAGGCCCACTTGTACAGGTCCATCCCGGCGTGGAGACAGCCGGGCTGCTCGAGCGCCGCCTGCGACTCGCGGGTCGGCTGGAGGGCGTTGCGCGGACGGGCCGGTTCGGTGAAGAACCGGAACGCGTCGAAGTGGGTGCACCGGATCGGATGCGCCTCGACGACGGCGTCGGTTCCCCGGTGCCCCAGCCGGAGCGGCAGACCCGGGTGCCGCACCTGCCCCGGCCCCAGCCGGTAGACCATCGCCCACTCGTGGAGGCCGAAGCAGCCGAGCTGGGCCGGGTGCTCGAGCGTGGCCCGCAGCAGGGAGCGGACGAACTCGACCGTCTCACCCCGCTCGGCAACGAAGGCCGCCACGTCGACATCGACCCCGTCGCCGACCGTCCGGTAGTAGCGCCACGAGGCGCGCGGCATACCGGCGGCACCCTCCAGCACCACACCGGGACCGGGGTGCCAGCGCCGGAACCGGCCGGGGGAGTGGCTGTAGTAGGTGTGCAGGAAGTCCTCGACCGGGTGCTTCTCGCCGCGGGCCCGGCGCGCCAGATGACCGCCGACGAGCTCGTCGACCCGGCGGCCGTGCTCGCCCTCGAGCGCCGACCAGTGCTGCGCTGGGAGGACGATCCGTTCCACCCACCGCAGGGTAGTAGCACCTAAGGTGGTCCGGTTGGCGCCAACGAGGGCGCCATCGGCAACGGGAGGCTTCATGCAGCGTCGCATCTTGGCCGTCCTCGTCTCCGCCGCGGCATTCCTGGCTCCGGCCGGGTCCGCGGCAGCGTCGTCGGGGGACCACGCATTCGGGGGACACGGACCGAGAACCACCACCTATCTCGCCCTCGGCGACTCGCTCGCCGCCGGGTACCAGCCCGGTCGCGGCGACGACAGGACCGGAGGCTACGTCGGCCAGGTCCTCGCCGGGCTCGACAGCCCGCGGCACCCGGCCGAGCTCGTCAACCTGGCGTGTTCCGGCGAGACCGCCGCCTCGATGGTCTCCGGCGGCCACTGTGACATCTACCCGGCGGGCAACCAGCTCGCCCAGGCCGTGGCCTACCTGCGGGCCCACCCCGGCCGGACCAAGGTCATCACCGTCGACATCGGCGCCAACGATGTCCAGCGCTGCCTGGCCGGCGGCACCATCGACGCGGCCTGCATCCAGTCCGGCATGGCCGCGGTCCACACCAACCTCGCCGTCATCTTCAGCGAGCTCCGGGACGCCGCTCCGCGGGCCCAGATCGTCGCTCTCACGTACTACGACCCGTTCCTCGCGGCCTGGCTGCTCGGTCCGACCGGCCAGGGCCTGGCCGTCACCTCGCTCGACCTCGGCGACGCCCTCAACGCCCAGATCAAGCGGGCGGCGGCCACGGAGCGCGTCGAGATCGCCGACGTCGCCAAGGCGTTCAGGTCCCACACCTGGCGGGTCGTCACCGATGCCACCCTCGGCTCGGTGCCCAAGAACGTCCAGCTCGTGTGCCAGCTGACCTGGATGTGCACCCTCGGGGACATCCACGCCAACGACGGCGGGTATGCCGTCCTGGCCCACACCGTCCTCGCCCGGCTGCACTGAGCGCAGCCCGGTCCCATAGGTGGGGATCCGCCCCTTCGGAGCCCCCGAAGGGGCGGATCCCCACCTCTGGCACGCCACGGCCCCCTGGCGCGCCACGGCCCCGCCCTGGGTAGGCTCCGGGCGTGCGCATCGCGAGATTCACGACGGGAGAGGACCCGGCCTACGGGCTGGTGGACGGAGCGGGGCAGAAGATCGCCGAGATCACCGGCGACCCGCTCTACCAGCGGATCGAGCTGACCGGGACGACCCACCTCGTCGAGGACGTGCGGCTCCTTGCGCCGGTCATCCCGCGGAGCAAGATCATCGGGATCGGCAAGAACTACCGCGACCACGCCGCCGAAATGGGGGGCGAGGTGCCGGCAGAGCCCCTGATGTTCCTCGTGCCCAACACCGCGGTCGTCGGCCCCGGTGACCCGGTGGTCATGCCCCCGCAGAGTGCGGAGGTCCACTACGAGGGCGAGCTGGCCGTCGTCATCGGCCGCCTGTGCAAGGACATCGCGCCTCAGGAGGCGTCGGCGGTCATCTTCGGGTACACGTGCGCCGACGACGTCACCGCCCGCGACCTGCAGCGCAGCGACGGCCAGTGGGCGCGGGCCAAGGGCTTCGACACGTTCTGCCCGCTCGGCCCGTGGATCGAGACAGATCTCGACCCCACCGACCTGCGCCTGGTCACCCGCCGTGATGGCGAGGTCGTCCAGGACGGCACGACGGCCGACATGGTCCACGACGTCGCCCACCTCGTCGCCCACGCCTCAGCGGCGTTCACCCTGCTGCCGGGCGACGTCATCCTCACCGGCACCCCGGCCGGGGTCGGCCCGGTCCAGCCCGGCCAGCGCATCGAGGTCGAGATCGACCGGATCGGCACCCTCAGCAACCCGTTCGTCCGTCGTTAGGCGCCCACCGATGACCACCGATATCTCCTCCGCCGACGGCGGCTCGCTGCCCGGCACGGTGCGACTGCGCGTCGCCCCGTCCCCCACCGGCGACCCGCATGTCGGCACGGCCTACATGGCGCTGTTCAACCTCGCCTTCGTGCGCCAGCAGGGCGGCCGGTTCATCCTGCGCATCGAGGACACCGACCGGGCCCGGCTCCAGGAGGGCAGCGAGGCGCAGGTCCTCGACACCCTGCACTGGCTCGGGCTGACCTGGGACGAGGGGCCCGACGTGGGTGGCCCGGCCGCGCCGTACCGCCAGAGCGAGCGGCTCGCCGCGTACCAGCCGTATGTCGACCGGCTCCTGGCCGAGGGCAAGGCCTACCACTGCTGGTGCTCGACCGAGAGGCTCGCCGAGATGCGCGCCGAGCAGCAGAGGCTCAAGCGGCCGACGGGCTATGACCGGCTCTGCTACGGGAAGAGCCGCGAGGAGCGCGCGGCGCTGCCAGGGATCAGCGAGACCCCGGTCGTGCGCATGCTCGTCCCCGACGACGCGCCACTGGTGTTCGAGGACCTGATCCGCGGGTCGGTGTCGGCGCCCCGGCCCGACGACCAGGTCATCCTCAAGGCCGACGGGTTCCCGACCTACCACCTCGCCGTCGTCGTCGACGACCACGAGATGGGCGTCACCCACGTCGTGCGCGGCGAGGAGTGGATCAGCTCGACCCCCAAGCACATCCTGCTCTACCGGTGGCTCGGCCTGACCCCGCCGAAGTTCGCGCACATGCCGTTGCTCCGCAACGCCGACAGCTCGAAGATCTCGAAGCGGAAGAACCCCGCGGCCCGGCTCACCTGGTTCCGCGAGCAGGGGTACCTGCCCGAGGCGCTGGTCAACTTCCTCGCCCTGCTGGCCTACCCGCCGGCCACCGACGAGGACGGCACCGACCGGGAGGTCTTCACCTTCGCGGAGTTCAGCGACGGCTTCGACTGGCGCAAGGTCAACCCCGTCGGGCCGGTGTTCGACCTCAAGAAGCTCGACTGGCTCAACGGGGTCCACATCCGCGAGCTCGAGGTCGGGGAGCTCGCCTCGCGGCTGCTGCCCCACCTCGTCGCCGACGGGGTTCTCGGCGACAACCCGACCCTCGGCGAGCTCGCCCGGCTGCGCAGCATCGCCGAGCTCATCCAGACCCGGATCGCCCACCTCACCGAGGCCTCGGACCTCGTCCGCCCGTTCTACGTCGAGGACGACGCCCTCGAGATCGCCGGCGACGCTCGCGCCCAGCTCGACGAGAACGCACCCCGGGTCCTCGACGCGGCCTTGGCGGCGTTGGAGTCCGTCGACCCGGAGGCGTCCGGGACGTTCGACGGCGAGACCGGGTGGCAGGCGGCCAGGATCGAGGCCGACCTGCGGGCGGCCCTCGTCGACGGGCTGGGGCTGAAGCCGAAGTTCGCCTTCGGTCCGCTGCGGACCGCCGTGTCGGGACGTCGGGTCAGCCCGCCGCTCTTCGAGTCGATGGAGATCCTGGGTCGGACATCCACCCTCGCCCGGCTTCGGGCGCTGCGGGCGACGCTCTGAGGGCGGCGCTGCGATGACCGACATCCGGACGCCGCTCGGTGGGCTGAAGTTCTCGGTCCGCGTCGCGATCATGTGCCTTCGCGAGGACCGGCTCCTCGTCAACCTCCTCGACGACATCGACTTCGCCTTCCTGCCGGGTGGGGCGCTCGGCACCGGTGAGGATGTCATGGCCTGCGCGGCCCGCGAGTGGGTCGAGGAGACCGGGACCACGCCCGGCCCGATGCACCTCGTCGGGGTGATCGAGAACTTCTTCGGCTACCCGCAGGACCCACAGCACGAGATCGGCTTCTACCTGAGGATGGCGGCACCGGCCGACCTCCCGGACGAGGAGTTCACCATCCTCGACGCCCCCGAGGGGCGGCTGACCTGGATCCCGTGCCGTGAGGCGGCGGCATACCCCGTCCTCCCCGAGAGTGTGGCCGAGCTGCTCACCGTGCCGACGGGCGAGATCAGACATCTCGTCAGACGTTCCTCAGATTCCTAACATACCTTGGGGGGTATAGCACCCCACGGAAGGACCACGATGACCTACACCCTCAGCGCGACCGTGCCCGGCTCCTTCGACGACGCGGTCGCCGCCGTGCGCCAGGCGCTCGCCGACAACGGTTTCGGTGTGCTCACCGAGATCAACCTCCAGGCGACCCTCAAGGCCAAGCTCGGCGTCGACATCGACCGTCAGCTCATCCTCGGGGCGTGTCGGCCCCAGCTCGCCCACGCGGCGATCCAGGTGGAGCCGTCGATCGGCGTCCTCCTGCCGTGCACCGTCGTCGTCCGGGAGTCCGGCGCTCAGGTGCTCGTCGAGGCACTCGACCCGCACACGATGGTGACTGTCACCGACAACGAGGCACTGGCCGAGATCGTCGACGAGGTCGCTGGGCGGCTGACCGCCGCGGTCGAGCAGGTCTCGGCCGGTTGAGCGACCTGCGCAGGCGATTTCGCCGGGCGGGAGGGGGCCGGTAGTATCGACCCTCGGTTCACCGTCGTCGGTCCACCCGGGCCGTCGGGCGTGATACCCCCTTGGGGTATGGTGTAATTGGCAACACAGCTGATTCTGGTTCAGCCATTCTAGGTTCGAGTCCTGGTACCCCAGCTTCGCGGACGGCCCTGCGGCCGGCCACGATTCGGAGAAGGCCACTCCATTCGGTAGGGTTCTGCTCCGTTGCCCGGGGCCGTCGCGGCCCGGGCGCATGCTCGAGGCCCCGTTGTGTAGTGGCCTAGCACGCCGCCCTCTCAAGGCGGTAGCGCGGGTTCGAATCCCGTCGGGGCTACCACGAGCGAAGGCCCGGCCGACTCGGCCGGGCCTTCGTCGTGCCGGTCGACGTTGCGGGTGGCGGCGCGATCAGGCGTTGTTCTGGGCCTCCTGGGCCGCGGCGTGCCGGGCGAGGACCTCGGTGAGCTTGTTGGCCCCGGCCATCACCGTCGCGGCGTGCAGTCGGCCGGGCTGGCGGGACAGGCGCTCGATGGGTCCGGAGATGGAGACGGCGGCGATGACCCGGCCGGAGGGGCTGCGCACCGGAGCCGAGACGGAGGCGACGCCCGGCTCGCGCTCGCCGACGCTCTGGGCCCACCCGCGGCGGCGCACGCCGGACAGGGTGGTCGCGGTGAACGCGGCACCCTGCAGGCCGCGGTGCAGCCGGTCGGGCTCCTCCCAGGCGAGCAGCACCTGGGCGGCGGAGCCGGCGAGCATCGACAGGGTCGCGCCGACGGGGATCGAGTCGCGCAGGCCGACATGCGGCTCCGCGGACGGCACGCAGACCCGGTGCTCGCCCTGGCGCCGGAAGAGCTGGGCGCTCTCGTTCGTGTGGTCGCGCAGCGCTCCGAGGACCGGCCCTGCGGCGGCGAGCAGGCGGTCCTCGCCGGCGGCGGCGGCGAGCTCGGCGAGGCGCGGTCCGAGGACGAAGCGGCCCTGCAGGTCGCGCGCGACGAGGCGGTGGTGCTCGAGGGCGACGGCGAGCCGGTGGGCCGTGGGACGGGCCAGGCCGGTGGCCGTGACGAGCTGGGCGAGGGTCGACGGACCCGCTTCGAGGGCGCCGAGGACCACGGCGGCCTTGTCCAGGACGCCGACTCCACTGCTGTTGTCCATGTGATGATATTGCCGTCTCATTGCCTGAGACGCAAGTTCCCCGGCGACCTCCGCCGTGCGAACCTCGCAGGAGGGACGAGGGCGCCCGGAGCCCCCGGCACCCCTCGGGAGTGCGACGGAAGGTGACGCAGATGGCCGGGACGTTGGCCGAGAAGGTCTGGGACGCCCACGTCGTGCGCCGCAGCGAGGGCGAGCCCGACCTGCTGTACATCGACCTCCACCTGCTCCACGAGGTGACCAGCCCGCAGGCCTTCGACGGCCTGCGGCTCGCCGGGCCGCCCGGTGCGCCGCCCCGACCTCACCCTCGCCACCGAGGACCACAACGTCCCGACGACGCCCGGCCCGATCACCGACCCGGTGAGCCGGACCCAGGTCGAGACCCTGCGCCGCAACTGCGCGGAGTTCGGGGTCCGGCTCTACCCCATGGGCGACGCCGAGCAGGGCATCGTCCACGTCGTCGGCCCGCAGCTCGGGCTGACCCAGCCGGGCATGACGATCGTCTGCGGCGACAGCCACACCTCGACCCACGGCGCGTTCGGCGCCCTCGCCTTCGGGATCGGCACCTCCGAGGTCGAGCACGTGCTCGCCACCCAGACCCTGCCGCTCAAGCCCTTCAAGACGATGGCCGTCACCGTCGAGGGTGAGCTGGCTCCCGGCGTGACGGCCAAGGACATCGTCCTCGCCGTCATCGCCAAGATCGGCACCGGCGGCGGTCAGGGCTACGTCCTCGAGTACCGCGGCAGCGCCATCCGAGCGCTGTCGATGGAGGGCCGGATGACCGTGTGCAACATGTCGATCGAGGCGGGCGCCCGGGCCGGCATGATCGCACCCGACGAGACGACCTTCGACTACCTCAAGGGCCGCGACCACGCCCCGGCCGGGCGACGACTGGGACGCTGCCGTCGCCGCCTGGTCCGAGCTGCGCAGCGACGACGACGCCGTCTTCGACGCCGAGGTCGTCCTCGACGCGGCCGAGCTCACCCCGTTCGTCACCTGGGGCACCAACCCCGGCCAGGGTGCGCCGCTCGGCCAGGCCGTGCCCGACCCCGAGGCGATGGCCGACGACAACGACAAGGTCTCGGCGAGCCAAGGCGCTGGAGTACATGGGCCTGACCGCCGGCACCCCGCTGCGCGAGATCCACGTCGACACCGTGTTCGTCGGCTCCTGCACCAACGGCCGGATCGAGGACCTGCGGGCGGCCGCGGCGGTCATCAAGGGCCGCCGGGTCGCCGACGGCGTCCGGATGCTCGTCGTCCCCGGCTCGGCCCGGGTGCGGCTCCAGGCCGAGGCCGAGGGCCTGGACGCGGATCTTCACGGCGGCGGGCGCCGAGTGGCGGCTGCCCGGCTGCTCGATGTGCCTGGGAATGAACCCCGACCAGCTGGCGCCCGGGGAGCGAAGCGCCTCGACGTCCAACCGCAACTTCGAGGGACGTCAGGGCAAGGGCGGGCGGACCCATCTCGTCAGCCCGCTGGTCGCCGCGGCGACCGCCGTGCGCGGGACGCTGTCCAGTCCCGCCGATCTCGAGCGACCTCCGACGAGGGGAGGCGCTGAGCCATGGAGCCGTTCACGACGCACACCGGCATCGGGGTCCCGCTGCGCCGCAGCAACGTCGACACCGACCAGATCATCCCGGCGGTCTACCTCAAGCGGGTGACCAGGACCGGGTTCGAGGACGGCCTGTTCGCCGCCTGGCGCGGGGACGAGACGTTCGTCCTCAACGACCCGAGCTACGCCGCGGGCTCGGTCCTCGTGGCCGGCCCGGACTTCGGCACCGGCTCCTCCCGCGAGCACGCGGTGTGGGCCCTGATGAACTACGGGTTCCGGGTCGTCATCTCCTCGCGGTTCGCCGACATCTTCCGCGGCAACAGCGGCAAGCAGGGCCTGCTGACGGCGCAGTGCTCGCAGGACGACGTCGAGCTGCTCTGGAAGCTCCTCGAGAACGAGCCCGGGGACGTCGGTCACGGTGGACCTGCAGTCCCGCACCGTGACGGCCGGTGACATCGTCGCAACGTTCGAGGTCGACGACTACACCCGCTGGCGGCTCCTCGAGGGCCTTGACGACATCAGTCTCACTCTGCGGCACGCCGACGCGATCACCGACTTCGAGGCGAGCCGACCGAGCTGGAAGCCGGTCACAACCTCTGCCTGAGGTGTCGCCGGGGCGGATCGGCCTGTGGCCAGAGTGACTGATGTGACTGTGTGGACCCTCCATCCCGCTCGCCCGTCACGCCCCTCGTGCTGGCTGAAGATGGTCGAACTGTCCTGTGCGACAACGGTATTCGTGCAATCTTCAGGCCGTGGAGCAGCGGCGTCTGAGGTGGCTGCGGGGCCCGGCGGGCGCCCGGATCGGGCCCCATAAGGCCGACCGAAAGCCATTGTGGGACAACGGAACACGCCGGGCGGATGGTGGACTCCGTTGATATGGCGACATACCGTCGACTCAGACCGGGTGTCCGCCCGGTTCGCCTGGGCGCCGCAGGGCGTCGTAACCCAAGACGAAGTGGAGCGAGACAGTGAACAAGGGAGAACTCGTTCGCGAGCTCGAGAAGCGGCTGGGCAGCCGCAAGGCGGCCGCCGAGGCCCTCGACGCCGTGCTGGACACCATCATCCGAGAGGTCACCAAGGGCGGGAAGGTCGGCATCACCGGCTTCGGCACCTTCGACCGCGTGGAGCGCGCGGCCCGCACCGGCCGCAACCCGCACACCGGGTCAAGTGTGCGCATCCCCAAGTCCAAGGCCCCGCGCTTCCGGGCCGGCGCGGCGTTCAAGACCTACGTGAAGGCCCCCAGGAGCCTGCCGAAGGCCGCCCCGGCCGCCGCCCGCGCATCCGCGGGTACGGCGGCAGCGGCTACCGCCAAGAAGGCCGCACCGGCCAAGAAGGCCGTCGTCAAGAAGGCCGCACCGGCCAAGAAGGCCGTCGTCAAGAAGGCCGCACCGGCCAAGAAGGCCGCACCGGCCAAGAAGGCCGCGCCGGCGAAGAAGGCCGTCGTCAAGAAGGCCGCACCGGCGAAGAAGGCCGTCGTCAAGAAGGCCGCACCGGCGAAGAAGGCCGTCGCCAAGAAGGCCGTCGTCAAGAAGGCCGCACCGGCGAAGAAGGCCGTGGCCAAGAAGGCCGCACCGGCGAAGAAGGCCGTGGCCAAGAAGGCGCCGGCCAAGCGCGCCGCGAAGAAGGCCTGACACCTCGGCGACCGGGTCGACCAGGGCCGGCACCGCGAGGTGCCGGCCCTGGTCCATGTCTGTGGCCAACGCGCCCGAGGGCGCGGGGCTAGCGGATGACCTCGGAGTCGCCGATCCCGACGATCCACACGCGGGTCGCCCGGCGGGCCTCCTCGTCGACCTCCACGCTCACCCGCTGGCCGGGGCGGAGGAACCGCAGGCCGCTGTCGGCGAGCGCGTCTGGGCCGAACTCGATGGTCCGGCCGTCGTCGAGCAGCGCGCTGCCGCCGCTGGTGTCGTCGTAGGTGTGGATGCTCGCCTGCACAGTCCGAAGGCTACCGGTCGCCGCGTCCAGGGTGAACTGCCCCACCCCCAGGGCCAGCACGGCCCGGAGCGAGTCCAGATCGTCGACGTCCTGCCGCAGACCCGGCAGGTCCAGGGGCAGCAGGGTCGCGGCGGCCTCGACGTGGCGCGCGGCGCTCCCGGCACCGAACCGAGGCGCGAGGTCGGCGCCCCGGGCGGTGAGCAAGGCCGTTCCGGTCCCGTCGGCGTCGGGCACGACCGCCCGCTGGTATGCCGCGGCGGCGGCCAGCGCCACCCTCAGCTCCGCGGGCCGCAGCGCGGGGTGGTCGCCGAGCAGCACCGCGACATCGGCCCCGCCCCGGCCCCGGACCGCCGCGCCCCCGGCGAGAGCGGCCGCATCGAGGCCCTCGCCCGGGTCGGCGACGACCTCGGCCCCCGCTGCGCTGGCCCACCGTGCGGTCACCGGGTCGCCGGTGACCACGAGAACCCGGCCCGGCGGCATACCGGCGACCGCCGCGGCCACGGTGTCCTGGGCCAGCGCCGCCGCCAGTGCGGTCCGCACCGCAGTCGCGGGCACCCCCAACCGGGACTTCGCCGCCGCGCCCCCCTTGACGGGTACGACGACGAACCAGTCTGCCGGCCCGGTGCTCATGCCCCGATCCTGCCAAGTCCCATCGGGCCTGCTCGACATCGCCCCCGCGTGCCCACAAAGATGATCCACTGATCCCCTGACCAGAGAGAGAAGACTCGTGTCCAAGGCCCCGGGCCGCCGGAAGCTCACCCCCGCCTACCGGCTGGCCGCCGGCATCCTGCGCCCGCCGTTGATGGCGGTGACCCGGCGCGACTGGTCCGGCGCCGAGAACCTCCCGACCGACGCGGGGTATGTCGTCTGTCCCAACCACATCTCGCACGTCGACCCGCTCGTGTTCGCGCACTTCCTCTTCGACAACGGACAGGTGCCGCTCTTCCTCGGCAAGGTCGAGGTCTTCAACGTGCCGGTCGTCGGCGCCATTCTGCGCGGCGCCGAGCAGATCCCGGTCTACCGCGAGACCGGCCAGGCCGCGGGAGCCTACCGGGCCGCGGTGGCGGCGGTGGAGGACGGGCGGTGCGTCGCGATCTACCCCGAGGGCACGCTGACACGCGACCCGGACCTGTGGCCGATGCGCGGCAAGACCGGGGCTGCCCGGGTCGCGCTGCAGACCCGGTGCCCGGTCATCCCCGTGGCGCAGTGGGGCCCCCAGAACATCCTCGGCCCCTACGCCAGGAGGCCCGACCTGTTCCCGCTCAAGACCATGCAGGTCCGCGCTGGCGCCCCCGTGCCTCTCGAGGACCTCTACGACCAGGGGATGACCCGTGAGGTGCTCGCGCAGGCGACGGCGCGGATCATGTGGGCCATCGCCGCCGAGCTCCAGGTGCTCCGGGGCGGCACCCCACCCGAAGAGCTATGGGACCCCCGCCAGCACGGGCAGAGCACCATGGGTAAGCCCTACCGGCGCCCGCACCGCCGGCGCCCGCACCGTCAGCGCCCGCCCCGTGAGGACCCGGCATGAGCCGGGCCGCGGTCTTCGGGACCGGCAGCTGGGGTACGGCGTTCGCCGCCGTGCTCGCCGACGCCGGCACCGAGGTCACGATGTGGGGCCGCCGGAGCGCGGTCGTCGAGGCGATCAACGCGGGCTGCAACACCGACTACCTGCCCGAGCTGCGCCTGCCGGCGACGGTCCGGGCCGCCACCGACCCCGCCGAGGTGGCCGCGGGCGCCGACATCGTCGTGCTCGCCGTCCCGAGCCAGACCCTGCGCGACAACCTCACGGCGTGGGGCGCCGCCCTGCCCGGTGACGCGGCGGTCGTCTCGCTGATGAAGGGCGTCGAGCTCGGGACGACCATGCGGATGAGCGAGGTCATCACCGAGGTCGGCCGGGTCGAGGCGGAGCGCGTCGTCGTCGTGTCCGGCCCCAACCTCGCCCGTGAGATCGCCGAGCGCCACCCCGCCGCCAGCGTCGTCGCATCGGCGAGCCACCAGCGGGCCGAGCAGGTCGCGGCCGCGTGCGCCGCGGCGTACTTCCGTCCCTACACCGGCACCGACGTCGTCGGGACCGAGCTCGCCGGGGCGGTCAAGAACGTCATCGCCCTCGCGGTCGGGATGGCCGAGGGACTCGGGTTCGGCGACAACTCCAAGGCGTCCATCATCACCCGCGGCCTGGCGGAGATGACCCGGCTCGGGACGGCACTCGGCGGGAGCCCGACGACCTTCGCCGGCCTGGCCGGGGTCGGCGACCTCATCGCCACCTGTATGTCACCCCAGTCGCGCAACCACACGTTCGGGGTCAACCTCGGGCGGGGGATGAGCGTCGAGGAGGTCGTCGCGGTCACCCGGCAGACGGCCGAGGGCGTCAAGTCCTGCGCCTCGATCCTCGACCTGGCCCGCCGCCACGCGATCGACGTGCCGATCATCGAACAGGTGCACGCCGTCGTCCATGCGGGGCGCACCCCACAGGAGGTCGTCGAGTCGCTCCTGGCCCGGGCCAGGAAGGCGGAGACCGACTGAGCGGGCAGGGCGAGGCCGCGTCCGCGGCGTTCGTCCTCGACGCCGTCGGCGTCGCCGTGGCCCTGCCGGCCCTTCCGTCGTTGCGAGGCCTGCCGGGCCGCGGGGCCTAGGTTCCCAGCGGGCCTCAGCCTCGCAGGGCGGCGTCGAGGTCGGCCCACAGGTCCTCGACGTCCTCGATGCCGACCGAGAGGCGCAGCAGGCTCTCGGGCACGGCCTCGGGCTCTGCGGGGTGGCGCCTCCGGCGCTCGAGCTGGCTCTCGACCCCGCCGAGGCTCGTCGCGTGGACCCACAGCCGGGTCGCCGCCGCGACCCGCTCCGCGGCGTGCGCACCGCCGCGGACCTCGACCGAGACGATGGCCCCGAAGCCCGGGTAGCGCACCCGGCTCACGGCTGGATGGCCCGTCCAGGCGCCGAGCCAGGTCGGCCGCGTTGGCCCCCGCGCGGTCGACGCGCAGGGCCAGGGTGCGCAGCCCACGCAGGGCGAGCCAGACCTCCATCGGCCCGGCGATCCCGCCGTGGAGCTGTCGATGCCGGGCCATCCGCTCTCGCAGCGCGCGACCGGCCTCGGTCGGCGGGGTCACGCTCGCCCCGAGGACGACGTCACTGTGGCCCGAGAGGTACTTCGTCACCGAGTGCACGACGATGTCGGCGCCGTGGTCGAGCGGGCGCTGCAGCAGCGGCGTCGCGAAGGTGTTGTCGACGGCCGACAGGGCGCCGACGTCGCGGGCGGCCGCCAGCAGCACCGGCAGGTCGGCCACCTCGAGGAGCGGGTTGGTCGGCGACTCCAGCCACAGCAGGTCGGCCCCGCCGAGGGCGGCGACCACCGCAGCGGTGTCGGCGACGTCGACCCAGCGCACGTCGACCTCCCCGGCGGCCATCCGGTCGGCGAGGGTGACGACGAGGCCGTTGTATGCCGCCTCCGGGGCGACGACGACCCCGCCGTGGGGGACGAGCGCGAGGACGGCGGCGATCGCCGCCATGCCTGAGGAGAACACCAGGGCGTCGCCGCCCTCCAGCGGGCCGAGAGCGTCCTCGAACGCCGTCCACGTCGGGTTGCCGACCCGCGCATAGCTCACGGGGCCGTCCGCGTGGTAGGTCGAGGTGAGCACGAGCGGCGCGCCGACCTGGCCTCCGGGGCGCTCCGTCTCGCGCCCGAGCGCGACGACACGGGTGGCGGGACGCAGTGAGCCGGGTTCCATCCCCCGAGGGTATGCCGGGCCCCGCACGCTCGGGCGCCGCGGTCCCCATACCGACGGCGGGTGGGCGGCATCCGGTCCGGACCTCACGAGGGGACCGGGGCGCGGGATAGGGTCGCTGTCGATGAGCAGCGCACAGCAGCAGCGGAAGACCCGGGTGGCCGTCGTCTTCGGTGGCCGGTCCTCCGAACACGCGGTCTCGTGTGCGACGGCGGCGAGCGTGCTCGCGGCGCTCGACCGGGACCGCTACGACGTCGTGCCCATCGGGATCGCCCGCGACGGCCGGTGGGTCCTGGCTCCGGACGACCCCGAGCCGCTGCGTCTCGCACCGGGCCACATCCCCGAGGTCGACCCGTCCGGACCGAGCGTCCTCGTGCCGCCGGGTGGCGCCGACCGGGGGCTGGTTGCGCTCGAGCCGGGCTCGCCGCCGCGCGAGCTCGGCGAGGTGGATGTCGTCTTCCCGCTCCTGCACGGCCCGTTCGGTGAGGATGGGACCATCCAGGGACTGCTCGACCTCGCCGATGTCCGCTACGTCGGGTCCGGCGTCACCGCCTCGGCGATGATGATGGACAAGCAGTACATGAAGCTGGTCTTCGCCGCGGTCGGTCTCCCCGTCGGACCGTATGTCGTCATCACCGACCGGGACTGGCGCCGGGACCGGTCGAGCGCGCTGGCGAGCGTCGAGGCCCTCGGCTGGCCCGTGTTCGTCAAGCCCGCGCGCGCCGGGTCGAGCATGGGGATCTCGCGGGTCACCCGGCGTGAGGACCTCGCCGCCGCCATCGAGGCGGCCCGCGAGCACGACCCCAAGGTCGTGGTCGAGGCGGCCATCTTCGGGCGCGAGATCGAGTGCGGGGTGCTCGAGGGGCACGGGACCCAACCACCGAGGACGAGCGAGCCCGGCGAGTGCGTCGTCGTCAAGAACCACGAGTTCTACGACTTCGAGGCCAAGTACCTCGCCGACGACGACATCCGGCTGGACTGCCCGGCGCTGATCCCCGCCGACGTCGCGGAGCGGATCAGGGCGCTGGCCGCCCGTGCGTTCGTTGCGGGTGGCTGCGAGGGGCTGGCCCGCGTCGACTTCTTCTGGACGACGCAGGGCGACATCGTGGTCAACGAGGTCAACACGATGCCGGGGTTCACGCCGAGCTCGATGTACCCGCGGATGTGGGCGGCCTCCGGGCTGTCCTATGCCGAGCTGATCGACGAGCTCATCGCCCTCGCCCAGGAGCGGCGGGTCGGGCTGCGCTGAGGGGGCGTCACCGGCAGACGAGGCCGTTGGCGGGCAGCGCCCGGGCCGCCGGGGTGAACGCCGGCAGCAGCAGGGCCTCGGGGGCGTAGTCCTGGGGCACGAGGACCTCGATGGCGGGGTCGGTCCCGAACGTCGTGAAGCGGGTGCCGTCGCTGAGGTCGCTGGACACCCACCCCACCCCGTCGACGTCGACGCACGGGTCGGTCGTCGGCGCGAGCGCGGCCACGCCACAGCGCGCGATGACCGCCGGGTCGCCCCAGGCGGCGACAGCGGGGGAGCTGCTCGTCGTGTCGCGGCGGGGCAGGTGGGAGACCGTCGTGGGCCAGGCGCTCCCGGCGGCCGTGCACGCGGAGGTCCCCGCTTCGTGCGGGGCGGTCACATCCACTGCCGAGCCGCAGCCCGCCAGGGCGACGCCGGCTGTGAGGACGGTCAGGGCAGGGGCGAGGAGCCTCAGACGTGGACGACGGTGCACGTGAGCGTGCGGGTGATGCCGTCGACGTCCTGGATGCGGGCGATGACGAGCTTCCCGAGATCGTCGACGCTGCCGGCCTCGACGCGGGCGATGACGTCGTAGGGCCCGGTGACGTCCTCGGCGAGGGAGACGCCCTCGAGAGCGGAGATCGTCTGCGGCGACCGGGCCGACCTGCCGACCTCGGTCTGGATGAGGATGTAGGCCTGGACCACGGAAGAACCACCTCGCTGTCGACGGTCGGGACGTGCGGGTCCCTCGGGCGTGGGGCGCGCCCGCCGGGCACGGAGGTGAGACGTGCCCTCCGGTCGGCGCCGCCGCCCCAGACGCTACCGTGCCGGTGACGAGGTCTGTTGGCCAGGGAGGCGGGAGTGCATGACTGATGACGGTCGTGACCCCTGTGACATCCGCTGGTCGGCGGCGGGGAACCACCCTCGGGGATCTCAGCGAGGCCGAGGTCCTCGCCTCGATCCTGCCCCGCTTCGGCGCCGGGCGCGGCGTGGTCGTGCCGGCCGGGCGACGACGCGGCCGTCGTGGCGAGCCCGAGCGGCGCCGTGGTGGCGACGACCGACTCGATGGTCGCGGGTCAGGACTGGCGCGACGAGTGGTCGAGCGGCGCCGACGTCGGCGTGAAGGTGGTGGCCCAGAACGTTGCGGACGTCGCCGCCATGGGAGCGGTCCCGACCGCGTTGCTCGTGGCCCTCGCGGCGGACCCTGCCACCCCGCTGGCCTGGGTCGTCGACCTCGCCGAGGGGATCGCGGCCGCCGCCGCTGATGCCGGGGTGCCGGTCGTCGGCGGCGACCTGTCGGCCGCGCCCCCCGGCGTGGTCGTCGTCGCCGTCACCGCCCTGGGCGACCTGGAGGGACGCTCTGCGGTGCTCCGCTCGGGCGCGCGTGCGGGGGACGTGGTGGCCGTGGCGGGCTCGCTGGGCCGCTCGGGGGCCGGGCTGGTCCTCCTGCACCGGGGCGGGGCGGAGGCGGTCCCGCCACCGCTCGAGCCGGACGCCGTCGAGCTCATCGCCTACCACCGCGCGCCGCGTCCTCCGTACGAGGAGGGGCCCGCGGCGGCCCGGGCCGGGGCGACGTCGATGATCGACGTGTCGGACGGGCTGGTCACCGACGCAGGCCGGGTGGCCCGGGCCAGCGGCGTGCGCCTGGAGCTGTCGGGGGCGGTGCTGCGCGAGGCGTATGCCGCCGCCCTGGGCCCCGCGCTCGGTGCCGACGAGGCGTGGCGTCAGGTGCTCGGCGGGGGCGAGGAGCACGCGCTGCTGGCGACGTTCGCCGACGAGGCGTCCGTGCCCTCCGGAGCCGGCACGGTGTGGCGGGTCGTCGGGCGGGTGCTCGAGGCCGGTGCCGGGGATCCCCGGCTCACCGTCGACGGAGTGGTCCCCGACGCGGCCGGCTGGGACCACTTCGCCCGCTGACGCGAGCCGCGCCGGTGCCGGGCAGGGGCATGCCCGGCACTGTCGGATGCTCCACCGGCTGGGGCGACCGACAGCGCGGGCGGGACGCTGCCATCGGCGGGGCCCGGCGCGGCGCACGTGGAGGGGACAGCACGACGGGCCGGTGCTCCGTGAGGAGACCGGCCCGTCGGAGGTGCTAGGGCAGGGGAGTCAGCGGGTGACCTTGCCGGCCTTGAGGCAGGAGGTGCACACGTTGAGACGCTTCGGGGTCACTCCGGCGTCGCCGACGAGGACCTTGACGCGCTGGATGTTGGGGTTCCAGCGGCGCTTGGTGCGCCGGTGGGAGTGCGAGATGCTGTGCCCGAAGCCGGGTCCCTTGCCGCAGACGTCGCAGGTGGCAGCCACGGGAGTATCTCCTCTGAGGTGTGATGCAGGTCGAGCCGCCTCCCGGGTCCCCGCCCGACCGGGTCGGAGCGGAGCGAGGGCAGGCTCGCGCGGAACCTGACAAGGGTAGCCGAGGGCGGTGGCCCACACCAAAACGCCGACGGTGCGACGGCAGCGTTCCGCGGCAGTACCGCCGGGGCCGTTACCCTCCGAGGGTGGCCGATGTCCTCACCGCCGACGACGCCCGGCACTGGGCGCTGCTCACCCGGGCGGCCTTCGCCGCGCGCCGGGCGGAGATCGACGCCCTCAACGTCTTCCCGGTGCCCGACGGCGACACCGGCACCAACCTCTACCTCACGATGGACTCGGCCATCGACGAGACCGTTGCCGCGCACGAGCGGCGGGCATCCTCGGCACGGCGAGCCTGGTCCAGGAGTGCCGGACGCTCTCGCGCGCCATGCTGCTGTCGGCCCGCGGCAACTCCGGCGTCATCCTCAGCCAGGTCGTCGGGGGCATCTGCCGGGTCGTGACCGACGACGACGCCGAGGTCATCGACGCCGACCGGCTGGCTCGCGCCTTCGCCCGGGGCGCCGAGCTCGCGCGGGCCAGCGTCGCCCACCCCGCAGGAGGGGACGATCCTCACGCGTCGCCGACGCGGTCGCTGCCGCGGCAGCGACCGCAGCCGCCCGGGCGCCGACCTCACGACGTGGCCCGCGCCGCGGTCGGCTGCCGCCCGCGAGGCCCTGGCCCGCACGCCCGAGCAGCTGCCGGTGCTGGCGCGGGCCGGGGTCGTCGACGCCGGCGGTGCCGGGCTGGTGCTCCTGGTCGAGGCCCTCGACCGGGTGGTCGTCGGCGGCGTGGACCGAGGACGCCGACGGACTGCTCGCCGCGGGGCCGGCCCTGCGCCGTCGGGACGGCTGGACCGTCGCCCCGACCGCCGGGGCCGCGGACGCCGATGCTCCCGGCGGGCTGCGGGCCGGCCGGGGAGACGCCCGCGCCGACCTGGCAGCGCGCGGACGGGCCGGCATACGAGGTGATGTACCTCCTCACGGACAGCGACGCGGACCGGGTGGCGCGTCCTGCGCCAGCGCCCTCGACGGGCTGGGCGACAGCCTCGCTGGTCGTCGGCGGCCCCGACCTGTGGAACGTCCACGTCCACGTCGACGACGTCGGCGCGGCCGTCGAGGCGGGATCGAGGCCGGGCGCCCGCACCGGATCCGGATCACCCACTTCGCCGACACAGGTCGCCGCCCAGGCCGCCGCCGAGCCCGAAGCCGTCGCCGTCGTCGCCTGCTCGGCCGGCCAGGGCATGGCCGACGTCTTATGACCGCGGCCGGCGCGCACACGGTCGGCTCAGCGCCCCCGGCCGCCGGGCCTCGGCCGGGCCAGATCCTCGACGCGGTCCGGGCGCCGGGCACGCCGTCGGTCATCCTGCTGCCCAACGACGGCGACACCGTCCTCGCCGCCGAGGCCGCCAGCGCCGCGGCGGCCGCCGAGGAGGGCATCACGGTCCGGGTCGTCCCGGCCCGGACCGTCGTGCAGGGGATGGCCGCGCTCGCCGTGTTCGACCCGCGGGTCACGGGCTCGACGACGAACGTGCTCGCCATGACGAGCGCCGCGGTCGCGACCCGTCACGGCGCGGTCACCGTGGCCGTCCGCGAGGCCCTCACCGGCGCCGGGCGTGTGCCAGCCCGGGCGACGTGCTCGGGATCGTCGACGGCGACATCGTCGTCGTCGGGCCGACCTGACGACCGCGGCGCGCGAGGTTCTGGGCCGGCTGCTCGCGACCGGCGGCGAGCTCGTCACCCTGGTCACCGGCGCCGAGCGAGACCCGACCTCGTCGCCGCGGTCGAGGGGCCGCTGCCACCGCGACGCACGCCGAGGTCGAGGTCGTCGTCATCGACGGCGGGCAGGCGAGCTACCCGCTGCTCATCGGGGTGGAGTGAGGTGCTCACCGAGTCCACCCGGCTCACCAAGGTCATCCGGCCCAACCAGGCCGCCAAGTTCGCCAAGGACCGGGGCATCGAGACCGTCGGCGACCTGCTCGGGTTCTGGCCGCGCCGCTACCGCACCACGGAGAGCAACCTCGCAGACCTCGAGGTCGGGCGAGTATGCCGTCGTCGTCGGCGAGGTGAAGGCCGTCGAGACCGTGCCGATGCGCAACAGCGCGGCGCGACGCTCACGGCCGTCATCACCGACGGCACCCACGACCTCGACATCACCTTCTTCAGCGCCTACGGCCACGAACGGGCCCTCCCCGTCGGGGCGCAGGTGCATCTTCGCCGGCACGGTCGGCGCCTACCGGGGGCGCCTGGCAGCTCGACCCACCCCGAGTACAGCTGTTCGACGAGACGTCGACGCGCGCTCGGCGAGCGCAAGGACCTGATGCCGGTCTACCTCGGGTGGGCAACCTCCACACGTGGACCGTCACCAAGTCGTCCGCTCCGTCCTCGGCGAGCTCCGAGGACGCCGTCGACCCGCTGCCGGCCGAGATCCCCGCCCGGCGCGACCTGCCGCGCGCGGATCGAGGCGCTGCGCGGCGATCCACACCCCCGGCTCGTGGGCGGACGTCGAGCGGGCCCGGCGCCGGCTGCGCTACGAGGAGGCCCTCGTGCTCCAGGTGGCGCTCGCCCAGCGACGCGCCGCGGCCGACGCGGCGAGGTGACCCGGGCCGCGGCGGCCGGCCCGGGGGGCTGCTCGAGGCGTTCGACGCGCGGCTGCCGTTCGACCTGACCGCCGGCCAGCGCGAGGTCGGCGAGCTGACTCGCGCGCGGAGATGGCCGCGAGGTGCCCGATGCAGCGGCTGCTCCAGGGCGAGGTCGGCTCGGGCAAGACGGTCGTCGCGCTGCGGGCCATGCTCGCGGCCGTCGACTCCGGTGGCCAGGCCGCGCTGCTCGCGCCGACCGAGGTGCTGGCCGCCCAGCACCACCGGACCATCACGGCCATGCTGGGCGACCTCGCCGAGGGCGGGATGCTCGGCGGCGCGCGACGTCGGGACCCGGGTCGCGCTGCTCACCGGCAGCCAGCCGACCGCGGTGCGCCGCAGGGCGCTGCTCGACATCGTCTCCGGCGACGCGGGCATCGTCGTCGGGACCCACGCGCTCATCCAGGAGCCGTCGACTTCCACGACCTCGCGCTCGTCGTCGTCGACGAGCAGCACCGCTTCGGGGTCGAGCAGCGCGACGCCCTGCGCGGCAAGGGCGCCACCCCGCCGCACCTGCTCGTCATGACGGCGACGCCCATCCCGCGGACCGTGGCGATGACGGTGTTCGGCGACCTGGAGACCTCGACCCTGCGCGAGCTGCCCGGCCGGCCGGGCGCCGATCACGACCCACGTCGTGCCCCTCGACCGGCCCGCCTGGGTGCAGCGCACCTGGGAGCGGGTGGCCGAGGAGGTGCGCTCCGGACGCCAGGCCTACGTCGTCTGCCCGCGGATCGGCGACGACGACGAGCCGGACGCCGAGATGACGCGTCGGTGCGAGGAGCCGGTCGACGAGGAGGCGGACGACGGCGAGCGCGGTGCCGGCGCCGGCCGCCCCCGAGCGGCCGCATGGCCAGCGTGTATGCCGTCCACGCCGCCCTCCTCGACAACCCGGCCCTCGCCGGGCTGGCGATCGAGGTGCTGCACGGGCGGATGGCCCCCGAGGACAAGGACGCCGTCATGCGGCGCTTCCAGGACGGGGAGGTCGACGTCCTCGTCTCGACGACCGTCATCGAGGTCGGCGTCGACGTCGGCAACGCCAGCGTCATGGTCGATCATGGACGCCGACCGGTTCGGGGTGTCCCAGCTGCACCAGCTGCGCGGCCGGGTCGGGCGGGGGGGCCACCCGGGCTGTGCCTGCTCGTCACCGGGTCCGACGCCGAGCCGGCGCTCGGATCCGGCTCGACGCGGTCGCCGCCAGCACCGACGGGTTCGAGCTGGCCCGGCTCGACCTCTCGCAGCGGCGCGAGGGCGACATCCTCGGTGCCGCCCAGAGCGGCCGGCGCAGCCAGCTGCAGTTCCTCCACATCCTCGAGCACGAGGACCTCATCGAGGCGGCCCGCGAGGACGCCTTCGCCCTCGTCGCCGAGGACCCCGAGCTGTCCGGGCACCCCGACCTCGCGGCCGCGCTCGCCGCAGCGTCTCGATGCCGAGCAGGCGGCCTACCTGGAGCGGGGCTGAGGGTGCGCACCCGGCATACCGGCCCGCGGTCGGCGGCCCCCAGGTGACCCGGATCATCGCCGGCACGGCCGGCGGGCGCACCCTGCGGACCCCGCCGGGCGCGGGCACCCGCCCGACGAGCGACCGGGTGCGCGAGGCGCTGTTCTCGCGCGCTGGACGCCCGTGGGCGCGGTGGCGGGGTCGCGGGTGCTCGACCTGTACGCCGGGTCCGGGGCCCTGGGCCTCGAGGCGCTGAGCCGCGGCGCGGCGGCGGCGGTGTTCGTCGAGTCCGACGGGCGGGCCGCGTCGGTGGTGCGGGCCAACGCCGGCGGCGCTGGGCTTCGCCGCCGCGGCGCGGGTCGTGGCCGGCACGGTCGAGCGGGTGCTCGCCGGGCGGCCCGACGCGCCCTACGACCTGGTCCTGCTCGACCCCCCGTACGCCGTGGACGACCACACGCTGGGCGAGGTGCTCGCGCGGCTGGCGCAGGCGTGGCTGGCCACGGGCGCCGTCGTCGTCGTCGAACGGTCCTCGCGCTCGCCGGAGCCGGGGTGGCCCGCCGGGCTGGCCGCCGAGGAGCCCCGCCGGTACGGAGAGAGCACGCTCTGGGTGGCGGTCGCGGCCGGCTGACGGGTTCTGCTGGCCCGGCGCCCCCCAGCCGCACGCGCCGGCTGCGGGCCGAGAGGCCGGGACCGGAAACCATGTCCGGTCCGCGGGCCTCGGCGGGCAGACTGGCCCGATGCCCCGCCCCACGCACCCGTCCGAGCCCCTGTCCGACCTGCTCGCGCACGACGACACCGGCGCCGGCCCGACCGTGCTGCTCCTGCACTCCGGGGTGGCCGACCGGCGGATGTGGAGCGCGCTCGCCGCGCACCTGTCCCGCGGCCACCGGGTCCTCGCGCCCGACCTGCGCGGCTTCGGTGAGACGCCGATGCCCGGTGCGGGGACGGCCTACACCGACAGCGCGGACGTCGCCGCGCTCCTGGACCGGCTGGCCACCGGGCCGGCCACGGTCGTCGGGTCGTCGATGGGTGGCCGGGTCGCCATGGAGCTCGCGGTCACCCGCCCCGACCTGGTCTCCTCGCTCGTGCTGATGTGCGCCGCCTGGCGCGGGCTCGCGCCCACCGCCGCAGCCCGCGCCTTCGGCGAGGAGGAGGACCGCCTGCTCGAGTCCGGCGACCTCGACGGCGCCGCCCGTCTCAACGCCGAGACCTGGCTCGGTCCGGAGGCCGGCCAGCAGGCCCACGAGGCGGTGTCGCGGATGCAGCGGCGGGCCTTCGAGCTCCAGCTGGCGCCGCCGGAGCACCCCGGCCCGGACCCGGTCGAGGTCGACCCGACGCGGATCGCGGTGCCGGCACTCGTCGTCGTGGGCGAACGCGACCTCGACCACTTCGTGGCGGTCGGGGAGCACCTGGCCGGGGCCATCGCGTCGGCTCGGCTCGTGCGTCTCGCCTGGGCCGGCCACCTGCCCGTCCTCGAGCGGCCCGGCGAGGTCGTCGAGCTCGTCGACGGGTGGCTCGCCGACCTGCCGGCCGCGAAGGGCGGCAATCCGCCCCATCAGGGCCGCTGATGGGGCGGATCCCCACCTTTCGGGCGTCGATGGGGGCGCAGGTGGCTGTGCCCCGTGCCGATGCCGGGCGCCCATGGCCCTAGCGATACCGTCAGGAGATGCGCGCGTTCAGCCAGGTCGACGTCTTCACCGCCGAGCCGTGGCTCGGCAACCCCGTCGCGGTCGTGCACGACGCCGACGGGGTCACCGACGAGCAGATGGCGGCCTTCGCCCGGTGGACCAACCTCTCCGAGACGACGTTCCTGCTCACACCCACCGACCCGGGCGCCGACTACCGGCTGCGGATCTGGACACCGGGCGGCGAGCTGCCGTTCGCCGGCCACCCGACCATCGGCAGCGCCCACGCCTGGCTGGCGTCCGGCGGCGTGCCCCGTGAGACGGGCACCCTGGTCCAGGAGTGCGGCGTCGGCCTGGTGGCGTTGCGCGACACCGGCTCCCGGCTCGCCTTCAAGGCGCCGCCCTGCATGCGCTCGGGACCGGTCGACGACGCCACGCTCGCCACCGTGGCTGCCGGGCTCGGCCTGCCCGACGGGGCACTGGTCGCGGCGGAGTGGGTCGACAACGGCCCGGGCTGGCTCGGGCTGCTGCTCGACAGCGCCGACACCGTCCTCGCGCTCCGCCCGGACCTGATCGCCCTCGGCACCTTCGAGGTCGGCGTCATCGGCCCGTATGCCGCGGCCGACGTCGCCCGGGTCGGCGCGGCCTACGAGGTGCGCGCCATCTGCCCGGGGCTCGGCCTGGGGGAGGACCCGGTCACCGGCTCCCTCAACGCCGGCCTGGCGCAGTGGCTGATCGGCAGCGGCCGGGCGCCCACGGCATACGTCGCCTCCCAGGGCACCGTGCTCGGACGTCGGGGGCGGGTGCGGGTCACGACCGACGGTGGCGACGTCTGGGTCGGTGGCGACGCCGTCACCTGCGTCACCGGGCAGGTCGCGCTGTGAACGCGCTAGGTTTCCCCTCGTGAGCGACCGACCTGCCCGCCGGGCCGTCTGCCCCGGGTCATACGACCCGGTGACCAGGGGGCACCTCGACGTCATCGGCCGCGCGGCCGCGCTCTACGACGAGGTCGTCGTCGCCATCCTGCACAACCCGGCCAAGCAGGGTGCGTTCACCATCGCCGAGCGGATCGCGTTCGTCGAGTCGGCGGTCGCGGCGATGCCGGACGCGGTCGGGCGGGTCCGGGTCGAGGAGTTCGCCGGGCGGCTGCTGGTCGACGTCTGCCGCGATCTCGGGGCCGACGTCGTCGTCAAGGGCCTGCGCGGCGGGACCGACTTCGCCTACGAGCTGCCCATGGCCCTGATGAACCGGCACCTCACCGGCCTCGAGACGGTGTTCCTGCCGGGCGACCCGGGGTTCGAGCACGTGTCGAGCTCGCTGGTCAAGGAGGTGGTCGCGCTCGGCGGCGACGTCAGCGGGCTGGTGCCCGACGCGGTGCGCGACGCCCTCGTCTCCCGGCTGCGTGGCGGCCGGTAGCGGGGCAGCGGCCCACCAGCGCGCCGACATCGAGGGGCTGCGCGCCGTGGCCGTCGGGCTCGTGCTGCTGTACCACGCGGGCCTGCCACCCGGGCACGGGTTCCTCGGGGTCGACGTCTTCTTCGTCATCTCGGGGTTCCTCATCACCGGCCTGCTGCTGCGCGAGATGGCGCGCACCGGGACGGTGTCGTGGCCCCGGTTCGTCGCCCGGCGGGTCCGGCGGCTGCTGCCGGCCGCGGTGCTCGTCCTCGTCGCCACCGCCGTCGTCGCCTGGTTCGTCGTCCCGGGCCTGCGCCGCCACGACGTCGGGTCGGACGTCGCCGCCGCCTCGGTCTATGTCGTCAACTGGGCGCTCGCCGGCCGCGCCGTCGACTACCTCGCGGCCGACGCCTCGCCCTCGCCGGTGCAGCACTACTGGTCGCTCTCGGTCGAGGAGCAGTTCTACGTCGTCTGGCCCCTGCTGCTCGTCGCCGCGACCCTGCTGCTGCGCCGGCTCCGCCCGGCGTCGCTGTCGCGCGGGCCCGGCGGCGGTCTGAGCCGCGGTGCCGTGGGCGGGCTCCTCGCCCTGGTCGCCCTGCCATCCCTCGGTTGGTCGCTCTGGCTCACCGCGACCGACCCCGCGAAGGCCTATCTCGTGTCGACGACCCGGGCGTGGGAGCTCGGGCTCGGCGCCGCGCTCGCCCTGTGGGTCGCCGACCGCGAGGTGGGGCGCGGCGGGCGGTGGGCGGTGCTGGCGGGGTGGGCCGGCCTGGCGCTCGTCCTCGGGGCCGCGCTGTGGCTGCCCGCCGACGCCGGCTGGCCCGGGTGGTGGGCGCTCGTCCCGACGGTGGGCACCGCCGCCGCCCTGTATGCCGGGTGGGCGGCTCCCGGCAGGGGCGTCGCCCGGGTGCTGGCCCGGCGGCCCTTCGTCGTGGTCGGCGGGCTGTCGTACTCGCTCTACCTGTGGCACTGGCCGGTCCGGGTCCTCGGCGAGTGGGCCTGGCCCGGCGGGGGTGTCCCGCTGCAGGCGGGGCTCGTCGCTGCAGCGACGGTGCCCGCCTGGCTCGGCCACCGCTTCGTCGAGCGACCGATCCACCTCGGCACCGGTGCCTGGGCTGCCCGCCTGGGTCGGGGGGCGCGCCGCCCGCTCGTCCTGGGGCTCGCGCTGTCGCTGACCGGCGTGCTGGCCGGGACGGCGCTGACGACCGCGCGCTCACCGTTCGTCACGACGCCGGCCTCGGGGGTCCTGCCGCCGCTGAGCAGCCTCGGTGCCGCCACGCTGGTACCGGGGGAGCCGGCCGCCGCGCCGACCCCGGGGGAGTGGGTGACGCCCGACCCGCTCGAGCCCGGAACCGACCGGCCTGCCGCCGACACCAACCACTGCCAGGTCGACCGGCTCGCCACCGAGCCGGTGGCCTGCACCTTCGGCGACCCCAGCGGCACGACCACGGTCGCACTCGTCGGCGACTCCAAGGCGATGCAGTGGCTGCCGGCCCTACAGCGCAGCGCCCGGCAGGACGGCTGGCGGATCGTCACCTTCGGCAAGAGCTCGTGCGCCTTCGCGAGCGGGCACGCCGTCCTCGCCGGGCGCGACTACCCCCAGTGCGACGCCTGGAACGCTGCGGTGATGCGGCTCCTGGATGCGCTGCACCCCGAGGTCGTCGTCACCTCGGCCAACGAGGTCGACCCGCCCCGGCTCACCGCGCGATGGGCCGAGCTGCGGGCCCGCGGGTGGCCGGTCGTCGTCATCGGCAACAACCCCGTCTCGCCCGGCGACCTCGACGTGTGCGCGGCCCGGCACCCGCGAGCGCTCGCCGCCTGCGACTTCCCCGCGGGCCCCGCGGTCCGCGCCGCCCGTACCGCCGAGATGGCTCAGGCCGCGGCGAGCGTCCCCGGCGTGCGCTTCGTCGACGTCACCGACCAGGTCTGCCCGGCCCGGACGTGCCCGCTCGTCATCGGGCACGTCACGGTGAACCGACCGGGCGACCACGTCACCGCCACCTATGCCGCCACGCTGGCGCCGTACGTCGTCCCGCCCGTCGAGAGCGCCCTCGGCGGCGACCGGTGACGCACCGGCGGGCCGCGGGGGTGCGGCATAGCGTGCCTATTTGGGTCCGGATGACCCGCTCCGGTAGCCTTGGCCCTCGGTTTGTGTCCGCAGTGGCGCTTACCGGACCATTTCGACCACGCACAAGGCCATGACTCGTCTCGATCCCCGATCCCCTCTGGTGGTGGACACCAAGGAGGTCGGTCGTCGACCCGGTTCGATGGTGGAGCTGTCCCGCAGGGTCGAGGCACCAGCCGACTTCGGCACGGAGGTGCTGCGCGTCGACGAGGGTGAACCCCTCGATGTCGACCTGCGGCTCGAGTCCGTGCTCGAGGGAGTCCTGGTCACCGGTTCGGTGCGTGGCACGGCGAGCGGTGCCTGCGTGCGGTGCTTGGACCCGCTCCACCACGAGGTGGAGACGGAGTTCCAGGAGCTGTTCGCTTACGCCGACCGCGCGGCCCACCACCAGCAGGTGGGGGACGCGGAGGCAGCCGACGAGTATCGGGTCGAGGACGGCATGGTCGACCTCGAGCCGGTGTTACGGGACTCGGTGGTGCCGGCACTGCCGTTCCAGCCCGTATGTCGCCCGGACTGCCCGGGCCTGTGCTCCGAGTGTGGGGCCAGGCTGGCGGACGACCCGGACCATCGGCACGACGTGATCGACCCCAGGTGGGCGGCACTGCGAGACCTCGCAGGGCCGGCCACGCATGACACCGAAGAGAAGAGGACCTGACGTGGCTGTTCCGAAGCGGAAGACGTCTCGCTCCAACACCCGTTCGCGCCGGGCCAACTGGAAGGCGGCTCGCGGTCACGCTGACGACCTGCCCCCAGTGCAAGGCGCCGATGCAGCCCCACACGGCCTGCCCGTCGTGCGGCACCTACCAGGGTCGCCACTACCAGGCGGCCGAGCGCACCGAGCACCAGGGCTGACCGGAGGGTCGACCGTGGGGCGGAGCAGCGAGGGCGTCGCCGGCCCGCCTCGGCCCGTCGAGGAGCTGCTGGACCATGTCCGGACGGTGACCGGGGCGCGATCGACCTCGGCCCTGCTTCGGCGTGCCCTGACCCACCGCTCCTACGCCTACGAGTCCGGCGGCGTGCCCGCACAACGAGCGGCTCGAGTTCCTCGGTGACTCGGTCCTCGGCCTCGTCGTCACCGACACCCTCTACACCGCCCATCCCGACCTCGCCGAGGGCCAGCTGCGCCAAGCTGCGCGCGGCCGTGGTCAACATGCGCGCCCTCGCCGAGGTGGCCCGGACCATCGGCCTCGGCGACTTCCTCTTCCTCGGCCGCGGTGAGGAGAGCACCGGCGGCCGCGACAAGGACTCGATCCTCGCCGACACGATGGAGGCCGTCATCGGCTCCGTCTACCTCAGCGCCGGGCTGACCCCCGCCGCCGCGCTCGTCCACCACCTCCTCGACCCGCTCATCGCGCGAGGCCGCGCGGATGGGCGCCGGCCTGGACTGGAAGACGAGCCTCCAGGAGCTGTGCTCGCAGCAGACCCTCGGGACCCCGGAGTACCGGGTCGAGGACGACGGCCCGGAGCATGCCAAGACGTTCTTCGCCGAGGTCCTCGTCGGCGGGGAGGTCGCTCGGCAAGGGCACCGGGCCGGACCAAGAAGGACGCCGAGCAGCAGGCGGCGGCCCAGGCGTGGAAGGCGATCGGGGCCGCGGCGGCGGATGCCTGAGCTGCCCGAGGTCGAGGTCGTCCGGCGGGGGCTCGAGGCGCACGTCGTCGGGCGGGAGATCGCCGACGTCGAGCTCTACAGCGCCCGGGTCACCCGCCGCCATCTGCCCGGTCCCTGGACCTCAGCCGCCCGGCTCGCCGGGCAGCAGCGTCGCTGGACGCCCGACGGCGAGGCAAGTACCTCTGGCTCGTCCTGCCCGACCAGCGCGCCCTCGTCCTCCACCTCGGGATGAGCGGCCAGCTGCTCGTCGAGCGGGCCGGATGCACATGGCGGAGCGCCACCTGCGGGCGCGGTTCACCTTCGCCGACGGCGAGCCCGAGCTCCGCTTCGTCGACCAGCGCACCTTCGGCGGGCTGCTCCTCGCCGACCTCGACGCGGACGGCATACCGCTCCCCATCGCCCACATCGCGCCGCGACCTGCTCGACCCCGACCTCGACCAGCCCGCGGTCGTCCGCCGGATCCATGGGCGCCAGAGCGCCGGATCAAGCGGGTGCTCCTCGACCAGAGGTCGTCTCGGGGATCGGCAACATCTACGCCGACGAGGCCCTGTGGCGCGCCGGGATCCACGGCGAGCGGCTCGCCTCCCGGCTGACCAGGCGTCGATCTCACGGCTGCTCGACCACACCCGCGACGTCATGGTCGCGGCGCTCGACCAGGGGGGACGAGCTTCGACAGCCTGTATGTCAACGTCAACGGCGCCTCGGGCTACTTCGACCGGTCGCTGCACGCCTACGGCCAGGAGGGCCGACCCTGCTCCCGATGCGGGACCCTCATCCAGCGGGTGGCCTTCATGAACCGGTCCTCCTTCTTCTGCCCCCGCTGCCAGCCGGGGCCCCGCGACGCGCGCGCCGGCGCCCGCGTGACCCACCGTCGGCGTGTCCGCCTCCGGGCCCTGTGCGGGCGTCTGCTGGTAGCGCACGTCTGCTGGTAGCGCTCGGCCCTCGCACCATGGGCGCACCCCGTGCCGGGACGTCCGCCTCCTGCTGGCAGAGGTCAGGCATCGGGGCGGCGGTGAGGACGGCATCGCGAGGCGTGCGGGTGAGGGGGGAGTCACTAGGATGGACGGGTGAACGAGAGCAGGACCCCGGACGTCGTCCGCCGGCTGACGGTATTCGTCCGGCGACGTCCAGGGTGTCGGCTTCCGCTGGTGGACGGGCGCTCGGCCCTGTGAGCTGGGCCTGGTCGGGCACGCGCGCGAACACCGACGACGGCCGGGTCGAGATCGTCGCCGAGGGGACCGAGGCCGCGCTGTGGCGCTTGCTCGGCCTCCTCGAGGAGTACCCCAGCACGACCCGGCGACCCGGCCACGTCGCGGGACTGTCCAGCCCGTTGTGGGCCCGGCCGCTCGGGCAGGCGACGGGTTCGTCGAACGGTGAGCCGGCGGCATACCGTCGCCTGAGACGCGGCTGCCGCCGGCGCGGGCGCGTCCCTACGATGGCCGGCGTGAGCGAGGTCCCCCCCGAGCTGGCCCGGCTGCGGTCGAGCATCGACAACATCGACGCCGCGGTCGTCCACCTGCTCGCCGAGCGGTTCAAGGCGACCCAGTCCGTCGGCGAGCTCAAGGCCGGGCTCGGTATGCCGCCGGCCGACCCCGAGCGCGAGGTCGCAGCAGATCGCCCGGCTGCGGGCGCTGGCCGACGAGGCGGGGCTGGACCCGCACTTCGCCGAGAAGTTCCTCACCTTCATCATCGCCGAGGTCATCCACCACCACGAGGCGATCTGGCCGCCGGACCCGGCGTGCGGCGGGTCCCCGGCCGGGCCCGCCTGGACCCCGCCTGACCGGCTCATCAACCACGTTCGTCACACCCGCACCAGGCGCGGTGTGCCGCGCTCGCCGTCCCCGGCTCCGCCGGCGCCCGCCGGTACAGTGAACGCCGATCCGCGCCACGGTCCGGGACCACGCGCGCCGACGCGCCGTGGCCCGCCCGGACCGCCCCCGACGAGGAAGCCGACCCGCCACACCGTGTACGTCAAGACCGTGACCCTCAAGGGCTTCAAGTCCTTCGCCTCGGCGACGACGATGCGCCTCGAGCCGGGCATCACGTGCATCGTCGGGCCCAACGGGTCGGGCAAGTCCAACGTCGTCGACGCCCTCGCCTGGGTCATGGGCGAGCAGGGGGCCAAGTCCCTGCGCGGCGGCAAGATGGAGGACGTCATCTTCGCGGGCACGGCCGGCCGTCCGCCGCTCGGCCGGGCCGAGGTGTCCCTGACGATCGACAACTCCGACGGGGCGCTGCCGATCGACTACACCGAGGTGACGATCAGCCGGACGATGTTCCGCAACGGCGGGTCCGAGTACGCGCTCGAACGGGACCGCCTGCCGGTTGCTCGACATCCAGGAGCTCCTCTCCGACAGCGGCATCGGCCGCGAGATGCACATCATCGTCGGCCAGGGCCAGCTCGACACCGTCCTGCGGGCGACCCCCGAGGAGCGGCGCGGCTTCATCGAGGAGGCCGCCGGCGTCCTCAAGCACCGCAAGCGCAAGGAGCGCGCCCTGCGCAAGCTCGAGGCGATGGAGGCCAACCTCACCCGGGTCACCGACCTCACCGGAGAGATCCGCCGTCAGCTCGGTCCGCTCGGCCGTCAGGCCGAGGCCGCCCGTCGCGCCGCGAGTCATCCAGGCCGAGGCACGCGATGCTCGGCTCCGCCTCCTCGCCGACGACCTCGTCCAGCTCACGTCGACCCTCGAGCAGGAGGTCGCTGACGAGACCGCCCTCATCGAGCGCCGCACCGCCGTCGAGGACGCCCTGAGCATCTTGCGGCGAGCAGCTGGCCGACCTCGAGCGGGAGGCCATCGAGGCCGCCCCCGAGCTGACCCGCGCCCAGGACCGGTTCGTCCGGCTCACCTCGCTGCGCGACCGGCTCGAGTCGACGGCCTCGGTGGCCCGCGAGCGGGTCCGCCTGCTGTCCCAGGACGAGGAGGACGAGACGCACGAGCGGGTCGCGACCCCGAGGAACTGCGCGCCCAGGCCGCCCAGGCCCGCGCCGCCGAGGCCGAGCTGCTCGCCGAGGTCGCCCAGGTCGCCGAGGAGCTCGCTGCCGCGGTGGCCTCCCGCGAGGCGTGCGGAGGAGGCGTATGCCGCGGAGCAGGCCCGACTCGCCCGGCTGGCCCGGGCCGCCGCCGACCGGCGGGAGGGGCTGGCCAAGCTGGCCGGACAGGTCGGTGCCCGCCGCAGCCGCATCGAGGCCGGCGAGGCCGAGATCGGCCGGCTCGCGCGTGATCGCTCGCCGCCTCGACCGAGCGGGCCGCCGAGGCCGAGCGCGAGTTCGCCGCCCTCGAGGCGACCGTCGCCGTCGACGAGGAGGGCGAGGTCGGCCTCGACTCGGCCTTCGAGGAGGCCGCCGCCGAGCTGCGCGAGGTCGAGGCCGAGATCGAGCGGCTCCGCGTCCGCCGAGCACGCCGCCGAGCGTGACAGGGTCGGCGCCGCGGCCGCACGCCCGAGGCGCTCGAGCTCTCGCTGCGCCGCAAGGACGGCGCCGCGGCCCTGCTCGAGGCCGCGGACGCCGACCACGGGCATCCTCGGTCAGGTCTCCGTCGCTGCTGCGCGTCACCGGGGGCCACGAGGGTGCCGTCGCCGCCGCCCTCGGGCTGGGCGTCCGAGGCGCTCGCGGTCGGGTCGGCCGAGCAGGCGGCCAGCGCCGTCGGCCGGCTCCGCGCGAGGCTGACGGTGGGCGCGTCGCCCTCCTCGTGGGCGCCACCGCCCGACCGAGCGACCCCGCAGGATGGCCCCGGCTCGACCGCACCGGCCGTCTGGGCCCGCGACGTCGTCGACGCCCCGGGCGAGCTGTCCGGCCGGCCGTCGAGCAGCTGCTCGAGCGGGTCGCCCTCGTCCCCGACTCGCTGCCACGCCATCGCCCTCGCTGGCGCGCGGCGACGGGATCACCGCGGTCACCGCCGACGGCGACGTCTACGCCCCCGGCTGGGTCCGGGGCGGCGGCAGCTCGGGCGAGAGCGCTGCTCGAGCTCCAGGCGCACCTCGAGGAGACCGAGCGAGCGGGTCGCCGACGCCACCGCCGTCGCCGAGCAGGCCCGGTTCAGCCCTCGCCGCGGCGCAGGACCGCGCGCCGCGGCGTCCAGGAGCGGGTGGACGCCGCCCTGGACGCCCTCCACGAGTCCGACGCGAAGATGGCGGCCGTCGCCGAGCGGCTCGGCCAGCTCGGGGCGACGATGCGCTCGGCCCGGGCCGAGGCCGAGCGAACCCAGCGGGCCATCGACGACGCGCGGGCCGCCTCGAGTCCGACCGGGTCGAGCTGGAGGCCCTCGGCGCCCGTCTCGAGGAGGCAGGTGCCGAGCCGGCCGAGACCGGCGGAGCCGAGCACCGACGAGCGCGACCGTCTCGAGCTCGGAGGCCAGCCGGGCCCGCACGGCCGAGACCGAGGTGCGGCTCGACCCTGCGGACCAAGGAGGAGCGGGCCCGCGCCCTCAAGGGCCGGGCCGAGTCCCTCGAGGGTGCCGCCCAGGGCGAGCTCGCGGCCCGCGAGCGGCTGCGCCAGCGGCGGGAGCGGCGGCGCCGCGAGGCGAGCATCGCCGACGCCGTGGCGCATGCTGCGGCATACGCCCACGGCATGGTCACCGACGCCCTGGCCCGAGCGACGCGGGCCCGCGACGAGGCGGAGCGAGGCGCGCGTCGAGCGCGACCGGGCCCTGCACGCGGTTCGCGAGGAGATGACGACGCACCAGGACGAGCTGCGCGAGCTCACCGACTCGGCGCACCGCGACGAGGTCGCCCGCGCGCGCCAGGTCGCCCGGATCGAGCAGCTCCAGGCCAGGGCCATCGAGGAGCTCGGGGTCGACCCCGACGTCGTCATGGAGGACTACGGCCCGCACCAGCTCATCCCGCTACATCCCCGGCCCGGACGACCCGGCAGACCCCGCGGAACACCCCGAGCCGCGGCCGTTCGTCCGCGAGGAGCAGGAGAAGCGGCTGCGCCGCGCCGAGCGCGGCCTGACCGCGCTCGGACGGGTCAACCCGCTCGCGCTCGAGGAGTATGCGGCGCTGGAGGAGCGGCACAAGTTCCTCACCGAGCAGCTCGAGGACCTCAAGAAGTCCAAGCGCGACCTGCTCGACATCGTCCGCGAGGTCGACGAGCGCGTCGAGCAGGTCTTCACCGAGGCCTTCCACGACACCGCCGCCCAGTTCGAGCGGGTCTTCGAGCGGCTCTTCCCCGGCGGCGCAGGGCTCGCTCGTGCTCACCGACCCCGCCGACATGCTGGCGACCGGGATCGAGGTCGAGGCGCGGCCCCCGGGCAAGAAGGTCAAGCGGCTCTCGTTGCTCTCCGGCGGCGAGCGCTCACTCGTGGCCGTCGCGCTGCTCGTCGCGATCTTCAAGGCCCGGCCGAGCCCCTTCTACATCATGGACGAGGTCGAGGCGGCGCTCGACGACACCAACCTCGGGCGGCTCATCATCCTGCTCGAGGAGCTGCGCGACTCCAGCCAGCTCATCGTCATCACCCACCAGAAGCGGACGATGGAGATGGCCGACGCCCTGTACGGCGTCAGCATGCGCGGCGACGGCGTGACGACGGTCGTGTCCCAGCGCCTCCGCGACGTCGCCGCCACGGCCTGAGCCGGGTCAGTCGGCCGAGGCCGGCCGACCTCCCGCCAGCGCGTCGAGCAGCTCGCGCTCCTCGGCGTCGGTGAGCCCGGCCTGACGAGGCTCCTCGGCGGGCCGGGACTGCTCCCAGGCGAGGACGTCGCGGAGGGTCTGCACCAGCGGCCGCGGACGCAGCCCCATCTCGCGGGCCGCTGCGTTGCTCCGGGACGTGAAGCCGGCGTACTCCGGGTCGGCGATCCACATCGGCATCGAGCGCGGTCCCATCCACTCCTCGACCCCTTGGCCGATGAGCCAGGCCGGGTCGGCGCTGACGAGGGTGGGTCGCGCGCCGGCCGCCTCCGCCGCGGTGTCGAGGAGCTCGGTGAAGCTGATCGTGTCGCCGCTCGCGTTGACCGCACCGGCCGCGCGGTCCTCGGCGCACCGGACGAGCCAGACGGCAAGGTCGCGCACGTCGATGACCTGGCACGGGAAGTCCGGGATGTCGGGTACGAGGACCTGACCTGCCGGGTTGCTCGGGTGGGCGAGCCGCCAGGGCCAGTAGCCCGTCCGGCCCGACCGGTCGCCCGGCCCGCCGATGAGCCCGGCTCGGGCGATGAGCCAGCCGTCGTCTGCGAAGGCCGCCCGCACGTGAGCCTCGCAGGCGACCTTGGCCGGTCCGTACTCGCTCATGTCCGCCATGACGTCGGACTCCAGTGGCGTCAGGAGCGGGGCAGCCTCGTCGGCCCCGACGGTGGCGTGGTCGGCGTAGACGTTGCCCGTCGAGACGAAGACGTAGTGCGCCCCCGAGCCGGCGAGCGCCTCCGTGGCCCGGCGCACCTGACCGGGTTGCCGCGCCACGTCGACCACGGCGTCCCACGGCTCACCCTCGGCTCCGCCGAGCCTCGCGGCCGGGTCGTCCCGGTCGGCCCGGACCAGCCGTGCTCCCTGGGCAGGAGATCCCGCGAGACCCCGGGCGACGCAGGTCACCTCGTGCCCGCGGGAGAGAGCAGCCTGGCAGACCGCGCGGCCGAGGAATGCGGTGCCGCCGAGAACGAGGAGTCGCATCGTCCCACCTCAACACCGCCCACCGCTGGGGGCAACGGGCGTTCGCTTCGGGCGCAGCCGGTCGGGGCCGGGCGTGGCCCGGCATCCACCCCGTGCTGCCGGGCACGACACCCGCGGGTCAGCCGACCGAGCCGACCCGGCTGAGCGGCCAGAACCGGGACACGACCGGCCCGACCACCCGGTCCAGCGGGACGAACCTGGCACAGCCGGGCGCCGTCACCGCCCCGCGGCAGCTGACGACGGAGTCCGCGGACTGGGAGCGGTGGTCACCGAGCACGAGGATCGCGTCGCTCGGCACGGTGAGCTCGGGGAAGCAGCGGCTCGACCGTGGGGAGGTCTGGCAGTCCAGGGTCCCGGGGCTGAACGACAGGTCCTCGAAGACGTAGGGCTCGTCGATCGGCCGGCCGTTGACGACGACCTGTCCCTCGAGGCTGCAGCAGCTGACCCTGTCGCCGGGCGCTCCGATGACCCGCTTCACCGTGTAGGCCGTGTCAGAGGGCCCGATCCCGGTGAGGTTGCCGAACCCGCGGACCAGCTTGACCAGGGGGTTCGACGCCGGTGCGAGGTGTGGCTGGGTCCAGGTCTCGCCGTGTCCGAACACGACGATGTCGAGTCGGTGGATGCTGTGGTCGGTGCGGTTGACGAGGATGCGGTCGCCGATGTCGAGGGTGTTCTCCATCGACTGGGACGGCACCTGGAACGGCTTGATGATGTAGCCCTGGACGAGGGCCACGGCGAGAACGGCGATGAGGACCTCGATCAGCGGTGCCCCCCGCGGCCTGCGGATCCGGCGCCGCGGCACAGAGGGGGCCTCGCTCACGTGCGGAGCCTACCCGGCGGGTCCGCTCGCTCTGGGTCCCCGCTGCCGGGGTGTCGATTTGGGGGATGGGTGAGGCGTCGGTCAGGCTAGGTCGGTGCTCATCCTCGTCATCGCCCTGATCGTCAGCCTCGGCCTCGGCCTCGCGGTCGTCGTCTCCGTTGCTCTCTCCGCTCGCCGCGACGGCCGCGACGTCCTCGGCCCGAGCGGCGAGGAGCTCGTCGGCGCCCTACGTGGCCTGGGGGCCGGAGCCGGGCGCGGCCGGGGCCACGGATCCGGGTCCGACGACGGGACCGAGGCGGGTGCGGCGTGAGGTCCGGGATCGACCCCGCCGACCTGGACCGGGAGGTCCGCCCCCAGGACGACCTGTTCGGCCATGTCAACAGCCGCTGGGTGGCGCGTACCGAGATCCCCGGTGACCGAGGCCGCTACGGCACCTTCGACATCCTGCGCGAGCAGGCCGAGGAGCATGTCCGCACCCTCATCGAGCTGGTCGCCGCCGGGGACGCCGAGCCGGGCAGCGTCGCGCGCAAGGTCGGCGACCTCTATGCGAGCTTCATGGACGAGGAGGCCGTCGAGCGGCTCGGGGTGGCGCCGCTGACCGAGGGGCTCGCCGCCGTCGAGCGGGTCGACGGCAGCGCCGCCCTGCTGCGCCTGCTCGGGGCCCTGGGGCGCGAGGGCGTGGACGGTCTCGTCCATCCCATCGTCAGCACCGACGACCGCGACCCCGAGGCCTACGTCGTCTACCTCGAGCAGGCGGGCCTCGGCCTCCCGGACGAGTCGTACTACCGCGAGGACACCCACGCCGAGACCCGCACGGCGTACGTCGGCCATGTCGCCCGCATGCTCGCCCTGGCCGGGCTCCCCGACGCCGAGGCGGCCGCCGCGACCGTGATGGCGCTCGAGACCCGGCTCGCCGCCGGACATTGGGACAAGGTGGCCAACCGGGACCCGGTCAGGACCTACACCAAGGTCGACCGGGCGGCCCTGGCCGAGCTCACCCCCGACGTGGACTGGGACGGCTTCCTCGCGGGCCTGAAGGCCCCGCCCTCGACCCTGGATGCGGCCGTCGCCCGCCAGCCGAGCTTCCTCTCGGCCATGGCCGCGGCTCTCGCCGACGAGCCGATCGAGGCGTGGCGCGCCTGGCTGCGCTGGCGGGTCGTGCACGCCTTCGCGCCCTACCTCTCCTCGGCACTGGTCGAGGAGAACTTCGACTTCTACGGCCGCACCCTGTCCGGTGTCCCCGAGATGCGCGAGCGCTGGAAGCGCGGTGTCTCGCTCGTCGAGGACGCCCTTGGCGAGGCCGTGGGACAGCTCTACGTCGAGGAGCATTTCCCGCCCCACGCGAAGGACCGCATGGTCCACCTCGTCGAGAACCTCGTCGAGGCGTTCCGCCGCGACTTCAGCCGGCTGTCGTGGATGGGCGAGCAGACCCGCCGCGAGGCCCTGGCCAAGCTCGAGGCCTTCACGGCCAAGATCGGCTATCCCGACCGGTGGCGCGACTACTCCTCGCTGGCCGTCGACGCCGGCGACCTGGCCGGCAACGTCCGCCGGGCGGCCGCGTTCGAGCTCGACCGCAACCTCGCCAAGCTCGGGGGTCCGGTCGACCGCGACGAGTGGTTCATGACCCCGCAGACGGTCAACGCCTACTACAACCCCGGCATGAACGAGATCGTCTTCCCGGCGGCGATCCTCCAGCCGCCGTTCTTCGACGTCGACGCCGACGACGCCGTCAACTACGGCGGCATCGGCGCGGTGATCGGCCACGAGGTCGGCCACGGGTTCGACGACCAGGGCTCTCAGTTCGACGGCACGGGCAGCCTGCGCAACTGGTGGACCGACGAGGACCGGGCCAGGTTCGACGAGCGGGCCCAGCGCCTCATCGCCCAGTTCTCCGTGCTGGAGCCGCACGACGCCCCCGGCCACAAGGTCAACGGTGCGCTCACCGTCGGTGAGAACATCGGCGACCTCGGCGGGCTGACCATCGGCTACGCGGCATACCGGATCGCGACCGAGGGCACCGAACCGCCGGTCATGGACGGCCTCACCGGTGACCAGCGCTTCTTCGTCGGCTGGGCGCAGGTCTGGCGCGGGCGCTCGCGTGAGGCCGAGGCCATCCGGCTGCTCTCGATCGACCCGCACAGCCCCATCGAGCTGCGCGCCAACACGGCCCGCAACCTCACCGAGTTCCACGAGGCGTTCGACGTCGGCGAGGCCGACGGCATGTGGCTGCCCGAGGACGAGCGCGTCCGGATCTTCTGACCCGCTCCGGTGAGCGCGGCCGGGCTGCGGATGCCGCGGGCGCCGGTTTGGGGGTGCCTGCGACGGCTGCGAGGATGAGCCGGTGAGCAACACCGTCATCGCCTACATCGGCATCGCCGTCGCCATCGTCCTCGTCGGCGGGCTGCTGGCCGTGTCCCTGCTGCGCAGCCGCGGCCGCCGTGCCGAGGTCTCCGGCCGGCCGCCCACGCCCCAGGTGGGCGGTGCCACGGGCACGAGCGACGACGAGGCGGGCCCGGGTGCCGACGGGGGGACCGGCCTCCTCACCGAGGCTCCTCCCGCGGGCGTCGAGGCGCCGGCCGCCCCGGCCGAGCCGGCTCCCACGCCGACGCTCGAGCGCCCCGAGGCTCCGGCCGGCCGGCTGCGGCGGCTGCGGGCCCGGCTGGCCCGGTCCCGCTCGTCGCTCGGCCAGGGGCTGCTCGCGCTGCTCTCGCGCGGCCACCTCGACGAGGCGGCCTGGGAGGAGGTCGAGGACACCCTGCTCGCCGCTGACCTCGGCGTCGAGGCGAGCACCGGAGCTCGTCGAGCGCCTGCGGACGCAGGTGCTGGTCGACGGTTCGACCGACGAGGCGACGGTGCGCGGCTGGCTGCGTCAGGACCTCATCGAGCTCGTCGACCCCACCATGGACCGCGCGGTCGCCTCGTCGCGCGTCGACGGCCGGCCGGCCGTCATCCTCGTGGTCGGCGTCAACGGCACCGGCAAGACGACGACCGTCGGCAAGCTGGCCCGGGTGCTCGTCGCCGAGGACAAGGACGTCGTCCTCGGGGCCGCCGACACGTTCCGGGCGGCGGCGGCCGACCAGCTGCAGACCTGGGGCGAGCGGGTCGGGGTGCCGACTGTGCGCTCCGACCGCGATGGCGCCGACCCGGCCTCGGTGGCGTTCGACGCCGTCTGCGCCGCGGCCGAGCTCGAGGCCGACGCCGTCATCGTCGACACCGCGGGACGGCTGCACACCAAGGTCGGGCTGATGGACGAGCTCGGCAAGGTCAAGCGGGTCATCGAGAAGCGCTCGCCCATCGACGAGGTCCTCCTCGTCCTCGACGCGACGACGGGCCAGAACGGCCTGCGCCAGGCGGAGGTGTTCGCGCAGGTCGTCGGCATCACCGGGATCGTCCTGACCAAGCTCGACGGCACGGCCAAGGGCGGCATCGTCGTCGCCGTGCAGCGCAAGCTCGGCGTGCCGGTCAAGCTCGTCGGGCTGGGGGAGGGCCCCGACGACCTCGCACCGTTCGACCCCGAGGCCTTCGTCGACGCCATCCTGGACTGACGGGCAGCCACCCCGGCGCCCGGTGGCGTCCGGGCCGCCCTGCGTCCCGCCCTGGGTCCTGCGTTGCGTCCGAGCGTTTGGTCGTCATGACCGCCGGTTACGCGGACGCTGGGTCCTGGTCCCGGGCGCACGCGGGCGTGCCGCCGGGTAGCCGGTGCCGGTTGCGGCTCACCCAGCGGTATGCCGCCCCCGCCACGGCGTGCACGCCCGGGGCGAGCAGGAGCGCCCCCGCCGGCCGCGCCCACCAGCGCGAGGCGAGGAGCAGCCGCGCCACGGCGTCCTGCGCCGAGTGGCGGTGACCCCGCTCGTCCACCCATTGCAGGGCCTGGGTGCACTGCGCCTCGGTGAGTCCCACCGAGGCGAGGTCGTAGTCCTGGTACGGCAGCACGGCATACGCGGCATCGTCCCCGGCGGGCCGCAACCGGGCCGTCGCGAACCGGGCGAGCGACGAGCACAGGCCGCAGTCGCCGTCGAAGAGCAGGACCGGTGCCACCTCGTCACTGTCGCACAGTCCACGAGGTCTCGGGATGTGGGACCCGGGGGACGGGGTTACCCGATGCTTACACAGGGAGCATTCATGCAACATCCACGAAACACGATGAGCCGCAACGCGAAACCTGCCGACCCAAGGCTGTTGGGCGTACAAGGGCGGGGTGCCGCTCCGGGGCCGATGGCGCCGGGTGCGCCCGCCCGTAACTATCCGAACTCTGGAGGTTCCTTGGACGGCTACTACGCCTTCATGCTTGTGGCGACAGCCCTCGTCCTGATGATGACCGTGCCAGCTCTGGCCCTCTTCTACGGCGGCATGAGCCGCTCGAAGTCCGTGCTGAACATGATGATGATGTCCTACGGGGCCTTCGGCATCGGCGCCATCGTCTTCGTGCTGTGGGGCTGGTCGGAGGGCTGGGCCGGCGCCGGGAACGGCAAGCTCATCGGCAACCCGTTCGAGCTGTTCGGCCTCAACGGGGTCGACTGGCACAGCGACGCCACGGGAACTGGCAGCCCCTACGTCGGGGTGCTGTTCCAGCTCACGTTCGCCACGATCACAGCCGCGCTCATCTCCGGTGCCATCGCCGACCGCGTCAAGTTCTCGTCATGGATGGTCTTCGTCCCGCTGTGGCTGACGCTGTGCTACTTCCCGATCGCCCACAACACCTGGGGCGGCGGCTGGGTGTACAGCCACCTGGCGCAGCAGGACTACGCGGGTGGCACGGTCGTGCACATCAACGCAGGTATCGCCGGTGGCGTGCTGGCGCTCATCATCGGCCGGCGGAAGGGCTTCGGCAAGGAGCCCATGAAGCCGCACAACCTGACCCTCACCATGGCCGGTGCAGGCCTGCTGTGGTTCGGCTGGTACGGCTTCAACGTCGGCTCGGTCGTGCTCACCGGCGACACCGCCGAGAAGAGCACGGCACAGTTCATGTCCGAGACCGGGTTCACCTTCATGAACACGACGATCGCGACCTGCGCGGCCATGCTCGCATGGCTCGCCATGGAGCGGATCCTGCACGGCAAGGCCACCTCGCTGGGTGCTGCGTCGGGCATCGTCGCCGGCCTGGTCGCCATCACCCCGTCATGTGGGGCGGTCAACCTCGTCGGTGCCATCGCGATCGGCGCCGTCGCGGGCGCCCTGTGCGCCTGGGCCGTGAGCCTGAAGTACAAGTTCGACCTCGACGACTCGCTCGACGTCGTCGGTGTGCACCTCGTCGGCGGGCTCGTCGGCACCATCCTCATCGGGTTCCTGTCCACCGCGGCAGCCCCGGGTGGCGTCGACGGCCTCTTCTACGGCGGCGGCCTCACCTCGCTCGGCGACCAGACGGGGGCGGCGCTGTTCACCCTCGTGTGGACCGGCGTCCTGACCGCCGTGATCGGCCTGGCGATCAAGTACACGATCGGTTGGCGGGTCAGCGACGAGGCCGAGGTCGAGGGCATCGACTCCAACGAGCACGGCGAGTCGGCCTACGACGCAGGCCTCCTCGGTGGGCGCTTCGGGGGTGGCGCGTCGGTCGTCACCTCGTCAGCTGCCCCGTCGCTGGAAGGAGCCAACGGATGAAGCTGGTCACCGCGATCATCAAGCCCCACCAGCTCGACCAGGTCAAGGAGGCCCTCGAGGCCTTCGGGATCAGCGGCATGACCATCAGCGAGGCGTCCGGGTACGGGCGCCAGCGCGGTCACAGCGAGGTCTACCGCGGTGCCGAGTACACCGTCGACTTCGTGCCGAAGGTCCGCCTGGAGGTCCTCATCGACGATGTGGACTCCGGCCCCGTCGTCGATGTCATCCTCAAGGCCGCGCAGACCGGTCGCATCGGCGACGGCAAGGTCTGGGTCACCGCGGTCGAGGACGTCGCGAGGGTGCGCACCGGCGAGCACGGCGCCGAGGCCATCTGAGGCGGGGTCCGGGCCAGGCACACCACCCGGTATGCCGCGAACCAACCCTCGGTGCGCGCCCGCCGCAACCTCGGCGGGCGCGCACCGGGGCGCCAGGCAGAACCACAGGTAGGACAATCGCCAGGCCAGGACATCACAGCGGAAAGGACCCTGATGGGTAGCGAGTCCACCGACGTCACGGCGCGGCGGCTCGACCTGGCCGGCACCCGCAGCTTCTCAGCCGCGGGTGCCGGCCCGGCCCGCCGTCGGGCGCTCGCGGAGTTCAACCGCCAGTGGCTCGGTGAGGTGTGGGCGTCGGCGACCGTCGGCCGTAGCGCCGAGGGGATCGCCCTGGCTGCGGTCGGCAGCCTGGGCCGCGGCGATGCCGGCCCGCTGAGCGACTACGACCTCGTGCTCGTCCACTTCGACCGCTCGCTCGGGGCCCAGGAGGTCACCGCCCTCGCCGACCGGATCTGGTACCCGATCTGGGACGCCGGCGTCCGCCTCGACCACAGCGTCCGCACCGTCAACCAGTGCCGCACCGTGGCCGGCGGCGACCTCACGGCAGCCGTCGGGCTGCTCGACCTGTCGTGCGTCGCCGGCGACGAGGAGGTGGTCGCGGCGGCCCGCACCACGGTGGCACACGACTGGCGCGCGAACGCTCGCAAGCGGCTGCCACAGCTCACCGAGGCCCTGCACGCCCGCCACCACCGGCACGGCGAGCTGGCCCAGGACATCGAGCCCGACCTCAAGGAGGCGCACGGCGGCCTTCGCGACATGACGGTCCTCAAGGCCCTCACCGAGGCGTGGCTGACCGACCGTCCGCACGGCGCGGTCGACGCGGCGTACGCCCGGCTGCTCGACGTCCGGGACGCGGTCCACGTCGTCACCGGTCGCGGCCGCGACCGGCTCGGCCGAGAGGACCACGACGCGGTCGCCGCCCTGCTCGGCTACGGCGATCCCGACGACATGCTCACCGAGGTGTCCCGATCCGCCCGCACCATCGCCTACGCCCTCGACGGCACCGTCCGCCGCGCCGGCCAGTCCCAGCGCGCCCGCGTGCTGCGGGTGGGCCCGCGCCGGCCGCAGATGTCGCCGCTCGGCTTCGGCCTGTTCGAGAGCGACGGCGAGGTCGTCCTCGGCTCCGGACGGCTGCTCGAGGACGACCCGCTGCTGCCGCTGCGCGCTGCGGTCGTCGCCGCCCGGGCCAACCTGCCCCTCTCGCCGATGACGCTGGAGAACCTCAAGCACCGGTGCCCGGCGCTGCCCACGCCGTGGCCGGAGCTGGCGCGCGGCCTGTTCGCCGACCTGCTCGCCAGCGGCCCGGGTCTCGTCACGGTGTGGGAGGGCCTGGACCAGGTCGGCGTCGTCGACGACTGGGTCCCGCGGTGGGCGGACGTCCGCAGCCGCCCGCAGCACAACCCCGTGCACCGGCACACGGTCGACCGGCACCTCATCGAGTCCGTGGTTCGCGGCACGGGGATGGTCCGCGACGTCTCGCGGCCGGACCTGCTGCTCGTCGCGGCCCTGCTCCACGACATCGGCAAGGTCCGCGGTGCCCGCGACCACTCGACGACGGGAGCGCCCCTCGCGGTCGAGGCGGCTCGACGGATGGGGTTCCCGGAGCCGGACGTCGAGGTCATCGGCACCCTCGTGCGCGAGCACCTGACCCTCATCGAGCTCGCCACCCGCCGTGACCACCAGGACCCGGCCACCGTCGCTGCGGCCCTCGAGGCCGTCGGGAGCGACCGTGACGTGTTCGAGCTGCTGCTCGCGCTCACCGAGGCCGACGCCTCGGCCGCTGGGGCGAAGGCCTGGACCGACTGGCGCGCCTCGCTGCTCGGGCAGCTCGCCGAGACCGTGCGGGCCCGGTTCGACGAGGCCGGGCGGCTGCGCGACCCCGAACCGACGGCCTCGCTCAACGACGTCTTCCCGGCGATCGGAGGCACGGGGGAGCCGGTCGTGCGGGTCCTCCCGCGCGGCGGCTCGTACCGCCTCGACATCTTCGACCACGACCGGATGGGGCTGTTCGCCGACACGGCCGGGCTGCTCGCCGCCGAGGGCTTCCTCGTCCGGACGGCCGTGCTGCGCACGGTCGACGGCGTGGCCGCCAACGAGTGGCACGTCGAGTCCCCGAGCGGGGCGGCGCCGGAGTCCGACCGGCTCGTCCGGGGGCTGATCCGCCTCGCCTCGGGAGACCACGGCCCGCTGCAGTCGCTGCACCGGCGCCGGTCCGGGGCCAGCCGCCCCACCTCCCGGGCCGTAACCGGGTCGCCGGGCCAGGCCCGCGCGTTCGTCGTGCCCGCCGCGAGTGCCGACGCCACTGTCCTCGAGGTGCGGGCCGACGACCGTCCGGCGCTGCTGCACGAGCTCGGGCTGGCCTTCGCCGCCGCGGACCTGTCGGTTCGGTCGGCCCACATCGCGACGTATGCCGGCCAGACGCTCGACACGTTCTACCTCACGGACCCGGGGGGCGCCCAGCTCGAGCCGGCGGTCGTCGCCCAGATCGTCGGCCTCGTCATCGACACCTGCGACGGTCCCTGACACCCGAGCGGTGCAGTGGGGTGAGCGGGCGGCAGGGGCACCGGCCCCGCTCCGTTAGCCTTGACCGGTGTTCACGAGCCTGTCCGACCGCCTGACCGAGACGTTCAAGAACCTGCGGGGCAAGGGACGCCTCAGCGAGTCCGACGTCAACAAGACGATCCGTGACATCCGGATGGCCCTGCTCGAGGCCGATGTCGCCCTGCCCGTCGTCAAGGACTTCACCCACGCGGTGCGCGAGCGAGCCCTCGGTACCGACGTCATGGAGGCGCTCAACCCCGCGCAGCAGGTCGTCAAGATCGTCAACGACGAGCTCGTCGAGATCCTCGGCGGCCAGACCCGGACGATTCGGTTCGCCAAGAACCCGCCGACCGTCATCATGCTCGCGGGCCTGCAGGGCTCCGGCAAGACGACCCTCGCCGGCAAGCTCGCCTACTGGCTCAAGGACCAGGGCCACACCCCTCTGCTCGTCGCCGCCGACCTGCAGCGCCCCAACGCGGTGACCCAGCTGGAGGTGGTGGGGGAGCGGGCCGGGGTGCCGGTGTTCGCTCCCGAGCGCGGCAACGTGTTCGGCCACGACGCGGTGACCGGCGACGTGGAGGGGACCCGCTCCTACGGGGACCCGGTCTCGGTCTCCCAGGCCGGGATCGAGCGCGCGCGGACCGCCCAGCACGACGTCGTCATCGTCGACACCGCGGGGCGGCTCGCCGTCGACGAGAACCTCATGCAGCAGGCGGCCGACATCCGCGCCGCCATCGAGCCCGACGAGGTCCTGTTCGTCATCGACGCGATGATCGGCCAGGCCGCCGTCGAGACGGCCGAGGCCTTCCTCCACGGGGTAGACGTCACCGGCGTGGTCCTCACCAAGCTCGACGGCGACGCCCGCGGCGGCGCCGCCCTGTCGGTCGCGACGGTCACCGGCCGGCCGATCCTGTTCGCCTCCACGGGCGAGCAGGTCAAGGACTTCGAGGTCTTCCACCCCGACCGGATGGCCTCGCGGATCCTCGACATGGGCGACGTCCTGACCCTCATCGAGCAGGCCCAGCGGGCGTTCGACGCCCACGAGGCCGCCGAGATGGAGCGGAAGTTCCTCGCCCAGGAGGACTTCACCTTCGACGACTTCCTCCAGCAGATGGCGGCCATCAAGAAGATGGGCTCGCTCAAGGCGATGCTGGGGATGATGCCCGGGATGGGCCAGATGCGCGCCCAGCTCGACAACCTCGACGAGCGCGAGTTCGACCGCATCGAGGCGATGGTGCGGTCGATGACGCCGTTCGAGCGGACCCACCCCAAGGCCATCAACGGCTCGCGCCGGGCGCGCATCGCCAAGGGCTCCGGGGTCAGCACCTCAGAGGTCAACGGCCTGCTCGAACGGTTCGGCGAGGCCCAGAAGGTCATGAAGCAGCTCGCCCGCGGCGGCGGTATCCCGGGGATGCCGGGGATGCCCGGACTGGGCGGCGCCAAGCGCAAGGGGCGGCAGGCGCCGCCGCAGCGCAAGAAGTCCAGGTCGGGCAACCCCGCGAAGCGGGCCGCCGAGGAGCGGGCCGCGCAGGAGGACCGGGTCTCCGGACCGCCACCCGGCTCGGCCTTCGGCGCAGGGTCGGGGCAGGCCGGACCCGCGCCGGAGGACCTCGACCCCGCGCAGCTGCCACCTGGGTTCGAGAAGTTCCTCCCCCGCACCGCGGAGGGGCCCCGCGGCGGCTGACCGCGCCACGGACGCGGCCGGACGCGGACCCGGGCCTCCAGGGGACCACGAGGAACCCTCGAGGTGGGCTCGATGGCCCACCCATAGCGTTCCCACCATGACGAGGTGGGTGCGCATCACCGCAGTGGCGCTCGCCGTCGCCGTCCTGGCCGCCGGCTGCGCCGGTGGCCGGCTCCGCGCCCGGGGCGCAGTGTCCCCCACGCCGGCCGGGGCCGCCGTCACCCCGCCGGGCGCGGCCGGGACCAGCGACCCGGCCACGGCGACGGCGCCGGTCACGGGCACGCTCGCCGGGAGGCCGTACGCGGCATACCTCCCTCCTGGCCTCGGCCAGGGCCCCGTCCCGCTCGTGCTCTTCCTCCACGGCGGTGGCGGCAACGCGACCAACGCCCAGGCGACCACCTGCGCAGGCGGCGACCTCGCCAGCCCGACGTGTCTGCAGGCCGTCGGCGCCCGGGCCGGCTTCATCACCGTCTATGCCAGCGGCACGCCGAACCGGGTGCTCTCCTCGCTGCGGACGTGGAACGCCGGCGGCGGCGGGCCGGCATACGCCTGCGCGTCCGGCTACGCGTGCGACTCCGGCGCCGACGACATCGGCTACCTGCGCTCCCTGCTCGCCCAGCTGGAGCAGCGCTACCCGGTGGACCGGGCACGGGTCTACGTCATGGGCTTCTCCAACGGCGGGGCCATGGCCCACCGGGTGGCCTGCGAGATGGCCGACCGGGTCGCCGCGGTCGTCCCCGTGTCGGGGGAGAACGAGTACGCGACCAACGCCCACTGCGCCCCGTCACGGCCGATCACCGTCATCGACGTCCATGGCACCGACGACGAATGCTGGACCTACCGGACCTCGACGACGGCCTGCGCCGACCAGGATCCGCGGCCGAAGGTCGGCGTGAGCCAGAGCATGGCCGGGTGGGTGTCGCGCGACCGCTGCTCCGCCGCGTCCACCAGTACCACCCTGCCCGACCGGGCCGAGGACGGCATGACGACGACCGAGCAGGTGTGGCAGTGCGCGGACGCCACCCAGGTCCGCCTCCTGCGCATCGCCGGCGGGCGTCACGTGTTCCCTGGCGGCTCGAAGGTGCGGACCGGGGCGTCCAAGGATGTGGCGACCCGGGACTTCGGTGCCGCGGACCTGTGGGAGCGGGTCTCGGTGTTCCGGCTCCCCACCTGAGCAGCCCGGCGAGCTCGGTGCGGGTGGGGCCACCGGCCGCGGACGAGGCGCCTCGCTGCGCCTGTCAGTGCTGCCGCCCGCCTCTACAGTGAGGCGCATGGGCGTCGACCACCCACCCGCGTCCATCGACCGGGCCAGCGGCAGCGACCTCATGACGCTCGCCGTCGACCGGGGCAGCGTGCCGATGAACATCGGGGCGCTGCTCGAGCTCTCGCCCGAGGGTGCCCCGACCGCCACCGCCCTGCGGGAGGTCCTCGCCGACCGGGTGCCGCGAGTACGCCGGTTGCGCCAACGGCTGGTCCGCACGCCGCCGGGGTGCGGCAGGGCCGTCTGGGCCGACGACCCCGGTTTCGCCCTCGACCGCCATGTCGGGACAGCGCCGGTCCGAGACCTCGTCGCCGGCTCGCAGCCCGGTCGCAGCGCCGACGACCCTCGTCTGAGGACCGCGACCGACCTCGTCCTCACTCGGCTGCCCCGCGACCGGCCGCTGTGGCAGGCGCGGATCCTCGAGGACGGGTCCGGACGGGCTGTCGGGCTGGCCATCGTCCTGCACCACGTCGTCGCCGACGGCATGGGCGGGCTGGCGGTCCTGGCGACGCTCGTCGACGAGGCCGCCGGCCTTGCCCCTTCGCAGCCGACCTGCCCGGTGCCGGACCCGTCGGCCCTGGCCGCCGACGCCTGGCGGGAGCGGCTGGCCGCGGTGGGCCGCGTGCCGGCCGCGGTGCGTCGCCTGGGCTCGGCGGTCACCGAGCTCGGGCTGCGCGGTCCTCGCGGCGCCGACCGCTGCAGCCTCCTTCGGGCGACGAGTGGGGACCGGCGGGTGCACCTCGCCGAGGTCGACCTCGAGGCCCTGCACTCGGGGGCCCGCCGTCGCGGCGTCCGCATCAACGACCTCGTCGTCGTCGCCGTGTCCGGCGCGCTCGTCGACCTCCTGGCCGGCCGGGGCGAGCGGGTGAGCGAGCTCGTCGTCTCGGTTCCCGTATCCTCGCGGGCCCAGAGCGAGGCGGGCTCGCTCGGGAACGCCACGGGGGTCATCCCGATCCGGGTGCCCGCCGTCCAGGACAGCGATATCCGCCTGGCCGCCGTCACCGAGCAGTCGAGCCGGCTCCAGGAGGGGGCACGCGGCGCCTCGGCAGCCCTGCTCACGCCGGTGTTCCGGGGCCTGGCGGCGGTGGGCGCGTTCCAGGCGCTCGTCGCGCGCCAGCACCTCGTCCACACGTTCGAGACCAACGTGCGGGGTCCGCAGACCCGCGTGCACCTGGCGGGCGGTGAGGTCGCCAGGATCGTCCCGGTCGCCGTCAACCCCGGCAACGTCACCGTCTCCTTCGATGTCCTCTCGTATGCCGGGCGGCTGGCAGTGGCGGTCGTGGTCGATCCTGAGCACGTGCACGACGGCCCCCGGCTCGCCGCCCTGGTCGAGGACGGGCTGGCCGCCCTGGCCGCAGGGGCGGACGGCCGCGGTGGCGCCGAGGGCCTCTCGGTAGGGTCGGGCCATGGACGCGGTGCTGCACCTGAGCGGACCGGTTCTCGTCGGCCCGGACGAGGTCCGCTCCGAGGCATGGGTGGTCGGGGGCCGGCTCACCTTCGAGCGGCCGAGCGCTCCGGGCCTCGAGGTCGACACCCTCCCCGGGTGGGTCCTGCCGGGACTCGTCGACGCCCACTGCCACATCGGCCTCGCCAAGGAGGGTGCCGTCGACGCCGCTCGTGCCGAGGAGCAGGCGCTCGGGGACCGCGACGCCGGTGCCTTGCTCATCCGGGACGCCGGCTCGCCGGCCGACACCCGCTGGGTCGACGAGCGCGAGGACCTGCCCAAGCTGATCCGGGCGGGGCGGCACATCGCCAGGACCAGGCGCTACATCCGCGGGTACGCCCATGAGGTGGAGCCCGAGCAGCTCGTCGGCCGGGTGCGTGCCGAGGCCCGGGCCGGTGACGGGTGGGTCAAGCTCGTGGGGGACTGGATCGACCGTGACCGTGGTGACCTCGCCCCCTGCTGGCCACGGGACATCCTCGCCCAGGCCGTCGCAGTCGCCCACGAGGAGGGCGCCCGGGTGACGGCCCACTGCTTCGGCGAGGAGTCGCTGCGTGACTTCGCCGCCGCCGGGACCGACTGTGTCGAGCACGCCTGCGGGCTCGAGGCCGACACCGTCGAGCAGTTCGCGCGGCAGGGCATCAGGATCGTCCCGACGCTGGTCAACATCGCGACCTTCCCGGTCATCGCCGAGCCGGCCCGCGAGAAGTTCCCCGAGTACTACCGGCACCTGGTCGACCTGCATGCGCGCCGCCACGAGACGATCGGCTCGGCCCACGAGGCCGGCGTCCCTATCTACGTCGGCACCGACGCGGGCGGCTCGCTCCGGCACGGCCTCGTCGTCGACGAGGTCGTCGAGCTCGTCGCAGCCGGGCTCACGCCGACCGAGGCGCTCTCGGCCGGGTCGTGGGGGGCCCGCACGTGGCTGGGTCGTCCGGGGCTGGCCGAGGGGGAGGACGCCGACCTGCTCGTCCTCGGCGCGGACCCCCGGGCCGACGTGGGGGTTCTGCACCGCCCGCGGGCCATCGTGCTCCGGGGCCGCGTCGTCATCGGCGGCTGACCTCTCGGGTCGCAGCACCCGGCCGGTGCGGTGGCACCCAGCCGGCTCGGCCCACGGTGACGGGGCTCACGCCGGCGCACGGTCCACCGCATACCTATTAACCCTATATAATCTACCTAACACGTAGGATAAAGGTAGTATGCGAGATGCGGCGACCGGCGCCGTGACCCGACCCGAGGGGGAGACATGAGAGAACCAGCAGGACACGTGAGGAGCCGGCGCAGGGCCGTGGCCGGCGTCATCAGCCTCCTCGCCGTCGCGGCGACGCTCGCCGGGTGTGCGGCGGCGGAGGGCTCGACCGCGAGCGGTCCGGCCACCCGGGTGCGTCTCGGGTACTTCCCGAACGTCACCCACGCCGTGGCCATCGTCGCCGACCGGGAGGGGCTGTTCGCCCGGCATCTCGGCTCGACCACGCTGGCGGTGTCGACGTTCAACGCCGGCCCGGCCGCGATGGAGGCCCTCAGGTCCGGGGCCATCGACGCGGCCTACGTCGGTCCCGGGCCGGCCACGAACACCTTCCTGAACTCGGACGGCCAGGCCATCACGGTTGTCGCGGGGGCGGCCGACGGCGGCAGTGCCCTCGTCGTCGACGCGTCGATCACCAGCGCGGCCGACCTGCGGGGGAAGAAGGTCGCCACGCCGCAGCTCGGCAACACCCAGGACATCGCCCTGCGCTACTGGCTGCGCCAGCAGGGCCTGCGCACCGACCTCCAGGGGGGTGGGGACGTCAGCGTCACCCCTCAGCCGAACTCGGCGATCCTCGACTCGTTCAGCCAGCACCTCATCGTCGGCGCATGGGTGCCGGAGCCGTATGTCACCCGACTCCTCGCCGCGGGCGGGAAGGTGCTCGTCGACGAGCACTCCCTGTGGCCGGGCGGACGGTTCCCGACAACCCTGCTGGCGGTCCGTCCCGACTTCCTCACGGCACACCCCGAGACGGTCAGGGCGCTCCTTCAGGGCCAGCTCGACGCCGAGGCGTTCATCGCGTCCGACCCGGCGAAGGCCCAGGCGGACGTCGGCGCGGTCATCAAGACCGTCGCCGGGAAGGAGCTCTCGCCCACCATCATCGCCTCGGCCTGGAAGAACCTCGAGTTCACCAACGACCCTGTGTCGTCGGCCCTTCTCGAGGGAGCCCGGCACGCGACGGCGGTCGGCATCCTCGCCACCGAGCCGTCCCTGGACGGCATGGTCGACCTCACGCTCCTCAACGAGGTCCTCGCCGCAGCCGGGAAGCCGACGGTGGCGCCATGACCCAGGTCGCCGTGCGCCCGTCCGCGCCAGCAGCGGCCCCGATGGGCGCCGGGGCCGGCGAGGCCGTCACCCTGACCGACGTCACCAAGCGGTATGCCGGGGCGCACGGCGCGCTCGCCCTCGACGGGATCAGCCTGTCCGTTCCGCGTGGGGAGTTCGTCTGCATCGTCGGGGCCTCCGGGTGCGGGAAGTCGACCCTGCTCAACGTCGTCAGCGGCCTCGACGCCGTCACCGGTGGAGACATCAGCGTCGACGGCCGACCGGCGTTCATGTTCCAGGAGCATGCCCTGATGCCGTGGCTCTCGGCGCTCGACAACGTCGCCCTGCCGCTGCGGCTCTCCGGCCGGTCGCCGGTCGACCGGGAGCGCATCGCCCGCGAGCTGCTCGCCACGGTTCACCTGTCCGCATGGGCCGACCGGCGACCACATGAGCTGTCCGGCGGAATGCGCCAGCGGGTCGCGTTGGCGAGGACGCTGGCGACCGAGTGCACGGTCCTGCTCATGGACGAGCCCTTCGGCGCGCTCGACGCGATGACGCGCGACCTGCTTCACGACGAGCTCGAGTCGATCTGGCGGGCCCGCGGCCTCACCGTCCTGTTCGTCACCCACAACGTCCGCGAGGCGGTCCGCCTCGGCGACCGGGTCGTCCTCCTGTCGAGCCGTCCGGGGCGGGTCGTCGCGGACTATCGCATCGACCTGCCGCGACCGCGGCGGTTCGAGGACCCCGAGGTGACCTCGGCCACCGGCGAGATCACCGCCGCCCTGCGCGCGGAGGTGGCCCGTCATGGCGACTGACACCGTTCTCGCCGGCGAGCTACGCGGCCTCGACGCCCTCGAGACCTCGGCGGACCGGCCTCAGGTCGGCTCACGGCTCTGGCATGCGCTGGCACCGAAGGCTGCGGCCGTCGGCCTCGTTCTCGGCCTGTGGGAGCTCGTCGTCCTGCTGGGACTCAAGCCGGAGTACGTCCTCCCCTCACCCGGGGCGGCGCTGGCGGAGCTCGGGCACCAGCTCACCCAGGGCCCGTTCTGGCACGCCACGGCGGTCACGGTGAGCCGGGGCGTCGTCGGGTTCTCGCTGGCCTCCGTCGTGGGGCTCGCGCTCGGCGTCGTCGTGTCGCGGTCGCGGTTCCTGCGATCGGCCATCGGCTCGCTCATCACGGGGCTGCAGACGATGCCCTCGATCGCGTGGTTCCCGCTGGCGATCCTGCTGTTCCAGCTCAGCGAGACGGCCATCCTGTTCGTCATCCTCATCGGCGCCGTCCCATCCGTCGCCAACGGGGTCATCTCCGGCGTCGACTACGTGCCGCCCACGCTGATCCGGGCCGGTCGCAACCTCGGGGCGCGCGGCCTCGCTCTGTACCGGTACGTCATCGTTCCGGCGGCGCTGCCCGGCATCGTCTCGGGGCTGAAGCAGGGCTGGGCCTTCGCCTGGCGCTCGCTGCTGGCCGGCGAGCTCATCGTCGCGATCGCCAACCGGCCGAGCCTCGGCGCCTTCCTGTCCAACAGCCGTGAGCTGGGCGACCCGCCCTACATGATCGCCCTGATGATCGCCATCCTCCTCATCGGCGTCCTCGTCGACACGGCGTTCAGTGCGGTGGACCAGGGCATCCGGCGGCGGCGCGGGGCCGTGGTCTGAGGACACCGACGGTCAGGCCGTCCACCAGCGCTGATTCCGCAACCGCGCCGCGCGGCTGCCACCGCCGTCGCCGGTCCGCCGATGCGCGACAATGAAGTGATGAACATCTCCGCCAAGACCGACTATGGGGTTCGAGCGATGCTCGTGCTGGCGGCGTCGCAGGGGACCGAGGACGGCACCACCGTGCCCGTCACCGCCGACCAGATCGCCGTGGGCCAGGGCCTGCCGCGCAAGTTCCTCGAGGCCATCCTGCGCGACCTCAGGCGGGCCGGGCTCGTGGCCAGCACCCGAGGGTCGGCCGGAGGCTACACCCTGGCCCGCCCGGCGGCGGACGTCACGCTGGGAGATGTGTTCCGGGCCGTCGACGGCCCGCTCGCCGAGGTGCGGGGGCTGCGGCCGCACGAGACGACCTACCGGGGCCCCGCGACCGATCTGCCCACCGTGTGGGTGGCCGTCCGGGCCAGCCTGCGCCACGTCCTCGACGAGGTGACCCTCGCGAGCCTGCTCGAAGGGGCCCTGCCCGAGCACATCCACGAGCTGGCGGCCGAGCCGGACGCCTGGGCCAACCGCTGAGCCGCGGTCCGTCGGGCCCACCCGGGACCGTACGGGTCGCAGCGGCCGCCCAGCAGACCTCGCCGGTTCGGACGGGGCGCCCAGATCTGGCACAATGAGCGGCTGTACCCGTTCGGCTGGGCCCCTCTCTCCCGGCCGGGCGCGTCCAGCAGGGCCCTCGCCACTCCCCGTGTGTCCCCACCAGGAGCCGGTGCGCGCCCGCCCCGAACCAGAAACAGGAGACACCACACCCGTGGCAGTCAAGATTCGTCTGAAGCGGATGGGCAAGATCCGCGCCCCGTTCTACCGTGTCGTCGTCATGGACTCGCGCACCAAGCGCGACGGCCGGGCGATCGAGGAGATCGGCAAGTACCACCCCACCGAGGAGCCCTCGCTCATCGACATCGACTCCGAGCGGGCTCTCCACTGGCTCGCCCAGGGAGCCCAGCCCACCGAGGCCGTCGAGGCGCTGCTCAAGGTGACCGGTGACTGGCAGAAGTTCAAGGGCCTGCCCGGCACGGAGGGCACTCTCAAGGTCAAGGCGCCGAAGAGGTCCAAGAAGGAGCTCTACGAGGCCGCGGTCGCCGCGGCCGGCAAGACCTCCGGCCAGGACGGCAGCGGCGCCACGACGCCGCGTAAGCGGACGGCCAAGAAGGTCGAGGAGGCTCCTGCCGAGGCTCCGGTCACCGCGGCACCTGAGGCTCCCGCTGCCGAGGCTCCGGCCGCTGCGGCACCTGAGGCTCCGGCTGCAGCGGCTCCGGCCGCTGCGGCACCTGAGGCTCCGGCTGCAGCGGCTCCGGCCGCCGAGGCTGTTGCCGAGGCCGAGACCCCGGCTGCCGGCAGCGAGGCCTGACCGTGCTCGAGGAGGCCCTGGAGCACCTCGTTACCGGCATCGTCGACCACAAGGACGACGTCACGGTGCGGCGCAAGGAGCTGCGGCGCGGTGAGGTGCTCGAGGTGCGCGTGCACCCCGACGACCTGGGCCGGGTCATCGGCCGCTCCGGCCGCACCGCCAGCGCCCTGCGCACCGTGATGACGGCGCTGGCCGGCGGGCGCCAGGTCCGGGTCGACATCGTCGACACCGACCGCGTCCGCTGAGCCGGACCCCGGCACGACGACAGGCGGGGTATGCCGCGAGCCCTCGGGCCCGGCATACCCCGCCTGTCGCGTCTCCCTGGCCCGGCCCCCGTCCGGTCGCGTCCGATCGCGTCGACCCGACACATCGCGTGACAATGCGTGAGAATGCGTGACGGAGACCCGACCCCCTGTGAGGACAACATGGACCGCCTCGTGGCGCGCATCGGCAAGCCGCACGGCCTGCGCGGGGAGGTGACCGTGCGGCTGCACACCGACGACCCCGAGCGCCGGTTCGCGCTCGGCACCGTGCTGCGCACCGAGGCCGAGCCCGGCACCGGTGTGCTGCGTGAGCTCACCGTGGCGACCGCCCGGCTCCACCAGGACACCTGGCTGATCGGGTTCGAGGAGGTCCCCGACCGCAGCGGGGCCGAGGGCCTGCGCGGGACCCGGCTGCTGGTCGAGGATGGCCCGGACGCCGAGGCCGAGACCGAGCCGGACGACGAGGACGACACCTGGTACGAGAGTGAGCTTGTCGGCCTGGTCGCCGTCGACCCCGGCGGTGGGCGGATCGGGACGGTCGCCGGCCTCACCGTCGGGGGAGCCCAGGACCTCCTCGAGATCGAGGTCGAGGGCGGCGGCCGGGCGCTCGTGCCGTTCGTTCACCAGCTGGTGCCCGAGGTCGACGTCGAGGGTGGCCGCGTCGTGGTCGCGGCACCTCCCGGCCTGCTAGAGCTCGGCCCGGCCTGAGCGGGGCACCGGATGCGTCTCGACGTCGTCACGATCTTCCCGGGCTACTTCGCCCCCCTCGACCTCTCGCTCATCGGCAAGGCGCGCCGCGACTGGCTGCTCGACCTCACGGTGCACGACCTGCGGGACTTCACCCACGACCGGCACCACACCGTCGACGACACCTCCTACGGCGGTGGCGCCGGGATGGTGATGAGGCCCGAGCCGTGGGCCGAGGCGCTGGACCACGTCGTCAGCGCAGGCCGCGCCGCCGACGCGGGCGGGCAGCCCCGCCTCGTCGTCCCCGGCCCGGCCGGGGTGCCGTTCACCCAGGCGCTGGCACACGAGCTCGCTGCCGAGCCGTGGCTGGCCTTCGCCTGCGGGCGCTACGAGGGCATCGACGAACGGGTCTACGCCCACGCGGAGGAGACGCTCGGCCTGCGCCTCTCGGTCGTCTCGCTCGGCGACTACGTGGTCAACGGCGGGGAGGTCGCCGTGCTGGCCATCGTCGAGGCCGTGGTCAGGCTGCTGCCCGGCGTCGTCGGCAACGCCGAGTCCCTCGTCGAGGAGTCCCACGAGGACGGCCTGCTCGAGTACCCCGTCTACACCAGGCCGGCGATCTGGGACGACGCCGGGACCGCCCGCGAGGTACCACCGGTCCTGCTCTCCGGCGACCACGGGCGGATCGCCGCCTGGCGGCATGCGCAGCGGCTGGACCGCACCGCCGAGCGCCGGCCCGACCTGCTCCACCCGTCCCAGGCCGTCGCTGCCCTGGGGGGTCTGGACGTCCGGCTCGCGACGGCCGCCGACGCTCCCGAGCTGCTCGTCCTCCAGCGCGCCTGCTGGCTGCCGGAGGGCCGGCTGGCCGGGTCGTTCGCGATCCCGCCGCTCGTCGAGGAGCTCGCCGAGGTCATCGAGGGCATCGGGTCGTGGGTGACGTATGTCGCCCGGGGCGCCGGTCGGCTCGTCGGGGCGGTCCGTGGCCGGGTCCGTCCCGGCGACGAGGGGGTCTGGGAGATCGGGCGGCTCATGGTGGCCCCGGACCTGCAGGGGCGGGGCATCGGGCGGGAGCTGCTGGCGTTCGGCGAGTCGGTCGCGCCCGCGGCCGTCCACAGCTACTGGCTGACGACGGGGGACCGCAGCGCGGGCAACCTGCGGCGCTACAAGCGGGCGGGCTACCGGGTCATCCCCGGCCCGGGCACGTTCCCCGGGACGACCGACCTCGCCAAGCGCCGGCCCCAGGGCTCCTGACCGCGCCGCCCGCCGCCGGGCGCGGCGCCGAAGGGTGGGAATCCGCCCCGTCAGGGGCCCTGAAGGGGCGGATCCCCACCCTTCGCAGCGCCGGGGCGGGTCCGCTCACGGCTGGAGCGAGGCCGCGAGATCGGCCGGGAGCAGCCGGGCCTGGCGGATGAGCCGCTCGGCCACGACCGCCGTCGTCGTCTGGGCCGCCATGATGCCGATGAGCACGAGGATCTGGGCGGCCGCCGCCTGAGCCGGCGAGCCGCCACCGAGCATGACGCCGATGAACGCCCCCGGCAGGGTGACCACCCCGGCCGTGCGCACCTGGTCCAGCCCGGGGATGAGCGCCTCGGGGACCCGCCGGTGGATGACCTCGCCGATGGCCTGGTGACGGGTGAGCCCGATCGACAGCGCGGCCTCGTACTGCCCCCGCTCCTCGCGCAGCGCCGCGAAGCTGCGCCGTCCGACGAGGGTGTGCCCGTTCATCGTGTTGCCCTGGAGGATGCCGACGACGGGAACGAGGGCGAGCCCGGTGACCGGGACCGTGCGGGTGAGCAGGATGACCGCGAGGACCGGGAGCAGCCCGGCCGCCATCGCCACCGACGTCCAGGGCCACGCGCGGGTCGCCTCGACCCGCCGGGTGGTCGTCACGACCGCCACCGCGAACATGACCGCGAGCAGCGCGACCGACGCCCACACCGAGCGGACGACGGCCGCGATGACCAGGGCCGCCACGCTCAGCTGGGCGATGGCCCGGAACGCCGCTAGCAGGGTGAGGGCCGGGCGTGGGAGGCCGCCGACGACATACATCGCCACGGTCAGGACGAGCAGCAGCGCGATGGCAACGGCGACGGGCCAGCCGGGGTTGACGCTCACGGGCCCAGTCTGCCCCGGCGCGGGGGCCGGCGCGCGCACCGTCCCCGGACGGCACACCGGGCGGCGGGAGGGAGCGGGGCCGGCGGCTCACGGCAGCGCTCTCGTCGTGGCCCGCGGCACCGATTTCACCAGGACACCGCCGCTCTGGCAGACTGGTCCACTGCGTCCCGGCTGACCTGGCCCCTGCCACGGGGGGAGCGAGCGTTTTCGCGCGGCCCGGCCGGACGGCATACCGACATCGTGAGCACCACCACACGCGGGTGACCTGTGGCACCGGCAGGAAGCGAACCAGCCATGCATCAGTTCGACGAGATCGACCAGGCCTCCATGAAGGCCGACATCCCCGCCTTCCGCGCGGGCGACACGGTCAAGGTCCACGTCAAGGTCATCGAGGGCACCCGCTCGCGCATCCAGGTCTTCCAGGGCGTCGTCATCCGGCGCCACGGTGGCGGCGTGGGCGAGACGTTCACCGTCCGCAAGGTCTCCTTCGGCGTGGGGGTCGAGCGCACCTTCCCGCTCCACACGCCGATCATCGACAAGATCGAGGTCGTCACCCGCGGCGACGTCCGGCGCGCCAAGCTCTACTACCTGCGCGACCTGCGCGGCAAGGCCGCCAAGATCAAGGAGAAGCGGGACACTCCCTCGGCCTGAGGCCGCCCGGGTCCATGGTCTGGCGCGCCGCCGGGCCTCCTCATGTGATCGGGCTACGCTCCTCGTGATGACCGTTCGGGACACCGTCGACACCGACCCGGCACCGGCAGCGCACGCCGCCGAGGCCGGGTCGCGTCATGCCCACCCCGTGCTCGTCGTGCTCGGGGCGTCCCTCCTGCTCCTCGTGCTCGTCCGGGCCCTGCTCGTCCAGTCGTTCTACGTCTCGTCCGGGGCGATGCGGCCCACGCTGGCGGCCGGCGACCGGGTCCTGCTCACTCCGCTCGGCAGCCCGGGCCGCGGTGACATCGTGCTCGTCGACGGGACGGCCGCCTTCGGCGGGCCCGACCTCACACCGCACCGGGACACCGGCCTCCTCGGGCGCACGCTGTCCGCCGCCACGAGCGCGCTCGGCCTGGACCTCGGGGAGAAGGACTACGTGTTGCGGGTCATCGGCGTCGGGGGCGACCACGTGACGTGCTGCACCGCGTCCGGACAGGTGTCGGTCGACGGCACCGACCTCGCCGAGCCCTATCTCGCCACGGGAGCGGCCCACGACGAGACGCCCTTCGACGTCACCGTGCCTGCGGGTCGACTGTTCGTCCTCGGCGACGACCGCGCCACCGCCGTCGACTCGCGGACCCATCCGGCCTCGGGTGACGGCACCGTCTCCACGGGCGACGTCGTGGGCCGGGTGGTCGCGCGGTTCTGGCCGCCGACCCGGCTCGGGACCCTCGCACCACCAGGCCTCAGGGCCGGCTCGTGACCACCCCGGACAGCACCCCCCGAGAGGACCCCGTGAGCACCACCCCACCATCCACGGCCGGCGAGGTCGGGCTGCCCCGGACGAGCGACGAGGCCGACGGCGAGCAGCACCGAGGACCGCTGGCCGCCCTGGGGGCGGCGGTGCGCGAGTTCGTCGTCGTCGTCGCCATGGCCCTGGCGCTGTCCTTCGTCGTCAAGACCTGGCTGTTCCAGGCCTTCTACATCCCGTCCGGCTCGATGGAGGACACCCTCCTCATCAACGACCGGGTCATCGTCAACAAGCTCGTCCCCGGTCCGGTGTCACTGCACCGTGGTGACGTCGTCGTCTTCAAGGACCCGGGCGGCTGGCTGCCTCCCGCCGCGACCGTCGACCGCGGGCCCCTCCTCAACGGGGTCCAGAACGGGCTGACGTTCGTGGGCCTGCTGCCGGACGCGTCCGACGACCACCTCATCAAGCGGGTCATCGGCCTGCCCGGTGACCACGTCGCCTGCTGCGACGCCCAGCACCGGCTCACGGTCAACGGGGTGAGCCTCAGCGAGCCCTACATCATGCCGGGCGACCAGCCGAGCTCGGTCGACTTCGACATCACGGTGCCGGCGGGGCGCATCTGGGTGATGGGCGACCACCGGTCCGACTCCGAGGACTCGCGGTTCCACGACCCCAAGGGCGACGGCACCGGCGGGTCCGTCCCGATCTCCGACGTCACCGGGCGCGCGGTCGCCGTCGTGTGGCCGCTCGGCCACGCCAGCTGGCTGTCGGACTACTCCTCGACCTTCGCCACCGTCCCCGCCCCGGGCGCGACCAGCCAACCGCAGTCGTCGCCGACCGCCGCCGGCACGCCGTGACCCCCCGGACACCCGGTATGCCGCCAGCCCACCGCCGTCCACGCTCGCCCAGCCTGCGCGCCGAGCGGGCGTTCCAGCGTGACGGCTTCCGGGTCCTCGCGGGGATGGACGAGGTCGGCCGGGGCGCCCTCGCCGGTCCCGTCAGCGTGGGGGTCGTCCTCATCGACGAGGCCTGCCCCAGCGCGCCGACCGGGGTCCGCGACTCCAAGCTGCTCACCCCTCCGGCGCGCGAGGCGATGGTCCCGAAGATCCGTCGCTGGTGTGTCGGACACGCGGTGGGCCACGCCTCGGCCGACGAGATCGACGAGGTCGGGATCATCGCGGCCCTGCGCCTGGCCGGGAACCGCGCGCTGGCCCAGCTCGACGTCGTCCCCGACCTGGTCATCCTCGACGGCAACCACGACTGGCTCACCGCTCCCGGCGAGGTGGGCCTGCTCGCGTACGGCGGCGACGGAGCGGCCACCCCGCCGGTCACGACGATGGTCAAGGCCGACCTCACCTGCTCCTCGGTGGCCGCCGCCAGTGTGCTCGCGAAGGTGACCCGCGACGCGATGATGGTCGCCCACTCCGCCGAGCACCCGGCATACGGCTGGGCCGAGAACAAGGGGTATGCCGCGCCCGAGCACCTGGCCGCGCTGCGAGCCCTCGGGCCCTGCGCCCTGCACCGTCGGTCGTGGCGCCTGCCCGGGACGATGGACGATGATGAGGCGGTGCCCCTCGAGGCACTGGTCGCGGCCGCCGACGAGCCACCCGCCGGGACCGTCCACGCGACCGGGCCGACCGGCCCGACCGACGCATCCGAGCGGACCCTGGAGTGGGCCGACCAAGGACTGATGAGCTAGATGAGCGCTGAGGACCTCGAGAAGTACGAGAGCGAGATGGAGCTCGCCCTCTACCGCGAGTACCGCGACGTCGTCGGGCTGTTCAGCCACGTCGTCGAGACCGAGCGGCGCTTCTACCTGTGCAACTCCGTCGACGTGAAGGTCCGTGGCGACGGAGCGGAGGTGTTCTTCGACGTGACGATGCACGACGCCTGGGTGTGGGACATCTACCGGCCGGCGCGGTTCGCCAAGACGGTCCGGGTCGTGACGTTCAAGGACGTCAACATCGAGGAGCTCGCCAAGTCCGACCTCGAGCTCCCCAAGGGCCTGTCGTAGGCCGACGGGGGACGTCCTGCTCTCCGCGACGGTGCCCGGCGCGCCCGGGCTCATCGCGCAGCACGGAGCCGAGCACCGGGCATAGTGCAACGGGGTCCTCGACGACCGGGCCCTCGTGCTCATCGGGCCGCTGCTGCCGCCCCGCGAGATACCGGGACGGAGCGCTGCCTCGGACCGGTCGGCCGGTCGGCCGCGTCGTCCACAGGCCTGGTCGCACCCATGCGGTTGTCCACAGGTCGCGGCCGGCCCGTGGCAGGGGCCGGCGGGGGAGGGCGATGCTCGCGCCATGGATGCCCCGATCCGGCCCGGACCCCTGCCGCCCCCCGCCGCACCCGACGACGGCCGGCGCAGCCTCGGCACCTACGGCGAGGCACTCGCGGCCCGCTACCTGCGTGAGCGCGGCCTGACCGTCCTGGCCCGCAACTGGCGCTGCGAGGTCGGCGAGATCGACATCGTCGCGCTCGACGGCGACTGCCTCGTCGTCTGCGAGGTCAAGACCCGGCGCGGCTCGAGGTTCGGGCTGCCCGTCGAGGCGGTCACCTGGGCCAAGCTGCTGCGGCTGCGCCGGCTGGCAGCCGCGTGGCTGCATGCCCAGGACCCGGCCTCCGGCGGACCGAGGATCGGGGCGGTCCGCATCGACGTCATCGGCGTGCTGCGGCCGGCCGCAGGTCCGGCGCGGCTCCACCATGTCGTCGGGGTCGGGTCGTGAGCCTCGGCCGCACCCGGTCGGTGGCCCTGCAGGGCATCGACGGCGCGATGGTCGACGTCGAGGCCCACGTCGCGCCGGGCCTGCCGCATGTCACCGTCACGGGCCTGCCCGACGCCGCATGTGCCCAGGCCCCCGAGCGGGTCCGCTCGGCGGCGGCGACGAGCGGTTTCGCGGTGCCGCCGCACCGGGTCACCGTCAACCTCTCGCCGGCCTCGATCCCCAAGCAGGGGTCGCTGTTCGACCTGCCCATCGCCGTGGCCATTCTCGCGGCCGCCGGGACGATCCGGCCCCCGGTGGCCGAGCCGGTCGTCCACCTCGGCGAGCTCGGCCTCGACGGGCGGGTCAAGCCCGTGCGGGGCGTGCTCCCGGCCGTCCTCGCGGCCGCCCGGCACGGGGTCCGCCATGTCGTCGTCCCGGTCGCCAACGCGGCCGAGGCCCAGCTCGTCGACCAGGTCGTCGTCCACGCGGCCCCCGACCTCGCCACCGTCGTGAGCTGGTATGCCGCGGCCACCGCCGGCGAGCCCCTCCCCGAGGCCGCGCCGGTGGAGCCGACCGAGGCCGTGAGTCCTCAGGTGCACGACCTGGCCGAGGTCGTCGGCCAGCAGGAGGCGCGGCTGGCGCTCGAGATCGCCGCGAGCGGTGGCCACCACCTCCTGCTCGACGGGCCGCCCGGCGCCGGGAAGACGATGCTCGCCGAGCGGCTCGTGACGATCCTGCCGCGGCTCTCCCGCGACGAGGCCCTCGAGAGCGGGGCGATCCGCTCGCTGGCCGGCGCGATGGGCGAGGTGGCCGGGCTCGACCGCAGCCCGCCGTTCGTCGCACCGCACCACAGCGCCACCGTGGCCGCCCTCGTCGGCGGCGGCTCGGCGCAGGTGCTGCCTGGCGCGGTGTCCAGGGCGCATCGCGGCGTGCTCTTCCTGGATGAGGCGGCCGAGTTCTCGATGTCGGTGCTCCAGACGCTGCGCCAGCCGCTGGAGTCGGGCCAGGTGGTCATCGCCCGCGCCCGGGGGGTCGTGCGCTTCCCAGCGCGGTTCCAGCTCGTGCTGGCGACCAACCCGTGCCCGTGCGGCAAGGCCTGGGGCAAGGGGCTCGACTGCACCTGCCGGCCCCAGGAGCTGCGCTCGTACGCCGCGAAGCTGTCCGGGCCGCTGATGGACCGGGTCGACCTGCAGATCCTCGTCCCACCGGTGCGCCGAGCCGCCTTCGCCGAGCAGTGCGGCGAGGCGAGCGCCGTCGTCGCGGGACGGGTGGCGGCCGCCCGGGGCGCGCAGCGCGAACGCTGGTCCGCGGCGGGATGGGTGACCAACGCCGAGGTGCCCGGCCACGTCCTGCGCCGGGCGCCCTGGCGCCTGCCCCGGGTGGCGACGGGCTTCCTCGACCGCGCGCTCGACACCGGGAGGCTGACCCTGCGGGGCTACGACCGGGTGCTGCGGGTCGCCTGGACGGTGGCCGACCTCGGCGGCCGCGCGGTGCCGAGCGCCGAGGACGTCGGTCTGGCCCTGAGCCTGCGCCGACACGGGAGCGTGGCGGCATGAGCTCGGCCCGCCGCCGCTGGTCCGAGGACCGGTGGGCCCGCGTGGGCTGGAGCCGGGTGGCCGAGCCCGGCACGGCCCAGGTCCACCAGTGGATCACCGAGCTGGGGGCCGTCGAGGCCCTGGAGGCGCTGCGAGCCGGGGCGATCGGTGCGGGGACCACCTATGCCGCCCGGCTCGCCGAGACCGATATCGACGCGGTCGCCTCGGTCATGCGCCGGCTCGGCATCCGGGCCGTCGTGCCCGACGACGACGAGTGGCCGGGCGGGCTCGACGTCCTGCACCGGCCTCCCCCCTGCCTCTATGCCAGGGGCGGGCTGGCGGTGGGACCGGCCCTGGAGCGCAGCGTGGCGGTGGTCGGTGCGCGCGCGGCGACCGAGTACGGCACGACGATGGCCTTCGAGATCGCCGAAGGGCTCGCGTCCCGCGCGGCCACGGTCGTCTCAGGGGCGGCATACGGCATCGACGCGGCGGCGCACCGCGGCGCGCTGGCGGCCGAGGGGACGACCGTCGCGGTGCTGGCCTGCGGTCTGGACCGGGTCTACCCCGCCGGCCACAGCGGGCTGCTGACCCGGATCGCCGAGACCGGCGCGGTGGTGAGCGAGATCCCCATCGGCCATGCCCCGTACCGGGCCCGCTTCCTCGAACGCAACCGGCTCATCGCCACCATGACCCTCGGCACGGTGGTCGTCGAGGCGGGGCTGCGCTCGGGCTCCCTCAACACCGCCTCGCACGCCCGGCGCTACCACCGCCATGTCGCGGCCGTCCCCGGGCCGGTGACGAGCGCGGTGTCGGCGGGGTGTCACGAGCTCATCCGTAACGGTGGGACCCTCGTCACCGACGCCGCGGAGGTGCTCGACCTGATGGGCCGGATGGGCCTGGACGCCGCGACGGCCAAGCGGGCCCCGGACACCCCCGACGGCGGGCTCGGGGCGCAGGACCGCCTCGTGTGGTCTGCTGTCCCGGTGCGTCAGGTGGCCTCGGCGACGGCGCTGTCCGTCCGGACGGGGCAGCCGGTGGGCGCCGTCATGGCGTCGCTGGGGCGTCTGGAGCTGCTCGGTCTGGCCCGGCGCGAGGGGGACGCCTGGCTCAAGGTCCCGCAGCCACCTCGGCGTGCCGAGGGGGCCGGCGGGTCCTAGCCGGAGGTGGTGCGCCGGGACGGCGGTGGCGGGCCATGCCCGCCAGGGACGTAGCAGGGTGGGCCCCCGACGCTGCCGGGGCTCATGCGGCTGCCGCTCAGCGCAGTGGTGGCCGGCGGCGCGGCGGGTCGTTTGCCTTGGCGGCGCCTCTTTGCGACGGTGGGTCCCGTGGTAGTCGGCCCCCCGGCGACGGTACTCGACGACTTCGGGCGACACCTGCGCTCGGAGCGGGGTCGCTCCGAGCACACCGTGCGCGCCTACCAGGGCGACGTCGCGGCCTTTCTCGAGTATGCCGGCGTGGGCGCGGAGCTCGCGGCGGTGACCCTGGCTGACCTGCGCGGGTGGCTCGGCGCCCTGGCCCGCGGTGGCGCGGCCCGGGCGACGCTGGCCCGGCGCTCGGCGGCGGTGCGGACCTTCTTCCGGTGGGCCACCCGGACCGGTCGGGTCCCCGCCGACCCGTCGCTGCGCCTGACCGCCCCGAAGCGGACCCAGTCACTGCCGCCGGTGCTCGCCCAGCGCGACGTCGTGGCCCTCCTCGACGTCGCTGCCGTGGCCTCGGACGACGACGACCCCGTCCATCTGCGCAACCGCGCCGTCCTCGAGCTGCTCTATGCCACCGGCGTCCGGGTCGGTGAGCTCACCTTGGTGGACGTCGACGACATCGACCTCGGCGCCAACGTCCTCAAGGTGCTGGGGAAGGGCGCCAAGGAGCGGACCGTGCCGTTCGGGGGGCCCGCCCGGTCCGCGCTGCTCGACTGGCTCGACCGGGGTCGGCCCCGGCTGGTCCGTGACGGGAGCGGACCTGCGCTCTTCCTCGGCGCCCGAGGTGGCAGGCTGGACCCGCGGCAGGTACGCGGCCTCGTCCACGAGATGATGTCCCACGTCCCGGACGCCCCGGACATCGGACCACATGGTCTGCGGCACAGCGCCGCGACCCACCTGCTCGAAGGGGGTGCCGACGTGCGCATGGTCCAGGAGCTGCTCGGCCACGCCTCCTTGTCGACCACCCAGCTGTACACGCATGTGTCCATCGACCGGCTCAAGCGGTCCTTCACCCAGGCCCATCCCCGTGCCTGAGGACTACGACATCCCCGGCTGGGTGTCCGAGCGCCGTCCACCCGGGGACGCCGATGCGCTCACTGACGACGGCGCAGTGCCCGCGTCGGACCCGCGCACCCGCCGTGGGGTACGCGCCGCCCGGGAGCGCGCGGGCGCCGAGGGCGCCGACGGCCCTGGCGGTGTTCCCGGGTCAGCCGGCGGTGCCACGTCCCGACGACCGGGCGACCGGGGGCGCCACCGCCCCGGCCAGGCGCAGCACCGCGGCCCGAGCCGTCGGGTGCGTCTGCACCGCACCCTCGCCGCGACGGCGGCGGTCCTGCTCCTCGGCAGCGGCGGGATGTACGTCCGCGCCCACGTGGCGAGCGCTGCCGCGCCGACCGCACACGTGAGCCCCGAGCCCAGCCACACCACCGAGGTCAGTGCCGACACCACCCCCTCGCCGAGCGGGACGCCGACCCCCACCCCTACCCCCACCCCGTCCGCCACGGCGAAGCCGAAGCTCGTCGCGCGAGGCAACGGCTCGTTCACGACCGTGGCCCTCCCGACACTGAGCAACACCGCCGCTCCGTCGGGCGCCCGGGTCGTGCGGATCGCCTTCCAGATCGAGGGCGGCCTGGGCATCGACCCGGCGCCGGTCGCCCAGAAGATCGCCGTGACCCTGCTGGACAAGCGGGGGTGGGAGCCCAAGGACCGCCTCCGGTTCCGCTTCGTGACGGCGGCGGAGGTCAAGAGCGGGGCGGTCGACATCACCATCCGCCTCGCCAGCCCCGACACGACCGACGCCCTCTGCGCACCGCTCGCCACCAACGGGTTCACGTCGTGCTTCGCCAACCACCGCGCGGTGCTCAACAGCAGCAGGTGGCTCGACGGGGTCACGTTCTACAAGGGGCATCTCGACCTCTACCGCACCTACATGGTCAACCACGAGGTCGGCCACGGGCTCGGCCACGGCCACCAGCACTGCCCCGCGACGGGGGCCAAGGCGCCGACCATGCAGCAGCAGACCCTGCGCATGGAGGGCTGCGTCATCAACCCTTACCCGATGGTGGCCTGAGCGCGGCGGCACCCATCGGTAGCAGCACGGCCGGGCCACCGAGGATGAGGCGCATCGGGTCGACGTACATGTCGCCGCGTAGCGCACCGAGGTGCAGGCACGTCGCCTCCGGGTCGCAATGGCTCGGCCCCGAGAGCGAACCGATCACCTCACCCCGCTCGACACGCTCGCCGAGGACGACGCCGGCCCTGACCGGCTCGTAGGTGCTGCGCAGCCCACCGGCATGCAGGACGGTGACCGTGCCCCTGCCCGCCACCACACCGACATACGTCACCGTGCCGGCGGCCACGGCACGCACGGCGCCGTCCGCGACCGGGACGAGGTCGACCCCGCGGTGACCCCGACCGTATGCCGTGACCGCCGCGGCGAACCGCCGCGCCACCCTCGGGGTGGGGGAGAGCGGCCAGGCCCAGCGGTGTGCCGGTGCCGCCCGCACGCCACGGGCCACCCAGGTCCCCTGGCGGCCGGCCGGAGGGTCCGGCGCGACCCGCCCGGCGCGAGGCGGGCCGCCCGAGTGCCCCCGCGGGGGCGCGGCGCGGCCGCCGCGACGAGGTCGGTCGCCGGCGGCGACGGCCGTGCGATGACGACGGTGGCGGTGAGCAGGGTCGCGACGGCCAGCGCGGCGACGCCTCCGGACGAGATCGTGGGCATGGTCCGAGGCTGCCCACCGTCGGGGGCGGGACGACACGTCCACCGGCAGGTCTGTGGACGACGGCCACGATCCGGGCCACCTTGTGGACGACGCGGCCGCAGGGCCTAGTCCCGCAGCGCGGACAGCCGGCGCACCGCCTCGTGCAGGATCTCGTCCCGCTTGCAGAACGCGAACCTCACCAGCGTGCGCGCCGCATCGGCATCGTCGTGGAAGACCGACACGGGCACCGCGACGACCCCCGCCCGCCCGGGCAGCTCCCGGCAGAGCTGCAGGCCGTCGCGCACCCCCAGGGGCGCCACATCGGCGATGACGAAGTACGTCCCGCTCGGAACCGACACCGGCAGCCCGGCCTCGCGCAGCCCCGCCACGAGCAGGTCCCGCTTGTCCTGCAGCGAGCGCGCGATGCCGGCATACACGTCATCGCCGAGGCCGAGCCCCACGGCCACCGCGGGCTGGAACGGTCCGGAACCGACGTAGGTGAGGAACTGCTTGACCGTCCGCACCGCCGTCACGGCCTCGGCAGGCCCGGTGACCCAGCCGACCTTCCAGCCGGTGGTCGAGAACGTCTTGCCCGCCGACGAGATCGTCAGCGTCCGCTCGAACATCCCGGGCAGCGTCGCCACCGGGACGTGCTGCGCCCCGTCGAACGTCAGGTGCTCGTAGACCTCGTCGGTCACGACCCAGGCGCCGTGCTCGCGCGCCAACGCGCACACGAGGTCGATCTCGGCCCGCGAGAACACCTTCCCGGTCGGGTTGTGCGGAGTGTTGAGCAGGACGAGGCGGGTCCGCGACGAGAAGGCGGCCCGCAGCGACGCCTCGTCGACGGCGAAGTCCGGGAAGCGCAGCACCGACGTCCGTCGCACCGCCCCGGCGAGCGCGATCGAGGCGGCATAGCTGTCGTAGTAGGGCTCGAACGTCACCACCTCGTCGCCGGGCTCGCACAGCGCCAGGATCGTGGCCGCGATGGCCTCGGTGGCGCCGACGGTGACGAGCACCTGTGAGCCGGGGTCCAGCCGCAGCCCGTAGAAGCGCTCCTGGTGCGCGGCCACCGCCTCGAGCAGCTCGGGGACACCCGGCCCGGGCGGGTACTGGTTGCGCCCTCCGTCGATCGCCGCCTTGGCCGCCTCGAGGACCTCTCGGGGTCCGTCGGTGTCGGGGAAACCCTGACCGAGGTTGATCGCGCCGGTCCGCACGGCCAGCGCCGACATCTCGGCGAAGATCGTCGTCCCGAACCCGCGCATCCGCTCGACGAGTGGTGAGGTCACCCTCGCAGGCTACCCAGCGCCGGCTCGGCTTCGGACCCGCCGGCGAGGTCAGACCACCTCGGCGCGCCCCCACCATCGCGCGGTGCCCCAGGCGCCCACGACGCCGACGAGGACCGGCAGCGCGAGCTGAGGGCCGGTCACCGCGGCGGCCGCCGCAGGCCCGCCCATGCCCGACCACAGCCCCGGGGCCGCCCAGGGGAACCAGGCTCCGGCGCCGAGGACGGTGACGAGCTGGGTGAGGACCACGATGCCCAGCAGGGCGCCGACGCCCGCGAGGTACCCGCGGCCGGCACTGGCCACCAGGGCGAGGGGGAGCGCGAGCAGGGTGGTGAGGACGGCGACCGCCACCGGGAGCGCCGCCGCCCGCACGACGTCGGCCGGGCCGGCCGCCCCCTCGAGGCCGAGGGCCAGGCCGAGCGGCACGGCGACGAGGGCGGCCAGGACCGAGGTGGCCAGCCCCCAGCCGAGGACGAGCACCGCCTTGGCCCACGCGATGTGCGCCCGACCCACCGGGAGGGCGTAGAGCGAGCCGATGGTGCCGTCCGAGTACTCCCGGCCGAACACCCAACAGACCACGACCCCGACGGCCAGCAGGGCGCCCACCGACAGCAGCTGGGCCATCAGGGCGAGGTAGGCCGCCCAGGTACGGCCCGGTCACCATCGTCGCCGCCTTCGCCGCGAGCTGGCTGTCGCCGCCGGCGAGATAGGCGGCCATGAACCCGGCGGCGAGCGCGGGAAGGAGACCGGCGAGTACCAGCGTCGCCACCTTGGCCACCGTGGAGCGGCGCAGTTTGAGGGCCTCGACGGAGAGGGCGGCACGCATCACGACACCTCCTGGGCGAGGTCGGGCTCGGCGGCGTAGACCATGTCGAAGAACCGGCGCTCGAGATCGACGCCTCCGGGGTCGAGGTGGCCGACGACGGTGCCCCGGTGCATCACGGTGATCCGGTCGGCCACCCGCGCCACCTCGTCGAGGTGGTGGCTGGACACGAGGATCCCGGCACCGGATGCGGCGGCGTCGCGCAGCACCTGCCGGACGACGAGAACGCCTCGGGGGTCCAGGGCGTTGGTCGGCTCGTCGAGGACGAGGACCGTCGGCGCGTGCGCGAGGGCGCAGGCCAGCCCGAGCCGCTGCCGGTTGCCGAGGGAGAGGCCCCGGGAACGTCGCGACGCGTATGCCGTCAGGGCCAGCCGCGTCACCGCCTCACCGGCGGCTACGGTCGCGGCGCCCCGGTCCAGGCCGTGCAGCCGTGCGGCGCAGACGACGTTCTCGGTCACGGTGAGCTCGGGGTAGGCGAACGGGGTCTCGATGAGATGGCCGACGCGGCGCCAGTCGGCGGGTCCGCAGTCCTCGAGCGGGGCGCCGTTCAGCCGGACGGCGCCGCGATCGGCCCGGACCATGCCGAGGAGCAGCCGCATCAAGGTGGTCTTGCCCGCTCCGTTGAGCCCGACCAACGCGTGGATCTCGCCGGGACGAACGGCCAGGTCGACCCCGTCGACGGCCACGACGTCCTGGTAGGCACGCCGCAGGCCGCTCGCCTCGAGGGCGGGCGGCCGGTGACGCCGGGTCCACCGGCGGTCGGGATGTCTCAGGCATGGGCGGGCTCCTCGGTGGACACGGGGTGGGGGAGTGCGTCCAGGGCGGCGAGGACGCGGGGCCCGATCGGCCCGCTGTCGGGGTCCAGGCCCCAGTCGACGAGGGCGGCCATGACGGCCCCGAGGCAGGCGCCGGCCGCCACGAGCGCCTCGAACCGGTCGGTCCCCGTCTCCCGCAGCGCCGCCTCGACGACTGTCTGGGTCTCCCGCAGGTTCTCGTGCATGGCCGCGCGCAGTGCGGGGTGGCTGACGGCGAGGCGGATCCGGTCGCGGGTCTCGCCGACGCCCGGCTCGGGCATCGACGCCCACGCGTCGAGGAGCCCGCGCCGGACGCGTTCGAACGCGCCGAGGTCGGCGGGCAGCCGGCGCACGGACTCGGCGATGAGCGGGTCGTAGGGATCGCCGACGACGACCGACTCCTTGGTCGGGAAGTGCCGGAAGAAGGTCATATGCGAGACTCCTGCCTCGGCGGCGACGGCCGCGACGCTCGTCTCGTCGTAGCCGTGCTCGAGGAAGAGCCGCAGAGCCGCGCTCTGCAACCGCTCCCTGGTGCGTTCCGATCGGCTGGCCATCCCGCAATGTTAGTCACTAACATTGCGGGTGTCCACCCGTCGACCCGGGCCCCGCCGCCCGCGGGGGAGGAGGGGTGCCGCCGTGCCGTGCCGCGGCATACGCTCTCGGACATGACGGCGACGCCCCCGACCGACCTCGCGCAGCTCTCCGCCCTCGATACGGCGGCCGCGGTCCGGGGGGGACGGCTCACCGCACGGGCGGTCGTCGAGGCGGCGCTCGCGCGGATCGCCGAGCGTGACCCGGCGCTGCGCGCCATCAGCGTGCTGCGCACCGAGCTGGCGCTCGCGGACGCCGATGCCCTCGACGCCGGGGGTCCCGGGCACGACGGGCCGCTGGCCGGCGTCCCCATCGCCATCAAGGAGGAGCTCGACGTCGCCGCGATGGTGACGACGTTCGGCGGCCTGGCCAACACCACGCCCGCTGCGGAGGACTGCGAGTCGGTCCGTCGGCTGCGGGCTGCGGGTGCCGTCGTCGTCGCCAAGACGTGTATGCCGGAGTTCGGCCAGTTCCCGTTCACGGAGAGCGCCGCCCGCGGGTCGACGCACAACCCATGGGACCCCAGCCGCTCGACGGGCGGGTCGAGCGGGGGCTCTGCCGCGGCGGTCGCCTCCGGTATGGTGCCGGTCGCCATGGGTGGCGACGGCGGCGGCTCGATCCGCATCCCCGCCTCGTGCTGCGGGCTGGTCGGCCTCAAACCCGTGCGGGGCCGGGTCAGCACCGCTCCGTATGCCGCGCTGTGGGGCGCGCTCGGCACCCTCGGCCCGCTGACCCGCACCGTTGCCGACAGTGCGCTCGTCTACGACGTGCTCGCGGGCAGCGTTCCCGCGGACCGCTGGAGCGCCCCACCGCCCGCGCGGCCCTTCCTCGAGGCGGCGACCCACGACCCCGGGACGCTGCGCATCGGGTGGACGACAAGGTCCGTCGTGCCGGGGACGCGGGTCGACCCGCAGGTGGCGGCCGCCACCGAGGCGACCGCGAAGGTCCTCGCCGGGCTGGGCCACCACGTCGAACGGTTCGACCCTCGGTGGCCGACCCCGACCGGTGCCTTCCTCCCGCAGTTCTTCGCCGCGATCCGCGAGGAGACCGGACTCGTGGAGAACCCCGAGCGGCTGGAGTGGCGCACCCGGTCGACCGCCCGCATGGGCGGCTGGGCTCGCCCGCAGGTCGTGACGGCCGCCGAGCGCGCCGGCGAACGGGTGGCCGACGCCCTCACGTCGCGGCTGGCCGGCTGGGACGTCCTGCTCACCCCGACCATCGCCCAGCTGCCGCCGGCGCTGGGCCGGCTCGACGGGATGGGGAGCCTGCACGCCCTGCTGAGGTCGCTGCCGATGGTCGCGTTCGCCTCGATCCTCAACGTGACCGGCCACGCCGGCGTCTCGGTCCCCGGTGGCCGCAGCCGCGAGGGCTGGCCCATCGGCGTGCAGCTGCTCACGACCACGGGCGACGAGGGGCTGCTGCTCTCGGTCGCGGCGCAGCTCGAGCGGGCCCGGCCGTGGCCGCTCGTCGCGCCGGCCTGAGCCTTGTCCTGGCCCGGGCCCGAGGGTGGGAGGCTGTCGCCATGACCCCTGGCGCCCCGTTGTTGCGCCCGCCCGCGCTGCGCCCGGGCGCCCGGGTGGCCGTCGTGGCACCGTCCACCCCGGTCCCCGCGGACCGGCTGGACGCCGGCCTCGCGGTCCTGCGCGGCTGGGGGCTGGAGGTGGTCGAGGGGGCGCATCTGCGGCACACCCACCCCGACCTGCCCTACCTCGCGGGGACCGACGAGGAACGCGCGGCCGACCTCAGCTCCGCCTGGGTCGATCCCGGTGTCGCTGCCGTGTTCTGCGGGCGGGGCGGGTACGGGGTGCCGCGGCTGCTCGGCCTGCTGGACTGGGACCTCCTCGCGGCGGCGGCCCCCAAGGCGCTCGTCGGGTTCTCCGACGTGACGCCCCTGCTGCACGCGCTGGGCCGCCGGCTCGGCGTGAGCGGGGTCCACGGCCCGGCCGTCACCGGCATCGGCGACGGCGACGACCAGTCGCGGGACCACCTGCGCCGCCTGCTGTTCGACGACGCCCCGGTCGCGGCGCTCGCCACCGCCCTGGACCCCCTCGTCGCGGGGGAGGCGAGCGGCCCGCTCGTCGGGGGGAACCTCGCCCTGCTCGCCTCCTCGGCCGGCACCGAGGACCTGCTCCCCGCCGCCGGCGCCATCGTGGTCCTCGAGGACGTCGACGAGACCCCGTTCCGACTCGACCGTGAGCTGACCCAGCTGCTGAGGTGCGGCTGGTTCGACGGGGCGGCCGCCGTCGTCCTCGGCGACTTCACCCGCTGCGGCGACGCAGCTCAGGTGCGGGCGACCCTCATGGACCGGCTTGCCGGGCTGGGCGTCCCCGTTGTCGCCCGGGCGCCCATCGGCCACGACCAGCCCAATCTCGCCTTCTGGATGGGCGGACCGGCGACGCTGACGGGCGGGCTGCTCACCGTGGGCGGCTGAGCGGCACCGATGCGGGCGCTCATCGTCGGCGCGTCGAGCTGGAACACCATCGTCCATCTCGACGCCCTGCCCGACGCCCGGCCGCAGACGGTCTTCGCGACCGACTCCTACGACATCCTCGGCGGCACCGCCGCGGGCAAGGCCGTCAACCTCGCCCGGCTGGGACACGACGTGCACCTCCATACCCTCCTCGGCGACGACGAGGCGGGGGGTCGGGTCGAGGTGGCCCTGCGCGAGGCGGGGGTTTACGTCCACCATGACCGGTCCGTCACGGGCACCGAACGGCACGTCAACCTGATGGCTCCGGACGGGGGCCGGCTGTCGGTCTACCGCTCCCTCTGCGAGCCCCGCGACGACCTCGACCTGGCGCCGGTCCTCGACCTCGCGAGCGGGGCCGACCTCGTCGTCCTCAACATCACCGACTACGCCCGACGGCTCATCCCCGGCCTCGCCGATCGCGGGATCCCGTTCTGGACCGACCTGCACAACTGGGACGGCGTCGCTGAGCACCACCGCGCCTTCGCCGAGAGCGCCGCCGCGGTCGTCATGAGCGACGACGCCGCGGCCGACCCCGACGCCCTGGGCCGCCGGCTGGCCGAGCACGCCGACCCCGTCGTGCTCACCCGGGGCGCCCAGGGTGCCACGGCGTATGCCGCGGGCCGCGTCCTCGATGTGGCCGCCGTCCCGGTCGAGGTGGTCCGCGACACCAACGGTGCGGGCGATGCCTTCCTGGCGGGTCTCGTGCACGGGCTGCAGGCGGGCTGGCCCATGGAGCGGGCGATGCGGGCGGGGGCCCTCGCGGGCGCGTTGTGCGTCACGACGCCCCAGCTGGCCTCGCCCGACCTCAGCGCCGACCTTCTCGACGCCCTCACCTGAGCCGTTGCGGACAGGACCGACCCCGGTGGGGCGGATTCGCCTCGGACACCCCCAGTCCCTAGACTGCAGGCACGGCCGGTCTGCGTCTTGGCGCAGCCAGCCGAATTCGCGCGTCTACGGCCGGGTCCTCGAGCACGTCTCGACCTCCCGGGGCGCACCACGGCAGTCCGGATGCCTCACGGCAGCCGGCGGGGTGCGTGCAGACGCCAGGCAGGTGGCCAGCGGCCCGCGGAGCGGGCTCACGGCACACCGACGGAACTGACAACCACACAGCTAGGAGACCCACGGCATGGCCGTCGTCACCATGCGCCAGCTCCTCGAGAGCGGCGTCCACTTCGGGCACCAGACCCGCCGGTGGAACCCGAAGATGAAGCGCTTCATCATGACCGAGCGCAACGGGATCTACATCATCGACCTGCAGCAGTCGGTGACCTACATCAACTCGGCCTACGAGTTCGTCAAGGAGACCGTCGCACACGGCGGCACCATCCTCTTCGTCGGCACCAAGAAGCAGGCCCAGGAGCCCGTCGCCGAGCAGGCGACCCGCGTCGGCATGCCCTACGTCAACCAGCGCTGGCTCGGCGGCATGCTCACCAACTTCCAGACCATCTCCAAGCGCCTCACCCGGCTCAAGGAGCTCGAGGAGCTCGACTACGACGACGTGGCCGGCTCGGGCCACACCAAGAAGGAACTGCTCATCCTCAAGCGGGAGAAGGACAAGCTCGAGAAGACCCTGGGCGGCATCCGCGACATGGCCCGGGTCCCCTCGGCCGTGTGGATCGTCGACACCAAGAAGGAGCACCTGGCGGTCGACGAGGCCCGCAAGCTCGGCCTCCCGGTCATCGCGATCCTCGACACCAACTGCGACCCCGACGAGGTCGACTACAAGATCCCGGGCAACGACGACGCGATCCGCTCGGTCACCCTGCTGACCCGGGTCATCGCCGACGCCGTCGCCGAGGGCCTGATCTCCCGCGCCGGCGCCCGCGCCACGGGCGAGGAGCAGGTCGGCGGCTCGGAGCCGCTGGCCGAGTGGGAGCGCGAGCTCCTGGGCGGCGACGCCGCGCCGGCCGCCGAGGTTGCGGCTCCGGCCGAGGTGGTCGAGGCTCCGGTTGCCGAGGTTGCCGAGGTTGCCGAGGTTGCCGAGGTTGCCGACGTGGTCGAGGCTCCGGCTCCGGCCGAGGTGGTCGAGGCTCCGGTTGCCGACGTGGTCGAGGCTCCGGCCGAGGTGGTCGAGGCTCCGGTTGCCGAGGTTGCCGAGGTTGCGGCTCCGGCCGAGGTTGCCGAGGTTGCGGCTCCGGCCGAGGTGGTCGAGGTTGCGGCTCCGGCCGAGGTGGTCGAGGTTGCGGCTCCGGCCGAGGTGGTCGAGGTTGCGGCTCCGGCCGAGGTGGTCGAGGTTGCGGCTCCGGCCGAGGTGGTCGAGGTTGCGGCTGAGGCTGCGGCTCCGGCCGAGGAGGCTGCCGCCCCCGAGGCCGCGGCCACCACCGCCGAGGCCTGAGCGAGACCGGCTCCGCCACCCGTTCCAGACACGAAGAGAGCGATACCAGACACCATGGCGAACTACACCGCCGCTGACATCAAGGCACTGCGCGAGTCCACCGGCGCCGGCATGCTCGACGTCAAGAAGGCGCTCGACGAGGCCGACGGCGACCGCGAGAAGGCCACCGAGATCCTGCGGATCAAGGGCCAGAAGGGGGTGACCAAGCGCGAGGGCCGCACGACCTCCAACGGCCTGGTCGCCGCCAAGGCCGAGGATGGGGTCGGCACCCTCGTCGAGGTCCTGTGCGAGACCGACTTCGTCGCCAAGGGTGAGAAGTTCATCTCCCTCGCCAACGAGGTCCTCTCGCAGGCCGTGGCGTCGCAGGCCGCCGACGCCGAGACCCTGCTGGCGAGCACGCTGCCCAGCGGTCAGACGGTCAAGGACCTGCTCGACGGCGCCAACGCGAGCATCGGCGAGAAGATCGAGGTCAAGCGGGTCGCCCGCATCGAGGGCGAGCACGTCGCCGCCTATCTCCACAAGACCAGCCCCGACCTGCCCGCGCAGATCGGCGTGCTCGTCGCGACCGAGGGCGGCGACGAGGTCGTGGCGCGTGACATCGCGATGCACGTCGCCGCGTTCAGCCCGACCGTGCTGTCCCGCGAGGACGTCGACCCCGCGACCGTCGAGAACGAGCGTCGGGTCGCCGAGGCCACGGCCAAGGAGGAGGGCAAGCCCGAGGCCGCCCTCGCCCGGATCGTCGAGGGTCGGGTCAACGGCTACTTCAAGGAGAACGTCCTGCTCGAGCAGCCGTTCGCCAAGGAGCTGAAGAAGACCGTCCAGGTCGTCCTCAAGGACGCCGGGGCCACCGCGACCGGCTTCGCCCGGTTCCGGGTGGGCGCCTGACGGCCCGAGCCGCCGAGCACCCGCCCACTCAGCATCCGGTATGCCGCCCGCTCACCCGAGCGGGCGGCATACCCGTGTCTGGGTCCTGGGCCCAGTGCCTTGCGTCCGAGTTTCTGGTGGCTATGGCGACCGTTCGCTCGGACGCAGCGTGGGTGAGGGGGTTGTGTCCGAGTTTCTGGTGGCTATGGCGACCATGGGCTCGGACGCAGCGTGGGTGAGGAGGTTGTGTCCGGGTTTCTGGTGGCTATGGCGACCGTTCGCTCGGACGCAACGTGGGGGCGTCGGGTCAGGAGTCGCGGACGCCGAGCTCGGTGACCGGCGGCCGCGCGCTCCACGGGAAGGTGACCCACAGCGCGGTGTCGCGCCACACGTAGTCGGGCCGGACGACCGAGCGCGGCTTGGCGTAGATCGTCGCCGTGCGGACCGCCCCGACCTTGCCGCGGCAGAAGTCGTGGACCGACTCCAGGGTCAGGCCGGTGTCGGCCACGTCGTCGGCGATGAGGATGCTCGCGTCGTGGAGGTCGACGAAGTCCGGCGCCGGCGGCAGGATGCGCGGCACGTCGAGCCGCTCGTCGACGCCGGTGTAGAACTCGACGTTCATCGTGTAGGTGTTCTTCACGCCGAGCGCGTAGCCCAGGGCCCCGCCGATGAGAAGCCCACCGCGGGCGATCGACAGGATCATGTCGGGTATGCCGTCGGCGGCGATCCGCTCGGCGAGCTCCCTCGTCGCCACCCCGAAGTCGTCCCAGCCCAGTACCTCTCGCGGTTCGCTCACGCTGACATTGTTCCCTGTGGCCGGCCCAGACCGTCCCGGTCCTCGGCGCCGGCGCGGGCGACCAGGGGCAGGCCACCCGCCAGCCCATGGCTCCACGGGTGCCCGGCTCGACGCGGGATCGGGCCGGCTTTTGTGACAAGATCGAGCGACCGCCAGAACCGAGGAGCCTGCCTGTGACGACGACCCCTGCCGAGACCACCGCCAGTGTCCGCCCTGAGGCCGGGTCGGACTCCCCGCCGCACAGTCGGCGGGTCCTCCTCAAGCTCTCGGGCGAGGCCTTCGGCGGCGGCCGGGTGGGCGTGGACCCCGAGGTGGTGCGCGGCATCGCCCAGCAGATCGCCGTGGCCGTCCGGGAGGGCATCGAGGTGGCCATCGTCGTCGGCGGCGGCAACTTCTTCCGTGGGGCCGAGCTCCAACAGAAGGGGATGGAGCGGGCTCGCGCCGACTACATCGGCATGCTCGGCACCGTCATGAACTGCCTGGCCCTGCAGGACTCCCTCGAGAAGGAGGGCGTCGACACCCGGGTCCAGACCGCCATCACGATGGGTCAGGTCGCCGAGCCCTACATCCCTCGCCGGGCGATCCGCCACCTCGAGAAGAACCGCGTCGTCATCTTCGGTGCCGGGGCGGGCATGCCCTACTTCTCCACCGACACCGTCAGCGCCCAGCGCGCGCTCGAGATCGGCTGCGACGTGGTCCTGATGTCCAAGAACGGTGTCGACGGCGTCTACGACCGCGACCCCCGCACCGACCCGGCGGCCCGCAAGCTCGAGTCCGTCACCTACGGCGACGCCCTGCGGCTCAGCCTGAAGGTCGTCGACGCCGCCGCGTTCAGCCTGTGCATGGAGAACAGCCTGCCGATGGTCGTCTTCGGCATGGAGGGTGCGGACACCATCACCCGCGCGCTTCGGGGCGAGCGCATCGGCACGTTGCTGGCGGCCGACTGAGGCTCGCCGCCCACTTCGCTGCGCCGGCCCTGTCGTTTTGACAGACTGAGCGGCATCCCACGAGTTCGAGGAGACCGGATCCGATGATCGAAGAGACGCTGTTCGATGCCGAGGAGAAGATGGAGAAGGCCGTCGACGTCGCGAAGGAGGACTTCGCCGGGATCCGCACGGGTCGGGCCCACCCGGGGATGTTCAGCAAGCTCCTCGTCGACTACTACGGTGCCCCGACCCCGTTGCAGCAGCTCGCGTCGTTCCAGACCCCCGAGGCACGCACCATCCTCATCTCGCCGTTCGACAAGGGCTCGATGCACAACATCGAGAAGGCGATCCGCGACTCCGACCTGGGCGTCAACCCCAACAACGACGGCACCATCATCCGTATCAACCTCCCGGCGCTGACCGAGGAGCGCCGTCGCGAGTACATCAAGATGGCACGACACCAGGCCGAGGAGGGCAAGGTCTCGGTCCGCAACATCCGGCGGCACGCCAAGGACGCCCTTGAGCGGCTCATCAAGGACGGCGACGTCGGCGAGGACGACGGCGTGCGCGCGGAGAAGGAGCTGGAGGTGCTGACCAAGAAGTACGTCGACGTCATCGACGACCTCCTCAAGCACAAGGAAGGCGAGCTCCTCGAGGTCTGAGGCCCGCGCCCCATGTCCGCCATGACCGGCACCCCCGACCACACGCCCCCGGTGGGTGCGGTGTCGCCCACCGTGCCTGTCCAGGCCGTGCCGCCGCCCGCTGTCGAGCCGGTCGTCCCGGGTCCGGACGACGACGTCACCCCCGGTGACGTCGTCGGGCCCCCATCCCGTGCCGGCCGTGACCTCAAGGCCGCCATCGGCGTCGGGGTGGGCCTGGGCGCCCTGGTGATCGCCTCCCTCGCCTTCCTCAGGCCCAGCTTCGTCGTCATCGTCATCGGTGCGGTCTGCCTCGGAGCGTGGGAGATGCGCCGGGCCCTCGGCGCGGCCGGCATCCTCGTTCCCGTCGTCCCGCTGCTGCTCGGCACGGCCAGCATGTCCACCAGCGCGTACGTCCAGGGCGGTGAGGGCCTGCTCGTGACGTTCGGGCTCACTTGCGTCGGTCTGCTGGTCTGGCGGGTCGCCGACGGCCCCGCCGGCGCCGCGCGCGACCTCGGCGGCTCGATCCTCGTCACCCTCTACCCGGGCCTGCTGGCCGGGTTCGCCGTCCTCATGCTCACCCCGGACGACGGGGCGCGGCGGATCGTCTTCTTCCTGCTCGTCACGGTGTTCTCCGACATCGGCGGGTATGCCGTCGGCGTCCTCGCCGGTCGCCACCCCATGGCCCCGTCGGTGAGCCCGAAGAAGTCCTGGGAGGGGTTCGGCGGCTCGGTCGGCGCCTCCGCCCTGGTCGGCGCGATCGCCCTGGCGCTGTTCCTCGACGGGCCCTGGTGGGCCGGTGCGCTCATGGGTGCCGTGGCGGCCGGCGCGGCCACCCTCGGCGACCTCATCGAGTCGACGATCAAGCGGGACCTCGGGGTCAAGGACATGGGCAGCGTGCTGCCCGGCCACGGCGGCCTCATGGACCGGCTCGACTCCCTGGTCATCGCGGCGCCGGTCGTGTGGGCGATGCTCCGGGTCGTCGTCCCGTTGCCCTGACTCCTCGCCGCGCCGCGGTCCGTGCCGGGCCGGAGCCGACTGGCCCGCCACATACCCGCCCCGGTCGGCTGGACCGGTCACCGTCCTGCGGCTGAGAGACTGGGGGGACCATGCCAGAGCAGCCCGCCGAACCCCAGCCCCGTCCCGCGCCCGGCGCGGGCCGACGCCCGGTGCCCGGACAGCTCACTCTGCAGGCGCCCCGCCGGGTCAGCCCGCCGCGCCATCTCGCCGACCTCGACACGGCCGGACGCCAGGCCGCTGTCGAGGCGCTGGGGCAGCCGGGGTTCCGGGCCCGGCAGCTGTCGACGCACTACTTCGAGCGCCTCGTCGACCGCGCCGAGGACATGACGGACCTGCCCAAGGCCGGTCGCGACGAGCTCGTCGGCGCGCTCCTACCGACCCTCCTCACCCCGATGCGGAGCCTCACCGCCGACCGTGGCGCGACGGTCAAGACCGCGTGGCGCCTCCACGACGGTGCGGTCGTCGAGTCGGTCCTCATGCGCTACCCGCACCGGGCGACCGTGTGCGTGTCCAGCCAAGCCGGGTGCGGGATGAACTGCCCGTTCTGCGCCACCGGCCAGGAGGGCCTCACCCGCAACCTCTCGACCGCCGAGATCGTCGAGCAGGTCGTGTATGCCGCCCGCCAGCTGGCGCGGGGCGAGGTGGGCGCCGCGACGGGAGGGGCGAGCGCCGAGCTGGGCAGCGAGGGGGAGGAGCCGGCCGGCAGGCCGGTGGCCACCGGAGGCGCGGGGCGGGTCTCCAACGTCGTCTTCATGGGGATGGGGGAGGCGCTCGCCAACTACCCCGCCGCCATCGCCGCGATCCGGCGGCTCGTCGACCCGGCGCCCAGCGGGCTGGGGATGTCGGCCCGAGGCATCACGATGTCGACCGTCGGGCTGGTGCCGGGGATCGACCGGCTCGCCGCCGAGGGTCTGCCCGTCACGCTGGCGCTCTCGCTCCATGCGCCCGACGACGAGCTGCGCGACACCCTCGTCCCACTCAACACGCGGTTCCCGGTCGACGAGGCCATCAACGCCGCCCGGCGGTACTTCGAGGCGACCGGCCGTCGGGTGAGCATCGAGTACGCCCTCATCCGGGACATGAACGACCAGGCCTGGCGCGCCGAGCTGCTCGCCGACAAGCTCCTGGCGCGGGGGCGCGGCTGGGTCCACGTCAACCCCATCCCGCTCAACCCGACGCCCGGCTCGACGTGGACCGCGTCGCGCCCCGGCGTCGAGCAGCAGTTCGTCGAGCGCCTGCGCGCTCGCGGCATCCCGACGACGGTCCGCGACACCCGCGGCTCGGACATCGACGGCGCCTGCGGACAGCTCGCCGTCTCGACGGCCTAGCGGCGCGGTTGGGGCGGCATCTCGGCGCCCTGCTGCGCGGCGCCGAGCACGACCTCGGCCGCCTCGTCGACGTCGTCCACGAGGCGCACCGCCCGGCCCATCGCCGTGCCTCGGCCCAGCGCCGCGAGGGCCGGCCACACCGGGACCTGCTCCGTCCACTGCCGCCGGCCGACGAGGACGAGCGGCGGGACCGGTGCGTCCTCGGCGGAGTAGTACAGACGGGTCGCCGTCTGGAAGATCTCCTGAACCGTGCCTGCGGCGCCGGGGAGGACGACGATGCCGGCTGCGCACCGGGCGAGCAGGCCGTCCTCCCGCAACGCGTTGGAGAAGTACTTCGCGATGCCGTCGGCGAAGACGTTGGAGGGCTCGTGCCCGTAGAACCAGGTCGGGATCCCGACGCTGCGCGGCCGGACCGGTATGCCGTGCCGGTCGGTCCCCGGCAGCAGCCGGTCGCGGACGGCCAGGGCCCTGCCGGCCCAGGCGCCGACATCGTGGTCCCAACCGGGGACCTCGCCGAGGGCGACCAGGGCCCGCTCGAGGGCGTCGGCGTCGCGGGCGGCCGCGCCGAGGTTCGCAGCCTCCATCGCGCCAGGTCCGCCGCCGGTCGCGACGACGAGCCCCGCCTCGGCGAGCCGGTGGCCGAGCCGGGCCGCCGCGGCATACTCGTCGCTGCCCCGCAGCACCGCGTGTCCGCCCATGACGCCCGCCACCGGCAGGGCGTCGAGCCACTCGTCGAGGGCGTCGGTCATCGCGTCGTCGTGGATCGCCCGGAGCAGCGTCGCGTAGACGTCGTGCGTCGTCCGCCGGTCGAGGAACCAGTGGTACGCCCGTGCGTCGGGTGTGCCCTCATAGCCACGTTCTGCCAGGCCGGCATACAGCTCGTCGGCGATGTAGAGCCGGCTGCGGTAGGGGTCGACGGGCACCCGCGGGTCTGCGGGGAACACGAGCGCACCATGGGCGCGCAGATGCTGCTCGAGGTCCGGCGAGACCCGGCCCCCGAGGACGACGAGGCCGGCGAGGTCGGTGCGCGACCGCAGCCGGCCCTCGACCGCCGTGAGGTCCAGGCCCTGGAGCCGTCGTCCCGCGAGCGCCGCGCCGCGCTCGATGAGGCCCGCGAGCTCGCCGACGCTCTGCACCTCGGGCCGGTCGGCGGACATGCCGGTCACTCTAGGACCGCCCCCGCCCCCCACCCCCCGGTGGCCCCAACTTTCCCGCCCCATCAGGGAAACCCGAGGTTCGCCGGGGTTGATAACCCCGGCGAACCTCACGTTTGTCGTGCGGAGCAGCCGCAGGACGCTCCGCCCGAGCCGGACCGGTCGACGGCTAGTGGTGGGTCAGCGCCGAGAGGACGCGCCCGAGCCGAGCCGAGCGGCCGGTGAGCGACTCCTCTCGCTCGGCAAGCTCGGCGACGCGCAGGCCGGCGTTGACCCCGAGCCAGCGCAGCGGCTCCGGCTCCCACAACGGGGAGCGGTGGCCGACCCAGGGCAGCCTGGTGAGCGGGGTGGTCCGGCCGCCGACGAGGTCGGCGAGGGTGCGCCCGGCGAGGTTGCTCGCGGCCACGCCGTCACCGACGTACCCGCCGGCCCAGCCCACCCGGGCCGCCGCGTCATAGCCCACCGCCGGGTGCCAGTCCCGGGCGATACCGAGTGGCCCACCCCAGGCGTGGGTGAACCGCACACCCTCGAGCTGGGGCAGCAGGTCCAGCAGGGTGCTGCGCAGCCGGGCGAAGACCCGCTCGTCCCGGTCGAAGCCGGGGCGCACCGCCGAGCCCCAGTGGTAGGGCGCGCCTCGCCCCCCGAAGGCGATCCGGCCGTCGACGGTCCGCTGCCCGTAGATGACGACGTGTCCATGGTCGGCGAAGACCTCGCGCCCGTCGAGCCCGACGCCCTCCCACACCGCGTCGGTCAGCGGCTCGGTGGCGACCATGAGCGAGTAGACGGGCGCCACCCGCCGGCGCAGCCCGGCCAGCCGCGCGGTGTACGCCTCGGTCGCGCGCACGATGTGGCCGGCGCGGACCGCACGGCCGTCCGCGAGGCGGACCAGCCCCGGCTCGGCGCCGGCCACCCGCGCCCCCTCGGCGACGACCCCGCCGCGGCGCGTGACCGCCGCGGCCAGCCCGTCGGCGAGCCTCCTGGGGTGGACCCGGGCGCAGTGCGGGTTGTATGTCGCGCCCAGGGCCCCGGGGGAGCGCAGCCGCTCGGCCGTCTCGTCCGGGCCGAGCCACACGGTGCCGTCGCCCCAGGAGGCGCCGGAGGCGGCATACGCCATGGCGCGGTCTCGTTGTGCCGGCCCGCGGGCGACCATCAGGGTGCCGCCCTGCACGAACCCCGCGTCGATGCCCTCGGCGTCGCAGACCGCGCCGATCTCGACGACGCTCTCGCGCAGGGCCGCCGCCTGGTCCAGGGCGGCGGCGCGCCCGTGCTCGGCGGCCAGCGTCTCGGCGGGGACGGGGTAGAGGGCCGACACCCAGCCCCCGTTGCGCCCGCTCGCCCCGAACCCGACGTGCTCGGCCTCGAGGACGAGCACCGAGCGGTCCGGGGCGTCGCCCAGCAGATAGTAGGCCGTCCACAGCCCGGTGTAGCCGCCGCCGACGACGACGACGTCGGCGCTGTCCGGGACCTCGGGTATGCCGCGGCGTCGGCTGGGCGCACCGTCCCACCACAGCGGCTGGGACGGTGCACCGGTCATCGGGGCGGGCACGGCGGGCTCACGGAAGGGTCGCCGGCTCGGTCGCGTCGGTAGGACGGGCTCAGAAGTGGTTGACCGCCTCGGTCAGCACCGACCGAAGACGCTGCTCGATGTCGTCGAACTGCTCGGGCCCGATGATGAGCGGCGGGGCGAGCTGGACGACGGGGTCGCCCCGGTCGTCGGCACGGCAGTACAGGCCGGCGTCGAAGAGCGCCTTGGAGAGGTAGCCGCGCAGCAGCCGCTCGGACTCCTCGTCGTTGAAGGTCTCGCGGGTCGCCTTGTCCTTGACGAGCTCGATCCCGTAGAAGTACCCGGCCCCGCGGACGTCGCCGACGAGCGGCAGGTCCAGGAGCTTGTCGAGGGTGGCCCGGAACCTCGGGGCGTTCTCCTTGACGTGGGCGTTGAGGCCCTCCTTCTCGAAGATGTCGAGGTTGGCCATCGCCGCCGCAGCACTGACCGGGTGCCCGCCCCACGTGTAGCCGTGCGGGAAGTAGTTCAGGCCGCTACGGAACGGCTCGAAGAGGCGGTCGCTGGCGATCATCACCCCGAGCGGCGCGTAGCCGGAGGTGATCCCCTTGGCGGTGGTGATGATGTCGGGGACGTAGCCGAAGTCGTCGCACGCGAACATCGAGCCGATCCGCCCGAACGCGCAGATCGTCTCGTCCGAGACGAGCAGGACGTCGTACTCGTCGCAGATCTCGCGGACCCGGTCGAAGTAGCCGGCCGGCGGCGGGAAGCACCCGCCGGAGTTCTGGACCGGCTCGAGGAAGACCGCCGCCACCGTGTCCGGGCCCTCGAACTCGATGGCCTCGGCGATCCGGTCGGCGGCCCACAGCCCGAAGGCCTTCTCGTCCTCGCGCAGGTGCTCAGGCGCCCGGTAGATGTTGGTGTTGGGCACCTTGTGCGCGCCGGGGACGAGCGGCTCGAACATCGACTTGGCGGCCGGTATGCCGGTGATCGACAGGGCGCCCTGGGGGGTGCCGTGGTAGGCGATCGACCGGCTGATGACCTTGTGCTTGGTCGGCTTGCCGGTGAGCTTGAAGTACTGCTTGGCGAGCTTCCAGGCGCTCTCGACCGCCTCGCCGCCGCCGGTGGTGAAGAAGACCCGGTTCAGGTCCCCGGGGGCGTCGTCCGCCAGCCGCTCGGCGAGCTCGATGGCCCGGGGGTGCGCGTAGGACCACAGCGGGAAGAAGGCCAGCTCGGAGGCCTGCTTGGCCATGGCCTCGGCGATCTCGGTCCGGCCGTGCCCGACCTGGTTGACGAACAGCCCGGCCAGGCCGTCGATGTACTCGTTGCCGCGGTCGTCGTAGATCTTGTAGCCCTCGCCCCGGGTGATGATGGGCACCGTGTGGCCCAGCCCTCCGGACTCCCGGTCCTCGAACACCGAGTGGCGGGTGAAGTGCATCCACAGGTGGTCGCGGGCCGCCTCGGAGTAGAGCTTCCCGGTGCGGGTGTGCCGGTCGGAGGAGGGCTCCCAGACCGCGGATGGTTCAGTGGTCATCTCGTACCCCAGTTGTAGTGCTGCTTGTTGAGTTTCAGGTAGACGAACGTCTCGGTCGTGGTGACGCCCGGGAGCGAGCGGATCCGGGTGGACAACAGGTCGAGCAGGTGGTCGTCGTCCTCGCACACGACCTCGACGAGGAAGTCGAAGCTCCCGGCCGTCGTGACGACATAGTCGACGTCCGGCAGCTCGCTCAGCGAGTCACCCAGCGAGAGGAGGTCCCCCTCAGCCCGGATGCCGATCATGGCCTGCCGGTGGAACCCCACCTGTAGCGGGTCCGTGACGGCGACGATCTGCATGACCCCGGCGTCGAGGAGCCGCTGCACGCGCTGGCGCACGGCGGCCTCGGACAACCCCACGGCCTTGGCGATCGCGGCATACGACTGCCGTCCGTCCTCCTGGAGGAGCTCGATGATGGCCTTGGCCACGTCGTCGAGCTTGACCTCCGTGGAGGACGGCGACCCGGTCCGTACCGCTCTCGCCACGGGCACATCGTGTCCCGGATCTCGAGGGTTGGCAAGTGCCAACACGACGGAATCAGTCGCAAGAGTGCGTTTGAGACCTCGATTTCACACAGTTGATACATCGAACCTATTGAAATCCACTGTTACCGGGCTAGAGTGCGGTCCAACACCCTCCACCCCGGACGTCATGGTTGGGAGCGAAACGTCGTGAGTGAACCGCGTAGCCTGCGCAACTTCATCGGTGGCGACTACGTCGAGGCGAGGGGCGACACGGTCTCCGACATCGTCAACCCCGCCACCGGTCAGGTCGTCGCGAAGGCGCCGGTCAGCAACGGCGGCGACGTCGACGCGGCCTACGCCGCGGCGGCCACGGCCTTCGAGGTCTGGGGCGACACGACGCCCAAGGACCGGCAGAAGGCCCTGCTCGACTTCGCCGGTGCCGTCGAGGCCCGCGCCGACGACTTCGTCCGGCTCGAGGGCGAGAACACCGGGAAGCCCAACGCGCTCACGGCGAGCGAGGAGGTGCCACCGATGGTCGACCAGATCCGGTTCTTCGCCGGCGCCGCCCGCGTGCTCGAAGGGCGGTCGGCCGGGGAGTACATGCCCGGCCACACCAGCTGGATCCGGCGTGAGCCGATCGGCGTCGTCGGCCAGGTCACCCCGTGGAACTACCCGATGATGATGGCGGTCTGGAAGATCGCCCCGGCGCTCGCGGCGGGCAACACGGTCGTCCTCAAACCCAGCGACACCACGCCCGAGACCACCCTCCTCCTGGCCGAGATCGCCGCGGAGTTCCTGCCGCCGGGCGCCTTCAACGTCATCACCGGTGACCGCGACACCGGCCGGATGCTCGTCGAGCACGACACCCCGGCGCTGGTCGCCATCACCGGGTCGGTCCGGGCCGGGACCCAGGTGGCCGAGAGTGCCAGCAGGGCCGTCAAGCGGGTCCACCTCGAGCTGGGCGGCAAGGCCCCGGTCGTCGTGTTCGACGACGCTGACCTCGAGGCGGCCGTCGCGGGCATCGGCATGGCGGGCTACTTCAACGCCGGCCAGGACTGCACGGCCGCCGCGCGGGTGCTCGCCGGGCCCGGGATCCACGACGACTTCGTGGCGGCGCTGGCCGACTATGCCAAGAACGAGGCCAAGGTCGGTATGCCGGATGACCCGGACGTGCTGTTCGGCCCGGTCAACAACCCCCAGCAGCTCGCCCGGGTGAGCGGCTTCCTCGAGCGGCTGCCGGACAACGCCGACATCGCGGCCGGCGGCGGCCGGATCACCTCGCTCGGCGACGGCTACTTCCTCCAGCCCACCGTCGTCCACGGCCTCAAGCAGACCGACGAGGCCATCCAGAACGAGATCTTCGGCCCCGTCATCACCGTCCAGCGGTTCACGGACGAGGACGAGGCGGTCAGGTGGGCCAACGACGTCGACTACGGGCTCGCCTCCAGCGTATGGACCAAGGACTTCGGGCGGGCCATGCGGATGAGCAAGCGGCTCGACTTCGGCGCGGTGTGGATCAACACCCATATCCCCTTCGTCTCCGAGATGCCGCACGGCGGGTTCAAGAAGTCGGGCTACGGCAAGGACCTGTCGATGTACGGCTTCGAGGACTACACCAGGATCAAGCACGTCATGGCCAACATCGAGAGCTGAGCACCACCGGACGCCCGTCAGCGTTCGCCCCGACCCGACGACCCGCATCGCCCGTCACCGAAGCCGCCCCCTCACCGACGCCCCCGATGACATCGCACCCTTAGGAGCCACCGCACCATGAACGACCAGCTTCCCCTGAGTGTCCAGGCCGCCTTCGCCCGCGGCGCGCTGAGCCGCCGGTCCGTCGTGACCGGGGCGCTCGGTCTCGGCACGATCGCCGCGCTGAGCGCCTGCGGCTCCGCCGGCAAGAACCCCACGACCAGCGGGACCACCACCCCGACGGCCAAGGCAGCCCAGGACATGTCCGACACCGAGAAGATCGTCAACTGGTCGAACTGGCCGGAGTACATGGACATCAACGACAAGACCCAGTCCCACCCGACCCTCGACGCGTTCACGAAGCAGACCGGCATCAAGGTCAACTACACCGAGGACTACAACGACAACGACGAGTTCTATGCCAAGGTCCGCCCGCTGCTGGCTGCCGGCACCGACACCGGACGCGACACGTGGTGCAGCACCGACTGGATGGTCGCCCGGCTCATCCGGCAGGGGTACGTACAGAAGTTCGACCTGGCGAACATCCCCAACCACGACAACGTCGACACCTCGCTGATGAACGTCGAGTTCGACCCGGGCCGCCTGTTCTCGCTGCCGTGGCAGAGCGGGTTCGCCGGCATCGCCTGGAACCCCAAGGCCACCGGCGGCAAGAAGGTCGAGACGGTCGACCAGCTCCTCACCGACCCGGCGCTCAAGGGCAAGGTCACCCTCCTCACGGAGATGAGGGACACCGTCGGGCTGGTCATGATGGCGATGGGCAAGAAGATCGAGAGCTTCACCGACGCCGACTTCCAGGCCGCGATCGACGAGCTCCAGAAGGCCAAGGACGCCGGCCAGATCAAGGGCTTCACCGGCAACGAGTACACCAAGCCGCTCGCGGCCGGCGACACTGCCGCCTGCATCGCCTGGACCGGTGACGTCGTCCAGCTGCAGCTCGACAACCCGGCCCTCGGCTACGTGCTCCCCGCGACCGGCGGCACTCTGTGGTCGGACAACTTCGTCATCCCGGCCCTGGCCAAGCACAAGAAGAACGCCGAGACCGTCATCAACTACTACTACGACCCCAAGGTCATGGCCCAGGTCGTCGACTACGTCAACTACATCTCGCCGGTCCAGGGCACCAAGCAGGTGCTCACGGCGTCGGACCCCTCGGTCGCGAAGAACCCGCTGATCTTCCCCGATGCCGCGACCCTGTCCCGGGCCCACGTCTTCCGCGGGCTCACATCGGACGAGGAGACCAAGTACAACCGTCTCTTCCAGAGCGTCGTCACCGGCTAATGGCCGGCACGGAGAGCGGCGACCTGCGGATCAGCGCCGTCACCAAGCAGTTCGAGACCTTCCGCGCCGTCGACAACATCAGCCTTGACATCCCGCAGGGCTCGTTCTTCGCGCTGCTCGGCCCGTCCGGCTGCGGCAAGACGACGACGCTGCGGATGGTGGCGGGCCTCGAGCGCCCGACGAGCGGGACCATCCTCATCGGCGACCGGGACATCACCGGGCTGAAGCCCTACCAGCGCAACGTCAACACCGTCTTCCAGTCCTACGCCCTGTTCCCGCATCTCGACATCCTCGAGAACGTGGCGTTCGGTCTGCGCCGCCGCCGCGACAAGGACTGGAAGCAGAAGTCGCAGGACATCCTCGAGCTCGTCGAGCTGGCGAGTGTGGCGTCGAAGAGGCCGAACCAGCTGTCCGGCGGTATGCAGCAACGGGTCGCCCTGGCTCGGGCCCTGGTCAACCGGCCCGACGTGCTGCTCCTCGACGAGCCGTTGGGCGCGCTCGACCTCAAGCTGCGCCGTCAGATGCAGATCGAGCTCAAGCGGATCCAGTCCGAGGTCGGCCTCACCTTCGTCCACGTCACTCACGACCAGGAGGAGGCCATGACCATGGCCGACTCCATCGCCGTGATGAACGCTGGGCACATCGAGCAGCTCGGCGACCCGGCCACGCTGTACGAGCAGCCCGCCACGACGTTCGTGGCGAACTTCCTCGGCCAGTCCAACCTGCTCGAGGCCACGATCACCGGTCCGGCGGGCGAGGGCCTGATGTCGGCCAAGACCCATGGCTTCGACGTCGTCGTCGACGCTGCGCGGGTCCCGAGCGGGCTCACCGACATCTGGATCGGGGTCCGCCCCGAGAAGCTTCGCCTCGGGCCGACGGGTCGGAACCAGCTGAGCGGCAAGATCACCGACGCCTCGTTCACCGGGGTCGCGACGCAGTACCTCATCGAGCTGCCGTGGGGCTTCGAGGTCACGGTCGTCCAGCAGAACGACGGCTCGACCCGGGGCCGCGTCGGCGAGAACGTCACCCTCTCGTGGGACCCGGGACACGAGTTCATCCTCGACCAGAACCAGGACGAGGACGCCGGGCTCGTGATCGACGATGAGTAGCGCCGTCCTCGCCGAGCCAGGCGGCGCGCCGGTGGGCGTCGTGCGGCGCAAGAGGCGCAACTGGGTGCCCTACGCCCTGCTGGCGCCGGGCATGCTGTGGCTCACGGTCTTCTTCGTCCTGCCGACGATCTCGCTGGCGTCGCAGTCACTGCAGACCGGCGACGTCGACAACGGCTTCGCGCTGACGTGGCACTGGGCGACATACGCCGACTCGCTCTCGCGGTTCTGGCCGCAGATGATGCGCTCGCTGATCTTCGCGGGCATCGCGACCGTGCTCACCCTCGTGCTCGGCTACCCACTCGCGTGGTTCATCGCCCACCGCTCGGGCCGGTTCAAGAACTTCCTGCTCGTCCTGGTCATCGCCCCGTTCTTCACCAGCTTCCTCATCCGGACGCTGGCCTGGCAGAACATCCTCGGCAACAACGGCCTGCTCGCCGAGGTGGCGAACTCCACGGGGACGACCTTCCTGCTCGACGGCTTCAAGTCGGCGCTGAGAGCGGTGGGCCTGATCAGCACCGACCAGCTGCTCAGCTCGCCGTTCGCGGTGATCTGCGGGCTGACCTACAACTTCCTGCCGTTCATGGTGCTGCCGCTCTACTCCAACATCGAGCGGCTTGACCTGAGGCTCGTCGAGGCGGCCCAGGACCTGTATGCCGCGCCGGTGTCGGCCTTCCGCCGGGTCATCTGGCCGCTGTCGCTGCCGGGCGTGGTGGCGGGCACCCTGCTGACGTTCATCCCGGCCGCCGGTGACTACATCAACTCGGTCCTGCTCGGGAACACCCAGACGGTGATGATCGGGCAGGTCATCGACGCGCAGTTCCTGCGGGTCCTCGACTACCCGACGGCCGCCGCGCTGTCGTTCATCCTCATGATCGTCATCATCGCCCTCGTCTTCACCTACGTGCGACGGGCCGGCACCGAGGAGCTGGTCTAGATGGCCTGGCTGCGCCGCCACCTCGTCATCATCATCGGCCTGCTCGTGATGGGCTACATCCTGCTGCCCAACATCGTCGTCATCATCTACTCGTTCAACAAGCCGGTGGGCCGCTACAACCTCACCCTCAACCAGTTCTCGCTCGACGCCTGGACCAACCCCTGCGGGGCACCCGGGATCTGCACCTCGCTCGGGCTCAGCCTGCAGATCGGGGTCATCGCCTCGATCGTCGCGACCGTCCTCGGCACGATGGTGGCCTTCGCCCTCGGTCGGCACCGGTTCCGCGGCCGCGCGGGGACCAACCTGCTCGTCTTCATGCCGATGGCCACGCCCGAGGTCGTCATGGGCTCGAGCCTGCTCACCTTGTTCATCGCGATGGGCATCCCCTCGGGGCGGACGACCATCCTCATCGCGCACATCATGTTCTGCGTCTCGTTCGTCGTCGTGACGGTCAAGGCCCGGGTCGCCTCCCTCGACCCGCGGCTCGAGGAGGCGGCGGCCGACCTCTACGCGAACGAGGCCCAGACGTTCCGCCGGGTGACCTTCCCCCTGGTCGCCCCCGGGATCGCCGCCGGAGCCCTGCTGGCCTTCTCGCTCAGCTTCGACGACTACATCATCACCAACTTCAACGCGAGCCCGAGCTCGGTCACGTTCCCCATGTACGTATGGGGCGCCGCCCAGCGCGGCATACCGGTGCAGATCAACGTCATCGGCACCGTGATGTTCCTCGGTTCCCTCGCCGTCGTCGCCATCGCCCAGATCGTCGGCGCACAACGCAACCGAAAGGCCTGAGCCCACCATGCGCATCCTCATGATCGGCGCCGGTGGCGTCGGCGACGCCGCGGCCAAGATCGCGGTCGAGAGGGACTTCTTCGAGGCCTGGGTCGTGGCCGACTACGACCTCAGCCGCGCCGAGCGCACCGTCGGCTCGGCGACGGCCAGGAGGGCCGGCGAGAGCAGGTTCTCGGCCGCCCAGGTGGATGCCCGGTCGGCCGATGCGGTGGCCGTCCTCGCCCGCGAGGTCGGGGCGACCCACGTCTTCAACGCCGTCGACCCCCGCTTCGTCATGCCGATCTTCGACGGCGCGCTGGCCGCGGGCGCCGACTACCTCGACATGGCGATGAGCCTGTCGCAACGGCACGCATCCGAGCCGTACGCGAAGGTGGGGGTCAAGCTCGGGGACGCCCAGTTCGCCAAGGCGCCGGCCTGGGAGGCGGCCGGGCGGCTGGCCCTGCTCGGGATCGGCGTCGAGCCCGGCCTGTCCGACGTGTTCGCCCGCTACGCCCAGGACCACCTGTTCAGCCACATCGACGAGCTCGGCACCCGCGACGGCGCCAACCTCGTGATCCGCGACGAGGACGGCAACGAGGTCTTCGCGCCCGGGTTCTCGATGTGGACCATCATCGAGGAGTGCCTCAACCCGCCGGTCGTCTTCGAGAAGGCGCGGGCTGCCGAGCCCGACCGCGGCTGGTACACCCTCCCGGCGTTCAGCGAGCCGGAGGTGTTCGAGTTCCCCGAGGGGATCGGCCCGGTCGAGTGCGTCCACGTCGAGCACGAGGAGGTACTCCTCATGCCCCGATGGCTCGACGCCGAGAAGGTGACCTTCAAGTACGGCCTCGGCGCGGAGATGATCGGGATCCTCAAGACCCTGCAGGCCCTCGGCCTCGACGGCACCGACCCGGTCGAGGTCAAGGGCGTCCGGGTCGCGCCGCGCGACGTCGTCGCGGCGGTGCTGCCCGACCCGGCGAGCGTCGGGCCGCGGATGGAGGGCAAGACGTGCGCCGGGCTCTGGGTCACCGGGACGGGCAAGGACGGCGAGCCCCGGCGCACCTACCTCTACCACGTGTCGGACAACGCCGACACGATGCGCGACTACGACGCCCAGTGCGTCGTCTGGCAGACCGCGGTCAACCCCGTCGTCGCTCTCGAGCTGCTCGCCAACGGCACGTGGAAGGGCGTCGGGGTCGTCGGACCCGAGGCCTTCGACGCCGTGCCCTTCCTCGAGCTGCTCGCGGCCCCGAAGCCCGCCGGCTTCGGCTCGCCCTGGGGCATGGAGGACCGGTGACCCGGACCCCGGGGTTGACGCCATGACGCGGTACGGCGCGCAGTTCGGGCCGGACATCACCTTCCTCGGAGTGCCTGCGTGCGACCTGGACGACGAGAGCACGTATGCCGGCGCCGACGTGGTCGTGGTCGGCGCACCCTTCGACGGGGGCACCTCGCACCGGCCGGGGGCGCGCTTCGGCCCCCAGGCCATCCGCGCCACCGACTACCTGCCGCATGACGGGTCGCGGCCCTCGCTGGCGCTGCGCACCGACGCCCTGCGAGACCTGCGGGTCCTCGACGCCGGCGACGTCGAGATGTACTCCGGCGACATCGAGACCGCCCTGCCCGCCCTGGAGGCCGCCGTCGCGAAGGTCGTCGCGGCGGGGGCGGTCCCCGTCGTCCTCGGCGGTGACCACTCGATCGCGTTCCCGGACGCCAAGGGCTGCGCCGACGTCCTCGGCCACGGCCGGGTCTCGATGATCCACTTCGACGCCCATGCCGACACCGGCGACATCGAGTTCGGGTCGCTGTGGGGCCATGGCCAGCCGATGCGCCGGCTCATCGAGTCCGGCGCACTGCGCGGGGACCGGTTCCTCCAGGTCGGCCTGCGTGGGTACTGGCCGGGACCCGAGACGCTGGACTGGATGGCGGCCCAGGGCATGCGCTCCTACGAGATGACCGAGATCGGCCGGCGTGGGCTCGAGACGTGCCTCACCGAGGCCTTCGCGATCGCCACCGACGCGTGCGACGGCGTCTTCCTCTCCGTCGACATCGACGTGTGCGACCCCGGCCACGCGCCCGGCACCGGGACCCCCGAGCCCGGGGGGCTCACCGCCCGTGAGCTGCTCGACAGCGTCCGCCGGATCTGCCTCGAGCTGCCCGTCGTGGGTGTCGACGTCGTCGAGGTCAGCCCGCCCTACGACCACGCCGACATCACTGCTGCGCTGGCCAACCGGGTCGTCCTCGAGGCGCTGTCGGCCATCGCCCGCAGGCGCCAGGACGCGCGTGACGGCACCCGCTGGGACCCGGCCCGGCCGCTCCTCGAGGGCCGGGCGGGCGGCATACCCGAGCCGCCGCCGGGCCACGAGCAGCATCACCACCACTGAGACCCCTACCACCGATCCGGCGTGACCCGCCGAGGAGAACACCATGGCGATGACCCAGAAGGCCCTCATCGAGTCCGTCCCCAAGGGGCTGTTCATCGGTGGGGCATGGCGCGGCTCGTCCGACGGGAAGGTCTTCGAGGTCCAGGACCCGGCGACCGGCTCGGTGCTCACCTCCGTCGCCGACGCGACCGTCGACGACGGTACGGCCGCGCTCGACGCCGCCGTGGCGGCGCAGGCGTCCTGGGCCAGGGTCTCGCCGCGCGACCGCGGGGAGCTGTTGCGGGCGGCCTACGAGAAGATCACCGAGCGCACCGAGGAGTTCGCCCTCCTCATGACCCTCGAGATGGGCAAGCCGCTGCATGAGGCGCGCGGCGAGGTGGCCTACGGGGCGGAGTTCTTCCGGTGGTTCTCCGAGGAGGCCGTGCGCGTCCACGGACGATGGGCGACCGCTCCGAACGGTGCGACCCGGCTGATGACGATGAAGATGCCGGTCGGCCCGACGCTGATGATCACGCCGTGGAACTTCCCGCTCGCGATGGGGACCCGCAAGATCGGCCCGGCCATCGCCGCCGGCTGCACCATGGTCGTCAAGCCGGCGAGCCAGACCCCCCTGTCGATGCTCGCGCTGGCCGCCCTCCTCGACGAGGTGGGGCTGCCGGGGGGCGTCCTCAACGTCATCACGACCCACCGCACCGGCCAGGTCATGGAGCCGATCATCCGGGACCCGAGGCTGCGCAAGCTGACCTTCACCGGCTCGACCGAGGTCGGCCGCCGGCTCGTCGAGCAGTCGGCCGAGCAGCTGCTCCGGGTGTCGATGGAGCTCGGCGGCAACGCCCCGTTCATCGTCTTCGACGATGCCGACGTCGACGCGGCCGTCGACGGCGCCATGCTGGCCAAGATGCGCAACATCGGCGAGGCGTGTACGGCCGCGAACCGGTTCTTCGTCCAGGAGGGTGTCGCCGACGAGTTCTCCCGCAAGTTCGCCGAGCGGATGGCCGGCCTCACCGTCGGCAAGGGGACGAAGAAGGGCGTTGACGTCGGGCCGCTCGTCGACGCCCCGTCCCGTGAGAAGGTCGCCGAGCTCGTGGCGGACGCTCGCGCCGTCGGCGGCTCGGTCCTCACCGGCGGCGTGGCGGGGGAGGGCCGCGGCTTCTTCTACCAGCCGACCGTCATCACCGGCGTCCCGATGAGCGCCCGGATGATGCACGAGGAGATCTTCGGCCCGGTCGCCCCGGTGGCGACCTTCGCGACCGAGGACGAGGCGGTCCGGTTCGCCAACGACACCGAGTTCGGGCTCGTCTCGTACGTCTACACCCGTGACCTGTCCCGGATGATCCGGGTCAGCGAGGCCCTCGAGTTCGGCATGGTGGGCATCAACCAGGGCATCGTCTCGAACCCCGCAGCACCGTTCGGTGGCGTCAAGGCGTCCGGGTTCGGCCGCGAGGGTGGGTTCGAGGGGATCGAGGAGTACCTCGAGACCAAGTACGTCGGCATCGCCCCGTAGGCCCGTCACGTCCGTGCGCCACCTGCTGGTGTCCGAGGAACTGGTGGGTATGGCGACCGTTCGCTCGGACACTGCGCCGGGGCTGCTGGTGGTGTCCGAGGAACTGGTGGGTATGGCGACCGTTCGCTCGGACACTGCGCGGGGCTGCTGGTGGTGTCCGAGGAACTGGTGGGTATGGCGACCGTTCGCTCGGACACTGCGCCGGGACGGCGTCCCCCGCGGACCGATGCCGGACCGGCACAATGGCGTGGTGCTGACCCCGACCCCGCGCCGGACGTTCCCGACCCGGGTCCTCGTCGTCGTCGCCGTCGTCGTCCTGCTGCTGCTGGGCTGGTGGCTGACCCGGTCGGGCCAGGACACGGGCGCCGCGCCGCGCCCGGTCCTGGCGTCCTTGCAGTCCTCGGCGTCCTCGCCGGCCCTGACGCCCGGGCCGGCCGTGACGCCCGGGCCGCCGTCGGCCACCACCGAGCCCACCGGGACGGCGGCGACCCCCGACTCCGGCCTCCCGACCATCCGCGAGAGCGCCCTGCCCGTGGCGGCCCGGCAGACCCTCGACCTCATCCGGGCGGGTGGGCCGTACCCGTACTCCCAGGACGGGGTCGTGTTCCAGAACCGGGAGCGCCTTCTGCCCCCCCAGCCGAGCGGCTACTACCACGAGTACACCGCCCGCGAGCCCGGGTCGAGCGACCGGGGGCCGTGGCGGTTCGTCACGGGGAAGGTCGGTGAGGTCTTCTGGACCTCCGACCACTACTCCTCGTTCCAGCAGGTGAAGGAGGGGACATGATCGAGTTCACCGACGCGGTGCCGCCCGACGCCGCCGCTGTCGTTGCCCGGGGCGGGTCGCCGGCCCACGGCCACGTGGCGGTGGTGCGCGGCGGGTGGCACAAGGCCGACGCCATAGGCCAGTTCGGGCAGGTGCTCGGGTTCCCGGAATGGTTCGGGCACAACCTCGATGCGCTCGCCGACCTGCTGCCCGAGGATGTCTCGCGACGTGCCGGGACCGGCGGCGGGTGGTGGCTGGTGTGGGTGCCGTCGACCCACCTCGTGTCCACCCACCCGGCCGACTACGCCGGGATCGTCGAGGTCCTCGCCGAGGCGAGCGAGACCCCGGGGGTCCGGGTCACCGTGGTCGGGTCACCACCGACCGCCCACCCCCCCGGCACCGACCCGGCAGGGTCGCCGGCCGGATCCTGAGCGACGGGCCCTCGTCGCAGGGGCGACGTGGTGCGCCGGGACTGTAGCGTGAGCCCGTGCGCGACGCCCAGGTCCGGATCGCCCATGTCGGCGTCGCCCTGGTCGCGACGGTGGCCGTGGTGTGGCAGCTCGTCCTCGTCGCCCGGGGTGACGCGGTGCTGGCCGAGACCGTCGTGCCGCCGCTGTCGACGCGGCTGGTGCGGTTCGTCTCCTACTTCACCATCCAGTCCAACCTCCTCGTCCTCGCCACGTCCGGCCTGCTCGCCCTGGACCCCCGGCGTGACGGCCGGGTCTGGCGGGTGGTCCGGATGGACGCGATGGTCGGGATCGCCGTCACGGGGGTGGTCCACTGGTTCTTCCTCCGCCCGCTGCTGCATCTTCACGGAGCCTCGTATGCCGTGGACAAGCTGCTCCACGTCGTCGTCCCCGTCCTCGCCGTGGCCGCCTGGGCGGTCGTCGGCCCCCGGGGTCAGGCGACGCGTCGGGAGCTGCCGCCCTCGCTCCTCTGGCCGGCGCTGTGGGCGGCCTACACGCTGGGCATGGGCGCGGCCAGCGGCTGGTACCCGTACCCGTTCGTCGACGCGGCCACGCTCGGCTACCCCCGCACCCTGGTCAACGTCGTGGGCATCGCCGTCCTGCTCGGCGGGTTCGCCGCTCTGCTCGTGGCGGCCGACCGCGGGCTACGCCGACGCGAGCTCCGGGTGGCCCAGCGCGAACACCCTCCCGGCCCGGCTACCCCGTGAGGTCGGTGATGACCGCGACCCCGGGAGGGGCCGGGGCGTCGAACGCCGCCAGCTCGGCACTCGCCGCCGACAGCGGGACCCGCCTGGCGACAAGCGGCGCGAGGTCGACCCGGCCGCTCTCGATGAGCGACAGCAGGCTGGGGAACCGCCAGGCCGGCATGCCGCGCGTCCCGTACAACGCGAGCTGCCGCGCGTAGACGACGTCCATCGGCAGGGCCATCGCGGTGTGCTCCCCGGCGGGCATCCCCACCTGGACGTGCCGGCCCAGGGCCCGCAGCGACCGGATCGACACGGCGGCCGTCTCGGCGACGCCGACCGCCTCGACCGCCACGTGGGCACCGCCGCCGGTGATCTCGCGGACCGCCTCTGCGGGGTCGTTCTCCCGGGCGTCGACACTCGCCTCGGCGCCGAGCGCGGCCGCATACGCGAGCTTGTCCGGGACGACGTCGACGACGACGACCCGGGCCCCGAGCGCCCGGCCGAGCAGCAGGGCGGCGATCCCCACCCCACCCGCACCGACGACGGCCAGCCACTCTCCGCCGGCCAGCGCGGCCCGGCCGGTGAGGGCGTGCCAGGCGGTCGTGGCCCGGCAGCCCAGCGCGGCCGCGAGAGCGACATCGAGGCCCTCGGGCAGCCTGACCAGGTTGTGGTCGGCGTAGGGGAGCGCGACGAGCTCGGCGTAGGCGCCGGGCACGGTGAAGCCCGGCAGCAGCTGGTGTGCGCACACCGTCTGGTGCCCTGCCGCACAGTCGGCACAGCGGCCGCAGGCGAGGATGAACGGCGCGACGGCGCGGTCGCCGACCTGCCAGCCACGCACGTCGGGGCCGATCGCGACCACCTCGCCGCAGAGCTCGTGCCCCAGCACGTGGGGGAGCGGTACGGGGTCCGCCCCGGTCCAGGCGTGCCAGTCCGACCGGCATACCCCGCACGCCAGGACGCGCAGGACGACGCCGTCGGCGGGGCAGGTCGGGTCCGGGACCTCGGCGACCGTGAGGGTCTCCCGCCAGGCGGTGAGCAGGGCAGCACGCATGCCCAGGTGTCTACTCCTCCCGCGCCGCCGGGGGAAACTCGCCGGACGCCGGTGGCCCACGGCCCGGTACGGGACAATGGGCGGCGTGACCTCCCCGCGCAGCGTCGCCGTCCTCGGCTCGACCGGGTCCATCGGCACCCAGGCCCTCGACGTCATCGAGCGCCACCCCGACCGGTTCGCCGTGGCCGCGCTGTCGGCCGGGAGCAACGTCGACCTCGTGGCCCGGCAGGCCGCCCGGCACCGACCCGCTCTGGTGGCGGTCGCATCCGGCACGGCGCAGGAGGTGCGGGACGCCATCGCGCGGTATGCCGCGGACGCCGGCGGCCCGGCCTACGCGCCGGAGGTCGTGGTCGGCCCCGACGCGGCAACGACGGCCGCCGGTGCCGGAGCCGACGTCGTCCTCAACGGGGTCACCGGCTCGATCGGGCTGCGGCCGACGCTGGCGGCCCTCGCGGCCGGCTCGACCCTCGCCCTCGCCAACAAGGAGTCCCTCATCATCGGCGGCCCGGTCGTCACCGCCGCCGCCGCCCCGGGCCAGATCGTGCCCGTCGACTCGGAGCACTCCGCGATCGCTCAGAGCCTGCGCGGCGGCCGGGCGGAGGAGGTCCGTCGCCTCGTCGTCACCGCCAGCGGCGGCCCGTTCCGGGGGCGCAGCCGGGCCGAGCTCGCCGACGTCACCCCGGCGCAGGCCCTCGCCCACCCCAACTTCTCGATGGGCCGGGTCATCACGACGAACTCGGCCACTCTCGTCAACAAGGGTCTTGAGGTCATCGAGGCGCACCTGTTGTTCGGCATCGCGTTCGACGCCATCGAGGTCGTCGTGCACCCCCAGCAGCAGATCCACTCGATGGTCGAGTTCCGCGACGGGTCGACCATCGCCCAGCTCGGCCCGCCGCGGATGCTCGTGCCCATCGCCCTGGGGCTGTCCTGGCCCGACCGGCTCGAGGACGTCGACGTGCCCTGCGACTGGACCACGGCGCAGTCCTGGGACTTCGAGCCGCTCGACGACGACGCGTTCCCGGCCGTCCGGCTGGCCCGCCAGGTCGGTGAGGCCGGGGGAACGTACCCGGCCGTGTACAACGCCGCGAACGAGGTGTGCGTCGACGCCTTCCACGACGGCCGGATCGGGTTCCTCGACATCGTCGACACGGTGGAGCGGGTCGTGGGGGCGCACAATGGGAGGGATTTCGACCCTCGACGCGTTGAGGGAGTGCTGCGTGCCGACGCCTGGGCGCGCGCCGAGGCCGCCTCGGTCCTCGGGCTGACCACCACAGGAGATCCCGTATGACCGTCCTCGCCTCCGTCGTCGGGGTGCTCGTCTTCGTGTTCGGGCTCGGGCTCTCGATCGCTCTGCACGAGCTCGGCCACCTGCTCCCGGCCAAGCGGTTCAACGTCCGGGTGCCGCAGTACATGGTCGGGTTCGGGCCGACCCTGTGGTCGCGGCGCCGAGGCGACACCGAGTACGGCATCAAGGCGATCCCCCTCGGCGGCTACGTGCGGATGATCGGCATGTACCCGCCACGGCCGGGCGACGCACCCGGGACGACCCGGACGACGACGACCGGCCGCTTCTCCCAGCTCGCCGAGGAGGCCCGCAAGGCCGAGGCCGAGGACCTGCTGCCCGGCGACGAGGACCGGCTCTTCTACCGGCTGCCCGTGCGCAAGAAGCTCCTCATCATGCTCGGCGGCCTGACGATGAACCTCATCCTGGCGTCGCTCATGTTCGGTGCCGTCCTCACCCTGCACGGGGTTCCGACCGAGAGGCCAGGGGCCGCGGTCGCCGCGGTGAGCGAGTGTGTCGTGCCGGCATCGCAGGCGTCGACGACCACGACGTGCACGCCCGACCAGCCCAAGACCCCGGCTTACCAGGCCGGCCTGCGGCCCGGGGACGTCATCGTCAGCATCGACGGCACCCCCGTGCTGACGTCCGCGGACGTCAGCAGCCTGATCCGCCCTCGCGTCGGCGAGACCACCACGATCGTCGTCGCGCGAGGCGACAGGCGGCTGACCCTGACGGCCACCCCCATCCGCAACACCCTGCCGGCCTACCGCTCCGACGGCTCACCGATCCTCGACTCCTCCGGGAAGCCGACCTACGTGCAGACGGGGTTCCTCGGGATCTCCTCCTCGGCCAACGTCGTCCTCGAGCGCCAGTCCGTGACCGCCGTGCCGGGGTTCGTCGGGCAGCAGATCGTCGCGACGGGGCGTGCCCTGGGTGGCCTTCCCACGGCGGTCGTCAGCACCGCGAAGTCCTCGTTCACCGGTGCCCAGCGTCCGGCCGACAGTCCCATGTCGCTCGTCGGTGTGGGCCGGATAGCAGGTGACGCGATGTCCGGGCGGCTCGACAACCTCATCGGGGTGGGCTTCTCCGACAAGGTGTTCTTCTTCGTGAGCCTGATCGGCTCACTCAACCTCATGCTCCTCGTCTTCAACCTCATCCCGCTGCTCCCGTTCGACGGCGGCCAGGCCGCCGGGGCGCTGTGGGAGGGGACCAAGCGAGCGTGGGCGCGGCTGCGTGGCCTCCCCGACCCCGGCTTCGTCGACGTCGCCAAGGCGCTGCCCGTGACGTATGCCGTGTCGATCCTGCTCATCGTGGTGACCGTGGTCTTCAGCTACGCCGACATCGTCAACCAGGTCCACATCACGGGCTAGCCACGCGCGGTCAGGATCCTCAGGGCGGCGCACGTAGGCTGTCCTTATGTCCATCTCCCTCGGTATGCCGTCCGGCCCTGCCCCCGTGCTGGCCCCACGTCGCGCGACCCGCAAGATCCGGGTGGGGAAGGTCGAGGTGGGCGGCGACGCCCCCATCTCGGTGCAGTCGATGTGCACGACCCCGACGACCGACGTCGACGCCACCCTGCAGCAGATCGCCGAGCTCACCGCCGCGGGCTGCGACATCGTCCGGGTCGCCTGCCCGAGCCAGGACGACGCCGCGGCGCTGCCCGAGATCGCCCGGAAGAGCCAGATCCCGGTCATCGCCGACATCCACTTCCAGCCCAAGTACGTCTTCGCCGCCATCGACGCGGGCTGCGCCGCCGTCCGGGTCAACCCCGGCAACATCCGGGCCTTCGACGACCAGGTCAAGGAGATCGCCCGGGCCGCCAAGGACTCCGGGGTCTCCATCCGGATCGGTGTCAACGCCGGGTCCCTCGACAAGCGGCTGCTCGAGAAGTACGGCAAGCCGACGGCGGAGGCGCTCGTCGAGTCGGCCGTGTGGGAGGCGAGCCTGTTCGAGGAGCACGACTTCCACGACTTCAAGATCTCGGTCAAGCACAACGACCCGGTCGTCATGGTCCGGGCCTACGAGCTGCTGTCCGAGCGTGGCGACTGGCCGCTGCACCTCGGCGTCACCGAGGCCGGGCCGGCGTTCCAGGGGACGATCAAGTCGGCCACGGCGTTCGGCGCGCTGCTCTCCCAGGGCATCGGCGACACCATCCGGGTCTCGCTGTCGGCCCCGCCGGTCGAGGAGGTCAAGGTCGGCAACGCGATCCTCCAGTCGCTCAACCTCAAGCCCCGCAAGCTGGAGATCGTCTCGTGCCCGTCCTGCGGCCGGGCCCAGGTCGACGTCTACACACTCGCCGACGAGGTCACCGCGGGGCTGGAGGGGATGACGGTCCCGCTGCGGGTCGCCGTCATGGGCTGCGTCGTCAACGGCCCGGGGGAGGCACGCGAGGCCGACCTCGGCGTGGCGTCGGGCAACGGCAAGGGCCAGATCTTCGTCAGGGGCGAGGTCGTCAAGACGGTCCCCGAGAAGGACATCGTCGAGACGCTCATCGAGGAGGCCATGCGGATCGCCGAGGAGATGGGCGAGCCGGTCGACGGCGTGGGCACCCCGACCGTCACCGTCTCCTGAGCGACCAGGTCCCCCCGCGGTCGCCCGGGCCGGGCCGCAGGCTGCCGGCGGGCCCGATCTCCCCCCGACATATTGACAACGATCGATATAGAGCGAGACGCTGATATCGATCGACGTCGATATGCCCTGGCAGCGGTGGGGGCATCACCACCGGTGCGGGTGAGTCCCGCGCCCCGTCAACCCTGGAGCCCGTCATGACACCGGCCGACAGCCCCCACCCAACGACGACGCGGCGCGCGGACTACGACCGCATCACCCGCGACCTCGCCTACCGCTACGACGGGGTGTTCTCCGCGGAGACGGTCGAGCGCGCCGTCGCCGACGCTCGGGCCGCGCTGGAGCCGCAGTCCCGCATCCCCGAGTTCCTCCCCATCCTCACCGAGCGCTTCGCCAAGGACCGGCTCTTGGCCGCCGCCCAGGCCCAGGGCATCGTGGCGAAGACCACTCCCGAGATCCTGTTCGTCTGCGTTCGCAACGCCGGCCGGTCGCAGATGGCCGCCGCCCTGGCTCGCCACCTCTCCCAGGGCGCGGTCCATGTCCGCTCGGCGGGGTCGCGGCCCGGCGGCGAGATCCTGCCGCTGGCCGTCGAGGCCCTCGGCGAGAACGGCATCGACGTGTCGGAGGCGTTCTCGAAGCCGCTCACCGACGACGTCGTCCACGCCGCGGACGTCATCGTCACCATGGGCTGCGGCGACGCCTGCCCCGTCTACCCCGGCAAGCGCTACGAGGACTGGGACGTGGCCGACCCCGACGGTCAGCCGATCGCCGTCGTCCGGGACATCCGTGACGACCTCGAGGCGCGGGTCAGGCGGCTGCTCGTGGAGATCCTCGGCTGACGGCGACTCACGGTGCGGGACCTGCCTCACCCCCTAGGCTGTTCCCGTGCTGCGCACGAGGAGCCCCGTCCGCACCCTCACCCCGGTCGACGGGGACGAGGTCCTCGAGCTGTGCAACCGTGACATCGCCCGCAACGTCTTCGTCGCCGCCCGGGTCCTCGAGGGCGCCCGCAGCGGTGCCTTCGGCACCGTCCTCGGCTACCGGGTCGACGGGCGGCTGGAGTCGGTGTGCTGGGCGAGCGCCAACCTCGTCCCGGTCGAGACCACCCCCGAGAGCCGGGCGGCGTTCGCCGACCGGATGCGCCGATGGCGGGGACGGTCCGCCTCCCTGCTCGGCCCGCACGAGGAGGTCCTCGACCTCTGGCGCCAGCTCGCCCCCTCATGGGGTATGCCGCGGGCCATCCGTGAGCATCAGCCGCTCATGGTCCTGACGGAGCCACCGTCGCGGCGCGGGGTGGCACTCGACCGGCGGGTCCGCCTCGCCGCACCGCACGAGGTCGACATCGTCATGCCCGCCGCGGCGCACATGTTCACCGCCGAGATCGGCTACCCGCCCTTCACCGGCAGCTCGCGCAGCTACCGCGCGTCGCTGTCGTCGCTGATCCACCGCGGACACACGTATGTCGTCGTCGAGGACGGCGAGGTCCTGTTCAAGACCGACATCGGCAGCATGGCCCTCGGCTGCGCCCAGCTCCAGGGGGTGTGGCTGGCGCCCAGGATCCGCGGGCAGGGGCTGTCCGTTCCCATGCTGGCCAGCGTGATCGAACAGGTCATGGCCGGCCCGGCACCGATGGTCTCGCTCTACGTCAACGACTACAACGCGGCCGCTCGGGCCGCCTACGCGCGCCTCGGCTTCGAGACCGTCGGCGACTTCGCCACCGTGCTCCTGTGACCCCGTGCCGCTGCGACCCGGCCCCTGGCGGGCGCGACCCCGGTCACGCGGCGTCGCCGCCCATCCCCGGTCGTGCTTGGATGACCTCATGCCGGAGACTCTGACCCCGCGGTCACCGCCGCTCACCGCCGGTGTCGCCGGGCTCGCGGCACTGCTGCTCGCGTCGGCAACCGCCCACCTGGTCCGGCCCCAGGTCTTCGAGGCGATGGTGCCTCACCTCCTGCCGTACAAGCGCGAGCTCGTCTACGTCTCCGGGGCGGCCGAGATCCTGTGCGGGCTGGGCCTGCTGGCGCGTCCCACCCGCCGGGCCGCCGGGGCGGCCAGCGAGGTCCTGCTTGTCGCCGTGTTCCCTGCCAACGTGCAGATGAGCGTCGACTACGCCCGGCGCGTCAGCAGGCGGGGCGACTCCTCGTCCACGGCGATGCTGGTGGCGAGCCTGGCCCGCCTGCCTCTGCAGTGGCCGTTGGTGCGGGCCGCGCGCCGCGCGGCCGGGCGCTGAGCACCGCGTGTCCGCCCTCGAGTGGTCCCAGCTCAGCGAGACCGACCTGCCCCAGCTGCGCTCGCTCGCCCGGGCGTGCCTCAAACGTGAGGGGGGCCTGCCGCAGCTGGCGGAGGAGCCCCTGCTGCGCCAGCTCTACCTGACCGACACCACGATCGGCGGGCGGGACGAGACCGGAGAGCTCGTTGCCGTCGCGGCCCTGTGGTGGGACGCGCAGGGTCGCCGGACGGCGACCGGCCTGGTGCACCCGTCGGTGCGGCACCAGGGACACGGCGAGGCGCTCGTGGCCTGGGCGCGCGAGCGCTCCGGCGGTGTCCCGCTGCGGGTCGTCGCCGAGACCATGTCGGTCGAGGCCGAGGAGCTCTACGCCGCCAACGGCCTGAGCCGGACCTGGGCCGAGACCGTCATGCGGCACCGACTGCGGCGCATCCCGATGGTGCCCCGGCCGGCCGGGATCCGGACCGTGCCGTTCGACGACGCCACCGCTGAGGGCTTCCACACGGCATACCGGCTCTCGTTCGTGGAGCGTCCCGGCTTCGTCGAGGTCCCGGCGGAGCAGTGGCTGGCCCAGGTGCGGGCCGACTCGGGCTTCCGCCCGAGCGACTCCCGGCTCGCACTGACCACCGAGGACGAGCCCGCTGGTTTCGTCCTGCTGGAGGACAACTGGGTGGAGGCCGTCGGCGTCGTCCCCGCCTGGCGCGGCCGGCGGCTCGGTGCCCACCTCGTCGTCCGCTCCCTCAGCGTCCTCAGCCGCACCGGCTCGACCGAGGCATGGCTGAGCGTCAACGTCGACAACCCGGCGAGGTCGCTGTACGAGCGGCTGGGATTCCGGGCCAAGGGCACCCGAGCCCGCTACGAGGACCGATTCGACGTACCGCCGCCGGTTCACGCGCGACCGGTCGCACGGATAGGGGAGGATGGCTGACATGGCGGACCGGAGCTGTGGACACCGACGCAGGACGACGAGGCGGACGAGACGCTGTCTGGCCGCTCTGGCGGTGCTGTTCGGGGGCGCACTGGCGTGGGTCGTCTGGACCCGGCGGGCCGAGACGCGCGCACTGTCGGCCGACCCGTGGGCGACGCCGGCGCCCCTCACCACGGTGCAGCCCGCAGACGCACCCGCCGAGCCGTCCCCGGCCCCGGCCGCGACCGAGCCGGCTGACCCCGCGCCGTCAGCTGTGCCGCCGGACGAGCCCTTCGGGGCCGGTTCGGCCGCTGCGCGGCCCGACGGCTCCGCGCCCGAGGGCTTCGACATCAAGGGCAACGCGAACTCCAAGCTCTACCACCCGAGCGACAGCCCCTACTACGGGCGCACCAAGGCCGAGGTCTGGTTCCGCGACGAGGCGAGCGCCCAGGCGGCCGGCTTCCAGCGCTGGGACCACAAGCGCCGCGGATGACCTCACGCACCATCGTCCTGCGCACGGCCCGGACGCAGCTGACGACGTGGCTGCCGTCGGACCGTGCGGACCTGCGCCGACTGCAGACCGACCCCGACGTCCTGCGGCACCAGCTCGTCCGGTCGGAGACGCCGGAGGGGACCCGGGCGCGCCTGGAGCGCTATCTGCGGGACCAGGCCGACCGTGGCTGGACCCGTTGGCGGGTGGAGGACGCCACGGGGGCGATGATCGGCCGGGCCGGGTTCGAGCTCGGTGACGACGGCGAGCACCGCGAGCTCGGCTATGCCTACGTGCCCGAGGTGTGGGGCGCAGGGGTGGCCACCGAGGTGGCCGTCGCCCTGGTACACGACCACGACGCCTCCCCCGACCCCGCCTGCGCACCCGAGCTGCACGCCTACGCGGTCGAGGCCAACGCCGCGAGCCGCCGCGTCCTGGAGAAGGTCGGCTTCGTCGCCCGGGGGCTGCGACCACATCGCGGCGAGGAGTGCGTCCTGTACGTCCGCGCCTGACGAGCGCGCCCCGGGGCGCGGCTGACCAGGGCGCGCCGCCCGGAGCCCCGGTGCCGAAACGGGGGACAGAACAGGCGCACCGCCCGGATATCCTTGGCGGGCCCACCAACACCCAGGAGATCCCCCGTGGCCATGCGCATGTCGTCCCTGTTCCTGCGGACCCTTCGCGAGAACCCTGCCGACGCCGAGGTCCCGAGCCACCAGCTCCTGGTCCGCGCCGGCTACATCCGCCGGGTGTCACCGGGCATCTACACCTGGCTGCCGCTGGGGCTGAAGGTCCTGCGCAAGGTCGAGCAGATCGTCCGCGAGGAGATGGACGCCATCGGCGCCCAGGAGCTGCTCTTCCCGGCGCTGCTGCCCCGCGAGCCCTACGAGGCGACCGGCCGGTGGGACGAGTACGGCGTCAACGTGTTCCGGCTCAAGGACCGCAAGGGGGCCGACTACCTGCTCGGGCCGACCCACGAGGAGATGTTCACCCTCGCGGTCAAGGACCTGTTCAGCTCCTACAAGGACCTGCCCCTGTCGATCTACCAGATCCAGACGAAGTACCGCGACGAGGCCCGGCCGCGCGCGGGCCTGCTGCGCGGTCGTGAGTTCGTCATGAAGGACAGCTACTCCTTCGACCTCGACGCGGCCGGGCTCGACAAGTCCTACCAGCTGCACCGCGACGCCTACGTCCGGATCTTCGACCGGCTCGGCTTCCACTACGTCATCGTCCAGGCGATGGCGGGCGCCATGGGCGGCAGCAAGTCCGAGGAGTTCCTGGCGACCGCCGACAACGGCGAGGACACCTACGTCCGCTGCACGAGCTGCGGGTATGCCGCCAACGTCGAGGCCGTGCGGGTGCCGGTCCCCGACCCGGTGCCCTACGCCGACCTGCCGGCAGCCCACGTCGAGGACACCCCGGACACCCCGACGATCGACACCCTCGTCGACCACCTCAACGCGGCCGTCCCGCGCGAGGACCGGGCCTGGACGGCCGCCGACACCCTCAAGAACGTCCTCGTCATGCTCGTCCAGCCCGACGGGACCCGCGAGCCGCTCGCCATCGGCCTGCCCGGGGACCGCGAGGTCGACGAGAAGCGGCTCGGCGCCCAGGTGGAGCCGGCCGAGGTGGCGGCGTTCGACGAGCTGGACTTCGCGGCATACCCTGCGCTGGTCAAGGGCTACATCGGCCCGGGCGTGCTCGGCGCCGACAACGCCAGCGGCGTGCGCTACCTGCTCGACCCGCGGGTCGTCGAGGGCACGTCGTGGGTGACCGGCGCCGACCTGAGCGGCCGGCACGTCGTCGGCCTCGTCGCCGGCCGGGACTTCACCGCCGACGGCTCCATCGAGGCCGCCGAGGTCCGCGACGGCGACGCCTGCCCGGTCTGCGGCCACGCTCTGGAGTCGGCGCGCGGCATCGAGATGGGCCACATCTTCCAGCTCGGGACCAAGTACGCCGAGGCCCTCGACCTCAAGGTCCTCGACGCCAACGGCAAGCTCCAGACCGTCATCATGGGCTCCTACGGCGTCGGGGTGTCCCGGGCCGTCGCGTGCGTCGCCGAGGGCAACCACGACGACCTCGGGCTGGTGTGGCCGCGGGCGCTGGCCCCTGCCGATGTCCACATCGTGGCGACCGGCAAGGACGACGCCGTCTTCCTTGCCGCCGAGCAGCTCCTCATCGAGCTCGAGAGCCGCGGCATCGACGTCCTCTACGACGACCGACGCCAGGTGAGCCCCGGCGTGAAGTTCAAGGACTCCGAGCTCATCGGCGTGCCGACGATCGTCGTCGTCGGACGGGGGCTGGCCGACGGGGTGGTCGAGCTGAAGGACCGGCGCAGCGGCGAGCGGCGCGAGGTCCCGGTCGCCGAGGCCGCAGCCGCGGTCGCGGCGGAGGTCCTCGGCTCGTGACCCGCCCCGTGCGCGCGGTCATCTTCGACTGGGGCGGCACGCTGACCCCCTGGCACCAGGTCGACCTGCCGGAGCAGTGGCGGGTCTACGCCCGTGAGGTGCACGGCATCCCGGTGGGGTCCGACGAGGTGTCCGAGGTGGACCTCGCCGCCGCCCACGACCTCGCCGACCGGATCCTGGCGGCGGAGGCCGACGCCTGGCGCCGGGGCCGCGAGGACCACTCCAGCGCCGCCCTGGCCGACATCCTCGAGGCCGCCGGTGTCGACGCGGGCCACGACCGGCACCTGTTGGCGCTCGCGGCATACCGGCGGTTCTGGGAGCCGCACACGTGGACCGACCCCCAGGTCCGGCCGCTGTGGGAGGGCCTGCACGAGCGCGGGATCAAGGTCGGGGTGCTGTCCAACACGATCTGGACCCGTGCCTACCATCGGGAGATCTTCGAGCGGGACGGCGTCCTCGGTCTCATCGACGGCGACGTCTACTCCTCGCGAGATCGACCACGTGAAGCCGCACCCCGAGGCGTTCCGGGCGGCCGGCCGCGCGGTCGGCGTCGAGCCCGAGGCGGCCGTCTACGTCGGCGACCGGGTGTTCGAGGACGTCCACGGGCCGCACCAGGTCGGCATGCGGGCCATCTGGATCCCGCACTCGGACATCCCGCCGTCCCAGCGCGTCGAGGTGACGGCCATCCCGGACGCCCACGCTCACGAGCTGCTCGACGTGCTCGGCATCGTCGACGGGTGGCTGGCGGGGGAGTGAGCGACCCCGCAGTCTCGACCCTGCTGCTCCTGGCGCTCGCGGCGTTCGTGGCCGGCTGGGTCGACGCGGTCGTCGGTGGGGGAGGCCTGGTCCAGCTGCCGGCCCTGCTGCTGGCCTTCCCGGCGGCGGCGCCCGCACAGCTCCTCGCGACGAACAAGCTCAGCTCGGTCTGGGGCACGGTGACGAGCGCGGTCACCTACGGTCGGCGGGTGCGGCCCGACCTGAGGACCGCGCTGCCGATGGCCGCCGTGGCGTATGTCGGTGCCGTCGGTGGCGCGGTCATCGGCCTGCACATCCCCAAGAGCGCGTTCGACCCGATCATCCTCGTGCTGCTCATCGGGGTGGGGGCCTACACCCTGCTCCGGCCGGCGATGGGCGAGGTGACCGCCCTGCGGTGGGCCGGCCGCCGGCACACGGTGACCGCGATGGCGATCGGTCTCGGGATCGGCGTCTACGACGGGGCACTCGGGCCGGGGACCGGCTCGTTCCTCGTGTTCGCCCTCGTCGGGCTGATGGGCTACGCGTTCCTCGAGGCAAGCGCCAAGGCCAAGATCGCCAACGCCGCGACCAACCTCGGGGCGCTCACCGTGTTCGCCCCTGGCGGGCACGTGCTGTGGAAGGTCGGGCTCGTCATGGCCGCCGCCAACCTCGTCGGCGGCTACACCGGGGCCCGGACGGCGGTGGCGCGGGGGAGCCGGTTCGTCCGGGTCGTCTTCGTCCTGGTCGTGTCCGGCTTCGTCGTCCGGATCGGCGGCGCTCTGCTCGGCCTCTGGTGACCGGGCCCGGGGCCCGGACCCCCGGGTGCCTGCAGGAGCGACCCGGGTTCGGGTCGTCGGCGCGAGCACCCACCGGCAGGTCGGCTCGGAGCCGGCCATTGCCCCAGGATTACTCGTGGGTAATGATGGGGCCATGGCTCGCTATGACGTCAACTCGACGACCCTCGGACAGCTCCTCGACGACCCGGAGGTCGTCGCGATCTTCGACACCTACGCCCCTGGTCTCAGCACCAACCCCATGATCGGCATGGCCAAGGGGATGACGGCGGCCCAGGCCATGGGCATGGCCGGCGCCCTCGTGCCCGGCGACGCCATCGACAAGATCAAGGCCGACGTCGAGGCCCTGGCCTGACCGCAGCACTCCGGGTGCCCCGGCACCACCGTCGATGGACGGGCCGGCGCCCCGGCCAGGGCCGGGGGAGGGCGCTCAGGCGGGGAGCCAGAGGGCGGCGTACGGGGGCAGCCAGACGTTGCCGTCGCCGCCCCAGGGGAGCGGATCTCCCGTGATGGCGTCGGCCGACTCGGACACCTCGAGCTCGTGGACCCGCCAGCCGGGCCACATCCGCCACTGCGGCGTGACGTTGTAGACCCCGACGAGCCGGCCGATCGGGTGGTCGCGCACGGTGACGAGCACCCCGGGGTCGTCGACCGGGCCGATGGTGGTCTCGATCGACGCGTGCAGCTGGGGCAGGCGCGCTCGTGCCCGGCCGAGGGCGACGAGGTCCTCGAACACCCGCCCGGCGATCGTGGAGCGGTCGTGCCGCGACTCCGCCCGCTCCCAGTCCAGGCGCGGCCGGTGGGCCCAGCGGTTGTCGTCCTCGTGGCCCGGCTCGTCCGACCAGCGCAGGTCGTTGGGCTGCCCGAGCTCGTCGCCGCTCCAGATCACCGGGATGCCGCCCCAGCCCAGGACGAGGGCGTTGGCCAGCCGTAGCCGCGCCACGGCCTCGGCGACCTCGTCGACGGTGGCGGCCGAGTCGAGTCCGGCGAGGCTCGCCGCCGTGCCGCTCGTGCGACGGTCGTCGGTCGCCGGGTTGTACTGGAAGACCAGGCCGTGTGCCGGCGACCCCGGGAAGTCACCGGCATACCAGTGGGCGAGGAAGCTGCGGTGGCCGGGTCCGCTCACCCCCGCGGCCGCGGCGTCCTCATCGGCGATCGCCCAGCCGATGTCGTCGTGGCAGCGCAGGTAGGTCACCCAGGTCCCGCCAGGCGGCTTCCGTGGCAGCTGTCCGAGCGCGTGTGCGGCCAGCCGGACGTCGTGCGCGGCGAGCATCGACCAGATCTGCACCATGAGGCTGTTGTGGTAGGCCAGGTCGCTGACCCGGCCGGTGTAGCCGCCCGTCCCGAGGTAGGCGAGCAGCTTGCTCGGGGCGACGATGGCCTCGGCCTTGAACGCCACCGCTGGACACGCGATCCGGGTCACCGTCCGCAGCACCTGGGTGATGGCATGGACCTCGGGCTGGCCCTGGCAGTCGGTGCCCATCCGCTTCCACATGAACGCGATCGCGTCGAGCCGGAAGACGTCGACGCCCCGGTTGGCGAGGTCGAGGATGATCGAGGCGTACTCCCTGAGCACCTCCGGGTTGGCCCAGTTCACGTCCCACTGAAACTCGTTGAACGTCGTCCACACCCAGCCGTCGAGCTCGTCGCACCAGGTGAAGTTCCCGGGCGCGAAGGTGGGGAACACCTCGGGCAGGGTCCTCTCGTAGGCGTCGGGGAGCGTCCGGTCCGCGAAGACGTGGAAGTAGTCGCGGTATGCCGCCTCGCCTGCGCGGGCCCGCTTCGCCCACTCGTGCTCACGGGCGACGTGGTTGAGCACGAGGTCCAGGACCAGGCTCATCCCGGCGTCGTGCAGGGCGCTGGCGAGGTCGGCGAGGTCGTCCATCGTCCCGAGGTCGGGGCGGATCTCGCGGTAGTCGGCCACGGCATACCCGCCGTCGTTGTCGCCCTCGCGCGGCCTGAGCAGGGGCATGAGGTGCAGGTAGCGCACCCCGAGCTCGTCGAGGTAGGGGATGTGCTCGGCCACCGCGCGCAGGTCGCCGGCGAACCGCTCGGTGTAGGCGGAGTACCCGAGGATCGAGGGGTCCTGGAGCCAGTCGGGGCGCAGGACCCGGTCGAGGTCGCGGCGGTGCAGGGCGCCGGGGCGGTCCCGGTAGGCCGCGGCGGCCACCTCGGCGAGGGTGGAGCCGAACGCGTCGGCGCGCTCGGCGCCGACGAGCGGGGTCAGCCCGTCGACCAGGTCGGGCCACCAGCGGTGCAGCCGGGCGAGGAACATCTCCACCCGGTCGGGGCTCAGGCCGACCAGGTGTACCAGGACTGCGCTGTCCGGGCTCGCGGGCGAGGTCACCAGTGCATTGTGGCCGAGATGCGAGAACGTTTCCACCAACTCACGGGCGACACGAACCGACTACACAGGGAATCCATAGGCGCGGCGAGCAGGGTGCTCCCATGTCCAGCACGTCCCTGGCGGGTGAGCGCGCCCTCTACGACAGGGTCCGGCGGACCGTCGCCCACCGCCCGCGCCCCGTGCCCCGCTGGTGGCGGGACGCGTCGGCGGCGGCCTTCTGGCTGGTGCTGCTCTTCGTCACGGCACTGTGGGTGTCCAACGGCGGGGTCCAGGCCCTCGGGTCGGTGGCCGGGGGCCTGACCTCGCTGAGCCGGATCACGGGGCTCATCGCCTCGGCCCTGCTGCTCGTCCAGGTCTTTCTCATGGCGCGCGTCCCATGGTTCGAGCAGGCCTGGGGACAGGACGAGCTGGCCCGGGTGCACCGGATCGTCGGGTTCACCTCGTTCAACCTCATGCTCGCCCACGTCGTTCTCGTGACCCTCGGGTATGCCGCCTCCTCGCCCAAGGGCGTCATCGGGACGTTCGTCGACTTCGTCGTCAACTACCCGGGCATGCTGCTCGGCACCGCCGGCACCCTCGCCCTGGTCATGGTCGTCGTGACGTCCATCAAGGCGGCGCGGGCCCGGCTGCGCTACGAGTCGTGGCACCTCCTCCACCTGTACGCGTACCTGGGTGCCGGCCTCGCGCTGCCGCACCAGCTGTGGACCGGCCAGGAGTTCCTCCTCTCGACCGCCTCGACGGTCTTCTGGTGGACCCTGTATGCCGTCTGCGCCGGCGCCGTCGTCGTCTACCGGCTCTTCGTGCCGTTCGTGCGGTCCCGGCGGGCCGAGCTGCAGGTCGCCGCGGTGCGCCTGGAGGCGCCGGGCGTCAGCACCGTGACGGTGACCGGGCCGGGCCTGGCGCGGCTCAAGGTGCATGCCGGGCAGTTCTTCCAGTGGCGCTTCCTCGACGGCCCCGGCTGGACCCGGGCGCACCCGTACTCCCTGTCGGCCGCCCCCGATGGTCGTACCCTGCGGTTCACCGTCGCCCACGTCGGGGACGCCACCTCCGCGCTGCCGCGGCTCAAGGCAGGGACCAAGGTGCTCATCGAGGGGCCTTACGGCCGGATGCACCCCGGCGTGCGCACCCGGCGCAAGGTGCTGCTCATGGGGTCGGGGATCGGGATCACGCCGATGCGGGCCATGCTCGAGGAGCTCGAGCAGCGCCCCGGCGACGTGACCGTCCTGCATCGCGTGCGGACCCGGTCCGAGGCCGTCCTCGGCAAGGAGCTCACCCACCTCGCCCGGGCCAAGGGCGCCCGGTATGTCGTCATCGAGGGCGCGCGTGTGCCACACCGCCCCTCGTGGCTGCCGATCCAGGCCGGGCACCTCAGCGACGCGACGGCGCTGCGCGAGCTGGTTCCCGACGTGGCGGACCACGACGTCTACATCTGCGGCTCGGACGGCTGGATGGACGCGGCCGAGGCCGCGGCGCGCGAGGCCGGAGTACCTCGCGAGCAGATCCACCTCGAGCGCTTCAGCTACTAGGACGACCGGGAGTACAGGCGACATGCGACGCATCACGATGTGGGGGCTCAGCACCCTGTCGGTGCTGGTGCTGCTCTTCAGCTACCACACCTCGACGAGCTCACAGGCGACGACGAGCATCCAGGGCCCGCTCCAGGCCGGGAGCGGCCGGGCCGCGGCCGCGCAGTCCGGGGTGACCGGGTCCGGCTCGTCGGGCTCCTCCGGGTCGTCCGGCACGGCGGCAGGCACCTTCGCCGGCGACGTCGTCGACACGCGCTGGGGTGTGGTGCAGGTCCAGATCACCGTGCGGAAGGGCAAGATCACCAAGGTCGACGTGCTCCAGGTCCCGTGGAACAACTCGCGTGACCAGGAGATCAACTCCTACGTGGTGCCGATCTACAACCAGGACGCCGTGGCCAAGCAGAGCGCCCAGGTCGACGTCATCTCGGGCGCGACGGTCACCTGGCAGGGCTACACCTCCTCGCTCCAGTCCGCCATCGACAAGGCCAACCTGTGATCACGGCCGAGATCCCCGTGGTGCGCACGACGGCCGCCGCTCCGCCCCCTCTCGGCCGCCGCGCCTGGGTCGAGCCGGTCATGGGCATGCCCATCTCGGTGCACCTCCGCGCCACCGAGACGACGCGTCCCGACATCGCGGCAGCCGTGGGCCGGGTGTTCGCGCACCTGCGCAAGGTTGACGAGGTCCTGTCCGCCTGGCGTGCCGACAGCGACCTGCTCCGGCTCCAGCACCGCGAGGTCGAGCCCGGCGAGGCGCACGCCTGGGTCGCCGACGTCGCCGAGCTCTCCCTCCTCGCCGAGGAGCGCACCGAGGGGCTGTTCCGAGCCTGGCGCTCACGCCCATCGGGTCGCCGGTACTTCGACCCCACCGGCCTGGTCAAGGGCTGGGCGGTCGCCGGTGCTGCGGCGCACCTCGAGACGGTCGACGAGATCGCCTGGTCGGTCGTGGCCGGCGGCGACGTCCTCACCGGGATGGGCCGGCTCATGGCCGGCGCCGAGCCGGTCTGGCGGGTCGGCATCGAGAACCCCCGCGACCGGCACCAGGTCGCCGACGTCGTCACCCTCACCCGGGGTGCCGTCGCCACGTCGGGAGCGTCGGCCCGCGGGGCACACGTCGTGGACCCGGCGACGGGTCTGGGCATCGACCGGCCCGGCTCGGCGACGGTCGTCGGCCCGGACCTCGCATGGGCCGACATCTGGGCCACCGCCGCGTGGGTCGACCCGGAGCGGGCCGCGTCGCTCATGGCCGAGCGCGACCCTGGCTACCGGCTCATCCTGCTGTAGCGCCGTCCGGCAGCCAGGGGGCGAGGGCCGCTTCCAGCGCGGCCGCGGTGGTCACCGGGCGCTCGCACACGAAGCCCCGGCAGACGTATGCCGCGGGGCGGCCGTCGACCAGCGGCCGGTCGGCGAGCAGCGGCATACCGGGGGAGTCGGGGGCCCCGACCGCGAGGACCAGGCCTGGGGAGGGTGACTGCCGGGCGACCGACGCGAGCTCGTCGGCCAGGGGCCCGCTGCCGACGACCGCCACCTGGAGCGGCCCAGCCTCGGCCGCCTGAGCCACCGCGAGGGCCCACCCGGCGAACCGGGGGTCGCGCTGCGCCAGCTGCCCGACCGCCGCCAGCGCGGCCTCGGCGGCCGCACGTCGCTCCGCGGACCCGGTCAGGGCCGAGCACGTGAGCAGCGCCCCCGCGAGGGCCGAGATCCCGGACGGCTCGGCGCCGTCGGAGTCGCTGCGCGGCCGCAGGAACAGCCCCTCGGCGTCGACGCCGGTGTCGTGGATCGTCCCGTCCGGGTCGCGGAACCTCGCCAGGGCGCGGTCGAGGACCTGCTCGGCGACCTCGAGCCAGTGCGGCTCCCCGGTGGCCTGGTGCAGCGCGAGGAGGCCCTCGGCCAGGTTGCCGTAGTCGTCGGCCACACCGTGGGCGGTGCCCACGCGCCCGGCGCGGGACGCCCTGTGCAGCCGTCCGGCCACCAGATGGTGCTCGACGACGAAGGCGGCGGCGCGCTCGGCGGCGGCGGCGAGGTCGGGGCGGGCGAAGATGACCCCCGCGTCGGCGAGGGCCGCGACCGCCAGGCCGTTCCACGAGGTCACGACCTTGTCGTCGCGGGCGGGCTGCGGCCGGTGCGCACGCCCTGCCAGGAGCCGGCCACGCACCCCGGCCCACCAGGTCGGGTCCTCGGGGTCACGGCGCAGCTGGAGGGTCGAGGAGCCGTGCTCGAACGTGCCGGCCTCGGTCACCGAGAGCAGCTCCGCCGCCCGCCGCCCGTCGTCCTCGCCGAGCACCTCGACGAGCTGGGCGGGCGTCCACACATAGGTCAGGCCCTCGACGCCGTGCCCGTCGACGACCGTGTCCGCGTCGAGGGACGCGGCGAACCCGCCCTGCGGCGTCGACAGCTCCCGCACGACGAACTCGGCCGTCTCGACGGCGACCCGACGGGCGAGCGGGTCGCCGGTGGCCCGCCACCAGTGGGCGTACATCCGCAGCAGCAGGGCGTTGTCGTAGAGCATCTTCTCGAAGTGGGGCACGACCCAGCCGGCGTCCACGGCATACCGGGCGAACCCGCCGCCCAGCTGGTCGTACATCCCGCCCCTGGCCATCGCCTCGCACGTATCGCGGACCATGTCGGCGGCATCGGGCGAGCCGGTGCGCGCGTGGTGGCGCAGCAGGAACTCCAGCACCATCGAGGGCGGGAACTTCGGTGCGCCACCGAAGCCTCCGCGGGCCCGGTCGCGCACCCGGCCGAGGGCCTGCACGGCGGCGTCGAGGACAGCGGGGCCGATCGGGTGTGGCGGCGGGGGCACCGAGAGCTCGCGCAGCCGGGAGGCGATGGTCGTCCCCGACCCGACGATCTCGCCCCGCTGCTCGCGCCAGGCGTCGCCGGCGGCGCCCAGCAGGCCGAGCAGCTGCTCGCGCGGGAGGTAGGTGCCGGCGAAGAACGGGTCGCCGTCGGGGGTCAGCAGACAGGTCATCGGCCAGCCGCCGCGGCCGGTGAGGGCGGTCGTGGCGGCCATGTACACCGCGTCGATGTCGGGTCGCTCCTCACGGTCGACCTTGACGCTGACGTAGCCCGCGTTGAGCGCGGCGGCCACCTGGTCGTCCTCGAAGGACTCGTGCGCCATGACATGGCACCAGTGGCACGCGGCATACCCCACCGACAGCAGGACGGGCACATCACGGCGGCGGGCCTCGGCGAACGCCTCCGGCCCCCACTCCCACCAGTCGACGGGGTTGTGGGCGTGCTGGAGGAGGTACGGCGAGGTGGCGTCGGCGAGACGGTTGGGCATCGACCCACCGTATGCCGCGGGGCTGGGTGGGCTCGAGCGGGTGGGTCGCGAGGGACGCCGCCGCGTCCGCGCTCAGCCTCGGGCGAGGTGGGCCGCCACGGCGGGCAGCAGCGCGCGGTCGACGCCGAGCCAGTCCAGGCCGGCCAGGGCCGGAAGGTCCGTCGGGTCCAGCCAGCGCAGCTCGGTGTGCTCCATGGCCCGCGGGGCTCCGGTCACGACGTCGACCGCCCAGAGCCGCAGGGTGATCCCGTCCTCGCTGGCCACGGCGACCTCGTGACGTGCACGCACCGTGACGGCGAGCTCCTCGGCGCACTCGCGCTCGATGGCCGCTGCGGGCGTCTCGCCGGCCTCGACCTTCCCGCCGGGGAACTCCCAGCCGGGCGGCCGGCCCCGCCGGGCCGCCAGCACCCGGCCGTCGACGACGATCAGGGCTGCGACGACGTCCACGCGGCCCACCATAGGGCGATGGGGCGGGGAGGCGCCGGTGGCCAGCGGGCCTCACGGCCGGCGGTCCTCGGGCGGCTCTGGCTGAGAACTCACCGTCTGGCTGAGTACGTGCTCAGCCAGACGGCGACTTCTCAGCCAGATGGGCCCGTGACGGCACCACCTTGCCGCACCGATGAGACGTCGGCCCGCTCAGTCCTCGAGGGCCTTGAGCGTCGCGATGTGCAGCGAGAGGGCCTCGCCGTCGCCCTCCTCGGCCGCCCACCCGGCCTCGATGCCGGTGTGCACGATCGACCAGAGCCTCCCGAGCTCCTCGTCGATCCCGGCCGCCTCGCACGTCACGCTCACCCGTCGCCGGACGCCCCACCGGAACGCCGAACCGGTGCCGAGCTCGTCGACCCGGTTGCGCAGGACCGGCTGGATCTCGAACGCCGGGTGCCCGGCCATCGGCTTGGGGTCGATCGCCAGCCACGGCTCCCGTTCGCCGGCGAGCACGTTCTCGAAGTGCAGGTCGGCGTGCAGGAGGGTGGCGTCGACGCCGGGCTCGGCGAGCAGCTCCTCGGCGAGGCCGGCCACCCGGGTCGCGATCCGCCGCGGCACGTCCCCGCGGGCCGCCAGGCGGGGCAGGTGGCGGCGGACCGTCGACGACAGGGTCCGCAGGCTCGGCGGCGCCGGGATGTGGAGCCGGCCCAGCAGCCCCCCGATCACCGCGCACGCCGTGTCGATGTCCGGCTCGCGCAGGTCACGGGTGGGGTCGAGGCGCTCGAGCAGCAGGGCGCCGCGGCCCGGGTCGGCCGCGACCAGCCTGACCGCCCCCCGGCCGGCCCAGTGGCGCAGTGCCAGGTGCTCCCCGGCGGCCTCCTGATGGGGCCAGACGACCTTGAGTGCCAGTGGCTCCCCGTCCCGGTCGACCGGTACGACGACCGCGGTCCGGCCGGTCAGCCCCGGCCCGGCCGGGGTCAGGTCCCAGGCCGTGAGCAGGTCCTCGAGAAGGCGGGGGAGTGCGGCGGCCCAGTCGGCGCCGCCGGCGCCGCCGTCGGCGGGCAGCCTGGCGACCCGCTCCAGCCAGCCGGGCGGGACGAGTGGGTGCTCGCTCACGCGAGCCCGGGGAACGGCTCGAGGTCCAGACCCCACTGCTCGGCGAGAACCTCGGCCTGCCCGAGCCACCACGGCAGGTGGCTGAAGCTCGCCTCGGGCGCCGACGTCGTCAGCGCCGGCAGCGCCGCGCCGTAGGCCGCCCGCAGCCCGGTGGCCAGGTGGCGGGCGAGCCGCACCGCGCTCGAGGTGCTCCACACTCGGAAGGGCAGCGGGTACCCGAGCGCCGGCGGTGGCGCGGCGTCCCCCAGGGCCGCCTCCTGTTCGGCCACCAGGTCGCGCAGGGTGCGCAGCGTCGCCGCCGCCAGGGCGGCCCGGCTCCGGCTCGACTGGGCGGCGACGACCTCGAACCCGTATGCCGCGCTGCGCGTCGCCTCGAGGACGGGGACGAGGTCGGAGGGCACCGTCCAGGTCGGGCCGGCACCCGGTGACGCGCTGGGGGTGGCCGGGCTGCTCCCCGTCGTCGGGGTCGCGGTCCCGTCGCGGACCACCGGGGGAGCGGGCGGGGCGGCTCCGAGCAGGGTGGTCGCGGCATACCGCTGCGCGAGCAAGGCGCACGCCGTGGGGCGCAGGGCCGGGTCTGCGGCGGCGAGCGCGAGGGGGGTGGCGAGGTCGACGGCCTCGGCCGCAGCGAGGTCGGCCAGCGCGGCCGACCCCGACGGGGAGGGCGTCGGGGAGCCGGTCGGCGAGGCAGGTGCGGGCGACGGCGTCGCCGTCGGCGAGGACAGCACGTCGTCGGGCACCTGTCGGGTGCGCAGGGCGGTGACGAGGACGTTGTGCTGCCGGTCGTGCAGCGCCGCGAGGGCGGTGAGCAGGGCCGAGCTCCCTCGCGTGCGGGCCTGCCCGGCCAGCGCGGCGCACTCCGCCGTGACGGCGACGAGCGCGGCCTCGGCGGGGATGCTCGCGCGGGTCGGGAGGAACGGCAGCTGAGGGGCGTCGCTCTCGAGCCGGATGCCGCAACCGGTGAGCGCGAGGGCGCCCAGGCCCCCGGCGAGGCCGACCAGCGCGGTGCGGCGCGACACCGGACGGTGGTCGCGGTCGGGCTCGGGCATGGGGCCGATCATCGCACGGTATGCCGAGGCCCGAATCCGCTGGCTACAGTGGGCCCTGAGGCCCCTCGTCGGCCGACACAGAACTGCAGAGAGGACGATCCGCATGGCCCTTCCGGACCAGCTCCGTCCCCTGCTGGACGACGCGCTCAGTGGCTCGGGACTCCTCGTCGATGACGTCACCGTCACCCCCGCCGGCCGCCGCCGGGTGGTCCGGGTGACCATCGACCGGCTCGTGGACACCGATGCCGACATGGTCATCGCCACCGCGCCCCTCTCGCTCGACGAGGTGGCCGCCGCCACCCGCGCCGTGGGCGACGCGCTGGACGGCGCCGACCTGCTCGGCCGGCAGCCCTACACCCTCGAGGTGACCTCGCCCGGCGTGGGCCGCCCGCTCACCGCGCCCAGGCACTACCAGCGCAATGTGGGTCGCCTGCTCACCATCACCCCCGTCGACGGACCCCAGGTCACCGGCCGGCTGCGTCGCGCCGGGGCCGCGGACCTCACCGTCGAGGTCCCCGCGACCGGGAAGGCCCCGGCGCGGCGGGTGGACCTCCCGTATGCCGCCATCGGCCACGCCGTCGTCGAGGTCGAGTTCGCCCGGGGCGGGGCGGACGAGGGCGACCCGGGGGCCGACGACAGTGAGAAGGAGACCTGAGATGGACATCGACCTGGCCGCCCTGCGCGCCCTGGAGCGCGAGCGCGGGATCTCGCTCGACGTGCTGATCCCGGCCATCGAGCAGGCCCTCGTGCTCGCCTACCACCGCACCGACGGGTCCTACAAGCACGCCCGCGCCGAGCTGGACCGCAAGACCGGCCATGTCGTCGTCTGGGCCCGCGAGGAGCTCGAGCTGCCTCCCGAGGAGCCGGCCGCGGCGGTGCAGGGTGCGGACGCGGCCGCCGAGGCAGAGAACGCGGGGGAGGTGGCCGCAGAGAGCACCGAGGCGGAACCGACGCCCCGCCCCCGGCGCGAGCTCGGACCCGAGTTCGACGACACCCCCACCGGGTTCGGGCGGGTCGCCGCAGCCACCGCCCGGCAGGTGATCGTCCAGCGGCTGCGCGACATCGAGGACGAGGCCATCCTCGGCGACTTCAGGGGCCGCGAGGGCGACATCGTGGCCGGGATCATCCAGCAGAGTCCCGATCCGCGCCACGTCACCGTCGACTTCGGCACGGTCGAGGGGATCCTCCCGCTGGCCGAGCAGGTGCCCGGGGAGACGTACGTCCACGGCGAGCGCATCCGCTGCTTCGTGGTCAGCGTCAAGCGTGGGCCACGCGGCCCGCAGATCGGCCTGTCGCGCACCCACCCCAACCTCGTCCGCAAGCTCTTCGCACTCGAGGTGCCGGAGATCGCCGACGGCAGTGTCGAGATCGCTGCGCTGGCCCGCGAGGCCGGGCACCGCACGAAGATCGCCGTGCATTCGAGCGTGCCGGGGCTCAATGCCAAGGGCGCCTGCATCGGCCCGATGGGCGCCCGGGTCCGGGCCGTCATGACCGAGCTGCACGGGGAGAAGATCGACATCGTCGACTACTCCGAGGACCCCGCCACGTTCATCGCCGCCGCCCTCTCGCCGTCGCGGGTCAGCGCCGTCGAGATCGTCGACCGGCAGCTCCGCTCCGCCCGGATCACCGTCCCCGACTACCAGCTCTCGCTGGCCATCGGCAGGGAGGGGCAGAACGCCCGGCTCGCGGCCAAGCTCACCGGCTGGCGCATCGACATCCGCCCGGACACCGGGGCGCGCCCGGAGCCGGTCGGCTCCGGCACCACCGCGGCCGAGCCGGCCGCGAGCAGCCCCGACGCCGGCCCCGCGGCGAGCAGCGACGGCGGCCCTGGCGCACACGAGGGCCCGTAGGCGGTAGACTGGCTCCGCCGACCGGGCAGGATGTTCGGCCGGGCATCTCAGGCACACCCGAGGGGCTGACTCATGGAGCCGACCCGCACGTGTGTGGGGTGCCGCGGGACGGACGGCCGGTCGGTACTCCTGCGAGTGGTCGTTGGGCCGAGCGCACAGGACAACCCCGAGCGGGTCGTCCTGGTGCCCGATCCTCGACGGCGGCTGCCAGGGCGCGGCGCATGGCTGCACCCCGACCGTCGCTGTCTCGACCTAGCCATACGCCGTCGGGCGTTCGGCCGAGCGCTGCGTGCCAGTGCCCCGGTCGACCCGGCTGCCGTCGTAGCGTTCGTCGAGTCCCTCGCAGGACGCACCGTCCACCAGTGAACCGAAAGCGGGTTTGACGCTGATGAGCACCCGATGAGTACTCAGCGATGAGCACCCCCTTGCTGTAACGACGGTCCGCGCCTGTCCGGCACGGACCCAGACAGGAGAAACGTGGCAAAAGTCCGTGTAAGCGCGCTCGCCAAGGAAGTCGGAGTACCGAGCAAGGTCCTCCTCGAGCGACTCAACGAGATGGGCGAGTACGTCAAGACCGCGAGCTCGACGATCGAGGCTCCGGTCGTGAAGAAGTACCGCGAGAGGTTCCCGCGCGAGGAGGCCCCCGCGCCGGCCCCGGCGAGGAAGACGGCTGCCAGCAAGGCCGCCGCGACGCCGTCCGCCGCCCCCACCGTCGAGACCCCGGCCGCTCCGGCCCCGGCAGCGCCGGCGCCGGTTGCCTCGCCCCCGGCGGCTGCGGAGCCGGTCTCGCCGGCCGCCCAGGCGCCTCCCGCGTCGGCCGCTCCTGCTTCGCCACCACCTGCGCCGTCCGCGCCGGCCGCGCCTGTCGCGCCCGCCGCCGCGGCACCGGCCTCACCGGCGACCCCCGCGGCCCCCGCTGCCCGGGCCGCCCGTGAGGACGGCCGGACCGCGGATGGTGCGACGGGTCCGCGTCCCGCCCCCCGTCCGGCTCAGCCCCGGCCGGGCAACAACCCGTTCGCGCCGAGCCAGGGCATGCGTCAGGGCCGCGAGGGCGGTGCCCCGCGGCCGGGCAACAACCCGTTCGCGCCGAGCCAGGGGATGCCTCGCCCGCAGAGCCGTCCCGGCGGTGCCCGCCCGGGCGCCGCCGGCCCGCGGCCCGGCTGGCGCGCGGCCCAGCCCCGGCATGATGCCCGACCGCAGTGCGGTGGCCCGGCCCGGCGACCGGCCGGCCCGGGGCGGCGGCTCGCCCCGGCGCTGCCGGCGGGCGGTCGCCCCGGCGCTCCTGGCGGCTTCGCCGGCCGTCCGGGCGGCGGTGGCCGCTTCGGCGGTGGGCCGGGTGGCCGTGGCGGCACCCAGGGTGCGTTCGGCCGCGGCGGTGGCCGCCCGACGCGTGGACGCAAGTCCAAGCGCGCCAAGCGCCAGGAGTTCGAGGAGATGCAGGCGCCGTCGATCGGCGGCGTGAGCGTCCCCCGCGGTGACGGGCGGACCATCGTCCAGGTGCGTCAGGGGGCGACCCTGTCCGACTTCGCCGACAAGATCAACGCCAACCCGGCCTCGCTCGTCACGGTGCTGTTCCACCTCGGCGAGATGGCCACGGCGACCCAGAGCCTCGACGAGGACACCTTCAGGCTGCTCGGCTCCGAGCTCGGCTACGACATCCGGATCGTCTCCCCGGAGGAGGAGGAGCGCGAGCTCTTCGACTCCTTCAACATCGACCTGGAGATCGGCATCGAGACCGAGGAGGAGGAGAACCTGCAGCCCCGTCCGCCGGTCGTGACCGTCGTCGGCCACGTCGACCACGGCAAGACGCGCCTGCTCGACGCCATCCGCAACGCGAATGTCGTCGCGGGCGAGGCTGGGTGGCATCACCCAGCACATCGGCGCCTACCAGATCCACCGGGAGCACGAGGGCGTCGATCGGGCGATCACCTTCATCGACACCCCGGGTCACGAGGCCTTCACGGCCATGCGGGCCCGCGGTGCCAAGGTGACCGACATCGCGATCCTCGTCATCGCCGCCGACGACGGGGTCATGCCCCAGACCATCGAGGCGCTGAACCACATGCAGGCCGCCGACGTGCCGATCGTCGTCGCCGTCAACAAGATCGACGTCGACGGCGCCAACCCGTCCAAGGTGCGTCAGCAGCTCACCGAGTACAACCTCGTCGCCGAGGAGTACGGCGGCGACACGATGTTCGTCGACGTCTCCGCGAAGCAGAACCAGAACATCGACGCGCTCCTGGAGGCCGTCCTCCTCACGGCGGACGCCGCCTTGGACCTGCGGGCCAACCCCGACCGGGACGCCCGTGGCATCGCGATCGAGGCCAACCTCGACAAGGGCCGCGGTGCGACGGCGACGGTGCTCATCCAGTCCGGGCACGCTGCATGTCGGTGACGCCATCGTCACCGGCGCCGCCCACGGACGGGTGCGGGCGATGCTCGACGAGCACGGCAACCAGCTCGACGAGGCGCTGCCCTCGCGGCCGGTCCAGGTGCTCGGCCTGTCCGCGGTCCCGCGGGCCGGCGACACCTTCGTCGTCGCTCCCGACGACCGCACAGCCCGGCAGATCGCCGAGAAGCGCGAGGCGGCCGACCGGCAGGCGAGCCTGGCCAAGGCCCGCAAGCGGATCAGTCTCGAGGACCTCAACGAGGCCCTCGCGGCCGGCAAGGTCGACACCCTCAACCTCATCCTCAAGGGCGACGTGTCCGGGTCGGTCGAGGCGCTCGAGGATGCCCTGCTCCAGATCGACGTGGGCGACGAGGTCGACCTGCGGATCATCGACCGGGGCGTCGGCGCGATCACGCTCAACAACATCAACCTCGCGATGGCGTCCAGCGCGGTCATCATCGGCTTCAACGTGCGGGCCGAGGGCCAGAACGCCGAGGTCGCCGAGCGCGAGGGCGTCGAGATCCGCTACTACTCGGTCATCTACCAGGCGATCGAGGAGATCGAGGCGGCCCTCAAGGGCATGCTCAAGCCGGAGTTCGAGGAGGTCGAGCTCGGCACTGCGGAGATCCGCGAGATCTTCCGCTCGAGCAAGTTCGGCAACATCGCCGGCTCGATCGTCCGCAGCGGCGAGATCAAGCGCGGCGCCAAGGCCCGGATCACCCGCGACGGCGTCGTCGTCGCCGAGAACGTCGAGGTGGCCGGCCTGCGCCGGTTCAAGGACGACGTCACCGAGGTCCGCGAGGGCTTCGAGTGCGGTATCAACCTCGGCAGCTTCAACGACCTCCAGATCGGCGACCTCATCGCCACGTACGAGATGCGCGAGAAGCCGCGCGACTGAGCGGCGCGGCCCTCGCGCGGCTCGGAAGAGACGTGCGCACGCCACCCGCGAGCGGGCGGCATACCGGATCACGGTATGCCGCCCGCTGCGCTGTCCGCCGCGGCTCGCCTCAGGCGAGCATCGCCTGGCCGAGGATCTCGCTGCTCGCGGGCCCCGGGCAGGACGGCGAAGACCGCCGAGCCGACCGGGACGGTCCACAGGTTGAGCAGGTCGGCCTGCGCCAGCCGGCGCTGGACGGGGACGAACTGGCGCACCGGGTCGGCCTGGAACGTCACGAACACCAGGCCGGAGTCCGAGGTCGCCCCGGCGGCGGGGGCGTCGTCGTAGTTGTAGGGCCGCCGCAGGAACCGCTCCTCGGGGGCGGCCGCGTGGGCCCGCCGCAGGTGCGCGAACTCGTCGATGACGCCGAACCCGATCTCGTCGGTGGCCCGCAGGTCGGCCGGTGTGTCGGCGGGTGAGCCGTCGGGTGCGGTGAGCGGCGCCCCGGTGTCGAGCCGGCGGCCGATGGCGTTCTCGCGGGCGAGCCGGTCCGCGGCATCCCAGGCGTCGAGGTTCATCGCGATCCGCCGGACCACCATCGAGCTGCCGCCTGCCAGCCAGGGCGGCTGGCGCGTCCGCGCCGGCCCAGAGCAGCGCGTCGTCGGCGCCCGGTGGTCGAGGGCTGGACGGTGCCGTCGACCTGGCCGAGCAGGTTGCGCATGGGCGTGCCCGACCCCGGACCGGAGTAGGGCTCCCGGAAGCCACGCTGGACCCAGCGCAGCGACGCCAGGTGGCCCGCGTGGTGAGCAGCCTGCGCTGGGCGTGCGCCACGGTGACGGGGGAGTCGGCGCAGATCTGCAGGATGAGGTCGCCGCCGGACCAGCGCTCCTGCAGCCGGTCGATGCCGAACGCGGGCAGGGGCGCGAGCCACGACGGCGCCGGCGCTCCCGCCGCCTCGACGGCTGCGCGGGCCGACCCCGAGGGTCACCGTGAGGGACGCCGACACCGCGGCGAGCTCGGGCTCGAGGTCGGTGAGCGTGCCGCGCCCGGCCATGAGCCGCTCGATGTCGTCGGTCCAGACGGTCAGCAACCGCCGGACGGCGTCCCGGTCGACGCCCGGTGCGAGGTCGAGGGCGACGAACGCGGCATGCGGCTGGGGCGGCTCGACGATGCCGGCCTGGCGGGCGCCACGGAAGCCGCGGGCGATGCGCCGTCGGCCCACCGCGCTGGTATGCCGGTGCCGTCGCCGCGGCGCCGGCCTGCGCACCGGCGCCGGTGGCCGTCAGCCCGGCCAGGGCGCCCGGCCCCGGCCAGGCCGGTCAGTCCGGAGAGGAGGACCGTGCGGCGGGCCGGGGCGCCCGCCGCACGGCCCGCTGCTGCATCGGTCATGAGGTCGGGCTCGCGTGGTAGGTCTCGTTGGCACCGGTGAAGGTCCGGACCGGGATGGTGAAGGCCACGTTCCCGGCGCTCGTCATCAGGGTGACGCGTCACCGTCGAGCCGTTCTTCAGCGGCCCGGTGAGGCCCATGAGCATCACGTGGTCGGCGCCGGGCTGCAGCGTCAGCGTGCCGCCCTTGGGGATGACGAACCCGCCCTGCCGCTGCTGCATCTGCATCTGGCCGGACGCGTTCTTCACGGTCTCGTGGAGCTGCACCATCTGGGCGAGCGGGCTGGACCCGCCCGTGACGGTGAGCTCGCCCCCGGTGGTGTTGGTCAGCGTCCCGAACATCGCCGTCATCGGCGCGGACATCCCGGCCGACCCCGTCGGCGATGCGGTGGAGGACATCGGGACGTCCTCGACGGCCTTGGCCCACCCGTCGGTGAGGGTGAGCGGCGCGGCGGCCGAGACGGCGGCGCCTGCGGTGCTGTCGGCCGAGCCACCCGAGGCGGTGCCGCACCCGGCGACGGCGACGCCGACGGCCAGGGCGGTGGCCATCGCGAGAACGGTGCTGCCGCCCCTGTGGCGGGCCCCCCGGAGGAGGCGTCTGGTGCTGGTGGACATGGTTCTCCTGTCATGGGACCGGCAGGCGCGGTGGCGCGCCACGATGATCCGGCGGTGCGGTGAGGTAGGCGGACGGGCGCGTGACGCGACAGCCCGTCCGGACAGGAGAGGCAGGCGTCAGGTGGCAGGCAGCGGGGGAGCCCGCGACCCGATGGGCCGGCACAGTGCGCTCGAGCGACGGGCTCGCAGGGCAGGGACGAGGGCCGTCGGGCGGCCCGGGAGCCGGACCCGGCCGGGAACCGTCGGGAGCAGGAAGGACAGCACCCGCCACAGGACGTCCTCGCCGCGGGCGAGCAGCCAGGCGGTCACGGCGGTCCCGACCGCGTGGGCGAGCAGCATCGTCGGGGTGAGGCCGGCCATCGCCGACATCCCCGACATCCCCGACATGGTGGCCATGGCGCCCGGCGCGCCGGCCTGCGCGTGCAGGGCGGCCAGGACGGCGACGTCGCCCCCGTGGACGTGGTGATGGGCGACGGCGACGCCCGCGGTGGGCGCCATGGCGTGGAGCGCGAGATGGATGCCGAGCTGGGCACCCCCGAGCAGGGCCATGCCCTTGCCGGTGCCCAGACGGGTGCGGGTGGCGAGGACGACCGCGGGCGCCAGGAGCACGGCCAGGACGACGAGGACGACCGCCGTCGGGAGCCGCCCGCCGCCGAGCACATGCGCACCGACGCCGAGCAGGAGGACCACCGCGGTCACCACCGCAACACGCACCGCGCGCAGCGGACCGGTGGCCGGGGAGGTCATGGGGCCAGATCCTACGGTCCGGACCGGACCGCGGCACCACAGTGGTTAGGGTGGGTCGTTCCCCTTCCCCCACGCTGTCAGGAGGAGTCGTGACCGACGCAGCCCGTGCCCAGAAGGTCGCCGACCGGATCAAGACCCTGACGGCGGCCAACATCGAGCGCATCGTCAAGGACCCCGCGCTCGGGTTCGTCACCATCACCGACGTCCGCGTCACCGGAGATCTCCAGCACGCGACGATCTTCTACACCGTGCTCGGTGACCAGGCACAGCTCGAGACGACGGCCGCCCTGCTGAAGAAGAACCGAGGCCGGCTGCGGTCCTACGTCGGCGGCCAGCTCGGGATCCGGCTCACGCCGTCCATCGAGTTCCTCGCCGACGCCGTGCCCGAGAGCGCGGCTCACCTCGAGGAGCTGCTTCGGCGGGCCCGGGAGCACGACGAGCACGTGGCGGCGGCGGCCGCGGCCGCGGCATACGCCGGCGAGCCGGACCCGTACAAGAAGCCCGCCGATGCCGACGCGGACGACCCGGAGGACCCGGAGCCTGCTCCGCGCGTGGACGCGCTGCCGGGAAGCGAGGTCGAGGGGCCGGGTGAGCGGTGACGGCCTGCTCGTCGTCGACAAGCCGGCCGGCTGGACGAGCCACGATGTCGTCGCCCGGACCCGCCGGCTCGCCGGCACCCGCAAGGTCGGCCACGCCGGCACCTTGGACCCCATGGCGACCGGCGTGCTCGTGCTCGGCGTCGGCCGGGCGACCCGGCTGCTGACCTTCCTCGTCGGCAGCGACAAGGACTACACCGCGACGATCCGCGTCGGTCAGGCCACCGTCACCGACGACGCGGAGGGCGAGGTGACGTTCGCGCCCGGTGCCGCGGGGGTGGCCGACTCGGCCGTGACGGCGGCGGTGCGCTCGCTCAGCGGGACCATCTCCCAGGTGCCGAGCGCCGTGAGCGCGATCAAGGTCGACGGGGTGCGGTCCTACCACCGGGTGCGATCCGGGGAGGAGGTCGCCCTCCGCGAGCGCGAGGTCACGGTCGCACGCTTCGACGTGCTGGAGGGGCGGCGCCATAAGGTCGACGGCCTGGCTGTCCTCGACCTCGATGTCGCGGTCACGGTGTCGTCCGGCACCTACGTGCGGGCCCTGGCCCGCGACCTCGGGGTCGCGGTGGGCTCGGCGGCCCATCTCACCGCCCTGCGCCGCACCAGGGTCGGCGGGTTCACCCTCGACCAGGCCCACGACCTCGAGACGCTCGTGGCGGCGCAGGGCGAGCCGGTGCCGCTGGTCCCGATGGGCGAGGCGGCCCGGGGCGCGTTCTCGGTGCGCCACGTGAGCGCCGACGAGGCCCGCGCGCTGTCCTTCGGGCAGCGGATCGCGTCGGCCGAGCCGGGGCGCGAGGGGCCGGTCGCCGCCCTGGCGCCGGACGGCTCGCTCGTGGCCGTCCTCGACGAGTCGGGCACCCAGGTCAGGTGCCTCGTCGTGTTCGCCGCCCCGACTTCGTAGAGTGTCCCTCGTGCATCGTTGGACCGACCCCGCCCATACCCCTGACGCCCTGCGCCCCTGCGTGGCCACGCTCGGCAACTTCGACGGGGTCCACCGCGGACACAAGGCCGTCCTCAACGCCCTCCACGAGGTGGGGCGCCGGCGTGGCCTGCCCACCGTCGCGGTGACCTTCGAGCCGCACCCGATCGCCGTCCTGCGCCCGGAGCTGGCCCCGACCCTGGTGGCCCCTGGCCGGCTGCGCGAGGACCTCCTCGAGCTGACCGCGATCGACGGGCTGCTCGTCATGCCCTTCACCGCCGAGCTCGCGGCTCAGCCGCCCGAGGTCTTCGTCCGCGAGGTCTTCCTGCGCGGGCTGGGCGCGCAGGTCGTCGTCGTCGGGGCGGACACCCGGTTCGGCGTGCGCAACTCCGGTGACGTCTCGACGCTGCGCGGCCTCGGCGACCAGCTCGGGTTCGAGGTCGTCGTCCTCGACGACCTCGGCGACGGCGAGCGCTACTCCTCGACGATGATCCGCCGGCTGCTCGGCGACGGCGACGTGGCCGGCGCTGCGCGCATCCTCGGCCGCCCGCACCGCGTCGTCGGCGAGGTGGTGCACGGCAACCACCGCGGCAAGGGACTCGGCTACCCGACGGCCAACCTCGGGCCGGACTCGCTCGGCCTGGTGCCGGCCGAAGGGGTGTATGCCGGGTGGCTGACCCGGCTCGACCTGCCGGACGGGCGCCCCGACCGGACGATGCCCGCGGCGATCTCGGTCGGCACCAACCCGACGTTCAACACCAACGACCGGCGCACGGTGGAGGCCTACGTCCTGGACCGTGACGACCTCGAGCTCTACGGCGAGCAGGTCATGGTCGAGTTCACCGCCCACATCCGACGGATGCTGAAGTTCGACTCCGTCGAGGACCTGCTCGTCGCCATGGCCGGTGACGTCGCCGCGTGTCGCGGGGTCCTCACGACGATCGTCCCCGGGGGCTGACGGGGCCGGGCCGCCCTCGTCACTGGGCGGTCCAGCCACCGTCCACCGGCAGGATGGTGCCGGTCACCAGACCCGCCGCCGGCGACGCGAGATAGATGACGGCCGCGGCCACGTCGTCGGTCGTGCCGAACCGACCGACGGGGATCCGGGCCAGGATGTCGGCGGCGAACCCCGGGTCGTCGAGGCGCTCGGCCGTCCCGGGCGTCCGCACGAACGTGGGGGCCACGGCGTTGACGGTGACGCCGCGGGCGGCCCACTCCAGGGCGAGGACCTTGGTGAGCATCCCCAGTCCGCCCTTGCTGGCCGAGTAGACGGCATGCCGGGGGATGCCGACCAGGCCGGCCTGCGAGCCGATGTTGACCACCCGTCCGTACCGGCGAGCGAGCATGCCGCGCGCCACGGCCTGGGTGACGAAGAACAGCCCCTTGAGGTTGACGTCCATCATGGCGTCCCAGTCGGCCTCCGTGACGTCGAGGGCGTCGTGGTTGGCTCCGAGCCCGGCGTTGTTGACGCAGATGTCGATCCGGCCGAGCTCGGCCTCCAGGGACCCGATCGCGGCGGGGATCACGTCCGTGCGGGTCACGTCGAGCTCGACGGGCACGATGCGGTCGCCGACGGCCGCCGCCTCCTGCACGAGGCCGGCGAGGTCCGGGGCCGATCGGGCCGCGGCGGCCACCGTCGCGCCGGCCGCGGCGAGGGACAGCGCCAGACCCCGGCCGATGCCGCGAGAGGCCCCGGTGACGAGGGCGACCTGGCCGTCGAGCGGGCGGGCCGGAGCACCGTTCACGAGCCCCGCCCCTCAGAGGATCGGCTCGAACCGGGCCGAGAAGTGCCGCAGTGCCGGGGGCTCGTCGACGATCCGGTAGCCGGGCAGGTCGGGCGCGACCTTCAGCACCTGCTCACAGACCTCGACCACGTAGTCCATGTGGCTCTGGGTGTACGTCCGCCGCGGGATGGCCAGCCGGACGAGGTCCATCGCCGCGGGGACCTCCGACCCGTCGGGCTGGCGGCCGAACATCACCGTGCCGATCTCGCACGACCGCACGCCGCCGATCTCGTAGAGCGCCACCGCGAGGGACTGCCCGGGATACTGCGTCGGCGGGATGTGGGGGAGCAGGGCCCTGGCGTCGAGATAGACCGCGTGCCCGCCGGCGGGGTGCAGCCGCGGCATGCCCAGCTTGTCCAACGCCTCGGCGACATACGCGGTCGAGGCGATCCGGTAGGTGAGGTAGTCGTGCGAGACCACCTCCTTCAGCCCCTGGGCGAGGGCCTCGAGGTCGCGCCCGGCGAGTCCGCCGTAGGTCGGGAACCCCTCGGTGAGGATGAGCAGGTTGCGGCACTCGGTGGCCAGGTCGTCGTCGTCCAGGGCGAGCCAGCCGCCGATGTTGCCCATCGGGTCCTTCTTCGCCGACATCGTCATGCCGTCGGCGAGCGAGGCCATCTCGCGGACGATGTCGGGCACCTGGCGCTCGCCCTGCCCGGGCTCGCGGATCCGGATGAACCAGGCGTTCTCGGCGAACCGGCAGGCGTCGAGATACAGCGGCTTGCCGTGGGAGTGCGCCACCTCGGAGACGGCCCGCAGGTTCTCCAGGGACACCGGTTGGCCCCCGCCGGAGTTGTTCGTGATCGTCATCATCACGCACGGGACGTCCTCGCCCCGCTCGGTCAGCAGCGCATCGAGCGCCGCGATGTCCATGTTGCCCTTGAACGGGTGCTCGCTGCTCGGGTCGCGCCCCTCGGGGATGACGAGGTCGACCGCCTCGGCGCCGGTGAACTCGATGTTGGCCCGGGTGGTGTCGAAGTGGGTGTTGCTCGGGACGACCTTGGTGGGCCCGCCGATGACCGAGAAGAGGATCCGCTCCGCCGCCCGGCCCTGGTGGGTCGGGATGACGTGCCGGTACGGGAACAGCTCGCGCACGGCGTCGGCGAAGATGAACCAGCTCGGGCTGCCGGCATACGACTCGTCGCCGTGCTGGATCGCTGCCCACTGGTCCCGGCTCATCGCCCCGGTCCCGCTGTCGGTCAGCAGGTCGATCAGGACGTCCTCGGCATGGAGCTGGAAGAGGTTGAAGGCGACCTCGCGGGCCTTCGCACGCCGGTGCGCCGCGGTGCTCAGGTGCAGCGGCTCGACGGAGTGGATGCGGAAGGGCTCGATGATGGTGCGGAACGTGGGCTCGTCGGTGGGGCCCGTCGACGTCGGTGTCATGGTCCACATCGTGGCACCACCGGGGTTACCGATTGGTAGCAAATCGCCGCCAACCCCTCCCGTCCCGGCGTGTCCTGTGGGACCATTCCCCGATCCGGCCCCCAACGACGAGGACCACCACCGATGATCACTGCCGTTCCGCAGATCCCCACCTCCGCCGACGAGCCGATCGACATGGACATCGTCCTGCACCGGGCGAGAAGTGTCGGGGCGCTGTTCCGCGACCGGGTGTCGACCACGCCGGACAAGCCTGCCTACCTGTATCCCGCGCCCGCGCCGGCCGGCGGCGAGACCTGGGTGACCGTCACGTGGGGCCAGGCCAAGGACGTCGTCTACCGGCTGGCCGCCGGCCTCGTGGCCCTCGGGGTCGAACCCGAGGACCGGGTGGGCATCGCCTCGAGCACCCGCTACGAGTGGGCCATCGGGGACCTGGCCGTCATGTGTGCCGGCGCCGCGACCACCACGATCTACCCCTCGACGATGGCCGACGACGTCGCCTTCATCATCGCCGACTCCGGCGCTGTCGTCGTCCTCGCCGAGAACGCGGAGCAGGTCGACAAGCTCCGCGGCATCCGCGACCGGATCCCCCAGGTACGCACGGTCGTCGTCTTCGACGCGGCCGGGGTCGACCTCGGCACGGACGGCTGGGTCGTCACGATCGGCGACCTCGACGAGATGGGCACGCAGCGGCTCACCGCCGAGCCGGGTCTGGTCGACGCTCGTGTCGACGCCACCCGCCCGCGACCAGCTCGCGACGATCATCTACACCTCGGGCACCACCGGACGACCCAAGGGGGTGCGGCTGCTGCACGACACCTGGACCTACCAGGGGGCCGCCACCCAGGCGATCGAGATCCTCAACGAGGACGACCTGCAGTACCTCTGGCTGCCGCTGGCGCACAGCTTCGGCAAGGTGCTGCTCACCCTCCCGCTCCAGATCGGCTTCCCGACGGCGATCGACGGCCGGATCGACAAGATCGTCGACAACCTCGCCGTCGTGCGGCCGACCTTCATGGGGGCTGCGCCGCGGATCTTCGAGAAGGCCTTCGGGGGGGTCCAGATGATGATGGCCGCCGAGGGAGGGGTGAAGGAGCGGCTCTTCCACTGGGCCGAGGGTGTCGGGCGCGAGGTGAGCGACCTCCGGGCCGAGGGGCGCAACCCCCGGGGCTGCTGGCCCGCAAGTACGCGCTGGCCGACCGGCTCGTCATGGCCAAGATCCGGGAGCGCTTCGGCGGGCGGATCCGGTTCTTCATCTCCGGCTCGGCGGCGCTCAACGTCGACGTCGCCCGCTGGTTCGACGCGATGGGCCTGCAGATCGCCGAGGGGTACGGGCTGACCGAGACCAGCGCCGCCTCGTTCGTCAACCGGATCAAGGCGCTACCAGCTACGGGACGGTCGGCTGGCCGCTGCCCGGGGCACCGAGGTGCGGATCGCCGACGACGGGGAGGTGCTGCTCGCGCGGACCCGGGATCATGGAGGGCTACCACAACAACCCCGAGGCGACGGCCGAGGCGATCGACGCCGACGGATGGCTGCACACCGGCGACATCGGCGAGCTCGACGAGCGGGGGTTCCTGCGGATCACCGACCGCAAGAAGGACCTGTTCAAGACCTCGGGCGGCAAGTACGTCGCGCCCTCGGCCATCGAGGCCACCTTCAAGGGCCTGTGCCCCTACGCCAGCCAGCTCATCGTCGAGGGTGCCGAGCGCAACTTCGTCTCCGCTCTGGTGACCCTCGACCCCGACGCGATCCAGGGCTGGGCCGCCGCCAACGGCCTGGGCGGCAAGAGCTACCCCGAGATCGCCGGCTCCCCGCAGGCCCGCGAGATGGTCCAGGGCTACGTCGACCAGCTCAACGCCGGGCTCAACCGGTGGGAGACGGTCAAGAGGTTCAGCATCCTCGAGCGGGACCTCACCATCGAGGAGGGCGAGCTCACGCCGAGCCTGAAGCTGCGCGCGAGGTGGTCGCCGAGAGGTTCAAGGACCGGCTGGACGCCCACTACGAGAGCTGAGCCGGCCCTCGGCTCATGGCTCCTCGACGAGCGGGACGAACAGGTAGTGCCCGTGCTCGGTCATCGCGACCTCGGGGCCGATCCGCCGAGCCCGTAGCATCCGCCCGGCCACCGGGATGACGAGGACGCCGCCGTCGGCGAGCTGGTCGACCAGGGCTCGAGGCAGCCGCTCGGGCTGCGCCGACACGAGGATCCGGTCGTAGGGGCCGTCCGTCGGCGACCCCAGCCGGTCCGGCGCGGCGGCCCCGATGCGGGCCCACGCCATCCCGGTGCGGGCGAGGTTCGCCGAGCCGAACTCGACGAGGTCGGGGATCCGCTCCAGCCCGAGCACCGACCCGCCGGCCCGGTGAGCCGAGCCAGCAGCGCGGTGGTCCAGCCCGAGCCGCAGCCGACGTCGAGGACCCGCTGGCCCGGGCGCACGTCGAGCAGGGCGAGCATGTCGGCGACGGTGCTCGGCTGGGAGCTCGTCTGGCCGTGACCGATGTGGACCGGGCCGTCGTAGCCGGCGCGCCACCGGTCCCGACGCCGCAGGAAGTCCGCGCGGGGCAGCGCCGCCATCGCCGCGGCGACCCGGTCCCGCGCGGTGCCGGTCGCTGGGTCGCCGCTCATGCAGCCAGTGTGGCGCGCGTTTGGGCTCCGCCAGGGCCCGCCTTACCCTGGGCCCATGTCCGGACAGTCCCGCTTCGCCGACCTCGAGCCGCTGCTCGAGCGGGTGAGCAAGCCGATCCAGTACGTCGGCGGCGAGCTCAACTCGACGGTCAAGGCCTGGGACGTCGCCGGCGACGGGCACCGTCCGCTGGGCGCTGATGTACCCCGACGCCTACGAGGTCGGCGCTGCCCAACCAGGGCGTCATGATCCTCTACGAGGTCATCAACGAGCGGCCCGACGCCCTCGCCGAGCGCACGTATGCCGTGTGGCCCGACCTCGAGGCCCTCATGCGCGAGCACGGGGTGCCCCAGCTGACGGTCGACGGGCACCGGGCGGTCCGCGACTTCGACCTGCTCGGGGTGTCGTTCTCGACCGAGCTCGGCTACACCAACCTGCTCACCGCCCTCGACCTGGCCGGCATCCCGCTGCACGCCGCCGACCGCACCGACGCGGACCCGGTCGTCATCGCCGGTGGGCACGCGGCGTTCAACCCCGAGCCGATCGCCGACTTCGTCGACGCCGCCGTCGTCGGTGACGGCGAGGAGGCGGTCCTCGCCATCACCGACCTCGTCGGAGCAGTGGAAGCGCGAGGGGCGGCCCGGGGGGCGCGCACGAGCTGCTGCTCCGGCTGGCCCGCACCGGCGGGGTCTACGTCCCGGCCTTCTACGACGTCGACCTACCTGCCGGACGGGCGGATCCAGCGGGTCGCGCCGAACACCCCCGGCGTGCCGTGGCGGGTCTGCGAAGCACACCGTCATGGACCTCGACTCGTGGCCCTACCCCAAGCAGCCCCTCGTCCCGCTCGCCGAGACCGTCCACGAGCGGATGTCGGTCGAGATCTTCCGCGGGTGCACCCGAGGCTGCCGGTTCTGCCAGGCCGGGATGATCACCCGACCGGTCCGGGAGCGCTCGATCACCGGCGATCGGCGAGATGGTCGAGCGGGGGCTCGCCGCGACCGGGTTCGAGGAGGTCGGGCTGCTCTCGCTCTCCTCGGCCGACCACTCCGAGATCGCGGCCGATCACCAAGGGGCTTGCCGACCGCTACGAGGGCACCCAGACCGGGCTCTCGCTGCCCTCGACCCGGGTCGACGCCTTCAACATCGACCTCGCCAACGAGCTGACCCGCAACGGCCGCCGGTCGGGTCTGACCTTCGCCCCCGAGGGTGGCAGCGAGCGGATCCGCCGGGTCATCAACAAGATGGTGACCGAGGAGGACCTCATCGCGACCGTCTCCGCGGCCTACGGCGCCGGGTGGCGGCAGGTCAAGCTCTACTTCATGTGCGGGCTGCCCACCGAGACCGACGAGGACGTCCTGCAGATCGCCGAGGTCGCCAAGCGGGTCATCGAGACCGGGCGCCAGGTGAGCGGACGTCGCGACATCCGGTGCACGGTGTCGATCGGCGGCTTCGTCCCGAAGCCGCACACGCCGTTCCAGTGGGCCGCCCAGCTCGGAGCCGAGGAGACCGACGCCCGGCTCGAGAAGCTGCGCGCGGCCATCCGGTCCGACCGGCGCTACGGCTCCTCGATCGGGTTCCGCTACCACGACGGGCGGCCCGGCATCGTCGAGGGCCTGCTCTCGCGCGGCGACCGGCGGGTCGGCCGGGTCATCGAGGCCGTATGGCGCGACGGAGGCCGGTTCGACGGATGGAGCGAGCACTTCTCCTACGAGCGCTGGATGGCAGCGGCCGAGCGCTGAGCTCGCCGCATTCGGCGTCGACGTCGACTGGTACACGACGCGGGAGCGCGAGGAGTCCGAGGTCCTGCCGTGGGACCACATCGACTCCGGCCTCGACAAGGACTGGCTCTGGCAGGACTGGCGGGACGTCGCTCGAGGAGTCCGAGGTCGAGGACTGCCGGTGGACCCCGTGCTTCGACTGCGGGGTGTGCCCGCAGCTGGGCACGCACATCGAGACCGGCCCGACCGGCCGGACCCTGCTGCCGCTCACCGTCGCGACCGGTGCGGGCCCGACCTCCTGAGCGCTCTCACCACAGGCGCATCGAGCGCTCGAAGATGCCGGAAAGGTCCTCGGCCGTCACCGGCTTGGGCGAGGTCGCGAGGAGCCGCTGCTGCATGAGCGAGCCCTCGACGAGGTCGGGGATGTCGCCGACGGCGTACCCCACCCTCGCGCATCCGTCGGGCAGGCCGATGTCCCGCATGAGGCGGATGAGGACCCGGGGGAGGACCTCGGAGCCGTCGACCGCGGTCGCCCGGCGCCGTCGGGGTCGAGCAGCCGGGCCGCCCGCAGATGGCGTTCCGGGTCGGCGTCGAAGGTGAAGCGGAAGGCCTCCGGGGCGGTAAGGGCGACCGCCATCCCGTGCGGGACGAGCGGCTCGTCCTGGGGGTACCCCGGGGGACGGAAGTCCCGGACCCGTCCGGCGATGGGGTAGGCGTTGGCGTGGGGGATGTGGACCCCGGCGTTGCCGAACCCCATCCCCGCGAAGGTCGCCGCCATCGACATCTGCTCCCGGGCGAGCGGGTCGTCGCCGTCGACGGACGGCCCTGCGGAACGACCCGGCGAGCAGGCCGAGCGCCTGCTCCGCCCACATGTCGGCGATCGGGTTGGCGCCGCAGTAGGGCACCCGCTCGGGTGCCTGCTTCCGCTCGTATGCCGCATACGGCCGGGCCGTGTACGCCTCGAGCGCGTGGCAGAGGATGTCCATCCCCGCGGCCGCGGTGACCCCGGCCGGCTGGGTGAGGGTGAGCTCGGGGTCGACGACGGCGAGGGTGGGGCGCAGCCGCGGGTGGCTGATCCCGGTCTTGACGTGCTGGGCGAGGACGTCGAGGACGCAGATCGTCGTGCTCTCGGAGCCGGTGCCCGTCGTCGTCGGCACGGCCACGAGGGGTCGAAGCGGCTCGGTCGGCGCGCGGCCCGCCCCGACCGGCACGTTGACGTAGTCCAGGAGCGTCCCCGGGTTCGTCGTGAGGAGGTTGACCGCCTTCGCCGTGTCGATCGACGAACCGCCCCCGACGGCGACGTAGGCGTCCCAGGGACCGGTGTCCTCGGCATACCCGATGGCGGTCTCGAGGCTCGTGTCGGTCGGTTCGACGTGGACCCGGTCGAAGATCTCGGCGGTGACCCCGTATGCCGCCATCGCCTCGGCGATGCGGGCGGGCGCGCCGGTTGCGGCGACGCCGGCGTCGGTGACGATGAGGACGCGCCGGGCGCCGAGCTGGACGAGGTCGTACCCGATCTCGGCCGCCGCGCCCGGCCCGAACTTCAGCTGCGGGGCGCCGTAGGTGAAGACGCCCTCGGGCGTCGCGGGAACCGGGTACGAGGAGGCCATGGCCCAGTGTGTCGCACCTCTCGCGCACCTCCCCGGCGGACGCGGTGGTGGGTGGAAGGATGGCGCCGTGGCGGCACCGAGGCACCCCGACGACCGGCGCCGGTCGCTGCTCGGGAACAGCCGGCCGCGGCGGGCCCTCGTCGGTCCGCGACGCGGCGCTGGGGCGTGACGCCGCCAAGCGGGTCGCCATCGCCGTCGGGCGCCGTCGTCGCCGTGACCGGCTTCGGCACCCTCGGCTACCTGGCGCTCGGCTTCGGCCCGCTCAACGCCGTCTACCAGACCGTGACGACGGTCTCGACGGTCGGCTTCCGCGAGATCGAGCCGCTGGGGCCGGTCGGTGTCGTCTTCACCATCGTGCTCATCATCGTCGGGGTGGGCACGGTGCTGTACAACCTCGGTGTCCTCGTCGAGGCCCTGACCGAGGGCCACCTGTTCGACTATCTCGGGAGGCGTCGGATGGACGCGCGGATCGCCGGGCTGTCCGGTCACGTCATCATCTGCGGGCACGGGCGGGTGGGGAAGTCAGCCGCCACGCACCTCGCGGCCATGGGCCACGTCGTCGTCGTCGTCGACAGCGACCCGGCCCGGCTGGAGGGGCTGACCACGCCGTACATCCTCGGCAACGCGCTCGGCGACGAGATCCTCCTCGAGGCCGGGATCAAGAAGGCCCGGGCACTCATCGGCGCCCTGGAGACCGATACCGACACGGTCTACCTCACCCTGGCCGCCCGCGCGCTGTGCCCCGACCTCGTCATCATCGCCCGGGCCCGGACGGTCGACACCAAGGACAAGCTCGTCCTCGCCGGGGCCACCCGGGCCGTCAACCCGCAGCTCATCGGCGGCCGCCGGATGGCGATGTTCGCCCTCCACGGCGATGTCGCCGAGTTCCTCGACGGGGTCATGCACGACGAGGAGCTCGACTACCGGGTGGAGCAGGTCCGCGTCCACGAGGGCAGCCCCTACATCGGCGGCACGGTCGCCGACATCGACGTCACCGGCACGAGCGGTGCCCAGCTGCTCGCCCTGCGCCGGCCGAACAAGGGCGACTTCGTCACCAACCCCGACCCCGGCGAGGTCGTCGAGCTGGGGACGACGCTCATCGTCCTCGGTACCGACGCCCAGATCGCCCAGGTCCGCAGCCTCGGCCGCGACTAGCGGGCCGAGCCGGCCGGCGGACCGCTGTGCCGGTCAGCCGAACAGGTCGCCGACGACCTCGCGGAAGACCGCGGTATGCCGGTCGACGTCCGCGCGCGAGGTCTGCGGGCACATGAGCGCCATGTTGTGGAACGGTGTCATGAGGATGCCGCGGTTGACCATGGCGAGGTGGAGGTAGGCGTCGAGGTCGTCGTCGGCGGCGGCGGCCGACTCCTCACCCGAGCGCGGCGCCGGGCGGGCGAACCGGTACTCGGCGCGCGCCCCGAGGCGGCTGATCGACCACGGCACGTCGAGCTCGTCGAGGGTCGCCTGGACGCCGTCGGTGAACGCCGTGGCGAGCTCGCCCATGTGGGCGAACGCCTCGGGTGTGAGGACCTCGCCGAGGGTGGCCCGCATCGCCGCCGTCGAGAGGGCGTTGCCCGCGAGGGTGCCCCCGACCCCGCCGACGTCGACGATGTCGGCCTCGCCGGAGGCGGTGTGGCGGGTGACCGCCGCGGCGACGTCGTCGGAGATGCCGTAGGCACCGCAGGGGATGCCCCCGCCGATCGACTTGCCGATGACGAAGATGTCCGGCTCCAGCCCCCACTCGCGGGTCGCCCCGCCCCAGCCGGCGGAGAAGGTGTGCGTCTCGTCGATCATGAGCAGTGCGCCGTACCGGGTCGCCAGCTCGCGCAGCCCGTCCATGAAGCCGGGCTCGGGAAGCACGATGCCGATGTTCGTCAGGGCCGGTTCGGTGAGGACGGCCGCGACGTCGCCGTGGGCCAGCTCGCGCTCGACGGACTCGAGGTCGTTCCACGTCGCGGCCCGGGTCGTCAGGTCGAGCGGGACGGGTGGGGCGACGTTGCCGGGACGCGACCGGGCCTTGCCGTCAGGCCCGGGGAGCGCGAACGCCTCGTCGACCGAGCCGTGGTAGCAGTACCCGAAGACGAGGATCTTCGGGCGACCCGTCGCGAGCCGGGCGAGCCGGACCGCCCACCGGTTGGCGTCGGTCGCGGACAGCGTGAAGCTCCACAGCGGCATACCGAACCGGCGGGTCAGCTCGGCGCCGACCCACTGGGCGTCCTCGGTGGGCAGCATCGTCGTCACCCCGCCGAGCTCGCCCATCCGGCGCTGGACGGCCGCGAGGGTGGGTGCGGGGGAGTGGCCGGCCATCGCCGCGGTGTCGCCGAGGGCGAAGTCGACATAGGTGTGGCCGTCGACGTCGGTCACCCGGTTGCCCTGGGCCCTGTCGACGTAGAGCGGGAAGCCGCCGCTCCACATGTTCATCCACGTCATCGGGACCCCCCCGAACAGGTTCCTCGCCTCGCCGTGGTGGGCGCGGCTGCGGGGGTGGTCGTCGGCGTATGCCGCCTGCTCGCGGGCCAGGAGGTCGGCGAGCCGGGCGCGGTCCAGTGAGGTCATGGGGCGCAATCTAGCCAGCGCAGTCCCGGTCCGGGCGCGAACCCGGGTCCCTTCTCCGCTCCCGGCACCCGGTGGCCGGCGCCCGGGTGCCGACCTCGGGTATCGGGGGCACCATCGGGATCAGGGGCGGAACGCCTCGAGGGCGAAGGCGGCGCGCACCTGGGCCGGCGTCGTCGCATGGACCGTGCGCCCTCCGGTGAGCGAGGTGATGGTCTGGAACGGCCCGAGGTCGACGTCGCCCAGGCCGACGACGACGATGGCGACCGGGTGGGTGGCGCTGAAGGTGGCGCGGACGTAGGCGTCGATCTCGGCCTGGTCGACCTCGCTCGTCGTGCCCTCGTCGGCCCCCGTCGTCACGACGAGCAGCTGGTTGGCCCGGCCCGGCTGGTAGTGCTCGGCGGCATAGCCGTACGCGCTCTCGATCGCCTCGCTGAGCGGCCGCCCGCCGCCGGTGCCGACCGTGCGGGTCGCGCTGACGGCCGCGAAGGCGTGGGTATGCCGCCCCGAGCGGGACCCGTTGTCGGCCAGCGTCACCCGCTGCTCGACCAGGGGTCGGCCCGAGCCGTCGGTGTGGAAGAACCACACACCCGAGCACGCCTGCGGGGATGCCACGGCATACGCGGCGGCGCTCGCCTGCCGCACCGCGTCGATGGCAGTCGTCGTCGCGTCCCCGAAGCGCGAGCCCGCCGCGGTGGAGACGTCGACGAGGGCGAGGGTGGACACCTGGGTGCCGGTCCAGATCTGCTCCGCCGCGGCCAGCTCCTCGGGCGTGACGAGCATCGGGGTCAGCAGCGCGTCGTCGGGGTGCAGGGCCACGTCGCTCGTCGTCGGGGCGTCGCCCGTCGTGCTGCGCAGCCCGGCCGAGCGCACGACACTCGTCCCCCACACCGACTCCAGGAAGCAGCTGAGGTCCTGGATCGTCAGGTAGGCCCCGCCGGTGGCCGTCCCCACCGTGGCCAGGTTGATCGGGATGCTCGCTGCGCCGGCGGCGAGGTAGAACGCCGACATCGGCACGGCGGGCCGGATGGCGTCGTAGGCCTGCAGGTCCCGCTCGGTCGTGACGAAGGCCGAGGCCACCCGCGTCGCCTGTGCCAGCGTCGCGGCGTGGGGTAGCGCGGTGACGGGGTCGTCGCCGAGGGAGGTGATGTGGTGACCGACGGCGATGATCGACCGGTCCGTCGTGGTCGGGTGGGTGAACGAGGGCGGCTCGGACACGACGGCGCTGTTCGACGTCCCGATCAGCGCGGCGTAGCCGATCAGCCCCTCGGCGCTGGCACGCGGGTCCGGGGACCGGATGGTGAACGGGCCCCAGTCGGGGTGGCCGAGGGTGCTCCAGCTGACCCGGCCCGCCATGAGGTCGGCCCACAGCACCGGGTCGAGCTGCCGGTCGGGCCAGCCGAGGGCCCGCGCCAGTGGCGTCGGCATGGCGAGCATGACCGGAGTCGAGGCGAAGGGCGTGACCTGGGAGGCCATCAGCGCGGTGTCCTCGACGGCGGAGTGGGTGATCCGGATGAACGCTCCGGAGCCCGCACCCGCCGACTCCAGGGCCTTGGACGACGTCTGCACGATGAGGCGCAGGGGGTCGCAGGACAGTCCCCGATGGGCGACGTAGCCGGCGGCGAGCGCCTTCATCGCGTCCGTGTCGGCCGCCGAGATCGACACGGTGACCGGGCTGGGGCAGGGCATGGCGGCCACGTCGGCGACCGTCGCCGACGACCAGGGCTCGGCGGCCACGGCCCAGACCATGAGCAGCAGCAGGTCGACGATGACGACACCCACGGCGACGAGCACCCGCCGGCGTGTTCGCTCGTCCCCCCGGTGTCGTCCCGACAGGACGTCCACGATGGCCGACACGCATGTCCTTCCCCGGCAGGCTGGCGCCGCCTCCGGTCCGATCTGGTCCCCAGCTGGTCACCCGTGGCCGGGCGCCCCGGCGGCACGATAGCGACCGGCACCATACGGTGATACGGGTTTCGCCGAGAATGTGGCCGCCGCCATACGCTGGGGCCCATGGGACGCGCGCGCACGCCGGAAGGACCACCTCCCCCTCCATCGGTCCAGCGGCTCCGGGTGCGCTATGCCAAGCGGGGCCGCCTGCGGTTCTCCTCGACGCGGGACTTCTCCCGGAGCCTGGAGCGGGCGCTGCGCCGGGCGGCCGTGCCGATGGCCTACTCGGCGGGCTTCCACCCGCACCCGAGGATCTCCTACGCCAACGGGGCGCCGACGGGGACCGCGAGTGAGGCCGAGTACTTCGAGATCTCGGTGGTCGAGCGCGTGGACCCCGAGTCGGTGCGGCTCGCCCTCGACGCCGCGCTGCCGACCGGCCTGGATGTCCTCGAGGTCGTCGGGGCCGCGTCGGGGTCGCTCGCGGACCGGCTGGAGGCCAGCCTCTGGCGGATCGAGCTCCGCGAGGTGACCCCGGCAGCGGCGGCGGACGCCGTGCGGCGCTTCCTCGCCGAGGCTCGGGTCGAGGTGACCCGGACGTTCAAGACCGGGCCGAAGACCTTCGACGCGCGGGGCCCGGTCGTGTCGATGGACATCGACCCCGGATCCGCAGCCGCGTGTGCGATACTGCGCATGGTCGTACGGCACACCACACCGTCCGTACGCCCCGACGACATCCTGACCGCACTGCAGGCAGTCACTGAGCTCGCGCAGCCGGTCCCACCCCTGGTGACCCGGCTGGCACAAGGCCCACTGCTCGACGCAGCTGCCGGGGTGGCCGATCCACTGGCCGCCGACAAGGAGGCCGCCGGCGCCTGACCGGTGACGCGCCGCCCGCGCGAGCTCTCCAGGCGCAATATGTGACTTCCGTGTCGAGGTGCTCGACACGATCGCGACCACGCACCAGGTGGTCGGCGGGGCGGCTCCGGCCGCCGGGGTGTGGCGTCGGCCTCGTGGTGACGGAAGGGCCACCATGGCTTCCCAGGACACTCCAGACACCACCACCGACGCCGGTCCCGGCATCGAGACCCCAGCCACCGACGCGGGCTCGGTGGACCGGCCGGTCCGTCGTCGCCGCGCCACCAAGAAGGCCGCCGCGCCCCAGGGCGCGTCAGGGGACGGCTCGGACGCGGGCGACGAGGGACTGCTCAGCGTCGAGGCCGCCCCGAGGAAGGCCGCCAAGAAGGCGGCGAAGAGCACGGCCAAGAAGACGGCCAAGAGCACGGCCAAGAAGACGGCCAAGAAGACCGCGGCCAAGGGGGCCAAGAAGGCCGGCGCCACGGCCGCGGACGCCTTCCCCGACGGTGGTGCGGGCGCGGCCGACGCGGCGGCGAGGGCGGACGTCGACCGCGGCGCCGGGTCGCCTGCTGTCTCGGGTGGGGATCACACCCCGGCCGCCGCGCCCACGTTCGGCGTGGTCTTCCAGGCACCCGACGAGAGTGCCGCCCCCCGCCGTCGCCGCGCCTCCGCCCCGGCGCAGACCCCGGTCCAGCGGCCGGCCGCCGAGGACGGGCCGGCCGACGAGGCCGCAGCGGACCGCGGTGGCGACGTGCCGCCGGAGGAGCCGCAGACCACCCGCAGCCGCTCCCGGCGCGGTCGCAGGACGAGTGCCGCCGTCGGCTCCGACGAGCGCTCCGCCGACCACGGCGACGACGACTACGGCGACCCGTCGGAGTCCGCGGAGTCGGCGGCCGAGGCATCCGGGCCCGGACCCGACGAGGACGACGGCCAGAGTGACGCCTCCCGCCGCCGTCGTCGCCGTGGCGGCCGCGGACGGCGCGCCCGGGGTGGGTCGGCGGGCGACTCCGAGGACTCGGGTACCGCCGAGGATGCAGGGGGGTCCGGCGAGCGCGGCGGTGGCCCCCATACCGACCCCGGGTCCGACGACGACGCCGAGAGCGTCTCGAGTCGTCGTCGCCGCCGGCGGCGGCGCAGTGGCGGTGGCGACGACTCGGACAGCCCGCCCGGCACCGTGACCAAGGTGCGGGCCCCGCGCCGGGAGCGGGAGGAGCCGACCGCCGTCAAGGGCTCGACCCGCCTCGAGGCCAAGAAGCAGCGGCGCCGCGAGGGCCGCGAGGCCGGCCGCCGCCGCACGATTATCACCGAGGCGGAGTTCCTGGCCCGCCGCGAGAGCGTCGAGCGGGTCATGGTCGTCCGCGGTGTCGGCGACCGCACCCAGATCGGCGTGCTCGAGGACGGGGTGCTCGTCGAGCACTATGTCTCGCGCGAGACGACGGCCTCGATGGCGGGCAACGTCTACCTCGGCCGGGTCCAGAACGTCCTGCCGTCGATGGAGGCCGCCTTCGTCGACGTCGGGAAGGGCCGCAACGCCGTCCTGTATGCCGGTGAGGTCAACTGGGACGCCGCCGGGCTCGAGTCCAACACCCCCAAGCGCATCGAGAACGCGCTCAAGTCCGGTGACGCCGTCCTGGTCCAGGTGACCAAGGACCCCATCGGGCACAAGGGCGCGCGCCTCACCTCGCAGATCTCCCTGCCGGGGCGTTACCTCGTCTACGTGCCGGAGGGCTCGATGACGGGCATCTCCCGCAAGCTGCCCGACACCGAGCGGGCCCGGCTCAAGGCGATCCTCAAGGAGGTCGTGCCCGACACGGCCGGCGTCATCGTGCGGACCGCCGCCGAGGGGGCGTCAGAGGAGGAGCTGCGGGCCGACGTCGAGCGGCTCACCAAGACCTGGGCCGCCATCAGCGGCAGGGCCCAGCAGGCCGGGTCCAAGAAGGCCTCGAACGGCGGCGCCCCGGTTCTCCTGCACGGCGAGCCCGACCTGACCATCCGGGTCATCCGCGACGTCTTCACCGAGGACTTCACCTCGCTCGTCGTCGCCGGCGACACGGCCTGGTCCCAGGTCAACGAGTATGTCGACCACGTGGCTCCCGACCTCGCCTCGCGGGTGACCCGCTGGACGGCGGAGGAGGACGTCTTCCACCACCACCGGATCGACGAGCAGCTGGCCAAGGCGGTCGACCGCAAGGTGTGGCTCCCCTCGGGCGGCTCGCTCGTCATCGACCGCACCGAGGCGATGACGGTCATCGACGTCAACACCGGCAAGTTCGTCGGCTCCGGGGGCAACCTCGAGGAGACCGTCACCAAGAACAACATCGAGGCGGCCGAGGAGATCGTCCGCCAGCTCCGGCTGCGCGACGTCGGCGGGATCATCGTCATCGACTTCATCGACATGGTCCTCGAGTCCAACCGTGAGCTGGTCGTCCGCCGCCTGCTCGAGTGCCTCGGCCGGGACCGGACCAAACACCAGGTCGCCGAGGTGACCTCTCTCGGCCTGGTCCAGATGACCCGCAAGCGGGTGGGGTCCGGCCTGCTCGAGGTCTTCTCCGAGCCGTGCGAGCACTGCAACGGCCGGGGCCTCATCATCCACACCGAGCCGGTGGCGAAGGGCTCGTCCGGCGGGTCGGACTCCGGCGGTTCGGGCGCCTCGGGAGAGGGCTCGCGCCCCCGCTCGCGGCGCTCGCGTGCGGACTCGTCCGCCGCGTCCGCGACGACCGAGACCAGGAGCTCCGCGACCGCCGGCCCCACCCCCGCCCAGATCGCGGCGGCGGCGCACGCCGCGGCGATCAAGGGGATGTCCGGGGAGGCCCTCGAGGACGACCTCGCAGGGCTCGCGGCGCCCGCCGAGGGTGCGCTCGACGCGGACGCGATCGGGCGGATCGAGGATGCCGTCGAGCAGGCGGCCGACCGGTTCGCCGCCGAGGGCGTCAACGACATCGGCGCTGCCGACCAGGCAGACGAGGCCGACCAGGCAGACGAGGCCGACCAGGCAGACGAGGCCGACCAGGCAGACGAGGCCGACCAGGCAGACGAGGCCGACCAGGCCGGCGAGCCGGACCGCTTCGACGACGCGACCTCGGACGGCGCTGACCCGGCCGAGGAGGTCGAGGCCGCCGACCGGTCCGGCCAGGCGGACGACACGCCGTCCGACGCCACCGCTGTCCAGGTGGGCGGGGTGCGGACCCGCCGTAGGCGCGGGCGCGTCGTCGCCCCGGCCGGGCCACCGCGCCCGTCCGGCGAGGACGAGTCCGGGCCGGCCGACAACGCGGCAGGGTCCGACCCCGAGCCCGACCCCGAGCCCGACCCACAGGGGACCGCCGACTGATTTGGAGGGCGAGTGGGCGGACCGGTAACCTAGGCCGTCGGTGCGCCCACCGGGCCGGTGTCCTGTGCAGCGAGAGCTGCGAGCCGCAGGGTTGCTATCGGCCGGTCACCCCAGAGAGTGCGCGCCCCCGCACAACGAAAGTGAGTTCCAGGTGTACGCGATCGTCCGCGCAGGTGGCCGACAGGAGAAGGTGTCCGTCGGCGACGTCCTGCTCATCGACAAGGTCGGCGAGCCCGGTGCCAGCATCGAGCTGACCCCCCTGCTCCTGGTCGACGGCACCGAGGTCACCAGCGATGCCGGCCGGCTCGCGAAGGTCAAGGTGACCGCCGAGGTGGTCAAGGCCGCCAAGGGCCCCAAGATCACGATCCTCAAGTACAAGAACAAGACCGGCTACCGCAAGCGCCAGGGCCACCGCCAGCCGCTGACCCAGGTCAAGATCACCGCCATCGACGCCTGAGCGGCATGCCGCTGACCGGCCCCAGCAACCAGACTCACCCAGAGGTAGACAGACATGGCACACAAGAAGGGCGCGTCCTCGACCCGCAACGGTCGGGACTCCAACTCACAGCGGCTCGGCGTCAAGCGCTTCGGCGGTCAGGTCGTCAGTGCCGGCGAGATCATCGTCCGCCAGCGCGGCACCCACTTCCACCCCGGTGACGGCGTGGGCCGAGGCGGCGACGACACCCTCTTCGCCACGGTGGCCGGCGCGGTCACGTTCGGTACCAAGCGCCGACGCAGGACCGTGAGCGTCCTGCCGGTGGAGAACGCCGACCAGTGACCTATGCCGTGGGGCCGGCCTGGGCCGGTCCCGCGACCACAGCAACGCAGCGACGGGGCGGGCCGGACACGGGCCCGCCCCTCGTGGCATCACCGGGACATCCGAGCGGAGGCGAGCAGCGATGACGACGTTCGTCGACCGTGTCGTCCTCCATGTCGCCGCCGGGGACGGGGGCCACGGCGTGGCGTCGGTGCACCGCGAGAAGTACAAGCCCCTCGGCGGTCCCGACGGCGGCAACGGGGGGCGGGGCGGCGATGTCGTCCTCACCGTCGAGCCGCAGTCGACGACCCTGCTCGACTACCACCGCAGCCCCCACCGCGCGGCGACGGGCGGCAGGCCCGGCGCCGGCGACGAGCGCAACGGTGCCGACGGCGAGGACCTTGTCCTGCCCGTTCCCGAGGGGACCGTCGTCACCACCGCCGACGGCTCCGTGCTCGCCGACCTCGTCGGCGAGGGGACCTCGGTCGTCGTCGCTCGCGGTGGCCGCGGCGGGCTCGGCAACAAGGCCCTGGCCTCGCCGCGGCGCAAGGCCCCCGGGTTCGCGCTTCTCGGCGAGCCGGGTGAGCGCCTCGACATCGTCCTCGAGCTCAAGAGCCTGGCCGACGTCGCACTGATCGGCTTCCCCTCAGCAGGCAAGTCCTCGCTGGTCTCGGTGCTGTCCGCAGCGCGCCCCAAGATCGCCGACTATCCGTTCACGACGCTCGTCCCCAACCTCGGGGTCGTCACGGCCGGCGAGGAGCGGTTCACCGTCGCCGACGTGCCGGGGCTCATCCCGGGCGCCAGCGAGGGCAAGGGCCTCGGGCTGGAGTTCCTCCGGCACGTCGAGCGCTGCTCGGTCCTCGTCCATGTCGTCGACTGCGCCACCCTCGAGCCGGGGCGCGACCCGCTCACCGACCTCGACGTCATCGAGGCCGAGCTCGCGGCATACGTCCCGGGCCAGAGCCTGGGCGGTCGGCCGCTGTCCGAGCGCACCCGGGTCGTCGTGCTCAACAAGGCCGACGTCCCCGACGCCCGGGACCTGGCCGAGATGGTCGTGCCCGACCTCGAGGCCCGCGGGCTCGAGGTCCACGTCGTCTCGGCGGTCGCCCACACCGGCCTCAAGGAGCTGACCTTCGCCCTCGCCCGCCACGTCGCAGCCGCCCGTGCCGAGCGCGACGCGCGGGTCGTCGACCGGCCCAGGGTCGTGCTCCGGCCCAGGGCCGTCGACGACGCCGGGTTCTCCGTCGTCACCGAGAGCACTCCCGACGGCGAGGCCTTCCGGGTCGTCGGCGAGCGGCCCACCCGATGGGTGCGCCAGACCGACTTCTCCAACGACGAGGCTGTGGGCTACCTCGCCGACCGCCTTGGCCGGCTCGGCGTCGAGGAGGCCCTCTTCGCTGCGGGTGCGGTCCCCGGCTCGACGGTGCTCATCGGTCCGGCCGAGGACGCGGTCGTCTTCGACTGGGAGCCGACGATGTATGCCGGGGCCGAGCTGCTCGGCGGTCCGCGCGGCACCGACCTGCGGGTCGAGGAGCGCACCCGCAAGTCCCGCGACGAGAAGCGCGAGGAGTTCCACACCCGCAAGGACGCCCAGACCTCCGCACGCGAGGAGCTCGCGGCCGAGCGTCGGGCCGGGCGGTGGGCCGACCCCGAGGACGGCGATGCCTGACCTGGGGGCCCGGCTGCGTCGCACGGTCCGGGATGCCCGCAGGGTCGTCGTCAAGGTCGGCTCGTCCTCGCTCACCAGCGCCGACGGCGGCCACATCGACCACACCCGGCTCGTCGACCTCGTCGACCTCATCGCCGAGCGGCGGGCCGCCGGCCGCCAGGTCGTCCTCGTGTCCTCCGGTGCCATCGCCGCCGGCATGGGCCCGCTCGCGCTGCGCAGGCGGCCCAGCGACCTCGCCACCCAGCAGGCGGCGGCCAGTGTCGGGCAGGGAGCCCTCGTCGCGGCATACCAGCAGGCGTTCGGGGCCCATGGGCTCACCGTGGGCCAGGTGCTGCTCACCGCCGACGACGTGACCCGGCGGGCCCACTACACCAACGCGCGCCGCACCCTGGAGCGCCTGCTCGAGCTGGGGATCGTGCCGATCATCAACGAGAACGACACCGTGGCGACGCACGAGATCCGGTTCGGCGACAACGACCGGCTCGCGGCCCTGGTGTCTCACCTCGTCGCGGCCGACGCCCTCGTCCTGCTGACCGACGTCGACGCGCTCTACGACGGGCCGCCCCACCGGGACGGTAGCCGCCGAGTGCCCGTCGTCGCCACTCGAGGCGACCTCGACGCCGTCCGGATCGGGGGCAGCCGGTCGGTCGTGGGCCGTGGCGGGATGCTCACCAAGGTCGAGGCCGCAGGGATCGCCGGTGCCGCCGGAGTGCCGACCCTGCTGACCCGGCTCGACGACGCCCGGCAGGCGCTCGACGCGGCCGATGTCGGGACCGTGTTCGCGCCCGTTCCGGCCGCCAAGGCCTCCCGCAAGCTGTGGATCGCGCACGCCACGACCGCCCGCGGTCGCCTGGTCATCGACGACGGCGCCGTCGCGGCCGTCGGGAGGCGCCGCACCTCGCTCCTGCCCGCGGGGATCATCGAGGTCCACGGGGCGTTCACCGAGGGCGACCCGGTGGACGTGTGCGGCACCGATGGTGTCGTCATCGCCCGCGGCCTGGTCAACTACTCCTCCGTCGAGCTGCCCGGGCTGCTCGGCCGCAGCACCCGCGACCTGGCCCGCGAGCTCGGGCCGGCCTATGAGCGCGAGGTCATCCACCGCGACGACCTCGTGGTCCTCTAGGCGGCACCTCCCGGTCAGCGCAGGCGGGTGACCTCGAACTGCATCCGCGGGTGGGCGATCTCGTCCTGGCTCTGCACGAGCTGAAGCTCGTGGCGCCCGGACTCCACGGTCCGCGACAGCACGTCGACCACGCTCGACACCGTCCGCCCGAGGGCGACGGCTGCGTCGCCGGTCTCGAGCAGGTGCGCCGTGAACAGCGCCGCCGTGACATCGCCCGACCCGTTGGCGACGATCGGCAGCTGTGGGGTCCGCACGAGCCAGGCGCCGTCGCCGTGGACGGCAAGGGTCTCGATGGTGCCCGCCGGCCGGTCGGGGCGCAGCACGCTGGTCACCAGGACCGTGGCGGGCCCCGTGGAGCGCACCGCCTCGACGCAGTCCAGCACCTCGTCGAGCGTCTCCGGCTCCGCCTGGGTGAGGACGCCCAGCTCGAACTGGTTCGGGGTGATGAGGTCGGCCCGTGGGACGACCTGCTCGCGCAGCAGGACCGGGATCGCCGGGTGGACGAAGCAGCCGCTCGCGGCGTTGCCCATGACCGGGTCGCACGCGTAGATCGCGTCCGGGTTGGCCGCCTTGACCCGGGCGACGGCGTCGAGGATCACCTCACCGATGCCCTCTCCACCCTGGTATCCGGAGAGCACCGCGTCGACCTGGGGCAGCACGCCGCGCTCCTCGACGCCGGTCACCACCTCACGGACGTCCTCGGCCGACAGGAGCGGCCCGCGCCACTGCCCGTAGCCCGTGTGGTTGGAGAACTGCACCGTGTTGACCGGCCACACCTCGATGCCGAGCCGCTGGAGGGGAAAGACGGCGGCGCTGTTGCCGACATGGCCGTACGCGACCGAGGACTGGATGGACAGGATCGTCGTCACCGGGCTCATTCTCGGGTATGCCGCCCACTCGGGTAGCGTCTGCTCGGTCACCTCGGCGGGCAGGGACGTCGCCCCCGCCCCGTTGCCCAGGAGCACCCATGGCCCTCTCGCCCCTCGTCATCGTCATCGCCGTCCTCGGCGCGGCCCTCGTCGTAGGGCTCGTCGTCCTCGTCATCGTCCTGGCCTCGGCCGGCCGGGCCAGGCGGGACCGGGCTGCGGCCGGCGGTGGGCCCGGCGGCACCACCGGGCCTTCCGGGCCGGTGCCTCCGCCCCGCGGGGGCTGAGCGCGACCGGGGCCCGGCCGGAACCTGGTCGGGGAGGGCGCGGTGGCGGCCGGGCGGCATACCCTGGTGGCCATGTCGGACCAGACCGCTGTCGACCGAGCCGCCCGCGAGCAGGTGAGCGCGCTCGCCACTGCTGCCCGCAGCGCCTCGCGGACCCTCGCACTGCTCTCGCGAGCCGAGAAGGACGCCGCCCTGGGCGCGCTCGCCGATGCCCTCGACGCGGCGACCATGACCGTCGTCGCCGCCAACGCGGAGGACCTCGAGCGTGGCCGGGCCGCAGGCATGCCCGACGGCCTGCTCGACCGGCTCCGGCTCGACGCCCCTCGGGTGGCTGCGGTCGCCGAGGCGGTGCGGGAGGTCGCCGCCCTGCCCGACCCGGTCGGCGAGGTCGTACGCGGCTCGACGCTGGCCAACGGGCTGCAGATCCGCCAGGTGCGGGTGCCGATGGGCGTCGTCGCCATGATCTACGAGGCCCGGCCCAACGTCACCGTCGACGCCGCGGCCCTCGGCCTGAAGTCCGGCAACGCGGTCATCCTGCGTGGGGGCTCGGCCGCGGCGAGCACGAACGCCGTTCTCGTCGGCGTGCTGCGCGCCGCCCTGTCCGACCAGGGCCTGCCGGCGGACGCCGTGGGGCTGCTTCAGGGTGGCCACGAGGCCGTCCGCGCCCTGATGACCGCACGCGGGCTGGTCGACCTGCTCATCCCGCGTGGCGGCGCCGACCTCATCGCGTCGGTCGTGACCGGGTCCACCGTGCCGGTCATCGAGACGGGTATCGGCAACTGTCACGTCTACGTCGACGTGGCGGCCGACCTCGACACAGCGCTCGCCATCACCCTCAACTCCAAGACCCACCGGCCCAGCGTGTGCAACGCGGCCGAGTCCCTCCTCGTCCACCAGGACATCGCCGCCGAGTTCCTGCCCAAGGCGCTGGCCGCCCTCGACACCGCGGGGGTCGTGCTCCACACCGACGAGCGGTCCGGCGCGCAGGCGCAGGTTGCCGGGGTGCCGCACGTGGCGGCCACCGACGAGGACTTCGCCACCGAGTACCACGCCCTCGAGATGAGCATCGGCGTCGTCGACGACCTCGACGCGGCGCTGGCCCACATCGACCGGTACGGTTCCGGCCACACCGAGGCCATCGTCACCGAGAGCCGGGCCGCCGCCCGCCGGTTCACCGCGGAGGTCGACGCGGCCGTCGTGATGGTCAACGCCTCGACCCGCTTCACCGACGGCGGCGAGTTCGGGTTCGGGGCGGAGATCGGCATCTCCACCCAGAAGCTGCACGCCCGCGGCCCGATGGCCCTGCCCGAGCTGACGACGACGAAGTGGGTCGTCGAGGGAGACGGTCAGGTCCGCGGCTGAGACGCCTCCGCCTGCTGGTCGTCGGCCCCGGTGTCGTCGAGGGAGTCGTGGGCGACGAAGTACGCGGGGCGGCCCTGCAGGGCGATATACATCCGTCCGACGTACTCGCCGAGGATCCCGAGCCCGAGAAGCTGGACCGCACCCACGGCGGCGACGGCGGTCACCGTCGAGGTCCAGCCCGGTAGGGCCGTGCCACGGAGCTTCCCCCAGACGGCGTAGGCCAGGATGAGCAGGGCGGCCAGACCGCCGACCAGGCCGAGCCAGGTCGCGAGCCGCAGCGGCGCCGTCGAGAACCCGGTGACGCTGTCGACCGACAGCCGGATCATCTTGGCCAACGGGTACTTGGTCCGCCCCGCCGCCCGGGCCTCGCGACGATAGCCCACCGACGCCGACGGGAAGCCCAGCGCCGGGACGACCAGGCGCAGGACCCGATGCTGCTCGGGCAGGGCGTTCACCGCCTCGACGGTCGCCCGGGACATCAGCCTGAAGTCGCCGGCGTCCACCGGGGCCACCGTGCGCGAGAGCACCCGCATGCCGCGGTAGAAGGCTCGCGCGGTCGCCCGCTTGAACGTCGAGTCGGTGCTGCGGTCCGAGCGCACCCCGTAGACGACGTCGACGCGCTCGGTGCGCGCGAGGCGCAGCATCTCTGGAATGACCTCGGGTGGGTCCTGAAGGTCGGCGTCGAGGGTGACGACGTAGTCCCCCCGGGCGCGGCTCAGCCCGGCCGACAGGGCGGCCTGGTGCCCGGCGTTGACCCGCAGCCGGACGACGCGCAGCTGCGGCCACTCGCGGCGAAGCCGCTGGAGGACGACGGGAGAGGCGTCGGTGCTGCCGTCATCGACGACGAGCAGCTCGTAGGCAGTGCCCAGCCCGTCCAGGACGGGGCGAAGTCGTTCGGCGAAGAGCGGGAGGACGGCCTCCTCGTCGTAGAGGGGGACGACGACGCACAGCTCATGACGGGCGGAGGCCATGGCGGACAGCCTAAGGGAGAACCAGGAGGGCCCCCGACGTATGAGATCGGGGGCCCTCGGCTGGCGGGCAGATCCCTCCAGCGTCGAGTCGGTCCTCCGGGCGGCCAGGCCACCCGGCAAGCCACGCGACGGTGGCGCCGCCCCGCTTGCGCGAGACGGACTTCGACTCAGGCCGTCGGCCGCGGAGCACCCTCGCCACGTCGCCTGCGAGGTGGGGTGACCCCCACATCCCCGAACGGGCCGAGACCCGACCGGGGTGGTGCTGCCGTTATCCGCCCGGCCTGCTCGCCGCCGGACCGGCCTGGCCTTGGCCGAGCCCTCCTGGCGGTTTGCGTGAGTACTGTTGTAGTGCGAAAAGGCTTGCGCCGCAAGCATTTCGGGGTGTCGAGATGCGTCACGCCGATCCCCACAGGGTCGTCCACAGGCTCACCTGGGAAAACACCCGGTCATGCACAGGCCTGTGGACGGCACCGGTGGACAACGATGACGCATTGCGTCGGGATCTCGCCCCGCCGGGTAGGCTGTGCGCATGCCGTCGTCTGTCGCTGGACTCATCGCCGCCGAGGCGAGCAGCTCGCTGCCCCTCCCGAGCGGCGTCATCTATGTCATCGCCCTCGCCTCCTTCGCCCTGCTGCTCGGGGTGACCTGGGCCTTCCGGGGTGCAGCGAACAAGTACGCGCCGCCGCCGGAGCACGACGACGGGAGCACCCACCACTGAGCACGGCCCGCATGCGCCTGGGCGTGATGGGCGGCACCTTCGACCCCATCCACCACGGCCACCTCGTCGCCGCGTCCGAGGTGCAGTCCCGTTTCGACCTCGACGAGGTCGTGTTCGTCCCCACCGGTCGCCCGTGGCAGAAGCAGGAGCGTGAGGTCAGCCCTGCGGAGCACCGCTATCTCATGACCGTTGTCGCCACGGCGTCGAACCCACGGTTCACCGTGAGCCGGGTCGACGTCGAGCGTGGCGGCCCGACCTACACGATCGACACCCTCCGGGACCTGCACCGGGAGCGACCCGAGGCCGAGCTGTACTTCATCACCGGCGCCGACGCCCTGGCCCAGATCCTGTCGTGGAAGGACGCCGAGGAGCTCTTCGACCTCGCGCACTTCATCGGGGTCACCCGCCCGGGCTACCACCTGTCCGAGTCCGGACTGCCCGCTGACCGGGTCACCCTCCAGGAGGTGCCGGCCATGGCGATCAGCTCGACAGACTGCCGCGAGCGGGTCGAGGCGGGGGAGCCCGTCTGGTATCTCGTGCCCGACGGCGTCGTCCAGTACATCAACAAGTACGCGCTGTATGCCGCTGCCCCGGCCCGGCCGCATCTCACCGTCCCGCCAGAGGAGACCCGTGCCCGCCACTGACCGCGCCGTCCAGCTCGCCCGTGCCGCCGCGACCGCGGCAGCCGACAAGCTCGCGACGACGATCGCGGGCATCGACGTGAGCGGGCAGCTCGCGCTGACCGACATCTTCGTCATCGTCTCGGCGTCCAACGAGCGCCAGGTGGGGGCGATCGTCGACGCGGTCGAGGAGGCGCTACGCGACCTGGGGGCCAAGCCGGTGCGTCGCGAGGGCGCCCGCGAGGGCCGTTGGGTGCTCATCGACTTCGGCGATGTGGTCGTCCACGTCCAGCACGACGACGAACGCGAGTTCTACTCGCTCGAGCGCCTGTGGCGGGACTGCCCGGAGGTCGACCTCGGTGCCATCGGCACCGAGCAGCGCGGCCGCGGCCCGGCCGCCTCCTGAGGGGTCCGTATGCCGCCCACCCGACGTCGCATCGTCGTCCTGCGCCACGGCGAGACCGTCCACAACGCCGCGGGGATCTGGCAAGGTCAGCTCGACAGCGAGCTGTCCGAGCTCGGACTGGCCCAGGCCGCCGCGGTCGGCCCCGTGCTGGCGGACCTGTCGCCGAGCCGAATCGTCTCCTCCGACCTGACCCGGGCCGCCCGCACGGCACAGGCGGTCGCCGCGGCGTGCGGCATACCGCTGACGTTCGACAAGCGGTTCCGCGAGATCCACGCGGGGACGTGGCAGGGGATGCGCAACGAGGTGGTGGTCGAGCAGTTCCCAGAGGAACGGGCCGCCATCTCGCGTGGCGAGGACATCAAGCGTGGCGGCCACGGTGAGTCGATGTCCGACGTCGCCGCTCGGGTGCGGCTGGCCCTCGACGAGCTCGTCGCGGGCATGGACCCGGGGGAGTGCGTCATCGTCTCGACCCACGGCACCGCCGGCCGGTCCGTGGCGGCGGTCCTGCTCGGGCTGGACCAGCGCCTCGCCTGGCGCATCCTCGGAGCGTTCGGCAACTGCCACTGGTCCGAGCTCGTCGAGGGGGAGCACGGGTGGCGGCTGGTCACCTGGAACACCTCGGCCGGTACCGCGAGCCACGAGGGCTCCCCGCCTCCGTGAGCCGCGAGGGCTCCGCGCCTGCGTGACCCGGCGTCGCCGTCGGGGCGACGTCCGTGCCGGGGGCGCCTCCTCGACCCCGACGGGCTGCCGCGAATTTGGGCGCCCGCCTGGTGATGGGTAGACTTCCGCAGGCCCCTTCGGGGGCACCCTTCGGGGCTGTGGCGCAGTTGGTAGCGCACCTCCATGGCATGGAGGGGGTCAGGGGTTCGAGTCCCCTCAGCTCCACCGACCGGGCCGCCTCTCGCGCAGAGGCGGCCCGCTCGCGTTCCCACGGCTCAGGCGGCGGCGGGCCCGATACGAGCCGCGCTGGGCCGACCACGAGCCGCGCTGGGCCCACAACGACAAGACGGGCACCTCGGCGAACCGAGGTGCCCGTCCAAGTCCGGGTGCTGCCTCCCGCCGGCGGGGTGGGGGAGGAGTGCTGCGATAGGAGGTCACTCGCTGCAACGTCGGGGGGGGGTGGCGTTGCAGGAGTCGGGCCGATCAGGGCCAGAACCACTCCGACTCTCGTAGTCTCGGCTTGACATCGGATGCGAGTCGCATCCCCGTCGGCCGAGAGAGCCGGGCGCGTCCCCTGGGCGCCGTGACCGTGGTGGCGGCCAAGCGAACCAGGGTGATGCCGAGTAGGCGGCCCATGACGCTCCTTCGAAGGTGGTGCCAACGAGTTGGCAGTTCCCGGTGCGGCCGGAGGTGGTGGGCCCGTGGGTGGCTTTCCCGCCTCCGTTGCCCTCCAAGAGTGGCCCCCGGGGGGTCACCCGCACATCGGCCGTTGGGTGCGCGTTGCTCAGAGACAAGCACGAGGCGAGCATCCTCCGAACGGATGACCCGGTGGGGGCGCCACGCCGGGGTTCACGCGCGCTCGCAGCGTGGTGTGATGGGGTGGTGAGTGCTCCAGAGGACCCCCCCACCTCGTCGGCGACCGAGGCCGCGGTGGGCCACGATGATGGCGAACAGAAGACGACCGCGGGGGCGGTCGAGCACGCCGACGTGATCATCGTGGGGGCCGGCCTGTCGGGCATCGACGCAGCGTTCCGCATCCGGGAGCGGTTGCCGCACAGGCGAATCGTCATCCTCGAGGGGCGGGAGTCGCTGGGGGGGACCTGGGATCTCTTCCGCTACCCCGGGGTCCGGTCCGACTCCGACATGTACACGCTCAGCTTCCCGTTCAGGCCGTGGACCGAGCCGGCTTCGATCGCTGACGGTGGGGCGATCCTGCGCTACCTCGCGGAGACCGCGCAGGAGTCAACGATCTCGACCATGATTCGTTACAGGCACCGGGTGCGCGCCGCCGCCTGGGACTCCGACTCCGCCACCTGGACGGTCCTCTCCTCGACACCTGACGCGCAGGTCCGGCTCACGTGCTCGTTCCTCTACCTGGCGACGGGGTACTACCGGTACGACCGTGGCCATGTGGTCGACTTCGCCGGTCAGGACGAGTTCGCCGGCCCGGTGGTGCACCCCCAGCACTGGCCGGAGGGTCTGGACGTGGCGGGCCGGCGGGTCGTCGTCATCGGCAGCGGTGCAACGGCGGTGACGCTCGTCCCCGCCCTCGCCGCCCGGGGGGCGTCGTTGGTGACGATGCTCCAGCGCAGCCCCACCTTCATGGTGTCGCTGCCGGGCCGGGACCCCATCGCCGCGACGGTCAGGCGCCATCTGCCGGCGGGCGCGGCGTACCGGGTCATCCGAGCCAAGAACCTCGCCGTGAACGTCGCCACCTTCCAGCTCGCCCGCCGCTTCCCCGACGCCAGCCGGCGGCTGCTCACCCGGGGGGTGGCCCACGCCCTACCCGCCGGCTACGACGTCCGCACGCACTTCACCCCGCGCTACGACCCGTGGGACGAGCGGTTGTGCGTCGTGCCCGACGGCGACCTGTTCGCGAGCGTCGCCGCCGGCCGGGCCGAGATCGTCACCGACACGGTCGACCGGTTCACCGCGACGGGTGTCCGGCTCACCTCCGGTCGTGAGCTCCCGGCCGACATCGTCGTCACGGCCACGGGCCTGTCGCTCCAGGTGGTGGGCGGGATCGATCTCCTCGTCGACGGGAGCCCGGTCACCGTCAACGAGGAGTATGTCTACAAGGGGCTCATGCTCAGCGGCGTGCCCAACCTCGCGTGGTGCGTGGGCTACACGAACAACACCTGGACGCTGCGGGCAGACCTCTCCGCGACGTACGTATGCCGACTGCTCGCCTTCCTCGACGAGCGGGGGCTCACCACCGCGACGCCGCGGTACGACGGGGTGCGCGGGGGGACCCGGCCCCTGCTCGACCTCACTGCGGGGTACGTCCGGCGAGCCACGGCCATCCTGCCGAAGCAGGGCGAGCGGCCACCGTGGCGGCTGCGGCAGAACTACTTCGCCGACCTGCTCCAGATGCGGACCGGACGCGTCGACGACGGCTGCCTGGAGCTGACCCGGTCCCCGGGGCGTCGGGTCCCGGTGACGTCTGGGGCGACCTCCACGACCTGAGCCGCCACAGCAGGGGAGGGGGTCAGCCGGCTCGTGGCCAGGGCGGGCCGTGCTCGTGGGCGCGATCCTGTGCCGGGTTCCGGCCGCCACGCCGCTGGTAGGAGTGCGGGGTGGTGTCCCAGCGGACGCCGTTGGGTGTGACGGCTGCGGTGAGTCGGTCGCGGTGGACGATGGTGTGGTGTCGTCCGCAGAGGAGGGCGGCGTTGTCCAGGTTGGTGGGGCCGCCGTCGCTCCAGTGTGTGATGTGGTGGGCGTCGCACCAGAATGCTGGGATGTCGCATCGGGGGAAGGTGCAGTGTCGGTCGCGTAGGGTCAGGGCTCGGGTCTGGGTGGGGGTGAACAGGCGGGTGGCGCGTCCGAGGTCGAGGATCTCGGAGGGGGTGGCGAGGACGGCGGGGATGATCTCGGCGTCGCAGGCGAGGCGGCGCACGGTTTCGGGGGCGAGGAGCTCGCCGGGTTCGTTGGTGCCGCGGGTGGTGGCGGCGCCGAGGCGGGCGGTCAGGTCCTGTAGGGACATGGTCAGGAGCAGGGTGGTTTTGGGTGAGGTCCCTGGGCGGGTTCCGGCGGCGGTGGCGCGGCGGCAGACCTCGACGAGGGCTTGTCCGCGGCGTTGTCCGGGCCAGCGGGGGTCGGGGGTGCCGTCGTCGTGGGGTGTGGGTCGGGACAGGGGGCCGATGGCGGCGTCGAGGGTGGCCTTGCCGGCGGCGTCGAGGGTGAGGCGGTAGGTGTAGATGCCGTCGCCGTGTGGCAGGGGCGGGGACAGGGCGACGTGGCGGGCGGCGGTGTCGTGGAGGCGCTGGAGCTCGCCGTCGAGGCCGTAGCGGGCGATGAGGGCGGTGCGTAGGCGGCGGACCCCGGCGGGGCCTTCGGTGGCGCCGATGGTGAGCATGCCGTCGATGACGGGTGCGTCGGCTCCCTCGGCCAGTCGGGGCCGGATCTTGTGGTACTCCTCGAGCACGCTGAGCCCGGTCGCTACCGTGACCCGTGCCGAGAGCACGGCGTCTCGGACCGGGGTGTGCTCGGGGCGGGTGAGCTCCTCGACGGCCCGGGCCACCAGCGCAGCCCCGCCGGCGGCCAGGGTGGGGGCGTGGGCCTGGACCCACTGCCGGGTCGAGCCCCATTGGGTCGCGGCGACCTCGCCGCGGGCGAGGGCCTCGGCGGTGACGGCGACCCGGGCCGCCTCGCCGTGGGCCACCAGTGTGTCGACGGCGGACAGCAGGTCGCCCAGCTCGCAGCTCGGGGCCTGCCAGAGCACGTCGTGCAGGCCGGACAGGGCGTCGGCGGCAGCCACGATCGCCGCGCGGCGCTCCTCGAGCGGCTGCCTCACCTCCCGGCTCCCTGTCATGACCACCACGCTACGGGGCGGGTCTGACAGCCGCCGGCGTCCAGTTCCGTTGTGTCACAACCCTGGCGAAGCGAACCGGGTGAGGCGGAGGAGGCCGGTGGGGTGACCGCGGCGCTCCTCGAGCGGGGGGGGCCGCCTCCTCATGGCTCCCGACTCGCTGGTTCTTCGCCGACTCGCCGGATAGTCAGCGAGCCGAGGAAGAACCAGCGAGTCGAGCGAACGACCCACGGCGCCGCCCCGCCCGGACGGAAGGGGCGGTCGACGTCAGCCGCGGACGCGGGCGTCCCAACGCCATGGCATACCGCGGGTCTGCTCGGTCCGGCCCGTCGCGGCGAGCAGGTCGTGCCAGGGGTCGTCGGTGCGCTCGACGCCGGGGAAGATCCGGTCGAGCACGTGCCCCACCACGGCAGGGTCCGGCCGGTAGTCCTGGCCCTGCGCGCCGAGGACCTCCCACGCATGCAGCACGGTCTCGGTCAGCCCCATCGCCGCGAACCCGGTCACGTCGGTCGGGCTCCACGGGTGCCAGCCGATGCGGTCGGGCGGGCAGGTGGCCAGCACCGCCGCGAAGACCCCGGCGGTGGCGTCGAGCCCGGTGAGGATGCCGGACGTGCCCCGCGCCGGCTCCGGCCAGAGCCAGAACTCGGGACCGTCCGGTCGGGTCCGCGGCGTCTCCGCGAACGGCACGTAGTCGCCGTCGGTGCCGTGGCTGCCGGAGATCTGCGTGGCGTAGGCGAGGAGGTCGTCGAGCACGTGGGCGACGGTCTCGCGGCAGGTCCAGTCGAGCCCAACGGCGGGCACGTCCCACGCGTCGTCGGCGACCTGGGCGAGCCTGCCGCGCAGGTCATCGGCGACGGCCCGGACGTCGGTGGCCCAGTCGGCCCCGGTGCGGGCGGGAGCGGATGAGGTGGCGGGGCGAGCCGTGGGGTCGGTCATCGTCCGACCGTAGCCGCACGGCCCGACAGGGTGCTCCCGGTTTCCGCTCCACCAGGTGGCAGGATGCACGCGTGAGCGTGCTCTGGTGGGTGCTCGCGGCGCTGCTGGCGGTCCTCGACTGGTATGCCGTGGCCGCGGCTCGGACGGGCGTGGAACGGGTGGCCAAGCCGGCCACCATGCTGGCGCTGGGCGGCGCGGCCGTCTCGATGGGCGCGATCGACGCACGAGGAGGGTGGTGGCTGCTCGTCGCCCTCACCCTCGGGCTGGTCGGCGACGTGCTGCTGCTGGCCGACTCCCGTCCGCGGTTCGTCGCCGGGCTCGCCGCGTTCCTCGTCGGCCACCTCGGGTACGTGGCCTGCTTCGTCACCCTCGGCCTGCCCCACCCCCAGTGGGGGGTCGCGGGCGTGGTGGCCGTCGTCCTCGCCCTCGCCCTCGGCCGCGCCATCCTGCCGGGCGCCTTCCGGGAGGGCGGCCCGGCGCTGGCGGGACCGGTCGCGGCATACATGGGGGTCATCGGCGCCATGGTGGTCACGGCCTGGAGCACCGGCCGGCCCCTGCTGGCCCTCGGAGCCTCGGTGTTCCTCACGAGCGACACCCTGTTGGCCTCCGACCTGTTCTCCACCCCCCGGCGCTGGGCGAAGCCGGTGGTCATGGTGACCTACCACGTGGGTCAGGCCCTCATCGTGGTGGGAGTCCTGCACACCTAGGCTGGGCGGTGCCCGCGTCCCACGTCCGGAGGTCCTCGGTGAACCCAGAGCAGGCGTCGTCCGGCGTCAGCCTGCGGCTGCTGTCCGGCGTCACCTATGCGGGGACGCCGGTCACCGGCGAGCGGGCGCGGGCCCTGCTCGCGGCCCTCGCCCTCGCCTCCGGCTCCGCGGTGTCGTCACGCCACCTCGTGGCGCAGATCTGGGGTGAGGAGGAGCCGGCCAGCCCACACAAGGCCCTCCAGGTGCTCGTCTCACGGGTGCGCTCGCAGACCGCCGCCGAGGTCGTCGAGCGGGCCGGTGACGGCTACCGACTGGGCCTGGCGCCATCGGCGGTCGACGCGCTCGTCCTCGCAGACCTGGCGGTCCGCTCGGTACGCGCCGAGGCCGCGGGCCAGGTGGTGGCGGCCCGAGACGCCGCCCTCGAGGCGCTGGCCGCCGGCGGGGCGAGCCAGGCCGAGGCCAGCACCGCTGACGGGCCGATCGGGGACCTGCGGGCCAGGGCGGTCCAAGACCTCGCCGCCGCCCGAGTCGTCCTCGGTCGGTGTGCTTCGGCCACCGGGGACCACGCCCTGGCCCTGCCCCTGCTCGAGGCGGCGGCCGATGCCGACGAGGCGACCCTCGCCGCCCTGCTGCGCAGCGAGGCCGCCGTCCGCGGCGCGCCGACGGCCCTGCGCCGCTACGAGGCCCACCGCGAGGCGGTGCGCGACCAGCTCGGCGCCGATCCCGGCCCGGCGCTGCAGGCCGTGCACTGCCGAGCTGCTCGCCGCCGACAACCCGCGTGCGCTCCGGGCTGCACTTCGAGACGACGTGCCTCGTCGGCCGCGACGCCGAGATCCGGGCGCTGCGCTGCCCTCGTCCGCGAGGCCCGGGTCACCTCGATCGTGGGGCCCGGCGGGATCGGCAAGACCCGGCTGGCCCATCTGCTGGGCCGCGAGGCGGAGCAGCCCGTGGTCCACTTCGTCGAGCTGGTCGGCGTCGCTCGCCCCCGAGGACGTCGTCGGCGAGGTCGGCTCGGCGCTCGGCGTCCGAGACTCGGTCGAGCACGGCAGCACGCTGCTGAGCCCCGAGCAGCGCAGCGATATCCGGGCCCGGACGGCCCAGGCGCTCGACCGGGCGCCCGACGCTGCTCGTCCTCGACAACTGCGAGCACGTCGTGGAGCGCCGTCGCCGACCTCGTCGCGTTCCTCGTCAGCGACCGTCGCCCAGCTGCGCGTGGTCACGACAAGCCGGGCACCGCTCGCCATCGCCGCGGAGCGGGTGTTCCCGCTGGGCCAGCTCGCCGACGGACGACGCGGTCGAGCCTGTTCGAGCAAGCGGGCCCGCTCGGCCCGCCCGGACGTCGGCCTGCCCGCCGAACAGGTCAGGCGCGTCGTCGACCGGCTCGACGGCCTGCCGCTGGCGATCGAGCTCGCCGCGGCGAAGGTCGGGTGATGTCCGTCGAGGACATCGGCCGCCGGCTCGGACGACCGCTTCGCCCTGTTGCGCGGCGGGGACCGCAGTGCACCCGACCGGCACCGGACGCTGCTGGCCGTCATCGACTGGTCGTGGAACCTCCTCGCCGAGCCCGAGCGCCGGGCCCTGCGATGGCTGTCGCTCTTCCACGACGGGTTCACCCTGGCGGCGGCGGAGGCCATGCTCGGGGCAGGACGCCCTCGACGTCGTCGAGTCTCTCGTCGACCAGTCGCTGCTCGCCGTGGTCGAGGGCCCGGGGGTCGGTGCGCTTACCGGATGCTCGAGACGGTCCGGGAGTTCGGACGGATGCGGCTCGCCGACGCCGGCGAGCGCGGACGTGGCCACGGGCCGCGCAGGTGGCCTGGGCGACGGCATACGCCGACGGCGCGGCGACCGACCTCTACTCGCCCCGGCAGGTCGAGGTGCTCGACGGGCTGCGCGCCGAGGAGAACAACCTCGCCGACCTGCTGCTCGCGAGGCGAGGACCCGCCGGGACAGGTCACCACCGCCGCCCTGCTCGCCGGCGCTCGCCGGCTTGTGGACGATCTCGGGCGAGCATGCCCCGGCTCATGGCGCATGAGCCGGCCCCGTCGAGGCGATGCCCTCCGGCTGGGGCCCGCCGCCCGGGCGCGTCGAGTGGGCCTGGCCGCGGTCTGCGTCATCGCCCTCAACTCGCCCCACCTCGCGGCGGGCCGCACCAGGGCGAGCCAGGCGCTCGCCGAGCATACGGCGACCGGCGCGGCGCAGCCGGTCACCAGGGCGATGGTGCGGCTCCTCGACGGCCGGGGGACCCGACCGACCCGCGCAGGCAGGGGCGAGCGGCGCCCGCGCCTGCAGGAGGACTCCGACCGGGGCGTCGCCTCGCTGGCCCTGCTCTGGTCGAGTCTACGGTCTGCGAGAACGACGGGGACCCGGTCGGCCGCGATCGCGCTGGCCGAGCGGGCACTCGCCCTGTGGCGCGACGACGACGGCCCGTGCGGGCCGGGCGTCGCTCCAGACCCAGCTGAGCCATGCTCAGCGCGCAGCTGGGCCGGCGGACGCGGAGCGGCACGGACGAGCCGCCCTCCCGCTGCTCGACCGGCTCGGGGCGTCGACGACGCGGCTGGGCGTGCGTTCGGTGCTCGCCTGCGCCGCGATCGTCCGACGGCCGGCTCGACGACGCGGACGCGCTCGTCGACGAGGTCGGCCGAGAGCCACGGGCGGCCCCGCTCTGGCGCCGGGTGCCGTCGATCGCCGACGCCGAGCTGGCCATCGCCCGCGGCGACCGCGCCGGGTGGATCTCTGCGCGCGTACCGGTCCGCGATGGAGCGGCTGCGTTCGCTGCGGTTCCCGGGTCTGGACGAGCCGAGCGGGCTGGAGCCGTGGGCGTGTTCGGGGAGAGCGCTGCGGCGATGGCGTATGCCGTGCACGGGTCCGGCACGGAGGGGGCGACGTGTTCGCCGGGCTCCGGGACAAGAGCCCGCTGCGCTGCGACCCGGCCCGCCAGCCCCGGCTGGACTACCCCGTCGCGGGACTGGTGCTGTTCGCGCTGGGCGGTTGGGGCCTGCTGCGCGACGCCCTTCCCGGTCGCGGACGCGGTGCGCCTCGTCGCCCTCGCCGACGGGTTCGGCTACAACCGTGGCGCCCCCTCCTGGCCTGGGACGGGTCGCCGCGCAGGCGGAGCGCCGGGCGCCCGGGCGGCTCGAGCAGGCTCTGGCCGAGAACGGCGACCGCCACGGCCCGGGCCTCCTCGAGGCGGCCCGGGCCGTGGCGGCGCGGCTCGGGTAGGTCGGTCGGCGGCTCAGGACGGGCCCGAGCAGCCCGTCCTCGACGTGGCGTTGACCGGCGCCGTCAGCACCGGCCATCCGCGTGAGTAGGACCGGAGCGCCAGCGGGGCGAACACCGCGACGACCGTGGCGCAGGCGAGCAGCGCCCAGCCGACCTGGCCCGTCACCGTGCCCGGTCGTTGACGAGGTCGCGCACCGCCGAGACCACGTGGGAGACCGGGTTGACCTTGACGAACGTCTGTAGGCCACCTGGCAGGGTCTGGACCGGCACGAAGGCGTTGGACAGGAACGTCAGCGGGAACAGGATCATCATCGAGATGCCCTGGACGCTCTGGGCGGTCCGGGCCACGGTGCCCGAGCCAGGTGAAGATCCACGCCGATCGACCAGGCCGGCGCACGACGGTGAGGAGCCAGCCGAGCGAGCGACCCCGCTCGCCCCGCCGCCCGGACGGTAGCCCATGGCGAACCCGGACGCAGCGTGAGCGTTGCGGCCACGCCATACCGGATGAGGTCGGCGACCATCGGTCCGGCCAGCGGGGCGATCCGGGCGATCGGCAGCGAGCGTGAACCGGTCGAACACGCCCTTGTCCATGTCCTCGCGCAGCTGGACGCCCGTCGCCATGCAGGCCGTCAGGGCGGTCTGGGCGAGGATGCCGGGGATGAGCAGCGGCAGGTAGCTCGCGACCGACCGCCAGAGATCGCCCCGCCGAAGATGTAGGCGAACATGGCGGTGAACATCAGCGGCTGGGCGGTGACGTCGGCGAACTGCTCGGGGTTGCGGCGCATCTTCTTCAGCGCCCGCCACGCCATCGACATCGTCTGGCTGAGGACGTCCCGCACCGGGACGTGGGTGAGACCTCCCGGCCTGCGACGATGCGGTCGGCCGGCAGGGCGGTCGTGTTCAGTGCGGTCATGGGGTCGCCTCCGTGAGGGAGTGGTCTGGGGTATGGGGCTGCCGCCCCGGCTCGGCGTCGGGTCGGGGCCGGCCGGGCCCGCCGCCGGGGTGGTACCCGGTCGCCTCCGCCTCGACGTGGTGGCCGGTGAGAGCGAGGAAGACCTCGTCGAGGGTGGGCTTCTCCACCGACGCAGCGGCGATCGAGCAGCCCCTGCTCGCGCAGGGCGATGAGGATGTCACCGGCGTGGTTGGCGTCGACGAGGGGCACGCTCAGGCCGCCCACCTCGGGGGACAGGCTCGGGTCGGTGCCGAGGGTCCGGCGGACGACGTCGGCGGCCGCGGCACTCTGGCGCGGCTCGGCGAGCCGCAGCTGGAGCGGTCGAGGTCCCGACCTGTGCCTTCAGCTCGTCGGGGGTGCCCTCGGCGACCTTGCGGCCCCGGTCGATGACGCAGATCCGGTCCCGCGAGCTGGTCCGCCTCGTCGAGGTACTGGGTCGTCAGCAGGACCGTGCAGCCGTCGGCGACGAGGTCGCGGATGGTGTCCCACATCTGGCCCCGGGTGCGGGGATCGAGGCCCGTCGTCGGCTCGTCGAGGAAGAGGAGCGGCGGGCGGGTGATGAGGCTGGCCGCGAGGTCGAGCCGGCGGCGCATACCGCCGGAGAACTGCGCGATGGAACGGTCCGCCGCGTCCGTGAGGCCGAACCTCTCGAGCAGGGCCTCGGCGGTCGCCCTGGCGCGCCGAGGCCCGAAGCCCTGGAGGCGCGCGAACAGGCGCAGGTTCTCCATGCCGGTGAGGTTCTCGTCGACCGAGGCGTACTGGCCGGTGACGCCGATGAGCTGCCGGACGACGTGGGGGTGGCGGCGGACGTCGACGCCGAAGACGCTCGCAGTGCCCTCGTCGATCGGCAGGAGGGTCGCGAGCATCCGCAGCATCGTCGTCTTGCCCGCCCCGTTGGGCCCGAGGACCCCGTAGACCTCGCCCGGGGTGACGTCGAGGTCGATGCCGTCGACCGCCCGGTTGTCGCCGAACGCCTTGCCGAGCCCCGTCGCATGGACGGCGGGCAGGACGCTGGGGAAGTGCTGTGCTGTGGTCATGCCCCCAGGCTGGCGTGGGTCGGTTTCAGGGCGCCCACGCCGCGGTTTCACGCGCCTGCACGGCGCCAGGTGCCCACCCGGGGTCCGCAGCCGGTGACCGGCGACCAGGACTCCTCGGTCACCGGCGCTCTCGCGGCCGCGGGGGGCGTGACCGGCTGCTCGTGGTTCAGGCGGCGCTCGTCAGCGCCGCGACGACGTCGGACTCGATCTCGGCGGGTTCGGTGCTGGGGGAGTACCGCGCGAGGACACGGCCGTCCCGGCCGACGAGGAACTTGGTGAAGTTCCACTTGATCGCCCCGCCGAGCAGTCCGCCCTGCTCCGACTTCAGCCACCGGTAGAGCGGGTGGGTGCCGGAGCCGTTGACCTCGATCTTCGCAAACATCGGGAAGGTCACGCCGTAGTCGAGGCTGCAGAACCGCGCGATCTCCTCCTCGGCTCCCGGCTCCTGGCTCATGAACTGGTTGCACGGGAAGCCCAGGACGACGAACCCCTCGTCCTTGCGCGCCTCGTAGAGCGTCTCGAGCCCGGAGTACTGAGGGGTGAAGCCGCACTTGCTGGCGGTGTTGACGACGAGGACGACCTGCCCGGCGAAGTCCGAGAGCGGGAGGTCCTCGCCGGTGATGGTCGTGGCGGTGAAGTCGCGGAGCGTCGGCATCGCGCCATCCTCGCACGGCGCCCCGGCCGGGCCCTGGCCGTGCGACCGTGGCGGGTGTGGCTGCGGTACCCTGTCAGCCATGACGAGGACGCTGCTCCTTCGCTAGCCGCGCAGGCATTCGGCCGCGCGGCGACCCCTCCTGTGCGAGGGGTTTTTTCATGGGCGCAGCACCCAGGACGACGAGGACGTGATGACGAGCGAGCACCCGCACCGCTACACCGCCGAGCTGGCCGGCCGGATCGAGCTGGCCTGGCAGGACCGGTGGGAGTCCGAGGGCACCTTCCACGCTCCGAACCCGTCCGGCCCGTGGGCCGAGCCCGCGGCGGTGGCGCAGTTCGACGGGCACTGCCTCGTCCTCGACATGTTCCCCTACCCGAGCGGTGCCGGCCTGCACGTCGGGCACCCGCTCGGCTACATCGCCACCGACGTCTACTCCCGGTTCAACCGGATGCTCGGCAAGAACGTCCTGCACTGCCTCGGCTACGACGCGTTCGGCCTGCCGGCCGAGCAGTACGCCGTCGAGACGGGCCAGCACCCCCGCAAGACGACCGAGGAGAACATCGCCATCATGGCGCGCCAGCTGCGGCGCCTCGGTCTGTCCTACGACGACCGCCGCTCGGTGAGGACGATCGACCCTGAGTACTACAAGTGGACGCAGTGGATCTTCGTCCAGATCTTCGACTCCTGGTACGACGAGGAGGCGGTGCGCCCCGACGGAGGTCGCGGCCGCGCCCGCCCGGTCAGCGAGCTCGTCGCCGAGCTCGACTCCGGCATCCGGCCCACCCCGGACGGGCGAGCGTGGGCCGAGCTGACGCACGTCGAGCAGGCCGAGGTCGTCGATGCCCACCGGCTCGCCCACACGACGCTGGCACCGGTCAACTGGTGCCCCGGGCTCGGGACGGTGCTGGCCAACGAGGAGGTCACCGCCGACGGGCGCTCGGACCGCGGCAACTACCCGGTGTTCAAGCGCAACCTGACCCAGTGGGTCCTGCGGATCACCCGGTATGCCGACCGGCTCGCCGACGACCTGGACCGCGTCGACTGGCCCGAGAAGGTCAAGGTCATGCAGCGCAACTGGATCGGTCGCAGCCAGGGCGCCCGGGTGACCTTCCCCATCGCGGGGGACATCCCGGTGGGCCCGGCGGCCGGGATCGAGGTCTTCACGACCCGGCCCGACACCCTGTTCGGAGCGACGTTCATGGTGCTGGCTCCCGAGCATCCGCTCGTCGACGTGCTCACCCCGGAGGGTGGCTGGCCCGAGGGCACGCACCCGACCTGGACCGGCGGCCACGCGACTCCGCGCGGCGCCGTCGCGGCATACCGGGCCGAGGCGGGCGCCCGGACCGACATCGAGCGGCAGGCCGAGGGGAAGGACAAGACCGGGGTCTTCACCGGTGGCTACGCCGTCAACCCGGTCAACGGGAAGGCCATCCCCGTCTTCGTCGCCGACTACGTCCTCATGGGCTACGGCACCGGAGCGATCATGGCGGTGCCTGCCCAGGACGAGCGCGACTGGGACTTCGCGGTGAAGTTCGGGCTGCCCATCATCCGCACGGTGCAGCCGTCCGAGGGACACCCGCAGGACGAGGCCTACACGGGCGAGGGCCCGGCCATCAACTCGGCCAACGACGAGGTCAGCCTCAACGGCCTGGGCGTGGCCGACGCCAAGGCGGCGATCACCGAGTGGCTGGCCGCCAAGGGCTTCGGCGAGGGCACCGTCACCTACAAGCTGCGCGACTGGCTGTTCGCCCGCCAGCGGTACTGGGGCGAGCCGTTCCCCATCCTCTTCGACGAGGACGGCGTGCCCGTCTCCGTGCCCGCGGCGATGCTGCCGGTCGAGCTGCCCGAGGTGCCCGACTACGCGCCGCGCACCTACGACCCCGACGACGCCGAGTCCGACCCCGAGGCCCCGCTGTCCCGCAGCGAGGCGTGGGTCGACGTCGAGCTCGACCTCGGCGACGGCCGTGGGGCCCGGCGGTTCCGCCGCGACACCAACGTCATGCCGCAGTGGGCCGGGTCGTGCTGGTACTACCTGCGCTACCTCGACCCGGCCAACGACCAGGCCTTCGTCGACCCCGCGAACGAGGCGTACTGGATGGGGCCACGGCCCGAGCCGGTGGACGGGTCGCCCGCCGGGACCCGCGACCCGGGCGGTGTCGACCTCTATGTCGGCGGTGTCGAGCACGCGGTCCTGCACCTGCTCTACGCCCGGTTCTGGCACAAGGTCCTCTACGACCTCGGCCACCTGAGCAGTGACGAGCCGTTCCGGACGTACTTCTCCCAGGGCTACATCCAGGCCGCCGCCTACACCGACAGCCGCGGCCAGCACGTCGACGCCCACCAGGTGGTGGAGGAGGCGGATGCGACCTTCAGCTACCACGGAGAGCCGGTCAGCAGGGAGTTCGGCAAGATCGGCAAGTCGCTGAAGAACGCCATCAGCCCCGACGAGATGTACGCCGCCTACGGCGCCGACACGTTCCGTCTGTACGAGATGGGGATGGGGCCGCTGGAGCAGTCCAAGCCGTGGGACACCCGGGCCGTCGTCGGCAGCCAGCGGTTCCTCCAGCGGCTGTGGCGGATCGTCGTCGACGAGGAGAGCGGGGCGCTGCGGGTCGCCGATGTGCCCGCCGACCCCGCGACGACGCGGCTGCTGCACCGCACCATCGCGGCCGTCCGGCACGACTTCTCAACCCTGGGGTTCAACACGGCGCTGGCCCGGCTCACCGAGCTCAGCAACGCCCTGACCAAGCTCGACGCGCCGCCCCGCGAGGTCGCCGAGCAGCTTGTCCTCATGGTGGCTCCCCTGGCCCCGCATGTCGCCGAGGAGCTGTGGAGCCGTCTCGGTCACCCCGAGACGCTCACCTATGAGCCGTTCCCGGTGGCCGACCCGTCCCTGCTCGTCGACGAGACCGTCACCTGCGTCGTGCAGATCAGCGGCAAGGTCCGCGACCGGGTCGAGGTCCCCGCCGACATCAGCGAGGACGCCCTTCGCACGCTCGTGCTCGCACTGCCGAAGGTCCGGGCCACCGTCGCCGACGGGGTGCGAACGGTCATCGTGCGGGCACCCAAGCTCGTCAACGTCGTCCCTCGCTGAGCGGGGTGGACCTCCCCCGGATGCAGGTCACCGGGGGTGAGGGCCACCGGGCGCTCTCACCCCCGGTGCTGCTCCTTGCGCCGTGGGGGGGGGTGCGGCGCAAGGAAGGTGGGCGCGACGGTCAGCGTCTAGGCGCCGGGACGAGCCGCAGCGCCTGATGTGGGCAGGACACGACAGCCTCCTCGGCATGCTTGACCGCTCGGCGCGCCACCGGACCGTCGACGACCGGGTAGCCCCAGTCGTCGAGGACGATGTGCTCGGGCAGGAGCTCGGCGCACAGCCCACGGGCCTTGCACGACGGCCAGTCCACCCGCAGTGTGGGCCGGCGGTCGGTGCGGGTGCGGGTCATGCGCTCCTCCTGCGGATCTGGGTGACGGCCCGGGGGCCGCATGAGCAGTCGCCGTCGAGGTGCGCCTCGACGACGTCCTCGAGGGCCAGCAGTGAGCGGGCGAGCCGGGCCGTGCCGTCGGGGTGGGCGCATGCGCCGCGACGCTCGACGACCCCGGCCAGCTCGGTGATGCGTCGCCGGGTGTCGGACCCTGCGGCGAGCGCGACGATCTCCTGGGCCAGGGCGGGCAGGCCGAACATGCACGGCCCGCACCGACCGGCAGACTCCTGCGCCAGGTAGGTCGCGAGGTCGGCGGTGCGCAACACCGGGCACGAGCCGTCGGTGAGCGGGAGGACGACACCGGCCCCGATCGTGAGCCCGAGCTCGCGGAGGGCGCGGTGTGAGACCGTGAGCTCCCGCAGGCGCCCGGGTCCGACCCAGGTCCCGTGGTAGCCGCCGAGCAGGGCCGGTGCGTCCAGCTGGTGGGGCGTGAGCACCGACGCGAACGGCACGCCGTGCTCGACCTCGATGACGTGGGGGGCCGAGGCCTCGACGAGCCCGCCCGGGAGCACCGTCGAGATGGTGAGCAACGTGGTGCCCGGCTCCGAGGCGGTGCCGCGGGCGGCATACTCCTGTGGGCCGGACCGGACCAGGGCCGCGAGGTGGGCGAAGGTCTCGGTGTTCGAGAGCAGCGTCGGCCGGCCCTTGTAGCCGTCCATCGCCTCGGGCTTCCAGGACGTGACCGGCAGTCCCTCGCGCCCGGACATCAGCTCGATGACGGCGCGCGCCTGCCCGGAGACGAACCGACCCTCGGCGTGATGGTGGTGCCAGCGCACGCCCTCCTTGGGCCGCTCGTCGATCGCCTGGTCGACGGCGTCCTCGGTGTCGGGCCGGTCCTCGGAGGTCACGACGTGGATCTGCTTGGCACCGAGGGCGCGAGCCGCGACCAGCGCGCCGTCGAGGACCAGATGCGGGACGGTCCGCATGAGCGCGCTGTCCTTGGCGCTGGCGGGCTCGCCCTCGGCGGCGTTGACGACGACGACCGGTCGGCGGCCCTTGGCGGCCGCGGCGATCTTGATCGCGAACGGGAACCCGGCGCCGCCGCGGCCGCGCATGGCGGCGGCCTCGGACATCGCCACGATGTCCTGCGTCGAGACCCGCGCGACCTCGCCCGTCCGGGCGCGGTGCGCAGGGTAGGACTGGTCCTCCTCGATCCCGGCCAGCAGGACCGGCCCGGTGCTGACGAGGAGCTGGGACGGGGGGGTGATCATGCGCGGCTCCCTGCGGCGGTGCGGAGGGTGACTCCGACGCGGGCCAGCGTGGCCAGGCCCACCGCGGCCACGCAGGCGAGGGTGAGCGCCACGGACCAGCCCTGCGCCGCGTCGGTGCCGATGCCGACGCCGTGGACGACGGCGACGGCGAACGCCCCGTAGCTGAACAGATGGATGCTGTGCCAGGCCCTCGTCGGCATCCGGGTGCGCAGCAGCGAGGTGACGACGATCAGTGCGGTGAGGTCGAGCGCGAGGGTCCCCAGGCTGAGGTAGAGCGGCTTGTACGTCGCCCCGAACGGCACGACCGCCTGCCACCACCGGATGTCGACGTACTCGTCGACCACGGCCGTCGTCGCATGCCCGATGAGGAGCACCGTGCCGATCGTCGCCAGCGACCGGTGCAGGCCCTGGGTGACGAAGCGCGGCCACAACGGGCTGAACTTACGGCCGGTGGAGAGGATGCCGAGGACCGTCGTCAGGGTGAAGACGACCAGCAGGACGACACCGGTCCCGCGGTTGAGGTACCACAGCAGGGGGGATGCGGTCACGTCAGGCTCCGATGGTGGCGGGGTGGGTCTCGACGGCGGCGAGCTGCCAGGCAGGGGTGCGCACGAGGGTGCCGTCGCGGTCGGCGAGCAGCGCGGCCACGTCGTGCTCGACGAGCCAGCCGTATGCCGCGTCGCCGAGGACGAGGGCCGCCGTGCTCGCCGTGTTGGCGGCGGCGCAGGTGTGGCCGAGGGCGGTCACCGTCGCCCACGGCCCGTCGGCGGGCGCACCGGTGCGGGGGTCGATGAGGTGGTGCCACTGGCGGCCGCCGCGGACCCACCGTCGCGCCGTCACCGACGACGTGGCGAGCCCACCGTCGCGCAGGGCGACCATCGCGAGCGTGCGGTCCGCCTCGAGCTCGGCCGAGGTGTGGGCGATCGCGACCGGCCAGGCGTCAGGGTCCTCGCCCGAGACGACCCGGACGTCACCACCGACGCTGACCACGACGCCGGTGGGCAGCCGGGACGCGATGGTCAGCGCGGCGAGATCGGACGCGAAGGCCTTGCCCGTGGCGCCGAGGTCGATGAAGGCCCCCTCGGGCACCGCGAGGGTGTCGTCGACGACGTCGATGAGGCGCCAGTCCGGTCGGCTGCGCGGCAGCGACACCGGCGTGGCGTCGTCGGCGGCGACGAGCGAGAAGGTGCGGTCGTAGCCGCCGGCCACGAGCAGCGCCCCGAGGGTCGGGTCGACGAGGCCGTCGGTCTCGCGGGCCGCCTCGAGGGCGACCCGGACGGCTCCGGCGAGCACGGGGGAGACGGTGTGCAGGCCGGGCCGCCGGTTGACGGCCATCAGCTCGCTGTCGTCACGGAAGCGGCTGCAGGTGCGGTCGACCTCGTCGAGCACATCGACGGCCAGCGCGGCGGCCTCGTCGACGAGCTCGGGCCGGGAGACCCGCAGGTGGACGTAGGTGCCGAGCGCCCGCCAGGTCGCCGTGCCCTGCTCGCGGTCGACACCCAGCGGGGGCGTGACGTCGGCCGAGGCGATGGCGGGACGGCTCATGAGCCGCTGCTCGGGGCGGGCGGCGGCGGCGCGGGCGCCGGGGCCGGGCGGCTCGTTGTCGATCCGCCGGAGCTGGAGGACCCGCTGGACCCGGTGGACCCGGAGTAGCTGGTGTAGCCGCCGACCCGGGCGGATCCGCTGGCGGAGGCCGCGACGACCGTGGGCGGGTCGACGACCTTCTTGGTCGGCCGCTTCTTGGAGACGACCACGGGGTGGGCCTTCGCCCACGCCACGAGCTGCTGGTGGTAGGCCTCGGCAGCGGCGCGGTCGGCTGCGGCCTTCTTGGCCGCCTTCACCGCGTTCGCGGACTCGGTCTGCACGGCGACGGCCGCGGCCGCCAGGCCGGTGCCCGCCACGGTGGCGGCCGCGAGGCCGGTGGACAGCACGGCGAGGACCGCGCGTGAGCGGTTTCGCTGGGTCGTTCCGAGCAGTGGTCGCACGGTGTGGTTCTCCTGGTGTCCGGGTCGGCCCCGCCGGTAGGGGGGCCATCTGACCGGTCTCACGCTGCCGGTCCCCATGACAAGGCCGCCTCAGGGGAGTGTTAAGCCTCCCTTATGCCGGCCGCGGCCGGCCCACCTCCCGGCCCCCCCTTAACGCAACGTTGACGTCGTGGAGAGGCTGGCTTGACGACACCGGGGCGAGGCTGGGTCCACCACCCGGCAAGTCACAGGAGGCACCCTCGTGTCGCTCACCACGACGCTCACCCTCGGTACCGCGCTCGGCGGCGCCGCCGCCGTCGCGATCTATACGGCCGTCGCTCCCGCGGCGCCCTCTCCGGCCTCGAGCACCCAGCCCGTCTCCGTCCAGGCAGTCCCGACGCCGACCAAGACCGTCCTCGCCCCGTGCGTGAAGCCGGCCGTCCTCCACAAGGGCACGTGCGTCATCCACCTCCCCGGCCCGGTGATCGTGGCAGCTGCCCCGGCCGGCTCCTCGAGCTCGCCCACGACCACCACCCGCTCCACGTCCGCCCCGGCCGCCACCACGCCCCCGAGCGACCACAACGGCGACGACCAGGGTGGGGATGACGGCGACCATGGCGACGGGCCCGGTGACGACTGACCCGCTCGCCCCGCGACGTTCCTGCCGCGCCCCTGCCCTGCCGCTCGTCCGCGACCGACCCGTGACGCGTCCCCCTGGGACGCCCGGGTCAGCCGCGGGCGAGCGGCAGTCGGACGTGGGCGGCGAGGCCGCCCATGACCGACTGCCCGAGGGCGAGCCCGCCACCGGCCCCCTCGGCGAGCCGCCGCACGATGTCCAGGCCAAGGCCGGTGGAGCCGCTGCCGCTCGCTCCGCGCTCGACCAGCTCGTCGCTTCCGCCGTCCAGGCCCGGTCCTCCGTCGGCGACCGTGAGCACGGCATACCCACCGTCCTCGACGATGCCGACGCTCATGGCGGCACCCTCCGGCGTGTGCGCGAAGACGTTGTCGAGGAGGGTGTCGACGAGCTCGCGTACGTCGACGGCGCCGAGCCTGACCTGCACCGGCTCGGACGGAACCTCGAGACGCAGCTCGCGGCCCTGGTCCTCGGCGAGCGGGCGCCAGAAGGCCACCCGGTCGGAGACGACGGGCACGATGTCGGAGGTCGCCGGCAGGGCGTCGCGGATGCTGCGCCGGGCCTGGCGGACGACTGCGTCGATGCTGCGCTGCAGGTGGTCGACGTGCTGGCGCAGCCGGTCGGCGACCTCGCGGTCCCCGACCAGGTCGGTGTCGAGCCGCAGCGCCGTCACGGGCGTGCGCAGGCGGTGCCCGAGGTCAGCGACGTTCTCTCGCTCGTCGGTGACGAGCTCCTCGATGCGATCCGCGAGCAGGTTGAGCGCCTCCGCCAGCTCGAGGGTCTCGGTCGTTCCTTCGGGACGGGCTCGGGCGTCGAAGTCCCCCTCCCGCAGGCGATGGGCGACCCCGGCGAGCCGGATCACGGGGATGCTGACCCGGCCTCCGAGCGCCCGCGCGATGAGCATAGACAGCAGGACGAGCAGCACCCCGAGCGCGATGATCGTCACCCACGCCTGGGTGACGCCCGAGTGCAGCGTGGCCGACGGGACGGTGGTCGTCACGACCGATACACCGTCGCGGGTCGTCACGGGGATGACGATCTGGACGCCCGTGGCCGTGCTGGTCGTGAAGGCCGTCGAGGTCTGGCGGGCGTGCTGGACGGCGGGCTCCCGGGCGGCGGCGGAGGCATCGGTGCCGTATGCCGCGCCGGTGGGGGTGACGACCGTGATGCTCGCGCCCTCGCTGACGAACAGCCCGACGGTGTTCTCGAGGGTCTGTTCGTCCTCGACCGTCGCGACGACCACCGCGACCCCCTGGACGAGCTGGCGGGCCTGGTCGATGGCCCGGTTCTCGGCGAGGTTCTGGACGAGCAGGCACAGCGGGATGACGAACGCGACGACCACGGCCGAGGTCGTGGCGCCGACGAGCAGGGTGATGCGGCGCCGCACCCGTCAGCCGACCTTCTCGCCCAGACGAACGCCGACGCCCCGCACGCTGTGCAGGTAGACGGGCTCGCTCGCGGTCTCGCCCAGCTTGCGGCGCAACCAGGACAGGTGCACGTCGACGGTACGCTCGCCGCCGCCGTAGACCTGCTGCCAGACCTCGGCGAGGATCTCGCGCTTGGTGACGACCTCGCCCGCGCGGGTCGCCAGCAGCGCGAGGAGGTCGAACTCCTTGCGGGAGAGGTCGAGTGGCTCGCCGCGCAGGGTGGCCTGGCGGCTGGCCGGCTCGATGCGCAGCTCGCCGACCGTGATCGCCTCGTCGGCGGCCTCGGCGCGCGCCCGTCTGAGGACGGCGCGGATGCGGGCCTGGAGCTGCTCGCTCGTGAACGGCTTGAGGACGTAGTCGTCGGCCCCGGAGTCCAGCGCCTTGACGACCGAGGGGTCATCGTCGCGAGCCGTGACGATGATGACCGGGGTGTCGCGCACGGCCCGGAGCATCCGCAGCACCTCGTGACCGTCGATATCGGGCAGCCCGAGGTCGAGCAGAACGAGATCCGGTGGCTCGTCCACCGCCTGCTGCAGACCGGGCAGCCCGGCCGGAGCGGTGGAGACGGCATGGCCGTGGTCGGTGAGGGAGCGCACCAGGGATCGGCGGATATCGGGGTCGTCCTCGATCACCAGCACATGTGCCACGGGCCAAACGGTACGGCAGAGCGCTGGGTGCAGGTGGCACCATGGCACCCAGGCACACGAAGGGACCCATGGTGAGCAACCTGCTGCGACGCCGGCTCGGCATGGCCGGGCTGTGGGTCGTCGTCGTGGTCGCGTGCGCGTCACTGACCTGGCTGGTTATCGAGCGGGCCGGCCGCAACGTGGGCGTGACCCAGGTCGCCATGTCCGCGAGCCACACCTCGGCCGCGACCGACGGGCCGACCCCGACGGTATCCAGCGCGGCCCCGACCCCGTCGGGCTCGAAGTCCGAGGACGAGAGCGAGCCGCCGGCGACACACCAGCCGACCACCCAGTCCGCCACCCGGCCGCACTCCGGATCCCCCGGCTCCCCGTCGAGCGGCGGCACCTCGTCGGGGTCCGCGCCCCAGGCCAGGCGGGCGACCTTCACCACCGACGGCGGGACCGTGACGGCTCTGTGCACCGGCACCGCGATCCGGCTTGACTCCGCGACCCCCCGCGACGGCTACCGCCTGCACGAGGAGAGCGACGGTCGTGACCTCGAGGTGAGCTTCACCTCCGGGTACGTCGGGGGCGAGGGTGACGGCGAGAGCAGCCAGTACGACTCCCTTGAGCTTCATCTGACCTGCCAGGGCGGCATACCGGCCGAGCACCACTAGCCTGGCCCCCGTGGGCACCGCACTCGTCACCGACTCCACGGCATACCTCGAGGCCGACCTGCGCGCCGCCCACTCGATCGAGGTCGTCCCGCTGCACGTCGTCGTCGGCGGCCGCGGGCGGGCCGAGGGCATCGACATCGACGCGGCCGAGGTGGCCGGTGCGCTGCGGGCGTTCACCCCCGTGTCGACGTCGCGGCCGTCCCCGCAGGCGTTCCTCGAGGCCTACGAGCGGCTCGCCGCCACCGGCGCCGACGCCATCGTCTCGGTGCACATCTCGGCCGACATGTCCTCCACCCTCGGCTCGGCGCAGCTGGCGGCGGCCCAGTCGCCCGTGCCCGTGACGGTCGTCGACTCCCGCACCATGGGCATGGCCATGGGGTATGCCGTGTGTGCCGGGGCCGAGGCGGCAGCCGGGGGCGCCCCCGCCGGGGACGTCGCGGCGCTCGTGCGGGCCCGCGCTCTCGCCTCCTCTGTCGTGTTCTACGTCGACACCCTCGAGCACCTGCGCCGCGGTGGCCGGATCGGGACCGCCAACGCCCTGCTCGGCTCGGCCCTGTCGATCAAGCCGATCCTCGGCGTCTCAGGTGGGCATATCGTCCCGGTCGAGAAGGTGCGCACGGCCTCCCGCGCCATCGCCCGGCTCGAGGAGCTCGCCGTCGTCGCGGCGGTCGGCGCCCCCGCGGGCTGCGACGGGGTCGACATCGCCGTACACCACCTCGACTCGCCCGAGCGCGCGGAGGCGCTGGCCGAGCGGCTGCGCGGCCGGGTGCCCGGGCTGCGCGAGCTGCGGGTCGTCGAGCTCGGCGCGGTCGTCGGCGCGCATGTCGGTCCGGGGACGCTCGCGGTGGCGGTCTGCCCTCGGGTGCCCGCTCCCCGGGCCGGCCGGGACGAGGCGGGCGGTCCCGGCGGTCCGGCCCCGGATGGGGCGGAGGCGGACCCGGCACCGTGACGCTCGGGCAGGTCCTCGGCGGTCTCGCAGCGGTCGTCGTCTTCTTCCTCATCGGCTCGGTCAACCCGGCCAGCCTGCTGGCGCGCGCCTACGGGAAGGACCTGCGCGCGAGCGGGTCCGGCAACCCCGGCGCCACGAACGCCGGCCGCGTCCTGGGGGTGCGCTGGGGCGTCGTCGTCGGCGTGCTCGACGTACTCAAGGCGCTGGTGCCGACGGTGCTGCTGCTCCGGGTCGGCGGGCTGTGGCCGGCGCTGGCCGGGGGGCTGGCCGTCGTGCTCGGCCACATGTTCAGCCCGTTCCTCCACGGTCATGGGGGCAAGGGGGTCGCCGCGGCCTTCGGGGCCATCCTGGCCGTCGCGCCCTGGGCGGGGCTCGGAGCCGTCGTCCTGTTCGGGGGGTTCGTCGCCGTCGTGCGGACGGTCGGCCGGGCCTCGGTGCTGACCTGCCTCGTCCTGCTCGCCGTCGGTGTGGCCGCCGGGCTGGGGCTGGTGGGTGTGCTGGACCAGCGCACCGGCTGGTGGCTGGCCGTGCTCGCGGCGGTCGTCATCTCCCGGCATCACCGCAACATCCGCTTCTGGTGGGCGGCCCGGAGGGCGGCCTCCCGCTCGTAGCCGGTTCGGCGGCGACCCGCTCCGTGCGCGTGGCCGCGTTGTCCACATCCGGCGGCCTCGGGCGGGGTCGTCCACAGATGTCGGCCCGCCCGTCGTGCTCCGGGTGGTGGGCTTCCTAGCGTCCTCGTATGCCGCGTCCACGCCCGAGCGAGGACCCCTCGCCCCGGGTCCTGGCCATCCTGGCCCGCACTCGCGACCGTCCGGCCGAGCGGGCCGACGCGGTGGCCGGGCTGCCGGGGCCGGGCACCGCGGACCCGGCCTGGGTGCGGGCCGACCCGGAGCCCTACGTCCCCACCCGTGAGGAGCTCGGGCCGGACCGGGGCGGCGGCCGACACCTCCCGCCGTCGGATCAGCCGGGCCCCCCGCCGCGGTCGGGGGTCGGCCCGGGACGGCGGGGGGTGGTGTTCGCGCCGCGCTGTCGCGGGTCCTGGCGCTGCCGTCGTCGCTGGCGCAGGCCCGATGGGCGCCCAGCCGACGGGCCGTGTCGGGCGCCGTGGCGGCGGTGCTGCTCGCCGCGGGGGTGTTCGGGCTGCGGGTCGCGTGGGCCCGCGACGCGAGCACCGCGACCCCGGTGACCGACGTTCGGGCGACCGCGTCGGGCGCTGGTCCCACCTCACGGGGGGCGCCGGGAGCCGTCGTCACCGCGTCGGCGTCCCGGTCGGCGGGGCCGGGCACGGGAGGTGCCACGGTGGGGGTGGCCTCCCCCTCCGGGGTGCCGCTCGTGGTCCACGTCGTCGGACAGGTCCTGCACCCGGGCATCGTCCGGCTGCCGCCGGGCTCCCGGGTCGTCGACGCCGTCGCGGCGGCCGGAGGCTCCCGCAGGGGGGCGGACCTCGCCGGGATCAACCTCGCCCGCCTCGTCGTCGACGGCGAGCAGATCCGGGTGCCCAGGCCGGGCGAGGTGGTCGCGGCGGCGCCGGGCGCGGTCGGTACCGGTGGAGGCGCCGGCGCCGGGGCGCCGGTATCGCTCAACTCGGCCGACGTGACCGCGCTGGACTCGCTGCCGGGGATCGGGCCGGTGCTCGCCCAGCGCATCGTCGACTGGCGCACCGAGAACGGCCGGTTCACCTCGGTCGACGAGCTCGGCGAGGTCGCCGGGATCGGCGAGAAGCTCCTGGCCCAGCTCCGGCCCAAGGTCATGGTGTGACCCGCGGAGCCGACGTCCGGCTCGTTGTCCCGGCTCTGGTCGGCTGGTCCGGGCTCGCGCTGAGCCTTGCCGCCGGCCCGAGCCCGCACGGCTGGCTCGGCGCGGCCTGCCTGCTGTTGGCCGGGGGTCTCGCCCTCGCCCACGGGCGCGAGCCCGAGGCCCGCGCCGCGCCGCTGAGGCTGGGGGCGCTCACCCTCGCCGTCGTGGCGCTGCTCCAGGTGGCCGTGCTCGGCCACCTGCTGGTGCGGCGCAGCGGGCCGCTGGCCGAGCTGACGTCCGCCCGCGCGACGGTGACGCTTGTCGTCGTCGTGACGAGCGACCCGGTGGCCTGGTCGGCGGCAGACCGTGACACCCGTCGGGTGAGCGCCCACGCCCAGGTGGTGCAGGTGAGCGGTCGGGGCAGGTCGGGGGCCGGGCACGCCCCGGTCCTGCTGGTCGGCGACGACCGGCTGCTGCCGCTGCGCTGGCACCAGGAGGTCGCGCTGTCGGCCCGGCTGGCCCCGGCCGACCCCGGGTCCGCGGATCTCGCCCTGGCCCGGGTGACCGGCAGCCCTGTCGTCCGGGCGCCTCCGGGGGCGGTTGCCCGTGGGGCCGAGCGGCTCCGTTCCGGGCTCCGGGCGTCGGTGTCGGGCACCCCACCCGACGCGCAGGGCCTGCTCCCGGGGCTGGTCATCGGTGACACGAGCCGGACCCCACCCGACCTGACCGATGCGATGCTGTCGACCGGGATGACACACCTGTCCGCGGTGAGCGGGGCCAACGTCGCGGTCGTCCTGGGGCTGGTCCTCGCGGTGGCCTCGGTCCTGGGTCTGCCCCGGTGGCTGCGACCGGTGCTCGCCCTGGCCGCCCTCGCCGGTTTCGTCGTCCTGGCCCGCCCCGAGCCGAGCGTCGTGCGAGCGGCGGTCATGGGGGCCATCGCGCTGATCGGGCGGACCCGGTCGCGCACGGCGCTCGGGCTCCCGGTCCTCGGCGCGGCGGTCGTCCTGCTGCTCTGCTACGACCCCTGGCTGTCGCGGTCCTACGGCTTCGCCCTGTCGACGCTGGCGACCCTCGGCCTGCTCGTCTTCACCCGGCCGTGGGGCCAGGCCATCGGCCGCCACCTGCCCGCGCGGCTGAGCTCTCTGGGGCCCGCGCTCGCGGTGCCGGTCGCTGCCCAGGTCGTCTGCGCGCCGGTCATCGTGCTGCTCCAGGGGTCGGTCAGCCTCGTCGCCGTGGTCGCGAACCTCCTCGCCGCTCCCCTCGTCCCGCCGGCGACGATCGCGGGCGTCCTCGCTGCGCCGCTGGCGCTGGTATGGGGGCCCTTGGCCCGGGTCGTCGCGGCGGCAGGAGCGGTGCCCACCCTCGGCATCGCCCGGGTGGCCCGGGTGTTCGCCGACGTGCCCGGCGGCACGATGCCGTGGCCCGACGGGGCGCCCGGTGCGCTGCTCCTCGCCGCCCTGACCGTCGCCGGGATCCTCCTCGCGCGCTGGGCCGGCACGAGGGTCGCACGGCACCCGGTGGCCGCGGTCGGCGCCGTCGTGCTGGTCCTCGGGGCGGGCCTGCCGACGACACCGGTGACCTGGCCCGCGCAGGGCTGGCGGTTCGTCGCGTGCGACGTCGGCCAGGGTGACGCGCTCGTCCTGCGCTCGGGCCCCGACCACGCGGTGCTCGTCGATGCCGGACCCGACCCGCGACTGGTCGACCGCTGCCTGTCCCGCCTCGGGGTCCGGGTGCTCGACGCGGTCGTCCTCACCCACTTCCACGCGGACCACGTCGAGGGGCTGCCCGGCGCGATCGGCGGGCGACCGGTCGGTGTGGTGCTCGCCTCGCCGGTCGCCGAGCCCGCCTACCAGGCCGGGGAGGTGCGGCGGTGGGTGGGGGCGCGCGGCATACCGCTGCATGCGGTGGCCGTGGGCGAGCGGGTCGAGGTGGGGTGGCTGCATGCCACGGTGCTGGCCCCCGAGCGCAGGATCGACGCGGGCTCGGTGCCCAACAACGCGAGCGTCGTCCTGCTCGCCCATGACGGCGCGGTCGACGCGCTGCTGCTCGGAGACATCGAGCGGGAGGCCGCCCACGACCTGCTGCTGCGGCTGCGCCGGGACCCAGCCCTGGCCTCCCAGGTGGCGCACCTCGATGTCGTCAAGGTCGCGCACCACGGCTCGGCCAACCTCGACCCCGAGCTCGTCGCCCTGGTCCGGGCGCCCCTGGCCGTCGTGAGCGTGGGCAAGGACAACGACTACGGCCACCCGGCGCCGTCGACGCTAGCCCTGCTCCGGGCCGACGGGTATGCCGTCTACCGTACCGACCAGCGCGGGGACGTCGCGGTCCTCGACCGTGGCGGGGAGGTGCTCGTCAGCCCTGCCCGCAGGTGACGCCGACCGGCTGTGCCTGGGCGCTCTCGATGAGGGCCTCGAGGGTGGCGGCGACGGCTGGGACACGCTGGAGGTCGTGGGTCGTCACCGCCTGGATGCACCGGCGCGACGCCGGGTCGATGGGCAGGGCGACGACGTCGGGATGCTGCACCGTGCGCAGGATGAGGTCGGGGATGAGCGCCACCCCGAGACCCTCGGCGACCAGGCCCATGACCGCGACATAGTCCTCGGTCTCGAACGCCACGTGCGGCGCGAACCCGGCGGTGCTGCACAGCTGGAGCAGGTGGCCCCGGCAGCGCGGGCAGCCGGCGATCCAGGTCTCGTCGTCGAGAGTGGCGAGGTCGGCGTGGTCGAGCCTCGCCGTCGGGTGGTCACGGGGCACCGCGAGCCGGACCTCGTCGGCCAGCAGCGTCGTCGTGACGAACGCGTCGAGGTCCTCCTCCCCGCGGCCGACATCGGTGCCCTCGTAGGTGAACGCCACGGCGAGGTCGCACTCACCGGCGCGCAGGGCCGCCATCGACTCCGGCGGCTCGGCCTCGGTGAAGCTGATCGTCAGGCCGGGGAAGCGGGCCTTGAGCACCGACAGGGCCCTGGGGAGCAGCGTCGCCGAGGCCGACGGGAACGCCATGAGCCGGACCCGGCCGGCCCGCATCCCTGCGATGGCGGCGACCTCCTCCTCGGCGGCGTCGAGGGCCGCGAGGACCGGGCCGGCGTGGCGGGCCAGGACCTGGCCGGCCTCGGTGAGCCGGACGCTGCGGCCGATCCGCTCGACGAGGACGGTGCCGGTCCGCTGCTCGAGACGGCGCACCATCTGCGAGATCGCCGGCTGGGAGTAGCCGAGCGAGAGGGCGGCCGCGGTGAAGCTGCCCTCGTCGGAGATGGCCCGCATCACGCGCAGCCCGGCGGCGTCGATCATGACGGCCATTGTATAACGCCGTGTTATCGGAAGGGCGTCATCCATGCGGCGACCTGCGGATGCTGCCGGGTGACGTCGGCCACCGGTCGTCGGGCGGCGGCGCCCGCAGCTCGACTCGGCGGGGGCCGGCGGCGGCGCATCACGGATACTGGCCCGGTGAGGGTGACGAACGGCGACCGGGCCCGACCCGGCGGGCCGGCGGGGCAGAGCCGGGGGAGCGAGCTCGCCGAGCTGGCCGACGTCCTGACCGCTGCCGCCGCGACCGGCACCCCAGCCGTGGCCCTCACCGGTGCCGGGATCTCGACCGAGAGCGGCATCCCCGACTACCGCGGGCCCGACGGCCGGCGCCGGGTCACCCCGATGCAGCACGGCGAGTTCGTCGGGTCCACCGAGGCGCGCCAGCGCTACTGGGCCCGCAGCTTCATCGGCTGGCAGCGCTTCTCTGCGGCGCGCCCCAACGCCGGACACCGGGCCGTCGCCGCCCTCCAGTCGCGCCGGCTGCTCGGTCCGGTCATCACCCAGAACGTCGACGGCCTACACCAGGAGGCCGGCGCCCGCGGTGTCATCGAGCTGCACGGCTCACTCGCCGACGTCGTCTGCCTCACCTGCGGCGACCGCTCCGGGCGGGAGCGGCTCCAGGCCCGGATGGCGGAGTCCAACCCGGGGTTCCTCGCCCTGGCCACGGCCGCCGCTCCCGACGGGTCCCGGGTCAGCAGCCAGATCCGGCCCGACGGCGACATCGTCCTCGCCGACGAGGCCGTGGCCTCGTTCCACCTGCCCCGCTGCCTGGTGTGCGGTGCCGACACCCTCAAGCCCGACGTCGTCTTCTTCGGCGGCTCGGTTCCCAAGGACCGGGTGGCCCGCTGCATCGACCTCGTCGACACGGCGCCCGCGCTGCTTGTCCTCGGCTCGTCGCTGGCGGTCATGAGCGGCTACCGCTTCGTCCGCCGGGCGGCGGCCCGCGGCATCCCGGTCCTCGTCGTCACGCGCGGCCCCACCCGCGGTGACGCCGAGACGACCCACCGGCTCGACGCCCCGCTCGGACCGACCCTCACCGACCTGCTCGCCCTGATGGAGGACCGCCATGTCGTCGCCCATCATCCGTGACGCCACCCCAGCCGACATCCCCGCCGTCGCCGCCATCTACGACCAGTGCGTGCGGGACACGGTGGCGACCTTCGACACCGAGGAGCGGGGGGCCGCCTACCTCGGCACCGCCCTGGCCTCGCTCGGACCCACCGACGGCTTCCTCGTCCTCGACGAGGGCGGGGTCGTGCTCGGCTACGCCGTCTCCGGTGCCTTCCGGCCGCGTCCGGCCTATGCCGGCACGCGGGAGACCAGCGTCTACCTCGCCCGGCAGGCCCGGGGCCGTGGCTGGGGCCGGCTGGTATATGCCGCGCTGCTGGCGAGGTTGGACGCCGCCGGCGCCCACACCCAGGTGGCGGTCGTCGCCCGGCCCAACGAGCCGAGCGAGGCGCTGCACCGGGCCCTCGGGTTCGAGCGGGTCGGAGTACTCCACGAGGTCGGCCACAAGTTCGGCCGTTGGGTCGACACGGCCTGGTACCAACGCTTCGGTCCGGTGGACGCCATCCGCTGAGGGAGGTCGACCTCCCGCTGTGGCAGGTCCGAGGCGGCTGCGCGCCCCGGGACGCTGGAGGTGAGGTGAGGCACACGCCCCGTTCCAGCGACCGCGCGGCCAGGTGAGCCGCGGCACACCGGCGGCGACGGGCTCACCGAGCCGTGCCAGCATCGGCGGAACCGGTCTCGGCAGGCCGGTAGTCAGGATGGAGCGATGAGCGCCTACGGCTTCGGGCCATTCGAGAACGACGACGCCCTGGAGTTCCTCGACGAGGTCGAGGACGCCGCGGTCGCGGACCGACCGGTGCTTCTCCGGGCCGCCCTGGACCAGGTGCTCCGCGCGGACGGCACCGTCGAGACCGCTCAGCTGGCCGAGGCCATCGCGGCCGCCACCGTGGTCGTCGGCGCGCTGCGACCGGCCGAGGCCGAGCGCGACCTCGAGCTCCCGGAGTGGATCACGAGCGAACCGCTCGTCGTCGACGCCCCGCTTGCCGAGGCCGCTCGGCGGGTCGTGGCCCGGGCCTTGGCGATCGAGGACGACGAGCCGTGGCACCAGGGGGCCGCCGCCGACGCGGACCGGGCCACCGCCACCGAGCGGGTCCCGACGCTGCGCATGCTCAACGGCGGTGCCGACCCCGCGCCGGCAGGCCGTCCCGCCGGCCGCGCGACGAGACATCCGACGCCGGTCGCCTCGGGGGACGGGCGGTAGGTCAGAGGCGCCGCAGCACGGCCGTCACCCTGCCGAGGATGGTCGCGTGGTCGCCGTCGATCGGCTCGAACATCGGGTTGTGGGGGAGCAGCCAGACGTGGCCGTCGGTCCGCTTGAAGGTCTTGACCGTGGCCTCGTTGTCGAGCATCGCCGCGACGATGTCGCCGTTGTCCGCGCTCGGCTGCTGACGGACGACGACCCAGTCTCCGTCGCAGATGGCGGCGTCGACCATGGAGTCGCCGACGACCTTGAGCAGGAACAGCGCGCCCTCGCCGACGATCTGCCTGGGGAGGGGGAAGACGTCCTCGACGCTCTCCTCCGCCATGATCGGCACGCCCGCGGCGATCCGGCCGAGGACCGGCACATAGGACGCCTCAGGCCGGGCGTCGCCGATGCCCGTCTCGTCGTGGACGCTCTCGTCGGCGGCGGTGACCGCACCCCGGTAGCCCCGGGTGTCCCGGGGGGTGTCGGGTGAGACGACCTCGAGGGCCCGGGGCCGGTTGGGGTCGCGGCGCAGGTAGCCCTTGCGCTCGAGAGCGGACAGCTGGTGGGCGACCGAGCTGGGGGAGGTGAGCCCGACGGCCTCGCCGATCTCGCGCAGGCTCGGGGGGTAGCCCCGGCGGTCGACCGAGTTGCGGATGACCTCGAGCACCCGGCGCTGGCGCACGGTCAGGCCGTCTCCGCTGTCACGCTCCGGGAGCTCGCGGACCTCGGCCTCGGACGCGTGGTCCGGCCCGTGCTGGGTGTGGTCGGTGCGATCGGCCATGGCGGAACCTCGGTTCTGGGCGGTGCTCGTCCTCGGTGGTGAGGACGGGGCCTGTCGGGTGCGGGCTGGGGCTGCGCTGCCTGGAGGGGCCGGTCTCGGCCCCTCCACGGGCTCCGGGTGGCTCTCGGAGGCGGCGCCGGAGGGGCTGTCGGTGGCTCCTGGTTGGCTGTGCTGCGTGAGGACAGCGTACGGAGATCGAACACAGGTTTCAAACATCTGTTCGATGCGTGTCTTGATCCGTTCGAACATCCGTGCTACACATCGTACAGACGTTCTATCGAACACAGGTTCGACGGCCGGGTCAATCGACATGACCGAGGCAGAGGACCCGACGTGGCTCGCTCCGGCGGCCGGGATGGAGGAGAGCATGAGCGCAGTGGTCTGGGAGACCCCTCGGAGCGGGCATGCCGCACCCGCCCGCCCCGAGCGCGCCGCCCCGGCGCGTCCGCACCTCGTCCTGGTGCCGACCGGCCCGGGGGCGGGCGAGCTCACCCCGTCCGGTCTGCGGCTCACCCGGCGGGGGTGGGTCGTCCTCACCCTGGTGATGCTCGCCGCCGCCGCGGTCATCGGCCTGGTCGTGCTGCCCGGCTCCGGAGCGAGCGGTGCGGGCGCCGCCCCGGTGCAGACGATCACCGTGCGACCCGGTCAGACGCTCACCCAGATCGCCGCCGACGAGCTGCCTGGTCTGCCGGCCGGGCAGGCCATCACCGCCATCCGGGTGGCGAACGAGCTCAACACCACCTCCATCAGCGTCGGCCAGACGCTGGTGATCCCCAGGACCTGAGTCCCTCGACCCGACTCAGACGCCGGAGGGCGTCGCCCCTTCGGGGTGCGGCGCCCTCCGTGCTGGTCCCGGCCCTGGGGGTGTCGGACGGCCGGGTGTCGGACGGCCGGGTGTCGGACGGCTCGGTGCGGACGGCTCGGTGTCGGCCCGGGGCTATCGTCAAGGACCCAGGTGCGGGTTGCCCACGGGTGTCCCGACGTGGTCGGTCATGCGGGGATCCCTCTCGTGGGTGGCGGACGGCAGGGTGAGCGACCCGCGCCGCACCACGCCCTGCATCGTGTCGGACGGCGGCCAGCAGGACTGGGCCTCCTCGGACCAGTACTGCGGGACGTCGACGAGGTCGACCAGGACCAGGTGCTCGCCCTCGCATCGGTCCGCCACCTCTGAGTGCCCCGAGTAGGCCTCCGCCATCTCGTGGACCCAGCGAACCAGCGTGCCGGCGGCGGTGGTGTCGGACTTCACCCAGCACGCTTGGCCATGCCAGTCCGGTCGGCCGTCGCCGTAGGCGTAGGTGAAGGCGAAGTGGTAGGCCCCGGTGGCGACGTCGGGAGTCCCTTGGGCGACGGTGCCGTCGGCGGTGGCGTCGCGCAGGTGCTCCACCCCGGGTTTGACGAGCAGCGAGTAGAAGGGCTGCTGGGTCTGGAGGTCGAAGTCGTCCGGACGCGGGACGTCGGAGGCGTCCAGTGCGGCCTTGAAGATGCCCTGCATCTCGGCGTCCGTGAACCCCGTGGTGGGCGGATCCTGCGGGACGACGTGCGTCTTGGACACCTGGCCTCGCCCGAAGCCGTACTGGTTCAGGCCGTCCAGGTACCGGCCGCCGACGACCTGGTGCATCAAGCCGTTGACCTCGAGCCAGTTGTAGGCGTTGCCTCGTGCGGCCACCCACCAGTCGCCCCAGTAGATGGGGACCAGGATCATCTGCTTGACCATGCGCCACCCCGCTCCGATCAGGGGAGCGCCGCTGACGTCCCGCCGGCCGGGCTCCCAAGGAAGGTATACCTCAGCTACGTGGCATCCGGCCAGGTCATGGCAGCGCGCCGCCGTGCGTCGAGATGCACGCTCGTCCTCCCGTGGGCCTTGCCCGGACGTTGACACGGCTCCCGGCGTGGCTGGACGATGAGCCGCGTCCGAGCGGACCGGCCGGTGTCCGATCGAGGTGAGAGAGCGGGGGTGCCATGTCCGGGACCAACCCAGAGCTCGGCCGGCTGGACGGTGGCCAGGTGGGCCCAGGAGGCGGCGCCAGCCGCCACGTCCCCGCCGACGACCGGAGGGACCGTCCGGACCTCGGGTCCACACCGACCGGGCGGTTCCCGGCATATGTCGGGCTCACGCTCGAGTCGGGTACGTCGCCCGAGTGGCCGTCGCCGAACCTGTGGGGCTCGGTGGGCCTCGCGCTGCGGCAGGGGGCCGCCTCGTGGTTCGGCTGGCTGCAGTACCGGCCGGAGGGGCCCGTCCCCCGCTACGCGACGTCTGCCCTCTCGCTGGCCGTCGCCATCGCCTGCCACGCGCCAGGTGTCCGGCGGACCTTCGTGGGGGCCGCTGACCTCACCGTGCAGGCCCCGGGGCCCGGGGCCGACCCCAACGAGCCCCCCTACGACGTCCGGTGGGACGCGAGCACCGCTCAAGGGTCACTCGACGACTACGGAGCGCTGTTCCCTCCTCGGGGGTCGGTTGACTCCCGGGCACTCATGTCGACCGACGCCAAGGCGGCCGACCTCCTCCGCACTCTGCTGGCCGGGTTCGGCGATCCCGGTGAGCTCGTCTGGGTCTCCGCCTCCCCTGAGCTGACCCACCGCCTGTAGGTGCCCCCGGCGCCGTGCCGGTACGCGGCTCGTCGTTGTCGGCCGGCGCGTGTGAGCCGCACGCGGGTCAGCCGGCCTCTGCCCAGGTGACCCGGGTGGGCCGGTCGAGGAAGGCCCCCAGCCGGTCGGCGGCGCCGGCGACGGCGCTCTGCTCGGCCCGGTCGAGCGGCCCGTCGGGCCGCACGACGACCTCGACCTCGTCGGCCGACACGCGGCGGTGGAACAGCCCGGCGTCGCGGCCGTCGAGCAGCACGACCCCGCCGCCGTGGTACGGCTGGAGCCGCTGGCGGTGAGCCGTCGGCACCCGCCGGGGCGGACCGAGCTCTGCGTAGGTGAGGAAGGACTCGTCGAAGGTCGGCACCAGGTGCGCCCGCCGGTCGCGGGTCGTGCGCGCCGACAGCGCCGGGTCGTACCACAGCGTGGTGCCGTCGACCTCGACGCTCGCGATGCCGTCGCCGATCTCGTTGAGAGCCGCGCGGATCTCACCCAGAGTGAGGGTGCACCAGCGCGCGAGGTCCCGCTCGCTAGCCGGCCCGTGCCCGCCGAAGAAGCGGCGGACCAGCCGGACCGTGGCCTCGACCGGGTCGAGCTCGTCGTGGGGGCGGTGGGGGACCACCTCGTCGAGAAGGGCGTAGGTGTGCTCCGTGCCCCGGGGGGGCCCCGAGCAGACCAACCCGCGGAGCTCGGCCAGGAGCAGGAGGTGCCCGACCCGCTCGCCGGGACCCGGCAGGCCCCGCTCGGCCAGCGCCGGGCCGAGCTCGGCCCGGGTCAGCGCGGCGCCGCCGTGGAGCAGGGTCTCGAGCATTGCCAGCCCGGCGCCCACGGTGCGGTCATCGAGCTCGAGCTGTCGGTGCCGGGCCGCCATGCCGGACTCGACCTTGGCCGAGGTGAGCCGGAGCAGCCAGCGCAGGTCCTCGGGGGCGACGACGTGCCAGGTCGGTCGCAGGACATGGGTGCGGATGAAGGCGCCGCCGGCCTGCTCGGCGAGCACCGCGGCATACCGCTCCCGGCGGCTGCGCATCGCCAATGACCACGCCGCCTGCGGGGCGTCCTGGGCCTGCACCGCACAGAGGAGCCGGACGACGTCGCCGGCGCGGGGGAGCGGGCCGCCGCTCACCCGCTGGGTGGCGAGACGGCGGCGGACCAGCCACGCGTGGCTCTCTCGGCGCATGTGGTCATCCTCGCCGATCCCGCCGACACCACCGCCCGTCGCGCGACGCCCCGACGGGAATACTGGACACCGGTGACGTCTTGTGTAATGATGTAATCAAGTAAGGAATGCAAAGGAGAAACACCATGACACCCAATATCGACAACACCGGGGCGCGCGGCCCGGTCCGCGCTCGAGCACACCGCCAGCGCATGCGCGAGGGCTTCGGCACCGAGGGCTTCGCGCCCGGCGGGCCCGGCCGGATGGGCCGTGGCGGAGGCGGCGGACGCGGTCGCGGCGAGCAGGAGGGCCCGGAGGGCTTCGGCCCGGGCGGTCCGCGCGGACACGGCCGCGGCCGCGGCCGCGGCTTCGGCCGTCCCGGCGGCTGGCAGCAGGGCGACCTCCCACCGGCCGACGCCGCCGCCGCCTGGTTCGCCGGTCGGTTGCCCGACGGCTGGTTCAGCCACGTCGACGTCACGGTCGACCGCGAGGAGATCCTCGTCGTCGGGACCTTGACCGACCAGGCCACCGACGCGGCCGAGGCGGAGGGCCGGATCAGCCGGTTCCGCGCCGACACCCGCGAGCAGCGGATCGCCATCGCCGCCGAGGCCGAGCAGCGCTACCAGCGCAAGGTCGCCTGGGGCGCCCGGCTCGGCGAGACGACCGCCCTGTTCACCCACCTCGCCGTCCCGGTCATGACGCGCCTGCGTCAGCCGGAGCGCCAGGTCCTCGACACCCTCGTCGACGCGGGCGTCGCCCGTTCCCGCTCGGACGCCCTCGCCTGGTGCGTCCGGCTCGTCGGCGAGCACACCGAGGACTGGCTCGGCCGGCTGCGCGGCGCGATGGCCGAGGTGGACAAGCTCCGCGGCGAGGGCCCGGAGCTCTGAGGCTCGACTGGCGAGGCGGGGCCCCGGCCCCGCCCCGCCCGGCCGTGACGGTCCCGGGACCGGGCCCGGTGAGCGCGAGAGCGCCTATCCCCGGGCCCGGCTGCTGAGCGGGGCGGGTAGGCGCCCCTGGCGTGACGGGCCGGCACCGCGCCGTGGCCGCGGTCCGGGTGCCACCGGTCGCTCAACGCGGGCGGGGGGCCCTTCGGCCGCGGTGCCGCACCAGGTATGCCGCGGCCGCCGCCAGCGCGAGCACCGGCACATTGCCGACGGCTCCCAGCTTCCCGGTGCTGGCGATGGACGCCACCGAGCCGATGCTGCCCACCGACAGCACCGACGCCACGCTCCCCGCTGACGCGATACTTGCGAGGGAGCCGGCGCTCGCGATGCTCGCGACCGACCCTGCGGACGCGACGGAGGCGATCGAGCCGGCGGACGCGACGGAGGCGATCGAGCCCGCGGACGCGACGGAGGCGATCGAGCCGGCGGACGCGACGGAGGCGATCGAGCCCGCGGACGCAGCCGCGGCGACCGCGGCCCCCCGAGCGCCTCGCGCCCGGTCGGGGCGGTGCGCTGCCATGGGCGACATCCTCGCAGGACAGCCGGCATACCCCTAGATGTGGCACCGCGCACGTCGCACCAGCCCCAGTACTTGTGCCCCGACACGCCGTGACGACCCCGGGCCGACCCGCCCACATCGCCCTGACCTGGGCAAACGCGGCTCTCCCGAGGAACTTCCCGGAGAGGGTTGCGTGGGGGAGTCTCATGGGTCAAGATAGCCACTACATCTTGTGGTTACAGCGATGTGATTTGTCCACATCTAGTGCACAGGACAACGGGGTTACCCACACCTTGTCCCCAGGGTCATCCACCGAGTCATCCCCAGGCGCGCAGCGGGAAGGAGCACGGACATGCACTGCCCCTTCTGCCGACACACCGACTCCCGGGTGATGGACTCCCGGGTCACCGACGACGGTGCGGCCATCCGCCGCCGCCGCCAGTGCCCGGAGTGCGGTCGCCGGTTCACCACCCTCGAGAGCGCCAGCCTGACGGTGGTCAAGCGGTCCGGGGCCTCCGAGCCGTTCAGCCGCAGCAAGGTCCTCATCGGTGTCCGCAAGGCCTGTCAGGGCCGGCCGGTCACCGAGGACGACCTCGCTCTGCTGGCCCAACGGGTCGAAGAGAGCGTGCGCAGCCAGGGCAGCGCCGAGGTGGAGGCCCACGAGGTCGGCCTGGCGGTCCTCGAGCCGCTGCGCGAGCTCGACGAGGTCGCCTACCTGCGGTTCGCCAGCGTCTACCAGGCGTTCGACAGCCTCGAGGACTTCGAGACCGCCATCACCTTGCTGCGCGCCGAGCGAGAGGCGACGGGCGAGGAGCCGGAGGCCCGGATGACCGGGGCACCGCCCGGTGCGCAGCCGGGCTCGGCGGACCGGGGCGAAACCTCGGGCTGACCAGCCACCAGGGCGACGCGGCGGCGCGCCCGACCACTGTCGGTGGTCGCCAGGACAATCAAAGAAGGTCACGACGCCCCGGGAACACGGGGAGAACAGCGAGGGACGGCATGACGGAGACGACCGGGGCACGCGCGGGTGCCCGTAGGAAGGCGGACAAGGGGGCGGCCGGTGTCACGGTCGAGCGCATCTACACGTCCGCGGGTGTCCACCCCTACGACGAGGTGACCTGGGAGACGCGCGACGTCGTCCAGACGAACTGGAAGACCGGCGAGACGATCTTCGAGCAGCGCGGGGTCGAGTTCCCCGACTTCTGGTCGGTCAACGCCAGCACCATCGTCACGACCAAGTACTTCCGTGGCGCCGTCGGCTCGCCCGAGCGCGAGTCGAGCCTGCGTCAGCTCATCGACCGGGTTGTGCTCACCTACGTCAAGTCCGGCAAGGACCTCGGCTACTTCGCCTCCGTCGATGACGCCGATCTCTTCGAGCACGAGCTGACCTATGCCCTGCTGCACCAGGTCTTCAGCTTCAACAGCCCGGTCTGGTTCAACGTCGGGACCAAGAGCCCCCAGCAGGTCAGCGCCTGCTTCATCCTCTCCGTCGACGACTCGATGGACAGCATCCTCAACTGGTACAAGGAGGAGGGGAAGATCTTCCAGGGCGGCTCCGGCGCCGGCCTCAACCTCTCTCGGATCCGCGCCTCCACCGAGCTGCTCTCCTCCGGTGGCACGGCCTCCGGCCCGGTCTCGTTCATGCGCGGGGCCGACGCCTCCGCAGGGACCATCAAGTCCGGTGGCGCCACCCGCCGCGCGGCCAAGATGGTCGTCCTCGACGTCGACCACCCCGACATCGTCGAGTTCGTCGACACCAAGGCGCGCGAGGAGGACAAGATCCGCGCGCTGCGCGACGCCGGCTTCGACATGGACCTCGGCGGCCGCGACATCGTCTCGGTCCAGTACCAGAACGCCAACAACTCGGTCCGGGTCAACGACGAGTTCATGCGTGCGGTCGAGGACGGCAAGGAGTTCGGCCTGCGGGCCCGCCAGAGCGGCGAGGTCATCGAGACCGTCGACGCGCGCGGCCTGTGGGAGAAGATCGCCACGGCCGCGTGGCAGTGCGCCGACCCCGGTGTCCAGTACGACGACACGATCAACGACTGGCACACCAACCCCGAGACCGGCCGGATCACCGCGTCCAACCCGTGCAGCGAGTACATGTCGCTCGACAACTCCTCGTGCAACCTGGCCAGCCTCAACCTGCTGAAGTTCCTCCGCGACGACGACACCTTCGACGGGCGGACCTTCGCCAAGGTGGCCGAGCTCGTCATCACGGCGATGGACATCTCGATCAGCTTCGCCGACTTCCCGACCGAGGCGATCGCGCAGACCACCCGCGACTACCGCCAGCTCGGCATCGGCTACGCCAACCTCGGCGCGCTGCTCATGGCCACCGGGCACGGCTACGACTCCGACAGCGGGCGGGCGCTCGCCGCGAGCATCACCTCGCTGCTCACGGCCGCGGCATACCGCCGCTCCGCCGAGCTGGCCGCCGTCGTCGGACCGTATGCCGGGTATGCCCGCAACGCCGACGCGCACAAGCGCGTCATGCGCAAGCACCAGGCCGCCAACGACGCCCTGCGCACGATGTCCACGATGGACAAGGACATCCACCGGGTCGCGACCAAGGCCTGGGACGACGTCGTCAAGCTCGGCGAGAAGAACGGCTTCCGCAACGCGCAGGCGTCCCTGCTGGCCCCGACCGGGACCATCGGCTTCATGATGGACTGCGACACGACCGGCATCGAGCCGGACTTCTCGCTGGTGAAGTTCAAGAAGCTCGTCGGCGGCGGGTCCATGCAGATCGTCAACCTGACGATCCCGAGGGCGCTGCGCGGCCTGGGCTACACCGAGGAGACCATCGAGGCGATCGTCGAGTTCATCGCCGACAAGGGCCACGTCATCGACGCGCCCGGCCTGCGACCCGAGCACTACGAGATCTTCGACACGGCAATGGGTGCGCGGGCCATCGCGCCGATGGGTCACGTGCGGATGATGGCGGCGGTCCAGCCGTTCCTGTCCGGGGCGATCTCCAAGACCGTCAACCTGCCCGAGAGCGCGACGGTGGAGGACATCGAGGACGTCTACCTGCAGGGCTGGAAGCTCGGGCTGAAGGCCCTCGCGGTCTACCGGGACAACTGCAAGGTCGGCCAGCCCCTGTCCGACGGCGGTTCGACAGCCAAGGACGCCAAGGACGCCAAGGCCTCGGCGGCGGCGGCCCTGGCGGCGCCGGTCGTCGAACGGGTCGTCGAGTACCGCCCGGTGCGCGAACGGCTCCCGAAGCGGCGCGCCTCGCAGACGACGTCGTTCGCCGTGGGCGGCGCCGAGGGCTACCTCACCGCCGGCACCTACGACGACGGCCGGCTCGGCGAGCTGTTCCTCAAGTTCGGTAAGCAGGGCTCCACCCTGGCCGGCGTGATGGACGGCTTCTCGATCGCCATCTCGGTCGCCCTCCAGTACGGCGTGCCCCTGGAGACCTTCGTCGAGAAGTTCACCAACATGCGCTTCGAGCCCGCCGGCCTCACCGACGACCCCGACGTGCGGATGGCGCAGTCGATCATGGACTACGTCTTCCGGCGCCTGGCGCTGGACCACCTCGACTTCGACACCCGCGCCTACCTCGGCATCTACACCGCCGAGGAGCGGGCCCGCCAGCTCGAGACCGGGTCGTACACCGAGATCGCCGACGAGGAGTCCGAGGAGGACCTGGAGTCCGAGATCGAGTCGTTCTCGCAGGGTGTCGGTGCCTCGTCGAAGATGAAGAGCCCCGGCACGCCGACCGAGGACCGCGCCGCCGAGGTGAAGTTCGGTGCGGGGGCCGCCTCGGCCCGAGAGACCGACGTCGAGATCCGCTCCTCGCAGGACCTGCTCGAGAAGTTCCAGGGCAAGGCCGCCGACGCCCCGATGTGCCTCACCTGCGGCACGAAGATGCGGCCGGCGGGCTCCTGCTACGTGTGCGAGGGCTGCGGCAGCACCAGCGGCTGCAGCTGATCACGAGCTAGCGGCCCCGGCCCCCTCGTGGGGCAGACGCTCTCGCGATCCGGATCTGGAGCATGGTCGACGCCAACGAGGGGGCCAGGACCTGGCACCCGCGGCGGCCGGAGGCCGGAGGCGCCCGGAACGACACGAAGGGCGGCCCCCCTTGTGGGGTGCCGCCCTTCGCCCTGTGCGCGGACGAACGGGACGCGGTGTCGCCGAGCACCGGCTCAGGGGAGGGCCGCCCGCGCTGCTGGGGGCCCTCCGGTCGGGGGATGTCAGGTCATGCGGGCAGGCCCGCCGCGAGTGAGACATAGATGCGCTGACGGGTCTCGTCGTCGAGCCGGCCGGCCCGGGCGACGATGCGTCGCAGCGCCCTGCGGCCGACGACGACGGCGTCGCCGACGGGCAGCTCGGACTGGAACATGGGGAACGAGCCCTCGACGAAGCACAGGACGGGGATGACCGGGACCTCGCTCAGCCCCATCCCCTCGAGGAGCTCGCGGACCATGCCCGCCTGGCGCTCGATGCTACGGACCAGGTCGTTGCGCTGCTGGCCGCGGACGTAGAGGTCGTTGCGGCGGGGACCGAACAGACCGCCCGCCTGACGCACGGCGATCGGGGCGCCGGCATACCGCTGGGACTCGATGACGTAGACCCCGCCTTCGCCGACGGCGAGGTGCTCGATCTGGGCCCGGTGACCGGGAACCCGACGGTCGTGCAGGGCGCTGACCGAGCCGGTCTCGACGGCTCGGGCGAGAGCCTGCTGGACGACGGCCTCGACCGCCGCGGTCTTCTTGGCCCCGCGGGCGGACTCGCGCTCGGATGGGTCCGCGGCCTTCTCGGCGCGGCGCTTGGCGGCGTGGCGGCTCGGCTCGTCCGCCCTGGCGTGGCGGTGGTGGTACTCCTCGCGCGTCGGCTCCGAGGTGGCCGGCGGGCAGAGGCTCCGAGGTGGCCGCGGGCAGAGGCTCCGAGGGGGCCGGCTGCGAAGGAGCGACCTGCGGCTCGGCCGAGGGCGTGCTGGCGAGCTCGATGACCGCCAGGAGGGGCCTTGCCTGGGCGGTGACGAACGACGGGTCGCCGATGCGCGCCGTCAGGGGAGGCGGCACGGGTGCGGCGGTGTCGTCGAGGCACGACGCACAGGCGTCACGGTTCTGGCGGTGGTCGACGGCGACCGTCTCCGCAGGGGACGACGCCGTCCCGGACTCGGACAGGCTGGCGTGCTCCAGTGTCAGCACATCCATGTTGGGCACGGCGATACACCTCGGGTAGCTAGCCTTGAGGGCCCTCAGGGGGTGGGCCTGCCGCCAGCCTCGCAGCCGGGGGCAGGGCGGGGATCGGTCGTTCGGCCAGTTCAGCCCCGTCCGTAGGGTCGAGAATGGCTAGTCAGAATGCGGCACGGGCCACCCGGCCGGGGCCTCGGCACCGGTCCGGGGGGCGCCAAGCGGCAGGCCCGTCGCGTCGCTGCATCGCCTGGGGCTCAGCTGCCCCAGGTGCACTCGGGCGGGCTCGCCGTCGCCCAGGGCTGAGGTCCCCAGTCGGTCCATCCGGCCCGCAGCCGGGTCGCGAGCGACAGGACGCCGCGCAGCGTTCCGACGAACCCACCCGGCTCGTCGGCGAGTGAGCCGCGATGGACGCTCGGGTCCTGCTCGACCCACAGCTCGGCGACCCTGGCACCCTCGTGGGTCTCGACGAGGTGGGCCCGGTAGATCTCGGCGCCGGTCCACGAGCGCCACAGGTGGAGCACCTCGCCCTCGAGGTGGGCCATCCACTTGTGCTCCATCTCGACCCGGGCGAGGCCCTCGCGCAGCAGGTCGAGCTCGTCGGGCCCGAGGAGCGGAACGTCGAGCAGCTGGTGGGGTATCTCCTCGAGCCAGACGGCCGTCGGTGCAGCCGGCCCGGGTGTTCGACGAGAAGGGCGGCCTGCGGTCGCCGGTGGCGAGCCGCCACAGCCAGCCGCGACCCGGAGCGGCGGGCAGCGCCGCGCGCACGCGTCGACCGGCGGTCAGGCCGTCGTCGCCGGTGAGGATGCCGTACCGCGCCGCCACCGCCGGCGTACGGCGGGTCATGCCGACGCCGTGCACGAGGACCCGCTTCCCCTCGCCCCGCAGCCGCGCGACCATGCCGGCCGCCTCCTCGAGGGCGTCGGCGGCGTACGGGTTGTCCGACGGGTCGTCCGACCCGGTGAGCCAGACCTCGGTGTGGTCCTCGGGCGCCACGCCCGGGGCCGGGACCTCGTTGCGGCCGAGCCGGCAGAGGGACACGACCGCGGTGACGCCGAGCTCGCGGGTGCGCGTCAGGTCGGCCACCGTCCCGAGCAGGACCTCGGGGTCCGCCGGGTGGGGCACCGGCGGCGCCTGGGGGCCGGCCCGCGGGCCGGCAGGGCCGAGACGCTCGACATCGGGCCAGACACCGTCTCGGCGCCCACCGCGGGCCGTGTCGACGGCGAGCCGGACCAGGTCCCTGGCCCGGTAGTCGTGCTCCGCCCGTGCCCCGGGCCAGCCGTGGACGATGCGCTGCCACTCCAGTGGGACGGCCGGCGGACCGTATGCCGCCCCCAGCAGGGTGCCCGCGACCGCGGCCACGGTGTCGGTGTCGTCACCGACGCGTACGGCGTCCTGCAGGGCGGGCTCGAGATGGGCACGGCCCCGGCGGGCGAGGCGCCCCTGGATCGCGGACAGGGCGGCCTGCAGGGCGGTGACTGTGAAGCCGTTGGGGGAGAAGACGCCTGGTTCGCTGGAGCGCGCCGCCTCGACCCAGGCCTCCCACTGGGCGCGCCGCTCGGCGGGGACGAGGTCCAGCCCGGCGACGACGTCGATGCGGCCGTCGACGACGGCGAGCCGCACGGCCTCCGACCAGAGCACGCACGCGTCCCCGGCGAGGGGGTCGGCGTGGGTGAGCCCGGCCACCGCCCGGGCCGCCGCCGCCGTCGCACCACGGTCGGCGAGCCGGGTGAGGCCGACGACGGCGGTCCGCATGAGGGCGCCGTTGCCGGCCGAGCGCCCGGTCGCCGCGTGCACCTCCGCGGCGGCGGCTCGCAGCCGCTGCGACGGCGTGCCCGGGTGCCCTGCCGAGTGGGTGAGGACTCGCGCGGTCTGGGCGCCGACATCGCTCGGCCCGGCGGCATACCAGGCGAGGAAGCGGTCGGCGATCTCGTCGAGGGCGGCCGCCGACGTCAGGTCGGCGCCGGTCGCCGCGACCTCGGCGACGCACAGGGCCATCTGGGTGTCGTCGCTCCACTCGCCGGGGGCGTAGTGGCCGAGCCCGCCGCCGACCATCTCGGCGCGCTCGCCCAGGGGGGCGGAGCCGAGCTCGTAGGGCACCCCCAGCGCGTCACCGCACGCCTGACCGAGCAGCACGCCCGCCGCGCGGGCCTCCTGGGCCGGGCTCAGCTCGGTGGTCATCGCCGTTCGCTCCTCGTTGGGCCGGCCACCGTGACGCGGCCGGTTCGCCGGCAGGTGGCCCACCAATGCCATCGGACCGGGTCAGAGGTCGACCCTAGTCCCGTCGGCGCTCCGGTGGTCCTAGAACTCGCGCTCACAGGGGCCCTGCCCCAGCAGCGCGAGACCGCGCAGGTCGCCGGGGCCGTAGGACGTGAGGCCGACGTTGTTGCGGAACATCAGCTCGTCGGGCGCCGAGACATGGTCGAGCCCGACCAGATGGCCCAGCTCATGCTCGATGATGGCGGTCACCTGCGCGCGTCCGTGCGGCCGGGCGAGCATGGCCGCGAGGTCCGGTCCGTCGAGATAGACCGTGCCGGTGACATAGACGAGGCGTCCCCGACTGTCCGGGATCGCGGAGCTTCCCCCCGAGGCCGGCCGTCGGCCCGCCGAGCCGGGGCACCTGTCCGGGGGACGTCCAGGCGAGCAGGACCGGTGACCACCCGGTGCCGTACCGCGCCGGGTCGGTCGTCGGCCGGTGGTCGGCCGGCTGCTCGTCGGTCCTCCCGTCGACGACGATCCGCAGCCCGGTGGCCGCGCTCACCCGCTCGATGGCCCCCGCGACGATGGCCTCGGCCCCGGGCGGGGCGTCGGCGTCGTTGACGACGACATGGATCGGCCGGCAGGGGTCGTACCGGGCCGGCCCGGTGGGGGAGGAGGTCATGAACGCGAAGCCGCCGGAGCCGCCGGGGCCGGCCACTGGCGGCAGCATGCGGCCCCTGGAGGCGTCGACGGGCAGTGGGCGGGCGGCGGCGACGACGCCGAACCCCGGGGCGTCGGCGGACGCGCCGACGGCGTCGCGCGCCCACAGCAGCCCGGCCGTTCCGACGATGGCGAGCGCGGCGACCCACGCCATGCCCGCCCGTGCCGCGGGTGCGTGTCGCCGCGGCGCGGGCACCGCGGCATACTCGCCGGGCCGGGCGTCACGCGCGTCCAGCCGGTCCAGCTCGGCCAGGCGGCGCGTCATCCAGCGACGGCGCCGGGCCGGCCCCAGGGCCAGCCGGTCGAGCAGCATCGCAGGGCTCACCCTGGCAGGCTGCCATCCGGCAGGGCAGCGGCCCCATCGGCCGAACGGCCCTGTGTGCGACCCCCGCGCGGGGTCGGGCGTGCTCTGCGCGACGGGAATGCCGCAACTAGGCTGGCGACGTGAGCACGCCCTCGGGTCCGGTTCGCCCTCCGCTCGTCAGGTTGCCCGACGGCACGGTCAAGCAGGTCAACCCGCTGACCGGGACCCAGGTGTGGACCGTGCCCGGCCGGGCCAACCGCCCGCTGCCATCGTCGGGGCCGCACCGGCGCATCGACCCCGCCCGCGACGGTGAGCACTGCGCGTTCTGCGAGGGCCGTTACCTCGACACCCCACCCGAGAAGGCCCGGGTGGTGCGCGAGGGCGACCGGTGGCGCACCCTGACCGGGCTCATGGCCGAGGACCTCGACGACACCGTGGCCGAGTTCCGGCTCATCCCCAACCTCTTCGAGATCGTCTCGGTCGACTTCTGGCGGCTCAACCACGGCCACGAGCCCGGGCCAGACGTGCGGGCGCGCCAGGCGGCATACCTCGCGACGTCCGGCGGGCGGGCGCACGTCGCGCGCCTGACGGCCGTTCGGGAACGGGCGGGGCTGGCCACGAGCGGCGAGGACGTGTTCTTCGGCGGGTTCCACGACGTCGTCGTCGCCCGCCGGCACTTCGTCGACGGGGCGCGCTGCGAGGACGAGCTCGCGTCCTCGGGGACGCTGACCCCCGAGGAGCACCGGCGGTACATCGAGCTCACGGTGCTGGCCACCCGGGCGATGTTCGACGCGGAGCCGCTCGTCGCCAACGTCGCGGTGTTCCAGAACTGGCTCCCTCCGGCGGGCGCGTCGTTCGACCACCTGCACAAGCAGCTCGTGGGCATCGACACCCTCGGCCGGCGGCGCGAGCAGGAGATCTGGCGCCTGGTGGCCGACCCGGAGCTGTTCCGGCACGCCATCCTCGACGAGGTCGAGTCGCAGGGGCTGCTGGTCGCCGAGAACGACCATGCGGTGGCGTTCGCCGGCATCGGCCACCGGTACCCGAGCCTCGAGGTGTGGTCGCGGCGCCCCGGCGCCCGCCCGTGGGAGCTCTCCGAGGAGGAGCTGGGTGGCTGGGCCGACCTGCTTCACGCCTGCCACGCGGCGACCGGGCCGGCCGTGCCGACCAACGAGGAGTGGCACTACCGCCCGCCGGGGCTCGAGCTGGCCATGCCGTTGAGGGCCGTGCTCAAGTGGCGCATCTCGACTCTGGCCGGGTTCGAGGGGGGCACCCGGATCTACATCAACACCATCGACCCCTGGACGCTGCGCGAGCGGGCCCGCGCCGGGCTCGCGACGCTCCTGGCGGCGGGAGCGGTGGCACCGGGAATCGCCCTGACCGGTGACTCCGCACCGCGCTCCCCCTGACGACCGTCCGGGGGGTCCGAGCCCCAGGCGCGGACGGGCCCGTCCGGCATCCGGCAGCCACCCGCCGAAGCGCTGGCGGATCTCCGCCAACCGCGCTTCACCCATCCACCGTGTGGCAGTCTGACCCTGTACCTGGGGGTCGGTGCGTGGAGGGCCGGGTCCCCGTTCGGGGGGTGCGCGTCGGCATCGTTCATCCATGTGGGGAGACGGATCATGAGGACGCGTCCGCATCGCTATGCCTGGACACTGGCAGCAGCCCTCGCCCTGACGGGCATACCACTCGCACTGGCTCCTGCCGCCTCGGCCGCGGCGAGCGACGTCGTCATCTCGGAGCTGATGTACCACGCTCCCGATGCCGACCCGCTCTACGCCGATGTCGAGTTCATCGAGCTCACCAACACCGGGTCGAGCGCCGTCGACGTCGGCGGGTGGTCCTTCACCAACGGGATCACTCTCGCCACGGCCGACCAGGCGCTGCCGACCGGTCTCACCATGCCGGCCGGGGGGCGCATCGTCGGGACGAACGACACCGCGCTGTTCCAGGCGAAGTACGGCTTCGCGGCCGACTTCTCCTACGCCGGGACCGCGCTGTCCAACGGCGGCGAGGAGGTCACGCTCGTGGACGCCTCGGCGACGACGGTCGACGACGTCACCTACGACGACGCGGCGCCGTGGCCGGTGGCACCCGACGGTGGCGGCCCCTCGCTCGAGGTGAGCGACCTCGCCGTGGACAACGCGGACCCGGCCAACTGGCACGCGAGCAGCGTCGACTTCGGCACGCCGCGACAGCCCAACACCAGCCCCCCGCTCGCCCTCGCCGACGAGACCGTCACGCCGGCGGTGCCCGATCCCGGCCAGAGTGTCCAGATCTCCGCGTCGGCGCCCGTGGGCTCGACGATCAGCCTGACCTACAAGGTCATGTACGGCTCGGAGGTCGTCCTCCCGATGCTCGACGACGCGGCGAGCCCCGGCGGCGCCGGTGACGGCGTGTATGCCGCCACGGTGCCCGGCGCGGCGGCCGGCCAGATGGTCCGCTACCGGATCGCGGCGGCCAAGGGCGGTCTCGTTGCGGCCTACCCGCCGGTCGGAGACTCCCGCCCCTATGACGGCTACGTCGTCCACGACCCGGCGCTCGGGTCGGCGCAGTACCCCGTGCTGCAGTGGTTCATGCCGGACGCGACGTACCAGGACCTGCTGGCCAACCACCGCTGCGACGACGTCACCGCCGATGCGACGTTCTACTGGAACGGCGTGCTGCTCGACGGCGGGGCCATGAAGATCAAGGGTCACACCACCTGCGTCGACGCCAAGGTGAAGTGGAACGTCGAGCTGCCTGCGGGCCACACCTTCGACTTCGGCGACGGCTTCTTCTACCCGGTCGACGAGTTCGACCTCGAGAGCAACGCCATCCCGATCCCACAGCTCGGCTGGGAGATGATCGGTCAGACCGGGGCGCCCACCGCCGGCGAGCGGACCATGCGGGTCCAACGCAACGGCGCCTTCTTCGGCGTCTTCGGGGTCCTCGAGAAGTACGACGGCACCTGGCGCAAGGCCCACGGCTACAAGGACGCGGCGTTCTACAAGGTGCAGGCCAAGGGGCTGAAGACCTACGCCACGGCGGCCGACCTCGCCGCCTCCGGCGACATCGACAAGAAGAACCCGGACGACGGGGACTTCACCGACATCTGGACCCTTACCCAGGTCCTGGCCGAGCCGGACGGCCCGGCCAAGCAGGCCTGGCTGCGGGAGCATCTCGACCTGGCCCAGATCGCCAACTTCACGGCCCACACCGTCGTCATGCGGCACTGGGACTCCGGGTTCAAGAACTTCTACGTCGTCGCCAACCCAGACACCGGCCGGTGGCAGGTCCTCAGCTGGGACCTCGACGGGATCTTCAACGGCGGCAGCGACCCCAAGGGCGACTTCGTCTTCCCGAATACGGCGAGCCCGTTGTGGAGCTCGCTCTACGCGATGGACGACTTCCGGGCCATGCACTACCGCCGGGTCCGCACGCTCGCCGACCAGTTCCTCATCGGCAACGGGCTGGTCGACCGGTTCGACCAGCTGAGCGCCGCCTACTCCGGTGACCTCGCCCTCGACAAGCAGGCCTGGGGCGGGTGGTCGCTGACCACCGGCCGCAACCGGGTCGTCCAGGGCGTCCAGGAGCGGCGTGACCAGATCGCGGCCCACACCAACGCGACCGAGATCCCGACGTCGCAGAGCGGGTCGGCCGCGGTCGTCATCAACGAGCTCCAGTACAACCCGGCACCGGGCGGCGCGGAGTTCTTCGAGGTCTACAACCCCTCCGGCAGCGCCGTCGACATGAGCGGTTGGACCGAGTCCGCGACCGGCTACACGTTCGCGCCCGGCACCGTCGTGCCAGGGCACGCGTATGCCGCCTTCGCCGACAGCGACGCAGATCTCGTGGCCGCCTACGGCGGGGACTTCCTCATGCTCGGGCAGTACCCGGGCGGTCTGAGCAGCAGCGGCGAGGAGGTGACGATCGCCGACGGCGCCCGCGTCGTCGACACCGTTACCTACGGCCCCGGCGACCCGTGGCCGACCGAGCCCAACGGGGCAGGACCCTCGCTCGAGCTCATCGACCCGGCCAGCGACAACGCCCTGCCGTCGAGCTGGGCCGCGAGCACCGGCACCGGCACCCCCGGTGCACCGAACTCGGTGTCCGGCGGCGGCGGCGGGGGTGGGGGCGGCACCTCGACGGTGCTCGACTACCACTCGACGTGGCGCTACCTGTCGACCTCGGCCGACCAGGGGACCGGCTGGCGGGCCAGTGGCTTCGACGACTCGTCGTGGCCGACCGGCGCCGGCGCCCTGGGTTGCCTGTCGACCCAGGACACCACCATCGCGTGCGCGACGGGTCGCAAGACCTACTACTTCCGCACGACGGTCACGGTGCCGGACGGGCCGGCCGTCACCGCCGCGAGCCTCGGGCTCAAGGTCGACGACGGCGCCGTCGTCTACCTCGACGGTGTCGAGGTGGGCCGGACCAACATGCCGTCGGGGACCATCGGCTACTCGACGCTCGCCAGCTCGAACGTCAAGACGGTGTCGGAGACGACGCTGACTCTGCCCCCGGCGGCGCTCACGGTGGGCAGCCATACCCTCGCCGTCGAGGTCCACCAGTACCGGGCCGGCTCCACCGCCGACCTGTACTTCGACGCCATGGCGCAGATCACCAGCGGCGGGGGCGGCGGGGGCGGCGGCGGCGGGGGTGGGGGCGGCACCTCGACGGTGCTCGACTACCACTCGACGTGGCGCTACCTGTCGACCTCGGCCGACCAGGGGACCGGCTGGCGGGCCAGTGGCTTCGACGACTCGTCGTGGCCGACCGGCGCCGGCGCCCTGGGTTGCCTGTCGACCCAGGACACCACCATCGCGTGCGCGACGGGTCGCAAGACCTACTACTTCCGCACGACGGTCACGGTGCCGGACGGGCCGGCCGTCACCGCCGCGAGCCTCGGGCTCAAGGTCGACGACGGCGCCGTCGTCTACCTCGACGGTGTCGAGGTGGGCCGGACCAACATGCCGTCGGGGACCATCGGCTACTCGACGCTCGCCAGCTCGAACGTCAAGACGGTGTCGGAGACGACGCTGACTCTGCCCCCGGCGGCGCTCACGGTGGGCAGCCATACCCTCGCCGTCGAGGTCCACCAGTACCGGGCCGGCTCCACCGCCGACCTGTACTTCGACGCCATGGCGCAGATCACTCGCTGACCGGTGCGCTGGGACCCGCCCGGTCACCTGAGAGGATGACCGGGCGGGACCGACACGACAGGCGGGTGGGATGAGCACGACGGGCGACGGCGGGGCCGACCACGGGCCCGGCACGCCGACGGCGGCCACGCCCGGACCGTGGAACGGCACCGGGTTCGCCCCCTGGTCCGCGCCGGCGCTGCAGCGGCACCCGGCCAAGGCACTGGTCCTCGCCGGCGGTGGCGCGACGGGCATCGCCTGGGAGGCAGGGGTCCTCGCCGGGCTGCGCGAGGCCGGCATCGACGTACGGGACGCCGACCTCATGGTCGGGACCTCGGCCGGCGCGGTCGTGGCCGCCCATCTCCGCCTCGGCACGTCCGAGGGCGAGGCCTTCGGTGACATCCGGGCCGGACGGCCCATCGCCGACGTGCGCCAGCTCGGTCCGCGCGACGCGGTCCGCTTCCTGCGAGCCCAGGCGGCGCGTGACCGCAGCGCCGGTCGGGCCATCGTCGGCCGTGCCGCGCTCCAGGCTGCGACGTCGAGCGAGGACGCCTGGCTCGAAACGGTGGCCGGACGGCTGCGCGAGCGGGCGTGGCCCGACGAGCCGCTCGCGGTGACGGCCGTCGATGCCGCGACCGGCACCGCTGTCGTGTTCGACAAGGACACCGGGGTTCCCCTCGACCGCGCGGTGGCTGCCAGCTGCGCCATACCCGGGGTGTTCCCGCCGGTGACGATCGGCGAGCGGCGCTACGTCGACGGTGGGCTGCGCAGCGTGGCCAACGTCGACGTGGCTCGCGGCTACGACCGGGTGCTCGTGCTCTCCCCGATCCCGATCGCGATGCGCCGCCGGGACCGGCCCGGTCCGCAGACCCGGCGGCTGGGCAGCCAGGTCCGCTCGATCGTCCTCGTCCCCAGCCGGGACGCCGCCGTCGCCATGGGTCTGAACCCTCTCGACACGGCGAGGGCGAGTGGCGCCGAGGCGGCCGGTCGCGATCAGGGCCACCGGGAGGCGGACCGGGTGCGCCGGGTCTGGCTGACCTGAGCCCCGGCCGGGCCGGCCTGGGGATAACCCCACGGCGGCGGCGCCCCGTTGGGGCAGGCTGCCGGTCATGACCTACCACGACCTGCCCAGCGACCTCGCCACCGCCCCGCTCGACGACCCGGCACTCGCCGGCGACGTCATCGACCTCATCCTCGGCCCGGCGGCCCGCGAGCGCGGCTGCTTCGCCATCATGATCTGCGACGAGCGTGCCGTCGGCCTCCAGCCTCTCGTCCTCTCCGACATCCCCGCCCACGCCGGGCCGGGACCCCTGCTCGCCCTCCTGGACGGGCTGCTGCCGCGGATCCGCGAGGCCGGCGGCATGGTCGTCGCCGGTCGGGGCCGGCCCGGGAGCATCCTGCTGACCGACACCGACCGCGCGTGGCACCAGGTGCTGATCGACGCATGCCGCGAGCACGGCGTGCCGCTCCTCGGGACGTTCCTGGCGACGCCGGCGGCCATCCGCCCCTTCCCCTGCGACCTGCGGGCCGCCTCCTGAGCGAGGTCGCCGCCCCGGCCCGGCGAGGTATCAGCGGGCGGGTGAGGTGCTCCTTACCCACACGGCCGCCCAGCGGCCGGGCGGAGGAGGAGTCATCGTGTCCCTGCAGTCACTACCGCTCATCACGGTGCCCCAGTCCTGGCCGGTTCCAGTGGTCGCCTCCCTCGCGATGCTCTCGCTGGCCACGCTCGACATCGTCGGGTCCATCGCCGCCAAGGAGTGGGCGATGGATCGGCAGTCCAGGCCGCTCGTGCTCGGTGTGGCCGCCTTCCTCCTCCTGTTCTGGGTCTACGCCTCGGCCCTGCAGTACGCCGAGCTCGCTCTGGTGACGCTGGGCTGGATCGTCGCGCTCCAGGTCGGGCTGCTCGTCGTCGACCGCCTGCGCTACGGCGTCACCATCCCGCTCGACCGCTGGGTGGCGATCGTCGTCATCCTGGCCGCCCAGGGCTACCTGCTGCTGGCGCCGACGTCGCAGGCCGCGGGCTGACGACCCGCTGCGACCTCCCGGGCGTGGGTTGCGCCGGCCCGACCGGGCGCCGACGGAGCCCGCACCGGCCGGCGCTAGTCTGGTGCGCGCCGCCACCACAACCCCGGGTGGCTCACCGAGCAAGGAGGCTCATCGATGACGTCCGCACCCGGCCTCGGTGGATCCGCGTACCACATCGACCTCACCGAGCGGTATGCCGCGCACAACTACCACCCGCTGCCGGTCGTCATCGCCCACGCTGAGGGTCCGTGGGTCACCGATACCGAGGGGAGGCGCTACCTCGACTGCCTCGCGGGGTACTCCGCGCTCAACTTCGGCCACGGTCACCCACGGCTGGTGGCGCGCGCGCAGGAGCAGCTGACCCGGCTGACCCTGACCAGCCGAGCGTTCTACAACGACCAGCTCGGTCCGTTCGCCCAGGCGCTTGCCGAGCTGACCCGCAAGGACATGATCCTGCCGATGAACACCGGCGCCGAGGCCGTCGAGACGGCCATCAAGGTGAGCCGACGCTGGGGCTACCGCGTCAAGGGCGTGCCCGAGGACCGCGCGTCGATCGTCGTCATGGAGGGCAACTTCCACGGCCGGACGACGACGATCATCAGCTTCTCCGACGACAAGGTCGCCCACGACGACTACGGGCCCTACACGCCGGGCTTCCGCACCGTGCGGTACGGCGACGCCGACGCGATCCGGGCTGCCATCGACGACACCACCGTCGCCGTCCTCCTCGAGCCGATCCAGGGCGAGGGGGGCGTGCTCATCCCCCCGGACGGGTTCCTCGCCGAGGTCCGCCGGATCTGCACCGAGGCGGGGGTGCTCATGGTGGCCGACGAGGTCCAGTCGGGACTCGCGCGCACCGGCCGCACCTTCGCCTGCGACCACGAGGACGTCACGCCCGACATCTACATCCTCGGCAAGGCCCTGGGCGGCGGCCTCTACCCCGTCTCGGCCATTGCCGCCGACGCCGACGTCCTCGCCGTCATCGACCCCGGCTCGCACGGCTCGACGTTCGGCGGCAACCCGCTGGCCGCAGCCATCGGCAGCGAGGTGTGCGACATGCTCGCGACGGGGGAGTTCCAGGCCGAGGCCCGCCGTCTCGGCGCGCTCCTCGAGGACGGCCTGCGCCCCCTCGTCGGCGGCGGGCTGGCCGCCATCCGCGTCCGCGGGCTGTGGGCCGGCCTCGATGTCGAGGCCGGCGGGCCGAGCGGCCGAGAGCTGTGCGAGGCCCTGATGACCCACGGTGTCCTCGCCAAGGACACCCACGGCTCGACCCTGAGGCTGGCCCCGCCCCTGGTCGTCACCGACGACGAGATCGCCGTGCTCGTCGGTGCGCTGACGGACGTGCTCGCCGAGGGCTGACGCCGGTCCCGCGGGTCGGGGTGGTCTCGCGGCTGCGGGGGACCTAGCCGGCGGCGTGGGCGGGACGCCCCCGGTGCCAGACGCCGCGGACGAGCGTCCCGACACCCACCCCGACCGCAGCCGGGATGAGCGAGCCCGGCCCGACGAGGTCGAAGGCCTCGCGGGCCGCCTCGGACACCCCGCTCAGGGCGAACGAGCCGTTGTAGGACAAGGCCATGATGGTCATCACCGCTCCCACGCCGAGGAAGACGAGCGCCCACGTGATGACGTTCATGACGACTGGGCGCCGGCTGGCGTCGACCAGGGCCCAGGCGAAGCTGACGATGACCCAGGCGCGCAGCGCGAGCGAGCTGAACGGCCCGTCGGAGGTCTGGCTGTCGCCCAGCACCCACATGAGGGCCCAGAACACGAAGATCGGGATGACGAGCGTGCCGCCGATCCGCACGGCGACCCGCATCGCGAACCAGAACGTCCGCACGTAGATTCGCGGCGGCGCGATCCGCAGCTCGGCCGGGCTCGGAACTGCAGGGCTGGTCTCAGGTGTCGGCGACGTGGTCATGATGGCCTCCTCGGAGCGCGGGCCTGGGAACCCGCGCTGGCACCGATCGTGACAGGAGCCGGGCCGCATCACAACCTCCGGACACCGCACGGAGCCCCCGCGAGCCGGTGCTCTCCGGCCGGCGGCGCGCTGGGTCGGCTCGTCCCGCACCGGCCCCGCAGACGACGACGCCCGACCGGCACACTCCGGTCGGGCGTCGTGGGGGGCGTTGTGGTCAGTCGGTCCCGGCCGACGGCGTCGTCGCCGGCTGAGCCGACGCGTCCTGCTGCGGCGGGGCCTGAGGAGCCGGGTAGCCCTGGTAGCCCTGGTAGCCCTCGGGTCCGGGGTAGCTCGGGTAGAGCGACTCCTCTGACGGCATGAGGATCCACAGGATCGGGTAGATGAGGATCTGGCTGCCCGGGATGACCATGAGGATCAGCACGAACAGCAGGCGGGCGGGCCACGGGGCGAGGCCGAAGCGACGGCCGAGGCCGGCGCAGACGCCGCCGAGCACCCGGTCGGTGCGGGGACGGATGAGGCCCTGCTGGGCGAAGTTGCTGTGGATGTCGTTCACGGGCGGTGCGTGTCCTTCTGGCTGGTGGTTCCGGGGTGTCTCCCCGATACGTCCACTATGCGCCGCTGTTCGTGCCGGCCGCCATCAGGTGCGACCCTGATCCGCCCCCGAGTGCCGGCCGATCCTCTCGGGGTGGGCCCCTCGCGCTCAGGACCCCTCGGCGGCGCGGCTGGGCTCGTGGAGGTGAGCCGCCACGAAACCGGCGATGCTGCCGTAGCGCTCCCGGATGATGTCGGCCTCGGCGCGGCGGTCGTGCGACGGCACGAAGAACCGGCCCGCGGGCACGCGCTGCCCGCACCCGCAGAAGCACCGGCCGGTCGGCCGGACATCGCCATGTGCCGGAAGCACGGTCGCCTCCGCTGCGTCGAAGGGCAGCACGTCCTGGGTGGGGGCGGACCTCGGGGGCTCGACGTCGAGGGCCGCCAGCGCCGACCGCAGGGCCTCGGTCCGGGACACCGCTGCGGGCAGGCCGGCCAGGTCCTCGGCCACCCGGACCCGGCCGCTGTCGGCCCAGTCCCGCTGGTGGGAGATCTCCCGGACGACGGCGACGGGCACCTCGACGGCTGACCGGACGCCATAGGAGGACGCGTCGAGCTGGACGAAGACGCACCCGTCGAACCCCCAGCTGCGGATCGCCGAGTACGACTGCCCCGTCCGCTGCCCGGGGTGGATGACCCGGCACTTGACGAGCAGGTGCCGCCCGTCGGGCAGGGCGACGTGCCAGCCCCGCGCGGGGTTGGGGGCGAGGGTGCCCCCGAGGGCCCGCGCGACGAGCAGCTCGGCGAGGTCACCTGCCGGAGCGTTGCGGGTGCGGACGATACCCCGGTCGAACAGCTCGCCCATCACCTCGGCGTAGCGCCCGAGAAGCGCCGTCGCGGAGAGGTCTCTCACGGGGTCGGCCGGCGGCATACCGCCATCCTCCCGCCCCGGCACACCGCGTGTCAGCAGGCGCGCTCCGCGTGGTGGGCGGCTGCCACCACCGTGCCGTCCCTTCTGCACCGCCGCAGTCGCCCGGGAGCGAGAACCGGGCGAGGAGTGGACCGGGTGGGACCCGACGTAGGCTGTGCGACGTGCACGCCGCCCTCACCTACATCCTGTGCGGGCTCTCGGCCGTGCTGCTCGCCATGGCGGGATGGTATGCCGCCCGCGACCGGCTCTTCGACGACCGGCTGCTCGCCGTGGCCGGGGTGGTCGAGATCGCCCTGCTCGTCCAGCTCGTCACGGGGCTCATCGGGCTGGGGCGGATCGCCGGCACCGCGGAGCGCGCGACGTTCGTGGCCTACCTGCTCACCCTGCCGGTGATCCCGGTCATGACCGCGTTCCTCGCCATCAAGGAGAAGACGCGCTGGTCGATGGGCGCGGTCGCGGTCGGGGCGTTCGGGGTCGTCGTCATGGTCGTGCGGCTGCAGCAGATCTGGGGCGGACATGCCTGAACCGCCGGTCAGCGAGGCCGCACCGGACCGACCCCCCACCCGGTCCGGCTCCGGGCCCGGGCGCATCCTCGTGTCCGTCTACGCCCTGCTGGCGCTGGCGGCGACCGGCCGCTCGGTCCTGCAGATCCTCGAGTACTTCGACCGGGCCCCGCTGGCCTACGTCCTGTCGGCCGTCGCGGGGGTCATCTATATCGTGGCCACGGTGGCGCTCACCCGCGGCGACCGGACCTCCGTCACCGTCGCGACGGTCGCCATCTCGATCGAGATGGCCGGCGTGCTGACCGTCGGGCTGGCGTCGTACCTCGCGCCGAGTGCCTTCCCGGACAAGACGGTGTGGTCCCACTTCGGCGCCGGCTACGGCTATGTCCCGCTCGTGCTCCCGGTGCTGGGGCTGTGGTGGCTGCGCCGGGTGCGGCGCGAGGCTCGCGTCCCCTCAGCGGACGCCTGAGCCGTCACTCGCCGGGCAGGGCCGCCGCGATGTCCCCGGCGTCGTACACGCACTCCGGCGAGCCCGCCTCGGGACTGGTCGCCACCAGGTCCTCGTCGATGTAGACCGTGCACCACAGGTTCTCGCCGTCGTCCCGGGTGACGACGACCCGTGAGGAGGTGGCGAAGTCGAGGCGCTCGGTGAGGTTGCCGGTCGCGCTGGCCCACGAGAGCTCGCCATCGGCGTCGACGGTGTAGTCGACCGGCCCGTCGCTCGTGCCGAGGACGACGATGCGGACCGCCTCGGCGGTGTTCGGCAGGCCGGTCCCCAGGATGCTCATGGACGTGTCTGCCGCTTCGGGGGTCGCTTCGTCGCTCGAGCCGAACCCCGGGTCGACCCACGTCGGGAAGGACCCCTCGTCGGCCGCGGAGCCCTGCGAGCCGGCGCCGTCCGAGAACCCGCGGCCGAGGCCCAGGCCTATCGCGACGACGCCGGCGAGCAGCCCGACCACGAGCCGCGCCGCTCGCGCGGGTGGGCGTGCCGTGCCCGGCGGCGGCCGCCAGGGGTACGGCCCGGGCCGGGGTGGCGACCCGCCCGACGCCCAGGGCGGACGGGGCGGCGGCGGGGGAGTGACGGGCGGGTACGCCGGGCCCGGTACCGAGGCGGGCGGCCGGTAGGTCACGGGCGGCGGGGCAGCCGGAGCCGGGTCCTCGGACCCCGCCGGGGCGGCGGGCCCGGGCGGTGACCCGAAGGTCCCCTCCCGGGGGAACAGGGCGTCCTCGGCGGGCTCGCCGACCGGTGGACCGGCGCCCGGCAGCCCTCCGAGGTCGAAGCTGCTGTCGTAGGGCGGCAGCTCGCTCATGGCCGGGGTTCGAGGACGAACACCGGGATGAGCCGGTCGGTCTTCTTCTGGTAGTCCGCGTACGGGGGGTACGCCGCGACGCAGCGCGACCACCACCGCTCGCGCTCGGGGCCCTCGATCTCGCGGGCCACCACGGGCGAGGTGCGGGTGCCGTCCTGGAGGGTGATCTCGGGGTGGGCCCGCAGGTTGTGGACCCACTGCGGGTGGGTCGGCGCACCCCCGCGGCTGCCGACTGCCGCATACACGCCGTCGTGCTCGACCCGCATGAGGGGGACCCGCAGCGTCCTGCCGCTCTTGGCCCCGGTCATCGTGAGGAGGACGACGGGCCGGTCGAGGATGTCGACGACGCCGGTGTCCCCGGCCTGGAGGATCTTGTCGACCTGGTCGCGGACCCATCCTGTGGGGCTCGGGACGTAGTCCTCCGGGGTGGTGCTCACGGGCTTGTCCTCACTTCTCCGACGACGTCTTCCAGAGGTTGATACCGGAGTCGATGGCGTGCTTGTCGATCGCGGCCAGCTCGGCGGCGGAGAAGCGCAGGTTCCTGGTGGCCGCCAGGCTGTCGTCGAGCTGCTCGACGCTGGAGGCGCCGACGAGCACCGAGGTGACCCGGGGGTCGCGCAGCCCCCACGCGAGGGCCATCTGGGCCAGGGTCTGGCCGCGGCCCTTGGCGATCCGGTCCAGGGCCCGGATCCGGCGCAGCCGGTCCTCGCTGATCAGCGACGGGTCCAGGCTCTTGTCCTGGGCGGCGCGAGAGCCCTCGGGGATCCCCTTGAGGTACTTGCTCGTCAGCATCCCCTGGGCGAGCGGCGAGAACGCGATGCAGCCGACGCCCGTCTCCTCCAGCGCGTCGAGCAGGTCCGCCTCGACCCAGCGGTTGATCATCGAGTAGGACGGCTGGTGGATGAGCAGGGGCGTGCCCATGGCGCGCAGGATCCCGGCCGCCTCGCGGGTCCGGGCTCCGGAGTAGGACGAGATGCCGACGTAGAGGGCCTTGCCGGAGCGGACGATGGAGTCCAGGGCGCCCATCGTCTCCTCGAGCGGCGTCGTCTCGTCGAACCGGTGGCTGTAGAAGATGTCGACGTAGTCCAGACCCATCCGCGAGAGCGACTGGTCGAGGCTGGAGATGAGGTACTTGCGGCCGCCACCGCCCTGGCCGTAGGGCCCTGGCCACATGTCGTAGCCCGCCTTGGAGCTGATGACGAGCTCGTCGCGGTAGGGCCGGAAGTCGCGCGCGAAATGGGTCCCGAAGTTGCGCTCGGCGCTGCCGTAGGGAGGTCCGTAGTTGTTGGCGAGGTCGAAGTGGGTGACGCCCCGGTCGAACGCCCGGCGCAGGATCGCCTGCTGGCGCTCCAAGGGGACGTCGTCGCCGAAGTTGTGCCACAGTCCGAGGGAGATGGCCGGGAGGTCGAGCCCGGACCGCCCCACCCGGCGGTACGGCATACCGGCGCGGTAGCGGCCCGTGGCCGCCTTGTACTCATCTGCGCGGAAGGTCACGCGCCCATCCTGTCACCCGGCCCACGGGGTTCCGAACGATGAGACGGAGGTCCCGTGCCGTGGACCGGGTGTGGTTACCTTCTCGCAGGTCATGAGTGTCAGCGCCAAGCCCCGGCTCGCTGGCCGGCAACCCTCCAACCGCGGTGGGGTGCCCCGGGTGAGGACCTGGCGACCGGCGATGCCGGCCGCAAGCGCGGGCTCGTCCCACCCTGGGTGTCCCGCCAGGACGTGTTGTATGCCGTGACCGTTGCCGACCACCGGCCCGGTCACCCGACGTGATGGGAGTACGACCGATGACCGACGCCTCGCAGTGGGGTTTCGAGACCCGCCAGGTGCACGCCGGCCAGTCGCCGGACAGCGCGACCGGTGCTCGAGCCCTGCCGATCTACCAGACGACCTCGTATGTCTTCAACGACACCGAGCACGCCGCGAACCTGTTCGCGCTCAAGGAGTTCGGGAACATCTACACCCGGATCATGAACCCGACCCAGGACGCCGTGGAGCAGCGGATCGCCGCGCTCGAGGGCGGCGTCGGGGCACTCCTCGTCGCGTCCGGGCAGGCCGCCGAGACCCTCGCCATCCTCAACGTCGCCGAGGTCGGCGACCACGTCGTGGCGAGCCCCGCCCTCTACGGCGGCACGTCCAACCTCTTCAAGTACACCCTCCCGAAGTTCGGGATCTCGGTGAGCTTCGTCGAGGACCCCGACGACCTCGACTCGTGGCGCGCGGCGGCCCGGCCCAACACCAAGGCGTTCTATGCGGAGAGCATCGCCAACCCCAAGGCCGACGTCCTCGACATCGAGGGCGTCGCGAGCGTCGCGCACGCCGTCGGGGTCCCGCTCATCGTCGACAACACCATCGCCACCCCCTACCTCATCCGCCCCTTCGAATGGGGCGCCGACATCGTCGTGCACTCCGCGACGAAGTACCTCGGGGGGCACGGGACCTCGATCGCCGGTGTCATCGTCGACGCCGGGACCTTCGACTACGGCGCCGACCCGGAGCGGTACCCGAACTTCAACACCCCCGAGGAGAGCTACCACGGGCTCGTCTTCGCCCGGGACCTCGGCGTCGGCAGCGCCCTGGGCGCCAACCTCGCCTTCATCCTCAAGGCGCGGGTCCAGCTGCTGCGCGACCTCGGCCCGGCTATCTCGCCGTTCAACGCCTTCCTCATCGCCCAGGGCGTCGAGACCCTCAGCCTGCGGATCGAGCGGCACATCGACAACACCCGCAAGGTGGCGGCATACCTCGAGGGTCACGACCAGGTCGAGTCGGTGCAGTGGGCCTCCCTCGCGTCGAGCCCCAGCCACGAGCGGGCGGCCAAGTACGCGCCCCGGGGTGCCGGAGCGGTGCTGGCGTTCGAGATCGCCGGTGGCAAGGAGGCGGGCCGGCGCTTCGTCGAGGGCCTGACCCTGCACAGCCATGTGGCCAACATCGGCGACGTCCGCTCGCTCGCCATCCACCCCGCGACCACGACCCACAGCCAGGGCGGCGACGAGGACCGGCTCGCTGCGGGCGTGACCGACGGCCTGGTCCGGCTCGCGGTGGGCATCGAGACGATCGACGACATCCTCGCCGACCTCGACGCCGGGTTCGCCGCGGCGAAGGGCTGACCCGGGCCCGGCCGCGAAGGGTGGTGATCGGCCCCATCAGGGTCTCTGAAGGGGCCGATCGCCACCTCTCGGGCGCCCGCCGTCGGTGAGCCGGGATCGCGGCGCGGGGTCGCCGGGGGGGCCTGTGGACAACTCCGCGGGGCGAGACGGGTGCCCGCCTACCGTGACCGCATGACGCTCATCCAGGTCGACCCCGAGCAGGTGCGGGAGCTCGGTGCCGTGCTCGCCGCGACGGCCGAGGCCCTCGAGGCCCTCGACGGCCTCGGCGCGCCCGCCTGGGCACTCGGTCCGTGCGCCACGGAGGCGGCCCTCGAGGACTGTCTCGGCGACTGGCGGCACGCGCGGCTCCAGCTGGCCCGGCGGCTGCGCGACCTCGGCGAGCTGGCGGCGGTGGCCGGCGGGGCCTATGTCGACACCGAGGCGAGCGTCGGCGGCCGGCTCCTCGTCGGAGGGCGCCAGTGACCGTGCTGATGCCGGTGCCGGGAGACCCGGGCACCGTCCGGGAGGTCGCCACAGCGCTCCTGGCGCTGGGCCGGCGCACGGCCGGCGTGGCGGGGGTGCTCGTCACGTTGCGCGAGGGATCGGCCTGGCAGACCCCGGCGGGGGCGGCGTTCCACGCGCGGGTCGCCGAGACCCCGCCGGTGCTCGACGCGGTCGCGGACCGCTATGCCGGCGCGGCGGTCGTGCTGCGCCGCTTCGCCGACGCGCTCGAGACCGCGCAGGGCGGCACCGGCCGGGCGAGCGCCGCCCGTGAGGAGGCCTTCGCCCAGGTGCTGCGCATCGAGGACGCACTGGCCGGGCTTCGCTCGACCGGGACGGCATGGGACGCCCCCGGGACGGTGGCGCTGCTCACCGAGCAGCGTCGACAGGTGGGGCTGCAGGTGGCGGCCGAGCGGGCACACGCGAGGGCGTGGGCGGAGTACCAGGACGCCGACCGGGCGTGTGCGGCCTCGCTGCGCGCCCTGACGCGCGACACCCTGGGTGACTCGGCGACCTACCGCCTGCTCACCGGCGCGTCGGAGGTCACCCACGACGCGGCGACGGGGCTCGGGCTGCTCGCGCTGGCCGCCCCCCCGCTCGCCCCGGTGGCCGGGGCGGCGTCGGCAGCGGGTGCGGCGCTCGACGCCACCGTGTTGGTGGCCTACGGCGACGGCGAGTGGGGTTCGGTGGCCGCCGACGCGACGGTGGGGGCCCTCGGCGCGGCCGGGAAGGTGCTCAAGGCGGGCGCTCTCGTCGGCGCCGCGGACTCCGGCGGCGCAGCCGAGGGGCTGTCGAGCGCGGCGCGGCTCGCCGCCGGCGCCAGGACCGTGGCGCAGTCAGGGGCCGCAGACCTCGTCGCCGCCTTCCGGGTGGTCGAGCCCGAGGCGGCCGGGACGGCTGCGGCAGCGGGTGCGGGCGGGGCCCGAGGGACCGGACGGGGGCTGGCCGGGCTGCGGTCGGCGGCGGCCCGAGCGCGCGAGCGGGCGCTGCGCGCTGCCCGGTCGCGGGCCGACGAGGCCTTCCTCGACGACTGGACCGCGATGGTCGCAGGCGGTGCGGGGGCAGAGGCGCCGGGCCTGTATGCCGGGGGCTCGGCGATGAGTCTCACCGCCGGCGTGGTGACCCGGGCCCGGACGGCTGCCCACGTGGAGCGGCAGGTCCACGACGGCGTCGCGGGCGGTGCGCCGCCACCGGGCCCGGGTGCGTGGGGCGCGGGACGGTCCGTCGTGCCCAGCAGCTGGTAGCCCCCACCTATCCTGGAGCGCATGCGTCCGGCCGGCAGCCTCCCTCTGCTCGACGCGGCCCGGCTCAACTACCCCGAGCACCTGCCCGTCGTCGCCCGCAAGGACGAGATCGCCGCCGCGATCCGCGACCACCAGGTCGTCGTCGTCGCCGGTGAGACCGGCTCGGGCAAGACGACGCAGCTTCCCAAGGTCTGCCTCGAGCTGGGCCTCGGCGGTCGGGGCCGGATCGCCCACACCCAGCCGCGCCGGATCGCGGCCCGGTCGGTCGCGGAGCGGATCGCCGAGGAGCTGGGGTCGGAGGCCGGGGGGCTCGTCGGCTACCAGGTGCGCTTCACCGACCGGACGAGCGAGTCGACCCGGGTCCTCGTGATGACCGACGGCATCCTGCTGAACGAGATCCAGCGTGACCCCGACCTGCGCCGCTACGAGGTCGTCATCGTCGACGAGGCCCACGAGCGCAGCCTCAACATCGACTTCATCCTCGGCTACCTCACCGCGCTGCTGCCCCGGCGCCCCGACCTCAGGGTCGTCATCACCTCGGCCACGATCGACCCGGACCGGTTCGCCCGGCACTTCGCGACCGGCGGGGGCGGTATGCCGGTCCGCGAGGTTCCGGTCATCGAGGTGTCGGGCCGTACCTACCCCGTCGAGCTGCGCTACCGGCCGCTCGTCGAGCTCGACGACGAGGGGGCCGTCCGGGTCGACCGCGACCAGGTCACCGGGGTCACCGAGGCGGTCGAGGAGCTGTGGACCGAGTCGGCCCGGCCGGGGCACCCGAGCACGGCGACCGACATCCTCGTCTTCCTCTCCGGGGAGCGGGAGATCCGGGACGCGGCGGACGCGGTCACCGCGCTGAACCTTCCGAACACCCACGTGCTGCCGCTCTACGCGCGCCTGTCCGCGGCCGAGCAGCACCGGGTCTTCGCCCGGGGGAGCGGGCGCCGGGTCATCCTCGCGACCAACGTCGCCGAGACCTCGCTCACCGTCCCGGGCGTCGGCTACGTCATCGACACCGGGACGGCGCGCATCTCGCGGTACAGCCAGCGCACCAAGGTCCAGCGCCTCCCGATCGAGCGCATCTCTCAGGCCAGCGCGAACCAGCGGGCGGGCCGCTGCGGGCGGGTCGCCGACGGCGTGTGCATCCGGCTGTACTCCGAGGCGGACTACGACGCCCGGCCGGAGTTCACCGAGCCCGAGATCCAGCGGACCTCCCTGGCCTCGGTGATCCTGCAGATGGCCGCCCTCGGCCTCGGCGAGGTCGCCCGGTTCCCGTTCGTGGACCCGCCCGACGCCGGCCAGATCACCGACGGGGTGCGGCTCCTCGAGGAGCTCGGGGCCCTGCGCACCCCTGCCGAGCAGGCCGCCGACGAGCCCCGCGCGTCCGGACCTCGTCGCGGGCGCCGGGGTCGCCGCGCGGGCCGTGGCGGGCCGCGGCTCACGGCCTCCGGGCGCACCCTGGCCCGGCTCCCCGTCGACCCACGGCTGGGCCGGATGCTCCTCGAGGCCGACCGGCTGGGCTGCACGTCGGAGGTGCTCGTCATCGTCGCGGCCCTGTCGATCCAGGACCCCCGGGAACGCCCGGTCGACAAGGAGACCCAGGCCGACCAGTCGCACGCGAGGTTCCGCAACGACACCTCCGACTTCGCGACCCTGTACGCCCTGTGGCGGTACCTGCGCTCGCAGCAACGGGCGCTGTCCGGTAGCGCCTTCCGGCGGATGTGCAGGAGCGAGTACCTCCACTACCTGCGCGTGCGGGAGTGGCAGGACCTGCACGCCCAGCTCCGGCGCGCGTGCAGGCAGGCCCGGATCGACCCCGACGTCGCCACGTCCGAGCGCGACGCCGAGCCGGACTGGGACCGCGTGCACCAGGCGCTGCTGTCGGGGCTGCTGTCGCACGTCGGCGTCCGGGACGAGGCGCGGCGCGAGTATGCCGGCGCCCGCGGCGCGCGGTTCTCGATCTCGCCGGGGTCCGTGCTGTTCCGCCGGCAGCCCGACTACGTCATGTCCGCCGAGCTCGTCGAGACCTCACGGCTGTGGGCACGGGTCAATGCCCGGATCGACCCCCGCTGGGCGGAGGAGGTCGGCGCCCACGTCGTCAAGCGGACCTACAGCGAGCCGCGGTGGTCGCGTCGGCAGGGCGCGGCCGTCGCGAGCGAGCGGGTCACCCTCTACGGCGTCCCCATCGTCGTGGACCGGACCGTCCAGTACGGCCGCGTCGACCCCGCGGCGGCCAGGGAGATCTTCGTCCGCAGCGCCCTCGTCGAGGGTGACTGGGACACCCGGCACGCCTTCTGGCGCGAGAACCAGGCGTTGCTCGACCGGGTCGGCGAGCTCGAGGAGCGCGCCCGCCGCCGCGACATCGTCGTCGAGGACGAGGTGCTCTTCGCCTTCTACGACCAGCGGGTCCCACCGGAGATCGTCTCGGTGCGGCACTTCGACCGCTGGTGGAAGGGCGAGCACCGGTCGCGCCCCGACCTGCTGACCTTCACCGAGGATCTGCTCACGAGCGACGCCGCCGGGGAGGTCCCGGCGAACGCCTACCCGACGACCTGGCCCCACGGTGACCTCGAGCTCGACGTCACCTACCAGTTCGCCCCGGGCTCAGCGGCCGACGGGGTCACGGTGCACGTCCCGGTGGCGGTGCTCAACCGGGTGTCCGCTGACGGGTTCGACTGGCAGGTGCCCGGGTTCCGCGACGACCTCGCGGTCGCCCTCCTGCGCTCGCTGCCCAAGGCGACCCGCCGGCACTTCGTTCCGGTCCCCGACCACGCCGCCGCCGCCCTGGCAGCGGTCCGGCCGGGGTCGGGGCCGGTTCACCGACGAGCTGGCCCGGGTGCTGTACGAGCGGACCGGGGTCATGGTGCCGCCGGGGGACTGGCACCCGGAGTCGGTGCCGGACCACCTGCGGGTCACCTTCAGCGTCGAGGTGGGTGGCCGGGTCGTGGCCTCGGGCAAGGACCTGGACGCTCTGCGCGCCGAGAGCCGGGGGGCAGTGCGCACCGGGATGGCCCGGGCGGGTGCATCCATCGAGCGCACCGGGCTGACCACCTGGGACGTCGGGACGGTACCGGCCACGTTCGAGGGGTCCTCCGGCGGGAACGTCGTCCGCGGCTTCCCCGCACTCGTCGACGAGGGGTCCAGCGTCGCCGTGCGCCTGCTCCCGGACGAGGGCGAGGCCCGCGCGGCCCACCGGCTCGGGGTACGCCGGTTGCTCCTGCTCAGCATCACGCCCCCGTGGTCGCGGGTGCTCGCCCGGCTCAGCAACGCCGACAAGCTCCGGCTCCAGCAGAACCCGCACGGCTCGGTGCCCGCCCTGCTCCAGGACTGTCTCGCCGCCGCCGTGGACGCCGTCGTCACCGAGCACGTCCCGGGGGAGGTGCGCACGGAGGAGGCGTATGCCGCGGCCCTGGGTGCGGTCCGGACCCATGTCGTGGCGAGGGTGCTCCAGGTCGTCGACGCCGTGCTCCCCGTGCTGGCCGAGGCAGCGCAGGGACGACGCCGGCTCGACGCCCTGGCGGGGAGCGCCTCCGCCACCCGGCTGGCGGCCACCATCGCCGACGTGCGCGCGCAGCTCGGCTCGCTCGTCGGGCCCGGTTTCGTCGCGGCCACCGGCCAGGCACGGCTTCCCGACCTCCTGCGCTACCTCCGAGCGATCAGTCACCGGCTCGACCGGGCCGCAACCAATGCCCGCGAGGCAGCCCTCCAGGAGGTGGTCGACGGGGTGGAGGCGAGCTACGCCGACGTGCTCGATGCCCTGCCTGCCGGCCGGCGCGGCGCCGAGCAGGTTCTCGAGGTGGGCTGGATGATCGAGGAGCTGCGGGTCGGCCTCTTCGCCCAGGGCCTCGGAACGGCATACCCGGTCTCGGAGAAACGGGTGCGGCGGGCCATCGCCGCCCTCCGGCCGTGACCCGCTGGGCCCCGCCGGGGAATCTGACCCGGGCGGCAGGCGTTGGACACGCAGACGTCCCGTACGAAAGGCAAGCCCTGTGCAGAACCCGTCAGCCCTGTACCGCTGGGAGACCGAGCCGGACGGTCTCGTCCCGTCCTCGGGCATCCTCCTGGTGATGCTCGGGGCGTTCATCGACGCCGGGAACATCCAGCGCCTGCTCAGCGCCCACCTTCTCGAGGGCGCCGAGGCGCACGTCGTGGCGGCGTTCGACCTCGACCAGATGTTCGACTACCGCGGCCGCCGTCCCGCGATGGTGTTCGACACGAACCGGTGGGTGAGCTACGAGGACCCGGCCCTGCTGCTCTACCGGCTCACCGATCGCGACGGCCAGGTCTACTTCCTGCTCACCGGGCCCGAGCCCGACTACCAGTGGGAGCGGTTCGCCGAGGCTGTCCGTGAGATCGTCGCCCGCCTGCGGGTCTCGCTCACGGTCAGCGTCCACGGGATCCCCATGGGGGTCCCGCACACCCGCCCGGTCGGGATGACCGCGCACGCGACGGACGCGCGCCTCGTCGGTGACGCCGAGGCCCCGTTCGGCCGGGTGCAGGTGCCCGGCAGCATCGCCGCGCTCCTCGAGCTCCGGCTCGGCGAGGCGGGCAAGGACGCGCTCGGCTTCGCCGTGCACGTCCCGCACTACCTCGCCCAGTCCGAGTGGGCCGAGGGCGCGCTCGCCGCACTCAACGCGGTCGTCGACGCGGCCGGCCTCAACCTCCCCAACGACGACCTCGTCACGCGGGCCGGCCTCAACCGGGCCGAGATCGCCCGGGAGGTCGCCGACAACGCCGAGGCGGGGCAGGTCGTGGCGGCGCTGGAGCGCCAGTACGACGCCTTCGTCGAGGGCAACGAGCGGCCGAGCCTGCTCGCCACCCAGGAGAGCGACCTGCCGTCGGCCGACCAGCTGGGGGCGGAGTTCGAGAAGTTCCTGCGCGGAGTCTCGGGCGAGGGCGAGAACTGAGCGCGCACCGCTCCTGAGCCCGGGGCCGGCGACCAGCAGGGGGTCGCCGACCGTGTCTCGTCGGGCCCCTGCGCGGGCTCAGTCCTTCGCGTCGGACCAGCGGCCGACCACCGAGGTGGCGGACACGAAGCGCACGGGCGCACCGCCGCTCCACCACCGCGCGGCGTCGCCGAGGGACCGGTCGACGAGCGCCGCCGCCTCGGCGCCGAGGGCGTCGGGCACGTGCAGCAGCAGCTCGTCGTGCAGGCACAGGACGATCTCGCCGCCCAGGGCGCGCACGCCGGCCCGCACGGTGGCCGCCCATGCCTTGAACAGCTCGGCCGCCGCCCCCTGGATCACCGCGTTGCGGGCGAACCGGCCGCGGGCGGCGTCCAGGGCCGGGTCGCTCCCCACCGGCGAGCTCGCGAGGAACCGCCCGGTCGGGATGAGCCGGCCCCCGAAGGTGCGCAGGGGCTCGCCGCGGACCCCCGCGGCGTACGCCAGGTCAAGGTGCGCCATGGCGACCGGATACGCCCGCTCGAGCCCCTTGAGAGCCTCTCCGGCGGCTCCGCTGCGTTGGCCGTACATCGCCGCGAGAACGGCGATCTTGGCCACCGGCCGCTCGACGCCGAGCCGCTCGGCCACCGGGGCGTAGAGGTCGTCGGCGCGGGTCGCGTCGGCGAAGGCCGCGTCCTGCGAGACGACGGCCAGGACGCGCGGCTCGACCTGGCCGAGGTCGGCGCGGACGAGGACGTGCCCCCGCTCGGCGGACACCGCGGGACGCAGCGGGGCGGGGAGGTTGTGCAGGCCGTTCTCGGCGGTCATCCGCCCGCCCGCGCCGTCGCAGGCCGTCCAGTGGCCGCGGAGCCGGCCGTCGGGGCCCACCGCGGTGTCGAGCCACCGGTAGCCGTAGGTCGTCGCGATGCGCTCGGCCTTGCGCCACCGCAGCAGGGCGTCGACGACCGGATGGGTGTCGCGGTAGGGGGCGAGGACCCACTTGCGGGTGTTGGGGACGTCGACCCCCACGGCGGCCAGCAGCTCGCGGACCTGGGCCGGGTTGCGGAGGTCGGTCGACTCGCGGCCCGGCACGTGGGCGAGCACCGCCCGGTCGCGCTCGCGTCGGGCGCTGGCGGCCTCGGCCGGCGTGGTTGTCCGAGGCCCGGCCGACTCGGCCACGAGGGACTCCGCGACCGCGCGGTCGACCGGCAGGCCGTCGCGCTCGAGCTCGATGCAGAGCAGCGCGGCCGCCGACTCCGAGTTCGCGGTGGCCGGCAGCCGGGGTCCTGCCTGCGCCGCCTGCTCGCGCTGGCGGCGCGCACAGGCGAGGGCGGCATCCGCCCAGTCGAGGAGCCGGGTCGGCTCCGTCAGCCACGTCCCGGTCACGGCGTCGGGGCGGAGATGGCCGTCGGCGCGGACCAGGACGTCGTCGGGCGGTGGTGCCTCGTCGGCGAACGCGAACAGGTCCTGGCTCGGTGGCCCCGGCACGGACTCGACCGGTATGCCGTGGGCGGCGGCCCAGACCAGGCCCGGCTCGGCGGCCCAGCCCCCGTGCAGCAGACGATGCACCTCGGCGAGGTCCCAGCACCGAGCGAGCGACAGGCCGGCGGCCACCACGGGCATGGCGTCGCGGCCGGCGGCCCACCAGACCCAGCGCGGGCGCCGCTCGGCCTCCATGGCGCGGACGACCGCGACGATCTCGCCGACCGGCCCGGCGTGCGCGAGACCATCACCACGGACCGCCGCCAGGGCGGGCCGGCCGTCGGCGCCCGGCGCGACGACGAGCGCGACGAGCCCGTCGTCCCGGACGGCGGGGTCGCCGTGGCGGTGAGGGTCGGGCATGCTCGCAGCGTAGGCGTCCGGTCCGTCGGCGCCGTGGCAGGATGGCGCTCCGGCGACCGGTCGCGAGGAGGAGGACACGTGGGGCTGTGGGGGATCGGCAAGAAGGACGACCGTCGCCGTGCCCTGGACCGGGCGGGCACGCCGGGCGAGCCGGGAGTCGGGGGCGCGGCCCAGGCGCTCGTCCAGCGGCTGCTCGAGGTCGGCATCGACGGCCGGGGGCCGTTCGCCTCGGCCCGGCAGGTGGCCGACGAGGCGCTGGGGCAGAGCCCGGACCCGGAGGCTGCCGTGGCGGTCATCGCCGCGCGCCACCTCAGGATCGCCGGCGCCAGCGGCTTCGTCACCAGCCTCGGCGGCTTCGTCACCCTCCCCGTGGCGCTGCCGGCCAACGTGGCGGGGTTCTACCTGCTGGCCACCCGGATGACGGCGGCGATCGCCGCGGCCCGCGGCTACGACCTGTCCCAGAGGCCGATCCGCACCGCGGTCCTGCTCACCCTCGTGGGGGCCGACGCCGACGACCTGCTCGCCAGGGCCGGGATCGCCGCACCGACCGGGCGGCTGACCGCGTTGGCCACCCAGCGGCTGCCGGGTCCGGCCCTGATGGTCGTCAACAAGGCGGTCGGCTTCCGCATCCTGTCCACCGCGGGCCGTGACGTGTTCTCGCGGTTCGGGCGCGCCGTCCCGGTGGTCGGGGGCGCGGTGGGGGCCGGCATGGACGCCTGGCTCATCCACCGGATCGCCGAGCACGCCAAGGAGGAGTTCCCGCCTCCTGCGCCCCAGCTCACCGCCGGCTGAGGGCGGCGCCGCGGAAGGGCGGCATACCCAGTTGGCAGCGGGAATCCTCCGGGCACCTCGGCACGTTATAGCGTCGGCACGCGTCGAGGGGCGCGAGCCGACCGTCCCAGGAGGTTCACCGATGGCCGCCACGTCCAGGCTCTCCGCCCTGCGCACCCTCATCACGGCCGCGCGGATCGCCGTCCGCCCGGGCGGCCCGTCGCTGGCGACCCGCATCGCCGCGCTGCCGCGCCTGGTCAGGGCCACCGTGCGGGGCGAGTACCACGGGACCACGTTCGGCCGGCTGGCCCTGATGGCGGCCGGCGCGGGGTATGTCCTCTCGCCGGTCGACCTGCTCCCGGAGGTCTTCCTCGGCGTCGTCGGCCTCCTCGACGACGCAGTTGTCCTCAGCTGGGTGGTCGCGGCGCTCGTGACCGACACCGAGTCCTTCCTCGAGTGGGAGCAGGGCCGGGCAGGGGCGGAGCCGGGCCGCACCCCGGGCGCCACCACCTCCGCCGCCGGTGCACAGACCGTGCCGGGCGACGTCGTGCGCTGACCCCGCGCACCCGCGCCGGCCGGCCGCGGCCCGAGGGACCGTGTCGCGCGGGCTGTCCACAGGCCGCTGCGCGCCGACGGGTCGTCCACAGATCGGCTCGAGGGCCTGCCGCACCGGGCGTGCGCCCCTCGAGGCTGACGGACATGGAACCAGCACACATCATCCTGCGCAGCTCGAGCGACATCCTCGCCGTCCTGCCCTACCAGCTGGGCTACCACCCGCGCGACAGTGCCGTCGCCATCGCCCTGCACGCGCGCAGGGTCGGCATGCTCGCCCGCGCAGACCGCCCGCCCCGGGGTCACGAGGACGCCCTCGTGGCGACCGTGCTCCCGCCGCTGCTGAGGGAGCGTCCGGACGCGGTGATCCTCGTCGGATACGAGGACGAGCCCGGCGGGGTGGGCGCGGTCCTCGACGCCTTGGCCGACGGGCTGGCCGAGGCGGGGACCCGGGTCGCCGACCGGCTGGTGGTCCGCGACGGCCGATGGTCCCGGCCGGTGTGCCCCGACGGGTGCTGCCCGGCCGAGGAGGGGCCGCTGCCCGATGCCTCGCAGGTCCCCGGGGTGGCCGCGTTCGTCGAGGCCGAGCGGGCCCCGCTGTCCGGCCGGGACGACCTGCCCGGGCTGGTCGCCGCCGACCGCGAGGCGGGGCTGGGCGTGGCCCGTGCCGTTCGGGTGGTGCGGGCCCGCCAGAGGTCGGGCCGGGCCCCTCGGCGCCCGGTCCGCGCCTGGGGGCGGATTCTCGACACCGTGGGCCCACCGACCGGACCCGGTTCTGTCCCACCGGGTGAGGTGGCCGCGGCCGCCTACTCACTCACCGACCACGCGTGGCGAGACGCCCTCATCGCGTGGGTCGCCCCGGGGTCCCTGCCTCTCGGCGAGCTCGACGCGGCGATGGTGCGGGCGCTGCGTCGGGGCGTGCCGAGGCCCTCCGACGCGCTCGCCCAGACGCGCGTCCAGGCGCGGCTGCTCGAGCTGTGCCGGCGGATGCCCGACGAGACCCCCGCCGAGACGGCCGAGGTGTGCGCCGTGACGGCGTGCGTGCTGTGGACCGCGGGCCAGGGTGCGCTCGCGCGGGAGGCCGCCGACCGGGCGTTGCGGGTGGTTCCCGGCCACCGGCTGGGCGGCCTCATCGAGCAGATGCTCGACCTGGGGGTGCGGCCGAGGACCGCCGACGGCGACACCCCGCGTGACGGCGACGTGGTCGCCGACGGTGCGGCGGGGTCCCGGGGCCGAGGCCGGGCTGCCGGCTGACCGGGTCCGCTCAGGGGCGGCGCACAGCCCTCTCAGGACCCGGACGACGGGCTGCCATGACGGCTTGCGGCCCGTATCATGTCGCCAGGTCATGAGTTCCAGCGCCAAGCCCCGGCTCGCTGGGCGGCAACCCTCCTCGCGGTGGGGTGCCCCGGGTGATGACCTGGCCCACCCCGACAGGTGTGGCAAGCGCGAGCCTCGAGGAGTACCCGTCATGTCCGTCACCGCACCGACGACGGCCGGGGCCGTCTGGCGGGACGGCGACCACCCCGGCCGGAGGCGCTTCGCCGACGTCGGGCCACTGCGCCTCGAGCGCGGAGGGCACCTGCCGTCCGTGCGGGTGGCCTACGAGACCTGGGGTCGGCTCAACGCGGCCCGGGACAACGCCGTTCTCGTCGAGCACGCCCTCACCGGCGACAGCCACGTCGAGGGGCCTGCGGGGCCCGGACATCTGACGCCCGGTTGGTGGGACGGCCTCGTCGGACCCGGGCGCCCCCTCGACACCCGCGAGCTGTTCGTCGTGGCCGCCAACGTCCTCGGTGGATGCCAGGGCAGCACCGGCCCGTCCTCGCTCGACCCGCGGGGGCGCCCGTGGGGCAGCCGGTTCCCGTTCGTCACGATCCGCGACCAGGTCGCCGTCGAGGCCCGGCTCGCCGACGCCCTCGGGGTCACCCGGTGGCGCGGCGTCCTCGGTGGGTCGATGGGTGGGATGCGGGCCCTGGAGTGGGCGGCCGGACACCCTGGCCGGGTGGACGTCGCCATCGTCCTCGCGTCCGCGGCATACGCCACTGCCGACCAGATCGCCTGGTGCGAGCCGCAGCTGCTCGCGATCCGTAGCGACCCCGCGTTCCACGGCGGCGACTACTACGACCGCGGCGAGGGGCCGGTCACCGGCCTCGGGATCGCGCGGCGCATCGCGCACACGACGTACCGCAGCGGGACCGAGATCGACGACCGGTTCGGTCGCGAGCCCCAGGGCAGCGAGCAGCCGCTGGGCGGCGGCGGCCGGTATGCCGTGGAGAGCTACCTCGACCATCACGCCGACAAGCTCGCGCGGCGCTTCGACGCCAACAGCTACCTCGTCCTCACCGAGGCGATGAACAGCCACGACGTCGGCCGCGGCCGTGGCGGCGCGGCGGCGGCGCTGGAGCGCTTCGACGGCCGGCTCGTCGTTGCGGCCGTCGACAGCGACCGTCTCTACCCTGCCCGGCTCACCGACGCGCTCGCCGCAGCGGGCCGGGAGGTGACCCAACGCACCATCACCTCCTCGCATGGGCATGACGGGTTCCTCATCGAGATCGAGCAGGTGGGCGGCCTGATCCGCGATAGCCTCAGGTCGTAGCGGGTGCGGGCTCCCGTTCCGTCCCACGGAGCACCCGCGCCTGACGCTCTCGCAAAGGAGGATCAGCGTGGCCATCGTCGTGGGGTACGTGCCGACCAAGGAAGGTCGGGCAGCGTTGGCCCGAGCCGTCGAAGAGGCTGAGCTCCGCCGGGACATGCTCGTCGTCATCAACTCCAACCGAGGCGGGCGCGACCTCGACGCGGACGAGGCGCGCGAGAGCGAGGAGGAGCTCCGGCGGGTCCAGGACCAGCTCGAGGGCTCCGGGCTCCGCGTCGACGTCCGTCAGCTCGTGCGGGGCAACGAGCCGGCCGAGGACCTCATCGCGGTGGCCAACGACGTCGGGGCCGACCTCATCGTCATCGGGCTGCGTCGGCGCACGCCCGTCGGCAAGCTCATCCTCGGCTCCAACGCGCAGCGCATCCTTCTCGACGCCCCCTGCGCGGTCCTCGCGGTCAAGGGCTGAGCCTGTCGGACCGGGCCTGTGCCGACCCGCGGGACGTGGCCGGATGTGGGGTTTCGCCCGCGGAGATTTATAATGGCCAAGACGGTTTCGGATCGGGAGGGCCTCCTCGGCACATCTGGCGCTCTTCCAACGTTGAGACCGACTGACAAAGCCACCTCCACCGCCGCTCGCCACCTCGCGTGCGTTGGTTGGTCTGTGCTCGCGACGAAAGGTTGTCGGTGCCGCCCGTGTCCACGAACCGCCCAGACCCGACCCCCGCCCACGCGGGGTCCGGTACCGTCCCTGCCCGCGCCGCCACGGCGTCCCGCCGCACGACGACGGTGACGGCAGACCGGGCGTCCGGGGCGGGCGCGGCCAAGAAGGCGGTGCCCGCGTCAGGCCCCCGCACGACCACGACGAAGAAGGCGAGCGAGAAGACGTCCTCCCAGAACAAGTCCCGTCAGCAGAGCGCCGCGGCGGCGTCCAAGAAGTCCGCCCCCCCGAAGGCCCCCGCGTCGCCGGCCTCGGCGTCCGGGTCGAGCAGGACGGGCAAGGCCGTCAAGGCTCCGGCGGCGAAGACCGCGCCGAAGGCGGCGGCCGCCAAGGCCGCGCCGGCGAAGAAGGCCGCGACCACCTCCGCCACCACGGGGGGCCAGCCGGCGAAGGCGAGCACGACCAAGAAGGCCGCGGCGGCGGCCGCACCCTCCCGCGCCCGCGCCAAGGCCGGCGCTCCCGCGTCGGCGGGCGACGCCAAGCCCACCCGCGCCGCCGTCATCGCCGGGGACGCTGACGAGGACGCCGACGTCGAGGCTGATGTCGATGTCGACGTCGACGTCGCCGACCTCGAGGCCGACGTGGCCGATGTGGCCGATGTCGGGGTGGACAGCGACAACGAGGAAGGGACCCCCGACGCCGAGGACGACGCCGAGGGCGCCCCCTCCAAGGCCGACTCCGCCAACGGCGATGCCGCCGAGACCCCCGCGGCCGCGTCGGGTGAGAAGGCCGAGGAGGAGCCCGAGGACGCGGGCTACGTCATCCGCGACGACGACGAGGAGGACGCGCCCGCCCAGCAGGTCGTCACCGCCGGTGCCACGGCCGACCCGGTCAAGGACTACCTCAAGCAGATCGGCAAGGTCGCCCTCCTCAACGCCGAGCAGGAGGTCGAGCTCGCCAAGCGCATCGAGGCGGGTCTGTTCGCGGAGGAGCGGCTCAACTCCGGCGAGAAGATCGACATGAAGCTCAAGCGCGAGCTGTGGTGGATCGCCCAGGACGGTAAGAAGGCCAAGAACCACCTCCTCGAGGCGAACCTGCGCCTTGTCGTCAGCCTCGCCAAGCGTTACACCGGCCGCGGCATGCTCTTCCTCGACCTCATCCAGGAGGGCAACCTCGGCCTCATCAGAGCGGTCGAGAAGTTCGACTACACCAAGGGCTACAAGTTCTCGACCTACGCGACCTGGTGGATCCGCCAGGCCATCACGCGGGCGATGGCCGACCAGGCTCGCACGATCCGGATCCCGGTGCACATGGTCGAGGTCATCAACAAGCTCGCCCGCGTGCAGCGGCAGATGCTTCAGGACCTCGGCCGCGAGCCGACGCCCGAGGAGCTGGCCCGCGAGCTCGACATGACGCCGGAGAAGGTCGTCGAGGTCCAGAAGTACGGCCGCGAGCCGATCTCGCTGGCGACTCCGCTCGGCGAGGACGGCGACTCCGAGTTCGGTGACCTCATCGAGGACTCCGAGGCCGTTGTGCCCGCCGACGCCGTGAGCTTCACGCTGCTGCAGGAGCAGCTGCACTCGGTGCTCGACACCCTGTCCGAGCGCGAGGCGGGGGTCGTCTCCATGCGGTTCGGGCTGACCGACGGCCAACCGAAGACCCTCGACGAGATCGGCAAGGTCTATGGCGTGACCCGCGAGCGGATCCGCCAGATCGAGTCCAAGACGATGAGCAAGCTGCGCCACCCCTCGCGCAGCCAGGCCCTGCGCGACTACCTCGACTGACCCCGGTCGGCAGTGGGGCGACCGGAGCCCGTTGACCACCGACTCCGGGTGCGGCTGAGAGAGCCGGCGCGTCTCGACTAGTACACGGTGTAGCCGCCGTCGATGACCAGGACCGTGCCGGTGACGAAGCTTGCCGCGTCGGAGGCGAGGAAGACCACCGCAGGGCTGACCTCGTCGGGTACGGCGTATCGCTGTTGCGGTGCGTCCTCGATCCAGTACCTCCGGAAGCGGGGCTCATCGACCGGCGACATGTCCGTCTTGATATATCCAGGTGCGACGGCGTTGACTCGGACGCCTGCCGGTGCCCACTCGGCGGCGAGGGACTTGGTGAGCTGGTGCACGGCGGCCTTCGAGGCGTTGTACGCCGGTTGCATCTGCGGACGGTTGACGATGATCCCCGATATCGACCCGATGTTCACGATGCTGCCCTGATGGCGCTGCACCATGTGCGCTCCCACTGCTTGGGACATGCGCCACAGGGCTGTGAGATTGGTGTCGATCACATGTGACCACTCGTCGTCGGTCACGTCGAGTGCCGGCCGATGGACGCACGCCCCGGCATTGTTGACGAGAATGTCGACGTGCCCGGCGCGGGTCATGGCCTCCTGGACGACGTCGTTCACCGAAGCCCGGCTGGTCAGGTCCCCGAGGACGACGTGGGCGGCCCGTCCGAGGGACTCGATCTCGCTTCGCACCTCGTCGGCGGCGGCAGAGTCGCGTCCATGGATGATGACGTCGGCGCCTGCCTCAGCGATGGCCCGAGCGAATGCCCGGCCGAGGCCTCGGGTGGCGCCGGTCACCAGGGCGGTGCGGCCGGCGAGTGAGAACGACTCCAGGACAGTCACGGTGATCTCCTCCGAAAGGTGTATGCCGGTGCGGCCGGTGCGGTCGCGATGGCGCGTGGGCTCATGGTGCAGGTGGCCTGAGCCGCCCTCCTGCCACCACGGCAGGAGGGTATCGGGGCTTCATCATCGTGTGCCCCCGAGTCATCCTCCGGCGGCCGGGTAAGGCGCAGGCGAATAGGCCGTAGAGCTCAATGTCTGGGACCCTGCGGCGATCCACGGCGATCCCCCACGTCCGGCCCCCGATAGTCACTCGGCCCAGGATCATCAGGTGTCAAGGGCCCGACCTGACGAAGGGCCCACGACGGAGGCGTTAGGGTCTTCCCCACCTCAGGCACTGATAACCCCTTTCCCGGGGAAGTGGCGCAGGGCTGGTGTCCAGCCGGTGAGGTTCGAGCGAATCACGAGGATGCGAAGAGGTCCACCGCTTTGTGGCAATCCTCATTCTTTGTGGCAATGCTCACTACGGATCCGACCGGATCGACGGAACTCAGACCAGCACCGGCGACCACACCATCCTCGACCGTCGGGTCATCCGCACGCTGCGCCATGTCGAGCCGCTCGGCCACACGGACCCGCGCCACCTGCGCAAGCCTGGGCACAGGGGCTGCCGACCAGTCCGGAAGATGAGATCGAGGGGTCCGACCGGTTCCAGGCTCCCCATGAGCGCGGCCAGCACCCAACGGGCAGAAGGCTGTCGACGAGCCCATAGCGGCCGGTGGACCGGCCTTGATGGAGTCCGCCTGGGTGGACGACCGCTGCCGGCGGACCGGACGTTCATTCCTTGGCACCGGTATGCGCCCGCAACATCCGTCCGAAAAGGCGCCGCCCTCGGCCGAGGCCAGGGCCGCCCGTGGCGTGCCTGAGATCCCTGTGGCGTGCCTGAGATCTCTGAGTGCCCGGTGTTGCGAGGGTTGCCTTTGTTGACGGGGCCGCAGCATAGGACTTCACTGGATACTGAACAGGACTAGCCCCCCCTAGGTCCTGGTTCAGGGGTCGGATCGAAGAATGCCTGGCCTCTAGGGGTTGAGCGGGCGGCACATCCCCCCTGTCCCGCCCGCTCCCCCTCCTCCCCGGCACATCGCCTTCGCTCGACGATGGCGCCTGTGGGTGAAGTACCGAGCAAACGGCCTTACTCTTCCCATACCTTCTTTACCATTCCTTGACGATTCTGAACATAGCAGCGGAGGCGTTGTCGGGAGATCATTCGTTCGGTCGACCCTCGACTCGTTCGTTCGGACTACCCTCGGCTGGGCTCGACCCAGCAGAGGGGCGCCCTGCGTCCCATGCCTGCCGGTGTCCAGGCTCGTGACCACCGGCAGCCTGCGGTACTGTTCGGGCGTTTCCGGGGCGGGTTAGTCCGGCGGTAGAGGGGTCACAGTGGCACGGGTACGGACCTTAAGGTCGGTGGCGACGGTAGTCGTGGGGGTGCTGCTGGCTGCGGTGGGCCCGGTGGCGGCGTCGCCGGCGGCCGGCGGCACCGCGCCGTCGCAGGCAGCGTTGTCGGCCCCGCTGTCGGCGCCGCCGGTGCCAGGGGCGTTCACGGCGTTGTCGCCGGCGCGGATACTGGATACCCGGTACGGGACGGGGCGGCGACGGCGAAGGTCGCCAAGCATGCCACGGTGCATCTGCAGGTGACCGGTGCGGGTGGGGTGCCCGCGTCGGGGGTCTCTGCGGTGGTGTTGAACGTGACGGCGACGAACCCGGCCAGCAGTGGCTACATCACGGCCTACCCCGACGGCACGTCCCGGCCGACGGCGTCGAACCTGAACCTGGTCGCGGGGTCAGACCGTCCCGAACCTGGTGGTGGTCAAGCTCGGCACCGGCGGCAAGGTGACCTTGTACAACGGGACCGGCGGCACGGTGGACCTGATCGCCGACGTCGCCGGCTACTACCTGGCCGGCACCCCGACGGACGCCGGGCGCGTTCACGGCGTTGTCGCCGGCGCGGATCCTGGATACCCGGTACGGGACGGGTGCGGCGAGGGCGAAGGTCGCCAAGCATGCCACGGTGCATCTGCAGGTGACCGGTAAGGGTGGGGTTCCCGTGTCGGGGGTGTCTGCGGTGGTGTTGAACGTGACCGTGACCAACCCGGCGAGCAGTGGCTACATCACGGCCTACCCCGACGGCACGTCCCGGCCGACGGCGTCGAACCTGAACCTGGTCACGGGTCAGACCGTCGCCGAACCTGGTGGTGGTCAAGCTCGGCGCCGGCGGCAAGGTGTCCTTGTACAACGGGACCGGCGGCACGGTGGACCTGATCGCCGACGTCGCCGGCTACTACCTGGCCGGTACCGCCGGTCGACCCGGGGGCGTTCACGGCGTTGTCGCCGGCGCGGATCCTGGACACCCGGTACGGGACGGGTGCGGCGCGGGCGAAGGTCGCCGAGCATGCCACGGTGCATCTGCAGGTGACCGGTAAGGGTGGGGTCCCCGTGTCGGGGGTCTCTGCGGTCGTCCTCAACGTCACCGTCACCAACCCGGCGAGCAGTGGCTACATCACGGCCTACCCCGACGGCACGTCCCGGCCGACGGCGTCGAACCTGAACCTGGTGCGGGGTCAGACCGTGCCGAACCTGGTGGTGGTCAAGCTCGGTACCGGCGGCAAGGTGTCCTTGTACAACGGGACCGGCGGCACGGTGGACCTGATCGCCGACGTCGCCGGCTACTACCTCGCCCCGGTCGTGTCCGTCGACCTCGGGGTCACCATGGCACCCCGGCCTGACCCGTCCGTGACCGACTTCGTGGTGGGCTGCCCCGGTGGCGCGGTCACCGCCGACATCACCGCAGAGCTCGGTGGCTCCGTGGTCTTCGACGGTCAACCGGCGGTCACGGGATCGGCCAGCGTCACCGTTCCTCTTGCCCCCGGCCAGTCGGTGCACTGGACGCTGTCCGTGCCGGGCAGAGCCGACGTGCACCAGCAGGCGCGCTGCCTACCCGCGGACTTCCCTGCGTGGCAGGTCACCCGCCCGGGCACACCGGCGAGCCAGTGGTACGTGCTCACGCCGACGACCGGGACGGGCGCTCCCGCCGTCGGGAACCCGCTGTACGTCGTCGTTGCCGACGACCGCGGCACTCCCGTGTGGTGGCGGTCCGTCACGAGCTATCGACCCATCGACGCCAAGCTCGTGCCCGGTGGCGTGGGGCTGATGTGGGCCGAGGCCGGCATCTTCTTCGCGCTGAGCACGACGTACCACGAGGTCGGTTGGGACGGCACCGCCCTGGGCGCCGTCGGCGCGGGAGCCAACGTGGACATGCACGACCTCGTGCCGGCCCAAGGAGGCGGGTGGTACGCGATCCGCTACGTCCCCCGGGACTGCATCGCAACGGGCACCGACTGCGCTGACATGACGGCATACGGCGGCTCGACGGAAGCGACCATCATCGACTGCGAGATCGTCAGGCTGGACCCCACCGGCTCGGTGGTCTGGACCTGGAAGACCCACGACCACCTGGCCTTCTCCGAGTGGAGCGACCTCACGCCCGCCTCGCATGTCTCGCAGGCGTACCTGGACATCAACGGCCACGACTACTGGGACATCAACCACCTCAACTCGGTGGCGGACGACGGGGACGGCCTCATCATCTCGTTCCGCAACCTCGACGCCGTCTACCGCATCAACACGTCCGACGGGTCCGTCGACTGGAAGCTCGGTGGCACCGCGATCGCGAGGAGCCTGGACGTGGCCGGTGCGGACCGGTCCCCGTTCCTCAACTCACAGCACGACGCGCGCCGGCTGTCGAACGGTCACGTCACGGTGTTCGACAACGGCAGCGAGGGCCTGCGCATCCCGCGCGTGCTGGAGCTGGCCGTCGACCCGGCGACCCTCACCGCGTCGGTCGTGCGCTCGGTCCAGGACCCCGACGTGACCTTCTCGCCGTGCTGCGGCAGCGCCCGGCCCGTCGGGTCCGGCGGCTTCGCCATCGCCTGGGGTGGCACCGGCCGGTTCACCGAGACCGACGCCTCGGGGCTCCCGGTGCTGTCCATCGACACGGGGTCGATCTTCAGCTACCGGGGGGTGCCGGTGGCGCCCGGCGTGGTGTCCCGCGCCACCCTGCAGTCGGGCATGGACGCGATGCACCCGCGACCCTCCGGCGGGTAGGACCGGCCGCGGATGGCCGGTCGCCGACGGCCCGCCTGAAGCGCTAGTGCCGGGAGACCCGGCCGCCGAAGACCCGGCGCGCAACGCGGCTCAGCCAGCGGGGCACCGCGAGCAGGGCCTCGGCCCAGCCGCTCCAGGCCCGGACGCCTTCGGACGGCGCGAGAGCGGCCCGCATCCGCGCCTGGCGGCTGCGGGTGTGCGCGGCGGTGCGCCATACGAGCCGTGCATCGGTGCCCACGTCGGGCAGCTGGTCGCCCGGTGCGGCGTAGCGCGCCCGCTCCAGGGTGCCGACGACCCGGCCGAGCGCCTGCTCGCTCTCGCCGCCGAGGTATGCCGCGTGCGCGACGAACTGTCCGGCCTGCCGTGGCGTGCTGCCGGCGGGAGCAACGATGCCGACATCGCCGAGCCGGGCCAGGAGCGACTGCCACTCCACCTCGGCGCGGGCCGCTGCGTTCAGGGCCAGGTGCCGTCGCCGTCGCCGGCTCAGCCAGGCCCCGAGCGGCAGGAACAGCGCGAGGAGGGCGACCAGCCCCAGCCCGACGAACAGCTCGCCGTGGTCGCGGAACCACGAGCTCGAGCTGACCGTCGTGGCTCCGGTTCCGAAGCTGGGGGCGCCCGGGTCGTTGACCCGGCTGGACGGCGTCGGGGTCGCCCCGCCCGACGAGCCGCTGCTGGCGGTCGGGACGGGGCCGACGTCGACGGGGCTGAGCGTGTAGGCGGGGGCGGCGCCACTGCGGCCGCCGGGGGTGGGTTCGAAGCGCACCCAGCCGAGGCGGGGGAAGTAGAGCTCGGGCCACGCGTGGGCATCGGAGGCGACGACGGTGAAGTGGCCGTCCTGCCCCGAACCCGGAAGGAAGCCGATGGCCATCCGGGCCGGGATGCCCTCGGCCCGGGCCATCATCGCCATCGCGGTGGCGAACTGGACGCAGTAGCCCTGCTTGGTCCGCAGGAACGCGGTGAGAGGGTCCTCGTCGATGCGGGCGGCGTCGAGGGTGAGCGAGTAGGTGAACGCGCTGCTGCGCAGGTAGGCCTGGATGTCGCGGGCCGCGTCGAGGGCGGTCGCCGTGGGCGGCACGATCGCGTCGAGCACGGTGCGCAGGGCCGGCCGCGCGGCCTGGTCGACGGCGAGGTCGACGTCGGGGACCTGGCCGGTCGCGTCGCCGGCGAAGTCGCTCGCGGTGGGGTCCAGGACGGCGTACTGCACCGTGTAGGTCGAGACCTGGGAGCTCACCCGTACGGCGCCCTCGGCGTCGAGGGACCACGTGGAGCGGGTGAAGAGCCGGGCCGCAAGGTCGGGGACGGCGAGCTGTGGCGGAGCGATGTGGTTGTCCGTCACCCGCAGCTGCTGGGTCGACCGCGGCACGCTCGGGTCGGCCAGTAGCGGCGGAAGCTGCTCGTTGTCGGGGACGAAGGAGCGCCGGCCGGACGGCTGCCACTGCCCACCCACATAGGTACTGAGGACATCGACCCGGAACGGCGGCGTCGTGGTGTCGCCCGTGGTGTACGTCAGCACCGGGTCCGTGGTGCGGTTGGCGAGGTTCTTGCCGATGTCGACGGTCGAGCTGAGCCGGATGCCGCCGCCGCCCCCGCCACGGGAGTCGGGGGACCGGCCGAGGCCGTCGGCGAGGAAGGTCGTCGGGAGGTGGGGCACGAGCGGGGTGAGCAGCACCGCGGCCGCGATCGCCCCGACCCCGAGGACCCGTCCGAGGGACGCGAAGTCCAAGGCGGCGTCGCCCGCGAGCTGCCGGGGCTCGTCGGAGCGGGTGACGGCCGTGGCCCAGCGGCGCATCGTGCCGACGCCCTGGCGGCCGACCATCGTCACCCACACCGCGGCGGGGATGACGAAGTAGAGCATGGCGAGCCCCGTCCCCGAGTTCGTCGCCACCCCCAGGTAGGCACCCAGCAGCGGCAGTCCCGCCACCGTGGGGGAACGCAGGGTGACGGCCATGACGTCGACCGCGAGGGCGACCAGGCCGACGAGCAGCCCGAGGCCGAGGACGATTCCCCGGGTCGTCGGGGCCGGCGCCGTGTGGGTCCGCACCGTCTCCATCGCCTCGAGCAGCAGGTTGTTGAACGCCCGGACGGTCTCCGGGCCGGGCAGGCTCGCATACAGGTGACCGCGGCCATAGAGCAGGCCCGCGCCGACGGCGGCCGTGACGATCTGCCCGCCACCCACGACCCAGGGCGAGTCGACGAGCGAGCGCAGGCCCATCCCGGTCAGGGCGACCACGAGGACCATCGCCATCGCCGGGCGTACCCAGGCCGTGGAGTCGAACAGGGTCGTCAGGGGCAGCGTGACGGTCAGCGTCGCCAGGGCGGCCAGGGCGGTGTCGGCGGGGCGGGCTCGGCTCATCGCAGGGCCGCCGTTCCGGCCGATGTCGTGGCGGCCGACCAGGCATCCGGAGGCGTCGTGCCGGCGGTCACGGTGAGGGCGGACCATCCGGTGGCCCGGAGCGTCGCCGTGGTGGCGGCGGCGCGCGATGCGTCGCCGCCGGCCTGCCGGCCCGAGGACGCGAAGCCCGCCTGGTCGATGACGAACGCCACGCCCGTCGATCCGGGCTGGCGCAACGACGCCGTGCCTCGGGCCGCGTCGTCGTCGAGCCCGGCGAGGACCGCGACCACCAGGCCGCCCTGCGACGTGGCGGTGCTCGCCGCGTGCAGGACCGAGCGGTAGGCCTCGTCGGGCCCGGGCTCGATGCGGGCGAGGCTGTCCAGGGCCGTCTCGAGCTCGATGTCCTCGGCCACCCCGAGGTCGCGGGACGGGTCGGACGTCAGGAGGTGGATGGCATACCCCGACCGGACGAGGTGGGCCACCACCGAGGCGCACATCGTGACCGCCCACTCCAGCGAGGCCGGGCGCGTGCCGCCGGAGTGGGCCTGGGTCCGGGTGTCGAGCAGGATCACGGCCCGTCGCTGGGCCGGCCGGTCCTCCTGGCGCACCATGAGCTCACCGGTGTGGCTCGTCATGGGCCAGTGGATGCGGCGCAGGTCGTCGCCGTCGCGGTACTCGCGGATGGCCTGGTCGTCCTCGCCGTGCAGGCCGATCATGTGCGGAACGGTGCCCTCGGAGCCGACGCCCGCACCGAGGGCACGGGCGGTCGAGAGCGGGTGGATCCGCGGCAGCACGATGATCGTGCCGTAGCCCGACGTCCGGGCGCTGCGCGAGGTGAGGCCGAAGGGGTCCCGGACCCGCACACCCAGCGGGCCGAGGCGATGCCGCCCCCGGGTATGGCAGCGCACGGTGTAGGCGACGTCCCGGCGCTCACCGGGGTGCATCGACGGCAGCACGAACCGCGGCCGGTCGCCGAGGGCGTAGTCGAGCTGCTCCTCGCCCATGATGAGCGGCGTACGGGTGCCACCGGGGTTGCGGATGGTCACGGTGACGTGGGCGGGCTCGTCGATCCGCACCCGGCTCGGGGTGGCGCTCCGGCTCACCTCGAGCCCCAGGTCGTGGCGACGGCTGAACAGCGCGCTGGCGAGCGGCAGGGCGATCAGCAGCAGCCCGATCCGGGTCGGGTCGGGGTGCCCGAGGCCGATGCCGGCGAGCAGCAGCACTCCCCCCGCGGAGAGGAAGGCCAGACCACGGGTGGTGAGGGAGTCACGCAGCGCACGCATGGCTACCGCAGGGACGCGGTCACCGCGACGGCGGGGGGACGCGGACCCGCTGGATGAGGTCGGTGAGGACGTCGGCGGTCGAGCGCCGGGCGAGCTGGGTCTCGCCCGTCGCGATGAGCCGGTGGGCCAGCACCGGCACCGCGATGGCCTGGACGTCGTCGGGCAGGACGTGGTCGCGCCCGGCGATCGCCGCGTGGGCGCGTGCGGCGCGGAGCAGGTGGATGCTCCCGCGGGGGGACACCCCCAGCCGCAGTGCCGCGCTGGTCCGGGTCGCCTGGGCGAGGTCGACGATGTACTGCTTGAGTGCCGGTGCGGCGTACACCGTACGGACGGCCGCGACCATCGCGCCCACCGTCGCGGCGTCGGTGACGGGCTGGAGGGTGTCGAGCGGGTTGGCGCCGCTGTGCCGGTCGAGCAGGTCCACCTCGCTGGACGTCGCCGGGTAGCCCATCGAGATCCGCGCCATGAACCGGTCGCGCTGGGCCTCGGGGAGCGGGTAGGTACCCTCCATCTCGATGGGGTTCTGGGTCGCCAGCACCATGAACGGCGACGGCAGGGAGTATGTCGTCCCGTCGACCGTCACCTGGGTCTCCTCCATCGACTCCAGCAGCGCCGACTGGGTCTTGGGTGAGGCCCGGTTGATCTCGTCGCCGACGACGACGTTGGCGAAGATCGCGCCCGGGCGGAACTCGAAGTCCCGCACGTCCTGGTTGAACACGCTGACCCCGGTGATGTCGCTCGGCAGCAGGTCGGGGGTGAACTGGATCCGGCGGACCGAGGCGTCGATCGAGCGGGCCAGGGTCTTGGCGAGCATCGTCTTGCCGACGCCGGGGACGTCCTCGATGAGCAGGTGGCCCTCGGCCAGGAGGGTCGTGATGGCCATCTGCACGACGGCCGACTTGCCCTCGATGACGGAGTTCATCGCCCTGGCCAGCGAGGAGCTGACCTGGAGGACCTGGTCGAGCGCCGCCCCCCGTCCTATCCGGTCCTCGCCGCCCGACCCGGTCCGGGCCGGTGCGCCCTGCTGCTGCTCCTGACCTGCCACGGTCTCGGCCCCCTTCGATGGTCCTGGTCTTCGATCTTGCCCCACTTCTCCCCACGACGGGTAGCCACGGTCGTGACCTCTTGTGGCGTCCGTCCCCGGGGGAGGTCGCGGCGCCCCCGTTCGGCCGTCATCGGGGCCGGTCCGGAGCCGTCCCCGACCGCGGACGACACCGGTCGGCGCCGTATCTGCCCCACTTCACACCACTTCTCTGACCTGCATAGACAGTCAGCCACGAGGTCGAATTCGGCCCAAACCGCGACATTCGTGGTCATCGGTGGAGTAAAGTGGTGGAATCCGGAGCGCGGTGTCGCATCCGGGGGCGAGCGAACGGAGGTGGGGCGGTGTTCCTCGGCACCCACACCCCTCGCCTCGACGACAAGGGCCGGCTGTTCCTCCCGGCCAAGTTCCGGGAGAGGCTGGCCGGCGGGCTCGTCGTCACCCGGGGCCAGGAGCGCTGTCTGTACGTGTTCCCGATGGACGAGTTCGTCGCGGTGACCGACGCGATGCGGCAGGCTCCGACGACCAGCCGCCAGGTCCGCGACTTCATGCGAGTCTTCCTCTCCGGCGCCTCCGACGAGATCCCCGACAAGCAGGGCCGGGTGACCATCCCCGTCCCGCTGCGGCAGTACGCCGGGCTCTCCAGGGACTGCACGGTCATCGGCGCCGGGTCCCGCATCGAGGTGTGGGACACGACCGCCTGGACCGACTACCTGGCCAGCACCGAGCAGGCCTACTCCGACCAGTCCGAGGAGGTCGTCCCAGGACTGATGTGACCCGCCGCCACCGTTGTCCACCGACCGCCCACCGACCCCGTCAGCACCGACCACGTCAGCACCGACGAGTACCGCCCGCGGGTCCCTGACCTCCGGCCTCCAGCCGCATCGGAATCCCGACACGACTTCCCCCGTGCCGGGCCCGATCGGATGGGGACCGGTCGACAGGGGCCCGCCCCAGGCCCGGAGCGCGGCCACCCCACCACTGCGACCCCACGACTGCGACCACCCGCCACCGCCAGGAGCACCCGATGCCGACCCGAGGACCGGCCGCCGACCGGCACGTCCCCGTGCTGCGCGACCGCGTGGTCGAGATCCTGGCCCCGGCGCTGGAGGGGTCGGGGGCCGTGTGCGTCGACGCGACCCTGGGGATGGGAGGTCACGCGGAGGCGTTGCTGCGCCGATGCCCGGGGGCGCACGTCGTCGGCATCGACCGGGACCCGCAGGCCCTGGCGCTCGCCGGTGAGCGGCTCGCGGGGTTCGGCGCCCGGTTCCGGGCCGTGCATGCGGTCTACGACGAGCTGCCCGAGGTCCTCGCCTCGCTGCGCATCGAGCGGGTGCAGGGGGTCCTGTTCGACCTCGGGGTGTCCTCGCTGCAGCTCGACGAGGGCGCGCGAGGCTTCGCCTACGCCCAGGACGCACCGCTCGACATGCGGATGAACCAGCAGGAGGGCCCGACAGCGGCCGACGTCCTCAACACGTATGCCGTGGCCGACCTCACCCGGATCCTGCGTGACTACGGCGAGGAGCGCTTCGCCCGCGGCATCGCCGCCGCCGTCGTGCGCGAGCGGGAGCGTGAGCCGTTCACGACCTCCGCCCGGCTGGTCGACCTGCTGCGTGCCATCGTCCCTGCGGCGTCACAGCGCAGCGGGGGCCACCCGGCCAAGCGGACGTTCCAGGCCCTGCGGATCGAGGTCAACGGCGAGCTGTCGGCCTGGGAGCGAGCGCTGCCGGCTGCGGTCCGCGCACTCGCCGTCGGTGGGAGGGTCGCCGTGCTGTCCTACCACTCCCTCGAGGACCGCATCACCAAGACGGTGCTGGCAGCCGGCGCGAGCGACCGGACCCCGCCCGGGCTGCCGGTCCCGCTGCCCGAGCTTGCGGCATACCTGCGGCTGCTCACCCGCGGCGCGGAGGTCCCCAACGAGCAGGAACAGCACGACAACCCCCGGTCGGCGTCGGCCCGGTTCCGGGCCGCCGAGCGGGTCCGAGACAGCCAGGGGGAGCGCCGATGAGCCAGCAGACCGTCACCGCCCGCGCCGCGCAGCGCGCCGGGTCGCCGACCGGCCGGTCGGCCCGATCGCTCCAGGTCATCAGCGCCGCGCCGCCACGACGCGGCCAGTCCGCGTTCGTCGCTCTCTGCGCGCTGCTGCTCTTCGGTGGGCTCGTCGCGGTCCTGCTGCTCAACACAGTGATGGCCAAGGGGTCCTTCGAGCTGGACCGGCTGCAGGCCCGCACCAACGCCCTGGCCGACACCCAGGAGTCCCTCGCCCACGACGTCGACGCGCAGAGCGCTCCGGCCGAGCTGGCCCAGCGGGCACTCGCCCTCGGCATGGTGCCCTCCTCGTCGGCGGCGTTCCTCCGGCTCAGCGACGGCCGGATCCTCGGGCACGCCACCCCGGCCACCCGCCAGGGGGCCTTCTCCGTCGCGACGGGGACGCCGGGCCCGACGGCGACGACACCGAAGCCGACGAAGCCGGCGACGAAGCCGGCGACCAGGACGACGAAGCCGGCGACGAAGGCGACCGCCCCGAAGGCGCCGGCGAAGAAGAAGACCACCACACCGGGACAGGGGGGCTGACGATGGCCGGGAGAGCGCGCGGAGGGACCCCGAGGCGCACGGGCGCCGGACGCTCCACCGGTGGAGCGGGCCGCCGTCCCGGGTCCCCCGCTCGCCCCCGTCCGGCCGGGCGCACATCGCCCGCGCCGGGCTCGGGGCGTGCCGCCCCCTCCCGAGCCACGACGTCCCGGCCGCCGCGCCGTGGCCCCACCTCCCGACGGTCTCGGGTCGGGAACCCGCGGCGCCGGATGCGGACGATGACGGTCGCGGTCCTGTTCGTCCTCAGCATCTTCGGCGCCCAGCTGGTGCGGCTGCAGGGCCTGGACTCCTCGGCCGTCGCCGCCGAGGCCCTCAAGCAACGGCTGGCGGACGAGACCATCCCCGCGATGCGCGGGGTGATCCGGTCCTCCGACGGCGTCGTCCTCGCGTCCAGCGTCATCCGGGAGACCGTCGTCGTCGACCAGACGGCGGTCTGTACCTACGGCACGGGATCGGACACCTGCGACGACGGCACGGCACCGTCGGCCATCGCCGCCGCCACGGCCGAGCTGGCCCCCCTGCTCGACACGACGCCCGACGCCCTGCGGCCCCTCCTCACGGGCACCGCGCAGTACCGCATTCTCGACCACAACGTCACCGACGACACATGGAACAAGATCGAGGCCCTGCACATCCCGGGCGTCTACCGCGACCGGCTGCTCGCCGGGTCCGAACGCATCTACCCCCAGGGCGCGACGACGGCATCCCTGGTCGGCTTCACCCTCGACAACGGAGAGCCCGGCGGCGGGGTCGAGCAGATGCTCGACCCGACGCTCAAGGGCACTCCCGGCAGCGCGGCCTACGAGGCCGCCGCCGACGGCACCGCCATCCCGGCCGGTGTCCAGGAGATCACCCCGGCCCAGAACGGCCGGGACGTCACCTTGACGATCAACTCCAACCTGCAGTGGTACGCGCAGAACGCCCTGGCCGCCAAGGTCAAGCAGACCCAGGCGCTGTCGGGCACGGTCGTCGTGATGGACGTCAGGACCGGCAAGCTCCTGGCCCTGGCGTCCTACCCGAGCTTCGACCCCAACAACGTCGCCAAGGCCACCGGAAGCCTGACCAACCTGGCCTTCAGCGACGTCTTCGAGCCGGGGTCGACGGGGAAGATCATGACGGTCGCCGCGGCGATGCAGGAGGGGAACATCACGCCCACGACGCCCGTCGTGATCCCCAGCCAGCTGCACCGCTACGACACGTGGTTCCACGACGCGGAGCCCCACGGGACGGAGTACCGCACCGTGGCCGGGGCGCTCGCCCAGTCGAGCAACCTGGGCGCCATCCTCATGGGCGAGACGATGCGGCCCAAGACGCTGGAGTCGTACTTCCGCAAGTTCGGTCTCGGCTCCACCTCGGGGATCGGGTTCCCCGGCGAGTCCGCCGGCCTGCTGGCCCCCGCGCAGACGTGGAGTGGAACCCAGCGCGACACCGTCGCCTTCGGCCAGGGGCTGTCGGTGACGGCGATCCAGGCGGCCTCGGTCTTCCAGACCATCGCCAACGGGGGCGTCCGGGTGCCACCGCGGCTCGTCGCCGGGACCGTGGGGAGCGACGGGACGTACCAAGCCACTCCCCAGGCGGCGGGCATCCGCGTGGTGTCCACCAAGGTCGCCACCGAGGTGAGCAGGATGCTCGAGGGCGTCGTCAGCACCCAGGGCACCGCCCCCCAGGCCCGCATCCAGGGCTACCGGGTCGCCGGCAAGACCGGGACCGCGGACCGCTACGACCCCACGGTCAAGCGGTACCGCGGCAAGACGGCGAGCTTCATCGGGTACGCCCCCGCGGACAACCCGCAGATCGTCGTGGCGGTCATCCTCCAGCGTCCGATCCGCGGCTACTACGGCGGGACGGTCGCGGCGCCGGTGTTCCACGACGTCATGACCTACGCCCTCCAGGAGCTCACGGTGCCACCGACGGGGACCACGCCGGACAAGGTCGCCCTCCACGTCAGCGCGGCCAAGGCGGCGGCCGACCCGCACACCCTGCGGGACGGGTCCGGCGGCTCGGGCCGGTAGTCTCTCGCGACGTGCCCGTACCTCGTCCGGCGGCGGCCCCCGGCCCCGTGCTCGGCGACCTCGCCAGGCTCGTCGGGACGGTGCCCTCGGGGGACCCCTCTGCTGACGGGCGCGTCGTGACGGGCGTGACCCTGGACTCCCGCGCCGTGCAGCCGGGCGACCTGTATGCCGCCCTGCCCGGAGCGCACGCGCACGGCGCCTCGTTCGCGCCCCAGGCCGCGGCGGCCGGCGCGGTGGCGGCACTCACCGATGCCCCGGGGGCCGACCTGCTGCGCGAGAGTGGGGTCGACCTGCCGGCCCTGGTCGTCGCGGAGCCCCGGGCGGTCCTCGGCGCCGTCGCGGCCCACATCTATGGCACCGAGGACCTCCGGCTGCTGATGACGGGCATCACGGGCACCAACGGCAAGACGACGACGGCCCACCTCATCCACTCGGCGCTCGGCGCCCTCCACCGCCCCGCCGGGCTCATCGGCACGGTCGAGACCCGGATCGGCGACGAGCGGATCGCCAGCGTGCGGACGACGCCGGAGGCGCCCGACGTGCACGCCCTGCTCGCTGTCATGGTCGAGCGCGGGATGGCGGCCTGCGTCATGGAGGTCTCGAGCCACGCGCTGGTCCAGCACCGGGTCGACGCGGTCGTCTACGACCTCGCCCTGTTCACCAACCTCTCCCAGGACCACCTCGACTTCCACGCCGGCATGGAGGACTACTTCGCGGCGAAGGCGTCGCTGTTCACGCCGGAGCGCTCCCGCCAGGGGCTGGTGTGCGTCGACGACGACTGGGGGGTGCGCCTGGTGGCCCAGGCCGCCGTGCCGGTGACGACGCTGGCGTCCGATCCCGGCCGGTCCGCGGACTGGCGGGTGATCGTGGACGGGAGCGACCCGGCGACGTTCGTCCTGCGCGGGCCGATGGCCGACCTGTCCCTGCGCAGCGCCCTGCCCGGCGCGTTCAACATCGTCAACACCGCGATGGCGGCCGTGGCGCTGGTCCTCGCCGGGGAGCAGCCGACCGCCGTCGAGCGGGCGATCCTCACCGACCCCCGTGTCCCGGGGCGGATGGAGCCGGTCCGGCCCACCGTCGCCGACGCGCGCGCGCCCCTCGCCGTCGTCGACTACGCGCACACACCCGACGCGGTCGCCGCCGCGCTGCGCGCCCTGCGGCCCAGCTCCCCGGCGCCCTGGTCGTCGTCCTGGGGGCCGGCGGCGACCGCGACCGCGGCAAGCGCCGGGCGATGGGGCGCGCGGCCGCGGCCCACGCCGACGTCGTCGTCGTCACCGACGACAACCCGCGCTCGGAGGACCCCGCGGCCATCCGGGCCGCCATCGTCGCGGGGGCCGTCGAGGACCCGACCGGACATCAGGTCATCGACGAGGCCCGGGGCCGGCGTGCCGCCATCCGGGCCGCCGTGCGCATCGCCCTCGAGCGCGGTGACGGCTCGACGGTCGCGGTCGTCGGCAAGGGCCACGAGACCGGACAGGACATCGGGGGAGTGGTCCACCCCTTCGACGACCGCGACGAGCTGCGGGCCGCCCTCGACGCCGAGCTCACCGGGTCGGCCGGGACGGGACCGGTCCGATGATCCCCTTGACCCTGGCCGAGGTCGCGGCTCTCACCGGTGGGTCGCTGCACGGCGTCGACGCCACCGAGGCCGCCCGGATCGTCGTCGACGGACCGGTCGTCACCGACTCGCGCGAGGCGCGGGCCGGCGGCCTGTATGTCGCCCGGATCGGCGAGCGCCTCGACGGTCATGACTTCGCGGCGGGGGCGCGCGACGCCGGCGCGGTGGCCGCGCTGACCAGCCGGCCGGTGGCGGCCCTGCCGTGCGTCGTCGTCCACGACGTCCAGGCCGCGTTCGCGGCGCTGGCGCGTGCCGTGGTCGAGCGCCTCCCCGGGCTCACCGTCGTCGGGGTCACCGGCTCGTCGGGCAAGACGAGCACCAAGGACCTGCTCGGCTCGGTGCTCGCGGAGGCCGGCGAGACAGTTGCGCCCGTCGGGTCCTACAACTCGGAGGTGGGTGTCCCGCTCACCGTGCTTCGCGTCACCGCCGCCACCCGGTTCCTCGTCGTCGAGATGGGCGCCCGGGGTCTCGGCCACATCCGCTACCTCACGACGATGGCCCCGCCCCGGATCGGCGTCGTCCTCAACGTCGGCGTCGCCCACGTCGGCGAGTTCGGCTCCCGCGAGGCCATCGCCGAGGCCAAGGGCGAGCTCGTCGAGGCACTGCCCGCCGACGGCGTGGCGGTCCTCAACGCCGACGACCCGGCCGTGCGGGCCATGTCCGCGCGCACCGTGGCCCGGGTCGTCCTCGTCGGCGAGGCAGCCGACGCCGACGTCCGCGCCGACGGGGTCACCCTCGACGACCGAGGGCGGCCGACGTTCACCCTCCGTGCGGACGGCGCGACCGCCCCGGTCAGACTCGACCTCGTCGGCCGCCACCACGTCGGCAACGCCCTCGCCGTCGCGGCGGTGGCGGTGGAGTGCGGTATGCCGGTGGCGGACGTCGCGGCCGCCCTCGGCCGGGCGCGGGCCGTCAGCCGCTGGCGCATGGAGGTCACCGAGCGAGCCGACGGTGTCCGCGTCGTCAACGACGCCTACAACGCCAACCCCGACTCGATGGCCGCTGCGCTGCGTGCCGTCCGGTCGATGGCCGCCCCCGGGCGCACCATCGCGGTCCTGGGCACGATGCTCGAGCTGGGCGACCAGAGCGACGAGGAGCACCGCCGAGTGGGCGAGCTCGCCGCCGAGCTCGGCGTCGACCGGCTCCTGGTCGTCGGCGAGGCGGCCACCGCGATCTGCGAGGGGGCCGGGGGGCGGGTCCGATGCACGACGGTGCCCGACGCGGACGCGGCATACGACGTGCTCGTCGACGAGGTTCGCGGCGGCGACGTCGTGTTGTTCAAGTCCAGCCGTGATGCGGGGCTACGGTGGCTCGGTGACCGGTTCGCCGGGATGAGGGAGGAGACCTAGGTGAAGGCCGTACTCATCGCTGCGGTGTTCTCGCTCGTGATCTCCCTTCTCGGCACCCCGATGTTCATCAAGTTCCTCGTCCGGCGCGGCTTCGGACAGTTCATCCGCGACGACGGCCCGACCTCGCACCACACCAAGCGCGGCACCCCGACCATGGGCGGCGCCATCATCGTCGGTGCCTCGCTCGTCGCCTACCTCATGGCTCACCTGCTCACCCTCACCGCCCCCAGCGTGTCCGCGCTGCTCGTCCTGTTCCTCATGGCCGGGCTGGGGTTCATCGGGTGGCTCGACGACCACATCAAGATCAGCAAGCAGCGCAGCCTCGGGCTGCGCTCGCGGCAGAAGCTCGCGGGCCAGGCCCTGGTCGGCGTGCTCTTCTCGATCCTCGCCCTGCAGTTCCCCAACCGCGGCTGGCTCACCCCCGCCTCGACGAAGATCTCGTTCGTCCGGGACACCAAGCTCGACCTCGCGTTCGGTGGGGCGCTGCTCGGCCTCATCCTGTTCATCCTCTGGGCGAACTTCATGATCGCCGGGCTCTCCAACGGCGTGAACCTCACCGACGGGCTCGACGGCCTGGCCACCGGCGCGTCGGTGATGGTCTTCGCGTCCTACGTCCTCATCGGCATCTGGCAGACCAACCAGAACTGCCAGATCACCCCGGGGATCAAGTGCTACGAGGTCCGTGACTCGCGTGACCTGGCGGTCGTCGCGGCCGCAGCGATGGGTGCCTGTTTCGGGTTCCTGTGGTGGAACGCCGCCCCCGCCAAGATCTTCATGGGCGACACGGGCTCGCTCGCCCTCGGCGGCGCGATGGCCGGCCTGGCGATCACGACCCGTACCGAGTTCCTCATCGTCATCCTCGGGGGGCTGTTCGTCACGATCACCCTCTCGGTCGTCATCCAGGTGGCGTCGTTCAAGTCCACCGGCAGGCGGGTGTTCCGGATGGCGCCGCTGCAGCACCACTTCGAGCTGCTCGGGTGGCAGGAGGTGACGATCGTCATCCGGTTCTGGATCATCGCCGGCCTGTTCGTCGCCCTCGGGCTGGGCATCTTCTACGCCGAGTGGGTCGTGGGCGCATCATGACGCCGGGGCCCACCGACGACGGCGGGCGCGTGGAGCGGCTCGCCGGTCTGACCCACCGGGACGCCGCCTGGGCGGGGCTGAGGGTGGTCGTCGCCGGGCTGGGCGTCAGCGGGTTCGCGGCTGCCGACGCGCTTCTCGAGCGTGGCGCCCGCGTGCTCGTTGTCGACGCAGCCGAGCCGGACCAGCGGCCCGTCCTCGCCGAGAGGTCCCGGATCCTCGACATCCTTGGCGCCCGGATGCAGCTGGGCGCGGGCTCCGCGGACCGGATGCCGGACGAGGACGTCGACCTCGTCGTCACCTCGCCGGGGTGGCGCCCGGACCAGCCGATGCTCGCCGAGGCGGCGGGGCGCGGCATCCCCGTGTGGGGCGAGGTCGAGCTGGCCTGGCGGATGCGGGTGCGGACCGGCGCGGCTCCCTGGCTCACCGTCACCGGGACCAACGGCAAGACCACGACCGTGCAGATGCTCGCGGCGATGCTGCGAGCCGCCGGCCTGCGGGCGGTGAGCGCCGGGAACGTCGGCATGCCGATCCTCGAGGCGGTCCTCGACCCCGACCCCTACGACGTCATCGCCGTCGAGCTGTCGAGCTTCCAGCTCCACTGGTCCGCCTCGGTCCGGGCGCGGGCCTCGGTATGTCTCAACGTCGCGGCCGACCACGTCGACTGGCATGGCTCGTACGACGCCTATCTCGAGGCCAAGGGGCGGGTCTACGACGGCACCGAGGTCGCCTGCGTCTACAACGTCGAGGACCCCCAGACCGAGCGGCTCGTCGAGCAGGCCGAGGTCCAGGAGGGGTGCCGCGCGGTGGGGTTCACGGTGGGCGTCCCGGCGCCGTCGATGCTCGGGCTCGTCAACGACGTCCTCGCCGACCGCGCGTTCGTCGAACAGCGCCGGCACTCGGCCGCCGAGCTCGGGACACTCGCGGACCTCGCAGGCGAGGGGCGCGAGGTGGCACCGCACGTGGTCGCCAACGCCCTCGCGGCGGCGGCCCTGGCGCGCGCCCACGGCGTCGCAGCGGGCGCGGTCCGGCAGGGGCTGCGCGACTTCCGGCCCGAGCCGCACCGCATCGCCTCGGTGGGCGTCGTCGACGACGTGCGCTACGTCGACGACTCCAAGGCCACCAACCCCCATGCCGCGGCAGCCTCGCTGCGTGCCTTCGAGCACGTCGTCTGGGTCGCGGGCGGCCTGCTCAAGGGCGCCGAGGTCGACGACCTCGTCGCGCAGGTCGCCGACCGGCTGCGGGGGGTCGTCCTCATCGGGCGGGACCGCGCCCGGATCGCCGAGGCGTTGTCCCGACACGCCCCCGACGTCCCCGTCATCGACCTCGACTCCACGGACACTGGAACCATGGACCGTGTCGTGACCGAGGCCGCCGCGCTCGCCCACCCGGGTGACGTCGTCCTCCTCGCCCCGGCCGCCGCGTCCATGGACATGTTCACCGACTACGGTGCGCGTGGCGAGGCGTTCGCCGAGGCCGTCCGCCGGCTCGCGGCCGCCTCAGGGGAGTGACGCCCGTGACGAGCACCTCGGCCGCGACGCGCCCGGGGACGCAGCGGCCACGCGGCCGGTTCGCCACCTGGACCGCCCGGTTCGAGTCGCCCGTGACGACCTACAACCTCCTGCTCGGGACGACGTTCGTGCTCGTCGTGTTCGGTCTCGTCATGGTGCTCTCGGCGTCGACCGTGATGTCCATCCAGACGACCGACTCGCCCTTCGCGATCTTCGAGAAGCAGCTGCTCTTCGCGTGCGTCGGCACCCTCGTGCTCGTGGTCGCCGCGCGGATGCCGGTGCTGGCGTGGAAGCGGCTGGCGGTGCCGATCCTCGTCGTTGCCCTGGGGCTGCAGACGCTCGTCTTCACCCCCCTCGGCAAGAACGTCAACGGCAACCTCAACTGGATCCGCCTCGGGCCCCTGACGATCCAGCCCTCCGAGGTGGTCAAGCTCGGGCTCGTCCTCGTCGGCGGCCTGGTCCTCAGCCGCAAGCACCGCCGGCTCGACCAGCTGGGCCACGTCGTCGTCCCGTTCGTCCTGCCCGTCTCCGCCCTCGCCGTCGGGCTCGTCCTGCTCGGGGGAGACCTGGGGACGGTGCTCGTCCTCGGGGCGATCATCGCCGCGGTCCTGTATGCCGCGGGCGTGCCGGCTCGGTGGTTCACCTTCTCCTTCCTCGCGTTCGGGGCGCTGGCCGCCGTCATGGTCCTCGTCAGCCCCAACCGGCTGGCGCGCTTCGACGTCTGGCTGGGCAAGGACACCAACCCGTTCGGCCAGGCGCGCCAGCCGATTCAGGGCCGGTTCGCCCTCGCCGACGGCGGCTGGTTCGGCCTGGGGCTCGGGGCCAGCCGAGAGAAGTGGCAGTGGCTGTCCGAGCCGCACAACGACTTCATCTTCGCCATCATCGGCGAGGAGCTCGGCCTTCCAGGCACCATCGTCGTGCTCGTCCTGTTCGCGGTCCTCACGCTGGCCTGCTACCTGCTCGTCATGCGCACGACCGACGTCTTCGTGCGCATCGCCACCGCCGGCGCGATGACCTGGATCGTGGTGCAGGCCATGGTCAACATCGGGACGGTCATCGGCCTGCTGCCGGTCATCGGCCTCCCGCTCCCGCTGGTCTCCTCGGGCGGGTCCTCCCTCGTGACAACGATGCTCGTCCTCGGGATCCTGCTGTCGTTCGCCCGTGCCGAGCCCGGCTGCGCCAAGGCGCTGCGGACCCGGCCCTCGATGCTGCGCCGCTCGCTGTCCGTCGTGCAGTCCGGCGCCGCCCGCCGGCGGAGCGGGCGGTGAGGACCGGGCCACGGTCGGTCGTTCTCGCCGGGGGTGGCACGGCCGGCCACGTCTCACCGCTGCTCTCGCTCGCCGACTGCCTGCGGCGCCGCGACCCCGAGATCGCCATCCGCGTCCTCGGGACGGCGCAGGGGCTGGAGTCCCGCCTCGTCCCCGAGCGCGGCTACGAGCTGTCCCTCGTCCCGAAGGTGCCGCTGCCCCGGCGCCCGAGCGCCGACCTGCTGCGGCTGCCGGGCAACCTGCGGGCCGCCGTCGCCGCCGCCGGGACGGCGATCGACGCGGTGTCGGCCGAGGTGGTGGTGGGCTTCGGCGGCTACGTCAGCACACCGGCATACCTCGCGGCGCGTCGCCGCCACACCCCGGTCGTCGTCCACGAGCAGAACGCGCGCCCGGGCATCGCCAACCGGGTGGGGGCCCGCTTCACGCGGTCGGTCGGCGTGACGTTTCCCGGGACACCGCTGCCCCACGCCACGCTCACCGGTATGCCGCTGCGCCGGGAGATCGCGACGCTGGACCGCGCCGCCGTCCGAGATGAGGCCCTTGCGTGCGTTCGGCCTCGACGCCGGCCGACCGACGGTGCTCGTCACCGGGGGCTCGCTCGGTGCGGCGCGGCTCAACGCGGCGTTCTACGGGTCGGTGGATGCGTTGCGGGAGGCCGGGATCCAGGTCCTGCACGTCTGCGGCCTCGGCAAGGACCAGGGTGTGGCACCGGCCGTCGGCGGCCCCCCCTACGTCGTGCTGCCCTATGCCGACCGGATGGACCTCGCCTACGCCGTGGCCGACCTCGTCGTGGCCCGGGCCGGAGCCAGCACCGTCTGCGAGCTGACGGCGGTCGGCCTGCCGGCGGTCTACGTGCCGCTGCCGATCGGCAACGGCGAGCAACGGCTCAACGCGTCGACGGTCCTCACGGCCGGGGGCGGGCTCCTCGTCGACGACGCCGAGCTCACGCCGTCCTGGGTTCGCAGCCGGCTGGTCGACCTGATGCTCGACACCGGGCGCCTCGAGGTGATGGCCGCTGCCGCGGCCTCGGTCGGTGAGCGGGGCGGTGACGAGCTGCTGGCCGACCTCGTCGACGCCGCCGCCCGGGCCGCCGGAGGGAGGTGAGCATGTCCGGACCCACGCCGCGCTACGACTTCTCAGCACCGCTGCCCCGGCTCGCCGACCTCGCGAGCGTGCACTTCGTCGCCATCGGCGGCGCGGGCATGTCCGGCGTCGCCTCGGTCATGCTCGAGCGTGGGGTAGCCGTCAGCGGGTCCGACGCCAAGGACTCCGCCGTCCTGGAGGGGTTGCGGAACAGGGGCGCTCGAGTCTTCGTCGGGCACGACGTGGCTCACCTCGACGGGGCGGACACCGTCGTCGTCTCCTCGGCCATCCGCGACGACAACGTCGAGCTCGCGGGTGCACGCGACCGGGGCCTGCGGGTGCTGCACCGTGCACAGGCGCTCGCCGTGACGATGCAGGACACCCGCCGGGTGGCCGTGGCCGGGGCGAGCGGCAAGACGACGACGACGTCGATGCTCGCCGTGGCACTGGCCTCCGCCGGACTCGAGCCGTCCTTCGTCGGTGGCGCCGACATCCCGCAGCTCGGCGGCAGCGCCCGGTGGGGGAGAGGCGGGGTGTTCGTGGCCGAGGCCGACGAGAGTGACGGCTCGTTCCTCGTCTACCGGCCCGAGGTCGCCGTCGTCACCAACGTCCAGGCCGACCACCTCGACTTCTACGGCACGTTCGAGCATGTCGAGTCGGCGTATGCGGCGTTCGCGGCGACGGTGGCGGCGCACGGGCTGCTCGTGGCCTGCCACGACGACCCCGGCTCCCTGAGGCTGGCCGAGGCGGTGCGGGCGTCGGGGCGGCCGGTGCTGACCTACGGGGTCCACGACGATGCGGACCTCGTTGTCGCCACCTCGGTGGCCGAGGGCCTCGGCAGCCGGTCGACCCTGCTGCGCGAGGGCGTGCCGCAGGAGCTGGTCCTGGCGGTGCCCGGCCCGCACAACGTCCTCGACGCGGCCGCGGCATACCTCGCGGCAACCGCCGGGCTGGGTGTCCCGCCCGACGCCGTCCTCGGGGGTCTCGCCGGGTTCACCGGAGCGCGGCGTCGCTTCGAGATCATCGGCGAGGCCCAGGGGGTCACCGTCGTCGACGACTACGCGCACAACCCGGCCAAGGTCGCCTCCGTCGTCAGCACCGCCCGCGGGGTGCTCGATCGGGCCGGCACCGGGCGGCTGCACGTCGTGTTCCAGCCACACCTCTACTCCCGCACCCGCGACTTCGCCGACGAGCTCGCTGCTGCGCTCGCCCCGGCCGACACGGTCGTGCTCCTCGACATCTACGGCGCCCGCGAGGACCCGGCGCCAGGGGTGACCTCCGAGCTCGTCGGCCGCCCGCTCCGGGACCGGCACGGCCACGCCGAGGTGGTCGTCGGCCCCACCTGGGACGAGGCCGTCGCCCTCGTCGCCGCGCGCGCGGACGCGGGCGACCTCGCCCTGACCGTCGGCGCCGGCGACGTGACGGCCCTGGCGCCGCGGATCCTGCTCGCTCTGGGGCAGCGGTGAGCGGGGCGGGCCGTGGTCGCCAGGCGGTGCGCACGCCCCCCCGGCCCAGGGCCCGGGGGGTGGGCTCGGCGGCATACCGCTTCGAGGAGCGGGCGACCCGGGCCCGGCGCCGGCCGTGGCGGCGGGTGTTATGGACCCTGCTGCTGCTCGCCCTCGCCGGCGGGCTGGTCTGGCTGGTCTGGTGGAGCCCGGTGCTGTCGGTCCGCAGCATCGAGGTCTCGGGCGTGAGCGGGGCCGAGGCGACGGCGGTGAGCGGGCTCGTCCAGGTCCCCGCGGGCACCCCGCTGGCCCGGGTCGACACCGGAGGCGTGGCGGCGCGGGTTCGGACCCGGCCGAGCGTCGCCGAGGTGTCGGTGGAGCGGTCGTGGCCGACCACCCTCGTCGTCCGGGTCGAGCCCCGGACCCCGGCCATCGTGGTGAAGAACCCTCAGGGTCAACTAGAGGTTGTGGATCGGCACGGCGTCTCGTACCGGGTCGTGACCCAGGCGCCCGACGGCGTCCCCGTCGTCACCGCGACCACCGACGCGGCGATGACGCCGGCGGCGGTCGGCGCGGCCATCGCCGTCGTCGAGGCGCTGCCGGCCGAGCTGGCGAGGCGAGTCTCCGCCGTCAGCGTCAGCAGCGCCGACCTGGTGAGGTTCCACCTCGGCTCGACCACGGTCGTCTGGGGCGGGGGCCAGGACGGCGCCCGTAAGGTGGCCATCATCCAGGCCCTCCTCAAGACCCGCCCGAGCCTGATCGACGTGAGCGCCCCGGACACGCCGGTGACCCGGTAGGCGCGGGCGCGCCACCGGCTCACCGGATCCACGGTCACCCGCTGACGCGGCTGGCATCCACCCCCGAGCTGGCGGCGTGACCGGCCGGCCCTACCGCGACCCTCGAGCCGCTGCCGGTGTGACGGGTGGGAACCACGGCAACCCGTGATGGGAGAGGCGGGACCAATGAGGCTTATGTGACGAATGTGGACTACTCTGCGACGACCCGACGCAGAGTTGGGCCGACACGCCCAGCGGTTGTTTGAATGCGGCCAGCCACGCGCCTAGCGTCGAGGCCAGCGGATCATGGCGACAACCATGACCGTCATGTTGAACTTCACGGTTGGGGCCGGCTGGCGGCCCGGGCCGGCACACAGCAGGCCAGTCACGGGGCGCAGCACACCCGTGAACCGGATCGTCAGGAGAGGCCCACCACCGTGGCAGCACCGCAGAACTACTTGGCCGTCATCAAGGTCGTCGGCATCGGCGGTGGCGGCGTCAACGCCATCAACCGGATGATCGAGGTCGGGCTCAAGGGCGTCGAGTTCATCGCCATCAACACCGACGCGCAGGCCCTGCTCATGAGCGACGCCGACGTCAAGCTCGACGTCGGTCGGGACCTCACCAGGGGCCTGGGAGCCGGCGCGGACCCCGAGGTCGGCAAGAGGGCCGCCGAGGACCACGCCGAGGACATCGAGGAGGTCCTCCGGGGCGCCGACATGGTCTTCGTCACGGCGGGCGAGGGCGGCGGCACCGGGACCGGTGGCGCACCCGTCGTGGCCCGGATCGCCAGGGGGATCGGCGCCCTCACCATCGGCGTCGTGACCCGGCCGTTCACCTTCGAGGGACGGCGGCGCGCCAACCAGGCCGACGTCGGCATCAGCGGGCTGCGCGAGGAGGTCGACACCCTCATCGTCATCCCCAACGACCGGCTGCTGTCCATCAGCGACCGGGGGGTGTCGATGCTCGACGCCTTCCGCAGCGCCGACCAGGTCCTGCTCTCGGGCGTCCAGGGGATCACCGACCTCATCACCACCCCGGGCCTGATCAACCTCGACTTCGCCGACGTCAAGTCGGTGATGTCCGGCGCGGGCTCGGCGCTCATGGGCATCGGGTCGGCCCGCGGCGAGGACCGGGCGGTCCAGGCCGCGGAGCTCGCCATCTCGAGCCCGCTGCTCGAGGCGAGCATCGACGGCGCCCACGGCGTCCTGCTGTCCATCCAGGGTGGCAGCGATCTCGGCCTGTTCGAGATCAACGAGGCGGCGCGCCTGGTCCAGGAGGCGGCCCACCCCGAGGCCAACATCATCTTCGGGGCGGTCATCGACGACGCCCTCGGCGACGAGGTGCGGGTCACCGTCATCGCTGCCGGGTTCGACAGCGGCTCCCCGACCCGGCGTGCCGACGAGCGTGCCCTCGGCACGATCCAGGGGTCGACGAGGCCGGCCACGCCCCCGTCCGCATCGGCCGCGCCGGTCGGGCCCGTCCCCATGGCGACACCGGCACCGGCCGCGGAGTCCGCCGGCCCGGGCGGGACGACGGGCGCGGACGAGGGCGAGTCCCCTGCGGTCGTCACCGAGCCGGGGTCGGCCCCGCAGCCGGTGCCCCCGCGGCAGACCCCACCCCGGACGGTCACGTTCGAGGAGGGCGACGACCTCGACGTGCCGGACTTCCTCAAGTAGCCCGCGGCGGGTCCCAACGCGCCGGGGGCGGGTGGACGTGGTGTCCACCCGCCCCCGGCGCGTCTACGGTGGGGGCGTGTTCTACTGGCGCCGGCATACCGAGGGGGTCACCGTCGCCATCAGCGACCGTGCCGGAGGCGCCAGCGCCGGGGCGTATGCCGGGCTCAACCTCGGCGGGCACGTGGGCGACGACCCCGCGGCCGTCATGACCAACCGCACCCGGCTTGGCGTCGGGCTCGGGTTGGACCCGCAGCGCCTCGTCTTCATGGACCAGTGCCACGGCGGCGACGTCGCCGTGGTCGACGAGCGCCCGGAGGTCCCGCCCTCGGTCGACGCCCTCGTGACGACCACTCCCGGTCTGGCCCTCGCCGCGCTCGTCGCCGACTGCACCCCTGTCCTGCTCGCCGACCCACAGGCGGGGGTCGTCGCCGCTGTCCACGCCGGGCGGCCCGGCATGGTCGCCGGCGTCGTGCCCCACGCGATCGCAGCCATGCGGGACCTCGGGGCACGCGCGGTCACCGCGGTGGTCGGCCCGTCGGTGTGCCCCCGGTGCTACGAGGTGCCCCTCGACCTGCGCGAGGCCGCCGCCGCCGTGGTGCCCGAGAGCCGGGCCGTGTCGTGGACCGGTACCCCTGCCCTCGACGTGGCCGCCGGCGTCGTTGCGCAGCTCGTCGCAGGCGGGGTTTGCGTGGAGTGGGTGCCCGGCTGCGCCAGGGAGGACTCCCGGCTGTTCTCCTACCGTCGCGACGGACGCACGGGGCGGTATGCCGGTGTGGTCTTCCGCGACCCCCAGCCGGGCGAGCGCCGGTGACCGGCTCCGCGCACCGCCGCGCCCAGCTCGCGGCCGGCCTGGCGGCGGTGGACCGGCGTATCGACGGTGCGCTGGCGTCGAGCGGGCGCACCGAGCGACCTGTCATCGTCGTCGTGACGAAGTTCTTCCCACCCTCCGACGTCGACCTGCTCGCCGAGCTGGGGGTGAGTGATGTGGGGGAGAACCGGGACCAGGAGGCGGCGGCCAAGTTCGCCGAGGTCGCCCACCGGCCAGAGCTCACCCTCCACTTCATCGGGCAGCTGCAGAGCAACAAGGCCGGCTCGGTCGCCCGGTACGCCGACGTCGTCCAGTCGGTCGACCGGCCCAAGCTGGTCCGGGCCTTGGCCCGGGGGGCCGAGGCCGCGGGCCGGACCCTCGACGCACTGGTCCAGGTCAGCCTCGACGACGCCCCGGGCCGGGGCGGGGTGCCATGGCAGGAGGCGGTCCGCCTCGCGGACGCCATCGCCGGTGTCGAGGCGCTGCGGCTGCGGGGAGTCATGGCGGTCGCACCGCTCGGGGCCGACCCCCGGGCGGCCTTCTCACGCCTGCGGGAGGTCAGCGAGCAGGTCCGTCGGGCCCATCCGCAGGCGTGCTGGATCTCGGCCGGCATGAGCGGCGATCTCGAGGAGGCGATCGCCGAGGGCGCGACACACCTGCGTGTCGGGACGGCAATCCTCGGTTCTCGCCCGTCACTTGGGTAACTTCGGTCACGAACGGTCCTGTCGGCCCCCCGGGGTCAGCACCGCCACGACACCGGCAGGCCACTCGGAGGAGGACAAGGAGCTCCCATGGCTGGCGCGCTGCGCAAGACGATGGTCTACCTCGGGCTGGCCGAGGACGACGGTCACTACGACGAGTACGACGAGTACGAGGACTACGACGTGGCCGACCCCGGCGACCAGCCGCGCGAGCGGCACGCCCAGGTGACGCCGCTGCCGACCCGCCGTCCGGTCGCCGAGGTCGTGCGGACCCCGCGCGGCGACGGTCTCACCCGGATCACGACGATCCACCCGCGCACCTACAACGAGGCCAAGACCATCGGCGAGAACTTCCGTGACGGGACGCCGGTCATCATGAACCTCAGCGACATGGACGACTCCGATGCCAAGCGGCTGGTCGACTTCGCCGCGGGGCTCGTCTTCGGCCTGCACGGGGCGATCGAGCGGGTCACCGCCAAGGTGTTCCTCCTCTCGCCCTCGACGGTCACCGTGAACACCGAGGACTCGGTGGCGGCCACCCCGGCTCGCGGGCTGTTCAACCAGAGCTGACCCGGCACAGCACCCGCACAGCGATCTCGGTCAGGCTGTCGCCATGAGCGTCGTCAGCGTGTTGCGCCAGGTTCTGCACTTCGTCGTCTTCTTGTACCTCGTTGTACTGCTCGGCCGGCTCGTGCTGGACTGGGTGCGGGTCTTCAGCAGGGACTGGCGGCCTCGGGGCGTCATGCTCGTCATCGCCGAGGGGCTCTACACGCTCACCGACCCTCCCCTGCGGTGGCTGCGCCGGGTGATCCCCCCGATCCGGCTCGGGTCCGTCCAGCTAGACCTCGGTTTCCTCATTCTTCTCATCTGCCTCTACATTTTACTGGCTTTCCTCTAGGCTTGGCCCGTCCCGACCCGGGTCTGGGACGATGGGGGCTCATCCCTGCCCGCACTTCACGTACATCAGGAGATGCCATGGCGTTGTCGCCCGAGGACGTCCTCAACAAGACGTTCACGCAGACCCAGTTCCGTCGCGGCTACGACGAGCGAGAGGTCGACGACTTCCTCGACGACATCGTGGCGGAGATGCGCCGGATGACCAAGGAGAGCGAGGACCTGCGCACCGACCTCAACGAGTGCCGGGCCGGGCGCGGCATGGCCCCCGCTACCGCCGCGGCCGCCCCGATGGTGGATGCCGGTGCCGCCAAGGAGCTCGAGACGCTGCGCGGACACGCCTCCGAGCTGGAGGCGAAGGTCCGCGAGCTCGAGTCCGTCGGCGCGCGCAGCACCCAGCTCGAGGGTCAGGTCCAGGAGCTCCAGGCCGCGAGCGCCCGCAGCAGCGAGCTCGAGGCGCAGGTGCGCGAGCTGGAGAACAAGAGGACCGAGCTCGAGGGTCGGCTCAGCGAGTTCGAAGGTCGCGGCGGGGACCTCGAGGGCCGCAACGCCGAGCTCCAGGGGCAGGTCGCCCAGCTCGAGGCGCGGGTCCACGAGCTCGAGGCACAGGTCGGCGACGCCGACGCCCGCTTCTCGGCGCTGCAGGACGAGCACGACCAGCTCATCAGCCAGCACCAGCAGGTCATCGTTGAGCACGAGCAGATGACGGCCCAGGCAGAGCATCTGCGCAGTCAGGCCCAGCAGCTCGGCGACGCCCAGGAGGGCGCCGACGCCCAGATCGCGAGCATCCAGGCGCGCATCGACGAGGCCGAGCGGGTCGCCCAGGAGCGGATCGCCCAGGCCCGCGCCGGTGCCGAGGCCGCCGAGGCCGAGGCACAGCAGCGAGCCGCTGAGGCACAGCAGCGGGCCGCCGAGGCCGCCGACGCGTCCGCCGCTGCACCGGCTGCTCCCGCTCCCGCCCCGGCCGCGGACGCCGCGTCCGGCGCCGGTGCCGCCAGCGTCATCGCCCTGGCCCAGCGCCTGCACGACGAGCACGTCGCCGCCGGCGAGGCCCGGCGCGACGAGCTGATCAACGAGGCGCAGGCCCGGCACGACGACCTCATCGGCTCGGCGCAGGCCCGGCACGACGAGCTGCTGACCGTCGGCCAGACCAGGCACGACGAGCTGATCTCCGACGCCACGAACCGCCGCGAGGACATGCTCACAGAGGCTCGCGAGCGCTCGACCGGCATGGTGCACGAGGCCCAGCAGAAGAAGGCCTCGATCATGGCCGAGCTGGGCCGCGAGCAGAGCCTGCTCGAGGGCAAGATCCAGCAGCTGCGTGGCTTCGAGCGGGACTACCGCTCGCGGCTGCACGAGTACATCGAGGGCCAGCTCAAGGACCTCGAGACCACCGCGATCGAGGTCCCCCCGCCGGGGTCCGGCTCGGACTCGGCCGCCGATGGGCATCAGGAGGCCGTCCAAGCCTGACGGACCACCCGTGCGCAACGCCGCTCCCGTCCCGGCGGGCTGTGGCGTTGCTCATTGAGGTCCGTGGGGAGAGGTCGTATCCTCGGCGCACGTGCCCGGCCCATGCAGGTGCCGGGCCATCACGATGAACGAGGTCCCCATGGTTGCCAAGAGGGTCCTGGCCGTCGCCCAGCGGGCGACCTCGGCGGCCAGGTCGACGGCGAGGCGCGTCAGCGGGGCCTCGGCTGCCCCGCCGAGGACGGGCACCGCAGCAGCGACGAAGAAGACGACCACGAAGAAGGCCGCCACGACGAAGGCGGCGGCGCCATCGGCCACCAAGAAGGTGGCCGCGAAGAAGGTGGCCACGAAGGCACCGGCCACCAAGAAGGCGGCCACCAAGAAGGTGGCCACGAAGGCACCGGCCACCAAGAAGGCGGCCACCAAGAAGGTGGCCACGAAGGCACCGGCCACCAAGGCACCGGCCACCAAGAAGTCACCGGCGAAGCGGTCCGCCGCCGCCAAGAAGACCACCACGACGACGAAGGCAGCACTGGCCACCACGATGACAGCATCCAAGAAGACGACCTCGGCACAGCAGGTCGCCCCAGCGAAGGAGGCCTCCGGCACCGTCCGCGCGGCCGTCTCGCCGAGGTCCCTCGCCGTCCTCGACCACGAGGACCCATGGACCGCGGCCGAGCTCAAGGCCGTCCGAGCCGAGGTCGTGGCCGACATCGAGCGGCTCGTCCAGGAGCTGCACACGGCCGAGTCCGAGCTCGTCGACCTCATGAGGGACTCCGGCGACGGTGCCGGCGACGACCAGGCCGACGCGGGCGCCAAGACCTACGAGCGCGAACAGGAGATCAGCCTCGCCAACAACGCCCGCGAGATGCTCGACCAGAACGAGCACGCCCTCGAGCGGCTCGACAACGGCACCTACGGAACCTGCGAGTCCTGTGGCAACCCGATCGGCAAGCTACGCCTCCAGGCGGCGCCTCGTGCGACGCTATGCATGCCATGCAAGACGAAGGAAGAGCGCCGCTGACCTCAGTGGGGCACCACGACGCACCGGCCGCGGCCTCGACCGCCGGCCGGTCGCGTCTGTATGCCGTCCTGGGCGTCATCGCGGCGCTCTGCCTGGCCCTCGACCAGGGCACCAAGGTATGGGCGCTCGGCCACCTCGAGGCCGGCCGGCCGCAGGACCTCATCGGCACGGCGATCCGGCTCGAGCTGATCCGCAACCCCGGGGCCGCGTTCTCCATCGGGACCGGCGTCACCTGGCTGCTCGCCCTGGTGGGGGTGGTCGTGCTCGGCTGGGTCGCCGTCACCGTCCGCCGGGTCGGCAGCCTCGGGTGGGCGGTCGCGCTCGGCCTGCTGCTGGGCGGCTCTCTCGGCAACCTCATCGACCGGTTCTTCCGGGAGCCCGGCCCGGGCCGCGGGCACGTCGTGGACTTCATCGACTACTTCGGCCTGTTCATCGGCAACGTCGCCGACATCGCGATCGTCGGGGCCGCTCTGCTCATCGTCGTGCTCGCCCTGCGCGGGATCACCATCGGCGGCGAGCGGGTCAGCAATGGGCGGCATACCGAACGTCACGCCGTCACCGAGCACCCGGCCGGCCCGGCTGCCCCCGATGAGTGAGGCCCGGGCGGTCCTGGTCCCCGACGGCCTCGAGGGTGAGCGCGTCGATGCCGCCATCGCCCGGCTGTTCGGGCTGTCGCGGACCCGGGCCGCCGAGCTCGCGGCCCTGGGCCAGGTCGTCGTGGCGGGATCGGCGGTCGGCAAGTCGCACCGGGTGCGGGCCGGCGACCTGCTCGAGGTGGACCTTCCGTCAGCCGGCCGGAGCGTGCCGGTCCAGGTCATCGCCGAGCCGGTCCCCGGGATGGGCATCCTTCACGACGACGACGACATCGTCGTGGTCGACAAGCCGGTAGGGGTGGCGGCGCACCCGTCGGTCGGCTGGTCCGGTCCGACCGTCCTCGGTGGTCTGGCCGCCGCCGGCTACCGCATCTCGACGAGCGGTGCCAGCGAGCGCCAGGGGATCGTCTCGCGCCTCGACGTGGGCACCTCGGGGGTGATGGTCGTCTGCAAGAGCGAGCGGGCCTACTCGGTGCTCAAGCGGGCCTTCAAGCATCGTCGGGTCGACAAGACCTACCACACCCTCGTCCAAGGGCTGCCCGACCCGCTGACCGGCACCATCGACGCCCCCATCGCCCGACACCCCGGCCACGACTACAAGTTCGCGGTCATGGACTCGGGCAAGCACGCCGTCACCCATTACGAGCTCATCGAGGCATTCCGGCACGCCTCGCTCCTCGAGGTCCGCCTCGAGACCGGCCGGACCCATCAGATCCGGGTCCACTTCGCCGCGCTGCACCATCCGTGCGTCGGGGACCTCACCTATGGAGCGGACCCGGTGCTCGCCAAGCGGGTCGGCCTGGAGCGGCAGTGGCTGCACGCCGTGGGGCTGGGCTTCGAGCACCCGACCTCGCGGGAGTGGGTCACCTTCGAGAGCAGCTACCCCCAGGACCTTCAGCGCGCGCTGGAGCGGCTCTGAGCGGCGGGACACCGCAGCTCTCGGGCGGGGTCCCGCGACACCCCGGCGCGACACGCCCAAGGGCAGTCGGCGGCGCGACCTAGAATCGGGGGCGATGTCCCCCTCTCCCGCCTCCGACGGCTTCGTCCACCTCCACGCGCACACCGAGTACTCCATGCTCGACGGTGCGGCGCGGATCGGCGACCTGCTCGGCAAGGCCGAGGAGCTCGGCATGTCCGCGCTGGCGATCACCGACCACGGCTACCTCTTCGGCGCCTACGAGTTCTGGAAGAAGGCCCAGGGCACGGCGGTCAAGCCGATCATCGGCGTTGAGGCCTACGTCACCCCCGGCACCCACCGCAGCGACAAGACCCGGGTCCGGTGGGGCGATGAGAAGACCAGCCCCGGCGACGATGTCTCGGGCTCGGGCGCCTACACCCACCTCACCCTGCTCGCCCAGGACAACATGGGCCTGCACAACCTGTTCAAGCTCGACTCGATGGCCTCGCTCGGCCAGGTCTACGCCAAGTGGCCCCGGATGGACCGCGAGCTGCTCTCCCAGTACAGCGGGGGGCTCATCGCCACCACCGGCTGCCCGTCCGGCGAGGTGCAGACCCGGCTGCGGCTCGGCCAGTACCGGCAGGCGGTGCAGGCGGCCTCGGAGTTCCGCGACATCTTCGGCGCCGAGAACTACTACTGCGAGCTGATGGACCACGGCCTCGACATCGAGCGCCGGGTCCAGAAGGACCTGCTGCGCCTCGCCCGCGAGCTGGACCTGCCGCTCGTCGCCACCAACGACCTGCACTACACGGCGCCCGAGGACGCCACGGCGCACGCCGCGTTGTTGTGCGTCCAGTCGGGCTCGACGCTCATGGACCCGGGCCGGTTCAAGTTCGACGCCGACACCTTCTACCTGTGGAGTCCGCAGGAGATGCGCCGGACCTGGCGCGAGCTCCCCGAGGCCTGCGACAACACCCTGCTCATCGCCGAGCGGTGCAACGTCTCGTTCACCGAGGCTGAGGGCCGCTACATGCCGCGGTTCCCCTGCCCGCCGGGCGAGAACGAGGAGAGCTGGTTCGTCAAGGAGGTCCAGCGCGGCCTCGTCGAGCGGTTCCCGACCGGCATCCCCGACTACGCCACGCGCCGGGCCGCGCACGAGATCGACGTCATCGTCTCCAAGGGGTATGCCGGCTACTTCCTCGTCGTCGCCGACTTCATCACCTGGGCCAAGTCCAACGGCATCCGGGTGGGCCCCGGCCGTGGCTCGGGCGCGGGCTCGATGTGCGCCTATGCGATGAAGATCACCGACCTCGACCCCATTCCGCACGGGCTCATCTTCGAGCGGTTCCTCAACCCCGAGCGTCCCTCGCTGCCCGACTTCGACGTCGACTTCGACGAGCGCCGGCGCGGCGAGGTGATCCGCTACGTCACCGAGAGGTACGGCGAGGACCGGGTCGCCCAGATCGTCACCTACGGCACGATCAAGGCCAAGCAGGCGGTCAAGGACGCCGCCCGGGTCATGGGCCACCCGTTCAGCGTCGGCGAGCAGCTGACCAAGGCCATGCCGGCCGACGTGATGGGCAAGGGGGTGCCGCTGTCCGGCATCTACGACCCGCACCACGACCGCTACAAGGAGGGTGGGGAGTTCCGCGCGCTGGTCGACTCCGAGCCCCACCTCAAGGAGGTCGTCGAGACCGCCAAGGGCCTGGAGGGGCTCAAGCGGCAGTGGGGCGTGCACGCCGCCGGGGTCATCATGTCGAGCGAGCCCATCGTCGACGTCATCCCGGTGATGAAACGGCTGCAGGACGGGCAGGTCATCACCCAGTTCGACTACCCGAGCTGCGAGGCGCTCGGGCTGGTCAAGATGGACTTCCTCGGCCTGCGCAACCTCACCATCCTCGACGACGCCATCGCCAACGTCGCCGCCAACCGGGGCGAGGTCATCGACCTCGACGAGCTGTCCCGGACCCTGGACGACCCGAAGGCCTACGAGCTGCTCCGCAGCGGCGACACGCTCGGGGTATTCCAGCTCGACGGTGGCGGGATGCGCACCCTGCTCCGGCTCATGCAGCCGGACAACTTCGAGGACATCTCGGCCGCGCTCGCCCTCTACCGGCCCGGGCCGATGGGGGTCAACGCACACACGAACTTCGCGTTGCGCAAGAACGGCAAGCAGGAGCTCATCCCGCTCGACCCCAAGCTCAAGGGCCAGCTCGAGCCCCAGATGATCGAGGCCCTCGAACCCATCCTCGGGACGACCCACGGCCTGGTGATCTACCAGGAGCAGGTCATGGAGATCGCCCAGAAGCTCGCCGGCTACACCCTCGGCAACGCGGACCTGCTCCGCCGGGCCATGGGCAAGAAGAAGAAGTCCGTCCTCGACGCCGAGTACGGCACGTTCTCCCAGGGGATGCGCGACACCGGCTTCTCCGAGGCGTCCGTCAAGGCGCTGTGGGAGGTCCTCGTCCCGTTCTCGGACTACGCCTTCAACAAGGCGCACACCGCGGCATACGGGCTGGTGTCCTACTGGACCGCCTACCTCAAGGCCAACTACCCGGCCGAGTACATGGCCGCCCTGCTCACCAGCGTGCGCGACGACAAGGACAAGTCCGCGCTCTATCTCGGTGAGTGCCGCCGGATGGGCATCAAGGTCCTTCCGCCCGACGTCAACGAGTCGGTCGGCCAGTTCGCGGCGGTCGGCACCGACATCCGCTTCGGCCTCGAGGCCGTGCGCAACGTCGGGCACAACGTCGTCGACGAGGTCATCGCCGCCCGCGAGGGCAAGGGCCGGTTCGCGAGCTTCCGGGACTTCATGTCCAAGATCGCCCCGGTCGTCTGCAACAAACGCACCATCGAGTCCCTCATCAAGGCCGGGGCGTTCGACGGGCTCGGGGACAGCCGGATGGGGCTGCTGCAGGTCCACGAGGAGTACGTCGACGCGTTCGTCGCCATGAAGCGACAGGAGGCCATCGGCCAGGACTCGCTGTTCGGCGGACTCGCCCTGGACGAGGCCGACGCCGACAGCGGGTCCGACCTCATGGGGCTGACCGTGGTGCCGCGCGTCGAGTGGGACAAGGCGACCTTGCTGAGCTTCGAGCGCGAGATGCTCGGGCTCTACGTCTCCGACCACCCGCTGCTCGGGGTCGAGCACATCCTCACCCAGCACGCCGACACGGCGATTGCGACGCTGACCGGCGACGAGTCCCGGCCGGAGGGGTCGATGGTGACCATCGCGGGGCTCATCACCGGCCTGCAGATCAAGCGCACCAAGAAGGGCGACCTCTGGGCGATCGCCACGGTCGAGGACCTCGAGGGCGCCATCGAGTGCCTGTTCTTCCCGTCGTCCTACACCGCGGTGTCCTCGATGCTCGCCCAGGACCGGGTGGCGGTCGTCCGCGGCAAGGTCAACCGCCGTGACGACACGGTCTCGCTGTACGCCCAGGAGCTCACGCTGCCCGACGTGACGCAGGGGCCGCGCGGGCCGGTGGTGCTGACGATGGAGACGTTGCGGGCCACCAACGACACCATCCACGGGCTCAAGACCGTCCTGATGTCCCACCCGGGCACGACCGAGGTGCAGCTGCGCCTGGTCAAGCCCGGGCGGGTCGTCGACAAGCTGCGGCTCGACTACCGGGTGACCGCCTCCGAGGCCCTGTTCGGCGACCTCAAGGTGCTCCTCGGCCCGCGCTGTCTGACCGGGGGCTGACAGACCGATGGCCGACCTTCCCACGCCGCCGGTGGCGGTTCGCCGGGGGCATGTCCGTGAGCACCATGGCGACCGGGTCCTCGACCCCTACGAGTGGCTGCGCGACGCCGAGGACCCGGAGGTGCTGGGCTACCTCGAGGCCGAGAACGCCTACGCCGAGGCGCTGACCGCCCATCTCGAGCCGCTGCGCCGCCTGATCTTCGACGAGATCCGCTCGCGCGTCCTGGAGACCGACCTGTCCGTGCCGGTCGTGAGCGGACCCTGGTGGTACTACTCGCGCACCGTCGAGGGACAGCAGTATGCCGTCCACGCGCGGGCGCCGATGACCGACCGGTCGGTGCGTCCCGACCTCGTGGGCGGCCGGGTCGAGGGCGAGCAGGTGCTCGTCGACGGCAACGTCGAGGCCGGCGACAGCGACTTCTTCTCGGTCGGCGCCCTTGCCGTCAGTGCCGACCACACCACCGTCGCCTTCGGCACCGACGTCACCGGCGACGAGCGGTTCTCCCTCACCGTCCGCGACATCGCGAGCGGGGAGGCGCTCGACACGGCCCTCACCGATGTCGGCTACGGGTGCGAGCTGTCCCGCGACGGGCGGGTGGTCCACTACACCAGGCTCGACGAGGCGTGGCGACCGTTCCAGCTGTGGCGGCACCGGGTCGGGACGCCGGCGGCCGACGACGTCCTGGTGTACCAGGAGGACGACGAACGCTTCTGGATCGGCGTCGAGGGCAGCCGTGACGAGCGCTGGGTCGTGCTGTCCATCGGATCCAAGACGACGTCGGAAGTGCGCCTCCTGGCCACCGATGACCCCGAGGGGGAGTTCCGGGTCGTCGCCCCGCGCCGGGACGGCGTCGAGTACGACGTCGAGCCCGCGGCCGACCGGCTGCTCATCGTCCACAACGCCGACCACGCCGACGCGGACCTCGCGTGGGCGCCGCTCGACGCCACGAGCCACGAGCAGTGGCAGCCCTTGCTGGGATCCGCCCCCGGCGAGCGGTTCCTCGGCGTCGACGCCTTCGACGATGTCGCCGTGCTCTCACTGCGTTCGGGCGGCCTCACCGCCCTGCGGCTGCTGCCCCGCGACCCGTCCTCGGCGACCGGGTACGCCGCGCCCGAGCAGGTGCCGTTCGACGAGCCCCTCTACAGCGTCGGTCTCGGTGACAACCCCGAGCCGGCCACGCCGTCGCTCCAGGTGGTGTTCGAGTCGTTCGTCACCCCGCGCACCGTGCTCGAACTGGACCTCGCGACGGGGGAGCGGACCGTGCTCAAACGCCACCCCGTCCTCGGTGGCTATGACCCGGCCGACTACGAGCAGCACCGCGAGTGGGCCACCGCCTCCGACGGAACCCGGGTCCCCATCTCGGTGGTCCACCGCGCCGGCCTGGTGCCCGACCGTTCGCACCCCGGCTTCCTGACGGCCTACGGCGCCTACGAGTCCTCCAGCGACCCGTACTTCTCCGTCGCCCGGCTGAGCCTGCTGGACCGTGGTGTGGTCGTTGCGGTCGCCCATGTGCGCGGTGGTGGTGAGATGGGGCGGCACTGGTACGACGACGGCAAGCTGCTGGCCAAGCCCCATACGTTCTCCGACCTCGTCGCGTGCGCGGACCGCCTCGTCGAGATCGGCTGGGTCGACGGTGCCCGGCTGGCGCTCGAGGGCGGCTCGGCGGGCGGGCTCACCGTGGGGGCGGCCGTCAACCTCGCGCCCGACCGGTTCACGGTCGTGCACGCCGCCGTCCCGTTCGTCGACGCCCTGACGACGATCCTGCGCCCCGACCTGCCGCTGACGGTGGGTGAGTGGGACGAGTGGGGCAACCCGCTGGAGGACCCCGAGGTCTACGCCTGCATGAAGGCGTACACGCCCTACGAGAACATCACCATGCGCGACTACCCCGCCATCCTGGCGACGACGAGCCTGCACGACACCCGCGTGTCGTTCACCGAGCCGGCCAAGTGGGTCGCCCGGCTGCGAGCGACGGCGACGAGCGGGGCGCCGGAACGGCCGATCCTGCTGCGCACCGAGCTGGCTGCCGGGCACGGCGGGCGCAGCGGGCGGTATGCCGCCTGGGAGCAGCTGGCCTGGGAGTGGGCGTTCGTCCTCGACCGGCTCGGTCTGGCCGACCCGGCCTGAGGCGTGGCCACGGTCGACGGGGCACGACCGCCGGCCGGGGAGGGGGGTGGACCCGGCCGGCAGTCGTGAGCCAGGCGGGCCCGCTCAGGCGGCGGGGGCGATGACGAGAGGGCAGGAGGTCCGGCCCATGAGCCTGACCGCCACCGAGCCGAGCCGCAGCCCGGGGAACCCGCCGAGCCCGCGGCGACCCACGATGACGAGGTCGGCATCCCGGGAGCTGTCGTACAGCGCCTTGACCGGGTCGGCGCGCACGAGGTCATGGTTGACCTTCACGTCCGGGTGTGCGCTGGTGTGGGTCGAGATGTGCTCGGCCACGAGGTCCTGCACCGACCCCTGATGCTCCGGCCAGGTGGTGTTGGTGCCCCGTCCGGTCCCGGCGCTCTTGGTCGGCGTGGCATGGACGATGTGCAGCTCCGCGCCGCGCAGCACGGCGCGGTCGAAGGCCTCGGTGAGGGCGGTGAGCGATGCGGAGGAGCCGTCGACGCCGACGACGACGCGGCCGTGGCTGGTCGGGCTGGTGCGGCCCTCGTGCCCGATGATGACGACCGGGCAGTGGGCCGCCATGGCGACCTGAAGGGTCGTCGGGCCGATGGAGGCTCGGCTGATGATCCCGTGGCCCACTGCGCCGACGACGACCATGGCGGCCTTGTGCGACACCTGGAGCAGGGTCTTGGAGGCGAAGCCGGGCACGCACGCCGTCGACACCCGCAGGCCCGGAGCGGCGCTGTGGGCGTGCGCGACAGCGGAGGCAAGCATGGCCATCGCCGAGCGGCGCAGCTCGTCCCGGTCGGGCGCCTCGCCGAAGCCGGCGCCCGGGTCGTTGCGGCACGCGTGGACGATGTGCAGGGGGAGGTCCCGGGCGTGCGCCCGGCGGGCGGCCCACTCCACCGCGGACGTGCTGAGCGGGGAGCCGTCGACACCGACGACGATGCTGCCCGGAACGAACCTGTCTGTGCTCACTGTCGGTCCCTTCAACTCTTCCTGGGGCCCAAGTTAGGCCATCCTCACTATGGACCTCGGTGCTGGGAATGGGCTGGATGTGTGCTTGGGTGTGGTGGACGGCGTGTCGTGCCTGCGACGGCCGCGGAGGGAGCATGGACGTCATGGCCGACGAGGCGATCGAGGCGATCGGCTGGGACGCGGGCCGCCAGGCGGTGCGGCTGCTCGACCAGAGAAGGCTTCCTGCCGAGTCCGTGACGCTGACCATCGTCTCGAGCGACGAGCTGGTCGCAGCCATCGCGACCCTCGCGGTGCGGGGAGCCCCTGCCCTCGGGGTGGCCGGGGCGCTCGGAGTGGTCGTCGCGATGGACGAGGCCGCCCGGCTCGGCTGGGGTGCAGCCGAGCTTGCCGACGCCGTGGACCGGGTGCGGCACGCCCGCCCGACCGCGGTCAACCTCGCCTGGGGCGTCGACCAGGTCGTGCCGCTCATGGCCGACGGCCGCGATGCCGTGCTCGCGCGCGCCCTGGAGATCGCAGCGGAGGACACCGCCGCCAACCACGCGCTCAGCGCCCACGTCGCCGACTGGCTGCTGGAGCGGCTGAGCCGTCCGGGGCTGCGAGTGCTGACCCACTGCAACGCAGGGTCGCTCGCCACCTCCGGCTGGGGGACGGCGCTCGGAGTCGTCCGCGAGCTGCGGGCCCGGGGCCGCCTCGAGATGGTCTATGCCGACGAGACCCGGCCGCTGCTGCAGGGAGCTCGGCTCACCGCCTACGAGCTGGCCGCCGACGGCATCCCGCACGTCGTCCAGGCCGACGGAGCCGCCGCGTCCACCATCCTGCGAGGGTTGGTCGACCTCGCGGTCGTCGGCGCCGACCGGATCGCGGCCAACGGCGACACGGCCAACAAGATCGGCACCCTCGGCGTCGCCCTGGCCTGCCGGGAGGCGGGCATCCCGTTCGTCGTCGCCGCTCCCTGGTCGACAGTGGACCTGGCCACCCCCGACGGCGGCGCCATCGAGATCGAGGAGCGGGACGGCGCCGAGGTGACGACCCTGGCCGGCATCCGGCTTGCCCCGGAGGGCACGCCCGGGTTCAACCCCGCCTTCGACGTGACACCGGCCCGGCTCGTCACGGTGATCACGACCGAGCGCGGCGTCGTCGAGCCGGCCGCCGGGCAGCCGCCCACCCTCCTGGCCCGGCCCGCCGAGCTGGCCGCGCCCTGAGCGCAGGGCTCAGGCGCTGACCACCTTGCCGACCCACTCGGGCGGGAACTGCGCCGTGGTGTCGCCGGCCAGCAGCAGCCGGTAGGTCATCGTGGCGGCCTCCTCGAGGTTCATCGCCCGGCGCAGCGCCATCTCGACGGAGTCACCGAGGGCCGAGCAGCCGTGGTGGGCGAGGATGACAGCGTCGTTCTCGCGGGCCTCCTCGGCTGCGGCGTCGGCGATGTCCTGGCTTCCGGCCGGCAGGAAGGGCGTGCGGCCGACCGAGCCGACGTAGACCTGGTGGTCCGAGGTGACGAGGCGGATCGGCTGGCCGAGGAGGTCGACGAGCAGGACGTGCTGGGGGTGCAGGTGGACCACGGCAGCGACGTCGTCGCGCACGGCATACGTCCGCTGGTGCAGCTTCCACTCGACCGACGGGCGCTCCCCGCCACCGCGTCGCCGGCCGTCGAGGCCGAGCAGGACGAAGTCTGCGGGGGTGAGCCGGTCAAGCCAGGTGCCGGTCGCCGTGACGGCGAACGTGTCGGTGCCGGGCACCCGCGCGGAGAGGTTCCCGCCAGAGGCGACGACCAGCCCCCGGGCGACCACCGTCCGCCCGGCCTCGGCGAGCTGGTCGAGAAGCTCGGGGGGGACGGCGTCGATCACGGGTCGGGTCAGGGCTGGGGCCATGACCGCATCATCGCGTATGCCGCCCCGAGCCTCCGGTCGGCGGACCGGGGCGGGGGTCAGACGTTGGCGGCGAGGTCGACGATCTCGTGGAGCTCCGCGGCGAGCCCGTCGCGGTCGAGCCCGGTGGTCGCCGCCCCGAGGGTCGCGCTGTGCTCCCGCACCCGGGCCACCATGCCCGTCGCGGCATCGAGGGCGACGTCGAGCGCGCGCAGGGCGTCGTGCCCCCCGGCGGTCTCGGTCGTGGCGTGTGCGACGCCGGCCCGCCAGTGGGCCACGGCGTCCTGGGCGGCCTCTAGTGTCGTGGTGGTCGCTCCGACCTGGTCCTCGAAGGCGCCGCTGGCGGCCCGGTCGGCGGTGACGTCGGTGTCGAGGATGGCGAGCAGGGCCTCGGACAGGCTGGCGAGGGCCCGCTCGGAGACGCGGGGGTCCTCGCGCTTGTCGGCGACGGCGACGACATACCGTCCCACCGCCTCCGCCTGCAGCCTGGCGATGGCTGCGCTGAGCCGCAGCTGCTTGCGGGCCCGGACGACGGTCGCGAGCTGGTCCGCGAGGTCGGACACCTCGGCGCGCAGGCTCTCGAGCCGCTCAGGGCCGACCTCCGGCGGTGTCGTGGCGGAGCCGTCGGCCACCGCTGCGTCCGACGCCGGTGGGAGGGCCTCGGCGAGAGCCTCGACCGAGCCGGCGCAGCGGCGCAGGTCACGGGCCAGGGCATCGGCCTCGCTGAGCGAGGCGGTGAGGTCCGTGCTGAACCCGATGAGGATCTCCTGTGCGCGCGTCGCGTGCCGGACCATGTGCCGCAGCGCCTTGCCGCCATCGTTCAGGCTGGGAGGGGTGGGCCCGGCCGCGTCGCGCGCCGCAAGCTCGACCGGCACCAGGTCGAGCTGGAGCTCGGCGTAGGACCCGAACCCGTTCTCACCGAGGGCCGCAGCAAGCAGGTCGCGTCCGAGCTCGGCGGCGTCAGCGGCGCTCGCCCCGCCCACCCGGGCCTCGCGCTCCTTCGCCCGGACGTCGGCGTAGAGCGAGTGGAGCAGGTCGCGGGCCTCGATGTTGCAGGGCGTGGAGCGCACCGAGAGGTAGCGCTCGCCGATGGGGACGATGGTCGCGAACGCCCAGTAGGCGCTGCCGTCACCGGCGAGGTTGAGGACGTAGGCGCAGACCGGGGTGCGCTCGGCGAGCAGGTCCCACATGATCCGGAAGACGCCGCCGGGCATGTCGGGGTGCCGGATGATGTTGTGCGATGCCCCGATCAGCTCGTCGCGGCTGTAGCGGGCGTTACGGGTGAAGACCTCGTTGGCCTCGTCGATGACGCCCTTGGCGTCGGTCGTCGAGAAGAAGAGGTCGTCCAGAGGCACCTCGTGCATGCTGCCGGTCGGCTGAGGAGCCACGTCGAGCCTCGCTTCCGGTGGAACGGGCGACCCGGAGGGCCGGCCCGTCAGGAATGCCCGGCGATGTGTGGGCGTGGGCCATCCTCACAGGTCACAGGCATGGTCGCCACTCGAGCGGGCGGCAGTCACTCCTGTGTGACCGGCTGGGCGCCAGGGTCGCCGCCGCCTCCTCGCCCGATGGGCCGGCTCGGGTGGCGTCGGCTCGGCGTCAGTGGAGGCTGCCGGGACCGCCCCCGGTCCAGCTCGGGCCGCCCCGCAGCTTGAACGTGCCCTCGGGGGGGTCGTCCTGCCAGTCCTCGGGGACCCGATGCCTGAAGCGGTCGACGATGCCCTTGACGATCACCGCGAGGAAGGCGGTGGCCCCCAGCACGAACACGACCCACATCACGACGTCGAAGACCATGACAGCCTCTCTGGTCCGGGTGGGCGCAGCCGCATCCACCCACGCTGAGCATCCCACATCGCGGTCGCGAACGTCGGGTGAGATGCGCCGGCGCCCCCGTCCTGCGTTGGGCTCGACCGAACGGAGGAGAGCGGCGTCGGGGGAACGGGTCGAAAGCGCCGCGTGGGCGCCGAACTGCTTGACCGCGCCTCTGACCTGCCGAAATGCTGGCTCTGCCCCGGTGAACAGACATGGAGGAGGCCCCGTGAGCATCTCGGTGAGCGACCTCTCGGCCGCCCCGCGGCAGGCCGCTGCTGTGCTCCGTCTCATCACGTCCCCGGATGCCGAGATGCGCTCGGTCCGCCCCGGGGAACCGGGCTGGTTCGAGGCCTGGCAGGACCGGTCGTCCTGGGAGTGCCTGGGCCCGTCCCGCCGATCCTGGGCCGACGACGTCATCGACAGGTGGCACCGTCGCCGCCGGGCGTCCCGCCGCCGGACCAGCGGCCCCACGGCGCTGCCGGCCGGTGCGCCGGCCCTGCGGCTCGTCTGAGCCTCGGTCCCGCCGGCGTCGACCGAGCCGGTGGTGCCCGCCCGTGGTGCGTCAGGCGCTGGCGCGTCCGGACGCGGCAGCCCCACGGTCACGCAGGTATGCCGTGAGCGCACCGGGGTCGTCGAGATCGACCGCCGGACCGAGCTCGGGGTCGAGGTCGCCGGACGGGATCGCCGAGAGCAGCAGCGTGGCCGCGCCCCCGGGCACCGCCAGGCGTTGGTCGGTCAGCCGGTCGACCGCTCGGACGTAGGCCGTGCCCTGGGGGAGCCAGTCGAAGAGCCGGGTGACCCGGTCCCGGGCGGTCAGGCTCATCCGGACCCGCCGTTCGGTGTCGGCGAGCAGCAGCTCGACCTCGTCGGCGAACAGGCGGGTGTCGCCGGAGGGGACGAGCACCGCGGCCGCGCCGGCGACGAGGTGCACCTCGGCGAGGTCGTAGGACACGGTGGGCAGGCAGTAGGCGAGGTAGTCGAGCGTCGTCGGCGAGGGGGTGACGTCGCTGAGCGGGGTCCGGGGCTCGGTCGACAAACCGAGGGCTGCAGCGGAGAGGTAGTGGGCCACGGTGGTCGGCCCGGGGTCGGGGACGACGGTGACCTGGTCGGCCAGCCCCCGGTCGGCGAGGATGGCGTCCAGGTCGCGCCACCGGCGTCCGTTCCCGGTGCCGAGCAGGACGAGGTGCACGTCGTTGCGCCAGCGGTGGAAGACGAGCTCGTCCATGACGGCGAGGAGCTGGTCCAGAGAACCGAGATGGCCGGGTGCGGCCAGGTGCACGAGGAGGTGCCGCCCCTGGGACCTGATGGCCGCCGGTGGGTGCACCGGCCGCTGGCGGAGGGTGTCCGGCGCGCTGCGGACGACGGTGCTGTCCTCGAGGTCCCGGCCGCCGCGCCGGGCGGCGATCTCCTGGTACAGCTCGTTGCCCACGACGACGTGGTCGGCAGTGGCATACGACCGCCGTTCGAGCCAGCGCAGGGAGCCGAGCACGACCTTGCCGACGGGGGAACCGGGCAGGCCGAAGCGGGCGAGGTAGCGCTCGGGACCGAGGTCGCGCTGGTCGTAGAGGAAGCGCACCCCGCGCAGCCCCCACGCTCGCGCCAGGATCCACGACGTGTCCGGCGGGTTGCCGCCCTGGAGCACGTCGAAGGGGCGCCGCCGCCACACCACGAGCGAGAGCCAGGCGACCCGCAGCCACGAGTACAGGGCGGCCGCGGTGAGCCCGAGGGTGCTGTGGCGGTGACGCAGCGCCCGGAAGCTGTAGACATCGACGCCCTCGACCCGCCGGCGGGACCGGTCGCCCGCCGCCTTGGGAGCGATGATGCTCACCCGGAAGCCGGCGCGCAGCAGTGCCTGGGACTGCAGGCGCACCCGACGGTCATGACGCAGCGGCACGGCCTGCTCGATGATGAGCACGTGCGGTCGACGTTCGGTGGTCATCGCTATCCTCCCCAGATCGCGTGACGCGGTTTTCCCCACTTCTCCGACCCCACCATAGAGCGGTCGCGTCGGCCGTCGCTGGCGTTCGGGGAAATACCCGCGCAGTCCGCGCGGGCGAGGGCTCGCGGCCGACGGGCACGGCAGAGGGGGCCACATCCGGGTGTGCGGATGCGGCCCCCTGGAGCCTGGCAGGGGTGGGGATCAGATGTCGTAGTACATCTCGAACTCGTGGGGGTGGGGGCGGAAGCGGATCGGGTCCACCTCGTTCTTGCGCTTCCAGTCGATCCACGTCTCGATGAGGTCAGACGTGAAGACGTCACCCTCGAGGAGGAAGTCGTGGTCCTCCTCGAGCGCGGCGAGCACCTCGGGGAGCGAGCCAGGGACCTGGGCGATGGCCTCGTGCTCCTCGGGCGGCAGCTCGTAGAGGTCCTTGTCCACCGGCTCCGGGGGCTCGATCCGGTTCTTGATGCCGTCCAGGCCGGCCATGAGCTGGGCGGCGAAGGACAGGTACGGGTTGCTCGACGGGTCCGGGATGCGGAACTCGATCCGCTTCGCCTTCGGGCTGTCGCCGGCGATGGGGATGCGCACGCAGGCGGAGCGGTTGCGGGCCGAGTAGACCAGGTTGACCGGCGCCTCGTAGCCCGGCACGAGCCGGTGGTAGGAGTTGACGGTCGGGTTGGTGAAGGCCAGCAGCGCGGGGGCGTGCTTGAGCAGGCCGCCGATGTACCAGCGGGCGATGTCGGACAGGCCGCCGTAGCCGCGCTCGTCGTAGAACAGCGGAACGCCGTCCTTCCACAGCGACTGGTGGGTGTGCATGCCGGACCCGTTGTCGCCGAAGATCGGCTTGGGCATGAAGGTCGCGGTCTTGCCGAGCTCCCACACCGTGTTCTTGACGACGTACTTGAACTTCATCATGTCGTCGCCGGACTGCAGCAGCGTGTTGAAGCGGTAGTTGATCTCCTGCTGGCCGGCGGTCCCCACCTCATGGTGGCTGCGCTCGACGTTGATGCCGACGTCGGCGAGGTTGAGGCAGATCTTGTCGCGGGTGTCGGCGAAGTGGTCGACCGGCGGGACCGGGAAGTAGCCACCCTTGTATCGGGTCTTGTACCCGAGGTTGCCACCCTCCTCCTCGCGGCCGGTGTTCCACGCGGCCTCGACGGAGTCGATGACGTAGTAGCTCGTGTTCTGCTTGGTCTCGAAGCGGACGTCGTCGAAGATGTAGAACTCGGCCTCGGCGCCGAAGTAGGCGGTGTCGGCGATGCCGGTCGACTTGAGGTAGGCCTCGGCCTTGGCGGCGATGTTGCGCGGGTCGCGGCTGTAGGCCTCGCCCGTGAAGGGGTCGACGATCGAGAAGTTGATGATGAGCGTCTTCTCGACCCGGAACGGGTCGACGTAGGCGGTCGTGGGGTCGGGAACGAGCTTCATGTCCGACTCGTGGATGGCCTGGAAGCCGCGGATCGACGAGCCGTCGAACATCGCGCCGTTGATGAAGAAGTCGGCGTCCACGGTGGCGGCGGGCACGTTGAAGTGCTGCATGACGCCTGGTAGGTCGCAGAACCGGATGTCGACGAACTTGACGCCCTCGGCCTTGATGAACGCGAGGACCTCGTCAGCAGTGCTGAACAATCCAACCTCCTGGGTTGATGAGCGCGGGCCTGTCGCCGGCCCAGTGCGTTGCGTCGACGCTAGGGACAAGCGGTTTCCCGACCATGACCTAGTTGTTTCGCCGGTGTTACACGCTGCCAGAGTTCCAGGACGTGGGACGGGGCGCCCACGACCTGGACAGCCCGGCGGACGGTGCCGCGACCCCGCGGGCGACGTCCGGGGGAGCGGCGCCCACGGCATACAGTGCTGCCGTGGACGACGTCGAGAGCTACCCCGGAGCCGTCCTCGGTATGCCGGCCGAGGGCCCGGGGTCGATGGCCCCCTGGGGGCGGCGGCTGGGCGCCGTCGTCATCGACTGGCTGCTCTGCGAGCTCATCGCGGTGGGCCTGCTCGGCACGAGCGTCGGCAGCGGTGGTGGCGCGGGCAGCAGCGGGACGTGGTGGCCACTGGTCGTGTTCGGCGCCGAGAACATCCTGCTCGTCGCCACGACGGGCTCGACGGTGGGACACCGGCTTCTGGGCCTGCAGGTGCGCCAGGTCGGCCCGGGCTTCTACCCGGTGCAGGTCGCCGTGCGCACGGTCCTGCTCTGCCTGTTCGTCCCGGCGGTCCTCACCGGCAGCGACGGGCGGGGCTGGCACGACCGGGTCGCCGGGACGGTCATCGTCCGGCGGTAGCGAGCCCGGCCGCGACGGGCCCGCCGCCTGCGGGCCACCTGCGCACGGCCTACTTGCCGCGCAGTGTCTTGCGGTCCACGCGGGCCCGCGTCGGGTCCATGCCGGCCGGGATGCCGGTGCGCAGACCGCCGAGGGACTTCAGCCGCTTGTTGACGACCGCCACCTCGTCCTTGGTGAGCACCGACTTCATCCGGGTGAGGCGGTTCGAGAGCTTGCGGATGGGGACCTCGCCGTCGCCGTCGCCGACAGCGACGAGCTGGACGGGGACGCCCGGGGCGACCCGGGAGACCTTCTTCTCCTCGGCCTTCAGCAGCTTGGCGACCCGGGCTGACGGGCCCTCGCCCACGAGCACCACGCCGGGGCGCCCGAGGGCCCGGAAGACGATGGCCGCGCCGGTGAGGTCGGAGATCTTGGTGCCCCGCATCGAGTCGACCGCGACGGGCTCCTGGCTGGTGTACCAGCCACGGCTGCCCAGGCTCTGCAGGGCCACCCCGGCCGCGCCCGGCTGCCCGTCGAGGGCGGTGTACATCGCCCGGTTCCCACGCTGGTTCATGACGATGGTCGCGGCCAGGGCGGCGGCCGGCAGGGAGACGATGAGCGCATAGACCCAGTGGCCGAGCAGCAGCCCGACGACGACGACGACGGCGATCGTGGCGAGTGCCGACCCGAGCATCCACCAGCCGACCTTGGGGTCGAGCTGTCGGATGGCGGTGTAGCCGTCCCGGACCTGGGCGATGCGGCCCTTCTTCTTCTCGCTGTCCTGGGACACGGGTGCTGCTCCTGGTTCGGTGGTGCGTGCTGGGCGAGCGGGTCGCCGAGCCGGCCGGCGCGGTCGGTATGCCGCTCCGACCCGCCTAGGATACGGGTCCGGCGCCTCGGGCGACGACGGCCGCCGCCTCCTGGCGGGCGGGCGAGGACGCGGCCGCGGCGAGGTGGGCCAGGTGGCCGGGGATGGGGCGCCCGAGCCGGGTCATCGCGGTGGCCCAGAGCCGACCGGCGCGGTAGGACGAGCGCACCAGCGGCCCGGCCATCACGCCCGAGAACCCGAGCTCGTCGGCCCGCTCGCTCCACCGGACGAACTCCTCGGGCCGGACCCACCGCTCGATCGGGTGGTGCCGCGCCGAGGGGCGGAGGTACTGGGTGATGGTGAGGATGTCGCAGCCGGCGTCGTGCAGGTCGCGCATCGCCTGGTCGATCTCGTGCTCCTCCTCGCCCATCCCGAGGATGAGGTTGGACTTGGTGACCAGTCCGGCCTCCCGAGCCATCGACAGGACCCGCAGCGACTTCTCGTAGGTGAACGCCGGGCGGATGCGGCGGAAGATCCGCGGGACCGTCTCGAGGTTGTGGGCGAACACCTCGGGTCGGGCCTCGAAGACCTGTCCGACGAGCTCGGGCACCGCGCCGAAGTCCGGCGGGAGGATCTCGACGCCGGTACCGGGGTTGACCGCGTGGATCCGGGCGATGGTCTCGGCGTAGAGCCCGGCAGCGCCGTCGGGCCGGTCGTCGCGGGCGACGCCGGTCACGGTCGAGTAGCGCAGCCCCATCCGGCGCACCGACTCGGCGACCCGCCGCGGCTCGTCGAGGTCGAGCGCGACCGGCCGGCCGGTCGCGATGTCGCAGAAGTCGCAGCGGCGTGTGCACACGTCCCCGCCGATGAGGAAGGTCGCCTCGCGGTCCTCCCAGCACTCGAAGATGTTGGGGCAGCCGGCCTCCTGGCACACGGTGTGCAGGCCCTCGGACCTGACCATCGAGTCGAGCGAGGTGAACTGCGGGCCCATCGTCGCCGTGGTGCGGATCCACGACGGCTTGCGCTCGATGGGTGTCTCGCTGTTGCGCGCCTCGACGCGTAGCAGGCGACGGCCCTCGGGGGCGATGGTCACGACGGGTCTCCTCGCAGTATCGGCGGGTCACCGCGGTCCGGCGCGGGCGGCATACCCGATCAGCCGCCAAGCCTACGCCCGGCCGCCGCGTCGGCCGTGCCGGCCGCCGCCTACGCTGGCGCCATGACCGAGCCGGTGACCGCCGCCCCCGTTCACACACCTGTCTCCGACACCGTCCCGAGGGACTGGTGGAGGTCGGCCGTCGTCTACCAGATCTACCCGCGAAGCTTCGCCGATGGCGACGGGGACGGCGTCGGCGACCTCGCCGGGGTCATCGCCCACCTCGACCACCTCGCCCGGCTGGGTGTCGACGTCGTGTGGCTCTCGCCGGTCTACCGCAGCCCGATGGACGACAACGGCTACGACATCAGCGACTACCAGGACATCGACCCGCTGTTCGGGACCCTGGAGCAGATGGACGCCCTCGTCGCGGGCGCCCACGAGCGGGGGATCAGGGTCGTGATGGACCTTGTCGTCAACCACACCTCCGACGAGCACGCGTGGTTCGAGGAGTCGCGCGCCAGCCGGGACAACGCCAGGGCCGACTGGTACATCTGGCGCGACGCCCGGCCCGGCACCGTCGGGGGCGAGCCCGGGGCCGCCCCCAACAACTGGGGGTCGGCGTTCTCGGGCTCGGCCTGGGCCTGGGAGCAGAGCAGAGGGCAGTACTACCTGCACATCTTCAGCCCGAAGCAGCCGGACCTGAACTGGGAGAACCCGGCGGTGCGGCAGGCGGTCCACGAGATGATGCGCTGGTGGCTCGACCGAGGCGTCGACGGCTTCCGGATGGACGTCATCAACCTCATCTCCAAGCGCGACTACGAGGATGCGCCGGTGCCGCCCGGATCCCAGTACGGGGCGCAGTTCGCGAGCGTCATCTGCGGCCCGCGCCTGGAGGAGTTCCTGAGGGAGATGCATGCCGCCGTGTTCGCCGGCCGCCCCCACGGCCTGCTCGCCGTGGGTGAGATGCCCGGGGTCAGCATGGAGCTCGCCCGGGAGTACACCGACCCGGCCCACCGCGAGCTCGACATGGTCTTCCAGTTCGAGCACGTCGACCTCGACTCCGGACCCGGCGGCAAGTGGGACATCCGACCGATGCGGATGCTCGACCTCAAGGGGTCGTTCGGCCGCTGGCAGGCGGGGCTCGCCGAGCGCGGGTGGAACAGCCTCTACCTCGACAACCACGACCAGCCGCGGGCGGTCAGCCGGTTCGGGAGCGACGACCCGGCCCACCGGGAGCGCTCGGCCAAGGCCCTCGCGACCGTCCTGCACCTGCACCGCGGCACCCCCTACGTCTACCAGGGGGAGGAGCTCGGGATGACGAACTTCCCGTTCGCCGCCATCGAGGACTTCCGCGACCTGGAGTCGGTCAACCACTTCCACCAGGCGGTGGCCGCGGGCGCCGACCCCGAGGGCGTGCTGGCGGCCCTGCGCCGCAAGAGCCGCGACAACGCGCGTACCCCGATGCAGTGGGATGACAGCGAGCACGCGGGGTTCACGACGGGCACGCCGTGGATCGCCGTCCACCCCAACCACACCGAGATCAACGCCGCCGCCCAGGTCGATGACCCCGACTCGGTGTTCGCCCACTTCCGCGCCGTCATCGCCCTGCGCCACGACGAGCCGGCCGTCGCACACGGCGACTTCACCATGCTGCTGCCGCAGGACGAGCGGGTCTACGCCTTCGAGCGGGAGTGGGAGGGGGCGCGGCTGCTCGTCGTCGCCAACCTCTCGTCCGACGACCGCGTCCCGGCCCCGGTGCCAGAGGCGCAGGAGTGGACGGCTGCCGAGCTCGTCCTCGGGACCGGCCCCGTCCCGGAGGCTGCGCCCGGCGAGATCGTCCTCGGCGCCTGGGACGCGCGGGTCTACCGCCGCGGCTGAGCGAGGGTCCGCCGGCCGGCCGCTAGCCGAGGACGTCGGTGAGGTGCTTCTCGGCGTAGGGGAGGACGTCCTGCACGGTGACGACCCGCCCCAGCTCGCGGCTGATCGACGACACCCCCGCGTCGGCGATGCCGCACGGGATGATGACCTGCCCCCAGGACAGGTCGGCGTCGCAGTTCAGCGCGAACCCGTGCATCGTCACGTCCCGGCTCACCCGGATGCCGATGGCCCCGACCTTGCGGTCGGGACCGCTGTCGTCGGCCGTGACCCAGATACCGCTGCGGCCCTCGACCCGGGTGGTCTCCACGCCGAACTCCCGGCAGACCCGGATCATCACCTCCTCGAGGCGGCGCACGTGGGCGACGACGTCGACGGGTGAGGGCAGACGGACGATCGGGTAGCCGACGAGCTGTCCCGGGCCGTGCCAGGTGATCTTGCCGCCCCGGTCCACGTCGATCACGGGCGTGCCGTCGACGGGGCGCTCCTGCGGCTCGGTGCGCTTGCCCGCCGTGTAGACGGCGGCGTGCTCGAGGAGCAGGACCGTGTCGGGCTCGGCGCCGGCCACGACGGTGGCGTGCACCTCGCGCTGGCGGTCCCACGCAGCCTGGTAGTCGACGTAGTCGGGGGCGAAGCCGAGGTGGACGAGACGGAGCGACATGCCGTCCACGGTATGCCGTACGGCCGGGTAGCCGCGAGCACGGGCCCGTAGGGTGGCCGGTATGCAGCATCGGCACGCGGCCTCGGGTCCTGTCGGCCGAGGACCGGCCCGGCGCGGTGAGTCCTCCGGCGACGACGGCCGGCACACACGCGGTCGCCCGAGGCGGGTGCTCGTCACGGCGCTCCTCGTCGTCGCCGCCTGGCTCGCCGTCGGCGGCGTGGGTGGGCCGTACGCCGGCCGGCTGAGCGAGGTCCAGAAGAACGAGAACGCCTCGTTCCTGCCCAAGGGTGCCGAGTCGACCCAGGTCATCAACGCGCTCGCGGCGTTCTCCGACACCGCGACCATCCCCTACCTCATCGTCGTCGAGAAGGGCTCGGGGACGCTCACCCCAGGGGACCTGACCTCGGTCTCCCACCTCGCCGCCGCCATCCCCGGTCTCGCGCTGCCGGCCATCGGGCCGTCGGCGACGGTCGGCGACTACCTCGTCGGCGGGGGTGCACCGCAGGCCGTCCCGAGCCAGGACGGCAGGGCCGCGCTGATCGTCGCCTCCGTGGACAGTGCCAGGTCCGCCGCGGCCGTGGGCGGCACGACGCCCCTGTTCGAGACGGCGACGGCGATCCGCGCGGCGGCGCCTGCCACCCTCGGAGCCGGGCTCACGGCATACGTCGGTGGGCCCGGAGGGCTCATCGCCGACTTCGTCACCGCGTTCTCCGGCATCGACGGGATCCTGCTCGGGGTCGCCCTGCTCGTCGTGTTCGTCATCCTCCTCGTCGTCTACCGCAGCCCGGTCCTGCCGGTCGCGGTGCTGCTCAGCGCCGTCTTCGGGCTGGCCCTCGCCTCGCTCGCGGTCTACCCGCTCGCCAAGGCCGGCCACATCGCGTTGTCGGGGCAGTCCCAGGGGATCCTGTTCATCCTCGTCGTCGGCGCCGCGACCGACTACTCCTTGCTGCTCGTCAGCCGTTTCCGCGAGGAGCTGCACGACGACCCCAGCTCGTGGGTGGCGCTCAGGCGGGCGTGGCGTGGCAGCGTGGAGGCCATCGTGGCCTCGGCCTCGACGGTCATCCTCGGTCTGCTGTGCCTGCTCCTCGCCACGCTTCAGAGCACCGCCGGGCTCGGCCCCGTCGGTGCCCTGGGCATCGCCGGGTCGCTGGTCGCCGCCCTGACCTTCCTGCCCGCCCTCCTCGTGCTGGGTGGGAGGTGGGTCTTCTGGCCGTTCGTGCCCCGCGTGGACCACGTCCACTCCCAGGACAAGATCGGCACCCGCAGCGTCTGGGGACGGGTGGCCACCATGGTCGGCACTCACCCCCGCCGCACCTGGGCGCTCACCCTCGTCGGTCTGCTCGCCGCCGCGGCGTTCGCGCCGACCTTCAAGGCCGAGGGCATCTCGAACGCCGACGTCTTCCTCACCGAGGTCGACTCGGTCCAGGCCCAGAAGGCCATCGACCGGCACTTCCCGGGTGGTTCCGGCAGCCCGGTACAGGTCATCGCGCCGCAGGGGCAGGCCCAGCCCGCCCTCGAGGTCCTGCAGCGGGAGAAGGGCCTCCAGGACCCCTTCATCGGGCTCACGCCGTCCTCCGGCGACACGCCGCCGACGGTGCGCGACGGCAACGTCGTCCTCCAGGCCACGCTGGTGGACCCGGCCGACAGCCCCGCCGCCGCCGACGTGGTCCGCCGGCTACGGGCCGAGCTCGACGCCGTGGGCACCGATGTGCTCGTCGGCGGCCAGACGGCCGTCAACCTCGACGTCAGGGACGCGAGCACGCGCGACCTCAAGGTCATCGCGCCGGTGATCCTCGCCGTCATCTTCGTCGTGCTGGCCCTGCTGCTGCGCTCCCTCGTCGCGCCCGTCCTGCTCGTCGTCGCGAACGTCCTCTCGTTCGGGGCCACCATCGGCGTGTCGGCTCTCATGTTCAACCACGTGTTCGGCTTCCCGGGTGCGGACCCGGCGATTCCGCTCTACGGGTTCGTCTTCCTGGTGGCGCTCGGCATCGACTACTCGATCTTCCTCATGACCCGCGTGCGCGAGGAGACCCGGTCCCGGGGTACGCACCAGGGCATCCTCGTCGCCCTCGCGGTGACCGGCGGGGTCATCACCAGCGCGGGCGTCGTCCTGGCCTCGACGTTCTCGGCGCTGGTGGTGCTGCCGCTGGTCTTCCTCGTCGAGATGGCGTTCATCGTCGCGTTCGGTGTCCTGCTCGACACCCTCGTCGTACGGTCGCTCCTCGTGCCGGCCACGGCATACGACGTCGGAGCGCGGATCTGGTGGCCGGGGCGGCTGTCTCGCCTCCCCGACCTCACCGAGAGCGAGCGATGACCCGGGTCGGACTGGCCGGATACGCCTCGGCGGGCCGCGGCATCCACGCGCCGCTGCTCCGGCGGGCGGGCCTGGAGGTGGCAGCCGTCGCCACGAGCAACCCCGAGCGGGTGGCGCAGGCGCGAGCGGACCTGCCGGGTGCGCGCGTCGTGGCCGACCTCGACGCCCTGCTGGCCGTCGACGGTCTCGACCTCGTTGTCCTGGCCACGCCCACCGGCGTCCACGCGGCCCACGCCATGGCCGTCCTCGACGCGGGGATCCCGCTCGTCGTCGACAAGCCGCTGGCCGTGAGCGCCCGCCAGGCACTCCCGCTGCTCGAGCACGCCGAGCGGGTGGCGGTGCCGCTCACCGTGTTCCAGAACCGCCGATACGACCCCGAGGTCGCCACGCTCACCCGACGTCGCGCGGTCCGGCGCCGTAGGAACGCCGTTCCGCCTCGAGATGCGATGGGAGCGCTGGCGGCCGGTGCTGCCCGACCGTTGGCGCGAGAAGGCTCCGGCGAGCGAGGGCGGCGGGATCATGCTCGACCTGCACGCCCACCTGGTCGACATCGCCGTCCGCGTGTTCGGGCCGGTCGAGTCGGTCTTCGCCACCGTCGCCGCGCACCGCAGCGTCGCCGAGGACGACGCCGTGCTCGTCTGCCGTCATGGAGGGGGGCTCGTGTCACACCTCGGCGCGACCTCGCTCTGCGCGGCGCCCGGGCCATGGGTCCGGCTGCTCGGCGACGCCGGCGCCCTTCTCATCGCGTCGCTGCACTCCGAGCCGAGCAGCTACGCCGACCTCGCCGACGCCGGCCCCGGACAGTGCGGCTGGCTCTACCGGGGGACCGAGCGCGAACCCGTGGACCGCGTACCGGCCGACCAGGCCGACTTCTACCGCCAGGTCGCGCTGGCTCTCACCGCCCCGGACCCCCAGGCGGCGATGCCGGTCGACCCCCGCGATGCGGTGCACACCCTCGCCGTCATCGACGCGGCCCGCTCGAGTGCCGCCCAGGAGCGGGTCGTCCGCCTCTGAGCGGGCCCGGCCGGAGGGTCCTAGGGGGAGGGCAGGCGACGCGGCTCGAGCCGCTCCTCGACGGCCCGGTCGCCCTCGCGGCGCACGATGTAGGCGCCCTTGCCGCCGGTCTCGGCGACCGCTTCGACCAGGCCCGTCCCGTGGTAGACCAGGCCCACGCCGTCGTCGGTGCAGTGCGTCTCGGGCAGGGTGGCGTCGGCGACGAGGGACTGGACGAGGGGGCGGCGCCGGGCCTCGCTGTCGTAGTGGACCCCGTTGCCGTAGGGCAGCAGTGCGAGGGCGTTGGTGACCGGGCGCAGCTCGGGGCCGAACGAGTCGGTGGTGCCCCCGACATACCAGCAGATCGACCCGGCCGAGACTCCGCTGAGCACGACGCCCGACTCCCAGACGCGACGGAACACCGGACCGAGCCCGTGGACCCGCCAGACGGCGAGGAGGTTGGCGACCGAGCCACCCTGGACCCACACGACGTCCTGGGTGCGCAGATGGCCCTCGATGTCGTCGAGGTTCGGCATGGGGAACAGGTCGAGGGTCGTGATGTCGAAGCCGGCCACCCGCCCGGCCTGGTGGATGTCGTCGTTGCCGTGCCGCTGGTCGCCCGTCGCGGTCCCGACGAAGGTGAGCCGGGGCCGTCGGCCGGACACTCCCGACAGTGTGACGGCGTGGTGGACCAGGGCGTCGAGCTCGATCCGGGTCCGGGTCCCGAACCGGTAGCCACCCGAGGTGGCGAGGATCGTCGGCTGGTCGGCAGGCATGGCCACCACCCTAGGTCGCGGCTGTGGATAACCCGGCGGCCGGGGTTCGGTGATCGGCGACAGTGGGGCGATGTCGTGGCAGGAGCCGTGGGAAGCGCGCCGGGACCCCGAGCCGCCCGAGGTGCCGGGGTACGAGGTGGGCGAGCTCCTCGGGGTCGGAGCGAGCGCGGCCGTGTGGTCGGCGGTCCGGCGCGCCGACGGCGTGCTGGTGGCACTCAAGGTCGTGCCGGGGGGCGCTCCGGCCGATGTCGACGCCGCCATCCGTGAGCTCGCGGTCCTGCGGCGGCTGGCCTCCCAGCACCTGCTGGTCGTCCACGACGCCCTGGCGGTGGGCTCGGGGGACCTCGTTCTCGTGGTGGACCATCTCGCAGGGGGGTCCCTGCGGGAGGTGGTCCTCGCCCGTGGTCATCTCAGCCCCGAGGAGGCGGTGACGGTCCTCTCGCCGGTGGCGTCCGCCCTCGGCCGGCTGCACGCCGGGGGCGTCGTCCATGGCGACGTCTCCCCGGGCAACGTGCTGCTCGACCGCTCGGGGCGCCCGGTCCTCGCCGACCTCGGTACGGCCCGGGTCACCGGCCTGCCCGTCGACGACGTGCACGGGACCGACGGGTTCGTCGCGCCGGAGGTGCTGGCCGGATCGGACCCGTCCCCGGCCGCCGACGTGTATGCCGTGGGCGCGCTCGGCTGGCTGTGCCTGACCGGCGAGGTCCCCGGGCTGGCGGCCCTGCGCGGCCCGCTGGCAGACGCGGTCACCGCACTGCGGAGGCGAGGGGGCGCCGGTGACGAGGCGCCGTTGGGGCCGGCCTACGAGTCGCTGATCGGCGTCGTCGAGCGGTGCCTGGCGACCGACCCTGCGCTGCGCCCGGAGGCCGTCGACCTCGCGCACGAGATCTTCGGGTGCGCGGTGCCCCAGCCGCTGCTCCTCATGCGCGGCGACGACGAGGTGAGCGCCCTGACCCATCGGATCCGGGCAGTCGCGTCGTCGCAGACCGCGGCCGGCGGCACCCGGCCCCGTGCCCGCCACGGCCGCCCCCGGGTCCGCCGCCCCCTTCGGGGCGCGTGGACGCTGGCCGGCTCCCTCGCCCTGCTCCTGGCGGGTGTGCTCGTCGCGTCGGTGGTCGCCTCCCGCTCCCAGCGGGCAGCGGCCGAGCCCGGGACGCGGGCTCCGGCCGTGGCGACGACCCGTGCGACCGGGTCGACCGGCCCCGACCTGCTGACCGACCAGGCCGCCGCGGGCGCCGACCCGCTCGGCCTGATGTCCGCGCTCGCGGACCGGCGGGCCGTGGTGTGGCGGGCCGGGGTCGCGGCCCGGCTCGGGGAGGTCGACGCCGGGGGCTCGGTCGCGATGCGGCGCGACAACTCGGCGCTGGCGGAGGCGCAGCGCGAGGGGCTGCACTACCTGGGGCTGTCGTTCTCGGTGGGTGCCACGGTGGTGGTGGCCGCCACGCCCGCGGCGGCCACGCTGCGCACCAGGGTAGACACCGCGGCATACGACGTGGTGTGGCCCGACGGGGACCGGACGGCGCGGCCGGCGAGCCGGGGGGCGGAGGTCCTGGTCGACCTCGTGTGGACCGGGCAGGGCTGGCGGGTCCGCGACGTGCGCTCCGCGTCCCGCTAGCGACGGACGCGAGCGGGGCCGGTCAGGCGTCCCGGCCGAGGACCCACGCCACGGCGCGTTCCAGGTCCGGGTGGGCGTACTCGAACCCGCTCTCGGGCAGCCGTCGCCCGACGACCCGCTGGCTCGCGAGGATGCTCCCGGCGAACTCCCCGACCACGGCGTGGAGGGCGAACCCGGGAGCGGCCAGGACGGCGGGCCGGTGCAGGGCGGTGCCGAAGGCGCGTGCGATGTCCCGCTGGCGAGCCGGCTGCGGGCCGACGAGGTTGACCGGTCCGGTGAGGTCGGGGGAGTCGGCGAGGTGGACCAGTCCCCGGACCGCGTCCCCGAGGGTGATCCACGGCCAGAACTGGCGGCCGGTGCCCAGCGGCCCACCCAGCCCGAGCCGGGCCAGCCGCAGCAGCGGCGCCGCGGCGCCACCGTCGGGGCTGAGGACGATGCCCGTCCGCGAGAACGCCACGCTGGCTCCGGCCTCGACGGCGGGGGCGGCGCTGGCTTCCCACGCGAGGACGACCTCGCTGAGGAAGCCCTCGCCGGCTGCACTGTCCTCGGTGAGCTCCTCGTCGCCGCGGTCGCCGTAGAAGCCCACGGCCGAGCCGCTCACCAGCCGGACCGCGTGGTCGGCGTCGGCGACGGCCGCGGCCACGGCGTGGGTGGAGTCGGTCCGCGACGTCAGGATCGCGCTCCGGTACGACGGGGTCCACCGGTGGTCCCCGAGGCCGGCCCCTGCGAGGTGGACCACGGCGCTCACCCCGTCGAGGGCGGCCGGGTCCAGCCGGCGCGAGACCGGATCCCACCGCCGCTCGTCCGCGTCCCGCGGCGGGCGACGGACCAGCCGGACGACCTCGTCGCCGCGCCCCCGCAGGTGCTCGACCAGCGCGGACCCGATCAGCCCGGAGCTACCCGTGACGGCGATCCGCCGGGTCATCGGGCCGACCCGCTCCGGGTCACAGGCCGAGCGAGGCCTCGAAGGCCCCCTCCTCGAGACGGTGCTTCATCGTCGTGAGGAACCGAGCGGCCTCGGCGCCGTCGACGATGCGGTGGTCGTAGGACAGGGCCAGGTAGACCATCGACCGGACGGCGATCGTCTCGCCGCCGTCCTGCGCCCCGACGACGACCGGTCGCTTGACGACCGCACCCGTGCCGAGGATGGCGACCTGCGGCTGGTTGATGATCGGGGTGTCGAACAGCGCCCCGCGGCTGCCGGTGTTGGTGATGGTGAACGTCCCGCCGGTGAGCTCGTCCGGCGTGATCCTGTTGGTGCGGGTGCGGTCGGCGAGGTCGGCGATGGCCCTGGCCAGGCCGGCGATGCTGAGGTCGCCGGCGTTCTTGACGACCGGGACGATGAGGCCCTTGTCGGTGTCGACGGCCATGCCGAGGTGCTCGACGCCGTAGTACGTGACCTCGTCGTCGTTGATGCTGGCGTTGACGGTGGGGTGCGCCTTGAGGGCCTCGACGGCGGCGAGCGCGAAGAACGGCAGGAAGCTGAGCTTGGTGCCCTCGCGCTGAGCGAAGTCGACCTTCGCGCGGTCCCGCAGCCGGGCGATCCTGGTGACGTCGACCTCGACGACCGTGGTCAGCTGGGCGGAGATGTGCAGCGACTCGACCATCCGCTGGGCGATCATCCGGCGCAGCCGGGTCATCTTCTCCGTGGTGCCGCGCTTGCTCGAGTCGGCGGCCGCCACGCGCGCCGGCGCGGCACTCGCCGCTGGGGCAGCCGCCTGGGCAGGGGCGGGCGCGGGCTCGGCGGCCTGCTGGGCGGCTTGCTGGGCGGCCTCGGCGGCCGCGAGGACGTCCTGCTTGCGGATCCGGCCGCCGACGCCGGTTCCGGTGATGCCGGCCAGGTCGACGTCGTGGTCCGCGGCGAGCTTGCGGACGAGGGGCGTGACGTAGGCCGACGCGTCGGGGACGTCCGTCGAGGGCGCCGGGGCGGCGTGGCCCGGCGCGGTCGACGGGCGAGCGGGGGCTCTCATGGCGGCCGGCGCCGGCGCCGGCTCGGCGGACGGCGGCGTGGGCGCGGCCTGCTCGGCAGGCGCCTGTTCAGCCACCACGACCTGGGCCGTCGGCTCGGGCTCGGGGGCCGCCGGCTCGGGCTGGGGCTCGGGGACGGGTGTGGGCGCGCTCGGCACCTCCTGGACCGCGGCGGCGGACCCACCGACGACGGCGAGGTCGGCACCGACGGGGACGGTCTCGTCCTCCTGGACGAGGATCTGCGACAGGGTCCCGGCGACCGGGGAGGGGATCTCGGTGTCGACCTTGTCGGTCGAGACCTCGAGGAGCGGCTCGTCGACCGCGACCTCGTCGCCGACGCTCTTGAGCCAGCGCGTCACCGTTCCCTCGGTGACGGACTCGCCGAGCGCCGGCATCGTCACCGTCGTGCCGTCGCCACCGCCGGACGCGGTGGCCGGAGGGGGGGCGGTGGGCTGGGGCTGGGGCGCCGGTGGGGCGGCGGGCGCGGGCTCGGGCGCGGGGGGCTCGGGGGCGGGCTCGGGCGCGGGGGGCTCGGGCGCGGGCTCGGGCGCGGGGGGCTCGGGGGCGGCCTGCGGCTCGGGCTGCTGGGCCGCCGGCTGCTCGGCGGGCCCACTCGGCGCCTCGCCGTCGCCGATGACCGCGAGGTCGGCGCCGACGGGGACGGTGTCGTCCTCCTGCGCGAGGATCTCCTGCAGGGTGCCCGAGACGGGCGATGGGATCTCGGTGTCGACCTTGTCGGTCGAGACCTCGAGAAGCGGCTCGTCGATATCGACGTGGTCGCCGACGCCCTTGAGCCAGCGGGTCACAGTGCCCTCGGTGACGGACTCGCCCAGCGCGGGCATGGTCACGCGTTCAGACATGTTCTGCGTTCTCCTTCTCGAGGTAGCCGTCGGCCCATCGTAGTTGTGGGCGCTCCGGGGAGCCGCCACGCGCCGTCGCGGTCCGCCCCTGCCGGGGCCGGGGCGAACCCTTGCATCTTGTCACTGTCCTCGCCGGGTGGGGCGCTTCGGACCGTACGGCGGATGCCTCGTCCCGAGGCACGGGCTCTAGGGTGGGGGCCATGGCGTGGTTCCGGCGATCACGGGGGACGGGGGTCCCCGGCGCCGAGCTCGGTCGTGGTGACGTCTCGGCGGCCCGCAAGCACCTGGCGCGGTTCGTCGAGTCCCGGCGGGGCGTCGAGGCCTACATCGAGCCGGCGACCCAGGACACGGCGCCGACGGTCGTCCTCATCGCCCACGACGGCGAGTGGACCCGCCGCGCCGCTCCCTCGCGCGACGCCGCGTTCGACCTCGCCCGCAAGCTCGGGGTGCCGACCTACGACGTCAACCTCACCGGCTACCCGGCCCGGATGCGCGAGTGGACCTCGCGTCACCGCAACGGCTGAGCGGCCTCAGCCGGCGCGGCCCTCGACGAGCGTGAGCAGCGTCGCGACGCCGTACCCGGTTCCTCCCTTGGGGGTGTAGCCGAACGCGTCCTTCTCGTTGAACGAGGGCCCGGCGATGTCGACGTGCGCCCACGGGATGCCCTCGCCCACGAACTCGCCGAGGAAGATCCCCGCCGTGAGCATTCCGCCCCAGCGGTCGGCCTTGTGGGCTAGGTCGGCGGTGGTGGAGTCGAGCCCCTTGCGGAGCTCGGCGGGAAGGGGCATCGGCCAGGCCGGCTCGGCCGCCGACCCGGCCGCCGCGACCACCTCGGCGCGGAACTCGTCGTCGTTGGCCATGACTCCGGCGATCTCGGGGCCGAGGGCCACCACCTGGGCGCCGGTGAGCGTGGCGATGTCGACGATCGCGTCGGGCCCGGCCTCGGTCGCCAGGCAGATGCCGTCGGCGAGCACCATCCGGCCCTCCGCGTCGGTGTCGATGATCTCCACGGTCGTCCCGTTGCGCATCGTCACGACGTCGCCCGGGCGCTGGGCCGTGCCACTCGGCATGTTCTCGGCGAGGCACAGATAGCCGGTCACGGCGACCGGGACCTTGAGCTCGGCGGCGGCGATGACGGTGGCCGCGACGGCGGCCGCGCCGGCCATGTCGGACTTCATCGTCAGCATCCCGGCCGGGGTCTTGATGCACAGGCCGCCGGAGTCGAACGTGATGCCCTTGCCCACCAGCGCCACCGTGGCCTTCGCGCGGGCGGGGCGGTAGCTCATCGTGACGATCCGTGGCGGGTGCACCGAGCCCTGACCGACGCCCACGATGCCGCCGAACCCGCCCTTGAGCAGTGCCTTCTCGTCGAGGACGCTGACCGTCACCTTGCCCGGTGAGGCGGCGACCCGCTCGCGGACGGCGTCGACGAACGTCTGCGGCACGAGGTGGTTCGGGGGAGTGTTGACCAGGTCGCGGGTGAGGTCCCGTGCCGCGCCGACGACGACGGCGCGCTGCACCGCCACCGTGGCCTCGCGCCCGGTCAGCCCGGACACGAGCGCGATGGCCGGGCCGCCCGGGGTGCCCTTCGCGGAGCGGGCGCCCCGGCCGGCAGGCGACGACTTGTGCGCCGTGAACCGGTAGCACCCGGCATACGCGCCGTCGGCGACCGCGCCCAGCCCGGACAGGTCTGCGGTCGGGAGCGCGACGGCGACTGCGCGCTTGCTCGCCAGGGTGCGCAGGGCCGCACCGGCCGCGGCCCGCAGGACGCCGGGCGCATATGCCCCGCCACGCCGGGTGACCGCGTCACCGAGGCCGGTCAGGACCACGGAGGTGGCCCTGACACCGGGGACCGAGACCACTCGGTGCACCTCGTCGGCGTCCCCGCTCGCCTCGAGGGCGGCGAGCACCGCCTCGAGGTGGGCGACCGCCTTGCGGGGGAGGCCGTGGCCGGCCGCGAGGCCGGCTCCGTCGGCGCCGCGCACGCTCCCGACGACGAGCGCGTCGGCCGTGATGTCGGCGGGGCTGGCATCGGTCAGCGTCACAGTGGGCACAAGGGTCTCCTTCGGACGTGGCGGTGCTCGCAGACTAACCGAGCCGGTCAGCGGTAGCCTCCGAGACATGGTCCCCCTCACGCATTCGCCCCTGCATGACCGGCACGTGTCCCTCGGCGCGAAGATGGCGGACTTCGGCGGCTGGGACATGCCCATCGAGTACCCCGGGGGAGGTGTCGTTGCCGAGCACACCGCCGTCCGCGAGCGGGTCGGCGTCTTCGACGTCTCCCACCTCGGCAAGGCGCGGGTCAGCGGCCCCGGCGCCGCGGCATACGTCAACGACTGCCTCACCAACGACCTGCGCCGCATCGGTCCCGGCAAGGCGCAGTACACCCTGTGCTGCGCCGACGACGGCGGGGTCGTCGACGACCTCATCGTCTACCTGCGGGGCGATGACGACGTCTTCCTCGTCCCCAACGCCGCCAACACCGGTCGCGTCGTCGAGCTGCTCGCCGCCTCGGCCCCCGACGCTCTGAGCGTCGAGAACCTCCACGAGTCCTACGGCGTCATCGCCGTCCAGGGAAAGCTCAGCGACGAGGTCCTGTCCGCCCTCGGGCTCCCGGTCGACCACGACTACATGAGCTTCGTCGAGACACAGTGGGACGGCCTGCCCGTCATGGTGCTGCGCTCGGGCTACACCGGCGAGCGCGGCTACGAGCTGGTGCCGGCCTGGGACAGCGCGGGCGCGCTGTGGGACGCGGTCCTCGGTCAGGTGCGCGAGCGGGGAGGTCTGCCGTGCGGCCTGGGTGCGCGGGACACCCTGCGCACCGAGATGGGCTACCCCCTGCACGGTAACGACCTGGGCCCGTCGATCACCCCCGTCATGGCCGGGGCGTCCTGGGCCGTCGGTTGGGACAAGGAGCGGTTCTGGGGGCGCGAGGCGCTGGTTGCCGAGCGCGCCGCCAAGAGCACCCGGCTCAGCCGCGGCCTGGTCGTCACCGGGCGCGGCATCGCGCGGGCGCACTGCGAGGTCCGCACCCCCGACGGGTCGACCGTCGGCGAGGTGACCTCGGGGACGTTCTCGCCGACCCGCAAGCAGGGCGTCGCCCTGGCCCTGCTGGACCGCTCGGTCTCCGTGGGCGACGAGGTCCTCGTCGACGTGCGTGGCCGCGACATCCCGGCCATCGTGACCAAGCCACCGTTCGTCGAGGTGGGAGTGAGAGAGTCATGAGTGAGGCCTGGACGTGGACCTACGAGGATGCCGACGGGCAGCCGATGACCGGTGAGCTGCTGTCGACCTCTCAGTTCCCCAGCCAGTCCGACGCCGAGAGCTGGTTCGGCGAGACCTGGCGCGCCCTCGCGGAGGCCGGAGTCGCGGGGGTGACGTTGTACCGCGACGGGGTCGTCGTCTACGGGCCGATGAGCCTCGAGCCGTAGTCCGCTCCGGCGGCCCCTCAGCCCGCCGGCTGCAGCAGCCAGGCGAGCTCGTCGGGGCGGGGGTCGTGCACGAGGGACGAGGCCTCGTCGAACACCATGACGGCCCGCTCCCCTGGGGTGTAACGGGGCCACCCCGGGTCGCCGTCCGTCGCGAAGGCCACCCAGGCGGCGTGCATCGCGTCCCCCAGCGACTGGGGCGGCTCGGGTCCCATGAGCTGGGCCTCGCCCCGCACGCCGAGGTTGTCGAAGACGAACGCCAGATCGAGTGCGTGGCAGGCGCCGAGCCCGCCGACCGGGGTCGCCCAGGCCAGCTCGTAGACGAACACCTCGGCGCCGGTCGCGTGCTGTGCCTGAGCGAGGGCGACCGTGGGGGCGCGGAAGGCCGCGTCGGTGAGCATCGCCGTCAGCACGTCCCCGGGTGACGCGCCCGGGCGGTGTGCGGCATACCGCTGGGCGAGCGCAGGGTCCCAGCCCCGGCGCGCCAGCGCGACGGGCAGCGTCTCCTCGGTCACGGCTGCGGCCACGCCGGTGGGGACGGTGAACAGCCGGAACTCCTCGGTCGTCGTCCCGGTGAGCAGGGGTATGCCGGCAGCCGACCCGGCCGCGACCCGGGCCAGTGGCACGTCTGGGACCACGTCCGCGTCCAGGGTGGGGAAGTGGCTCATGACACCCAGGCCGCCGCGGACGACCGAGGCGCCCCACCGGGCCGGGTCGGGGTCGGTGGCGACCTCGATGCCGACCGAGGTCTGGGCGGCGAGGAGTGCGGCGGGGTCGACCTCGCCCAGCGCGTCGGCGGTGGCGGGGACGCCGAGGGTGGCGGCGATCGCCTCGGTCACCCGGCGGGCGTCGTCGGGGTCGGCGGCGATGGACCCGTTGCCGCTCTGCATGACCGCCCGGCCGAACAGGCCGCGAGCCTGGGGCGCGGCGAGCAGCGTCGCGACGCTCATCCCGCCGGCCGACTCGCCCATGACCGTGACCCGCCCCGGGTCGCCACCGAACGCGGCGACGTTGTCCTGCACCCACCGCAGGGCCAGCAGCTGGTCGCGGATGCCGCGGTTCTGCGGGGTGCCGGGCAGCACCCCGAAGCCGGGCAGGCCGAGCCGGTAGTTGACGCCGACGAGGACGACCCCGTCGCGGGCGAAGGCGGACCCGTCATAGGTGGGGACCGAGGCGGCGCCCCTGACGAACGCCCCGCCGGGGATCCACACGACGACGGGCAGGCCGCCCGCGCCGGGGTCGGGGGTCCACACGCTCACGCTGAGGTAGTCGTCCCCGGGCGTGACCGACGACGGCAGGAGCCGGTCCATCGGCGGGAGGTAGGGGCCCTGGAGGGGCGTCGGCCCGTGCGCCGTCGCGTCGCGGGCCCCGTCCCAGGCGGGTGCGGGTCTGGGCGCCTCGAACCGGGCCCGTCCCACGGCAGGTGCGGCGTAGGGGATGCCGAGGAAGGCGCACACCCCGCCGGCGGTCACGCCCCGGACCAGTCCGGAGGTGGTGCGGACGGTGGGCTCGCGCTGAGGGTCCATCCCGGCATCCTGCCGTGCGCAGGTGGCGGGAGGAAGGGGCCGCGGGTGGGGCGGCCTGGGCGTCGGCCGGTGACGGCGGGTGACGGCGGTTGAGGCGGCCCCTGGCGATGCCGTGCTATGAGGGGTAGTCGCCCCGGCCGACCACCGCTCGAGGCATCCTGGTCCGGCGCATCTGGAAGGCGCGCATGACGGCATACATCGCCGTCCCGCGGACGACCTTGTCGGCGCCGAACTTCTCGACCAGGCGCTTCTTGACGCGCCGCCACATGAACCACGAGTCGATGACGGCGAGGAAGATCAGGCCGTAGACGAACGTGAAGACGACGAGCATCGCCCAGCTCTGCCTGACGAACGAGAGCGCCAGGACGAGCACCATGACGGGGAGCATGAACTCGCCGAGGCTCCACCGGGCGTCGACGAAGTCGCGGATGTAGCGCCGCACCGGGCCCTTGTCGCGCGCGGGCAGGTGCGTCTCGTCACCGGTGATCATCGCCTGGCGCTGCCGGGCGTAGGACTCCTGGCGCTTGGCCCGGTCGGTCTGCTTGGCCCGTTTGCGGTCGGTGACGACGAGCGGCTGCTTGCGGGCCGCCTCCTGGTCGCGCCGCTTCGGGGTCGGCCGGTTCTTGGCCCCCGGGCGCTCCTCGTGCAGGGCATCCGCCAGCCGCTCGTTGGTGGTCTTGCTGCTACGTCCGAACACGGCTCCCACTGTATGCCGTCCCGGTTCCCGACCTTCGACGCGTCCGCGCCCCCGTGGCGCGAGGTGGCGGCGCCTCCCTCCGGGGCGGGCGGCGGGGTGGTCCGGTTCGGCCACGCCCGGCGCGTGGGTAGGGTGCGAGCGTGAGCGACGACGTGCTGACCACCGACCAGACCTCCACCCTCCGCGAGAGGGTCACCGCCCTCATGCCGGGCCTGCGCAGCGACCTCGAGGCGCTGACCCGGATCCCGAGCATCTCCCTCGGGGCCTTCGACCAGGGCGCGGTGGCCGAGTCGGCGGCCGCGGTGGCCGCGCTGCTCGAGGCGGAGGGCCTGACGGCCGAGGTGGTGACCGAGGGGGGCGGCCGGCCGTCATCGCACACGTCGACGGTCCGCCCGGAGCGCCGACCGTCATGCTCTATGCCCACCATGACGTCCAGCCGACCGGGGACGAGGCCGAGTGGGACAGCCCACCGTTCGAGCCGACCGAGCGGGACGGCCGCCTCTACGGGCGAGGCGCTGCCGACGACAAGGCCGGGATCATGGCCCACCTCGCGGCGCTGCGGGCGCACTCCGGGGCCCTGCCCGTCGGGGTCACCGTCTTCGTCGAGGGTGAGGAGGAGATCGGCTCGGAGTCGCTCCCGGCCATCCTGGAGCGGCACGGGGACGACCTGGCCGCCGACGTCATCGTGCTCGCCGACTCGACGAACTGGGCGGTGGGGGAGCCCGCGCTGACGACGACGCTGCGCGGCCTGGTCCGGGCCGTCGTCACCGTGTCCACCCTGGAGCACTCGATCCACTCCGGCATGTTCGGAGGAGCGGTACCCGACGCGGTGACCGCGCTCATCCGGGTGCTCGCCAGCCTTCACGACGACGAGGGCAGCTGCGTCGTGGCCGGGCTGAGGTCGGGCGAGGCCGCCGAGCTCGACTACCCCGAGGAGCGGCTACGTGAGGAGTCGAGCCTGCTCGACGGGGTCTCGACGATCGGCTCCGGGTCGCTGTTGTCGCGCCTGTGGACCAAGCCGTCGATGACGACGATCGGCATCGACGTCCCGTCGGTGGCGACGTCGTCGAACACCCTGCTGGCCTCGGCCTCCGCGAAGGTGTCGATGCGGATCACCGCCGACGAGGACCCCCTGCAGGCCTACGCCCTGCTCGAGGAGCACCTGCGGGCCCACGCGCCCTGGGGGGCGAGGGTGGAGGTGACGCTCGATGACCAGGGGGCCGGGTTCGCGGCTCCCGCCCACGGGCCGGTGCAGGACCAGGCGCGGGCGGCGTTCCGCGACGCGTGGGGCGTCGAGCCCGTCGACATCGGGGTCGGCGGGTCGATCCCGTTCGTCGCGGCCTTCGCCGAGAAGTTCCCGGACGCGGCGATCCTCGTCACCGGAGTCGAGGACCCCGACACCCGGGCGCACGGGGCCAACGAGTCACTGCACCTCGCGGAGTTCGAGCGGGTGTGCGTCGCCGAGGCGCTGCTCCTGGCCCGCATCGGCGCGATGCCGCGTGCCTAGCGAGGTCGCCGGACGGGTCGCCTCGCCCCGCCCGATTGAGCTGTGGAGGACGGCGCGCGCAAGCCTGCGCCCGGCGCCGTGGGATGTCCCCTCGCCGCTGCCGCCGGCCGAGCTGGCGTCGCGGCTGCGGGCGGACCTCGGCCCACGGTTCTCCGTCTTCGCCCCGAAGCGAGCCCAGGTCAGAGGGCGGATGTCCCAGGACCGCATGCGGCTCTGGGTGGCGTGGCCGACCCGCCGGCCGACGATGTTCTCGCCCTGGTCCTGGGCACGACGCATCCTTGTCGCACGGATCGATGGCGATGGTGCCGGAAGCGTCCTGCGCGGCAGGACGACCTTCTCGAGGCAGGGTGTCCCTACGGCTGGTGCGGGGCTGGCGATCGAGGGCGTCGCGCTCGCCCAGGCGCTCACCGCGCCGCGCCCGTTGGTGCCCGTGCTGCTCTACGCGGTGATCACGCCGGTCTTCGCGGCCGGGTTGTTCGTGGCCGGCCTGTGGCGGGCCCGCAACGACGACGAGATGCTGCGGGTCTGGGTCGCCACGCGCAGCGGCGCGGGCACCGACTAGGGCCTGCGTACGGCATACGAGGGTATGCCGTGGAACGTCAGTCGTCGGCGGTCTCGCGGGGGAGGGCGAGCATCTGGTCCAGCGCCACCTTGGCCCAGTGGGCGACCTCGGGGTCGACGGAGATGACGTTGGGGACCCGGCCCTCGACGAGGGACTCCAGCACCCGGACCAGGTGCGGCAGGTCGATCCGGTTCATCGTCGAGCAGTAGCAGACGTGCTTCTCGAGGAAGACGATCCGCTGCCGGGGGAACCGGTCGGCGAGCCGGCGCACCAGGTTGAGCTCGGTCCCGACGGCCCAGGCGGTCCCGTCCGGCGCCGCCGAGATCGTCGCGATGATCTTCTCGGTGGAGCCGACCTCGTCGGCCGGCTCGACCACCTCGTGCCGGCACTCGGCGTGGACGATGGCTCGGTCCGCGGTCGCAGTCCGCCGGGCCGCCGGCGCCTTCGCAAGGGAAACTGCCGGTTCGCCGGGGTTGATAACCCATGCGAACCTCGGGTTTCCCCGATGGGGCGGAAAAGTTGTGGCTGGTGGGACGTCAGTCGTTGGCGGTCTCGCCGGGGAGGGCGAGCATCTGGTCCAGCGCCACCCTGGCCCAGTGGGCGACCTCGGGGTCGACGGAGATGACGTTGGGGACCCGGCCCTCGACGAGGGACTCCAGCACCCAGACCAGGTGCGGCAGGTCGATCCGGTTCATCGTCGAGCAGTAGCAGACGTGCTTCTCGAGGAAGACGATCCGCTGCCGGGGGAACCGGTCGGCGAGCCGGCGCACCAGGTTGAGCTCGGTCCCGACGGCCCAGGCGGTCCCGTCCGGCGCCGCCGAGATCGTCGCGATGATCTTCTCGGTGGAGCCGACCTCGTCGGCCAGCTCGACCACCTCGTGCTGGCACTCGGGGTGGACGATGACGCGCACGTCGGGGATCTCCCGGCGGGCCGTCTCGACGGCCTCGGTCGAGAACCGCCCGTGCACCGAGCAATGCCCACGCCACAGGATCATCGTGGCGTCGCGGAGCTGGTCCGGGGTGAGCCCGCCGCCCGGCCGGTGCGGGTCGAAGACGACGCAGTCCTCGAGGGCGCCACCGAGGTCGCGGGCGTAGGTGTTGCGGCCGAGGTGCTGGTCGGGCAGGAAGAGCACCTTGCCGCCCTCGCCCGCCTGCTCCAGTGCCCACTGCAGGGCGGTCTTGGCGTTGGACGACGTGCACACCGTGCCGCCGTGCCGCCCGGTGAACGCCTTGATGGCGGCCGAGGAGTTCATGTACGTCACCGGCACGGTCGACCCGGCCACCCCGGCGTCGGCCAGGACCTGCCAGGCCTCCTCGACCTGGCCGATGCCCGCCATATCGGCCATCGAGCAACCGGCCGCGAGGTCGGGCAGGACGACCTGCTGGGTCCCGGAGGTGAGGATGTCGGCGGACTCGGCCATGAAATGGACGCCGCAGAAGACGATGTAGGGGGCGTCCGGCCGGGCTGCCGCCTCCTTGGCGAGCTTGAACGAGTCACCCGTCGTGTCGGCGAAGGCGATGACCTCGTCCCGCTGGTAATGGTGCCCGAGGACGAACACGCGGTCGCCGAGAGCCGCCTTGGCCCGGTGGGCCCGCTCGACCAGCGAGGGGTCCGACGGGGAGGGCAGGTCGCCCGGACACTCCACCCCGCGCTCGGTGCGCAGGTCGGAGTCGTGGCCGAGCAGCAGCAGGGGGAGGGGCGCTCCGGCCGGTGTCGTCGTGCTCACGTGCAGATCGTATGCCGTGGCCCCGGGGCGCGTCCTCGCGGCTCAGACCTGGTGGCGCAGGTCCCCGTCGTCGAGCTCGGCCACGGTGGCCTCGACGCGGCGCAGCCGCTCCTCGTAGGCGCTGATGACCTGCATGCGGACCCGGATCTGCTCGTGCTCACGGCGGATCTCGTCGATGAGGCGCCGCGCCTCGGCCTCCTGCGCGCTGTCCGCGACGAAGCGGCCGTCGGACATCCGCTGCTCCAGGCCCCCGACCCGCTTCTCCATCGCCCCGATCTGGTAGCTGAACCGTCCGTGCTCGAGTGCCCGCAGCCCCGATGCCTTCTCGAGCGGCTCGAACAGCCGCTCGAAGTCGCCGAGACGGGCCGCGATCCTGTCGACCTTCTTCCCCTGCCGTTCGACCGCGCCGGCCAGCCGGCGCAGGGTGCGCTGCTGCTCCACGAGATCGGTCCGGGCCTGCCTGACGAGGGAGCGGGTCGTCCGCAGCCGGCGCAGCCGCCCGACGGGGTTGCTCAGGCGGGGCCCGGAGGCGCGGGTGTCGGTCATCGTCTCGTCCTCCTCGGACAGTCCTCAGGGCAGGTAGCGGGCGGTGCCGTCGTCGATCCAGGAGAGCAGCAGCCTCGCCTCGAGGTCCAGCCGATGCTGCCAGTTGACCTTGGTGGCTGTCCCCGCATGGTGGGACCAGTGGGTCTGGTCGGGCTGGTCGAGGAACGAGAAGCCGGTGAGGACCAGGTCGGCGCCGGGGAACATCTCGTGCGCCATGAACACCGCCGTCGTCCCCGTGGTCGGGATGATCGAGCCGGGCGTGTGGTCGGGGTCGATGGCCGCGACCGTCCGGGCCTTCACGACGGCGTTGGGCAGCGGCACTATCCCGAGGTCGTCGGGCCAGAACGCCGTCTCGAGCAGCAGGCCGACCTTGTCCTCGAGGTGGTACTGCACGAACCCGGCCTGCGGGACGAAGTAGGCGCGGCGGCGATAGTCCTGGAGCGCCCACCGGCTCACGGGCGTCGCTCGGGACAGCAGGACGACATGGCAGGCGCTGCCGACGCACGCGGGACCCCCCGGCTCGTCGAGCGCGACCTCGTTCGCCCTGATGACCAGGTCGCAGGCGTCGACGGCGGCCGCCCGCGCCGGGTCGGGCTCGAGTGGGGCGTTGCCGACGACGGCCACCGAGCGGACCGGACGGCGCGCGGCATACGCCGCCATCTCGTCCCGGATGAGGTCCCACTGCGCCTGCTGCGACCGCGCCAGGTCCTCCCGCATCACGGCGACATCATGGCAGCCCGTCGCCGCGGTGCCGAGGCCCCGCGCCGGTAGCCTTCCCTCGTGCGCGTGCTGATCGCCCCGGACTGCTTCACCGGAACCCTCACGGCAACCCAGGCGGCCGAGGCGATGGCCGCGGGATGGGCGGCGAGCGCGCCCGAGGACGAGCTGACGATCGTCCCGCTGTCCGACGGAGGGCCGGGGTTCCTCGCCGTCCTCGAGCGCTCGCTCACGGCCGAGGTCATCGCGGTCACGGTGAGCGACCCGCTCGGACGCGAGGTGCCCGCCGCGGTGCTCCTGACGACCCGCGGGGGCGTGCGTACGGCATACGTCGAGTCGGCCCAGGCCGCGGGCCTGCACCTGCTGGGCGCCGACGAGCGCAACCCCGCCCTGACCAGTACCTGGGGCGTCGGCACGCTCCTCGACGTGGCCGTCGGCGAGGGCGCCCGGCGGGTCGTCGTCGGTCTCGGCGGCAGCGGCACGAACGACGCGGGAGCGGGCCTGCTGTCGGCGCTCGGGGCCGGCCCGGCCGACGCGCTCGCCCGGGGCGGGCTGGCGCTCGCGGCCGTGGACGAGGCCGCCGTCGCCGGCCTCGCCGAGGTGCGGCAGCGGCTCGCCCACGTCGACATCGTCATCGCCACCGACGTGGACAACCCGCTGCTCGGCCTCGACGGGGCGAGCGCGGTCTACGGCCCGCAGAAGGGCGCCAGCCCCGAGCTCGCCCAGGCGCTCGAGGGCGCGCTCGGCCGGTTCGCCGACGTGGCCCAGCGGGTCCTGCCGCCGGGGCGGGACCTGCTGCGCGGTATGCCGCGTCGGGTCGACCGCGAGCCGGGCGCCGGGGCGGCCGGTGGGCTCGGGTTCGGGCTGCTCCTGCTCGGCGGGCGTCGGGTGAGTGGCGTCGAGGAGGTGCTCAGGGCCGTCGGGTTCGCCGACCGGGTCTCGGCCACGGATCTGGTGCTCACCGGCGAGGGCTCGTTCGACTGGCAGAGCCTGCATGGGAAGGCGGTCACCGGCGTCGCGGCCGCGGCGCTCGAGCAGGGGGTGCCGGCCATCGTCGTCGCCGGGCAGGTCCTGCTCGGGCGTCGCGAGACGATGAGCCTCGGCATCAGCGGCTGCTACGCCGTCGCCGACACCCCGGAGCAGGTCGAGTCGGCGATGGCGGACCCGGTCGGCACGCTCACCGAACGCGTGCGGCGGGTCGCCCGGACGTGGTCGCCCGGCCGCTGAGTGGACGCCTCGGCCGAGCGCCCAGGGACGCGACGTAGGATGACCTCACTCCGGGAACACAACCGGCCGGTCGTGGGTTGGACACCACGTCCGCCCTCCGGGGCCACCGACGACACCACCCGAGGAGCCAGCACGATGAGCGAGCAGCTCGACACGCAGGTCAGCACCGCAGAGCCGCCCATTGCCACGCATGGCGTCGTCCTCACGGACGTCGCCGCCACCAAGGTCCGCTCGCTGCTCGAGCAGGAGGGTCGCGACGACCTCCGGCTGCGCATCGGCGTCCAGCCCGGCGGGTGCTCCGGCCTGATCTACCAGCTCTACTTCGACGAGCGCGCCCTCGACGGCGACCTCGTCCGCGACTTCGACGGTGTCGAGGTGGTCGTCGACAGGATGTCCAGCCCCTACCTCGAGGGCGCGACGATCGACTTCGCCGACACCATCGAGAAGCAGGGCTTCACCATCGACAACCCCAACGCGCAGAGCTCCTGCGCCTGCGGGGACAGCTTCAGCTGACCCCCCGGCCGGCGGCGCTGCGCGCGGCCGGCGCCGCCCGACACAGGTCGGCCCCCACCACGTGACGTGGCGGGGGCCGACCTGTGTCGTGCCGAGGGGGCGGCTCAGCCGCCGTAGGACGAGATCCCGTCCACGAGCCCGGAGGCCGAGTCGGGGACCGCGATGTCGCGGTGCGGGAAGGCCCAGAGGCGGGCCGGGTGGACCTCGAGGGCGACCTCGGCGCCGTCCAGGGCGAGCTCGTGGACGGTGCCGTTGTCGAGCCCGTCGCGGGGACTCACGGTGGTCGGTTCTGCGGTCATGGCCTCACCGTAGGTGGCCGCGGGCCGCCGACACGCCGCTACGCCGGGGTAACACCGGCGAGTAGCCGGATCAGGCCCTCTCGGTCGTTTCGGTCAGCATGGAGCGGCGGCGCAGTAGCCGCCACGGCTGGGAGGCGAGGAGGAAGACCGCCACGGGAACCAGCGCGTACCACCCGCTACCCGAAGCGCCTGCGCTGATCGCGCCGCCCTGGTCGACCCGGGCGAGGAAGTCCACCCCGAACCACGGCAGCACGCTCGTGTGGACGTCGGTGCCGACGACCCCGGCGGCCTCGACGCTCTGCAGGACGGTGGCCGCCGTATAGAGGACGCCCAGCCCGAGCATCGAGAAGGTGAGCACGCCCCACAGTGCGCCGAGCGACCATCTGGGCCGGGCCGGGTCGGCGGGGGCGCTGTCGTAGGCCAGCTGCTTGGGGGAGCCGATGCCGAACAGGGCGGCCGTGACGCCGACCTCCGCTGCGGCCTGGGCGAGGTTGTCGCGCAGCTCGCGGCGCAGCGCTCTGCGGCGGCGCCCGGGCACCCCCCGCAGCTCGAGCCAGAGGTCGAAGGTCTGGACGGCGTTCTCGACGCGGATGCGGTCGGCGATCGTCATGACGGTGCCCCTTGGCTGGTCGGTGCTGCGGTGTTGGACGTGGTGGGCGGGAGCGACGTGGCGCTGCCGGGCAGGGCGGCGGCATCGAGGACGGTGGCGACCCGGCTGACCAGCTCGGCCCACGAGTGCGAGCGGCTCTTCAGCTCGGCGCGTCCTGCCCCCGTGGTCCGGTAGTACTTGCGGGCCGGACCTGCGTCGGATCGGACCAGGTGGGACTCGAGGTGCCCGGCGCCCTCGAGCCGGGCCAGGGCCGGGTAGACCGTGCCCTCGGCGAGGTCGGTGAAGCCGGCCTCGCGCAGCCGGGTGACGATGCCGTAGCCGTAGCCGTCCTCGCCGCTCAGCACGCTGAGCAGGAGCAGGGCGAGCACCCCTTTGAGCATCTGCGGGTCATGGTTGCTCATCCTGAGATGATAATGCCTAGTACATGACAATGTAAACTACTAGGTATTATCCTCTGCCGGCCGGGGGTGACGGGGCGGGTAGGTTGCCTGGGTGCGCATCGCTGTGACGGGGTCCATCGCGACCGATCACCTCATGACCTTCCGGGGCCGCTTCGCGGACTCCCTCGTCGTCGAGCAGCTCGACAAGATCTCGGTGTCCTTCCTCGCCGACACCCTGGAGATCCGCCGCGGGGGAATCGCCCCGAACATCTGCTTCGGGATGGCCTCGCTGGGGCAGCGGCCACTGCTGGTGGGGGCGGCGGGCGAGGACTTCGAGGACTACCGCAGCTGGCTGACCCGGCACGGGGTCGACTGCGACCACGTGCGCATCTCCGAGACCAAGCACACGGCCCGCTTCATCTGTACGACCGACGACGACATGGCGCAGATGGCGACCTTCTACGCGGGGGCGATGGCCGAGGCCCGGATGATCGAGCTCGGGCCGATCCTGGCCGACGGCCCGCTCGACTACGTGTTGGTCGGGGCCAACGACCCCGACGCCATGCTGCGGCACACCGAGGAGTGCCGGGAGCGGGGGATCAGGTTCATCGCTGACCCGTCCCAACAGCTCGCGTTCGCCGACGGCCCGTTCATCCGACAGCTCATCGACGGGGCCGCATACCTGTTCACCAACGAGTACGAGTCGCACCTCACCGAGGCCAAGACCGGCTGGTCCGGCCACGACATCGCCGAGCGCGTGCACACGCGGGTCATCACCAAGGGCAAGGACGGCGTGATCATCCTCACCCGGGGCGAGCCGCCGATCGAGGTGCCGGTCGCGGGAGAGGTCGACCGGGTCGACCCCACCGGCATCGGTGACGCCTTCCGGGCCGGGTTCTTCACGGGGCTGGTCGCGGGCCTGGACCACGAGCGGTGCGCCCAGGTGGGCTCCGTGCTTGCGGCCTACGTCCTGGAGACCGTGGGGACCCAGGAGTACCACCTGACCAAGTCCGGGTTCCTCGACCGGGTGGCCCGCGCCTACGGCGACGAGGCGTCGGCCGAGATCGACCCGCACATCACCTGCCCGGACCCGTGAGGCGAGGGCTGGCGCGGTGACCGGCCGGGTCCCCTTCCCGCCGGTCGAGCCCGACCCGAGCGGGTGGAACCTCGCCGAGGTCGCCCCCACGCCGGGTGAGGACCTCGTCGCGGTCGGAGCCGACCTCGCTCCCGGGACGCTGCTCGCCGCCTACCGGCTCGGGCTCTTCCCCATGGGGACCGGCGAGCGGGGCCGCAGCCCGCTCGGCTGGTGGTCGCCGCAGACCCGCGGCGCCCTGCCACCGGGCGCCCTGCGGGTCTCGCGCTCGCTGCGGCGCTCGGTCCGGCGCTTCGAGGTGCGGGTCGACACCGCGCTGTCCGAGGTGATCCGGCGGTGCGACGCGCCGGGACGCCCCGGCCGGTGGATCACGGGCGACATCGAGCGTGCCTACGCCCGCCTGCACGACCTCGGCTGGGTCCACAGCGTCGAGACCTGGCAGGACGGACGGCTGGTCGGCGGGCTGTATGGCGTTGCGGTCGGCGGTGTGTTCGCAGGGGAGTCGATGTTCCACGAGGTGAGCGACGCCTCCAAGGTCGCCCTGGTCGGGCTCGTCGAGCGGTTCTTCGCCGACGGCGACCCGCGCCGGCTCGTCGACGCGCAGTGGGCGACCGACCATCTGGTCAGCCTGGGCTTCCAGGAGTGGCCCCGCCGGGCCTACCTCGATCGCCTTGCCTCGGCCCTCGGCGCACCCCAGGTCGACCTCGCCCCGGCCGTCCAGCCAGAGCCGGGCTAGCCGGGAGGGACCACCTGGGCCAACCGGTCGCGCACCGCCGCTACCGCCGGGCCTAGCTCGCGGACGAGCCGCTCGACGCCGTCGACGAGCCCGGGCGCCGCCGCCGGGACGGGCAGCACCACGCGCAGGTTGCCCGGCCGTTGGCGGCCCGGGAGCGGGATCCCCATCGCGGTCAGGACGTGGCTGGGGTGCAGCGGGCTCGCCGAGCAGGCCGACCCCGACGCGACGGCGATGCCGCGGCGGTCGAGCTCGTCGGCGAGCAGCTCGCCGTCGAGGCCCTCGACGACGAGGGTCAGCACGTGCGGGAGCCGCGCCGACGGCTCGCCGGGGGTGGTGATGCCGGCGACAGCCGCCGCACCGGCGCGGACGCTGTCGATGAGCTCTCGGGTCAGCGCCTCGTCGGCGGCGCGGGTCGCCGCGACCTGCTGCCAGGCCTCCGCGGCGGCCAGCGCCAGCGGCACCCAGGGGGCCGACAGCGCCCGCCCCTGCTCGGCCTCCCGCACCGGGCCGGGCAGCGCGAAGGTCACCCCCGGCCGCACCGCCAGCAGACCGAGGGGCGGCCCGGAGAACGATGCTGCGTCGCCGGCCAGGGCGTCGAACGCCGTGGGGACCGGGACCCGGCCCAGGGACGCCGTGGCATCGACGAGCAGCGGCACCCCGGCGGCGCGGGCCGCGACCAGCGCCTCATCGACGGGCTGGAGGGTGCCGACCTCGCCGTTCGCGTGCTGCAGCGCCGCCACCGCCACGCCCGGCTCGGCCACCGCCTCGGTGAACGCGCCCAGGGCGACCCGGCCGTGCGCGTCGACGGCCACGGTGCGCGCGGCCGGGTCGGTGAGCAGGATCTCGAGCTCGACGGCCGAGGCGACCAGGGACTGACCGCCGCGCCGGCGCGGATGCCGCAGCCCGGTCAGCCCGGTCGCCAAGGCGTCGGCGCCGATGAGGTGGAAGGACAGCTCGGCGGGCCGGACGCCGAGCCCGCCGGACAGCACCTCCCGGGCCTGGTCCAGCAGCCGACGGGCGCGCCGGCCCTCCTGGTGCAGCCGCCGCGGGTCGGCCCAGCCCGCGTCGAGAGCGGCGAGCAGGGTCTCGCGCGCCCGGGGGTGCAGCGGGGCGCGGACGGCGTCGAGGACGGCGCGGTCCGTGGCGCTGCCCCCACCGGGGTCAGGGGTCGGCGCCCCCGAGGGGGTGCTTGATGGGAACGGTGGTGCGGCTGGGACCGGTGTCGGCACGCCTAGACGGTAGCCCGACCCTGCGATGTGAACTAGGTCTCAGTGCAGTAGGGTTGCGTCCGTTCGATGCCCGTGGACAGGAAGGGTGCACCGGTGCTTCAGCACTGCCTCACGCGGCCGACATCTCGTCGGCGCCGCGCTGCGACGTGGAGCGGGCTCGCCTTGAGCAGTGCCGTGGCGCTGTCGGGCTGTCAGTACTCCGTCAAGGACGGCTTCCTGCCCAAGGCCGTGACCGAGGGTGGCGTGCGGGTCACCAACCTGTGGGTCGGCGCCTGGATCGCCCTGCTGGCCGTCGGCGTCCTCGTCTGGGGGCTGATCATCTGGGCCGTGGCCGCTTACCGGCGCAAGCAGGACGACGACGAGCTGCCGGTGCAGGTCCGCTACAACGTGCCCATCGAGATCCTCTACACCGTCGCCCCGGTGCTGATGCTCGTCGTCTTCTTCTTCTACACCGCGCGCGACGAGAGCGCCCTGACGGACACGAGCAAGCCCGCCGACGTGACGATCAACGTCATCGGCAAGCAGTGGAGCTGGGACTTCAACTACGTCGACGCCAACGTCCACGAGGCGGGCACCCAGGCGATCCTCACCGGCAAGCCGGGGGCCGAGAAGACCATCCCGACGCTCTACCTGCCGGTCGACAAGCGGGTGAAGTTCGTGCTCACCTCCCGCGACGTCATCCACTCCTTCTGGGTCCCCTCGTTCCTCACCAAGCTCGACATGATCCCTGGGCGGGTCAACACCATGGAGGTCGTCCCCACCCAGACCGGCACCTTCAGCGGCAAGTGCGCCGAGCTGTGCGGGGCCTACCACTCCCAGATGCTGTTCAACGTCAAGGTCGTCTCCCAGGCCGACTACGACCAGCACCTCAAGGACCTCGAGAGCCAGGGCCAGACCGGGCTGCTCCCCAACGGGCTGAGCCGCGCGGAGATCATGCCCAGCCAGCAGGGCCTCGTCCCGTCCAACGCAAGGAGCTGACGATGAGCGCTGCGACCGAGTCGACGATGCTCCGCACGGCCGAGGGTGCCCCGACCCGACGGGTGGCCAAGGGCGCGACGGTGGTCAAGTGGATGACGACCACCGACCACAAGGTCATCGGCAACCTCTACTTCATCACCTCCTTCGCGTGGTTCCTGCTCGGTGGCCTCATGGCCCTGGTCATCCGGGCCGAGCTCGCCGCGCCGGGACTGCAGATCGTCGACAACCCCGACCAGTACAACCAGCTGTTCACGATGCACGGCACGATCATGCTGCTGCTCTTCGCGACGCCGCTGTTCGCCGGGTTCGCCAACGCGCTCATGCCGCTGCAGATCGGCGCGCCCGACGTCTCCTTCCCCCGGCTCAACATGTTCGCCTACTGGCTCTACCTCTTCGGCGGCCTCATCGCCGCCGCCGGCTTCCTCACCCCGACCGGTGCAGCGGCGTTCGGCTGGACGGCATACGCCCCCCTCTCCAACGCGGTCAACAGCCCCGGCATCGGCGGCGACCTGTGGGTCTTCGGGCTGGCCCTGGGTGGCTTCGGCACCATCCTCGGTGCCGTCAACTTCGTCACGACGATCCTGACGATGCGGGCTCCCGGGATGACCATGTTCCGGCTGCCGCTGTTCACCTGGACCGTGCTCATCACCTCGATCCTGGTCCTGCTCGTCTTCCCGGCCCTGGCGGCGGCACTGTTGGCGCTCGGCGCCGACCGCAAGTTCGGGGCGCACATCTTCGACCCCGCCAGCGGAGGCGCCATCCTGTGGCAGCACATCTTCTGGTTCTTCGGGCATCCGGAGGTCTACGTCATCGCCCTGCCGTTCTTCGGGATCATCTCCGAGGTGCTGCCGGCCTTCTCGCGCAAGCCGATCTTCGGCTACAAGACCCTCGTCTACGCGACCATCGCCATCGCCGCGCTGTCGGTCTCGGTGTGGGCCCACCACATGTACGTCACCGGCCAGGTGCTCCTGCCCTTCTTCGCGATCATGACGATGCTGATCGCCGTGCCCACCGGGGTGAAGTTCTTCAACTGGATCGGCACGATGTGGGGCGGCAAGGTGACCCTCGCCACCCCGATGCTCTGGGCGCTCGGCTTCCTCGTGACCTTCCTGTTCGGCGGGCTGACCGGCGTCATCCTCGCCAGCCCCGCCCTGGACTTCCAGCTGTCCGACACCTACTTCGTGGTGGCCCACTTCCACTACACCGTCTTCGGCACCGTCGTCTTCGCGATGTTCGCCGGCTACTACTTCTGGTGGCCCAAGCTCACCGGGCGGATGCTCGACGAGCGGCTCGGCAAGATCCACTTCTGGCTGACCTTGATCGGGTTCCACACCACGTTCCTCGTCCAGCACCTGCTGGGCATGTGGGGTATGCCGCGCCGCTACGCCGACTACCTGCCCGAGGACGGCTTCACCATCGGCAACCGGATCTCGACCGCCGGGGCGTTCATCCTCGCCGTGTCGATGCTGCCGTTCCTCTACAACGTGTGGAAGACCTGGCGGACCGCGCCGCTGGTCGAGACCGACGACCCGTGGGGCTTCGGCGCCTCGCTCGAGTGGGCCACCTCGTGCCCACCCCCGCGGCACAACTTCGACTCCATCCCGCGGATCCGCTCCGAGCGCCCGGCGTTCGACCTGCACCACCCCGAGGCGGCCCCTCCCGGGGTCCACCCGGACCCCCGCCGGACCCAGGCCGCCGGCGAGCCCGGCGCCCGGGCGGGCGCACCGGTGACGTCCGAGGACGAGGGGAGCTGAGCACGTGAAGGCGTTCGAGCGCATCGCCCTGTTGATCGGGGTGTTCGCCGCTGCTGTGGGCACGATCTACGGCATGTGGACCAAGTGGGCGGAGAATGTCGGTCCGACCGCGTTCTACCTCTCCTCGGCCCTCGGCCTCATGCTGGCCTTCTACCTCGCCGTCACCCGGCGTCGCATCGGCCCGGCCCCCGAGGACGACCCCCTGGGCGACATCGAGGACATCCAGGGCGACTACGGGTTCTTCAGCCCGCACAGCTGGTGGCCGCTGTTCCTCGCGGCGTCCGCGGCGCTGATGTTCCTCGGCCTGGCCGTGGGCTGGTGGCTGTTCATCGTGGGTGCGTTCTTCGGCGTGCCGGCGCTGGTCGGGTGGACGTTCGAGTACTGGAAGGGCCCGCACGCCCTCTGAGGACGACCACGGGCCGTCCGATCTCGCATGCTGGGACGGTGCTCGCCGTGTCGTAGACTTCGATGAGGTACGCCTCATCCCTCACGGCCGCCTCGCGTTCGTGTCGTCTACCCGCAGGGGGTAATTCCGTGCGCTTCTTCGTGCCAGAGCCCGTCAGGGGCTCCCGCGCGCTCCTGGTCGCCCTCGGCGCCGCCGTGGCGCTGTCGGGCTGCACCGCCGCACTCGACCCCAGCGCCGCCGCCGGCCGTTCGTCGTCGAGCACGACGGCGACGACCGTCACCCCGACTCCGGCCATCGTCACGGTCACCCCCGCCGACAAGGCCGCCAACGTCTCGCCGCAGACCAAGGTCACGGTCGCGGCCACGGCGGGCACCCTCGACACCGTCGTCGTCAAGGACGTCCACGGAAACACCGTTCCCGGCGAGGTCGGCGCCGACGGGTGGGTCGCCTCCCGCTACCTGCGGCCCAACACCTCCTACACCGTCACCGTCACCGCCAGCGGCACCGGCGGGGCCGGTTCGTCCACGACGACCAGCACGTTCGGCACCCTGAAGCCGAAGATCGACGCGACCTACTCGATCATCTACAACGGGCAGACCGTCGGTGTCGGCATGCCGGTCAGCATCCAGTTCGACTCGGCGGTCCAGACCAAGGCGATGCGCGCCCAGGTCGAGAAGCTCGTCACGGTGACGTCCAAGCCCGCTCAGGCCGGATCCTGGGGCTGGCTCGACAACCGACAGCTCATGTGGCGGCCCAAGACGTACTGGAAGGCCGGCACCAAGGTCACCGTCGACGCCCCCATCGCGGGCGTGAAGACCGGCGACGGCAAGTATGTGGGCAAGGACGCCAGCGGCGGCTTCACCGTCGGTTCCTCGATGATCAGCACGGTCAACATCCAGACCCACATGATGACCGTCAAGCGCAACGGGAAGGTCGTCAACACCATCCCGGTCAGCACCGGCCGCCCCGGCCCGAGCACCGAGACCCGCTCCGGCGTCAAGGTCATCATCGACAAGCAGCCGCACATCACCATGGACTCGGCGACGATCGGCATCCCCAAGGGGTCGCCGGGCTACTACAACGTCAAGACCGACTGGGACCTGCGGGTGACCTGGACGGGCGAGTTCCTCCATTCGGCTCCGTGGTCGGTGGGCGCCCAGGGCAACACCAACGTCTCGCACGGGTGCACCAACCTGTCGCCGTCGAACGCCCTGTGGATGTACAACGAGTCCAAGGTCGGCGACATCGTGAAGTTCGTCGGCTCGAGCAGGGTCTTCCAGCCCACCGAGGGCATCGGGGTCTGGCAGTACTCCTGGGCGAAGTGGCAGGCGCAGAGCGCCCTCGCCTGAGGTCGGGCCCTCGGTCCGGTCGGGCCCACGCCCAGCGGGGCTCGTGTCGTCGCTCGTCTCGGTGATGGCGACGTCCTAGCCCCAGCCGAGCTCGTGCAGCCGTGCGTCGTCGATACCGAAATGGTGGGCGATCTCGTGGACGACCGTCACCGCGATCTCGTCCACCAGCTCGGCCCGGTCCTCGCACATCCGCCCCAGCGGGCCGCGGAACACGATGATCCGGTCCGGGAGGGCGCCCATCTCCCAGCCGGGTCCGCGCTCGGTGAGGGGCGTCCCCTCATAGACGCCCAGCAGGTCGGGGTCGTCCTCGGGGGGCTCGTCCTCGACGAGGAAGACGACGTTGTCGAGCATGTCGAGCAGCTCCTCGGGGACCGCGTCGAGGGCGTCGCCCACGAGGTCCTCGAACTCCTCCCGCCCCACCTCCACCACGGGCCCAGCCTGCCAGAATGACCGGGTGCGCATCACCGTGCGGGTCCGTCCCGGCGCCTCTCGCGTCCGGGTGGGTGGGCGCTACGGCACCGGGTCCGATGCCGCTCTCGTGGTCGCGGTGAGCGCCCGCGCGGTCGACGGGGCGGCCACGGCGGCGGCGCTGGCGGCCGTCGCGAAGGCCTTCGCGGTGGCCCCCTCCCGGGTTGCCCTGGTCTCCGGTGCCCGGTCGCGGACCAAGATCGTCGACGTCGACCTCGACCAGGGCAGCGCCGAGGCCCGGCTCGCCGCCCTGCTCGACGCCTGAGCCCGCCCACCGGGTGCGATGGGCGGGCTCAGGGCTCGCACCGGTCGGTCGGCCATGCGCCGACCGAAGGCGTGACCTCAGTGCTCGCCCGCTCCGGTCTCGATGGCGGCGTGCTCGCCGTCCGCGGCGGCCGCCAAGGCCTCGGTGACGTGACCGTCGTGGTGCGCCGCGGCCAGCTCGGCCGGCGTGACCGGGTTGACGGCGTCGTGGAAGTAGAACCGGGAGACCCGGGCCCGTAGCTTGTCCTTGCGGGCCGTCGGGCTGGCCACGCCGTTGAGGTCGATGTCCTCGGTGAGCTGGAGCGGGGCCACCATCTCATGCTGGACCAGCGCCCACCGCTCGTGCTCGTCGATCGGCTCGTGGCGCTCGAAGAACCGACCGTCCGGGGTCCGGATGATGGAGCCGGTCTCGCGGGCGTGCAGGACCAGGTCACGGTCGCGGCGCTGCAGACTCAGGCAGATCCGCTTGGTGACCCAGAACACGATCGGCGGCAGGAGGAACAGCCCGAACTGGAAGAAGTGGGTGATGTCGTTGATCGACAGGCCCAGCTTGATGGCCATGATGTCGTTGGCGGCGGCGAACATGCAGACGCTGTATGCCGTGATGGCCGCCATGCCGAGGGCGGTGCGCACCGGCGCGTTGCGGGGCCGGTCGAGCAGGTGGTGCTCGCGCTGGTCCCCGGTCACCCACCGTTCGAGGAACGGATAGACCCCGAGCACGGTGTACATGAACGGGATGAGCCCGAGGGCCGGTAGGGCGACGTTGAGGCTGAGGGTGTACCCGAGGGCCTTGAACTCCAGCCACCGGGGGGTGATGCGCAGGCCGCCGTCGGCGAAGCCCATGTACCAGTCCGGCTGCGACCCGGCGGTCACCGGCGAGGGGTCGTAGGGGCCGTAGGCCCAGATCGGGTTGATCTGGATGAGCGCGGAGACCAGGGCGATGACGCCGAAGACGATGAAGAAGAACCCGCCGGCCTTGGCGGCATACACCGGCATCATCGGGTAGCCGACGACGTTGCCGTTGGTGCGTCCCGGACCTGGGAACTGGGTGTGCTTCTGGAAGAACACCAGCCCGATGTGTGCCGTGAACAGCCCGATGAGGGCAGCCGGCAGCAGCAGGATGTGGACCGAGTAGAGCCGGGGGATGATCTCGCTGCCCGGGAAGGCACCTCCGAAGACCCAGAACGCGAGGTAGGAGCCGATGACCGGTGTCGACTGGACGAACGCCTCCATGACCCGCAGGCCGGTGCCGGAGAGCAGGTCGTCGGGGAGGGAGTAGCCGGCGAAGCCCTCGGTGATGGCCAACATCGACAGTGTCGTGCCGATGACCCAGTTGAGCTCGCGCGGCTTGCGGAAGGCACCGGTGAAGAACACCCGGAACATGTGCACGCTGAGGCCGACGATGAAGATCAGTGCGGCCCAGTGGTGGATCTGGCGGATGATGAGCCCGCCGCGGATGTCGAAGGAGATGTCGAGGGTCGACGCGTATGCCTGCGACATCGTCACGCCCTTGAGCGGGACGTAGGACCCGTTGTAGATGGTCTCCCCGCCGCTCGGGATGAACCAGAAGGTGAGGAACACCCCGGTCACCAGGCAGATGATCATCGAGTACATCGCGATCTCGCCCAGCATGAACGACCAGTGGTCGGGGAAGACCTTGCGCAGCAGCGAGGGCATCCCCTTGCCGGCGCCGGTCCGGTCGTCGACCCAGCCGGCGACCCCGCCGATCTTCTGCGCCGCCTTGCTCGGCGGGGCCTGGACGGGCTCGTCGCCGTCGCGCAGGTGGTCGGCCGGTCGGCTCGACTCGGTGCTCATTGTCCGCGCTCCCAGAAGCTCGGGCCGATCGCTTCACGGAACGGCTGTGCGGAGACCAGGTACCCCTGGTCGTCAACGGTGATCTTCAGCTGCGGCAGCGGCCGGTCGGCGGGACCGAAGACGACCCGGCAGTCATCGGTCACGTCGAAGGTCGACTGGTGGCACGGGCACAGCAGGTGGTGCGTCGTCTGCTCGTACAGGCCCACCGGGCAGCCGGCGTGGGTGCAGATCTTGGAGTAGGCGACGATCCCGTCGTGGGACCAGTCGCGCTCCTTCTTCGACGTGATGATGGTGGGGTCGAGGCGCATGAGCAGCACGGCGGCCTTGGCCTTCTCCTCGAGGACGTTGGTGTCGAGGTCGAGCAGGCCCTCGGGGAGCACGTGGTAGACCGAGCCGATGACGACGTCGGACGCCTTGATCGGGGTGTTCTCCGGGTCGCGCATGAGGCGCAGCGGCTTGAACGTGGGGTGGTCGCCCGGCAGGCTCGGGCCGCCGTTCCAGAAGGTGATGGACAGGCTGTTCTGGGGAGCCGGGCCGAGGCTGCCGGCCACCTGCACCAGGAGGGGGAGCGAGAACAGGCCGAGCGCCCCGCCGAGGGTGTACTTGATGAGGGGGCGGCGGGGCAGCTGGCTCGCCGTGCCGCCCTCGGTCAGGGCCAGCACGACGTCGTCACGGGATGCGTCGGGGGAGCGCATCTCGTGGCGCAGCTCGACGACCTCGACGTCGGGCATGAGGGTCTTGGCCCAGTGGACCGCACCGAACCCGATGCCCAGCAGGGCCAGCGCCAGGCTCACCCCGAGGGCGGCGTGGGAGGCGTTCATGTCCCCGATGCCCGGGATGAGGACGTAGTCGCGGGGGTCGATGGCGAAGTAGGCGACGATGAAGGCGATGGTCCCGATGATCGAGATCGAGAACAGGGCGGCCACCTGACGCTCGGCCCGGCGTGCCCCCGCCTCGCTGAGGTCGGAGAGCCGCGGCTGGTGCGCGGGCAGCCCGGGGTTCTCGAACCGGTCGGAGCGCTCCAGGGCCCCGTGGGCCCCGTCCCCCGCCGCCACCTCGATATCGGTGTGCGTCCTGTCCTGCTCGTTCATCGGGTGCGAATCCTGTCTCGTCCGTGGAGGGGCGGGGGGTCAGGCGGCCTTGTTGCCGAGCCAGACGGCCGCGGCTACGAGGATGCCGAGGCCGAAGACCCAGGCGAACAGACCCTCGGAGACCGGTCCGAGGGAGCCCAGCTTCATCCCACCCGGGCTGGGGGTGTCCTGCACGGCCTTGAGGTAGGCGATGATGTCGCGCTTGTCGGTCGGCGAGATGTTGGAGTCGTTGAAGACCGGCATGCTCTGCGGGCCGGTGTCCATGGCCTCGTAGATGTACTTGGGATCGGTGCCGAACAGGGACGGGGCGTACTTGCCTCGGCTCAGTGCCCCACCCGCCCCGGAGGCGTTGTGACACATCGCGCAGTTGACCCGGAAGATCTCGCCGCCGTGCGCGGCGTCGCCCTTGGTCGGGTCGACGGCCTCGGCGTTCGGGACGGTCGGGCCGGGGGCGAGGGAGTCGATGTAGGCGCCGATCGCGGTGATCTGGGCCGGGGAGAACCCGACGCCCTTCCTGGCTTGGGCCTGCACGCCGGGGATGGCCATCGGCATCCGCCCGGTGCCCATCTGGAAGTCGACGGCGGCCGAGCCGACACCGGCCAGGGCCGGTCCGGCGACCTCGTCGCCGTTGCCGGTGGCGTGGCCCTCGGCGTTGAGGCCGTGGCACGTGGCGCAGTTGGCCTGGAACAGCTGCTTGCCCTGGCTCACCTGCTCGGCGCTCACGGTGGCGGCCGTGGCCGCCTGGGGGGCGAGCGCGGAGTAGATCATGCCCATGGCGACCAGCCCGAGCATGAGGAGGATGGCGATGGCCGCCGGGTGGCGACGGCGCTGTGCCAGTGCGTTCACGGTGCTCTTCCTGTCGTCTGCGTGCGGTCGGTGGTCGGCAAGACCGGTGGTCGGGGGTCAGGCGCTCACTTGAGCAGGTAGATCATGGAGAACAGGACGAGCCAGACGACGTCGACGAAGTGCCAGTAGTACGACGTGACGACGGCTCCGGTGGCCTGGGCGTGGGTGTAGCGGCGGGTCGTGAACGTGCGGCCGATGATGAGCAGGAAGGCGATGAGGCCGCCGGTGACGTGCAGGGCGTGGAAGCCGGTGGCGAGGTAGAAGATCGAGCCGTAGGAGTCGGACGACAGCGTGATGCCCTCGGAGACGAGGTTGGCGTACTCATAGATCTGCCCGGAGACGAAGAGGGCGCCGAAGACGTAGGCGAGGACGTACCACTCGCGCATGCCCCATCCGCTGAGCTTGAGCAGCGAGCCGCTGCGGGCGACCGTGCCGTTCTCGGCCTGGCGGACACCGAGCTGGCACCACACCGAGGAGATGACGAGGAGCGCGGTGTTCACGGTGGCGAAGGGCACGTTGAGGTGGGCGGTGCTCTCCAACCACAGCGGCTTCTCGTGCCCGCGGATCGTGAAGTAGAAGGCGAAGAGTGCCGCGAAGAACATCAGCTCGCTCGACAGCCACACCATGGTGCCGACGGCCACCATGTTGGGTCGGGTCGCCGGGCCCTGCCCGGGGATGCTCGGGACGGGCCCCCGGGGCTTGTGCTGGACATCCGATGCAGTCGTCACGGGCGCCATTATGTCGGGAATCACACGATCTCGCTGCGCTGACCCGAGGGTTTTTCCAGTATGGGATCTGGTATAGGGGTTGTCTGGGGGTGTCTGCACCTCGGCCCTGGCGGCGCTCCGCCCGGGCAGCGGGGCGCCGGAGCGTCGGTCTCGCCCGTCCCCGGTACGATGCCGCCATGACCCCCGCGCACGACTCCGACGCCCCACCCTCCTCGGCTCCCGAGGGTGTCCGCCGGATCTCGGTCCTGCTCTACAGCGACGACATCACGACGCGCGACGCGGTCCGCGCGGCCGTCGGCAGGCGCCCGGCTCGCGACGTCGAGGTGGCCCGCTGGCACGAGTGCGCCACCGGCCCCGCGGTGGTCGAGGCTGCCGACGCGGGTGGCTGGGACGTGCTCGTGCTCGACGGGGAGGCCGCCCCCACCGGTGGGCTCGGCCTGTGCCGCGAGCTCAAGAACGAGATCTTCCACTGCCCGCCGGTCCTCGTGCTCACCGGGCGCCCCCAGGACGGGTGGCTGGCCGGATGGTCCCTGGCCGACGAGGTCGTCCCGCATCCGCTGGACCCGGCCGCCCTCGCGGACGCCGTGGCCCGCCTGGCGCGGGTCGCCACCACGGTCGGCTGACCCGGTGTCCGGGGGCGTGCCGGCCACGACCACGTGGCCGGACCTGTTGACCACCCTGCTGCGCGGCACCGACCTCGACGCCGCTCGGGCCCGGTGGGCGATGACCGAGATCATGGGCGGTGAGGCCTCGCCGGTGCAGGTGGCGGGCTTCCTCACCGCACTGCGCGCCAAGGGCGAGAGCGTGACCGAGCTGCGCGCGCTCGCCGACGTCATGCTCGAGCACGCGCACCGCATCGAGGTCCCCGGACCGAGCATCGACGTCGTCGGCACCGGCGGCGACCGCCTCCATAGCGTCAACATCTCGACGATGTCCGCGGTCGTCGTCGCCGGAACCGGGCTGCGGGTCGTCAAGCACGGCAACCGCGCGGCCTCCTCGTCCTCCGGCTCGGCCGACGTCCTGGAGTCGCTCGGGGTGAGCCTGACCCTGAGCCCGGAGCAGGTCGTCGAGGTCGCCGAGCGGGCCGGCATCACCTTCTGCTTCGCCCAGACCTTCCACCCGGCGATGCGGCATGCCGCCGCGGCTCGCAGCGGGCTCGGGGTGCCGACCGTGTTCAACGTGCTCGGCCCGATGACCAACCCCGCCCAGCCGACGTATGCCGCGGTCGGGGTCGCCGACCCGCGGATGGCGCCACTCATCGCGGGGGTCTTCGCCGACCGGGGCAAGGACGCAGCGGTGTTCCGCGGCGACGACGGGCTCGACGAGGTCACCATCGCGTCGACGACCTCACTGTGGTGGGTCCGCGGCGGCGCGGTGACCGAGATGACCCTGGTCCCGGAGGACCTCGGCGTGTCGCGTCGTTCGCTGGACGAGATCCGTGGGGCCGACGCGGCGTTCAACGCGGCGGTCGCCACCCGGCTCCTCGACGGTGAGGTCTCGGCCGTCCGGGACGCGGTCCTGCTCAACGCCGGCGTGGCACTGGCCGTCGCGGCGGGCGACGAGGGACCCGGCACCGACGGCGTGCTCGACGCCGTGCGCCGCGGCATGGCCGCCGCGGCCGGGGCGATCGACTCCGGCGCGGCACGGCAGGCACTCGACCGGTGGGTCGCGGCGACCCGGGCGGTCGCAGGCTGACTCAGCCCTCCATGCCGAGGCTGAACGCCGCCTCGAGGTCGTGTCGGGAGTAGGTCCGGAAGGCGATATGCGTCGCGGTGGCCGTGACGCCGACGACCTTGTTGAGCCGGTCCGCGATCACGTCGTGGAGCTGCTCGTGCTCGTGGACCCGGACCATGGCGATGAGGTCGGCGTCGCCGGCGACGGAGTAGACCTCACTGACTCCGTCGAGCTCGGCGATCTCCTGGGCGACCTCGGGGATCCGGTCGACGTCGGCGGAGATGAGGACGATGGCGGTGATCACCCGGTCAGCCTAGGCCGTCAGGGCACCGGCCGCGCCGCCGACCGGGCAGGTCCAGGCACCGTCGACGTCGACGATGCGCACTCCGGGGGTCTCGAGCCAGCGCAGGATCTTGTCGGTCTCCTCCGGCGTGGCGGCGGTCGCCGGCGGGTGCGGTGCGAGGACCTGCTCGGCGCTGGCCCGCAGGGCCTGGACGTAGGGCATCGGGTCGGCGCCGCGCGGGGAGCGGCTCGACCCGGTGAGCCGGCCGTGCCGCACGCAGACGAGCTCCCAGCCGCCCAGTGGCGCTGGGCGGGCGGCGAGCAGCTCGGGCATGCGGGACAGGGGCTCCATGCGCTGTGCCGTGGCGGCCCCGCGCACCAGCGCGGTCAGGCGGTCGCGCACCGCTGCGGCGTCCTCGAAGCGCTCCTGGGCCGCCAGGGCCGTCATCCGCTCGCGCAGGGCGGTCACCGCCTCGGCCGGGTCGCCGGCGAGGAGCCGGGCCGCACGCTCGGCGACGGCGGCATACTCCTCCTGGCTCTGGGCGCCGGTGCAGGGTGCCCCGCACCGGCCCATCTCGGCCAGCGCGCAGGCGGGCCGGTGCCGGGTGGGGCTCAGCCGCTCGACGCACTGGCGCAGCGGGAGGACGTCGTGGACGGCCGCCACGGCGTCCTGGGCGGCGGACCGGGAGCTGAACGGGCCGGCGTAGCGGGCGCCGTCGCCGAGGACCGCGCGGACGATCGAGAGGCGGGGGAAGGGCTCGACGGTGAGCTTGACCCACAGGGCGCGCTCCGGACGGGTGGAGCGGCGGTTGTAGCGGGGCTTGTGCTCGGCGATGAGGCGCAGCTCGCGGACCTCGGCCTCCAGCGGCGTCGCGCAGACGACCGGGGTGACCGAAGCGGCGATGCGGACCATCTCAGCCATCCGACGCCGCTGCTCGGAGGCGGTGAAGTACTGGCGCACGCGGGTGCGGATCGAGACCGAGGTGCCGACGTAGAGGACGTGCCCGGCGGAGTCCTTGAAGAGGTAGACGCCCGGCTCGTCGGGCAGGCCCTCGGCGAGGTGCCGCTTGCGCCGGGTGGCGGCCGGCACCCGGGCCGAGTAGTCGCAGAGCTCCTCGAGGGTGTGGACCCCGAGCGAGCCGACCCGCCCGATCAGCCCGTGGAGGACGTCGACGGTGGCGCGGGCGTCGTGCAGCGCGCGGTGGTCGGGCGTCGTGGCGGCCCCGAACAGGACCGCCAGGGAGGCGAGCCGGTGGTTGGGCGCCTCGTCGCGGGTGACCAGCTGGCGGGCGAGGTGGACGGTGTCGACGACGGCCGGGCCGGGCCACGCGATGGCGAGCCGGGCGGCGGCCGACTTGAGGAAGGAGATGTCGAACCCGGCGTTGTGGGCGACGAGCACCGCCCCGGACGCGAACTCGAGGAAGGCCGGCAGGACGGTCTCGATCCGGGGCGCGCCGGCCACCATCGAGTCGGTGATGCCGGTGAGCACCGAGATGAACGCGGGGATCGGCAGGCCCGGGTTGACCAGGGTCTGGAACTCGCCGAGGACCTCGCCGCCGCGCACCTTGACCGCACCCACCTCGGTGATCGCGGCGTCGGAGGGGCTGCCGCCGGTCGTCTCGAGGTCGACGACGACGAAGGTCACGCCGGCCAGTGAGGTGCCCAGGTCATCGAGGGTGCCCTGGACCATCTGCATGCCGACGACGCTAGGTGGCGGGTCCGACAACCTCGCGCAGGCGCGCCCAGCGGAGCGCGTTGTCGGTGGTGCCTCCTACGGTGTGGGCAGAACCGAAAGGGGTGATCCGATGGTTTCCCACGCTTCCCACGCTTCCCACGACCAGGGGTCCCTGGTCATCGACTGCGCGAGCTGCCCGGTGCGCGAGCTGCACTGCTCCGACTGCATGGTCACGGCGCTGCAGCAGCTGCCCGAGCCCGGCCTGCCCCTCGACCGCGACGAGCGCGCGGCGGTGACCGCGCTGGTGCGGGCCGGGCTGCTCGGTGCCGACGCGGCGTCCGGGGCGAGGGCGAGGGGTGAGGGGGCGCGGCGCTCGGCGGCCGGCTGACCGCGAGGCCATGGGCCGGGCCGGCCCAGGCGGTCCGCCAGTGCGCCCGGCTCGTCAGCCCGGGCGGACCTCTGCTCTGGCGGGCCCGGGCACGACGAGCGAGGCGGCGACCAGGGCGGCCGAGAGCCAGAACTGGTTGTAGAACGCCTGCTTGTTGACGAGGTTGGCGACCAGCAGGACGAACGCCAGCCAGCGCAGCAGCTCGGCCACCCCCGGCTGGCGCCGGTACACCGTCCAGCAGGCCAGGGCGAGCGCGGCGAGCACCGGCAGGCCGCTCGCCCAGAACGGCAGGGTCACCCCGTACTCGTTCAGAGCAAGCAGGTACCACGTGTTCGCGAAGCGGATCGGGTGGAACGAGATGAGCGTCGTCACCGTGTCGTGGAGGAAGTCACCGGGGCTCGCCAGCACCCAGGGGGCGATCAGCGCGGCCGCCAGGCCACCGGTCGCGAGCGTCCGCCGCACGCCGAAGTCACGCCACAGCAGCACCAGGGGCAGGAAGGCCGCGAGGTGCTGTTTGCTCGCGCAGGCCAGCGCGAGCGGCAGCACGGCCCACCAGGCCTGCCCGCGGCGCACGAGGACCGCCCACCAGACGATGCCCGCAGCGAGCAGCGGCTCGGTCCACGCCTGGTCGACCTGGGTCAGCGCCCCCGGGACGACGACGAGCACGGCGGCCACCGAGGCGGCGCGGACGACGGCGTCGTCGCGGCCGGCGGCGTCGAGCTCGCCGGGCCGTCCGCGGGCGAGCCACCACAGCCCGGCGAGCAGCACCACCGACCACGCGGCGAGCGCCCACCGGACGTCGCCCGCGAGCCAGCGCCCCGGCGCGAGGAGCACGGCGGTCCACGGCAGGTAGGGGAACAGGTCGTGCACGCCGGGCGAACCCGTCCAGGTCGCGGCATACATGTCGGACCCGTGCAGCAGCCCGTCGCAGGCCTGCTGGAGGACGACCCACACGTCGATCCGCGGGGCCCGGTCCCCGACGACCGTGACCGCGGCCGCCGTCACCGAGGTCGCCACGGCGAGGGCATATGCCGCCCGCGCGGCATACCGGGTCGGGCGCACCAGGAGTGCGGCGCTGCCGAGCGCCCCGACGGTGAGGACGAGCCGGGCACTGAGCAGCCAGCCGTCGCTGAGGTAGGTGAACAGGGGGACCGCCCAGGTGACCGCGACCGAACCCAGGAGCAGGGCCGGGGCCAGCCACCTCGCCCGGGGGAGCCGCCAGCCCCGCACGAGCCAGGCGCCCAGGCCGACGGCGGCTGCGGTGAGGACGAGGACGATGGGCACCCGGAAGCGGACGACGCTCCACTGGAGCACCCCGGTCACGGCCAGCCAGGTGAGACCGAGAGCGGCGGCGCCGAGGTTGCTGCGCGGGCTCCGCTCAGCCGCCGTAGAGGGCGTCGACCTCGTCGGCGAAGTCACGCATGACGATGGTGCGCTTGAGCTTGAGCGACGGCGTGAGATGGCCGGACTCCTCGGTGAAGTCGGTGTCCAGGACGGTGAACTTCCGGATCGACTCGGCCTTCGAGACGGCGGAGTTCGCGTGGTCGACGGCCGACTGTATCTCGGCCAGCACCACCTCGTTGGTGCGGGCGCCGTCGAGGGTGAGGCCGCTGACGCCGTGGTTCGCCGCCCACCCCGGAAGCATCTCCTCGTCGAGGGTGACCAGTGCCGCGATGAACGGCTGGCCGTCGCCGACGACCATGCACTGGGAGATGAGCGGGTGTGCTCGGAGCAGGTCCTCGAGGACGGCCGGGGCGACGTTCTTGCCGCCCGCGGTCACGATGATCTCCTTCTTGCGGCCCGTGATCCGCAGGAGACCCTCGTCGTCGAGCTCGCCGATGTCGCCGGTGTGGAACCAGCCCTGCTTGATCGACTCGGCGCTCGCCTGCTCGTTGTGGTGGTAGCGCGCGAAGACGTTGACGCCCTTGATGAGGATCTCGCCGTCCTCCTCGATCCGGATGGCCACCCCCGGCAGCGGCGGGCCGACGGTCCCGATCTTGATCTTCCACGGGAGGTTGACGCAGGCGGGCGCCGTCGTCTCGGTGAGGCCGTACCCCTCGAGGATCGTCACGCCGGCCCCCCGGAAGAAGTGGCCGAGCCGGGTCCCGAGCGGTGCCCCGCCGGAGACGGCGTACTGGATGCGCCCGCCCATCGCGGTCCGCAGCTTGCCGTAGACGAGCCTGTCGAAGACCGCGTGCCTGAGCTTGAGGCCGAGCGGCGTGCGACCGAGGTCGAGGGACTCGGAGTAGGCGATGGCGGTGGCCGCGGCGGCCGCGAAGATCTTGCCCTTGCCCTCACCCTCGGCCTTGGCCTCGGTGGAGTTGAAGATCTTCTCGAACACCCGGGGCACCGCGAGGATGAACGTCGGCCGGAACCCCGCGAAGTCGGCGAGCAGGTTCTTGATGTCGGCCGAGTGGCCCATCGTCGCGCCCGACACCACGCACAGGACCTCGATGAACCGGGCGAACACGTGGGCGAGCGGAAGGAACAGCAGGGTCGAGGCGTCGGGCCGCTCGACGACGTCGGCGAGCTGGTGGGAGGCGTTCTCGGCGGTGTCGAGGAAGTTGCCGTGGGTGAGCTCGACGCCCTTGGGCCGCCCGGTGGTGCCGGAGGTGTAGATCACCGTCGCGATGCTGGCCCGGGTGACGGCGCTGCGCGCCGCGTCGAGCTGGTCGTCGGTCGTCTCACCCGCGCGGGCACGCAGCGCAGCGAGGTCGCCAGCATCGATGCCCCACTCGAGCCGGAGGCCGGGCAGCTGGTCGCGGACCTTGTCGACGGCGTCGTGGTGCGCGTCGGTCTCCGTGATGATCCCGACGGCGCCGGAGTCCTCGAGGATCCACCGGACCTGGTCGGGCGAGGAGGTCTCGTAGATGGGCACGGGCACGGCCCCTGCGGCCCACAGCGCGAAGTCGCACAGGGTCCACTCGTAGCGGGTCTTGCTCATCAGGCCCACGGCGTCGCCGGGGCGCAGCCCGGCGGCGAGCAGACCCTTGGCGAGGTCGCGGACCTCGGCGGCGAACTGCGCGGTCGTGACCAGGGTCCAGGCCGAGCCGGTGCGGACCGAGAAGGCGATGGCGGCGGGATCCCGGGAGGCGTTGAGGTCGGGAAGGTCGCCGAGGCCGAGCGCGGGGCCCGGCTCGACGACGACGGGGGTGGTCATCTCCTGCACGGTGTCTCCTTCGACGTGCGCCGGGTGCTCACGCAGGGAAGAACCTCCGGACATCCTCCCGCGCGCACTGTCCTCACTCTATTGTCCGGAGGGTGACCCGGACAGGGGCCGGAGCCGGGCGGGCCCGGCAGGTGAGCGTGGACGTGGCGGACGACACGTTCGTGCGCGCCGACCCGGCGGTCCTGCGTGCTCTGCTGGACGTCGACGGCGCCGCGTCGGTCCTGTGGCCCCACCTGCGGGTGACCCTCACGCGCGACCGCGGCGCCAAGGGGGCGAAGTATGCCGTGGCCGGACCGGTCGTCGGCGACCTGGAGGTCTGGCTCGAGCCCTGGGGCGACGGGGTCCTCGTGCACCACTACCTGCGCGGCAGGGTGGGCCCGGGAGGGCGGCTCGACGGAGCCGCCGTGGCCCGGGCGCACACCCTCGCCTGGAAGCGGGTGATCCACGAGGTCAAGGACGTCCTCGAGGAGCGCAGGGGGTAGCCTTCCGGCCATGTCCGACAGCACCCGCTCCAGCATCCAGATCGCGGCCGAGCCCGGAGCGGTCCTCGATGTCATCGCGGACTTCGAGAGCTACCCGGAGTGGGCCGAGCAGGTCAAGGTGGCGACGATCCTGACCGAGGACGGCGACGGCTGGGCCGACCAGGTCGAGTACACCCTCGATGCCGGCGCCATCCGGGACACCTACGTCCTCAGCTACGAGTGGGACATCGACGACGCGGGGACCGGTGTCGTCTCGTGGAGCCTGGTGCGGGCCACCGTCCTCAAGGCGCTGACCGGCAGCTACGCCCTCGCCGCGTCCGCGGGCGGGACGTCGGTGACCTACCAGCTCGAGGTCGACGTCAAGATCCCCATGCTGGGGATGCTCAAGCGCAAGGCCGAGAAGATCATCGTCGACACCGCGCTCAAGGAGCTCAAGAAGCGCGTCGAGTCCTGATCGCCGCGGCACCAGTGGACCATCGCGGCGCCCGCATCGTCCTCGTCACCGGCAAGGGCGGGGTCGGCAAGACGACGACGGCCGCGGCGACCGCCGTCGCCGCCGCTCGCTCCGGACTGCGCACCCTCGTCATGTCGACCGATGTCGCCCACAGCCTCGGCGACGCCCTCGACATCCCGCTCGCCGGCTCGGCGCACTGGTCGGCGGTCACTCCCGTCGAGGACGGGCTGGCGGCCCAGGCCGTGGGCGCGCACACCTCGGTCGAGGCGTCCTGGGAGACCGTCCAGGCCTACCTCCTCGCGGTGCTGGAGTCGGTCGGGGTCGACGCGGTCATCGCCGAGGAGCTCACCTCGCTGCCCGGAGCCGACGAGGTGAGCGCCCTGCTCGCGCTGGGCCATCAGGCGCGGTCCGGCGCGTGGGACCTCGTCGTCGTCGACTGCGCGCCGACCGCCGAGACGCTGCGGCTGCTGGCGCTGCCCGAGATCCTCGGCTGGCACCTGGACCGGCTGCTACCGGCGCAGCGGCGGATGCTGACCGCCCTGCGGCCGGCCGCCGCGGCCGCCACCGGGTTCCCCCTGCCGGGGCCGGACGTGCTCGCGGTGGTCGCCGCGTGGCGCGAGCAGATGGTCGGCGTGCGCGCCCTGCTCACCTCGCCGTCGGCGAGCGTGCGGCTCGTGCTCACCCCCGAGCGGGTCGTCATCGCCGAGGCGAGGCGGGTGCTCACCGCGCTGTCGCTGCACGGGTATGCCGTGGACCAGGTCGTCGTCAACCGGGTCATCCCCGTCGACGACGACCCGTGGCGGGCCGCCTGGAACCAGGCCCAGAGCGAAGGGCTCGAGGTCATCCGGGAGTCGGTGCACGGCATACCGGTCCTCACCTCGCCCTACCTCGCAGGCGAGCCCACCGGGCCGGACGACCTCGCGGCGCTCGCCGCCGCGACCACCCCGGTGGACGGCGTCACCGTTCCCGGGCTGTTCCATCCGGTGCAGCCCCCGGGGATCCGGGTCGCCGGCGAGGGCGAGGACTTCGTCCTCACCCTGCCGCTGCCCCTCGTGCGTTCCGGCGACGTCTCGCTGGGCCGCCGCGACGACGACCTCGTCATCGAGGTGGGAGGACAGCGGCGCGTCGTCGCCCTGCCGTCGGTGCTGCGCCGCTGCATCGTCAAGAATGCCGGTGTGCGCCAGGGCGAGCTGCGGGTGCGGTTCGAGCGTGACGAGGAGGTGTGGCCGCATGGGTGACGACGGGCTGGAGGCCGCCGTCGGGTCGGTCGCCGAGGAGGCGGCCCGGCTCATCGAGAGCCTGCGCCGCGAGGTCTCGGCGGCAGGGACGGCTCCCGGCGTGGAGCAACCGGACGAGCCCCCCGCCGAGCCGCAGGGCCGCGAGCCGCACGAGCACTCGCACGTGCCCATGGGGGAGGCACCGGCCTGCACGTACTGCCCCGTCTGCCGGGCCGTCGTCCTGCTGCGTCAGACGAGCCCGGAGACCCTCGACCGGCTCGCCGACCTCGCCCGCGGCGTCGCTACGCTGCTGACCGACATCGCCGCCATGCGCACCACCGACGAGCCCGCCGGTGCGGCGCATCCGGCCCGCACCGAGCCCATCACCGTCGTCGACGAGGAGGACTGAGCCGTGCCCCTCGCCATCGGCCTCGACATCGGTGGGACCAAGGTCGCGGGGGGGCTCGTCGACGACGACGGACGGGTCGTGGCCCGGGCTCGCCGAGACACCCCCGACCGCTCGAACAGCCCCGCCGTCGTCGAGGACACCATCGTCGGCGTCGTCGAGGAGCTCCTCGACGCGGCGGGGTCGCCGGTGGTCGGCGCCGGGATCGGTGCCGCGGGCTTCGTCGACGCCAGCCGGTCCACGGTCGTCTTCTCCCCCACCTGTCCTGGCGCGACGAGCCCCTGCGTGAGGCGTTGGAGCGGCGGGTGCCGGTCCCCGTGGTCGTCGACAACGACGCCAACGTGGCGGCGCTGGCCGAGTCGCGCTACGGCGCCGGCCGCGGCGAGAGCCATCTCGTCCTCGTCAACCTCGGGACCGGCATCGGCGGCGGCATCGTCATCGACGGCGCGGTGATGCGCGGACGGTACGGCATCGCCGGGGAGTTCGGCCACATGATGGTGGTGCCGGGCGGCCAGCGCTGCGAGTGCGGGAACCGGGGGTGCTGGGAGCAGTACGCCTCGGGCAACGCCCTGGTCCGTGAGGCGCAGGCGCTCATGCTCGCCCGCAGCCCCGTCATCACCGACCTCGCGGCCCGGGTGGGCGGCGTCGCGGCCGACCTCACCGGCCCGATCATCGCCGGGGCGGCGCGGGACGGCGACCCCACCGCCGTCGAGCTGTTCGCCGAGATCGGCCACTGGCTCGGACTCGGGCTGGCCGACCTCGTCGCCGCCCTCGACCCTGGGACCTTCGTCATCGGCGGCGGGGTGAGCCTGGTCGGCGACCTGCTGCTCGCCCCCGCCCGCGAGTCGTTCCGCCGCCAGCTCGTCGGGCGCGGCCATCGCCCCGAGGCCAGGATCGTCGCCGCCGCGCTCGGCAACGAGGGCGGGCTCATCGGGGCGGCCACCCTGGCCCGCGAGGAGGTCGCCGCGCGGTGAGCCACCTGGCCCAGCCCGCGGCGATGCGGATCGCGTCGTACAACACCCGGGACTTCCTCGACGACGCCGCCGCGGCCGCCCGGGTCGTGCGGGCCATCGACCCCGACGTGCTGTGCCTGCAGGAGGTGCCGCGGCGGCTGCTGTCGATCACCAGGGTGTCCGCCTTCGCGACCCGGTGCGGGATGTACTGGACCGCCGACCTGCGCGGTAGCGGCGGCACGACCGTGTTCACGTCCCTGCGCGTCCAGGTGGACGGCGTCGTGCGCGAGCGGCTGCCCGTGCCCGCCGGTCAACGCCGGCGCGGCTTCGTCGCGGCCCGGGTGCGGGTTCCCGGCGGCGCGCCGGTCACGGTGGCGAGCATCCACCTCGGTCTCGACGCCGCGCAGCGGCTGAGTCATGCCCACCTCGTGCTGGAGCGGCTCGGCGGCGGCGAGCTGGTGGTCGCCGGCGACCTCAACGAGGGGGAGTCCGGCGCGTCCTGGCAGCGGATCGCGCAGCGGCTCCGGCTCGTGTCGCCGACGACTCCGACCTACCCCGCGCACCGGCCCCGGATGCTGCTCGACGTCGTCTTCGCCTCCGCCGGGGTGCACGCGCTGCCGCGCCGGCAGGTCGACCTCGACCCGGCCGACCTGCGGGCGGCGAGTGACCATCTGCCCACGTGGGTCGACGTCACCGTCGACCGGTCCGTCTCCGGGTAGGTCCCCTCAGTAGACGAGGACGTTGGTCGCCGAGGTGACCTCGGCGACGAACCGGGCGGCACCCACGATCTCGGTGCCCTCGACGAGGCCGATGATCGCGTCGATGTGCCGGTTCTTCACGCACGGCCCGCACACGAGCAGCTGGCCGCCGAGCTCGCGCACGGCGTCGAGGAGCTCCCCGAGCGGCTGGAAGTCCTCGACGTGGATCGTCTCCGCGGTGCCGGGGACGAGCCCGAGCACGCCGTCGCCCTGGAAGCCCATCGTGACCTCGACATCCGAGGCGAGGGCGGCGGCGGCCATGACGAACGGGATGGTCAGGAGCTCGGGGTGGTCCGGACCGTGGGTGACCATGATGACGAGCTTCTCGGCCACGTCCTGCTACCTCCTGGTCGGGGGCCGCGCCAACGCGGCCCGACACCTCCGTCGTACTCCCTGGCGGCCCCCGGTGTGCGGTATCCCGACGAGGCCGGGCTGTGGCGCTGGTCACGCCTGCCGACCTGCGGTGGTGTCGCTGCGCCTCAGAGCCGGGCGCCGTTGTCGTCGTCCTCGGGGTCGCGGTGGCTGGGCTGGCGCAGGATGAGCAGGCCGAACCCGGCGAGGGTGAGCATCACCGAGAGGAACAGCCACCACGACCCGTAGGTCCCCCCGCCGACGAAGACGACCCAGAGCAGGAGCAGTGGCCCCAGGACGAGGCCCGCGACGATGCCCCAGAAGTGCAGGTCCTCCTGCGGCGGAAGGCTCACCGGCTCGGGGACGAAGTGCTCGTCGTCGTCGTCGGGCGCCGCCGGGCCGGTCCGCCAGCCGGTCGGCGCCGGGGTGCCCGGGTCGTCCGGAGCCGGTGGGGGAGCCGTGGGGCGCGGCAGCGGCGGGTTGACCCCCCAGCCGAGGATGGCGTCATAGCCGCCGCGCGGCGCCGAGGGTCCACCGGAACCGCCGTCGGGGCGGTCCGCGCCGTCCCTCGTCGGGTCGGGCGCCGGGTCGGGCGCCGGGTCGGCCGCTGAACCGGGCGCCGGGTCGGCCGCTGGGTCAGCGGTGCCGGCGGGAGCGTCCTCGGCGGAGGCGGGGGCGTCCCGCGCGGGGGGCGCGCTCTCCCAGCCCGCGATGATCGCCTCGAACTCGGCGTCGACGTCGTGGTCGTCCATTGCTGAGCAGACGCCTCGTCAGGCGGTGACCCGGCGGATGAACGCGATCGACTCGCTGACGATCCGTTCGGCGTCGTTGTCGAGGGTGGCGACGTGGTAGCTGTCGGGCAGGACGATCTCGGTGACGTCGGTGCTCGAGATCCGCGACAGGAGCAGGGCCGAGCTCGAGGCGGGCACGACGTGGTCCTCGGCGGAGCGCAGGAGCAGCACCGGCTGGGTCACGGACGGCAGGTCCCGGACGACCTCGGTCCAGGCCTGCACCTGGGAGTGCAGGGCCTTGAGAGGGTTGCGGTCGTAGGCCCCCTCGTCCTGGCCGGGCTTCTTGATGTCGTTGCTGATCCCCGGCAGCGAGGGCACGAGGTGCTTGAGCACCGGGAGCAGCTTGATGGCGGGGTTGTCGACCCGGTATGCCGGGTTGACCAGGACCAGGCCGGCCACGCCGGGACCGTGGTCCTCGGCGAGCCGGGTGACCAGGGTGCCGCCCATCGACAGGCCTCCGACGACGACCTGGGCGCAGCGCGCGGCCAGCTCGCCGAAGGTCCGGTCGACCTCGGCATACCAGTCCTCCCACCGGGTCCGGTTCATCTCCTGCCACGTCGTGCCGTGGCCGGGCAGCCGGGGCAGCCGCACGGTGAACCCCTCGTCGGCGAGCCGCTGCGCCCACGGCCGCATGCCGATGGGGCTGCCGGTGAAGCCGTGCGAGAGCAGCACACCGATATCGGAGCCGTCGTGGGCGAACGGCTCGGCGCCGGGACGCACGCTCATGGGCAGGGAACCTCCTCGATCGGGATGGCGGCATCCTCCCACGCTCCGGGCCGGGGAGGTAGGGATGCGGTGCACTAGAGTCAGCCCTGCATCGGAGTGTGCGACATCCGAGGCCGAAGGAGCGTAGGTGTTCTACTGGGTGCTCAAGACCGTCATCCTCGGTCCCATCCTGCGGCTGCTGTTCCGGCCCTGGGTCGAGGGTGCCGAGAACATCCCCATGCACGGACCGGCGATCTTCGCGAGCAACCACCTCTCCTTCTCGGACTCGATCTTCCTGCCGCTCGTCGTGCCGCGCCGGATGACCTTCCTCGCCAAGGCCGACTACTTCACCGGGGCCGGGCTCAAGGGCCGGCTGACCGCCGCGTTCTTCAGGGGCGTCGGCCAGCTCCCGGTCGACCGCTCCGGAGGGCACGCCAGCGAGGTCGCCCTGAGCAGCGGGCTCAAGGTCCTGCGCCGCGGTGAGCTCCTCGGGCTCTACCCCGAGGGCACCCGCAGCCCCGACGGGCGGCTGTACAAGGGCAAGACCGGCGTCGCCCGGATGGCGTTGGAGGCCGACGCGCCCGTCATCCCCGTCGCGATGATCGACACCGACAAGGCCCAGCCCACCGGCAAGAAGCTCCCGCACATCATGCGGATCGGGATCCGGATCGGCGAGCCGCTCGACTTCTCCCGCTACGAGGGCATGCAGGACGACCGCTTCGTCCTCCGCTCGGCGACCGACGAGATCATGTACGCCCTGATGGAGCTCTCCGGCCAGGAGTACGTCGACATGTACGCCACGTCGATGAAGGCTCGCATCCTCAAGGCGGCCCGGATCCGCACCCGTGAGGTGGCCGACGCCGCGGTGCCCGGTCACGCCGCTGCCGACCTCGAGGCGGCGCTCGACGCCCACGACGCCCACGACGAGCTCGACGAGGGCCCCTCCACGGGGTCGGGGGCAGCCGGCGAGCCGGGCGGCGAGGCCGGCGCCGACGGGCAGCAGCGCGCGAGCTGAGTCGGCCGTGGGGGTAGGGGTGCGGCGCTCGAGGTGGACCGGTCGGCGCGAGCCCGTCGTGGTCGAGGCGTTCTCCCGCGGCCTCGACGTGTTCCGCCCCGTCGCCGTCGGGTATGCCGCGCTGCTGGCCTGGCAGCGGCACGACGACATGGTCCGGCCCTGGCTGGCGTGGCTCGTCCTCGCGGTGCTCCTGGCGTGGAGCCTGGCCCTGCTCGTCGTCAGGCGGCGCACGTCCGTCCTCGTCGTCGCCGAGGTGGCCCTGTCGGTGGGCGCGATCCTCGCAACCCTCGGCGTGGAGTCTGCGGCGTCGATCGCCCAGGGGCAGTTCACCCTCCCGACCCTCTGGGTCGCCGGCTCGGTGACCGGCGCCGCGGTCCTCCACGGCGCTCGCGGCGGGCTCCTCGCGGCCGCGGTGGTGGCCGTCGCCGACGTCGTCGAGGTGCGTCACCCCACCCAGGGGACGATCCACAACATCGTCCTGCTCGTGCTGCTCGGTGGGCTGATCGGACTGGCTGTCGACCTGGCCCGGACCGCCGAGGAACGCCACGACCGGATGCTCCTGGAGCAGGAGCGGCTGCGCGAGCGCGAGCGGCTGGCCCGGGTGGTCCACGACGGCGTCCTGCAGACCCTCGCCTACGTCCATCGTCGCGGCGACGAGATCGGCGGCCCGGCCGCCGAGCTCGCCTCGCTCGCGGCCGAGCAGGAGCGCTCCCTGCGCCGGCTCGTCTCCGAGGTCGCGGCCCACCCCGCTGCCGGCCAGGGGACCGGCGCGGTGCCGGACACCCGAGGCGGCGACGACGACGGACACGTCGCCGACCTGCGGGCCCTGCTCGCGGCATACGAGGGCGACGTGGTGAGCGTGTCGGTCCCCGCCGGCCCGGTACCGGTCGCGTCCCGCCGGGCTCACGAGATCGACGCCGCCGTCGGTGCGGCGCTCGACAACGTCGCTCGGCACGCCGGTCCCGACGCCCGCGCCTGGGTGCTCCTGGAGTCCTCGTCCGGACGGGTCGCCGTGACGATCCGTGACGACGGGGTGGGCGCGGACCCCGCCGAGCTGGCCGCAGCGGGGGAGCGGGGGAGGATGGGCGTCAGCCGTTCCATCCGCGGGCGGGTCGAGGACCTCGGCGGGACCGTGACCTGGACGACGCAGCCCGGCCGTGGCTGTACCGTCCACCTCGAGGTCCCCGAAGGAGAGCCCAGATGACGACCGTCCTCGTCGCCGACGACCACCCGGTGTGGCGCGACGCGTTGGCCCGTGACCTCGAAGCGGCCGGGCACGACGTCGTCGGTACCGCCCCCGACGGCCCGAGCACGGTCAACCGGGTGCGCGCCACCCGCCCCGACGTCCTCGTCCTCGACCTCAACATGCCCGGGATGCGGGGCGACGAGGTGTGCCACGCCCTGGCGGACCTGCCGACCCGGGTGCTCATCCTCTCGGCGAGCGGCGAGCAGCACGACGTCCTCGCGGCCATCAAGGCCGGTGCCACCGGTTACCTCGTCAAGTCCGCCTCTGGGGCCGAGATCGTCGCGGCCGTCGAGGCGACCGCGCGCGGCGAGGCCGTCTTCACCCCCGGGCTGGCCGGCCTCGTCCTCGGGGAGTTCGCCCGGATGGCCTCCGACGAGGTGCAGGCGAGCGCCGACCCCGTCCGGCCCATCCCCGAGCTCACCGACCGCGAGACCGAGGTGCTGCGCCTCGTCGCGACCGGGATGTCCTACAAGGAGATCGCCGACACCCTGGTCATCAGCCACCGCACGGTGCAGAACCACGTCCAGAACACCCTCGGCAAGCTGCAGCTGCACAACCGGGTCGAGCTGGTCCGGTTCGCGCTGGCCCGGGGGCTCGAGGACGAGCCGCCCGAGGGCCCCCGCCCGCTGAGGGCGCCCTGACCGGCATACGGGCCTACGGGGTTGCCCCCGGCCGGGCGACCTATCCTTGGTCCTCGTGAGCACGTCGACGACCTCCGACCCGCGCGACCGGCTGCTGGCCGGCGCGGACCTGCCGGCTGCCCAGCAGCCGCAGTGGCCGGATCCCGCAGGACTCGCCGAGGCCGTTGCGACCCTGGCGAGCTACCCCCCGCTCGTGTTCGCCGGCGAGTGCGACGTCCTGCGCGACCGGATGGCTGCGGCGTCGCGCGGCGAGGCGTTCGTCCTCCAGGGTGGGGACTGCGCCGAGACCTTCGCCAGCGCCACCGCCGACAACATCCGCGACCGGGTCAAGACGATCCTCCAGATGGCGGCCGTGCTGACCTACGGGGCCTCGGTGCCGGTCGTCAAGGTCGGGCGGATGGCGGGGCAGTACGCCAAGCCCCGCTCGAGCGCGACCGAGACCCGTGGCGGGGTGACGCTGCCGGCGTTCCGCGGCGACATGGTCAACGACATCGAGTTCACCGCCGAGGCACGCAGGCCCGACCCCCAGCGCCTCGTCAGCGGCTACCACGCGAGCTCGGCCACCTTGAACCTCGTGCGCGCCTTCACCCAGGGCGGGTTCGCCGACCTGCGCTACGTCCACGAGTGGAACAAGGGCTTCGTCGCCAACGCAGCCAACGTCAAGTACGAGCGGCTCGCCCGCGACATCGACAAGGCGATGAAGTTCATGTCGGCCTGCGGTGCCGGCTTCGACGCGATGCGCACGACGGAGTTCTTCTCCGCCCACGAGGCACTCCTCCTGGACTACGAGCGGCCGATGACGCGGGTCGACTCGCGCACCGGCGACCTCTACGACACCTCCGGCCATTTCGTGTGGGTGGGGGAGCGGACCCGCGACCTCGGCGGCGCGCACATCGACTTCGTGAGCAAGGTCCGCAACCCCGTCGGGGTCAAGGTCTCCGCGTCCGCCGACGTCGACGAGCTGCTTCGGATGGTCGACATCGTCGACCCCGACCGCGAGCCCGGCCGGCTGACGTTCATCACCAGGATGGGCTCCGGGCGGGTCCGTGAGGCACTGCCGCACATCGTCGAGAAGGTCACCGCGAGCGGTGCACACGTCACCTGGGTGTGCGACCCCATGCACGGCAACACCTTCGAGTCCTCGACCGGGCTCAAGACCCGGGACTTCGACGACGTCGTCGAGGAGGTGCGCGGGTTCTTCGAGGTCCATCAGGGCCTCGGCACCGTCCCGGGCGGTATCCACGTCGAGCTCACCGGCAACGACGTGACCGAGTGCATCGGCGGGGCCGAGAAGATCCTCGACGCCGACCTCGGCACGCGCTACGAGAGCGTCTGCGACCCGCGGCTCAACCACCAGCAGGCCCTCGAGCTGGCGTTCCTCGTCGCCGAGATACTCAGCCGCGGCTGATGGCCACCTTCGGAACCCCCGAGCGACCCTGGGTCGCCGACCTCCTCTCCGACACCCTCACCCGGCCGACGCCGGCGATGCGCGAGGCCATGGCGTATGCCGTGGTCGGCGACGACGTCTTCGAGGAGGACCCGACCGTCATCGAGCTCCAGGAGCGGGTCGCCGGGCTGCTCGGCCACGAGGCGGGGCTGTTCACACCGACCGGGTCGATGGCCAACCAGCTCGGGGTGCGCCTGCACGTCGAGCCGGGCCAGGAGCTCATCGCCGACTCGCTCGCCCACGTCCTGCGAGCCGAGCTCGGCGCCGGTGCGGCCTTCTCGGGCATCACCTCCCGAACGTGGGTGAGCGAGCGCGGACTGCTCGACCCGGCCCAGCCGATCGCCCTGATGGTGACCGACGCAGGGCCATACCAGGTGCGCACGGCGGCGGTGGTCGTCGAGAACACCCACAACTTCGGCGGCGGCACGGTCCAGCCGCTGGAGGCGATGCAGGAGCTGTCGGCGCACTGCCGCGCGCACGGGGTCGCGGTCCACGTCGACGGGGCCCGGCTGTGGAACGCGCACGTCGCCACGGGCGTCCCGCTCACGGCATACGGCGCCTGCGCCGACACCGTCAGCGTGTGCCTCTCCAAGGGGCTCGGAGCCCCGGTCGGGTCCGTGCTCGTCGGCTCGGCCGAGCTCATCAGGCGAGCGCGCGTGTGGCGCAAGCGCTACGGCGGTGGGATGCGCCAGGTCGGGATCCTCGCCGGGGCCGGACTCCATGCCCTCGACCATCATGTCGAGCGGCTCGCGGACGACCACGCCCGGGCTCGCCGGCTCGCCGACGCGGTCGTCGCGGTGGCTCCTGGGGTCGTGGACCCCGCCACCGTGCAGACCAACATCCTCGTCCTCGACGTCTCCGCCGCCGGCTGGGCCGCGGCCGACCTCGTTGCCGCGGCCCAGGAGCGGGGGGTGCGGACGTATGCCGTCGGTGCCGGGCTCGTGCGGCTGGTCTGGCACCTCGATGTCGACGACGCTGCCACCGACGCGGCGACCGAGGTGCTCACCGGGCTGCTCGCCGCAGGCCCACGGGGGTAGGCCGGCTCAGACCTCGTGGTGCAGGACCTCCGGCGGAGGGTCGGCCAGCGCGGTCACGGTCGCGTCGTGGCGGGGGCGTAGCTCGACGAGGTACATCGCGGCGAGCACCAGCGCGCCGCCGAGCAGCATCCGGGCCGTCAGCGACTCACCGCCGAGCCACACGGCGAACAGGGCGGCGAACACCGGTTCCATCGACATGACGATGGCCGCCCGGGTGGAGGAGAGATGGGCCTGGGCCCAGGTCTGGGCCCACAGCGCGAGGGCGCCGGCGACGAGGGCCATGTAGAGGACCGACGCCCACTGCCCGCCGGTGGACGGCAGGGTGATGCCGCCGGGCAGGGCGCCGACCAGGGCGATGCCGGCGATGACCCCCGCCTGCACGGTGGACAGGCCCAGGGCGGCGGCCGGCGTCGACCAGCGCCCGAGGGCCAGGATGTGCAGGGCGTAGAGGGCGGCGGAGGCGAGGGTGAGCGCCTCTCCGACCCCGACGCTGACGCCCCGCAGCGACAGGACCGCGAGCCCCAGGGTCGCCAGTGCGACGGCGACCCAGGTCGGGCCGCTCACCCGGTCGCGCAGCAGGACGGCGCCGAGCACCGGGGTGAGGACGACATAGGTGCCGGTGATGAACCCCGAGACCGAGGCGTCGGTGTGCTGCAGGCCCGTGGTCTGCAGCACCTGGGCCAGTCCGTAGAGCGTGCCGAGCACGACCCCGATCCGCAGGTCGCGGCGGGTGAGCGCCAGCGTCTGACGGCGGAACAGCGCGAACATCACCACGCCGGCGATGGCGAATCGGACCGCCAGGAAGTCCGCCGGCGGGATGTGGGTGACCAGGTCGCGGATGAGGAAGAACGTCGAGCCCCAGGCCGCCGTGAGCGCGAGGAGCAGCAGCGTCGCGAGACGGGTCGCGTCGGGCCGACGCAGTGACGCCACGTCGGTCAGACCGTTGTGAGGGTCACAGTGCTGCCCTGGGGAGCACTCGAACCCCCGGCCGGGTCCTGGAGCCGGACGGTGCCGAAGAACCCACCGAGGACCCGCTTGACCTTGACCTTGAAGCCGGCCGCCTCGAGCACGGTCTGGGCCTGCATCACCTGCTTGCCGACGACATCGGGCACGGGCACCATGACCGGGCCCTTGGAGACGACAAGGGTGACCAGGTCACCCTTGTAGAGCGTGCCGCTCGACGGGTCCTGGCTGATGACGGCGCCCTTGGGCACCGTGTCGTCGTACTTCTGCTGGGTCGCGTCGACCTTGAGACCCGCCTGGGTGAGCGCAGCGACGGCGTCGCCGGCGTTCTTGCCCGTGTAGTCGACGACGTCGATGGGCTGTCGGCCCATGCTCTGGAAGAGGGTCACGGCCGCGCCCGGCTTGAGCCGGGTGCCCGTCTTGGGGTCCGCCCGCACGACCTGTCCCTCGGGGACCTTCTCGTCGTAGACCTGTGTCACCTGTCCGACGGTGAGGTGGTTGTCGGCGACAGCGGTCTTGGCGTCGTCGAGGGAGAGCCCCGTGACATCGGGGACGTCGTAGCGCTCCTGGCCCTGGGACACGACGAGGACCACCGGGGTCATCCGGCGGACCGCGCCGCCGGCCGGTGGGTCGGTCGAGACGACGACGCCCTTGGGCACCTTCTCGTCGAACGCCAGCCGCACCGAGCCGTGCAGATGGACCGTCGCGAGCGCGGCCTCCGCCGTGGCCTGGGTCTTGCCGACCAGCGCCGGCACGGTCTCGACCGCGCCGGGCCCGCCGATGAAGAACCAGCCCGTCGCCAGGGCGAGCAGCGCCGAGAGGACGACGGCGACCCACGGCCAGCGGCGCCGGTTCCGGGCCCTTGCTGACCGGCCCGGGGCGGGGCCGGGCGGGGAGGGCGGCAGGGCTGGCAGCGGCAGGGCGGCGGTGTGGCCGGCCGGCCCGACCGCGCCCCCGTCGGGCGCGAACGGCAGCGCCGTCGTCGTCGCGGCCGAGGCCGCCCCGCCGGGGCCGTCGGTCGGCTTCGAGTCGAGGTCTGCCACGCTGAGCCCGGCCCGGACCTGTCGAACCAGCCCGAGGAGCTCGCCGGCGTCGCGGGGCCGCAGGTCGGGGTCGCGGGCGGTGGCCCGGGCGACGAGGGCGTCCAGCTGGGTCGGCACCTCGGGGACCCGCGTCGACGGCGCCGGGACCCCCTCGTGGACATGCTGGTAGGCGACGTTGATGGGGGTGTCGCCGGTGAACGCCTGGGACCCGGTGAGCATCTCGAACAGGATGAGGCCGGCCGCGTAGACGTCGCTGCGAGCGTCGGCGATGCCGCGTTCGACCTGCTCGGGGGAGAGGTAGGCGACGGTGCCGAGGATCATCCCGTGCGAGGCGGTGCTCGTCTGGGACGAGACGGCCCGGGCCAGCCCGAAGTCGGCGACCTTGACTGCCCCGTCGGGGCGCAGGATGACGTTCTCGGGCTTGACGTCGCGGTGGATGAGCCCGGCCGCGTGTGCGGCCGCCAGGGCCTCGAGCATCGGGGCGAGGATGTCGAGGGCGGCGCGCGGGGTGAGCGCCCCCTCCTCGGTGATGACCTCGCGCAGGGTCTGACCGGGGACGTACTCCATGGCGAGGAACATCTGTCCGGCGTCCTCGCCCTGGTCGAACACCTGGACGACGTGCGGGTGGCTCAGCTGCGCCGCGGAGCGTGCCTCGCGACGGAACCGCGAGACGAAGGCCTCGTCGTGGACCAGGTGCGGGCGCATGACCTTCAGCGCCACCTCACGGTCCAGGCGGGTGTCCAGGGCCAGGTAGACCGTCGCCATCCCGCCTTCGGCCAGGCGCTCGATGACGCGGTAGCGACCATCGAGAAGCTGGCCGACGAGGGCGTCGGCGGCGGCAGAGGACACGTCGGAAGTGTACGTAGCGAACCCCCTAGGTCCCGCATCGGTGCCGGTCGGCGGGCACCGTTGGGAGGCCGCCCTCGGGGCTGTTCCGGGGGTGCGGGCCACGCTCGGGGCCCCGCGTGTCACATGCGCGCGCGCAGGGCCTTGACGTTGGCGACATACCGCTTCGTATCGGCATACATCCCCCTTGCCTGCAGCGACCCGAGCCCTTGGTAGTAGGCCGCGACGGCCCGCTGGGTGCTCGTGGTGCTCCGTTCCAGGGTGCGGAGCATGACGACGCCGGCAGTGATGTTGTCGCGGGCGTCGAGCAGGTCGAGCCGGCGTCCGACCAGGTCCGAGGCCCACTGACCCCCGGCAGGGATGACCTGCATGACGCCGACGGCGTTGGCCGGCGAGACCGCCCGCTGGTTCCACCCCGACTCGAGGTAGGCCACGGCCAGGGCGAGCTTGGGGTCCACGCCGTAGCGGCGGGCGGTCGCGACGACGAGCGCCCGGGTCTGGGTGCGGGTCGGCACGTGAGCGTGGGCGAGGCGGGCCCGGTTGCGGTCGGCCGCCGCGGTGACGGCGGTGCTGTAGCCGCTCGAGGCCGACGAGCTCGCCGTCCGGGCTCCGGGGGGCAGGGTGAGCCGTTGGCCGATGCGCAGCAGTGCGGAGGCCCGGATGTGGCTGGCCTTGGCCAGGGCGGGCACGCTCGTGTGGAAGCGGGCGGCGATGGCGCTCAGGGTGTCGCCGCGACGGACCGAGTAGGTCGCCTTCCGGGACGAGGTCGACCGCGCCGCGGCGGCGCTCACCCGCCCCACGACGAGCCGCTGCCCGACGTAGATCCGCGAGGGCGTGCTGATCCGGTTGCCCTTGGTGAGGGCGGTGACGGTGGTGCCGTAGTGGGCGGCGATGCCGCTGAGCGTCTCGCCAGGGCTGACGGTGTGGACCCGGGCGACCGTGCGCGGCGCCGCGGAGCGGGGGGGCGCGCTCGTGCGGGGCACCTGGATGCGCGCGCCGGCCTGGAGCGCGCGGGGATGGGACACATGGTTGCGGCTGGCGAGGAGGTCCGGGGTGGTCCGGTAGCGGGCGGCGATCCCGATGAGGGTGTCGCCGGGCCGAACCGTGTAGCTCGTCCACCCATGGGGCGCCGGGTTGGCGGCGGAGACGACGGACATCGCCGCCGTGGGGACTCCCGACTGGGCCGCCGGAGCCACGGTCGCCGGCGGCAGGGCGAGTGCCATGAGCGACCCCCCTTTCAGGTCGGTCCGGCGGCCCGCGACAGGCTGTGACCGGAGTGACTGATGTTTCTCTAGTGATGAAAGGTACCTGAGAATGACCGGTGAGCCGGTGTGGCACGCTGGGCGGGTGACTCCTGACGACGTCGTTGGTCTCATCCCGACCTGGCTCACCCTGCCCGACGTCGCCGAGCGGATCGGCCGCTCGGTGACGGAGGTGCGCCGGCTCATCGAGGACGGCGAGCTGCTCGCCGTCCGGGTGGGGGAACGCGCCATCTTGTCGGTTCCCGAGGCGTTCATCGGCCCTGACGGCCCGCTGCCGGCGCTCAAGGGGACCTTCACCGTGCTCGCCGACGGCGGGATGGACGCCGTCGAGACGCTGCGCTGGCTGTTCACCCCCGACCCCACCCTGCCCGGGGGGACGCCCGTCGACGCGATCCGGGCCGGTCACAAGACCGAGGTGCGCCGCCGGGCCATGGAGATCGCTCTCTAGGCGAGCCGGCCCCGCCCCGACGGCATGGGGGAGCCGGGGTCCGGCACGGTCGGCTGGGCACGGTCGGGTGGGTCGGGCCCGGGCGCGCCTGCCCGGGCTCAGGTCGTGCGCGTCGTCGAGGCGTCGATGAGGGCGTCGAGGACGTCGACGGCCTCGGGGTCCAGGCCCCGAGCAGCATGCAGCGCCTCGCGGGCGCTGCCCGAGAGGCGCTCGATCTCGCCCTCGACGACGGTCACCGCGCCCGATCCGGTGATGATGCCGCGCAGGTCCTCGACGTGCTCCTCGAGCAGGTCCGAACGGCCGAGGAGGGACTCGAGCCGGGCCCGGGACCCCTCGTCGGCCCCGGTGAGCGCGTAGGCGAGCAGCACGGTCCGCTTGCCCTCGCGCAGGTCGTCGCCGGCCGGCTTGCCCGTCGTCTCGGGGTCGCCGAACACCCCGAGGAGGTCGTCGCGGAGCTGGAACGCATGGCCGAGGTCGAGGCCGTAGCGTGAGAGCAGGTCGAGGTCCTCGCCGGCCAGGCCGGCCGCTGCGGCCCCGATGAGCAGGGGGTGCTCGATGGTGTACTTCGCGCTCTTGTAGCGGATGACCCGGCTCGCCCGGGCGATGCGCTCCTCGAGCGGCAGGCCGTCCCAGGGCCGGACGGACTCGATGACGTCGAGGAACTGCCCGGCCATGAGCTGGGTGCGCATCCGGTCGAAGAGCCCGCGCGCGCGGGCGAGCTCCTCGGGGGGGAGCCCGGAGGTCGAGTAGAGCTCCTCGGTCCAGTTCAGGCAGAGGTTACCGGCGAGGATCGCCCCCGCCAGCCCGAACCGGTCGGCGTCGCCGCTCCATCCCCGCCCCGCGTGGTGCGAGGCGAGCGCCCGGTGCGCGGCCGGCATACCGCGGCGGGTGTCGCTGTCGTCCATGACGTCGTCGTGGATGAGCGCCGCCGCCTGGAACAGCTCCATCGACGTGGCCAGCCGGATGAGCTCGTCGGAGTCGGGCCGCCCGGCCGCCCGGTAGCCCCAGTAGAGGAACGCGGCCCGCAACCGCTTGCCGCCCGAGAGCAGCGCGGCGATGGCCTCGAGGAGGTCGCCGACGTCTGGCCCGATCTCGGCGAGCACCTCCGACTGGGCGTGCAGCTCGGCGTCGATGCACGCCTGGACCCGGATGCGCAGGTCGGCGAGGTCGAGCGGCTGGGCCACGAGGGCCTCCTGGACGGTCGGCGGCGAGGGCCGGGGTAGGGTTCGCCGAGTCTCACGATGTGCGGCCCCGAGCCTACGGCCTCGCCCGGCGGGTACCCTCACCGCATGTCCACGATCCCCGGGCTGCTGCGCGGTGTGGACCCGTCGGTGAGCTTCGAGTTCTTCCCGCCCAAGGACGACGCCGGCGAGGCGACGCTGTGGGAGGCCATCCGTCGGCTCGAGCGGGTGCGCCCCCACTTCGTGTCGGTCACCTACGGCGCGGGGGGCTCGACGCAGGACCGCACGATCCGGGTCACCGGGCGGATCGCGGCCGAGACCACGCTCATGCCGTTGGCCCACCTCACCTGTGTGGGCGCCTCCGTCGCCCAGCTGCGCCGGGTGATCGGGGCGTATGCCGCGGCCGGGATCAGCAGCATCCTCGCCCTGCGCGGCGATCCGCCCGGCAACGCCCGGGGTGAGTGGGTGGCGCACCCCGAGGGCCTGGACCACGCCGAGAACCTCGTCGCCCTCATCCGCTCTCTCGGGGACTTCTCCATCGGCGTCGCGGCCTTCCCCGACGTCCACCCCGACAGCCCGACGCTCGAGCACGACGTCGACGTGCTCGTGCGCAAGGCCGACGCCGGGGCCAGCTTCGCGATCACCCAGATGGTCTTCGACGCCGACCGCTACCTGCGGCTGCGCGACCTCGTGGCGGCGCGGCGCGACCTGCCGATCACGCCGGGGCTCATGCCGGTGACCAACCTCAGGCAGATCACCCGGATGTCCGAGCTCATGGGCATGCCGCTGCCGCCGGCCGTCGTGTCGCGGCTCGAGGCGGTGGCCGACGACCCGCCGGCCGTGCGCGAGGTCGGGGTGCAGATCGCGACCGAGCTCGCCCAGCGGATGCTCGCCGAGGGGGCGCCGGGCGTGCACTTCATCACGATGAACCGCTCGACCGCGACCCTGGAGGTCTACGAGAACCTCGGCCTCGGCGTCTCCCGCTGAGCGCCCGGCGGTGGCGGCGCTCGTCGGCGCCCCGGGACCGTCTGCACGTCGTGACAGGTGGGGATCCGCCCCATCAGCGGGCCTGAAGGGGCGGATCCCCACCTTTCGGTCGGGTCGGGGCCGGGTCGGGGCCGGGTCGGGGCCGGGTCGGGGACGGGTCGGGCCGGGGCTGTGGACAGCTCCGGTGGCGGGGTGGGGGATTGTCTCTAGACTTCGGGAAACGCTGGTGGGAGTGGGTGTGTGGATGAGGGCGCTTCAGGCGCTGGCCGGTGCCGGGGTGAGCGTGGTGCTGGCCGCCGGCTGCACCGGGGGAAGTGCCCCCGCGCCGTCGCCGAGCACGTCGCCGTCGGCGTCGACCTCGCCCAGCCCGAGTGTCACGCCGTCCGCCACGCCCTCGGTGCCCGCCGCCGCTCGCGCGCACACGAAGGCCGGCGCCGAGGCGTTCGTCCGGTTCTACATCGACCTGGTCAATCGAGGCGTGCGACCACGCCCGCGTCAGGCTGCTCATCGCGCTCAGCGACCCTGGATGCGTCGTCGTGCGAGCAACTTCACGAAATTGACCGAACAGCTTCGTGACGAAGGGCATGGCTATGCGCCGAATCGGGTCCCTGTCGATCGTGTCGGTGAGGCCGCTACGGGCTCGGCGACGGCCAGCAGGTATCGTCGACCGATGCTCGGTTGAAGCAACCGCAGGTCAGCGTCCTGGACACGGCTGGCGGCCGTAGTTGACACGCTCCAGTGTCAGGGCCGTTCCCGGACTGTCGCGGCTGGTTTGGAGGGGGAGCCGATGGCTCATGTACGGCATGGAGTGAGGGTTGGTCGTCATCTTCTCTGCTCGGTTTCGCCCATGCCAGCCGCCGCTTCGGATGGCATCGGAGGGTCGAGCCATCGACTGGGGATGGCGCCCGCGTCCACGCGATGCTTGTCGGCGGAGGCGTTGCGGCGGATGGCGGCGCAGGCGAGCTCAGCGACCGGGCCGCGGTACCAGTACACCTCGGTGGCGAACTGTCCCGGCGCGGCTCCGGGCTCCCCGGGGGCGGACATGTTCTGCGGTCAGGCCGTCGCGGCCTGCGCGGGCCACACCGCGGCGCAGGGGCTCGGCCCGAGCGTGGTGGTGTTGCGTCGTGAGATCGACGCGGCGGGCAACCCGACCGGGGCCGGCTGGCAGCAGGTGGGGGTCACCTGCTTCCCGGACCTCGTACCCGGCCGGGCGACCCTGGGCATGGCGCAGGTGCTGGCCGCCTTCCACGACACCGCGTTCGCCCGGGCTCGGCCCGCGATCCAGCCGACGGGCGGTCGCACCCTGGTCAACCTCCCGACGTATGTCGCCGTGGGCTGGCCCGCGGCCGGCTACCAGCCCGGTGAGGTCGACCACGTCGACCCGGCCCGGATGCTCGGCTACCGGGTCGACATCCGGCCGCGGCTGGTGAGCGTGACCTACCGGTTCGGCGACGGCACGGCATACGGTCCGACGACCTCGCTCGGCGGGCCGTACCCGTCCGGCGACGTCGTGACGACCTACCACGCGACCGGCACGGTGCAGGTCCGGGTCGACGTGACGTATGGGGGCCAGTTCCGGGTCGCGGGCGGGCCGTGGCTCGACATCCCCGACACGGTCACCGTGGCGGGAGCGCCGGTCCCGCTCGAGGTGGCGCAGGCCTCGGCGCGCCTGGTCACCCACTGACGCCGGCTCGACCCCCCGGACCCGGTCGGCGCGGAAGGTCGCTGTTTCTTCGTCGACTCGCTGAATGTTCGGCGAGTCGACGAAGAAACAGCGAGTCGAGCAGGAGGCGCGCGCCGGGGAGGGCGGCGGGCGCGGCTAGACGACCTCCATGGGCTGGCCCGCGGTCATCCGGAGCAGCTCGGCGTACGAGGTCCGGAAGACCGCGTGGCTGTGCCCGGCGGCGGCCCACACCGCGTCGTAGCGGTCGAGCGTGACGTCAACGACCGTCCGGATGGGGGTGAGGTGCCCGACGGGGGCGACCCCGCCGATGGCGAACCCGGTGCGCTCGCGCACCGTCTCGGGGTCGGCTCGGTCGACGCGGGCGAGGCCGGCGAGGGCGGCCACCTTGTCGAGGTCGACCCGGTGCCCGCCCGAGGCGAGGACGAGCAGCAGGTCGGTGCGGCCGTCGAGGTCGGTCGCCGAGAAGACCAGGGAGTTGGCGATCTCGGCCGGGGTGACCCCGAGGGCCTCGGCGGCGGCTGCCGCGGTGCGGACCGCGTCGGGGAGGTAGCGCACCGTCGTGCCCACCCCGGCCCGGTCGAGGGCTCCAAGGACCCGGGCGACGGCGGGGTGGGTGCTGAGGTCGCGGCCCGGCCCGGGCGCCGAGGGAGCGGTCGAGCCGTCGGCGAGCGTCATGACGCAAGCCTAGCCAGGGCGGCCCGAGCGGGCGGGGACCGAGGCCGCCGACAGGGCCGTCCGGGCCGGGCCCGGCCATCCGGGGCCGGGCTTGACGGGGCGCGCTCGCGGCGGTGTACAGTCGAGACTTCTTCGAACACGTGTTCGAACGCCGTGACTCGCCGGGAAGGAGCCATCGCCGTGGTCCGCAGGTACGACGAGCCGATCGAGGTGCGGGTCGGCGGCGAGGGGGTCGGCGGCGACGGGGTCGGTGGCGAGGTGCGGCCCGGCGCAGACGGGGCCCCGCAGTCGTTCCGGTGGCGCGGCCGGCACTATGCCGTCAGCGAGGTCCAGGCCCACTGGTGCGAGCGCCGGGCCTGGTGGCGTGACCTCGGTGAGGTCGACGAGGCGGGCCGTCCGCTCGAGCCGGCCACCGAGCGGGTGCTGTGGCGGGTCGCGGCGGGCGGCGGGGTGTTCGTCATCGGCTCCGAGCGCGGCGGCGGCTCGACCGGCGGCTCGACGAGGACGCCGTCCTGGCTGCTGCTGCGGGCCGAGGACTGAGGGGGAGCGATGAGCGACATCCCCGGAACCGCCGCCGGTGCCCTCGACCTGCTCGACCGCTCCCGTGACTCCCTGGCCGAGGCGTATGCCGCCCAGGGGGTCGCCGAGCGCTACCTCGCCGCCCAGCTCGCGGCCCTGCGGGCGGCCGCCGCACTGCTCACGGTGCCCTCCCGGCCGTGGGCGCCGCGCGGGCGGACGGACTCCGGGCCGCGCAACATCTGGGAGCTCACCGCGGCCGCCACCCCCGACCTCGCCGAGTGGGCCGGCTACTTCGCCCACTCGACCCGGCAGCGGGCCGACGTCGAGCAGGGGCGACGTCGGCCCGCGAGCCGGGAGGCCGACGACCTGCTCCGCTCGGCGGAGACCTTCCTCGACCTCGTCAGCGGTCGGCTCGGGCTGCCTGTCCGGCCCGGCGCCCACCCCGAGCGCCTGCTGCCGGCCCACGGCGGCGCCGTCTCGTCCTGAGCCCAGCGCACCCACCGCCATGTCCCTTCCGTCCCGCTCACCGGCTCCGTCTCGCTCTCCGACCTCTCCGACCTCCTTGACCTCCCTGACCTCTTCGACCTCCCCTGACCTCTTCGACCTCTTCGACCTCTCCACACTCTCCGGCCTCGTCGGGCATGCGGTCGGTGTCTCCGGTCCACCGGGCCCCGGCCGAGCCGGGGTTCGTCCACCTCCACGTCGCCTCCGGCTTCTCGATGCGCTACGGCGCCTCGACGCCGGAGGCACTGGTCGAGCGGGCCGCCGGTCACGGCCAGCCCGCTCTCGCCCTCACCGACCGCGACGGGCTCTACGGCGCGGTCCGGTTCGCGACGGCCGCCACCCGGGCCGGGATCGCCCCGGTGCTCGGGGTGGACCTGGCGGTCGACCTGCAGCCAAGCACCCCAGGCACCCCGGGTGGCTCGGGGGGTCCCCAGCCAGCCCGCATCCGGACCCCGGCGCGGGGCGGCGCGGTCGTCGACCCCCGCAGACCCCGGGTCGTCGTCCTGGCCCGGGGACGCGGTGCAGGGGTCGCTCACGGGCGGGGCTGGGCGGCCCTGGCCAGGCTCGTCACCGACACCCACCTCGGCGGGCCACGGGGCACGCCGGTCACGACCCCCGAGCTGGTCGCCCGCTGGTGCCGCGGTGGGGAGGCGGTCGATCGTCCCGACCCACGTCGGGCCCCCCGCGGCGAGGCGAGCCGGCTGCTCGTCCTGCTCGGCCCCGACTCCGATGTCGGCCGGGCGCTGCTCGCCCGGCGCCACGACCTCGCCCGGGCCAGGCTGGCGGCCTGGCAGGCCCTGCTCCCACCCGACGCACTCGCCGTCGAGGTCGTCGACCACGGCGGACCCGAGGGCACCCCGGGCTCGCGCACCCATGCCGCCCTGCTGCTCGGCCTCGCCGACGAGGCCGGCGTCCCCGCGGTGCTCACCGCCGCCGTCCGGCACGCCGACCCCGGTGACGTGCGCACCGTCGACGTCCTCGACGCTGCCCGCCGGCTCGTCGTCCTCGACTCCCGCCACCTCGACCGGGTGACCGACGCCGCCCACCTCGCGAGCACGGCGGCGATGCACCGGACCGCCCTGGAGGTCACCGGCGACCAGGGCCGGGCCGCGGTCCTGCTCGCCACCACCGTCGCCCTGGCGGCGCAGTGCACCCAGGACGCCCGGCGCGACCTCGGCATCGGCGCGGTCCACCTGCCCGAACCGGGGATCCTCGGCATCCCCGAGGACGCCGACCCGCAGGGCGTCCTCGCCGGGCGCTGCCGGGCCGCGGTCGGGGACCGCTACCCCGGGGCGGGCGAGCGGGAGCGGCATACCGTCCTCACCCGGCTCGACGAGGAGCTGGCCGTCGTCGCCGACCTCGGCTACCCGACGTACTTCCTCTCCGTCGCGGCCGTCGTCGACCTCATCCGCGAGCGAGGGGTGCGGGTCGCCGCCCGCGGCTCGGGGGCGGGCTCGCTCGTCAACTACCTCCTCGGCATCAGCGGGGTCGACCCCATCCGCTACGACCTGCTCATGGAGCGGTTCTGCTCCCCGCTGCGGGCCGAGCTGCCCGACATCGACATCGACGTCGAGTCCGCGCGGCGCACCGAGATCTACCAGGCGGTCATCGACCGGTTCGGTGCCGAGCGGGTGAGCTGCGTGTCGATGATGGACACCTACAGGGTGCGGCACGCCGTCCGCGACGTCGGGGCCGCCCTCGGTATGGCGCCCGACGAGATCGACGAGATCGCCACGGCCTTCCCGCACATCGCGGCACGCAACGCCCGCGACGCCATCGCCGACCTGCCCGAGCTGCGCTCTCGCGGCCTCGACAACCCCCGGCTCGCCCGGTTCTTCGACCTCGTCGAGTCCCTCGACGGCCTGCCCCGGCACATCGCGCTGCACCCGAGCGGGGTCATCCTGTCCAACGCGACCCTGCTCGACCGCACCCCGGTCGAGCAGAGCGGGCTGGGGTTCCCCATGAGCCAGTTCGACAAGGACGACGTCGAGACCCTCGGCCTGCTCAAGCTCGACGTCCTCGGCATCCGGATGCAGTCGGCCATGGCCCACGCCGTCGCCGAGGTCGCCCGGGTCGACGGCGTCGAGGTCGACCTCGACGACCAGGGCCAGGTCCCGCTCGACGACGAGGCGACCTACCGGCTCATCCGGACCACCCACACCCTCGGCTGCTTCCAGATCGAGAGCCCGGGGCAGCGCGAGCTCGTCGGCAAGCTCGGCCCGGAGCGGTTCGAGGACCTCATCGTCGACATCTCGCTGTTCCGCCCCGGCCCGGTCAAGTCCGACATGATCACCCCGTTCCTCGAGCACCGGCACGGCTGGAGCCCGGCGACCTACCTCCACCCGAGCCTGGTCCCCGCACTCGCCGAGACCGAGGGGGTCGTCGTCTTCCACGAGCAGGTGCTGCGGATCGTCGCCGAGACGACGGGGGTCAGCCTCGCCCAGGCCGACGAGGTGCGGCGCACCATGGGTACCCCGGCCGGCCAGGCCGAGATCGAGGCGTGGTGGCGGCCGGCGGCCCGGGCCCGGGGCTACTCGCCGAGCGAGGTCGACCGCATCTGGGAGGTGCTGGCGGCGTTCGCGTCGTTCGGGTTCTGCAAGGCCCATGCCGCGGCGTTCGCCCTGCCGACCTACCACTCGGCGTGGCTCAAGACCCACCACCCGGCGGCGTTCCTCGCCGGGGTGCTCACCCACGACCCGGGGATGTACCCCCGCCGGCTCATCCTCGACGACGCCCGCAGCCTCGGGATCGCCGTCCTGCCGCTCGACGTCAACGCCTCCGGCGACACCTACCGCGTCGAGCGGCTCGAGCCGGGGGCGGCCGGGCGGCCCGAGCACCCGGTCCTTCCCGACCTGCCCGACGCGAGCGACTACGGCATCCGGCTCTCGCTCGCCGACGTCATGGGCATGAGCGAGGACGAGGTCGCCCGGGTCGTCGCCGGCCAGCCGTTCGCCGACCTCGGCGACTTCTGGACCCGGGCCAGGGTCGCCCGCCCGGTGCTCGAGCGGCTCGTCCTCGCGGGCGCCTTCGACAGCCTCTACGGCATGGGCGGCGGCGCCGCCGGGCTCGGCCGCCGGGGGCGGGTGACCCGCCGCGACGTCCTCCTGCACGTCGCCGAGCTCGACCGCTGGGGCCGGTCGGTGGGCCGCTCGGGGACCCGGTCGGCGGCGCCGGCCGCCCGCCCGGGCGGGTCCTCCCGGCTCTCCCGGCCGGCGACCCGGCGGCCCGGGTCCCCGGCCCCGGGCCAGCTCGTCCTCGACCTCGCCGACCGTCCCGAGCTCACCGCCGGCACCGGGCTGCCCGAGATGACCGGCCCCGAACGGGTCCGGGCCGAGCTCGACATCCTCGGCCTCGACGCGAGCAGCCACGTCATGGGGTTCTACGACCCGCTCCTCCTCGCCCTCGGGGTGGTCCGCTCCCGCGACCTGCTCCACACCCGCAGCCGGTCCGAGATCTGGGTCGCCGGGGTCAAGGTCGCCACCCAGACCCCGCCGGTGCGCTCCGGGCGACGGGTCGTCTTCCTCACCCTCGACGACGGGACCGGTCCGGTCGACGCCACCTTCTTCGAGGACGTCCAGGGCCCGTATGCCGCGACGGTGTTCCACTCCTGGCTCCTCCTCGCCCGCGGGGTGGTCCGGCGCACGGGGGAGCGGGGCATCTCGCTGCGGGCGACCGGTGCCTGGGAGCTCTCCGGGCTGTGGGATGCGTGGAGCGTCGGCGGTCTCGACGCGGTGCGGGCCGCGCTCGCCGAGGCCGACGAGATGGCCCGGGCGAGCGCCGAGAAGGCCCCCGAGCCGGAGGGCCGCCGGGTGCTCGTCCACGCCTCGGGGTTCAAGCAGTCGCCCTACGCCGACACCAGGCCGGCCGGGGCCAGCCCCGCCGGGGCTCCCCGCAAGCTGTGGCATGCCAGCCCCGGCAGCTCGGGGCACTAGCGATGCGGCACTAGGGTGGGACCCGTGACCGACGAGCGCCTGCGCACCCGGCGCCACGGCGTCGACTCCGGACTCCGCACGGCCGCCGTGTGGGCTGCCGTCGACGCGGTCGTCCGGCGCCGCGCCGCCGCGCTCGGCCGCCCGCTCCTGGTCCTCGACCTCGGCGGGGGCACCGGCGGGCTGGCGGTCCCGCTGGCCGCCGCGGGCCACCGGGTCACCGTCGTCGACCCCAGCCCCGACGCTCTCGCGGCCCTGCGCCGCCGGGCCGCCGAGACCGACCCGCCCGACACCGTCGAGCGGATCACCGCCGTCCAGGGCGACGCCGACTCCCTGCACCAGGTCCTCGGCGAGCAGCGCGCCGACCTCATCTGCTGCCACGGGACCCTCGAGCATGTCGACGACCCAGCGGCCACCCTGGCCCGGCTCGCCGAGGTCCTCGCCGACGGGGGCGTCCTCTCCGTCGTCGTCGCCGGCCGGCTCGCCGCCGTGCTCTCCCGCGCCCTGGCCGGGGAGTTCGACCAGGCCCGAGAGGTCCTCGACAGCCCCGAGGGGCGCTGGGGGAGCGCCGACCCGGTGCCCCGCCGCTTCGACACCCCGACGCTGCGCCTCCTCGTCGAGGGTGCCGGTCTGCAGGTCCTCGACGCCCACGGCGTCCGGCTGTTCAGCGACCTCGTGCCCGCGGCATACCTCGACTCCGAGACCGAGCGGGGTGCGCTGCTGGCCCTCGAACAGGCCGCGACCACGCACCCGGTCTTCACCACCCTGGGTGAGCTCGGCTCCGCCCTCCACGTCCTCGCCGGACGTCCCTGAACCCCTCGCGGGTCCGCCATGAGCAGGAGGCAGTTCGCCCTTCCCCGTCGTTCGGGAGCCGGTCCACCCGATGACACGGGCTGCACGGTCCTGCACGTCGACATGGACGCCTTCTTCGCCTCGGCGTCGCTGCTGTCCCGTCCCGAGCTCGTCGGCACCCCGGTCATCATCGGCGGCCGCGGCAACCGCGGGGTGGTCCTGTCGGCCACCTATGAGGCCCGCCGTTTCGGGGTGGCCTCGGCCATGCCGATGTCGCGGGCGCGTCGGCTGTGCCCCCAGGCGACGGTCATCCCCCCCGACCATGCGCTCTATTCACGGATCTCCGCCGCGGTGATGGAGACCTTCGCCTCGATCAGCCCGGTCGTCGAGCCGCTCTCGCTCGACGAGGCCTTCCTCGATGTCGCCGGCGCCCGGCGGCGCCTCGGCAGCCCGGCGCGGATCGGCGCCCTCATCCGCGACACCGTCGCCGATGAGCAGGGCGTGACCTGCTCGGTGGGGGTGGCTCCGACGAAGTTCGTCGCCAAGCTCGCCTCGGGGCTCGCCAAGCCCGACGGCATGGTCGTCGTCCCGGTCGACGAGGTCGTCCCGTTCGTCCAGCAGCTCCCCGTGGGCGCCCTGTGGGGAGTCGGTGAGAAGACCGAGGAGGCCTTGACCCGGCTCGGGCTGCGGACGGTCGCCGACATCGCCCACACCCCCCTCGAGACCCTCACCCGGGCTCTTGGCGACGCCGCCGGACACCACCTGCACGAGCTCTCGTGGGGCCGTGACCCACGCCCGGTGGAGGCCGCCGAGCGCGAGCGCAGCATCGGCGCCGACGAGACCTTCGAGACCGACATCGACGACCCCGAGCTGATCCACCGGCGGTTGCTCCGGCTCAGCGACAAGGTCGCGGCCCGGCTGCGGTCGGCGGACCTCGCCGGGCGCACGGTGACGGTCAAGGTGCGGTTCTCGGACTTCACGACGATCACCCGGGCGCGAACCCTCCACCAGCCCACCGACACCAGCCGGGTGGTCTACGACGCGGCCTGTGGGTTGTTCGACGCCCTCGGGCTCCAGCGCGCCCGGATCCGCCTCGTCGGGGTCCGCATGTCCGGTCTGCTTCCCGTCGGGCAGGCTCCCGTCCAGGGGATGCTGGGCGAGGCCGAGCACGGCTGGCGGGACGCCGACCGCGCCGTCGACCGCGCCAGTGCACGCTTCGGCTCGGGCTCGGTCCGGCCGGCGAGCCTGATCGATCCCGACGGTTCGCCTTCCCACTCGCGGCGCCGGGACCTATCCTGAGATCACGACCGGCTGGTCCCGGTCCGTCACAACGCAACCATCGTGTGTCCCTGGACGTTCTCGTCATAGGAGAATCGACACGACGCACCCCGGGAGGTCACGTGCCGCTGTCGGAGCACGAGCAGAAGATGCTCGAGCAGATGGAGCAGGCCCTCGCTGCCGAGGACCCGCGGTTCGCCTCGTCCATGAAGGGTGCCCGTTCCCGCTCAGCCCTGCGTCGTCGCTACATCATCGGCGGCCTCGGTGTGGTCATCGGTCTCGGCGTCGTCCTCATCGGGGTCAACACCGCCGTCTGGGTCGGCGTCATCGGGTTCGCCATGATGGTGGTCGGTGCCGCCTACGCCCTCACCCCGCCGCGTCGCCGCGTCGACCTGGGTGCCGTGGCGTCGGACGGCAGCGTTCGCCGGCATACCGGCGGCCGCAAGGGCGGCTCGACCCGCCGTCAGGGCCTCATGGAGCGTCTCGACGAGCGGTGGGAGCGCCGCCAGAACGACCTCTGAGCGGGTCGGCCCCGCGGGTCAGTGGGTGAGTAGCAGGCCGACGACCCACGTGACGGCGATGGCCAGCCCCGTCAGCAGCTCGATCCCCATGCTCAGCGCCGCGGCGCGCAGCGCGGCCCGGGTGCGGGCCCACGCCTGGGTGGCGTTGCTGGTCCGCGTCAGCTCGACGAGGAAGATCCCGAGGACGAAGCCGAGCGGCGCGCCGAGCACCGGGATGACGAAGAACCCCACGATGCCGAGCGCCACGGCGAGGACCATGCTGAGCGTCCCGACGCCCTGTTCGCGCATGCGGCGACCGGGGACGAGGTACTGCGTGACGACACCAACGGCATACAGGACGACGCTGATCCCGAAGATCACCCACGCCGTCGCGCTTGCATCGGCGAGCGCCCAGAGCAGCACTCCCGCAAGGGTGAGGAGCAGCCCGGGCACGACCGGGACGACGACCCCGACCAGGCCCGCGACGATGAGCAGCGCCGGGATCCACAGCTCCGCGCCGCCCGGGGCGGCCCTCACTAGCGGGTGTCGGCCTCCTCCTCGTTGAGACGGTTGGTCTCGTCGTCGATGTCGGCGCGCTCACGCAGTGCCGGGACATGCTGGCGACCGTGGTGGGCACAGAAGTGGAGCTCGCCCCCGGAGTGGAGCCGGACGCGGATGTACGCCTGGGCACCGCAGCGGTCGCAGCGGTCCGCGGCGGTCAAGGCTGGAGCCAGTGCGGCAGTCACGTCAGGCCTCCTCGTGTCGATAGCGTCAGGGGCGGACTCAGAGCAACAGTGAAACACGCAAGAACCTTCCCGTCCCGGATGTGTCGGTATGTGAGAGGTGTCATGTCGTCGTCATCTCCGCGACACCTGGGCCGAACATCCGCGGCTCGCCCGGGCGCGGGTCGCGGCGGCGTCCGCGCTGGTCAGCGCCGTGACGGGGGCTGCTCGCCGCGGTGCCCGGGACCGTCCCGACGTCCCTTTCGGCAGGGGCTCGGTGCGCCGCGCCGTCGCCGTCGGGTTCCCCGGATAGCCTGGCAGGAGCCCGGTTAGCCGGGTCGCATCCCCAGGTCACCCCGGGCCGCCCCCCGCCCCGCCGTGACCGTCCTACCCGTTCGAACCAGCCGATGTTGGAGACCCACCTCGCATGAGCGCCGCCACGACGGCCGCGGCCAAGAAGACCGCGACGAGCAAGTCCGCGACCGAGTACACCGCCCACCACCTCCAGGTCCTCGAGGGCCTCGAGGCGGTCCGCAAGCGGCCCGGCATGTATGTCGGCTCGACGGACACCCGCGGCGTCATGCACTGCCTGTGGGAGATCATCGACAACGCGGTCGACGAGGCCCTGGCCGGCGTGTGCGACCGCATCGAGGTGACCCTGCATGCCGACGGGTCGGTCGAGGTGCGCGACAACGGCCGCGGCATCCCGGTCGACATCGAGCCGCGCACGGGGCTCACCGGCGTCGAGGTCGTCTTCACCAAGCTGCACGCCGGCGGCAAGTTCGGGGGCGGCTCGTACACGGCCTCCGGGGGTCTGCACGGCGTCGGCGCCTCGGTCGTCAACGCCCTGTCCTCGCGGCTCGACGTCGAGGTCGACCGGGGCGGCAAGGTGTGGGCGATGAGCTTCCGGCGCGGCGAGCCGGGCCAGTTCTCCGACGTCGCGGGGGCCCGCGGGGCCAAGGACCCGGCTCACCCGTTCACCCCCTTCGAGGGCGGCAGCGAGCTGGCAGTGGTCGGCAGGACGCGTCGGGGTGCCACCGGGACCCGGATCCGCTACTGGGCCGACGAGCAGATCTTCATCAAGGACGCCCAGCTCGACGTCGACGGCCTGCTGGCCCGCGCCCGACAGACCTCCTTCCTCGTCCCGGGGCTCACCCTGGTCATCCGTGACGAGCGCGGCGTCCCCGGCACCCCAGGGGCCGACGGGCCGCACGAGGACGTCTTCGTCCATGACGGCGGGATCTTCGAGTTCTGCGAGTTCCTCGCCCCCGACCCGCCGGTGACCGACGTGTGGCGCCTGCAGGGCACCGGCACGTTCCTCGAGACCGTTCCGGTCCTCGACGCCAAGGGGCACATGACACCGACCGAGGTCGAGCGCGAGTGCGGCGTCGACATCGCGGTGCGCTGGGGGACCGGCTACGACACCACCGTGTCCTCGTTCGTCAACATCATCGCCACTCCCAAGGGCGGCACCCACCTCGCCGGGTTCGACCAGGCCCTGCTCAAGGTGTTCAGGAGGCAGCTCGAGGTCAACGCCCGCCGGCTCAAGGTCGGCGGCGACAAGGTCGAGAAGGACGACATCCTCGCCGGCCTCACCGCGGTCGTGACGGTCCGCCTCGCCGAGCCGCAGTTCGAGGGCCAGACCAAGGAGGTGCTCGGGACCAGCGCGGTGCGCGGCATCGTCGCCAAGGTGCTCGAGAGCGAGCTGAGCCGCCACCTCACCTCGACCAGGCGGGGCGAGAAGCAGCAGGCGGCGCTCCTGCTCGAGAAGGTCACCGCCGAGATGAAGTCGCGGATCAGCGCGCGGCTGCACAAGGAGACCCAGCGCAAGAAGACCGCCCTCGAGAGCTCCTCCCTGCCCGCCAAGCTCGCCGACTGCCGCAGCAGCGACGTCGGGCGCACCGAGCTGTTCATCGTCGAGGGCGACAGCGCGCTCGGCACCGCCAAGCTCGCCCGCAGCAGTGAGCACCAGGCGCTGCTACCGCTGCGCGGCAAGATCCTCAACGTCCAGAAGGCCTCGGTGACCGACATGCTGGGCAACGCCGAGTGCGCCGCGATCCTCCAGGTGATCGGCGCGGGGTCCGGCCGGTCCTTCGACCTCGACGCGGTCCGCTACGGCAAGGTCATCATCATGACCGACGCCGACGTCGACGGCGCCCACATCCGCATCCTGCTGCTCACCCTGTTCTTCCGCTACATGCGCCCGCTCGTCGCGGCCGGCAGGGTGTATGCCGCGGTGCCGCCGCTGCACCGCATCGAGGTCGTCGGTCACGGCGCCAAGAAGAACGAGCTCGTCTACACCTACTCCGAGGGCGAGATGCGCCAGACCGTGGCGGCACTGGCCCGCAAGGGCCGCACCGTCAAGCAGCCGCTGCAGCGCTACAAGGGCCTGGGCGAGATGGATGCGGACCAGCTGGCCGAGACCACCATGGACCCCCGCAGGCGCACGCTGCGCAAGGTCACCCTCGGCGACGCGGAGGCGGCCGAGAGGGTGTTCGAGCTCCTCATGGGCACCGACGTCGCACCTCGCAAGGACTTCATCGTCGAGTCGGCGCACCAGCTCGATGCGGAGCGCATCGACGCCTGAGCCCCGGGTCAGCGCTGGGCAGGCGGAGCCGTGGTCGAGCGGACGATGAGCTCGGTCGGCAGGAAGACGGTGCGCTCGCCCATCGGCGTGCCGTCGACCAGAGCCGTAAGCAGCTCCTCGGCGGCCCGTCGGCCCTGTGCGGTGACGTCCTGGCGGACCGTGGTGACGCCGAGGACGGCCGAGAGGGTGAAGTCGTCGATCCCGATGACCGACAGGTCCTCGGGCACCCGCAGTCCGAGCTTGCGGGCCGTGGTCATCACGCCGATCGCGATCTCGTCCGACGCTGCGACGACGGCGCTCGGGGGGTCGGGCACGTCGAGGAGCTGCACGGCGTCGACCGCCGCCGCGTCGGCGGTCCAGTCCGAAGGGAGGATCCAGGCGTCCGGGATCATCAGCCCATGGGTCGCCAGCGTCTTCTGGAACGACTCGAGTCGGGTGCGCGGGGTCTCGACATGGGCGACGTTCCTGGGGACGGCACCGACATACGCGATCCGTCGGTGACCCAGCCCGATGAGGTAGTCGGTCGCGGTCCGCATCGCCTCGGCGTCGTCGATCCGCACGCAGGGTCGCCCCGGGACGGGTGAGCCGACGGCGACGAGCGGGAGGTTGAGGCGGTCGAGGAGGGTGACCTCCTCGACCGACATGGGGACGTTGAGGGTGATGACTCCGTCGACCCGCTTCCACAGCATGTTCTGGGTGAGCGGGAGGCGCTGGTCGTAGGTGTCGTCCTCGAGGTCGAACAGCAGCACGTGGTGACCGTGGGGCCGCAGGGTCTTCTCGATGGCGCTGACCAAGGTGGCGAAGAACCACCGGGTGAGGAACGGCGCAACGACGGCGACCACCCGGGTACGGCCCGAGGCGAGCGAGGTCGCGGTCGGCGAGGCGACGTAGTTCATCTCCTCGGCGACCTTGAGCACCCGGGCCCGGGTGGCCGGGCTCACCCGGTCCAGCCCCCGCAGCGCCCGGGACACGGTCGCGACCGAGACGCCCGCGGCCCGGGCCACATCAGTGATCGTGCTCATGGCGTGATCGTGCTCATCCCTTGAACAACCGCCGACGGGCGCGCAGCACCAGCCAGAAGGCGACCAACAGGCCCAGCAGGAGCAGTGCAGAGCCCGCGGCCTGCTTGCCGCCGAGCTCGAGGACCACCGTCTGGACGAGCGCCATGAACCCGAAGAACCCGAGGATGCCCAGCACCACGTCCAGCCGCTGCGCGCGGTTCTCCTGGGCGGACTCGGCTCCGGATCCCGGTCTGATCAGACCCATGGCGTATGCCGGCGGCTCTCCGACCTCACCCCTTGACCCCTCCGGCGGTCAGGCCGGAGACGATGGCCTTCTGGAAGAGCAGGACCATGATGATGAGCGGCACGGTGACGATGGTCCCGGCCGCCATGACCGCGGTGTACGGCTCCTGGTGCGGCTGGGCGCCCGTGAACGACGCGATCGCGACGGTCACCGGCTGGGTCGAGGACGTGGAGAACTGGCTCGCCAGCAGGAACTCGTTCCAGGCGCCGATGAACGCGAGGATCGCCGTCGTGAACACGCCAGGGATGGCCAGCGGCAGCATGATCCGCCGGAAGGCCTGACCCTGGGTGCACCCGTCGATCCGGGCGGACTCCTCCAGCTCCCAGGGCATCTCGGACAAGAACGCCGTGAGGACGTAGATCGTCAGGGGGAGCGTGAACGAGATGTTCGGCAGGATCAGCGCTTGGTAGTTCACGCCAGTGAGCCATCCCCAGCTCGAGAACATCTGGAACAGGGGGCTCACCAGGGCGACGCCGGGGAACATCGACGCGCCGAGGATAAGGCCGAGGACGGAGTACTTGAACGGGAACTGCAGCCGGGCCAGCGCGTAGGAGGCGAAGACGCCGACGATCATGGCGAGGATGGTCGTCGACACAGCGATGATGACGCTGTGGTAGAGGGCCGCCCCGAAGTGGTTGCCGCGGTCCGTGGAGAACGCCGTCTTGAAGTTGTCGAGCGTGGTGGGGGTCGGCCAGATCGAGGTCTCGAAGGTGCGGCCGACCGGACGGAAGGCCGTCGCGATCATCCAGTACGCCGGGGCCAGGCCCCACACGACGAGGAAGCTCAGGCCCGCGTAGGTGCGCAGCCGCTTCCCGCGCTCGCCCTTGCGGTGGAGCCGGATGGCGTCGGCCCGGTCCTCGGCGACGGTGCTGGCGGTGTCGACCGATGTTGCGCTCATGTCAGCTCACTTCCCCGTACCGGCGTTGGCGACGATGTTGGCTGCATCGAGTTTCTCCTTGGCCTTGGCGCCGTCCTCGTCGTCGTCCTTCTTCGCCGATGGTGGACGTTGGACGACCTCGGCCCCGCCGAACCTGATGAACAGGAAGGCGGTGAACGCGATGATGAGGAAGACGATGGTGGACAGGGCCGACGCGCTGTGGAACCCGGCGCGGATCTGCTTGACGACGAGGATCGACAGCGAGGTCGTCGCGTGGCCGGACCCACCACCGCCCTGGGTGAGGATCGCCGGCAGGTCGTAGATCCGCAGCACGTCGAGGGTGCGGAACAGGACCGCGACCATGAGAGGGGTCTTGATGAGCGGCAGGGTGATCTTCGTGAACACCTGCCACTTGTTGGCGCCGTCGATCTGGGCGGCCTCGTAGACGTCCCCGGGCACCAGCTGGAGCCCGGCGAGGATGAGCAGCGCCATGAACGGCGCGGTCTTCCACGTGTCGGCGATGATGATGGCGAACTTGGCCGGCCACTCGCTACCTGTCCACAGCAGAGGCTGGACTCCGACGAGGCCGAGCGCCTTGTTGACGATGCCCTCGTAGGCGAACATGAAGAACCAGAGCTTGGCCGTGACGGCGGTGGGGATGGCCCAGGGGACGAGGATGGCGGCCCGTACGAGGCCGCGGCCCTTGAACTCGCGGTTCATGATGGTCGCGAACCACAGCCCGAGCAGGGTCTCGAGGGCGACGGTGACGACGGTCCAGAAGATCGTGACGTTGAGCGCGTCGTAGAACTGGGCGCCCAGCGTCCCCGGAGGGCAGGTCGTCGTCCCGCACTGCTGGAGCAGCCAGTGCTTGTAGTTGTCGAGCCCCGCCGAGCCGCCCTCGACGAACAGCCCGGTCGCTGGGTCGAGGCCGGCGTCCTTGGTGAAGGACAGGCTCACGGCCTTGACGAGCGGGTAGAGGATGATCAGGGTCAGGACGAGCAGGGACGGCGCGACGAGCACCAGCCCCCGGCGTCCCTGCCCCGCGTTCAGTCCCTTGCTCTTCTTCTTCTTCCCGGCACGGCTGGTGTCTGCTGTCGGGGTCATCGTTGACATCGAGCTCTCCTACGCGGTCAGGACAAGGGACACGGCGTGGGCCCGGTTTGGGCCCGAGCCGGTGTGGGGGGCGGGGTCGCCCCCCACACCTGCTCGTGAGCGGGAGTTGCTATCTGGTAGCAGTCAGCCTAGTCAGCCTGCGGCTGCCATGGCGGCCTGCATGTCCTTCACTGCCTGATCGGGTGTCTTCTCACCCTTGAGGGCGGCGTAGGAGTTCTCCTGGATGGCCGTGGTCACCGCGGGGTAGAACGGCGTCACCGGACGCGGAACCGCGTTCTGGATGGCGGTCAGGAGAGTGGGGAGGTAGGGGTACTGCTTGACCAGGGCCGGGTCGGTGTAGATCGACTCGAGGACCGGGGCGAGGGAGCCCTTCTCCATGTTGCTCTTCTGGACGTCAGGAGAGGTGAGGTACTTCAGCCAGTCCAGCGCCGTCGCCTGGTGCTTGCTGAAGGCGCTGATCGCCGCGCTGTGACCACCAAGGGTCGAGGCACCGGGGCCGTTGACGCCGGGGAGCGGCGCGACCGCGAACTTGCCCTTGATCTTCGAGGAGTCATCGGTGTTGGCGAGGCTGTACACGTACGGCCAGTTGCGCAGGAAGAGCAGCTTGCCGTCCTCGAAGGACTGGCGGCCCTGCTCCTCCTGGTAGGTGATGGCCTGCTTGGGGATGTCACCGTTGGCGTAGTGGTCGGCGAGCATCTTCAGACCGGCAGCGGCCTCGGGGGAGTCCACGGTCGGCTTGCCGGCCGCGTCCACGACCTTGGCGCCGTAGGTGTTCATCGCCTCGGTGGCGTTGCAGGTCAGACCCTCGTACTTGGCGAACTGGCCCGCGTAGCAGTCCATGTTGTTCGCCTTGGCGATGGAGCAGTCCTTCCACATCTCGTCGAGCGTGGTCGGAGCGGTCTTCACCAGGTCGCTGCGGTAGTAGAGCATGCCGCCGTCGGACGAGGCGGGCGCCGCGTAGAGGGTGTTGTTGTAGGTCGCTGCGTCGAGCGGGGGCTTGAGGAACCCGGTGGTGTCGAGCGCCATGTCGCCCTTGAGCGGCACGAGCCAGCCCTTCGCCGCGAACTCGGCGGTCCAGACGACGTCGACGGAGACGACGTCGTAGCTGCTGTCCTTGGCCTGGAAGTGCTGCACGAGGTCGTCGTGCTGCTGGTCGGCCTGGTCGGACTGCTCCTTGGCTGTGACCTGCTCGTCGGGGTGGTTGGCGTTCCATGCCGCCACGAGTGGGGCGAGGATGCCGCTGTTGTCCTTGCCCTGGACGTACGTGATGGGACCGCGGGAGGCGGCCGCGCTGCTCGAGCCGCTCCCCCCGCTGCTGCTTCCGCCGCATGCGGCGACGGTCAACGAGACCGCTGCGGCGCCGGCTACCGCGGCCAGCATCCGCTTGTTGTTGAATCGGGCCATGCCCGCCTCCATTTCACTGTGTGCGTCGAGGCGGCACCTCGACGACGAGGGAACGCCTCTCACCGTAAAAGCGTTTACGCTCTCGCGCAATGGCTCGCGTTCCGGCTGCCGTAACGATTCCGTAACGCGGTCGTCGCAGGGCGGCAACAGCGTCCGACGGTGGCCGGGACCGATCGACGGGATGAGGGGTGCCGGTCGGGCTAACGACTGGTATGCCGTGGGGGAGAACCGATTCCGTCGATGACGGCCGACGCGGGGGTGCCGGACCCGTCTCGCCTGCCCGTCGCCGCAGGCAGGTCGAGCGCCACCCCGCCGGCGCCGGAGGCCCTGGCGGGGGTCGCCCCGACCCAGGCCAGGACCAGGGTGTCCTCGCCCTTGAGGAAGCGGTGGGCCCGCACTCCGCCGGTGCCGCGCCCCTTGGTGGGGTACTCCGCATACGGGGTGACCTTGACGGCCCCCGGCTGGGTCCCCGGCAGCGCGTCGGAGGCGCCGCTGGCGGTGACCACGACGGCATCGCTGCCGGGATCGACCGCGCCGAAGAAGACCGCCTGTTGGCCGCTGCCGAGCCGGACGCCGGCCATCCCGCCCGCCGCCCGGCCCTGTGGTCGCACCGAGGCGGCCGGGAACCGCAGCAGCTGGGCGTCGGAGGTGACGAAGACGAGGTCCTCCGCGCCGTCGTGGAGCGGGGCGGCGCCGATGACCCGGTCGCCGTCGCTGCAGCGAGATGGCCTCCCAGTGCGACTTGGCGGGGTAGTCGGCGCTCAGCCGCTTGACGACGCCCTGCGCGGTCCCGAGCGCGATGCCCGCCCCGGGCCCGTCCACCGGGACGATGGTGAGCGGCTCCTCGTCGCGGGGGAGGTCCACATAGGCCGCGAGCGGAGCCCCGCCCGACAGGCTGGGGGCTCCCCCGAGCGGGGGCAGGGCGGGCAGCTCGAGCGCCGAGAGGCGGATCATCCGCCCACGGGTCGTCACCAGGGCCACCTCGCCGCGGGCGGTGGTGCGCACCGCCCCGACGATGGCGTCGTGCTTGGCCCGCGGGCCCTCGGCGGGGACCGGGTCGGCCGTGGAGGTCCGGGCGAGCAGCCCGGTCGAGGAGAGCAGCACCCAGCACGGGTCGTCGGAGACCTCGAGCGGGGCGCTCGAGGTGACGGGGGCCCCGGCGGACTCCAGGAGCACGGTCCGCCGCGGGGTGCCGTGGGCCTTGGCCACGTCGGCCAGCTCGGCCGAGACGGTCCTGCTGAGCAGCGACTCGTCGGCGAGGATCGCCTCGAGCTCGGCGATCTGGCGCTGCAGCTCCTCGCGCTCGCTCTCAAGCTCGATCCGGGAGAACCTGGTCAGCCGGCGCAGCTGGAGGTCGAGGATGTAGGTCGCCTGCGCGTCGGAGAAGTCGAACACCCCGATGAGGCGGGTCTTGGCGGTCGCCGCGTCGTCGGACGAGCGGATGAGCTGGATGACCTCGTCGATGTCGACGATGGCGATGAGCAGGCCCTCGACGAGGTGGAGGCGGTCGCGGCGCTTGCCGAGCCGGTACTGGGTGCGGCGACGGGCGACGTCGATGCGGAAGTCGACGTAGACGCGCAGCAGGTCCTTCAGCCCCAGGGTGCGCGGCTGTCCGTCGACGAGGGCCACGTTGTTGATCCCGAACGAGTCCTCGAGCGGGGTGAGCTTGTAGAGCTGCTCGAGCACCGCCTCGGGGTTGAAGCCGTTCTTGACCTCGATGACCATCCGCAGCCCGTGGGTGCGGTCGGTGAGGTCCTTGACGTCGGTGACGCCCTGGAGCTTCTTGGACTGCACGAGCGTCTTCATCCGCTCGATGACCTTCTCGGGGCCGATGAGGTAGGGCAGCTCGGTGACGACGATGCCCTGCCGGCGCGGGGTGACCTTCTCGATCCGCGCGGTGGCCCGGGTCCGGAAGCTGCCGCGGCCGGTGAGGTAGGCGTCGCGGATCCCGTCGAGGCCGATGATCCGTCCCCCGCCGGGCAGGTCCGGGCCGGGGACGAACTTCATCAGGTCGTCGAGCGAGCAGTCGGGGTGGGCGATGAGGTGCCGGGCGGCGCCGATGACCTCGATGAGGTTGTGCGGGGCCATCTGGGTGGCCATGCCGACGGCGATGCCGCTGGCGCCGTTGACGAGCAGGTTGGGGTAGGCCGCCGGCAGCACACCCGGCTGGGTGTGTTGGTCGTCGTAGGTCGGGACGAAGTCGACGGTCTCCTCGTCGAGCCCCGCCACCATGAGCAGGGCGGCGGGGGCCATCCGGGCCTCGGTGTAGCGGGCCGCCGCCGGTCCGTCGTCGAGCGACCCGAAGTTGCCGTGCCCGTCGACCAGGGGCAGGCGCATCGTGAAGGGCTGGGCCATCCGGACCAGCGCGTCGTAGATCGCCTGGTCGCCGTGCGGGTGGTACTTGCCCATGACCTCCCCGACGACCCGGCTGGACTTCACGTGGCCGCGGTCGGGGCGCAGCCCGAGGTCGCTCATCCCGTAGAGGATCCGGCGTTGCACGGGCTTGAGCCCGTCACGGGCGTCGGGCAGGGCCCGGGAGTAGATGACGCTGTAGGAGTACTCGAGGAAGGCGTTGCTCATCTCCTCCTCGATGTCGATGTCGACGATCCGCTCGACGAGGTCGGCCTCGGCGTCGGGGGAGGAGGTGGTGGTGCGTCGGGCCATCGGGGGGTGCAGCTCCATGGGGGGTGGTGGGTGACACCCCATCCTCGCCTAGCCCGCTGACGACCCCTCGCCCGACGCGCCGAACCGGCCGAGGTGCAGCACCTCGGCGGTGGGCCTACGGCGGCGGACCGCGGCCGAGCCGCCGACCCGCTCCGCCTCGTGGCCCAGCGCGACCACCCCGACGATCCGCCTGCTCTCCGGGATGGACAGGGCGGCCTTGACCGCTGCGTGGACCCCTGGTGGGACCCCGAAGAAGAGCGCACCCAGCCCGGTGTCGACCGCTCCGAGAAGGATGATCATCGCCGCCATCGCCACGTCGGTGTCCCAGTAGGGCACCGGCCACCGGTCCACAGAGCGGTCGGCCCAGCCCTTGTCGGGCTCCGCGTAACGGTCGAGGTATGCCGTGGGGTCCGACAGGCACAGCACGAGGGCCGGAGCGGCGGCCAGGCCCCGGGTCCAGGCGTCCCGCTGTTCCTCGGGCTCGGCGGCCGCCTCCCAGAACGCAGCCCGGTCGGGCGGCTCGAGGAGGACGACGAAGTCCCACCCCTGGCTGAACCCTGCGCTGGGCGCCCGCAGCCCCATCTCGACGAGGCGGGTGACCGTGGCCGGGTCCACCGGCCGCTCCGGGTCGAACCGGCGGGTCATGCGGCGGCGGCGGACAGCCTCGGCGAGCTCCATCCCAGCAGTAAAGCCCACGGGGAGAGGGCAGACCGCTCCCCACGGAGCGCGGTCCACGTGCCACGATGGGGGTCATGGACGAGCCGCTGCCACCTGGGTACCCCTCGCAGTGGGAGGCCGACATCGTCATGCGGGACGGCACCGTCGCCCACGTCCGCCCCATCACGCCGGCCGACGGCGACGCCCTGCGCGCCTTCCACGCCGGCCAGTCCGACGAGTCGATCTACCTGCGCTTCTTCGCGCCGCTCAAGACCCTGAGCGACAAGGACGTCCACCGCTTCACGCACGTCGACTACACGGACCGGGTGGCGCTCGTGGCGATGATGCGCGACGACATCATCGGTGTCGGCCGCTACGACCGGATCGACGCCCGCAGCGCCGAGGTCGCGTTCAACATCAGCGACCACTATCAGGGCAAGGGGATCGGGTCGGTGCTGCTCGAGCACCTCGCCGCCGTGGCGCGAGAGTTCGGCATCATCAAGTTCACCGCAGAGGTCCTGCCCCAGAACCGCAAGATGCTCAAGGTCTTCACCGAGGCCGGCTACGAGGTGTCTCGGCGGATCGAGGACGGCGTCGTCGAGGTGGAGTTCGAGATCGAGCCCACCGACAGCTCGCGCAACGTGGCGATGTCCCGCGAGCACCGCTCCGAGTCGCTCAGCGTCGGCTCCATCCTCTACCCCAGCACGGTGGCCGTCGTCGGGGCGAGCCGCACGGAGCACTCGATCGGCGGACGGGTGCTCGCCAACCTCATCGGCAGTGGCTTCACGGGCCACATCCACCCGGTCAACCCGAACGCCGTGGAGGTGGGGGGCCTGCCCGCCTACGCGAGCGTCGCCGACATCCCCGAGCCGGTGGACCTCGCGGTCATCGTCGTTCCCGCCGGCGCGGTGCTCGACGTCGTCGACGACTGCGCCAAGGCAGGGGTCAAGGCCCTGCTCGTCATCTCTGCCGGGTTCGCCGAGGCCGGGCCCGAGGGTGCCAAGCTCCAGTCCAAGCTGCTCAAGCGGGCCCGCCGCTCGGGCATGCGGGTCGTCGGGCCGAACTCGTTCGGCATCGTCAACAACCACCCGGACGTGCGCCTGAACGTCACCCTCTCGCGCGAGCTGCCCCCGGTCGGCCACCTCGCGCTGTTCTCCCAGTCCGGCGCCCTCGGCATCGCGGTCCTCGCGTCCGCGGCCAGCCGTCGGCTCGGGATCTCGGCGTTCGCCGCGGCGGGCAACCGGATCGATGTCTCGGCCAACGACTTCATGCAGTACTGGATCGACGACGACCACACGACCGCCGTCGGCCTGTACCTCGAGTCGATGGGCAACCCCCGCAAGTTCTCCCGCATCGCCCGCAACCTCGCGGCGACCAAGCCGGTCATCGTCGTGAAGTCCGGCGTCACGGCATACGGGATCCCGCCCGGCCACCGGGTCCGACAGACCAGGGCCCGCCCCGAGGTGTTCGACTCGATGCTCCGGCAGTCCGGCGTCATCCGGGTCGAGAACGTCCACCAGCTCTTCGACGTCGCCCAGCTCCTCGTCAACCAGCCGCTGCCGCGCGGACGGCGCGTCGCCCTCGTCGGCAACACGGCGGCACTCGGGGCGATCACCGCCGACACCTGCGTCAGCTGGGGTCTGACGGTCTCGCACGGCCCGGTGTGCATGCCCGCCGAGGCCTCGGGCGCCGAGTTCCGCGAGAAGCTCGACGCCGCGTTCGCCGACCCCGAGGTCGACTCGGTGATCGCCTGCTTCATCCCGCCGCTGGTCACCATCGACGAGGACGTCGCCGAGGCCGTGCGCGAGGCGGCCCGAGGGAGCGACAAGCCGTGCCTGGTCACCTTCCTGGGGATGCGGGGCGTCGACGACGGGCACTCCTCGGTCACGGGCACCGGCATGGGCCACTCGCAGTCGATCCCCGTCTACTCCATGCCCGAGGACGCCGTGCGGGCGCTGGCCGCCGCCACCAAGTACGCCGAGTGGCGTTCGCGTGACCGGGGCACCCAGGTCGCCCCCTCCGGGATCAACCGGCGGATCGCCGAGGACGTCGTCGGCACCGTGCTGAGCGTCGACAAGGAGGGTCGCCGGCTCGGTCCCGACGAGACGAGTGCGCTGCTGGCGGCCTACGGCATCGAGGTGTGGCCGACCTACCCCGCCGGGAGCATCGAGGAGGCCGTCGCCGCGGCCGAGAAGGTCGGCTACCCGGTGGTGCTCAAGTCCACCGCGCCGATGCTGCGTCACCAGGGGGGCCTGAGTGGGGTCCGGGTCGACCTCGGCTCCGAGGCCGCCCTGCGCGCGGCCTGGGGCTCGTTGACCGGGATGCTGGCGCCGGTGTCCGCGGACACCTTCGTCGTCCAGAAGATGGCCTCGCCCTCGGGCGTCCCGTGCGTCATCACCAGCGACGAGGACCCGCTCATCGGGCCGGTGGTCGGTTTCTCCCTGGCGGGTATGCCGCGCGAGCTGCTCGGCGACATCGCCTACCGGATCCCGCCGCTCACCGACGTCAACGTCTCAGAGCTCATCTCCTCGATCAAGGCGGCCCCGGTGCTCCACGGCCACCGTGGCGCGACGCCGGTCAACCGCGCGGCCCTGGCCGATCTCATCGCCCGGGTATCGGTGCTGTCCGACGACCTGCCCGAGGTGGCCTCCCTGGTGCTCAACCCCGTCAACGCCCATCCGGGAGGGGTCGAGGTGCTCGGCGCGGACCTCACCCTGGCCGCGGCGCCGCGGCGCACCGACCCCGGCCGGCGCTCCCTCACCTGACGGGGTCGCCCCACTGCGGCACAATGGCGCCATGAGCTCCCTGTCCGACGCTCCACCCCTTCCCGGCGCACTCACCGCCGCCATCGAGCGGGCGGGTTACTACCCGGCCCTCGTCAGCGACGTCGTCAGCGCCTCCCTGGCCGGGGAGCGGGTCGAGAGCCACCTGGTCCACCTCGAGACGACCTTCGACCACGAGGTGGTCAAGCGGCACATCACGGTGCTCGTCCTCACCCCGACCCGCCTGGTCATCGCCCACGCCGACGACTACGCCGACGACCCCGACGCCTCCCAGGAGAACCTCGCCACGGCGACGACCGAGAGCGTGCCGCTGTCGAGCGTCAACGGGGTCATGCTCACCCACGTCGTCGAGGACCCGCAGACCTATGTGCCCGGCCGGCTCGGCCGAGAGCTCACCGTCACCCTCGGGTGGGGTGCGGTCGCGCGGGTCGACCTGCTGCCGGCGACCTGCGCGGACCCCACCTGCGACGCCGACCACGGCTACGAGGGCACGGTGACTGCCGACGACATCGCGCTGCGCGTCTCGGCGGCCGCCGACGGCGAGCACGCGCTCGCCGAGGCCCTGGACTTCGCGCGGGACCTGTCGGCCGCGCTCGGCCGGCGCTGAGCCGGCCGGGATGCTGTCGCGAACCCCCGCGGAGCTGCCGGTCGCACCCGACCCATCGGACCTCGGCCTGGCCGACGTGCTTCCCTCGGTCGCCACGAGCCTCGGCGTCCCCGGGCTCTCCCGCGAGCCCCAGTACCCCCTGCCGCCCGCCCGGCGGGCGGTGGTCGTCCTGCTCGACGGCCTGGGCTACGAGCTCGTCCGCCGCCGCGGCGGGCACGCGCCCTGGTTGCGCTCGACGCTGCCCGCGGCATACCGGGTACCGTGCGGCTTCCCCTCCACGACGGCGACGTCGATGGGCAGCTTCGGGACGGGGCTGCGCCCGGGGGCCCACGGGCTGCTCGGATACGAGGTGCTCGTCCCCGGTGCCGACCGGCTCCTCAACGAGCTGTCCTGGGAGAACGGGCCCGACCCCGAGCGGTGGCAGCCCGAGCAGACCGTGTTCGAGCGCGCCGTCGCCGACGGGGTCGCGGTGACCCGGGTCGGGCCGGGGTTCTTCGCGGGTTCGGGGCTGACCCGGGCGGCGCTGCGCGGCGGGGGGTTCATGGCCGCCGACTCGCTCGCCGGCCGGGTCGACGCGGCCCTCGCGGCGGTCGCCGCCTCCTCCCGCGCCCTCGTCTACCTCTACTGGGGTGACCTCGACAAGGTCGGGCACGTCCACGGGTGCACGTCGTGGGAGTGGGGCGACGAGCTGGAGGGCGTCGACCGCGAGCTCGCGCGGCTCGCCGACAGGCTGCCCGCGGACACCTCGATGACCGTGACCGCCGACCACGGCATGGTCGACTCCCCGCACGCTCTGCGGCTCGACGTGGCGCACGACCCCATGCTGGCGGCCGGGGTCCGGCACGTGGGCGGCGAGCCGCGCGCCCCGCAGCTGTATGTCGAGCCGGGCGCTCGCGACGACGTCCTCGCCACCTGGACCGAGCTGCTGAGTGAGCGGGCCTGGGTCCGCACGAGGGACGAGGTCGTCGCCCTGGGCTGGTTCGGCCCGGTGGCCCCACGCAACCTGGCCCGGATCGGCGACGTCGTCGTCGCGATGCGAGACACCTTCGCCGTCGTCGACTCCCGCCGGGCCCGGCCCGAGCTGCTGGCCCTGCTCGGCCTGCACGGCTCCCTCTCCGACGACGAGATGGCCGTCCCGGTCGTCCACGTGCCCGCGCAGCGGCCCGCGTGACCTGACGCCCCCAGCATCCGTCTAGGCTGTGCGTCCGTGGCGGAACTGGTCTTCTTCTCCGGGACGATGGACTGCGGCAAGTCGACGCTTGCCCTGCAGATGGACCATAACCACAAGGCCCGTGGCCGCGCCGGGCTCATCTACACCAAGCACGACCGCGCCGGTGAGTCGGTGCTGTCCTCCCGGCTCGGGCTCGAGACCAAGGCCATCGAGGTCGGGGACGACCTCGACTTCTGGGACGAGGTCGTCGACTGCCTGACCCGGGGGCGGCGGGTCGACTACCTCATCTGCGACGAGGCGCAGTTCTACACCCCCGACCAGGTCGAGCAGCTCGCCCGCCTCGTCGACGAGCTCGACGTCGACGTCCACGCCTTCGGGATCACCGCCGACTTCCGCACCGAGCTGTTCCCCGGGTCGCGCCGGCTCATCGAGCTCGCCGACCGGGTGCAGGTCCTCCAGGTCGAGGCGCTGTGCTGGTGCGGCAAGCGAGCGACCCACAACGCCCGCATCGTCGACGGTGTCATGGTCGTCGAGGGGGAGCAGGTCGTCGTCGGGGACACCGACACCCAGCGCGCCGGAATGGTCGACTACGAGGTGCTGTGCCGGCGCCACTTCATGCGCCGGATGAACAGCCAGGCCGCCCGGGCCGCTGCGGCGTCGCCCGAGGTGCTGCCGTTCGACCTCGACGTGTGCCCGGTACCCCCGCCCAAGCGCGACTGAGCCGGGTCCCTGGCCGGCTCAGTCGCCGGGCGCCCGCCCGCGGGTGCCGAACATGATGTCGTCCCAGCTGGGCACGCTCGGCCGCCCGCCACGGCGCGGGTGGCCCCGGGCCGCACCGGTGTGGTGGGCCGTCGCTCCGGCCCGGGTGACCGGTGCGGCGGACCCGGCCCGGGCCGACACGACGACCCCGGGGGCCTCGACCTTGTCGGCCTCGGGCAGGTCGGGGGCCGGGTCGGGCTCGGGCTCCTCGAGGTGCGCGCTGTCGGGGTGCGCCTCACGGGCCACCGGCGGCGGCGGTGCCAGGGCAGGGTCACGGGCGAACTCGGCCAGCGGGAGTGCGTCGACGCGCGGGTCGTCGTCGCCGGGCGTGTGTGCCGGCGTCCCCCGGCGGCGGCCGCGCCGTCCGCGAGCGCTGTGCTCGCGCATGGCCGCCATCAGGTCGATGGGCTGGCCCGGACCGTGGTGGCGCGGGTCGTCGGCCACGCCGCCCTCGGCCTCGACGTCGTAGACGGTGCTCGGTCGGTTGGCAGTGGTGGCGACGTGCGGCGCGGGGATGGGCCCGGCCACCTCGTCCTGGCCGAGCCAGCGCGCCTCGTCGTTGCGGGGGGAGACCTGACGGCCGATGTGGTCGAAGGTCCAGATCGCCGTGCGCTCCCGTCCACCGGCCGCGAAGGTCGCCGTGACGGTCCAGCGCCCGTCGTCGCCGCGGGCGGAGTCCCACGTGAGGCTCCCGCGGTCGACCCCACGCTCGCGGAGCCGGTCCAGGACCCGTTCCTCGAGGCTGGTCCGCCCGGCCGAGAACGCGCCGAGGACCACCTTGCGGGCCAGGCTCGCGACATACTCGCGCTCGGCAAGGACCGGCCCCTCGTAGCGGCGGACCTTGTCCACGGGCCAGCCGGCCCGATCGGCGACCTCCTCGGTGCTGAGGCCGCGGCGGATGAGCGTCTGGACCTCCGCCGGGCGCAGGCCACCCTCGATCTCGATCTGCAGCTGGCCCAGGCGGGGGCGGTCGCGCAGCGCCGCCGCTCGCAGGGCCTCGTCCAGGGGGAGGCGGTACTGCTGGCCCGACGGGTCGGCGAGCAGCACGTGCCGGCCGTCCTCGTGGACTCCGACGAGACGTAGTTCGTGCATGTCCGCCCTCCGACGCATGGGGTGCTTCACCCGAGCGTGCCATCCCCGGACCTGAGAGCCCGGTTCCCACGCCGTGAGTAGTTTTGGGCCATGACATCCGACGCCGGTGCGGTGGCCGCCTCTCGCGAGCAGGATCTGCTCGCGCCCTACGATGCGGTCCTGCTCCTGTCCTTCGGCGGCCCGCAGTGCCCCGACGAGGTCATGCCCTTCCTGCGTCGGGTGACGGCGGGCAGGGGCATCCCGGACGCCCGCCTCGAGACGGTCGCCGCCCACTACCTCGACCGTGGCGGCGTGAGCCCCATCAACGGCGAGAACCGCGCCCTGCTCGGCCTCCTGCGGGCCGAGCTCGACCGCCGCGAGCTCGCCGTTCCGCTCCTGTGGGGCAACCGCAACGCCGCGCCCTTCCTCCCCGACACCCTGCGCGAGGCGCACGCCGCCGGCGTCCGGCGCGTCCTCACCCTCCTGACGAGCGCCTACTCCTCCTACTCCTCGTGCCGCCAGTACCGCGAGGACCTCGCCGCGGCGCTCGCCGAGCTCGCCGAGGAGGGCGTCACCGGGCTCGTCGTCGACAAGGTGCGCCCGTATGCCGGGCACCCGGGCTTCGTCGCGGCGACGTCCCGCCTGGTCAGCGAGGCGCTGGGCTCGGTCGCCGGCCGGTCCGGCGTCCGGCTCCTGTTCGTCACCCACTCGGTGCCGGTCGCCATGGACGACACCTCGGGCCCCGGCGACGGGGAGGGCAGCCTCTATGTCGACCAGCACCTGCGCCTCGCCGCCGCCGTGGCCGCTGCGGCCAACCTCGCCCTCGGCCTCGACGTCGGCCACGAGCTCGTCTTCTGCTCCCGGTCCGGCCCGCCGCACCAGCCGTGGCTGGAGCCCGACGTCAACGACCGGCTCACCGAGATCGCCGCGGAGGGCGCCGAGGTCGCCGTCCTGGTGCCCATCGGGTTCGTCAGCGACCACATGGAGGTGGTCCAGGACCTCGACACCGACGCGGCCGCGACCGCGCGCGGCCTTGGGCTCGACGTCGTCCGGGTGCCCACGGTGGGCCGCGACCCCGAGTTCGTGGCCGGGCTGGTCGACCTGCTCCTCGAGCGGGCCGCCGAGGCCCGTGGCGAGCCGGTCGACCTGGCAAGCGCCCTGCCCGGCGATGTCCGGCCGTCGGTGTGTGCCCCGGGGTGCTGCCCCAACCTGCGGGCGGCCCTCCCCGCGCTGTGTGGACAGGACTGAGATGAGCGGCCCGATGGTCCCCGCCGACCCCGACCTGGCCCTGCCCGATGACGACGAGCGCGCCGAGATCGAGCGGATCGCCGTCGAGGTGGCGCTCGCCGCGGCGGCGCTTGTCGTCGACGAGCGCCCCCGACCTGGGGGTCGACTCCACCAAGTCGACCCGCAGCGACATCGTCACCGTCATGGACCTGCGCTCGCAGGACCTCATCATGGAGCGGATCGCCGCGGCCCGCCCCCACGACGCCATCTTCGGGGAGGAGCGCGGTGGCATCGACGGCAGCTCCGCTGTCACCTGGGTCGTCGACCCCATCGACGGGACGGTCAACTACCTCTACGACATCCCGGCCTACGCCGTCTCCATCGCCGCAGCGGTCGGGGACCCCCGCGTCCCCCGGGGGTTCGTCCCGTTCGTCGGGGCCGTCGTCAACCCGGTCACCGGCGAGGTCCATCGCGCCCGGTCCGGCGGCGGCGCCTGGCTCGCTCGTCCGGGGCACCCCGAGGAGCGGGTCGTGGCCGCTCCCGGCCCCGACCTCGCTCTGGCGCTCGTCGGGACCGGTTTCGGGTATGCCGCGGAGCGGCGGCGGTGGCAGGGGCTTGTCCTCGCCGACGTCATTCCTCACATCCGGGACATCCGCCGCGAGGGTGGCGCGGCCCTTGACCTGTGCCACGTCGCGACGGGTCGGATCGACGCGTTCTACGAGACGGGCCTGAACTCCTGGGACCTCGCCGCGGCGTGGGTCTTCGCGCGTGAGGCGGGGGTCGTGGTGGGTGGCCTCGGGGGACCGGGGACGCCGGGCCCCGACCTCGCCTGGGCGGCGGGCCCGGGCCTCGCCGACGCCTTCTCGGCGATCGTCATCGGGGCGACGAACTCCCATCGGGGGGTGTGAGCGACCTCACCGGGGCCCCACCCGGGGCCTCGTGTGGCAGTCCTTCCCCGGATAGGGCACAATCTGCGCTCGCAGCGGGCACAAAATCGGCCGGTCGTGCGTTGTGTCGGCCAGCAGGCGAGGCCGGACGTGGGCCGCGCCGGCGACGGACTACTGAAGCTGAAGGGCAGGCTGGGATGGCAACCGACTACGACGCACCTCGGAAGACCGACGACGAGCTCTCCGAGGACTCCATCGAGGAGCTGAAGAGCCGTCGTGTCGACAAGCGGTCCTCGAGTGTCGACGTCGACGAGACCGAGCAGGCCGAGGGCTTCGAGCTGCCCGGCGCCGATCTCTCCGGCGAGGAGCTCTCGGTGCGGGTGATCCCGCGACAGGCGGACGAGTTCACCTGTTCGCGGTGTTTCCTCGTCCACCATCGCAGCCAGCTGGCCAGCGAGAAGGGCGGAGTGCTGGTGTGCCGGGAGTGCGCCGCCTGACGATGCGCCTCCGCGCGGGATAGGGTCGGTCCTCGTGGCTGGCCCTGTCCCCGTTGTGGTGCCCGTTCGCCGACTGCGTCCCGAGGCCGTCCTGCCCCGCTACGCCACCGACGGCGATGCCGGCGCCGACCTCTCCTCGACGGCGGAGGTGACGCTGGGGCCGGGTGAGCGCGCCCTCGTTCCCACCGGGCTGGCGCTCGCGCTGCCACCGGGTTTCGTCGGCCTGGTCCATCCCCGGTCGGGGCTGGCCGCCCGGCACGGGATCACCATCGTCAATGCCCCGGGCACCATCGACTCGGGTTACCGCGGGGAGATCCTCGTCAACCTCGTCAACCTCGACCCGCGCGAGCCGTTCACCGTGCATCCGGGCGACCGGATCGCCCAGCTCGTCGTCCAGGAGGTCTCGGTCGCCGGCTTCGTCGAGATGGATTCGCTTCCGCCGAGCAGTCGGGGGGAGACTGGACACGGGTCGACCGGCGGCTTCGGCACGCGTTCGCGTGCCGCGTCGCCCGATGGCCCCGAGGTCCACGACAAGGAGAACGCGCAGCCGTGAGCATCTTCTCGCGCCGCAAGGGCACCGCCGCGTCGGCGCCCGCCGACCCCGGCGACGTCGACACCGACCTGCTCGGCGAGGCCGAGCCGCAGGAGGCCGGACCGGCCCACGATGAGCCGGCGTCGTCCGCGGACGTCGCGGACCGCGCCGATGCAGCTGCGGCAGCGCCCTCGGGTCCCCACGACGTCACCGACGTCGCCGGGCAGGGGGGGCGCGTCGACCTCGGGTCGTTGTGGGTGGGTGGCGTCCAGGGCCTCGAGCTCCGGCTCGAGATGGACCAGGCGACCTCCCAGGTGATCGCCGCGACCTTGGTGGTCGGCGAGTCCGCCGCCCAGGTGCAGGCCTTCGCCGCGCCGAAGTCCGCCGGGCTGTGGGACGAGATCCGTTCCGAGATCGCGGGCTCGATCGCCGGCCAGGGCGGCACCGCCGAGGAGGTTGACGGGCCGCTCGGCACCGAGCTGCGCACCCGGATGCCCTCGGCCGGCCCGGACGGGCGGACCGTCTTCGCTCCGGCCCGTTTCCTCGGGATCGACGGCCCCCGGTGGTTCCTGCGCGTCGTGCTCTCCGGCCGCGCCGCGATCGACGAGGCCGCCGCGGCCCCGCTGGTCGAGGTCGTGCGCGACATCGTCGTCGTCCGCGGTCAGGATCCGATGGCCCCTCGAGAAGCTCCTTCCCCTTGCGGTGCCCTCCGACGCCTCCGACGAGGGGGCGCCCGCGGTCGAGCCCACGCCGGGTCCGCCGACCTCAGCCCGTTCGAGCGGGGCCCCGAGATCACCGAGGTGCACTGATGGGACTGCGACACCGGATCCACGACCTCAGCAAGACGGCGACCCAGCACGAGGCCGACGAGATCGCCGCGCAGGCCGACCACACCGGCTGCACGCCCATCGCTGCCCTGCACGACCGCGACGAGGCCACCGTCTCGGGCACCATCCGCTCGGTCGTCCTGCCGGCCAAGCGCAGCGTCCCCGCCCTCGTCGTCGAGGTCTTCGACGGAGCGGGGGCGGCCAACCTCGTGTGGATCGGCCGGCGCAGCATCAGCGGGATCGAACCAGGGGTGTTCGTGCGGGCGCGGGGCCGGGTCGCCACCGTGCACGGCACCCCGACCATGTTCAACCCGGCATACGAGATCGTCCCCCGCTGACGCGCGGGCCCTCGGCGACGGACGCGACATGACCCACCACCATCCCCTGCCCACGGTCGAAGAGGTGATCCGGCTCCGGCTGGCCGTCGCCGTCGGCGGCTGGCGCGGCTCGGTCGAGACCGCCCTGCCGATGGTCGCCTTCCTCGCCTCGTGGTCGTGGCGGCACGACGCCCGCGCCGCCGTGGTGGCCGCCGTCGTCGTCGCCCTCGTCCTCGCCGCGGCACGCCTGGCCCAGCGCAGCAGCCTCCAGCATGTCGGGGGAGCCGTCTTCGCGACCGCACTCGCAGCCTTCTTCGCGCTGCGCAGCGGGCGGGCCGAGGACGCCTTCCTGCCCGGGATCATCGGCAGCGCGGGCTGGGGCCTGCTCACGGCCCTGTCCAACGTCGTGCGCTGGCCCGTGGTGGGCTTCCTCGTGGGGGCGGGCGACCCCGAGGCGCGGGAGGACCCGCTGAGGTGGCGGCGCGACCCGGCCCTGGTCCGGGTCTGCCAGCGGCTGACCTGGGTCCTGGTCGGCCTGTATGCCGTGCGGGTGGCGGTGATGTACCCGCTCTACCTCGCAGGCCAGGTCACCTGGCTCGGGGTGACGAAGCTGGCCCTCGGCTGGCCGGCGTGGGCCGCGGCGATCGCGGTGATGGGCGCCATGCTGATGCGGGGCGCGACGCCGCAGTGCGTCGAGACCCCCGACAGTGAGCCCGCCTGGCAGGAGCACCACCACGACGAGGTCGACTGACCCTGGCGCCCGGGCCGCATCGGGCTCAGACGGGCCGCATCGGGCTCAGACGTCGAACTCGCGGGGCTGGCGGGTGCCCGGGCTGAGCATCGACTCCAGCTCGTCCTCCATCTCGGGCGTCGTGATGAGCAGGAGCTCGTCGAGGGACTCCAGGGAGTCGTCGCGGCTGGGGGCGATGGGGTGACCGTCGCGGATGATGCCGGTCAGCACGGTGTCGGCGGGGAAGGGGATGTCCCCGACCCGGGTGCCGGAGAACGGGCTCCCGACGGGGAGGGTGATCTCGACCATCGACGCGTGGCCCTGCTGGAACTGGAAGATCTGGACGAGGTCCCCGACGCTGACGGCCTCCTCGACCAGGGCCGTCATGAGCCGGGGGGTCGACACGGCGACGTCGACGCCCCAGGCCTCGTCGAAGAGCCACTCGTTCCTGGGGTTGTTGACCCGGGCGACCGTGCGGGGCACGGCGAACTCGGTCTTGGCGAGCAGCGACATGACGAGGTTGACCTTGTCGTCGCCGGTCGCTGCGACGACGACGTCGGCAGCGGACATCCCGGCCTCGTTGAGGGCGTCGATCTCGCAGGCGTCAGCCTGCAGCCAGTCGGCGTCGGGCACCTTGCGCACGTGGTCCGCGTCGGTCACGCGGTCGACGATGAGCACCTCGTGGCCGTTGCGGATGAGCTCACGGGCGATGGAACGGCCGACGCTGCCGGCCCCGCCGATGATGACGCGCATGGTGGTGGGTCCTTCCGGGCGGTCAGTGAGCCGGGGGCGGGGTGTCGAGGATCCGCTCGGCCGCGGCGAGGTTGGCCTGGTCGACGGCGATGTGGACGAAGTCGCCCTCCTGGTAGACCATGTCGGGCTGGGGGATGATGCCGTCGCCCAGCCGGGTGACATAGGCGATCCGGCCGCCGCTGGCGGCTTCGAGCTCGTTGAGCCGACGCCCGGCCCAGCCGGCGTGAATGGGGATCTCGGCGATGACGATCCTGCCGGACGGGTCGGTGAACTCCGGGACGTGGCCCTGGGGCAGCAGGCGCCGCAGCATCTGGTCGGTGGTCCACTTCACCGTGGCGACGGTGGGGATGCCGAGCCGCTGGTAGATCTCCGCCCGGCCGGGGTCGTAGATGCGGGCGACGACGTGCTCCACGCCGTACTTCTCCCGGGCGACGCGCGCCGCGATGATGTTGGAGTTGTCGCCGCTGGAGACCGCCGCGAACGCGTAGGCGTCGCTGACGCCCGCCTCCTCCAGGGTGTCCCGGTCGAACCCCACACCGGTCACCCGCCGCCCCTCGAACTGGGCTCCGAGCCGGCGGAACGAGGACTCGTCCTGGTCGATGACGGCCACCTCGTGACCCGCATGCTCAAGGGCTCGGGCGAGCGACGCGCCGACGCGGCCGCAGCCCATGATGACGAAGTGCACGGCTCAGACGCTACACCGACGGCGACCCGTGTCGCGGTGCTCGTCACGCACCGCAGCGGCCGGAATAGAGTGTCGCTCGTGTCTTCATCCGGACGGTTGGTCAAGCGGGTCATCCTCGGTCGCGCCATGCGCAGCGACAAGCTCGGCGAGACCCTTCTCCCCAAGAAGATCGCCCTCCCGGTGTTCGCCAGCGACGCGCTCTCCTCGGTCGCCTACGCGCCTGACGAGATCTTCCTGACCCTCGGCCTCGCGGGCGGCTCGCTCGCCCTCACCCACTCCTGGAAGATCGCCCTCGTCGTCGTCGCGGTGCTCGTGATCGTCGTCCTCAGCTACCGCCAGAACGTCCACGCCTACCCCTCCGGCGGTGGCGACTACGAGGTGGCGAGCGTCAACCTCGGCCCCAGGGCGGGGCTCACGGTGGCCAGTGCGCTGCTCGTCGACTACGTCCTCACCGTTGCCGTGTCGGTGTCCTCGGGCGTCCAGAACGCCGCGTCGGCCTTCGGGTTCGTCCGCGGCCACGAGGTCTTCTTCGCCGTCTTCCTCGTGATCGCGCTCACGGCGATGAACCTGCGCGGGGTGCGTGAGTCCGGAACCGCCTTCGCGGTCCCGACCTACCTGTTCATGTTCACGGTGATCGGCATGGCCCTCGTCGGCGTCATCCGCGAGGCGAGCGGCACCCTCCCGGCTGCCGAGAGCGCCGGGCTGACCCTGCTGCCCGAGCAGGGGTACTGCCAGCTCGGGTCGCTGGCCATGGCCTTCCTCTTCCTTCGCGCGTTCTCGTCCGGATGCGCCGCGCTGACCGGTGTCGAGGCGATCTCCAACGGCGTCCCGGCGTTCCAGCCGCCCAAGAGCAAGAACGCCGCGACGACCCTCATGCTCATGGGATCGCTGTCCATCACCATGGTGCTGTCGATGATCTTCCTGGCCCGGTGGACGCACGTGCACTACGCCGAGACCCCGTCCGTCCAGCTGGCCCGCGGCACGACGCCCGTCGGTGACGACTACGTCCAGAACACGATCATGGGGCAGGTGTCCAAGGCGGTCTTCTCGGGCTTCCCGTTCGGCGTCGTCCTGGTCTCGATCGTCACCGGCCTCATCCTCATCCTCGCGGCCAACACCGCCTTCAACGGCTTCCCCGTCCTCGGCTCGATCCTCGCCCGCGACGGGTTCCTGCCGCGCCAGCTGCACACCCGCGGCGACCGGCTCGCCTTCAGCAACGGCATCCTCATCCTCGCCGGCGCGGCGGTCGCCCTGATCGTCATCTACAACGCCGAGGTCACCAAGCTCATCCAGCTCTACATCGTCGGCGTCTTCGTCTCGTTCACGACGAGCCAGACCGGGATGATCCGGCACTGGAACAGGCATCTGCGCACCGAGCGCGACCCCAAGGTCCGGTCGCGGATGCAGCGCAGCCGGGTCATCAACGGTGTCGGTGCGGTGATGTCCGGTCTCGTGCTCCTCGTCGTGCTGGCGACGAAGTTCATCCACGGCGCCGGCTATGCCATCGCCGCGATGATCGTCCTGTTCGTCCTCATGCTCGGCATCCGCCGCCACTACGACCATGTGCGCGACGAGCTCGCCGTCAGCCCCGAGGACACCCGCCACCAGCTCCTCCCGTCGCGGGTGCACGCCATCGTCCTCGTCTCGACGATCCACAAGCCGACCTTGCGCGCGCTGGCCTACGCGCGGGCGACCCGCCCGTCGATCCTCGAGGCGCTGACGGTCAACGTCGACCCCGAGGAGACCAAGGCCCTCCAGCTCGAGTGGGACCGCCGCGACATCCCGGTGCCGCTCAAGGCCCTCGACTCGCCCTACCGCGAGATCACCCGCCCGGTCGTCGACTACGTCAAGTCCATCCGCAGCGGCAACCCCCGCGACCTCGTCGTCGTCTACATCCCGCAGTACGTCCTCGGCCACTGGTGGGAGCAGTTGCTCCACAACCAGAGCGCCCTGCGGCTGCGCGCCCGCCTGCTGTTCACCCCGGGCGTCATGGTCTCCAGCGTGCCGTGGCAGCTCGCCTCGGCGGCCGGCGCCGAGGATCGTCTCGACGGCCCGGTGGCGGGCTCCGTCCGGCGCGGCGAGGGGTGAGCCGGTCAGCGGACCCGTCGGCCCTCCTCCCGGGCGACGAGGTCGAGGTCGACCTCGCCACGCTCGCTCACGGCGGGCACTGCGTCGCGCGCTACGAGGGCCGCGTGCTGTTCGTGCGGCACGGCATACCGGGGGAGCGGGTGCGCGCCAGGGTGACCGAGGGCGGACCGGGGGACCGCTTCCTGCGAGCCGACGCGGTGGAGGTGCTCTCCGCGTCTCCCGGACCGGGTGAGCGCGCCGTGTCCGTATGCCGGGCCGGGTGAGTGCGGAGGCTGCGACTTCCAGCACGTCGCCGTCGCGCGGCAGCGCGATCTCAAGGCGGAGGTGCTCCACGAGCAGCTCTCCCGGCTCGCCCACGTCGAGCGCGTGGTGCCGCGTCGAGCCGCTGCCCGTGAGCGGGCCCGACGACGGCCTGGGCTGGCGGACCCGCGTCGAGTACGCCGTCGACGCTGCGGGAGTCCCCGGGATGCGCCGGCACCGGTCGCACGACGTCGTCCCCGTCGACGCTGCCTCCTCGCGACGGCGGCCGTCGACGCGGCCGACGTCCTGGGCCGCGGATGGCCGGGCGAGCGCGCCGTCGACGTCGTGGCCTCCTCGACGGGGGAGGTCGTCGCCGTCCCGGTGCCCTCCGGCTCGGGTCGGGCGCCGACGCTCACCGAGGTGGTCGGTCGGCGGCGGCTGGAGGGCAGGTTCGAGGTCCCGTCCCGCGGCTTCTGGCAGGTCCACCCGTCCGCCGCTGCGACCTTCGTCGAGACCGTGCTCGCGATGCTCGAGCCCCAGCCCGGCGAGACCGCTCTCGACCTGTATGCCGGGGTGGGGCTGTTCGCGGCCGCGCTCGCCGACACCGTGGGCGAGCTGGGCTACGTCCTCGCCGTCGAGTCCGACCGCGGGGCCGTCGCGGCGGCGACCCGCAACCTCGCCCACCTGCCCCAGGCGGTGGTGCTCGGGGCCCGCGTCGACGACGCGTTCGGGGTACGCGCGCCCGGCGAGGCGCGGCCCGGCCGACCGGCGGGCCCGCCGCCCGCGCACGCTGCACCGGTCCACCGCCCTGCCCGACGCCGTCGACCTCGTCGTCCTCGACCCGCCGCGGACCGGAGCGGGTCGGGGCGTCGTCGACGGGATCGCGGCCCTTCGCCCGCGGGCGGTGGCCTATGTGGCCTGCGACCCGGCCGCGCTGGCCCGGGACACGGCATACCTGGCCCGGGTCGGGTACGCGATGAGCGAGGTCCGCGCCTTCGACGCGTTCCCGATGACCCACCACCTGGAGGCCATCGCGTGCTTCAGGGTCGGAGTCCGAGAGTCTCCGGTAGACGTGTGGTTAGATAGATCCGGATATCTTGACGTCAAGATAACTCGTGACGACGACGCACGAGCGGAAGGAGCCCCTGGTGGCCAGCACGAACAGCTTCGACGCCCACGGCACCCTCGAGGTGGGTGAGAAGTCCTACGAGATGTACCGGATCGGCGCGGTAGAGGGAGTCGCGACCCTCCCGTACAGCCTCAAGGTCCTCCTCGAGAACCTCCTGCGGACCGAGGACGGCGCCAACATCACCGCCGACCACATCCGCGCCCTCGCCAGCTGGGACGCCGAACGCCCAGCCCGACACCGAGATCCAGTTCACCCCGGCGCGGGTCATCATGCAGGACTTCACCGGCGTGCCCTGCATCGTCGACCTCGCGACGATGCGCGAGGCGGTCGTCGACCTCGGGGGAGACCCGGCCAAGATCAACCCGCTCGCCCCGGCCGAGCTCGTCATCGACCACTCGGTCCAGATCGACGTCTTCGGCCGCGCCGACGCCTTCGAGCGCAACGTCGAGATCGAGTACCAGCGCAACGGTGAGCGCTACAAGTTCCTGCGCTGGGGCCAGACCGCGTTCGACGACTTCAAGGTCGTCCCGCCGGGCACCGGCATCGTCCACCAGGTCAACATCGAGCACCTCGCCCGCACGGTCATGGTCCGCGACGGCGTGGCCTACCCCGACAGCTGCGTCGGCACCGACAGCCACACGACGATGGTCAACGGCCTCGGCGTGCTCGGCTGGGGAGTCGGCGGCATCGAGGCCGAGGCGGCCATGCTCGGCCAGCCGGTCTCGATGCTCATCCCGCGCGTCGTCGGCTTCCGGCTCTCGGGGTCGATCCCCGCGGGGGCCACGGCGACCGACGTCGTGCTCACCATCACCGAGATGCTCCGCAAGCACGGCGTCGTCGGCAAGTTCGTCGAGTTCTTCGGCGATGGGCGTGGCACAGGTCCCGCTCGCCAACCGGGCGACGATCGGCAACATGAGCCCGGAGTTCGGCTCGACGTGCGCGATCTTCCCCATCGACTCGGTCACCCTGGACTACCTGCGGCTGACGGGACGGTCCGACGAGACGGTCGCCCTCGTCGAGGCGTACGCCAAGGAGCAGGGGATGTGGCTCGACGCCTCGTCGGAGGCGCGCTACTAGCGAGTTCCTCGAGCTCGACCTGTCCACCGTCGTGCCGTCGATCGCCGGGCCGAAGCGCCCGCAGGACCGGATCTCGCTCACCGACGCCAAGGACGCCTTCCGCAAGGTGCTCCCCACCTACGTCGCGCACCACGAGGGCGACGCGGGCGCCGGCTCGAGCTTCCCCGCGAGCGACCCCTCGCCGGCGGGGAGCGCCGACGGCGCCAACGGCGGTGACAAGCCGGCCTCCGAGGGCGACGGCGTCGGGCGCCCGAGCCGGCCGGTCCCGGTGACGGCCGCCTCCGGGGCGACCTTCGAGATCGACCACGGCATCGTCGCCATCGCGTCGATCACCTCGTGCACCAACACCTCGAACCCCTCGGTCATGATGGCCGCCGCCATGCTGGCCAAGAGCGCCGTCGAGCGCGGGCTCAGCGTCGCGCCGTGGGTCAAGACGTCGATGGCGCCCGGGTCCAAGGTCGTCTCCGACTACTACGAGAAGGCCGGGATGTGGCCCTACCTCGAGAAGCTCGGGTTCCACCTCGTCGGCTACGGCTGCACGACGTGCATCGGCAACTCGGGCCCGCTCGACGAGGAGATCTCCGCAGCGGTCGACGAGGGCGACCTCGCCGTCGTCTCCGTGCTCTCCGGCAACCGCAACTTCGAGGGCCGGATCAACCCCGACGTCAAGATGAACTACCTCGCCTCCCCGCCGCTCGTCATCGCGTACGCGCTGGCCGGGACGATGGACTTCGACTTCGAGACCGAGCCGCTGGGGACAGACGCCTGAGGGGACCGAGGTGTTCCTCCGGGACATCTGGCCCGCCCCCGCCGATGTCGAGGCGACGATCGCCACCTCGATCAGCAAGGAGATGTTCACCAAGGACTACGCCGACGTCTTCGCCGGCGACTCGCGCTGGCAGTCGCTGCCGACGCCCGAGGGCGACACCTTCGCCTGGGACGTCGACTCGACCTACGTCCGCAAGCCCACCTTCTTCGACGGGATGGGAGCGACGCCGGAGCCCGTCGAGGACATCTCCGGCGCCCGGGTACTCGCCAAGCTGGGCGACTCGGTGACGACCGACCACATCAGCCCCGCCGGGTCGATCAAGGCGGACTCGCCCGCCGGTCGCTATCTCGCCGAGCACGGCGTGGACCGCAAGGACTTCAACTCCTACGGCTCGCGGCGCGGCAACCACGAGGTGATGATCCGCGGCACCTTCGCCAACATCCGGCTGCGCAACCAGCTCCTCGACGACGTCGAGGGCGGGTTCACCCGCAACTTCCTGGCCGGTGGTGAGCAGAGCACGATCTTCGACGCGTCCGCGGCATACCAGGAGGCGGGCATCCCGCTCGTCGTCCTCGCGGGCAAGGAGTACGGCTCCGGCTCCTCGCGCGACTGGGCGGCCAAGGGCACGGCGCTGCTCGGGGTGCGCGCGGTGATCGCGGAGTCCTACGAGCGGATCCACCGGTCCAACCTCATCGGGATGGGCGTGCTGCCCCTGCAGTACCCGGCGGGCGAGAACGCGGCGTCGCTCGGGCTGAGCGGGACCGAGACGTTCTCGATCACCGGGGTCACCGCCCTCAACGACGGGACGACGCCGCGGACGGTCTCCGTCCTCGCCCAGCCGGAGAGCGGGGAGGCGGTCAGCTTCGACGCGGTCGTCCGCATCGACACCCCCGGTGAGGCCGACTACTACCGCAACGGCGGCATCCTCCAGTACGTCCTCCGCTCGCTCGTCAGCTGAGTCTCGGCGTGCACCCGGCGGCCGCTCGGGTTGGCTTCCGGGCGGCCGCCGCGGCCGTGGTGCGGTGGGTCGCGGCCCTCGTCGTCGGGCTCGGGCTGGTCTGGGGGGCCGGGGGTCAGGCGTATGCCGTGGCGCCCGCGCTTGCCATCGGCCATCCGGGCCGGGCACCTGCTACGACGACGGCGGCACCCGCTAGACGACGGCGGCACCCACTGCGACGAGGATCGTTCACCCCACGGTGGCGTCGGGATGTGCCTCAGGTGGCTCTCGCGTCGGTGCCGCCCCGTGGGCGGCGGTGGTGGGACCGCCTACGACCACACGTGCCGGTCTTGCCGCAAAGTGCGGTAGCTCACAACACCTGTGGATAGCGGAAGGGCTGTCGGCGGGATGGACTAGACTCGAACACATGTTCGAATCCGCTGCCACAGCCGGCGCTCCTGATGCGCTGACGACGGCCGAGCTGGTGGGCTTCCTCGCCCGGCTGTCTGCCGTAGGTGTGGGGCGCGACGACGCGGAGCGGATCGACCGGATCGCCCTGCTCGAGCGGATCAAGCACGCCGCGGCCGCCGCGCAGGCCCGGGAGAGCGTGGAGTTCGACGCCTCCCAGCGGGCCGAGCAGGAGGCGCGGGGAGTGGCGCGCGATCTCGTGGGGCGCGGGATCGCCGAGCAGGTGGCGCTGGCGCGGCGTGAGTCCGCGCACAAGGGATCACGGCTGCTGGGTCTGGCCAAGGCACTTGCCCACGAGATGCCCCACACGCTGGCCGCTCTGACCGCGGGGGAGTGCAGCGAGTGGCGGGCCACCATCATGGTCCGCGAGACGGCATACCTCGAGCGTCGAGGACAGGGCCACCGTGGACGCCGAGGTGGGGCCGCGGCTCGGCCGCCTGGGGGACCGCCAGGTGGAGCGCGAGGCTCGGGCCCTCGGGCAGCGGCTCGATGCGGCCGGGGCGGTCGCCCGCGCGCGCCGCGTCGCTGCGGACCGGTGCGTGACGATCCGGCCGGCGCCCGACACGATGACCTACGTGACGGCGCATCTCCCGGTCGTGGACGGGGTCGCCCTGTATGCCGCGTTGGATGCCGAGGCCAAGCGGCTCACCGCCGGTGGTGACGGGCGCGGGCGTGGACAGCTCATGGCGGACACCCTCGTCGAGCGGGTGACCGGCCGCGCCCTCGCGCAGGGGCATCCGGTCGAGATCGGGCTGGTCATGACCGATCGGGCCCTGCTCGCCGACGCCGACGACCCGGCCCGGGTGTGGGCGCCCGGAGTGGCGTCGCAGCCCCTGCCGGCGGCTCTGGCCCGCCTCCTGGTGGCGGGCTCGTCGGGTGGGTCGGGCCGGGGGGCCGGTGAAGCGGTTGGTGCAGGGATCGGCGGCCGGGCCGATCCGGGGGATGCCGCAGACTCGTCACCCGACGGCGGGCCCGGGTCTGGGTGCGGCGGTTGTACGCCACCCCCGACGAGAGGGACCTCGTCGCCATGGACTCGCGCCGACGCGAGTTCGACGGGTTGCTCCGCCGGATGCTCGTGCTGCGCGACCAGACCTGTCGCACGCCGTACTGCGACGCACCGATCAGGCACGCAGACCACGTCCGCCCGCACCGGATCGGTGCTCCCACGAGTCTGGGCAACGCTGCCGGGTTGTGTGAGCGCTGCAACCACGTCAAGGAGGCGCCGGGCTGGGCCGTCCGACCTGTCGGGGTCGTCGAGTCGGCGAAGCGGACGACCCACCAGACCGAGATCGCGACGCCGACCGGCCACATCTACCCCTCTTCGGCTCCGCCCCTGCTCCCCGGCGCGCTGTCTGCGCGGGGTGACCCGGTGCTGGGAGGTGGGCCGCCCCGGCGGACCGACCAGATCAGGGGGCGGGTCGACCAGCCGACGGGGCGGACCGACCGGCTCACGGGCGCGCGAGCGACGGTCCACCGGGAGTGCGGGCTTCCCCCGACGAGGTACCTGCGTTGGCCGGAGCGGTTCGCGGAGGAGGGCTGACCCCTGGACCGTTGGCACCCGGACCGTTGGCGGCGGGACCGTTGGCGGCGGGACGGTTGGCGGCGGGACGGTTGGCGCCGGGACTGTTGGCGCCTGGACCGTTGGCGCCGGGACTGTTGACCCCGGGACCGCGACCACGTGGCCGGGCCTGCAATGGGGTCCGGCCGGGGAGGTCCGGTCGGGCGGGAGGTCGATGTGGCGGTTCCGGGTTCAGTCGGGTCGAGCATCGCTAGAATCGAACACATGTTCGAAGTACGTGACGGCGATGGGGCCGCTGAGGCGCGGCCCGGTGAGCCGTCGCGCCACCGGGCGGAACCGTCATGGGCAGGCGCGCCGAACGCCGGATGGGGGCCCCGAGAGGGCGTCCCCCCGCCGGGCCGGGCCGCCAGCCCGGGCTCGCCCGGCAGCCGGCCGCGATCCGGCCCACCCGGCTGGCCCGCCTCCGTCCCGCCCCCCGAGGCCGACGGGTGGCGGGCCCCGGCGACGTCCTGGCTGCTCGACCACTGCCCGGCCGACTACCGCCGGTATGCCGCGTGGCGCCGTCACCCGGTCGCTCTCGCCTGGGTGGCCGTGCGGCACCTCGACGCGCAGCTCGCGGCGATGCGCACGGCATACCGCGAGGTCCGGGTCGACCTCGGCGAGGAGATCGGCCCGGAGGCGGTCGCCGACGTCCTCGAGGACCTCGAGGCCGAGGGGGTGCGCCTGCTGGCGGCACGCCGCGGTGCCGGCCTCGTGCTCGAGGCGATGCAGGGGAACCGGTTCGTCCCCCGGCTGTAGGTCCTCGGCTGTCAGCGGGTCCGGCGGCCCGGGCTGCACCGGATCTGGAGGCGGTCTCGACGCGGTCTGGACGCCGTCTGGACGCGCTCTGGGTATCCCATGTGGGTGTCGCTTCGGAGGGGCACGAGCCTCACCGGGGCGCCTGAACTGCCCGTAGACTCGTCGGGATGCTCCCGCGGCAGCCGGAGCACGAGCCGAGATCCAGGAAGGGACGAGGCGGGTGAGCGTGCTCGACCGGATCCACGGACCGGGGGACCTCCAGGCACTACCGGAGAGCGAGATCCCGGCCCTGGCCGAGGAGATCCGCTCCTTCCTCGTCGAGCAGGTGTCCCGCACCGGCGGCCATCTCGGCCCCAACCTCGGCGTCGTCGAGCTGACGATCGCCCTGCACCGGGTGTTCGACAGCCCCCACGACACGATCGTCTTCGACACCGGCCACCAGTCCTACGTCCACAAGATCCTCACCGGTCGGCACGACTTCTCCGGGCTGCGCCAGCAGGGTGGGATCTCGGGCTACCCGAGCCGCTCCGAGTCCGTGCACGACGTCGTCGAGAACAGCCACGCCTCGACCTCCCTGTCCTGGGCGCACGGGATCGCCGAGGGGCGCCGGGTGCGCGGCGAGGGCGACCGGCATACGGTCGCGGTCATCGGCGACGGGGCGCTGACCGGCGGCATGGCCTGGGAGGCCATCAACAACATCGCGGCCGAGAAGGACCTGCCGACTCGTCATCGTGGTCAACGACAACGAGCGGTCCTACGCCCCGACCAAGGGCGGTCTCGCGGACCACCTGGCGACGCTGCGCACGACCCGCGGCTACGAGCGTTTCCTCGACTGGGGCAAGCAAACGCTCGCCCGCACCCCGGTCGTCGGTGGCGCGATGTACGAGACGCTGCACGGCGTCAAGAAGGGCCTCAAGGACGTCGTCGCGCCACAGGGCATGTTCGAGGACCTCGGCCTGAAGTACGTCGGACCCGTCGACGGCCACGACGAGAAGGCCGTCGAGCATGCACTGCGCCGGGCCCGGGCGTTCGGCGGGCCGGTGCTCGTCCACGTCATCACCGAGAAGGGTCGCGGCTACCAGCACGCGGAGGGCGACGAGGCCGACCGGTTCCATGCCGTCGGCGTCATCAACTCCGAGACCGGCCTGCCGTTCGAGATCGCCGGTCGGAGCTGGACCGACGAGTTCAGCGACGCGATGGTCGAGCTGGGCGCCGAGCGCCCGGACGTCGTCGCCATCACCGCCGCGATGATGTTCCCGGTCGGGCTGCGGGAGTTCAGCGAGCGCTACCCCGAGCGCACCTTCGACGTGGGCATCGCCGAGCAGCACGCCACGACGATGGCAGCCGGACTCGCGTATGCCGGGCTGCACCCGGTCGTCGCGATCTATGCCACGTTCCTCAACCGGGCCTTCGACCAGCTCCTCATGGACTGCGCACTGCACCACGCGGGCGTGACGTTCGTCCTCGACCGCTCCGGTGTCACCGGCCCCGACGGCGCCTCCCACCACGGTATGTGGGACCTGACGATCGCCGGTGTCGTCCCCGGGCTGCATCTGGCGGCACCCCGCGACGGTCAGCAGATCCCGCTCGCCCTGCGCGCGGCCGTCGACATCGCCGACGCGCCCTCGCTCATCCGCTTCCCCAAGGGCAACGTCGCCGAGCCCATCGTCGCCGTGCGGACGGCGGGCACCGTCGACGTCCTCGCCGAGCCCGACGAGCAGGAGGTCGACCTCCTGCTCGTCGGCGTCGGGTCGATGGCGGCCACCGCCCTCGCCGTCGCCGAGAAGCTCGCGGCCGAGGGGGTCCGCGCTCGGGTCGTCGACCCGGTCTGGGCCCTCCCGGTGAGCGCCGACCTCGTCGAGCTGGCGCGCGGCGCCGGCCGGGTCGCCATCGTCGAGGACAACGTCGTCACGGCGGGGGTGGGGGCGCAGGTGGCGCGGGCCGTCCACGAGGCCGGGATCGCGGCACCAGTCGACACGTTCGGTCTGCCGCAGGAGTTCCTGCCGCATGCCTCGCGGGGCCAGGTGCTCGACGCGGTGGGCCTGACCCCCGATGTCGTCGCGGGGACGCTGCGCCAGCGACTGGCCGACGTCTCCGGGCCCGGATCCGGGCCGCAGTAGCTACCGGCCTAGATGTCGCGGAACGTCTCGATCGTCGCGCCCAGGGCGTTGAGCCGGTCGGCGAGGTCCTCGTAGCCACGGTTGATGACGTAGACGTTGCGCAGCACCGAGGTGCCCGGCGCGGCGAGCATCGCCAGCAGCACGACCACACCGGGCCGCAGCGCCGGCGGGCAGACGACCTCCGCTGCGCGGAACCGCGGTGTCGGGCCCTCGATGAGCACGCGGTGCGGATCGAGCAGCTGGACCTTGACGCCGACCTTGGTCAGCTCGGTGAGATAGATCGCCCGGTTGTCGTAGACCCAGTCGTGGATCATCGTCGTGCCCTCCGCCTTGGCGGCGATGAGGGCGAAGAACGGCAGGTTGTCGATGTTGAGGCCGGGGAAGGGCATCGGGTGGATCTTGTCGATGGGTGCCTTCAACGGCCCCGGGATGGTGCGCAGGTCGACGAGCCGGGTCCGCCCGTTGGCCGAGGTGTACTCGGGGCTCATCTCGTACTGCATCCCCATGCCCTCGAGGGTGGCGAGCTCGATCTCGAGGAACTCGATCGGCACCCGCCGGATCGTGATCGAGGAGTCCGTGACGACGGCGGCCGCCAGCAGGCTCATCGCCTCGATGGGGTCCTCGGACGGGTAGTACTCCACGTCGCGGTCGATGTCGGCGACGCCGTGGACGGTCAACGTCGTGCTGCCGATGCCGTCGATCTGCACACCGAGCTCGGTGAGGAAGAAGCACAGGTCCTGGACCATGTAGTTCGGCGAGGCGTTGCGGATGACGGTCCGGCCGGGGTAGCGGGCGGCGGCGAGCAGGACGTTCTCGGTGACCGTGTCGCCGCGCTCGGTGAGGATGATCGCCTTCTCAGGGACGGTGCCCGGCACGACCGTGCACTCGTAGAAGCCGTGGGTGGCAACGACGTTGAGCCCGAACGCCTTCAGCGCCGCCAGGTGCGGCTCGACGGTGCGCGTCCCGAGGTCGCAGCCCCCGGCATACGGCAGCTGGAAGCTGGGGAAGTCATGCAGCAGCGGCCCGAGGAACATGATGACGGTGCGGGTCCGGCGGGCCGCGTCGATGTCGATCCCGTCGAGGTCGAGCGTGGCCGGCGGGACGACCTCGAGGTCGTTGGAGTCCGGCAGCCAGCGGGTGCGCACGCCCAACGAGTTGAGCACCTCGATGATCCGGTTGACCTCCTCGATGCGCGCGAGCGACCGCAGCGTCGTGCGGCCCTTGTTGAGCAGCGCACCGCACAGCAGGGCGACGGCGGCGTTCTTCGAGGTCTTGACCGCGATCTCGCCGGCGAGCGGCTTGCCGCCCTCGATCCGCAGGTGCTGCGGGCCCGAGTGGCCGAGCGAGACGAACTCGCTGTCGAGCCGCTCCCCGATCCGGGCGAGCATCTCGAGGCTGAGGTTCTGCTTGCCCTGCTCGATCCGCACGACCGCGCTCTGGCTCGTGCCGAGCAGGTCGGCCAGCTCGTTCTGGGTCAGGCCCTGATGGCGCCGCGCGTCGCGGATGAGGGTGCCGATCCGGGTGAGATAAGAGGTTTCCGTCACGCCGACCACCGTAACTCACATGTGAGATACATGCACATCCTCATCGAGTGGTGCCGGGCACACCGACTCGATGACGCGCGCGGTGCCGGGCGCCGCCGGCCCGCTGCCGGCCGCGTGCCGGCAGCGCGGCATACCCCGGATGTCCGAGATCGACAGGGCTCAGACCGGGACGCTGGCGACGCCCGGCGGAAGGAACCGGCGGCCGAGCACCTTCTCGGAGATGCCCTCGCGGTCGAGCAGCGGGGTGACCCCGCCGTTCCAGAACTGGAAGCCGGCTCCGGTGATCATGGCGAGGTCGATGTCCATGGGGGCCTGCGCGACGCCCTCGCCGAGCATGAGGCCGATCTCCTCGGCCAGCGTCGAGAGGACCCGCTCGCGGACCTCGGCGACGCCGAGCTCGACCGGGCTCTCGGGCATGACGGCCAGGGCGACCACCTCGGGGTCCGGGACGGGCTTGCCGTCGACCCACTGGTAGTAGCCGGGCTTCTTCGCCTCGACCATCCGCTGCAGCGCCGGCGAGACGTAGAACCGGTCGCCGAAGGCCCGGTGCAGGGTCTCGCTGTTGTGCAGGGCGATGGCCGGCCCGACGAGGCCGAGCAGGATGAAGGGCGGCATGGGCGCGAGGCCAGCGACGGCCCGGTCGGCGACGGCGACGGGGGTGCCCTCGTCGACGACCCGGGAGAACTCGCCCATGAACCGGCCCAGCAGCCGGTTGACGATGAACGAGGCGGAGTCCTTGACGAGGATGGTCGTCTTCTTCAACGCCTTGCCGGTGGCGAACGCCGTCGCGAGGGCAGCGTTGTCGGTCCTCTCGCCGGGGATGACCTCGAGGAGCGGCATGACGGCCACCGGGTTGAAGAAGTGGAAGCCCACGACCCGCTCCGGATGGGCCAGACCGCTCGCCATCTCGGTGATGGACAACGAGCTCGTGTTGCTCAGCAGGACACACTCCGCGGTCACGACCTTCTCGACCTCGGCGAACACCTGCTGCTTGACCGACATCTGCTCGAAGACCGCCTCGATGACGACGTCGGCGTCGGCGAAGCCGTCCTTCGAGGTCGAGCCGGTGACCAGCCCCTTGAGGAAGGTCGCCTTGTCGGAGCCGATCCGGCCCTTGCCGAGGAGCGCGCCGACCTCGGCGTGGACGTAGCCGACCCCCTTGGCGACCCGCTCCTCGTCGAGGTCGGTCATGACGACCGGCACGCTGAGCTGACGGGCGAAGAGCAGGGCGAGCTGGCTGGCCATGAGCCCCGCGCCGACGATCCCGACCTTGGTGACCGGGCGGGCGAGGGCTCTGTCCGGGGCGCCGGCAGGGCGCCGCGCCCGCTTCTGGACCAGGTCGAAGGAGTAGAGCCCGGCACGCAGCTCGTCGCCCATGAGCAGGTCGCCGAGGGCCTCGTCCTCGGCGGCGAAGGCCTCGTCGCGGGTGGCCGTGCGGGCCGCCCGGACGAGCTCGATGGCGCGGTAGGGCGCTGGGGAGCGACGGGCGGTCCTGAGGTCGGCGACGCCGGTCGCAGCGGAGAGTGCGGCCTCCCACACGGCCTCGTCGGTGCTCACCTCGGGGCGTTCGACGCGGTGCTGGCCCGAGACGACGGACGCGGCCCAGCGGACCGACTCGACGAGGAAGTCGGCCGGCTCGAAGATGGCGTCGGCGATGCCGAGGCGGTAGGCCTCGGGACCCTTGAGCATCTTGTTCATGCTCATCGGGTTCTCGATGATGACCTTGAGGGCGTTGGCCGGGCCGACGAGCCGGGGGAGCAGGTAACAGCCGCCCCAGCCCGGGACCAGCCCGAGGAAGGTCTCGGGCAGGGCCAGCGCGGGGACCCCGGCAGAGATCGTCCGGTAGTCGCAGGCCAGCGCGATCTCGACCCCGCCGCCCATGGCCGCGCCGTTGACGAACGCGAAGGTCGGCACGGGCAGGTCCAGGATCGCCGCGTATGCCGCGTGCCCGGCGCGGGCGATCTGCAGCGCCTGCGCGCGTTCCCGGACGATGGGCACCCCGGTCAGGTCGGCTCCGACCGCGAAGACGAACGGCTTGCCGGTGATGGCGACGGCCTGGATCTCGCCGGCCTCGGCCCGAGTGCGTAGCGTGTCGACGGTGGCCTGCAGCCCGGCGATGGTGGCCGGTCCGAAGGTGTTGGGCTTGGTGTGGTCGAACCCGTTGTCGAGGGTCAGCAGGGCCATCGTTCCCGCCCCGCCAGGCAGGGCGACGTCCTGGACGGGGGTGTGCGTGACCACCTCGTCGGGCAGCGCGGCCGCCAGGGTGCGGGCGTCGGTCGCCGTGGTGTCGGTCATCGCTCAGCGCTCCTTGCCGTAGTCCGCGTGCCGGGGGTTCTCCCAGATCACCGTGCCACCCATCCCGATGCCGATGCACATCGTCGTCAGGCCGTAGCGGACCTCCGGGTGATCGGCGAACTGCGCGGCGAGGTTGGTCATCAGCCGAACGCCGGAGGAGGCCAGCGGATGCCCGACCGCGATCGCGCCACCGTAGGCGTTGACGCGCGGGTCGTCGTCGGCGAGGCCGAAGTGGTCGAGGAAGGCGAGCACCTGGACGGCGAAGGCCTCGTTGACCTCGAACAGCCCGATGTCGGTGATGGTGAGGCCCGCCTTGGCCAGGGCCTTCTCGGTGGCCGGGACGGGCCCGACGCCCATGACCTCGGGTTCGACGCCGACGAAGGCGTACGACACCAGGCGCATCTTCGCCGTGAGCCCGAGCTCGTCGACCGCCGTCTGCGACGCGAGCAGGCAGGCGGTGGCGCCGTCGTTGAGCCCGGCCGCGTTGCCGGCCGTGACGTTGCCGTGCGCGCGGAAGGGGGTCTTGAGGGCGGCCAGCTCCTCGAGCGTCGTCCCGGGGCGGGGCGGCTCGTCGGCGCTCGCGACCCCCCAGCCCTTCTCGGCGTGCCGGGTCGCCACCGGGACCAGGTGCGGCTGGACCTTGCCCGCGGCGTAGGCGGCGGCGGTCTTGGCCTGGCTGGCGACGGCATACGCGTCGGCACGGGCCTTGGTGAGATGGGGGAAGCGGTCGTGGAGGTTCTCGGCGGTCTTGCCCATGACGAGCGCGCTCTCGTCGACGAGGCGTTCGGCAACGATCCGCGGGTTGGGGTCGACGCCCTCACCCATGGGGTGCCGGCCCATGTGCTCGACCCCACCTGCGATGGCGATGTCGATGGCCCCGTAGCCGATCGATGCCGCCGTCGTCGTCACGGCCGTCATCGCCCCGGCGCACATCCGGTCGATGGAGTAGCCGGGGGTGCTGCTGGGCAGCCCGGACAGCAGCGCGGCCATCCGGCCCAGGGTGAGCCCCTGGTCGCCGATCTGGGTGGTGGCCGCCACGGCGACCTCCTCGACCCGGTCCTTGGGCACGTCCGGGTTGCGGCGGAGCACTCGCGGATGCAGGCGATGACGAGGTCGTCGGCGCGGGTCTGGGCGTACATGCCCTTGGCGCCGGCCTTGCCGAACGGGGTGCGGACGCCGTCGACGAACACGACCTCCTGCGCGGTGCGGGGCACGTCGGACTCCCTCTCACGGAACGGGGACCGCAGACCCCGAGCGGGGCCGGTCCAGTTGTTACTCGCGAGTATGCCTCGATCAGGAGAAGGCCGCCACCAGCATCGGTGCGAGGACCTCGGCCTGCCAGGGGCGCACCCCGTGCTCGCGCAGGGCCGTGTCGAACGCTTCCGCCGTGTGCTGCTTGGGCGGGCTCCACACGACTCGGCGGAGCGGGTCGGGCGAGCAGACGTTTCGACGGGGATGCGGTGCTCGTCGGCGAACGTCGCCAGCAGACTACGAGCTCCACCGCCGTCTGTTCGGGGCGAGCCCGCGCGAGGACTGGCTGCCGCTCGAAAGCGAGCTCCGCGCCGAGGTCGACGAGCGGCTCGCCCGGCTCGGCTACGACACGCTCGACGCGTGGGCCGGTGTCGAGAACCTCAAGGAGCGGGTCGACGGCGAGGATGCCATCGATCCGGTCGTCCTCGACGCCCTGCGCGAGGCGTCGTGAAGACGCTCCGGATCGACGACGTCGAGGGACTGCCTGTCCTCGGCACACTCATGTGGCAGCCCGTCCGCCGGCCCCTCGGCATCACCGCGTTCGGCATCAACGCCTACACCGCAGCCAATGCCGGAGACGAGGTCGTCGAGGATCACACGGAGCAGACCCACGAGGAGGCGTACGTCGTGATCCGCGGCCACGCGACCTTCACCGTCGACGGCGAGGAGATCGACGCTCCGTGGGGGACGATCGTCTTCCTCGACGACCCGAAGCAGCGGCGGCGCGCCGTCGCAAGGGAAGCAGGGACGACGGTGCTCGCGCTCGGCGGCGAGCCGGGCGCGCACGCGATCTCGTCGTGGGAGTACATCTTTCCGTCACTGCCTGCGCGGAATGTCGGCGAATGGGATACCGCGCGGACGATCCTCGAAGATGCGCTCGCCGAGCGCGACATCCCGGCGATCCGGTACCACCTGGCCTGCGTCGAGGCGCGTGCGGGGAACGTCGACCGCGCACTCGAGGAGCTGCGGATCGCGTGCGAGGCGCGACCCGATTGTGTCGCTCTCGCTCGCGAGGAGGACGACCTCGCCTCGATCCGCGACGACCCGCGCTTCCCGCGCTAGCCGTCGCCGGGAAGGCGGATGCCGGCGGCGCGCTCGCGTAAGGCCGGCACCGGGTCAGCTTCCGGCCGCGCGACGAGGAGGACGGCGCCGTGGCCCTCGTCCCGCACGAGCGAGTCGACGAGCAGCTGCAGCCCGAGGGCGAGCGCGAACGCCTTGTGTGCCTGCTCGCCCCCGAAGGGGACGAGCTCGTCCTCCTGCGCCAGCCCGGCGACGACGTCGCCCCACGTGATCGCGCCCATCGAGACGTCGGCGACGATCGGGTCGCTGCCGCTGCTGGGGATCCCGATCGCGAGCGGGTTCGTGCCGGCGAGCTTCGGACCGCCGGCGTACGGATGGCCGAGGCGCGCCGGAGACGTCGCCGTCAGCACGCCGACGAGGCCGCCCGCGGCAAGCCGGCGCACGTGGTGGCCCGAGCATCCCCGTCGGGAACGTCCGCTCACAGACGACGAGACGGGCGTGTGACGGAGGTCGCTCGAGCTGGGCGCGCACGACACGCCCCAGCACGAGGTAGCCGATCGCACCGCCCCCGCGCCAGCGCTGGAACCCGTCCTCCTCCTCGAGCAGCGACGGCTGGGCCGACGGATCGTAGCCCTCGAGCCCCTCGAGCCAGGGAATCCTCGCATGGCCGTGGCCCTGCTTCCCCAGCCGCTCGGCCGAGTCGAAGTGGGCCCACAGCTCCTGTGCGTCCCCGTCGGCGAAGCCGAGCGCGCGTAGCCGGCTCAGACCCTCGTCGGCGTCCACCGGCTCAGGGCTTGAGGCCCGCGGCGGCCATCGCCGCCTCCCGCTGCGGGTAGTCCTGCATCCGAACGATCTTCCCGCCGCGGACCTCGACGATCTGGAACAGGCTCGCCCTGAAGAAGCCCTCTGCCCCGAGCCGCTGCAGCCGCTCGCCGCTGATCTTGATCAGCACGCGGTCGCCGAGGTCGATGGTCTCGCTCGGCCGCAGGCGATTCGCGGGCCCCGCACGCCACACCAGGGTCTTCACGATCATGTCGCCGTCGCGGCAGGGATTCCAGGCCCCCTCACGTGCCGGGTGCCACGTTGCGTCGTCCGCGACCAGCTCGCGCAACTTGCGATGGTCGCCGCGGCGCGCGAGGCCGTAGGCCTCCTGGACGAGTCTCGAGCGTCGTGGCTCATCCGACGAGCGGCAGGGACTTGACGATCGCCGCCGCGCTCGTGGCGCAACGCCTCGATCTCCTGCGCGATCGCCACGATCGCCCGCGCGGACGCCGCCTGGGGCTCTGCGGAGATGATCGGCGCGCCCGCGTCGCCCTGCTCCCGCAGCGCGGGATCGAGCGGCACCGTGCCGAGCAGCGGCACGCCGAGCTCGCCGGCGAGCTCCTCGCCGCCCCCGCTCCCGAAGACGTCGCCGGACATGTTCTCGACGACGCCGAGCAGCCGCATGTTCGTCTTCTGCGCCATCGCGGCGGCGCGAGCCGCAACGTCCTGCGCGAGCTTCTGCGGCGTCGTCACGACGACGACCTCGGCGCGCGGCAGGAGCTGGCCGAGCGAGATCGAGACGTCGCCCGGTGCCCGGCGGCATGTCCACGACGAGCACGTCGATCTCGCCCCAGTGGACGTCGGTGAGGAACTGCTCGAGCGCGCGGTGGAGCATCGGCCCGCGCCACATGACGGGCTCGTTGCCGTTCGAGGAAGAAGCCGATCGACATGAGCTTCAGGTCGTCCTTCACCGGCGGCACGATCAGCTCGTCCACGGCGATCGGCCGCTGGTGGATGCCGAGCATGTGCGGGATCGAGTGGCCGTAGATGTCCGCGTCGAGCACGCCGACGCTGTGGCCGAGCTGCGAGAAGGCGACCGCGAGGTTCGCGGCGAGCGATGACTTGCCCACGCCGCCCTTGCCGCTCGCGACCGCGAGCACCCGGCAGTCGCGGGCAGCCGGATCACGCCCTCGCGCTCCGGCGCGCCGCCGCGCAGCTTCTGCGTCAGCGCCTGCCGCTCCTCCGGCGTCATCACGTCGAAGGAGAGCTCGACTCCCGTCACCCCGGCGACGCCGGCGAACGCCTGCTCCACCTGCTGCTGGAACGAGTCGCGCAGCGGACAGCCGGCGACGGTGAGGACGATCGTGAACGCGACGACCCCGTCGTGCAGCTCGACGTCGCGCACCATGTCGAGCTCGGTGACCGGACGCTTGAGCTCCGGATCGATCACCTGCTCGAGCGCCTTCAGAACCTCGTCGCGTGATGGAGCTCCACGAGGACGAGCGTAGCGCCTAGGCGCCCGGCTCGGGCGGCTCGAACCGGCCGCGGCCGGCGCGCCGGATCCGCCGGCCGCCACAGCCTCGTCGAGCGCTCGCCGGAAGCGGCCGGGCCCCAGCGCCGCCGCCCGACCAGCGCGCACGAGCTCGTGCCGGGAGATGGGCGCCGCCCTCGTCGACCGCGCGACCGATCGCGCTCGACCTCCCGTCGAGGAGCGTCTCCGGAGCGTGCCGCGGAGCGGAGCGAGGTGCCCGAGCATCCCCGGCGAGAAGTAGGGGTAGCTGTCTCGCTCGGGCCGGGCCGGTAGCGGCGGCGGCCGCTGCGCTCGCGCTCGGCCCGCTGCCGGGCGCGCGTCGGACGCCGCTCCTCGCGCCGCTCGTCGCGGTGCTGCTCGCCGCGCGTCGGCCCCTGCTCCGCGCCCTCGCCTTGCTCCGCGTCCTCGGCGGTGAGCGGCTTCGCGATGTCCTCGAGCGTCTGCTGCTCGGCCTTGACGCCGAAGAGGAGCTCGACGACGCCGCCGATCGCCATCACCGCGGCGCCGATGTAGAAGGCGACCGCGACCTCGTCGCGGTTCTTCGAGCCGATCAGGTTGCCGAACAGGAGCGGCCCGGCGATGCCGCCGATGCCGGTGCCGACCGCGTAGAAGAAGGCGATTGCGAGCGCGCGCGTCTCCATCGGGAAGATCTCGCTCACGGTCAGGTAGGCGGCGCTCGCGCCGGCGGAGGCGAGGAAGAACGTGCCGAAGATGAACGCCTCGAACATCCACGCCGAGCCGAGCGTCTGCCGGTGAAGAGGACCGCCATGATCGCGGCGATCGAGGGCCGAGCCGAGGTAGGTGCCGGCGATCATCGGCTTGCGGCCGAGCGTGTCGAACAGCCGTCCGAGCAGGAGCGGACCGAGGAAGTTCCCGACCGCGAAGACGATGATGAAGACCGGGACGAAGCTCGAGGAGACCTGTAGAAGGTCGAGAAGAGCGTGCCGAGGTTGAACGTCACGCCGTTGTAGAGGAACGCCTGGCCGACGAAGAGCGCGAGGCCGAGGATCGCGCGGCGCGGGTAACGCTGGAACGCGACCTTGCGCGATCTCGCGGAACGGGATCGGCTCGCGCTGGCGCACCTCGAGCGTCTCGTCGGGCTTGTCGAGGCCGCTCGCCCGTGTCCTCCTCGACGCCGCCCTCGATATCGCGCGACGATCCGCTCGGCCTCCTCCTCCCGGCCGTGGATGAAGAGCCAGCGCGGGCTCTCCGGCACGTTGCGGCGGACGAACAGGACGCCGAGCCCGAGGACCGCGCCGAGCGCGAACGAGAGCCGCCAGCCGACGTTCGCCGAGAGGAGCGCCTTGTCGAGCAGCAGGATCGCGACCGCCGAGCCGGCGGCCGCGCCGAGCCAGTAGGAGCCGTTGATGATCAGGTCGACGCGCCCGCGCACGCGCGCCGGGATCAGCTCGTCGATCGCGGAGTTGATCGCCGCGTACTCGCCGCCGATGCCGGCGCCGGTGAAGAAGCGGCAGAGGAAGAAGTACCAGGCGGTCCACGAGGCGGCGGTCGCGAGCGTGGCGAGGATGTAGACGCCGAGCGTGATCAGGAAGAGCTTCTTGCGGCCGAAGCGGTCGGTGAGCTGGCCGAAGAAGAGCGCGCCGAGACAGGCGCCTGCGACGTAGACGCGGCGGCGGTGCCGATCTGCGCGGTCGAGATCGCGATCCCGCTGCCCTTCTCGGTCAGGCGGGAGGCGATCGAGCCGACGATCGTCACCTCGAGCCCGTCGAGGATCCAGACCGTGCCGAGGCCGATGACGACGAGCCAGTGGAACTTCGCCCACGGCAGCCGGTCGAGCCGCGCGGGGATGTTCGTCTCGATCCGACCGGTCTCGACGCTGGCGGCTTGGCTGCTCATGCCGCTTCTCAACGGAGAGCCGGCGCCGCCCGGTTACGCTCGGCGCGTGCTCGGCTGCCGGGTCCTCGGTCACCGGTACCGCTTCCAGGCCGAGGGAGCGACGATGCGCTGGACCTGCGAGCGCGGCTGCGGGGCCGGCGGCTCGAAGGAGTACGCGAGTGCGGAGGAGGCGGCCCGCTACGCCGCGGCCTTCGACCGTGAGGACCGGTCCGACGCTCGGGCGACGCGCGCCGCTCCTCGGCCTGTTCCCGCTGCGGCTGTGGTGGACGTTGCGCAAGCGGAGCCGGTAGCAGGAGGGCGTCCCCGCACGGCGAAGCGCTCGCCGTGACGTCCGACTCGACGACCCGTTGGCCGCTGCTGGACGAGCGCGCGCCTTTCGCCACGGCGAGCCACGGCCGTCGCGGCCGGAGGCTGCCGCGCTCGGCGTGGCTGCTCACGGCCCTCGCCTTCCTCTGCGGCGGCCTCGTCAGCGCGGCCGCCTTCTCGATCGGCTGGCGCCACCAGGCGCAGCGCGACACCGCCGCCCGAATCCGCGCTCGCGGCAGCGACCGTGCGGACGCACCGGCTCGAGCAGCAGGATCACGCGCGCTGCAGGCCTCTCTGGCGAAGTCCGCGGGGCCGCAGTGCGTGCCCACGCTTCCGCGACGGCCGCCGCTGCGTCGCAGCAGGCGCTCGCCCGCGCAGGAGCAAAGGTCGGCGACGAGGCGACAGCAGCGAGCGGCAGACGGCTGCCTCGCTCTCGTCCGGAGCCAGCTCGCTCACCGCCGCCGCCACGCGGATCGCGAGCGAGCTGAAGACGCTCGACGCCTATCTCACGACGACGCCGACGGGCCAGCTCGACCCCGGCTACATCGCGAGCCAGACCGCGTATCTCGCCCAACAGCTGACGCGGCTGCAGGGGGACGCCGGCACCCTCGGCAACTCCGTCTCGTCGTTCGAGGCCGGCCCTGCGCAAGCTCAGCCTCGACGCAAAGGCACTGACCGGCCGCTGATTCGAGTACAGATGCCGCCGTCTTTCGGGCACTCTGTACCAGGTATGAGCGGAATCGCCGCGCGGTTGGCAAGATTCTCGTGCTCGCAGGCCTGGCGCTCGCCGTCACGGCGTCGAGCGGCACCGCCGCGAACCCGGCTCGCACGCCGATCCTCGGTGTCGTGCCCCACGCAGGCGCTCCGCGTCAGTTCGCCCTGCCAGGCGCGACCGGCAGCCTCAACTCGAGGGAACCATCCTGCAGGAGTCGCCGTGTGCGCTCACCAGCTCTCCGTATCCATGCTGGACGATGCGGACGAACAAGGTCTACGCGATCTACTGGGTCCCGAGCGGGTCCTCCGTCGACGCGAACTACCAGAGCCTGATCAACCAGTACTTCGGCGACGTCGCCCGGACAGCGGCCGACTCACAACGTCTATTCGGTCGCCACGCAGTACTACGACAACGCGGCCGCGATCCAGTACCAGTCGAGCTTCGGCGGCTCGTTCGTCGACACGATCCGTTCCCGGCGAACGGCTGCGACGCCGGCAGCGATCGTCTGCCTCACCGACGCAACAGATTCAGACCGAGATCCAGAACGTGCTGACGGCAAAGGGCTGGCAGCCGAGCACGACGACGCTGTTCTTCGTCATGACGCCGAACGGCGTCGGATCGTGCTTCGACAGCGTCGCCAACCAGTGCTCGACGAACACCTTCTGCGCCTACCACAGCGACTTCATCGACTCGAACAGCGTGCCCGTCATCTACGCGAACGAGCCGTACGACGGGACGACCTCCGGGTGCACGCCCTCCCAGGGCTTCCCGAACGACGGCGACGCGGACGCCGACGATCAACACGATCAGCCACGAGCACAACGAGGCGATCACCGATCCCGCCGGGCGACGCCTGGCTCGCCGCCGACGGCAGCGAGAACGGTGACCTCTGCGCCTGGCTTCGGCACGCACACTCGGGGCGTCGGCGTCGACGCCTACAACCAGGTGATCAACGGCCACCACTACGGTCTGCAGCAGGAGTACAGCAACGACGGCAGCAGCGTGCCTCCAGCAGCTACACGCCGACGAGTGGGCGCCGAGCAGCGTCGCCTCGCCGGCGCTGAGCGGGGCCGCCGGACAGGGACAGCTTCGTCTCACGAGCGGCGGGCTCGTGATGCACGCGCCGAGCGGATACGGGTACACGTGGCAGCGCTGTTCAGCGAGCGGCACCGGCTGCTCGGCCATCTCCGGGGCCACGGCGGCGGCGTACCGCTTGACGGCGTCCGACGTCGGGCACACGGTCCGCGCCGGGGTCAGTGCGCGCAACGCCGCGGGGACGTCCGCCGGCCCCGCCACGACGGCGGCGACTTCGGTCGTCGTCCCGCTGCCGAGCCCGACGCCGCGCCGGTCTTCCGGCAGTCGCTGCCGTCGGCCGGACGCTCCGACGACCAGCGGCACCTGGAACTCGACCGCCACCGTCACGTACGAGTGGCACCGCTGCGCTGCCGACGGCGCCGGCTGCGCGACATTCCGGCCGCCACGTCGGCCACGTACGTCGAGTCGCTGCGGACGCCGGGCAGACGCTCGAGGTCAAGTCGCAGGCACGAACGCAGCCTGGACGGCGGCGATCATCTCGAACCGCAGCGGTGCCGTCCTCCGCGTGCCGGCCAGCCGCAAGGCGCCGCACATCTCGGGCCGTGCGCGGGTGGGAAGGAAGCTGACGGGCAGCCGCGGCGCGTGGACGTAGCGCCGACGGCGTACGGCTTCCAGTGGCTGCGCTGCAACGCGCACGGCGCGAGGCCTGCATCCGCATCAACCACGCGACGCACCCGAAGTACCGGCTGACGAAGCGCGACGCCCGAAGCACCGGCTGCGCCTGCGCGTCACGGCCACCAACACCGCCGGCAAGCAGAGCCGCCACCTCACGCGCGACCGCCAGGTGCCGCGCCGTCAAGCGCTGAACTCGCGACGAGCCGACTCAGCCGCGCAGCGTTCCGCGGCGCGAAGCCCTCCCAGTCGTTGTTGAAGTAGGCGAAGACCTCGTGCGTCCTGCTCCACTCGCGTAGCCGCGCCGCCCACGTCGCGCAGCTCCGAGTCGCTGTAGTTGCCCCGCCGCCCGCGCGTTCCTCTGTGGAAGCGGACGTACGTCCAGCCCGCGGTCAGCTCGTGCGCCTGGAAGGCGTTCACCTGCGGCCGGTCGCCGATCGCAAGCGCGATCCGTGCTCGCGCAGGAGCGCGTACGTGTCCTCGACGAACCAGGACGGGTCGCGGAACTCGACGCAGTGGCGAAGCTCACGCGGCAGCCGCGCAAGGGCGTCCGCGAGCCGCTCGTGGTCGCGGCGGAACGTCGGCGGCAGCTGCCACAGGAGCGGTCCGAGCTTCGGCGACCCGAGCAGCGGCTCGATTCGCTCGAGAAACCGCTCGAGGCCCGGGCCGAGGTCGCGCAGCCGCTTGACGTGCGTGAGGTAGCGCGACGCCTTGACCGCGAAGAGGAAGCCGGCCGGCGTCTGCTCGACCCAGCGCGCAACCGCGTCGCGCCGCGGCAGCCGGTAGAAGGTCGAGTTCACCTCCACCGTGTCGAAGCGCTCGGCGTAGAACTCGAGCCAGCGCGACGCCGGCAGGCGGGACGGGTAGAAGACACCGCCCCGCCAGTGGGGGTAGTTCCAGCCGGAGAGGCCTACGCACCAGCGACAGGCGTCGCTTTCTGGGCGATTCCGCGTGCCCACGGCCGTCGTTCCCGCTGCGACGGAACCCGCGAGACGCTGCTCGAGGTCGAGGGGAGCGGCTCCGAACGGCTCCTCGACGTCGAACAGGTCGAGCGCGAGGCCGAGCTCGCGGCAGAGGAGCTGCGCCGCGGCGATGTCGACCGAGCGCGCCGGCTTGAGCGAGCAGACGGCGTCGACGCGGCCGGCGGCGAGGTGGCAGAGCGAGAGGGCGAGCGAGCCCATGATCCGCAGCCGGTAGGCAAGGTCGGCGACCTTGGGCGCGTCCCGCGCGACGAGCGAGGTCCGGGTCGCCTCGAAGGAGAGGATCTCGACCTCGTCCTTCGGCCGGACCGCCCCGAGCGGCCGGCCGTTCAGCCACGCACCCTCGCCTCGCCGCGCCGTCCACTCCTCGCGGGAGCCGAAGTCGTGGACGAAGCCGAAGACGACGTCGTCCATCGTCTCCCCCTCCGCGACGGCGATCGAGAGGGAGAAGAACGGGATGCCGCGCTTCGCGTTGAGCGAGCCGTCGATCGGATCGACGACGACGAGCGGCAGCTCCGTGCCGCCGACGCGGCCGACCTCCTCCGAGACGACGGCCCCCGCCGCCTCGCGCACGCGCGCGAGGATCGACCTCCTCCGCGGCCCGGTCGATCGCCGTGGTGTCGTCGCCGCCGAGCCCGGCTCCGACGACGGGCTCGCGCTCGGCCCGCGTGGGCAGGCGCTCGAGCACGGAGTCGACGTCCGCGACGGCGGCCCGGCAGAGCTCCAGCCACTCAGTCAGCTTTCCGCTCCGCTCCTTGGCTCAGCCAAGCCCTTGTCAGCGTCGAGTCGGAAGCAGCAATAGAGCCGGACGTGAGCTTCGGGTAGAAGAACGTGCTCTTCTGCGGCATCACGTCACCGCGGCGCGCGACGGCCCAGACGTCCTCGATGCGCGTCGGACGGAGCAGGAAGGCCGCCTCCGCCTCGCCGCGGTCCACCGCGGCGACGGCCTCGTCACGATGCGGCGTGTAGGTGACTCCGCTCGGCCCGAGCCGGTCGACGACCTCCGGGTCGAGAAACCCGTTGCCCGCCAGCAGCTCGTAGTGTGCCGCGCGATAGAGCACGGGTCCGGGAAGGTGCTCCCGGGGAGGGTCGATCGGCGTCCCCGCGGCCGCGCCGGCGCTCTGGACGATCCGGTGGGTCGGGAAGATCGTAAGTCCCTCCTGTCCCGTCGGGACGATCACCGCGAGCAGCCAGGCCGACGCCTCGGTGCCGTCCTCCGCGTGGAACGCGAGCGCCGTCTCGTAACGGTGATGGCCGTCTGCGATCAGCAGCTGCGCGTCGGCGAGCTCGTCCGCCAGCGCGCCGGAGAGCTCGGCGTCGAGCCGCCAGAGCCGTGAGACGACGCCATCCTCCTCCGCCGTCAGCTCGGGCTCGCCGAGACCGTCGACCTCGACCGTGCCGTCCCAGAGGAAGAACAGCGGCTCGAGCTGTGTGTGCGTGACTCGGAGCAGCCGCAACCGGCCCTCCTTCGGACCGGCGTGCGTGCGCTCGTGCGGCAGGACGACGCGGTTCTCGTACGGCTCGAGCCGGAGTGCCGCGACGAGCCCCTCCCGGCGTCGGGCGACCCCGTCCGGGCCGACGTACTCCTGCGCGAGCCACCAGCACGCGGGCTCGGGATCGCGGACGAGAACTCCGCGCTCTCGCCAGTCCGCGAGGCTCGCGGCCGCCTGCTCCTCGGAGTCCGGGAGCGTCAGGTGGACGACGTTGAACGGGCTCTGTCCGCGGAGCTCTTCCCGTTGCTCGGGTCCGATGACGTCGTAGGGAGGCGCGACGAGCGACTCGAGCGGGCCTGCGACAGCCGGGTCGTAGCGGAGCGCGCGGAACGGCCGTACGACTGCCACGGCACTGACCGTACCAACCGAGCTGCCTCGCTACCGCCTCTCCGGCTCGTGCGAGCGACGGCGGGCGAGCCCTCCTGCCAGGCTCGACTTCCCCAGTGCAGCAGCTCGGCCGTCAACGCCACGAGGAGACCGAGTCCGACGACGAGGACTCGCCGCAGCACGCGAGCGGTCCAGCGCAGGCGCAGGCTCAGGTCTCGCTTCCGGTCGGGCATGAAGCGATGACGGCGGTCGACGACGAGCAGCTGCTCCGCCGGGACGACGGCGATGACCGCCGACGTGGGCACGCGCCGCACCCGCCTGCGGCTCATCCTGACCTCGAGCAGCGACGGGTCGTGCGGGTTGCCCTCCGCGAGGACCCGCTCCACCCTGCCGTGACCGCCGCCTGCGAGCGAGAATCCGACGCAGTTGGCGAGCCAGTAACGGGTGACGGGGCTCGAGGCGTCGAACCGCCGGCTCTGGCGCAATGCAACCGCCATCACGCCCCGGTACCCCAATAGCCCGCCATGCGAAACTCCCCCTCGTGACCGCCATCGCGGAGCTCGAGGAGAACCGCACCGTTGAGGGCATCTACGCGGTTGCGCGCAAAGAGCGGCTGCGCACGCGGAACGGCTCGACGTATCTCGCGCTCGAGCTCGTGGACGCGAGCGGCCGGATCGGCGCGCGGGTCTGGAACGACGTCGACCTGCTCGACGGACGCTTCGAGACCGGCGACGCGGTGCGCGTGCTCGGCCGCGTCGAGCGGTTCAGGAGCGAGCTCCAGGTCGAGGTGCGGACGCTCGAGCCGGCGGAGGGCGTCGACCCGGCAGGGCTGACGCCGGGCCTGCGGCGAGACGCGGACGAGCTCGAGGGCTTCCTCGAGTTCCTCGTCGGCGAGGTCCACGACGACGCACTCCGCGGCGTGGTCACGCGGGCGCTCGCGGACGCGCCGCTGCGGACCTATCCGGCAACGCCCGACGGCCACCATTCCTACGCCGGCGGCCTGCTCGAGCACACGGTCGGCGTCGCGACGCTCTGCCGCGAGCTCTCCCAGATCCATCCGCGCCTGCGCGCCGACCTGCTGCTCGCCGCAGCCCTCGTCCACGACGTCGGCCGGACGCGCGAGCTGGGACGGCCGCCGGTCTTCGCCCCCACCGAGGAGGGGCGGTTGCTCGGCCACGTCCACCTGGGGCTGCGGATGCTCGAGGGATTGAACGCTCCCGCCGAGCTGCTGCACGCGGTCGCGTGCCACCACGACGTCCGCGCCGCCCGCACCGCCGAGGCGGCCGTCCTCTACCACGCGAACCAGCTCGACGCCGTCGCGGCGACGCGGCCGGTGCCGGACTAGCTTGGCGGCAGCGCTGCTGGCGCTCGGCGCCAGCCTCAGCTGGGGCGTCGGCGACTTCTTCGGCGGCGTGAAGGCGCGGGCGCTGCCCAGCGTGCTGGTGCTGGCGGCGTCACAGCCGTTCGGCCTCGCCGCGCTCGGCATCGCCGTGGCCGTGCGGGGCAGAGGGATCCCCGGCGACGAAGTGGCCTGGGCAGCGCTCTCGGCCGTGCTGGGCACGGTCGGGCTGTTCGCGTTCTATCGCGGCATGGCGGCCGGAGCGATCAGCGTCGTGGCGCCGATCGCCGCCGTCGCGGCCGGCGTCCCGGTGATCTGGGGCGTCGCCGTCTCCGGTGACCATGTGCACGGCCTCCAGGCGATCGGCTTCGTCGCGGCGGTGGGCGGCAGCGTGGTCGCCTCGCTCGAGCTGCGGCCGGAGCGCAGGCAGGTCGCGGCCGGCGTCGGTTGGGCCGTGCTCGCGATGCTCGCGTTCGGCGCCTACTACGTCCCGATGCACGCGGCCTCGACCCATGACTGGCTGTGGCCGGCCTTCCTCTTCCGCTGCACGTCGGTCACGATCGTCGTGTCGCTCGCGCTTGTGCGAGGTCTCCGGCCGCGCGGGCTTCGCGCCCACTGGCGGGGGCTCGTCGCGATCGGCGTTCTCGACACCGGCGGGAACGCGCTCTTCGCAGCCGCCTCGTCGGCGCACGGCCTGCTCAGCGTCGTCTCGGTGCTCGCGTCGCTCTACCCGGTCGTGACGGTGCTGCTGGCGCGGGTCTATCTCGGAGAGCGGGTGCAGCGGACGCAGGACGCCGGAGTCCTCGTCGTGCTCGCCGGCGTCGTGCTCATCTCCGCCGGCTAGGTCGTCGCCCGCCCGCGCAGGCGCACCTCCTCGAGGTCGAGCTCCCGCTCAATCCGCCGTGCCGTTCCGGCCGAGAGCTCGCCGTCGCGGCCGAGCCGGGTCAGTGCGTTGCGTTCCGCTGCGATGGCCGCCCGCCTCAAGCGTCCGTACGCCCCGGCCGGCGCGCCGCCCTGTCGTTCCGGCTCGGTGCGCTGGGCGAGCCGCTCCGCACGCTGCTCGTACACCCCGCGCACCTCGTCGACCAGGCCCGGTGGCACCCATTCTTCGTCGACCAGCTCGTTCAGCCGGGCGAGCGCCGCGCGCGCCAGGTTGAGCCGCGCCCGCACCTCTTCTCCCGTCATCTCATCGGACGAGCGGAAGCCGAGCCGGTGGAGGAGCCACGGCAGCGAGGTTCCTTGCACGAGCAGGCCCGCCAGGATCGTCGTGAAGGTGAGATATAGAAGCAGGGCCCGATGCGGCACCGCAGGCGAGAGGGAGAGCGCTGCGGCGAGCGAGAGCGCGCCGCGCATGCCGCCCCAGCCGAGCACGACCCGATCGCGCCAGGGGGACACATCGCGCCACGAGCGTGAGCGCGTGAGCGTGGAGACGGCGTACGGCACGGTGAACATCCACAGCATCCGCACCCCCACGACGACCACTGCGGTCAAGAGGGCCCACCAGACGAGGCTCCACGGGGAAAAGTCGCCGAGCGCCCCGACTACCGACGGGAACTGCATTCCGAGCAGGACGAACAGCACTCCGGTGAGGAGGAAGTCGAGCACCTCCCAGAACGCGGCCGATTGCAAGCGGACGTGCGGCTGGAAGATCCCTTCCGAGCGCCATCCCAGGTAGACGCCACATGTCACGGTCGCGAGCACGCCCGACACATGCATGCGCTCGGCGGGAACGTAGGCGACGAACGGCGTCAGGAGCGAGATGAGGATCTCGATCTCGGCGTCGTGGACCCGCCGGCGCACGCGCTCTACCACGAGGCCCACGACGAGCCCGAACGCGATCCCTCCGGCGACGTCCTCGGCGAACCGGACGAAGCCGTGCAGGACCGAGAAGCCGCCATGCGTCACGCCGGCGACGGCGATCGAGAAGGCGACGAGCCCGATTCCGTCGTTGACGAGGCTCTCGCCCTCGAGCACCGCCTGCAGGCGTTCCGGCACGTCGAGGCGCCTGATGACCGAGACCGCCGCCACCGGATCGGTCGGGCCGAGCACCGCTCCGAGCACGAACGCCGATCCGACTCCGAGCGTGCCGACGGAGGCCGCGACCACCCCGCCGACTCCGAACATGGTCGCGATCACCAGCCCGAGTGCCAGCGTCGCGATCGGCACCGCCTGGGCCCGGGTCTCCCGCGGCGACGTGAAGAAGGCCGCGTGGTACAGGAGCGGCGGCAGGAACCCGTAGAAGACGACGTGCGGAGGCAGGCGGACCGCCCCCATTCCCGGCGCGTAGCTGACCGCAAGCCCCGCCAGCACGTAGAAGACCGGGGCCGGCACTCGAGAGATCCGCGCCAGGGAGACGCCGGCGAGGGCCGCGATCGCGACCGCGAGCGGAACGAGAATGGACGGGTGCACGGACCGGCCTTGTGCCGCTTGCCTAGAGGGACAACCGGGCGACGCTGTGCTCGATCATTGCGCGGAGCTTCATCCTCCGAGCGTATGTCGCAGCTCGCGCACCGTGTCGGGCACGAGCCGGTAGTGCGCTCGCTAAACGTTGAAGCGGACGTTGAGGACGTCGCCGTCCTCGACGACGTACGTCTTGCCCTCGAGCGCTGCTTGCCGGCCCGCGCCGCCTCCGCGTGACCGCCCGCGGCGACGAGATCGTCCCAGCGCACGACCTCGCAGCGGATGAAGCCGCGCGCGATGTCGGAGTGGATCGTCTCCGCGGCGTCGAGCGCGGTCTCGCCGCGCCGCAGCGTCCAGGCGCGCGTCTCCTTCTCGCCCGCGGTGAAGAAGGTGATCAGGTCGAGCGTCTCCGCGAGCCTGCGCACGACCTCGCCGAGCGCGGACTCGCCGCCGCCGCGGAACTCCGCCGCCTCCTCCGGTGACAGCTCCGCGAGCTCCGCCTCGAGCTGGAGGTCGATCGCCTTCGGGCTCCGTTGACGAGCTCGAGCAGCGGCTTCGTCGTCAGCGGCTCGAGCTCGGGTGGCAGCTCGCCCTCCCACTCCGCCAGCGTCTGGCCGGCGTCGAGGTGCGCGAGCAGCCGCTCGAGATCGGCGGCCTCCGCCTTGAGGCGGGCGTCTCCCGACTTCGCCTGCTTGCCGACGCGCTCGAGCCGCCGCTCGACGTGGTCGCGGTCGGCGACGAGGAGCTCGAGCTTCAGCGTCTCGAGGTCGTCGGCGGGAACGCGCGTGCCCGAGAAGCCGTCGAGGACGACGAGGAGCGCGTCGACCTGCCGCAGGTTGCCGAGCAGCTGCGGCCCCGTCCCGGGAACGTCGACGACGCGCACGGCCGCGGGGGTGACCTTCCGCGCCCCGACCGTCTCGGCGAGCCGGTCGAGCCGCTCGTCCGGGATCTGCGCCATCCCGACGTGCTCCTTGCCGGAGCCGTGCGTCTCCGCGCGCGTGAGCGCGCGAAACAGCGTCGTCTTGCCCGAGCTCGGCAGCCCGACGATCCCGACCTCCAGCGCCACGCGCGGAGGCTAGCTCGGGGGACGGCTCCTGGTGGGCGATCTGCTTCTGCAGGGAGACGAGCGCGCGATGCTGGAGCGACTTGATCGCCCCCTCGGTCTTGTCGAGGATCGCCGCCACCTCCGCGTTCGGGAGGTTGAAGACGAACTTCAGCGTCAGCACCTGCTGCTGCTCGGGCGAGAGGTGATCGATGAGCTTCAGCATCGACTCGCGGCCGATCGTCTGCATCGCCGTCGAGCTCGGCGGACGGCTCCTCCTCGCCCGGCGGCTCGGGAACCTCCTCCTCCGGCTGCCAGCGGCGGCGGGCGCGGAAGTGGTCCATCGCGAGGTTGTGCGCGATCCGGAACAGCCAGGCCGAGAACGGCGCCGACTGCCACTTGAAGCTGCCGATCTTCTCCAGCATCTTCAGGAAGGTCTGCGTCGTGAGGTCCTCGGCGTCGTGCCGGTTGCCGACGCTGACGTGGAGGTAGCTGTAGATCCGGTCGAAGTGGATCAGGTACAGCTCTTCGAGCGCGTCGCGGTCGCCCTGCTGGCCGCGCGCGACGAGCTCCCGCACGTGCTCGGTCGACTCGCGCGCAGCCACTGCGCTCGGTGGGAGAAGCCATCCCGCCTTCGTTTCCCCGGGACCCCATCGGAGCTAACTCCTGCGCTAGCCGGAGCCGAAGCCGACGCGGCCGGCGCGGACGATCCGCTTGTAGTACGCAACCTGGGCGACGACCACGTGGAGCGGGCCGTCCTCGGTCTCGAGCACCACGACCGGCTTGCCGGCTCCCGTCGAGCCGAGCGCCGACTCGAGCTCGTCCGCCGAGCGCGCCTCGACGAAGCTGCCGACGATCTGGCCGCCGGCGAAGCCGATCTCGATCCGCACGCGCTCGTCAGTCATGTGCGCACACCACCTCCGAGAGAACGCCGTGGACGGAGTCGGGATGGACGAAGGCGACCTCGAGGCCGAACATGCCGCGGCGAGGCGTCTCGTCGATCAGCTCGGCGCCCGCCTCCGCAGAGATGCGCGAGCGCGGCGCGGATGTCCTCGACCTCGTACGCGACGTGGTGCATCCCGGGGCCGCGCTTCGCGAGGAAACGGCCGACAGGCGTGTCCTCGCCGAGCGCGCCCGAGCAGCTCGAGCCGGCTCTCGCCGACGCGGATGGACGCCGCCTCGACGCCCTGCTCCTCGACGCGCGTGCGCTGCTCGAGCCGCGCGCCGAAGAGGCGCTCGTAGGTGTCGAGCGCGCCGTCGAGATCCTCGACCGCGAGCCCCAAGTGATGGACCGAGCTCGGCGTCTCCGGCGTCTTCATTGGGCGATCGTATTTGAAAGACTCGCGCCCACGATGCGCGCCTCGGCCCTCGCCCTCGTCCTGACGGCCGCGCTCCTCGCGGGCTGCGGCGGCAGCGGCAAGACCGCGAAGCCGAACGGCGAGGCGTCGAAGCCGGCCCGTCCGCGTGCTCGCCGACGCGAACGCCGCCGCGACGAGCGCGAGCTCGGCGCACGTCTCGGGGAGCATCAAGTCGGACGGAACGCCGATCACGCTCGACCTGTCCACGGCTCGCGGCAAGGGCGCGAAGGGCTCGATGTCGACGAACGGCCTGAAGTTCGACCTCGTCCGGATCGGCGACACGCTCTACATCCGCGGCAGCGACGAGTTCTACAAGCACTTCGCGGGCGCCGGGGTCGCGCAGCTCCTGCACGGCAAGTGGCTCAAGGCCTCGGCGACGAACGGCCGGCTCCGGTCTCTCGCCCCGCTCACGAGCCTCGGCGCCCTCTTCGCCGGCATCAGCTCCCACCACGGCAAGCTCGTCAACGACGGCAAGACGACCTACAAGGGCGACGAGGTCGTCGCCATCCGGGACATGTCGGACGACAGCAAGCTCTACGTCGCCGCGACAGGCAAGCCGTACCCGGTGGCGATCGTCGGCGGCAAGAAGGGCCAGTCGGGGACGATCACCTTCGGCGACTGGGACAAGTCGGTCTCGCTGTCCGCGCCGAAGCGACGCGATCGACATCTCGAAGTTCGGCGGGGGCTAGCGCGGCCTGCGCCGGCAGCTCGCCGGGCTCGCTCGCGACGACGCGCGGCACGCCGACGGTCTCGGAAGCCCTCGACTCGGGCTCGACGTCCTCGACGAGCGCCTGCAGCTCGTCGCGGACGAGCGTCTCCTTCTCGAGCAGCGCGGCCGCGATGCGGTCGAGCGGGGCGCGGTGCTTGCGCAGCAGCCGGACGGCCTCCTCGTAGGCGCCGTCCGTCAGGTGCGCCTGCTCCTCGTCGCGCAGCCGCTTCGTCGTCTCCGAGAGCGCGTAGTTGTCGGCGCGCATCGTGCGTGAGGAGACCGTGTCGGACATGCCCCACTCGAACACCATCGAGCGTGCGATCTCGGTCACCTTCTCGAGGTCGTTGGCGGCGCCGTTCGTGACCCGGCCGAAGACGACCTCCTCGGCGGCGCGGCCCGCGAGAGCGACGACCATCCGGTCGACGAGCTCCTCCTTCGTGTGGAGGTAGCGATCCTCCTCCGGCAGGTAGAAGGCGTAGCCGAGCGCGTTCCCGCGCGAGACGATCGTCACCTTCTGGAGCTCCATCACCGAGCCCATCAGGTGGCGCCATGAGAGCGTGGCCGCCCTCGTGGTAGGCGAGGATGCGCCGCTCCTTCTCGGTCAGCATCTTGCGCTGCTGCAGGCCGGCGACCACCCGCTCGAGGGCCCAGTCGAAGTCCGACTGCGTGATCGCGGATGCGCTGCGGCGGCCTGCCTTGATCGCCGCCTCGTTGCAGATGTTCGCGAGCTCGGCACCGGTGAGCCCGGACGTCTGGCGCGCGACCGTTGCCAGATCGACGTCGTCGAGGTTGAGCGGCTTGCCGCGCGTGTGGACGCGGAGGATGGCCTCCCGGCCGGCGAGGTCCGGGCGGCGGCACGAGCATCTGCCGGTCGAAGCGGCCGGGGCGGAGCAGCGCCGGGTCGAGGTCCTGGATCCGGTTCGAGGCGCCCATGACGACGACCTGCCTCGCGTTCTCGAAGCCGTCGAGCTCGACGAGCAGCTGGTTGAGGGTCTGATCCTGCTCGCGGTTGAACCCGTGGCCGCTGCGCTGCGCGCCGACGGCGTCGAGCTCGTCGATGAAGACGATCGCGGGCGCGTTCTTGCGCGCCTCGTTGAAGAGCTTGCGGATGCGCGCGGCGCCGAGGCCGGCGAACATCTCGACGAACGACGAGGCCGAGGCGCTGTAGAAGTTCGCGCCCGACTCGTGCGCGACGGCCTTGGCGAGCAGCGTCTTGCCGGTGCCCGGCGGGCCGTAGAGGAGGATTCCCTTCGGCACCTTCGCCCCGAGCCGCTCGAAGCGCTTCGGGTCGCGCATGAACTCGACGACCTCCATCAGCTCGCCCCGCACCTCCTCGACGCCGGCGACGTCGGCCCAGCTCGTCTGCGACTTGGCGCCGTGGACCATGTTCGCCGGCTTGATGCGCGGCATCATCCCGGCGGTCCTCCAGAGCAGCCAGGCCGTCAGGGCGATGACGACGAAGAACGCGAGCGGCAGCCAGGTCGTGGCGAAGTCCGCCGCAGCATGGAACCAGTGCCCCACCATCTCAGCGTCTCATCGGCAGCGGAGGGACGCATCCCTTAGCCGAGTGACGCAGCCGCCTCCGTCGGCGGTCGTGAAGCGGACGCCGGCGTCGCGCCAGGCCGCGGTGCACGCGGCGACCCGCGACTCGTCGACCCCGCGTGCCGCGTCCTCGACGAAGGCGATGCGGCGGCCGCGGCGGAGGAGCGCGCGGACGGCCGCGTCGTCGCAGATGTCGGTCGCGACGCCGAAGAGGAGGATCTCGTCGGGATCGAGCATGTCGAGCAGGGTCTCGGTGTTCGGGTTCGTGAAGGGGTCGTACTGCTTCTTCGGGATCAGGATCTCGCGGCGGCCGTCGAGCAGGCGGCGGAGGGTCGGCGTGGGAACGGGGACGAGCGGCAGCGGCAGCGGGTCGAGCTGCTTCGTCTCGGGGATCTTCTCCGCGCCGCGCGTGCCGAGCAGGCAATGCGGCGGCCATGTGCTGTCGTAGTCGGGCTCCTCCGAGATCTCGGGGTCGCTGAGCTCGTGCTGGTCGCACGAGGCGACGTGGACGACGCCGGCCGCGCGGGCTGCCTCCACGAGCCGCGCCATCGCCGGCCTCGCCTCCTCCGCGCCGGCGAAGTAGAGCTTGCCGCCGGGCTCGATGAAGTCGACCTGCGTGTCGACGTCCCAGAGGATCGTCCCGCCCACGGCAGCGTTCGACCACCACCGAGGGACCCGGCCGAATCGGATACCAGCCGGGTAGCTGCTACCGGCCATGTCCGAATCTGCCGTGTCGTCGAAGGGCGTCTTGCCGAGCAACGCTCTCGAGCAACCGGAGCCTGCCCGCCCGCGAGACCACGCACCCGGCAGCTCCACCACGTCTGGGTGAAGGCGACGAGCCACTGGCCGTATTTCATCGACGAGCTCGACCGGCGAAAGTGGATCAGTCTGCTGAGCCGCGTCGCGCGACCATGGCTGGAACGTGCTCGCCTTCTGCGAGATGACGACACACGTCCACGCGCTCTTCGACGTAGCCGACCGATCCGCTGCCGCTCGGGATGGAGTATCTGAACCGCGAATACGGGAAGCGACTTCAACGCGCGTCACGAGCCGACAGGGACATCTCGTCCGCAAGCGCTTCGGGAGCCGGCGGATCGAAGAGCGCCCGCGACTTCGTCGGCACCTATGCCTACGTGGTCCTCAATCCGGTCAAGGCTGGCGGTGTGTCCAAGAGCGGAGGATTGGCGCTGGAGCAGCTACGCGACGACCGTCGGACTCACCCGACTTCTGCGTTTGTCGACGCCACGCTCGTGCTCGCCGAGGTCGGCGGCTCGACGTAGATGCCCTCGTGCGCTCGTCGACGCGCGCGCGGCGCAACTGTCGAAAGTGGACATGTCGCGGTAGCTGCTACCGGACGTGTCTTGCGCTGAGCAGTTCAGCGGAGGGCGCGCAGGGCCGGCTCGAGGCGCTGGCGCGTCGTGAGGACGCCCTCGAAGAGGTCGCCGTGGCGGCGGATGCGCTCGAGCACGACCTCCATCGTGAACGTCGCGCGGATCGAGCGACTCGTCGACCTCTTCCCAGCGCAGCGGAGTCGAGACCGGGGCGCCCGGCCGCGGTCGCACCGAGTAGACCGACGCGATCGTCTTCCCCTCGCCGTTCTGGTTCGCGTCGATCAGGACGCCGCGCCGCTTCGCCTTCGACCACTCCGTCGTCACGAGCCCGCGCTGGGTGCGCGCGAGCGCCCCCGCCACGATCTCGCAGAACTCGCGCGTCTGCGCGTACGTGTACCGCCGCTCGACCGGCACGAGCACGTGCATGCCCTCGGCGCTGCTCGTCTTCGGGAAGGACGACGAGCCCGAGCGCGTCGAGCGCCTGCTTGACGAGCAGCGCGACCTGCACGACCTCGCGAGAAGCCGACGTCCGGGGACGGGTCGAGGTCGAAGAGGACGAAGTCGGGGCGGTCCGGCTTGTCGACGCGCGAGTACCACGCGTTCAGGTCGATGCAGCCCATGTTCACCATCCAGGTCAGCGCGCCCTCGTCGTTCACGAGCGGCGCGTCGATCCAGCGCTTCTTCGGCGGCCGCTCGCGCGTCGAGACCTGCACATGGAAGCGCGGGATCCACTCCGGCATGCCCTTCGGGGCGTCCTTCTGGAAGAACGCCTTGCCGAAGGCGCCGTCGGGATAGCGGCGCATCGTGAAGGGCCGGTCCTTGAGGTGGCGGACGAGCGACAGGGGCGACTGCGCGGTAGTAGTCGATCAGGTCGCCCTTCGTGATCCCCTCGTCCGGCCAGAAGACCTTGTCGAGGTTGGAGAGCTTGCACCCTTCCCTCCGTCGCCTCGACCGGGCCGCTCGCGGCGCACGTCCGCGCGCCGGCTTGTCGTCGCGGAGCCCCTGGAAGGACGGAGCGCGCAGGTGGCCGTCGTGCGTCCACTCGGCGAACTCGACCTCGGCGACGAGCTCGGGCTCGACCCAGACGACGTCGCCTTTCCGCACCTTCGGCATCTTCGGGACGAGCGGGAAACGGCGACTCGTCTCGCCGCGAACGGCTCGAGCTTCTCGAGCAGCTCGTCGATCGTCGCGCTCGCTGAAGCCCGTACCCACATTCCCGACCCACTCCCACTCGCCCGCCGCGCCGGACGCCGAGCACGAGCGCGCCGAAGCTGCCGCTGCGCCGGCCCTGGCCCTTCGTCCAGCCGCAGATCACGAACTCCTGCCGGCCGTGCGTCTTGATCTTCAGCCAGTCGCGGCCGCGCCTGCCCTTCGGGTAGCGCGACGACGGCACGCTTCGCCATCACGCCCTCGAGCCCCTGCTCGCTCGCCGCCTCGAGCAGCGCCTCGCCGTCCTCGAAGACGCCGGACAGCTGGACGACCGGGTTCGGCGCGAGCAGCTCCTCGAGCCGTGCCCTCCGCTCGGTCAGCGGCAGGTCGACGACCGGCTCGCCGTCGACCTCGAGCACGTCGAACACCTCGTACGCGAGCGGCGTGCCGGGCTTCCCCTGCTGCATCGCCGAGAAGCTCGGCCTGCCCGTCCTCGTCGAGCGCCACGACCTCGCCGTCGACGACCGCGTCCGGCGTACGCAGCGCCTTCACGAGCTCCTTCGCCACGAGCGCGAACCGCTGCGTCAGGTCGTTGCCTCTGCGCGAGACGAGCTTCGCCTCGCCGCCGCGGACGTAGCCGAGCGCGCGGTAGCCGTCCCACTTCGGCTCGAACTGCCAGCCCTCACCGCGAGGGCAGCTCTCCGTCAGCGTCGCGAGCATCGGCCGTAGTACGCGCCGCTGCTCCCGCGCAGGGACGCGCCGTCCGTCGCGCTTGCGGAGGATGAGCCAGTTCTTCTCGTCGCCGGACAGGTGCGCCGGGACGAGCGCCCACGTCCCCTCGAGCCGCTCACCGTTCAGCCGCACGGTGAGACCGCCGTCGCGCTTTCTCCTCGAGCAGCTCGTACGTCCCCCGGTCCCAGATCTCGACCGTGCCGGCGCCGTAGTTGCCCTTCGGGATCTCGCCCTCGAAGCTCCCGTACTCGAGCGGATGGTCCTCGACATGGACCGCGAGGTGCTGCTCGCCCGGCTCGAGCGGGACGCCTTTGGGCACGGCCCACGAGGCGAGGACACCGTCGCGCTCGAGGCGGAAGTCGTAGTGGAGCCGCCGGGCGTCGTGCCGCTGCACGACGAAGATCGGCGCCTCGCTTCGGGGGCGCGGTCTGCCTTCGGCCCCCGGCCGGGCGTCGCCGGCTTAGGCGGCGACGCTTCCAGCCCGCCAAAAGGTTCGGGCGTCTTCTTCCGATCTCGCTTGCGCTCGTAGTCCGACAGCCTCTTGCTCACGACGCCTTTCTACTGCCTCGAGCCGCAGTTTTCCCAGTCTCGAGCCGTATTCCTACCGTTCACACAACCCATACAGGGCGGGGATAAGCCTGTGGACGGTGTGGACAGTGTCGACGCCAGAACCGTCCGAATCTCCGTAAACCTGTCCTAAGCTAATCAGGCGAAGACGCCGAGCGAGCGGAAGCGCGCACGGCGGCGGCGGCGGAGATCGTCGCCCGGGATCCCCTCGAGCTCGGCGAGCGATTCGCGCAGCGCCTGCCCGAGCAGCCGGGCAGCCATGTCGGGATCGATGTGCGCGCCGCCCACGGGCTCAGGGACGATCTCGTCGACGACTCCGAGCTCGAGGCAGTGCACGCGCATCGGGGCGGAAGGCGGCCGCAGCCTTCTTCGCCTGGCCGGCGTCGCGCCAGAGGATCGCCGCACAGCCCTCCGGCGAGATGACGGAGTAGATCGCGTTCTCCTGCATGAGGACGCGATCGGCAAGCGCGATCGCGATCGCGCCGCCCGAGCCGCCCTCGCCGATCACGCAGGCGACGGTCGGCACCGTCAGCCGCGCCATGGTCGCCTGCGAGCGCGCGATCGCCGCGCCCTGTCCGTGTTGCTCTGCGACCACGCCCGGATAGGCGCCCGGCGTGTCGACGAGCGTGACGACGGGAAAGCCGTGCCGGTCGGCGAGCTCCATCGCGTGCCACGCCTTGCGGTATCCCTCCGGGTTCGGCATGCCAAAGCGCCGGCTTGCGCGCTCGTGGATGTCGCGCCCCTTCTGCTGGCCGACGAGGACGATCGTGCGCCCGTCGAGCTTGCCGAGGCCGGCGATCATCGCGCCGTCGTCGCCGAGCGCCCGGTCGCCGTGCAGCTCGAACCAGTCGTCGAGCAGGCGCTCGACGTAGTCGAGCGTGTACGGCCGGTCGTCGTGGCGGGCGAGCTCGACCTTGCGCCAGACCTCCTCGTCGGTGGCCTCCTCGCCGATCCGGGCGATCTGCCGCTGGAGCCGCTCGAGCTCGCCGGAGATGCGCGCGCCGCCGAGCAGCGGGAGGTTCCGCAGCCGCCCGAGCCGCTCGCGCAGCCGCAGCTCGTGCTCAGTCGGGGGCATTGAACAGCCTCAGGAGGCGGGACAGCGTCGGGCGTAGCTCGGCCGCGGGCACGATCGCGTCGATCTGGCCGTAGCGGAGGTTCTGCTCGGCCCTGCCGAAGTCGTCCGGCAGCTTCTCGCGCGTGATCTCCTGCACGACTCGCGGGCCGGCGAAGGACATGAGGGCGTTCGGCTCCGCGAGCACGACGTCTCCGAGAGTCGCGAAGCTCGCGAGCACACCGCCGGTCGTCGGGTGCGCCATGACGGAGAGGAGCGCCTGCCCCGAGTCGCGGAGGTCCTCCACCGCGGCGACGGTCTTCGGCAGCTGCATGAGCGCGAGGATGCCCTCCTGCATGCGCGCGCCGCCCGAGCTCGTGACGGCGACGAGCGGCATCCCCGCCTCCGCCGCCGAGTCGCAGGCGCGCGAGAACTTCTCGCCGACGACGCTGCCCATCGAGCCGCCCATGAACGCGAAGTCCATGACGGCGAGCTCGCACCGGCGCTCCTCCATCGCGGCCCGGCCGATCACCATCGCGTCGGCGAGGCCGGTCTTCATCTCGGCTTCGGCGAGGCGCTCGGTGTAGGGACGGAGGTCGAAGAAGCCGAGCGGATCCTCGGAATGCAGCTCTGTCGCCTCCTCGGCGAAGGAGCCGGGATCGGCGAGTGAGGCGATGCGGGCGCGGGCCCGCATCGGGAAGTGGTGGCCGCACTGCTCGCAGACCCAGAGACTCTGCTCGAGCTCGTCGTCGCGGTAGTGCGAGTGACAGCTCGGGCAGGTGTTCGGGTGACTCGGCGGGGGGCTCGGCTGGTCGTCGGTCTCGACCGAAACGTCGATCTTGGCCATCGTTCGCCAGCTTAGACCTATGGCCCGGGAGGGAGGTTGCGAGCTGCTCAGTAGCCGAGCGCCGCAGCGAGCCGCCCGAGCTTCTCGACGTTCGCCGGGTCGGGCGCGAGGCCGGTGAAGCCGACGCCCACGAGCTTGCCGCTCTCTCGCACGCGCGCCAGCAGCTGCTCGACCTCGGCGAGCGACGGCCCGCCGGGCTCGGGCATGAAGACCGCGAGCTCGTCCGGGTCGAGCACGTCGCACGTCGAGGGCGACATAGACGCGCCTCGGCGCGGGCGAGCAGCGGCTCGGGGGTCGTCGCCGATCCCGGCCGCCGCGATGAACTCCTCCTCGGGCGGATCGAGGTTGCGCGCTCCCCAGAGGACGACGTCGGCGGCAGCGAGCGTGCCCCGGTCGAGCAGCATCCGCAGCGGCATCCCCCACTCGTTGCCAGAGGGGGACGTCTCGGGCGTGTTGAGGTCGCCGTGCGCGTCGAGCCAGAGGACCGCGACGCGGCCGTGGCGGGCGTGGAGCCCCTCGACCGCGCCGACGTGGGCGCAGCAGCAGCCGCCGAGCACGAGCGGCCGCGCCGGCAGGTCGGAGGCCACCGCAAGTGTCTGCATCGCGAGCGTCTCCTCCTCGACGACCGCCACCTCGGGGTAGTCGAGCGCGAGCGAGGCCGCCTCGACCATCGGCTCGCCGCCGTCGCCCCACGCGCGCGGCACGCGAACGAGCCCGGCGCTGAAAGTGCGGCCGCAGCTGTGGCACTCGTAGCCCTCGTCGACGCGCGACGGCGGTGAGCGTCCGGCAGTCGGGGCACCTCGCGCGCAGCAGGCTCATTCGTTCGCCTTCTCGAAGGCCACGCCACACGAGTCGACGTGCATGCCGACGCGCTCGTAGAGCCGGACGGCGCCGGTCGCGTTCTGGGAGTCGACGTCGAGCGTGACGCGCGTCGTGCCGCGACGCCAGAACTCGGCGAACGTCCTGCTGGAGCAGTGCCTTGGCGAGCCCCTTGCCTCGCCACGCCGGCCGGACGCCGATCGCGCCGACGTATCCGCCGCCGGCGACGCTCAGCGTCGTTGCGCGTGACGGCGGCAAGCTCGTCCCCGTCGCGGACGACGAACCAGATGGGGCCGTGCTCGTCGCGGTGCTGGCCCTGCCGGAGCTCGAGCCACTCGCTCGAACGGCTGCGGATGCCACTCCCAGTGCTCGGCGAACGACTCGTTCAGCGCCTCGTAGAACGCCTCGTACTCGCCGTCGCGCAGCTCGTCCACGATGAGCCCGGCCGGGAGCACAGGCTCCGACGGCGCCTCGGTCAGCTCGATCGCCATCTAGTAGAACCGGCGCACCTCGCGATAGCCGCGCGACTCGAAGAGCGCGCGGGCAGCGGTATCGGGCTCGGCCGCGGCGAGCAAGGATCTTCTTCCTCCCTCCCCACGCGCGAACACCTCGCCGCGATCGATGATCTCCGTCCCGAGGCCGCGCCCCTTGCGGCGACGAAGCCGCGGAAGTCCGCCGCGTCGCCGTGCACGCCGTACGTCGCGGTCGCGACCATCCGGCCGTTCTCCTCCAGACCCACGCCTCCTTGCTCTGCAGGAACATGAGGATGTCCGCACCGGTGACGCGGCCGGGGCGGCCGTAGAGACGCTCCTCCTCCGCGGAGATGAGCGCCGCGACAGCCGGAGCGTCGTCGTCGACGAACCGACGGACGTTCATGCCGTTCACGACACCAGCTCGTCGAGGCTCTCCGCGAGGCCGGCCAGGCTGCGCAGCTCGACGTCGGGCTGGGGCTCGGCCTCCTCGCCGAGCCGGTTGATCCAGATCGTCCGCAGGCCGAGCGCAGAGGCGGGCGCGACGTCGTGGAAGAGACTCGCTGCGACGTGGACGTGCCGCTCGCGGTCGGCACCGCTGCGCGCGAAGAACTCGTCCCAATGGGCCGGCCCCGGCTTGTACGAGCCGATCTCGGACGCGGCGACGGCCAGCTCGAACTCGACTCCAATCCGCGCAAGCGACACGTCGAGGAGGTCAGGATCGGTGTTCGAAAGGACGGCGAGCCGCCAGCCGCGGGCGCGGGCCTCCTCGAGAGCCGCCGGCACCTCGGGGAACGGATCCCACTCCGGCAGCGAGCGACCGAGCGCGTCCTGCTCGCCGGCGGGCGCTCCGAGCCGGGCGAGAGCGACCGCCATCACCCCGCGATAGCTTCTTTCGGGTCCTCCCGCTGGACCTGCGGCTCGAGCTCGTGATACGCGTGGAGGAGCTCGCCGCCGCGGGCCGCGCCGAACAGCCGCTCGAGCTCGCGCCCGATCCCGCCGTTCCAGTCGATCAACGTGCCGTAGCAGTCGAAGGTCGCCCAGCGGGGACTGTCACGCTCCGGCGCCGTCAAGGCCGGCGCCTCCGCTTCTTTCGTGCTCCGTCGAACCTACGCACGTGCCAGGAACCTACCTCGGCGGCGGGCTACTCCTCGAACCGCTTGAAGACGACGCAGGCGTTGTGACCGCCGAAGCCGAAGCTGTTCGAGACCGCGACCTTCACGTCCGCGTCACGCGCCTCGTTCGGCACGTAGTCGAGGTCGCAGGTCCGGATCCTCGACCTCGTAGTTGATCGTCGGCGGCAGCTTGCCGTCGCGGATGGAGAGGATCGTGAACATCGCCTCGATCGCGCCGGCCGCGCCGAGGCAGTGGCCGGTCGCGCCCTTCGTCCCGGAGACCGGCGTCTTGTAGGCGTTCTCCTCGCCGAGCGCGTACTTGAGCATCTGCGTCTCGGAGGCGTCGCCGATCGGGGTCGAGGTCGCGTGCGCGTTGACGTAGTCGATCTCGTCCGCGCCGACGCCCGCGTCGCCGAGCGCCATCGTGAAGGCGGTCACGGGCCCCGTCGGATCGGGGTCGGTGATGTGCTTCGCGTCGGAGGAGAGGCCGTAGCCGGCCACCTCGGCGTAGATCTTCGCGCCGCGCGCCTTCGCGTGCTCGAGCTCCTCGAGCACGAGGACCGCGCCCGCCTCGCCCATCACGAAGCCGTCGCGCTCCGGCATCGAACGGACGGGACGCCCGCGTCGGGGTCGTCGTTGCGGCGGGAGAGCGCGCGCATGGCGCCGAAGCCGGCGATCCCGACCTGGCGTCACCGCCGCCTCGGTGCCGCCGCAGAGCATCACGTCGGCGCGGCCGAGCCGGATCGCGTCCGTCCCGTCGCCGATCGCCATGTTCGAGGCGGCACACGCCGTGCACTCGGAGAGGAGCGGCCCGCGCGTGCCGAGCTCGATCGAGACCCAGCCGGCACCGAGGTTCGGGATGATCGCCGGGATCGAGAACGGGTTGACGCGGTCGGGCCCGCGCTCGACGAGCGGGTCGTGGCACTCCTGGAACGACTGCAGCCCGCCGATGCCGGTCGCGATCGCCGCGCCGATCCGGTCGCGCCTCCTTCGCGATGTCGAGGCCGGAGTCGGCCTCGGCCTGCCGGGCGGCGGCAAGGATCAGGTGCGTGAAGCGGTCCATCCGTCGCGCCGCCTTGCGGTCGATCCACTCGGTCGGATCGAAGCCCTTCACCTCGCAGGCGAAGTGGACGGGATAGTCGCTGTGGTCGAAGTGGGTGATCTCGGCGCGCGCCGGATTCGCCCGCGAGCAGGCTCGACCACGTGGACTCGACGTCGAGCCCGAGCGGCGTCACCGCGCCCAGCCCGGTGACGACGACGCGTCTGCGTCCGTTGAGAGAACCGTTAGATGTCGTCACTACATTCCGAGTCCGCCGTCGACGAGCAGCACGTCCCCTGTGATGAACGATGCCTCGTCGGAGCAGAGGAAGCGTACAGCGCCGGCCACGTCCGTCGGCTCCCCGAGTCGGCCGAGCGGTGTGTTGCCGAGCATCGCCGAGGTCGCCTCCTCCGGCAGGACGTCGGTGAGCTGCGTCCGCACGTAGCCGGGCGCGACGACATTCGCGCGCACGCCGCGGCTGCCGAGCTCCCGCGCGAGCGACTTCGTGAAGCCGATGATCCCGGCCTTCGACGCCGCGTAGTTCGTCTGGCCCCAGTTGCCGTGCACGCCGACGATCGACGAGACGTTGACGATCGAGCCGGCCCGTTTCTTCATCATCGGCCGGCAGACAGCGCGGCACGTGTAGAAGACGGACGAGAGGTTCGTCTCGATCACCGTGCGCCAGTCGTCGTCGGGCATCCGCGCGAGAAGGCCGTCGCGGGTGAGGCCGGCGTTGTTGACGAGGATGTCGAGGTCTCCGGCCTCCTCGACGAGCCGCGCCGCCTCCTCGGCAGTCGAGACGTCGGCCTGGACGGCCCGCCCGCTCGATCTCGCGCGGCCAGCGCCTCGGCCTCGCTCGGCGCCGGTGCGGTAGCCGACGACGACCTCGGCTCCGGCGCGGGCGAGCTCTTCCGCAATCGCGCGGCCGATGCCCTTCGATGCGCCCGTGACGAGGGCTCGCTTGCCCTCGAGCGAGCAGAAGCGTCACGTTTCGGCGAGCAGCTCGGGAAGCCGCTCGAGCGCCTCGATGCTGTTGATCGAGACGGTCTTCACGCTCCGATCGATCCGCTTGACGAGCCCGGAGAGGACGTTGCTCGGCCCGACCTCGACGAAGGTTCGGACGCCGTCGCGCATCAGCTCCGTCGCCGACTGGGTGAAGCGCACCGGCGCCGTGAGCTGGTCGACGAGCAGCGGGCCGATCCGCTGCGCCGACTCGACGCGCGCCGTCACGGTCGACATGAACGGCGCGACCGGCTCCTGGAAGCGCACCTTCTCGATCGCGGGCCGCAGGCGGTCCGCCGCGCGCGCGACGAGCGGCGAGTGGAAGGCACCCGAGACCTTGAGCTTGACGACGCGGCGGGCGCCGTGGCTCTGCGCCTGCTCGATGCACTCGTCGACCGCAAGGTCCTCCCCGGAGACCACGATCTGCCCGGGGCAGTTGTAGTTCGCGGGCCAGACTCCGAGGATGCGCGCGGCAGAGCCCCTCCACCACGTCGTCGGCGAGGCCGAGGATGGCCGCCATCGAGCCTGGGTTGCGCGCCGCGGCCTCGGCCATCGCCAGCCCGCGCTCGCGCACGAGCGCCATCGCCTCCTCCAGGGTCATCGCCTCGGCCGCAGCCAGCGCCGCGAATTCCCCGACCGAGTGGCCGATCACGAAGTCCGCCTTCACCCCGCGCTCGCGCAGGGCCGCGAGCATCGCGAGCGACGTCGCGACGAGCGCCGGCTGCTGCACGGCGGTGTCCAGGAGCTCCTCGGCGTCGGCGTGGAAGCAGAGCCGCTCGAGATCGAGCCCGCTCGCCGCGCTGCCCGCGCCGGAAGACGCTCCTTCGCGGCCGGCACCGCCTCCGCGAAGTCGCGGCCCATCCCGGCCTCGAAGGAGCCCTGGCCCGGGAAACAGAACGCGACCTTGTTCATGCCGCGCTCCTTTCAGTCCAGCGCATCAGCGCGCTCCCCCACGTGAGACCGGCGCCCATTCCCGTCATGAGTACGAGGCTTCCCGGCCGAAGCCTTCCCTCCGCCTGCGCTTCGGCAAGCGCGAGCGGGATCGAGCCGGACGACGTGTTGCCGTAGCGGTCGACGTTGATCACCACCCGCTCCGACGGGATCCCGAGCTTCTTGGTTGCGTGATCGATGATACGAACGTTCGCCTGATGCGGGAACGTAGACGTCGACATCGTCCACGCTCGCCCCGCAGCGCTCGAGCACGGCCTCGCCGGACTGCACGAGGATCCGGGTCGCGAACTTGAACACCTCGCGTCCATTCATCTTCACGAGCCGGTCGGAATCCTCGAACCGGCGCGAGCCGCTGCCGGGCAGCCACAGGTGCTCGCCGCCGGCACCGTCGGCGCCGAGCTCGAACGCGAGGAAGCCCGCCTCCTCCGACGGCTCGAGCACGACGGCACCGGCGCCGTCTCCGAACAGGACGACCGTCGAGCGGTCGGTCCAGTCGAGGATGCGGGAGAGCACGTCGCCGCCGACCACGAGCGCCCGCCGCGCGAGCCCGGACGCCACCATCCCGTACGCCTGCGCGAGCGCGTACATGAAGCCCGTGCAGCCGGCGGAGAGATCGTAGGCGGCCGCGTCCTTCGCGCCCAGCTGGTCGGCGAGGATCGCCGACGTCGACGGGAACATCATGTCCGGCGTGACGGTGGCGACGATCAGGAGGTCGATGTCCGTCCCGTCGCTGCCGGCCTGCTCGAGCGCCTGCCGCGCTGCCGGCAGCGAGAGGTCCGAGAGCGCCTGCGAGTCCGCCGCGATCCGGCGCTCGCGGATGCCGGTGCGCTCGACGATCCACTCGTCCGACGTGTCGACCATCTGTGCGAGCTCGTCGTTCGTGATCACCCGCTCGGGCGCGTAGGCCCCGAGGCCCGTGATCGTGACGTGGACGTCGCTGCGGCCGTTGCCGATCATCGGCGCACATCCCTCGCTCCCCACGAACACCGTCAGCATCGCCTCGGCCGCGGCGTCGCCGTCGACGCTCGCGCGCCCCTGTCCCTTCGCGATCGGGCCGCGCACGCGCAGGAACTCGCACTCGAGGTCGAGCACGTCCCCCGGCTCGACGACCCGCTTGAAGCGACAGTCGTCGATCCCGGCGAAGAAGGGGATCTTGCCGCGGTTCGCCTCGTCGGCCAGAACGGCGACCGCGCCGCACTGGGCGATCGCCTCGATCGTCAGCACCCCCGGCATCACCGGGCGGTCGGGGAAGTGGCCCGCGAAACCACCACCCGTCCTCGGGCACGAGGAAACGCCCGCGCACGCGCGCGGCCGGGCTTCGAGCTCGAGCACCTCGTCCACGAGCAGGAAGGGTGGCCGGTGCGGGATGATCGACTCGATCGTCTCCCGGCCGAACGGCGGCTGCGGCTGCGGTCATGCTACGTCGCGCTGCTCGAGCCGCTCGCGCAGCCGGTTCCGGCCCCGATGCGCATGGCACTTCGCCGTCCCGACCGGCATGCCCGGCCGCGGCCGCGATCTCCTCGAACGTGTAGCCGAGGGCGTCCTTGAGGACGATCACCTGCGCCTGCTCGGGCGAGATGCCCGGCGAGCGAGTCGCAGAGCTCTCGCCGCAACTCGGTGATCCGCACGCCGCGGATCGGATCGTGCTCGAGATCGGCGCCGAGCTCCTCGGGCAGCGGGTCATGTGCGCGCGTCCGCTGCCGCTCGGCGACGTCACGGCACGTGTTGACGACGAGCCGGTGCAGCCAGGTGGAGAACTGCGCCTCGCCGCGGAACTGCCGGAGCCGGACGCAGAGCTTCGCAAGCGCCTCCTGCGCGGCGTCGCGCGCGTCCTCCGGGTCGCGCAGGAGGTGCCGCGCGAGCCGCTCGACGCGCGGCGCGTGCCGGACGCAGAGCGCCTCGAGCGCCCGGCGCGTCGCCGGCCTTCGCGCGGGTCACGAGAATCGGGTCGCTGAGGCTCGCGTAGTCGAGGCCGCGCTCGCGCAGCGGCTGGCGGATCCTCCCACGGCCGAAGTAGTCTAAGGGCGGGTGTCGGAGCTGTCTACGAGGCCTCTGTCGAGCCTTTGCTGCAGGGGCGGCTCGGGCGCCAGTACACGTTCGTCGACGGAGTGCACGTCGACCCAGCGCCTGCTCGAGCCGGACGAAGCCGAGGGCGCGACGGTGGCGACCGACCTCCAGACGCAGGGCCGAGGGCGGCTCGGGCGGACGCTGGCTGGCGCCGCCGGGCCGGGCGCTTCTCTTCTCGGTGCGCTCCTCCGGCGGCCTGCCGATGGACCGCTGGCCCGAGCTGTCGCTCTCGCCGGCGACGTCGGTCGCGGCGGCGCTGCGCGAGGAGGCTGGCGTCGCGGCGAGGTGAGCCATCCCAACGACGTGTTGACGGGCGGGCGGAAGATCGCAGGGGTCCTGCCCGAGGCGAGCGACGGCCGCGTCGTCCTCGGGATCGGCGTCAACGTCAACCAGTCGGCCGAGGAGCTACCCGCCGGACGCGGCGAAGCCGCCGACGTCGCTGCGGGTCGAGACGGGACGCGAGTGGCCGCGCGCGCCGCTGCTCGCCGCGATCCTGCCGAGCTCGAGCGCCGCTACGACGAGTGGCAGGCCCGCGGCCGACCGGTGAGCGCTAGCGCGTCGCGGACGTCGCGGCGCTGCTCGCGGAAGTTGCGCGCGGCCTCGATCGCGGCGCCGAGGTTCAGGCCCTTGTCCTTCGCCTGCTTGATCAGCATCACGGTCTCGAGCGCGTCGATGTCGTAGATCCGCTGCTTCTTGCCCTTCGTCGGGATCTGCGCCTTGTTCGTCCAGTAGTCGAGCTGCATCTTCGAGATGCCGGCGATCTGGCAGACCTGGCCGAGGTAGAGCTCGACCTTGTCGAGGTGCTCCGCAAGATTGATTGGCTCGAGAAGATCGACTTGCCGGCTTACCGCCATTATCCGCCCTCGCCCGTTCGATAGTTACCTCTGCCGAGAAGTTATAGAGCGCCGGCGCGTGCTTTTGGAAGGGGAACGGCCGACCTAGCCCGGTCAGGCCCCGTCCAGGTCGGCGGGATCGGGAGCCGGCCGGGTCGGCGGGATCGGCGTCGGACGGCCGGCTGTCGGCGTCGGCCGGGTCGCCGGTCTCGGACTCGACCACGGGAGCGAGCGCCGAGACGCGTCTCGTCGTCGCCGCGCAACCGCATCACGATCACGCCCTGGGTCGAGCGGCCGAGCCGCTTGACGTCCTCGACCGGGATCCGGATCACGGTGCCGCCGGTCGAGATGAGCATCACCTGGTAGCCGTCGCGAACGACGCGGGAGCCGACGAGGTAGCCGCGCGACTCGGTCAGCTGCACGGTCTTGACGCCCATGCCCGCCGCGTCCCTTGACCGGATACTCGGAGACGCGCGTCCGCTTGCCGTAGCCGTTCTCGGTCACGACGAGCAGATCGGCGTCGTCCTCGGCGATGTTGATCGAGATCACCTCGTCGCCCTTGCGCAGCCTCATGCCGTTGCGACGCCGGACGTGTCGCGGCCCGTCGGGCGGACGTCGGTCTCGTGGAAGCGGATCGCCTGGCCCTTCGCGAGACCATGAGGATGTCGTCGTCGCCGGACGAGTGGCGAACGCCGACGAGCTCGTCGCCGTCGCGCATCTTGATCGCGATGATCCCGTCGGCCTTGAGCGGCGTGTTGTACGCGGCGAGCTCGGTCTTCTTGACGACGCCGTTCTTCGTCGCGAACACGAGGTACTTCGCCTCGCTCGAAGTCACGCGTCTGGATCACGGCCCGCACCTGCTCGTCCTGCCGGAACGGCAGCAGGTTGACGATCGCGCGGCCCTTCGACTGGCGGGAGCCGAGCGGCAGCTCGTGCACCTTGAGCCGGTAGACCTTGCCGACGTTCGTGAAGAAGAGGATGTAGTCGTGCGTCGAGGCGACGAAGAGGTGCTCGATGTAGTCGTCCTCCTTCAGCTCCATCCCCATGACGCCGATGCCGCCGCGCCGCTGCTCGCGGTAGGTCGTCACGGGTAGCCGCTTGATGTAGCCCGACCGCGTGATCGCGATGACCATGTCCTCCTCCGCGATCAGATCCTCGAGCTCGAGCTCCTCCTCGGCGGCCACGATCTCGGTGCGGCGGTCGTCGTTGCGCCCGTAGATCTGCTTGATCTCGAGCAGCTCCTCGCGGATCACGCCGTCGATCTTCGCCGGGTCGCCGAGGATGTCCCGCAGCTCGGCGATCCGCTCGCGCGAGGTCGGCGTACTCTGTCTCGACGCCCTGTCGCTCGAGCGCCGGTCAGCGCGCGCGAGGCGGAGGTCGAGGATCGCCTGCGCCTGGATCTCGGTGAAGCCGAACTGCTCCATCAGGCCGGTGCGCGCCTCGTCGACGTCGACGGCGGCCCGGATCAGCGCGATGATCTCGTCGAGGACGTCGAGCGCCTTGAGGTAGCCCTGGAGGACGTGCGCGCGGGCCTCCTTCTTGCGCAGCTCGTCCTTCGAGCGGCGGGTGACGACCTCGCGCTGGAAGTCGAGGTAGTGCCGGACGAGCTCGAGCAGCGAGAGCGTGCGCGGCACGCCGTCGACGAGCGCGACGGCGTTGTAGCCGAACGTCGACTGGAGCGGCGTGTGCTTGAAGAGCTTGTTGAGCGCGACCTGCGGCACGGCGTCGCGCTTCAGCTCGATCTGGATCCGCATGCCGGTGCGGTCGGAGTGGTCGGCGAGGTCCGCGACCTCGGTCAGCACCTTGTCGCGGACGAGGTCGGCGATCTTGACGATCACGCCGGTGTCGCCGCCCTTCTTGACGCCGTAGGGAAGCTCGGTGACGACGATCGCCGACCTGCCGCCGCGCAGCTCCTCGATGTGCGCGCGGGCGCGCATGACGATCCGGCCGCGGCCCGTGCGGTAGGCGTCGCGGATGCCGCTGCGGCCCACGACGATCGCGCCGGTCGGGAAGTCGGGGCCCTTGACGTGCTTCATCAGCCCCTCGACCGAGATGCCCGGGTCGTCGATCATCGCGAAGACCGCGTCGATCGTCTCGCCGAGGTGGTGCGGCGGCATGTTCGTCGCCATCCCGACCGCGATCCCGGTCGAGCCGTTGACGAGCAGGTTCGGGAAGCGGGACGGCAGCACGGACGGCTGCCGGCGCGACTCGTCGTAGTTCGGCTCGAAGTCGACGGTGTTCGCGTCGATGTCGCGCAGCAGCTCGGTCGCGATTCGCGAGAGCCGGCGCTTCGGTGTACCTCATCGCCGCCGCCGGGTCGTCGTCGATCGAGCCGAAGTTCCCCTGCCCGTCCACGAGCGGGTAGCGCAGCGAGAACGGCTGCGCCATCCGCACGAGCGTGTCGTAGATCGCGGAGTCGCCGTGCGGGTGGTAGTTCGCCATCACGTCGCCGACCGTCGAGGCGGACTTCTTGTACGGCCGGTTCGGCTGCAGGCCGGCCTCGTGCATCCCGTAGAGGACGCGCCGGTGCACCGGCTTCAGCCCGTCGCGCACGTCGGGCAGCGCGCGCGAGACGATGACCGACATCGCGTAGTCGAGGAAGCTCGAGCGCATCTCCTGCTCGAGCTCGCGCGGCTCGATCCGGCCCGGGCCGAGCGCCCCCGTCTCGACCTCAGACATCCTCGCTCCTAAACGTCGAGGAACGCGTCCTTCGCGTTCTCCTCGATGAAGATGCGGCGCGGCTCGACCTGGTCGCCCATCAGCATCGAGAAGAGCTGGTCGGCGGCGCTCGCGTCCTCGACGTCGACCCGGACGAGCAGGCGCTTCGCGGATCCATCGTCGTCTCCCACAGCTGCTCGGGGTTCATCTCGCCGAGGCCCTTGTAGCGGGAGAGCTGGGTCCCGACCTCCTTCGCGAGCTCGAGCGCGTTCTGCCGCAGACCCGGGAACGTCTGCGCCTCGGCCGTGTGCTTGCCGAGCGCGAGCGAGAACGGCGGCGGGCCGACGACCTCGACGAGCTTCTCGTACGCGCGGCGGAGGTTGGCGTAGATCGGCGATGCCGAGCAGCTCGGCGGAGAGGCCGATGGTCTGCGCGGCGGACGTCTCCTCCTCGACGACCTTCACCTGCAGGCCGCTCTCGTCGCGCTCGAGGACGGAGAGCTTGTAGCCGTTCGGCGGCAGCGCGCGCGATCGCCTTCTCGGCGGCGGCCGGCGTCGTCGATCTCCAGCTCGACGAGCCTGTGTGCGACGACGAGGTCGGCGGCGTGGTGCCCGAAGTCGGCGCGCAGCCGGGCCGACCAGCCCTCGAACTCGGCGAGCGCGCCCGTGAACCGCTTCCAGCGCGCCTCCGTCAGCTTCACGTCGGTGCCGCCACGGTCGCGCACCTCGAGCTCGCCGAAGCGCTCGCGCACGAGCAGCTCCTCCAGCTGAGAGTCCTTCTCGAAGTAGAACTCCTGGTTGCCGAGCTTCACCTTGTAGAGCGGCGGCACGGCGATGTAGATGTGGCCGTACTCGAACAGCTCGCGCATGTGCCGGTAGAGGAAGGTGAGGACGAGCGTCCGGATGTGCGAGCCGTCGACGTCGGCGTCGGTCATGACGATGATCCGGTGGTAGCGGAGGCCGGAGATGTCGAACTCGTCGCCGATGCCGGTGCCGATCGCGGTGATCATCGCCTGGATCTCGTTGTTCGAGAGGACCTTGTTGATCCGGTTCTTCTCGCTGTTGATGATCTTCCCGCGCAGCGGCAGGATCGCCTGGTACGTGCGGTCGCGGCCGGCCTTCGCCGAGCCGCCGGCCGAGTCGCCCTCGACGATGTACAGCTCCGCGGCAGCCGGGTCGCGGATCGAGCAGTCGGCGAGCTTGCCGGGCAGCGAGGAGCCGTCGAGCGCCGACTTGCGCCGCGTCAGCTCCCGCGCCTTCCGCGCCGCGAGCCGCGCGCGCATCGCCGCGATCGCCTTGTTGCAGATCGCCCGCGCGTCTTGGGGGTTCTCCTCCAGGAACCGCGAGAGCGAGGAGTTGACCGTCGTCTGGACGAGGCCCTCGATGCCGGGGTTGCCGAGCTTCGTCTTCGTCTGCCCCTCGAACTGCGGGTTGCGCAGCTTGACGGACACGACCGCGGCGAGCCCCTCGCGCACGTCCTCGCCGTCGAGGCTCTCGTCCTTCTTCAGGAGCTTGAGCTCCTGCGCCTTCGCGTTCAGCGTCCGCGTCAGCGCGCTGCGGAAGCCGGACAGGTGCGCGCCGCCCTCGACGGTGTTGATGTTGTTGGCGAAGGTGAAGACCGACTCCTGGTAGGAGGAGTTCCACTGCATCGCCACCTCGACGGCGCCCTGGTCGGTCTCGCCTTCGAGGTAGACGATGCGCTTGTGGATCGCGTCCTTCGCCTCGTTGATGTACGCGACGAAGTCGCGGATCCCGCCCTCGTAGTGGAACTCGACGGTCTTCCCGTCCGCGCGCTCGTCGACGAGCTTGATGTGCAGCCCCTTCGTGAGGAACGCCGTCTCGCGCAGCCGCTGCGTGATCGTCGCCGCGTCGACGTCGAGCTCCTCGAAGACCTCGGAGTCGGGCAGGAAGGTGATCGTCGTGCCGGTCGGGTCGCCCTTGGCCATCTCCCCGACGACCTCCATGTCGCCGGTGGGCTCGCCCCGCTCGAACTCCTGCCGGTGGACCTTGCCGTCGCGGCGCACCTCGGCGACGAGCCGCTCGGAGAGCGCGTTCACGACCGAGACGCCCACGCCGTGCAGGCCGCCCGAGACCTTGTAGCCGTGGCCGCCGAACTTCCCGCCCGCATGGAGCTTCGTGAGGACGACCGTCAGCGCCGGCAGGCCTTGCTCCTTCATCACGTCGACCGGGATGCCCGAGCCCCAGTCCTGAACGGTGATCGAGTTGTCCGGATGGAGCGTGACTTCGATCCGGTCGTTGCGGCCCGCGAGCGACTCGTCGACCGAATTGTCGACGACCTCGTAGATGAGATGGTGGAGGCCGCGAAGGCCCGTCGAGCCGATGTACATGCCCGGCCGAAGCCGGACCGGCTCGAGGCCTTCGAGGACCGTGATGTCCCTAGCGGTGTAGTCCGTTTCAGCCATGAAAAAAGCCCTGCAAATTACGCATTTGCGGGCACACGGAAGTGTATCAGACGGAGCGGTCGCGCGACGCCCGTGCCAGCGCCGCTTTTATGGCTTTCGCGACAGATTCGCGCAGGTCCGGATCCACGATTCCGGCGGCGAGCGCGTCCGCCTCTCGCGCCTGCTCCGGGGAGGCCTCGGCCGGTGGCGGTGGCGGAGCCTCCGGCGGCGTGTCCGGCAGAGGGCCGGGCGTGAAACGGAGCCTCGGACGGCCGGGCAGTCGCTCCGAGATCTCGGCCTGCGCGCTGGGTCAGCTCGAAGCCCCAGATCGCGTCGCGCACGTGGACGACGAGGGTCCCGTCGGGCTGCCTCCGCGCCGGCCACGCGTTGCGCGCGATCTCCTCACCGACGGCAGCGGGCCATGCCGTGACGGCGTCTCCCGCCCCGCTGTCGGCTCCGACCCGGCTCAACTCGGCCCGGATCTGCTCCCCGATCTGATCCATCGAGGGCGGATCCACTACGCGACGACCTCCACCACCGTGCCCGGCGCCACCTCGAGCAGCTGGTCGGGAGCCGCAGGCAGCATCGCCGCGTCGGTCGCAGTGACGAGCGCCTGTCCGGCGCTGCGCACACGAGCCGCGAGGATCCGGCGCCGCCCGGGATCGAGCTCCGAGAGGACGTCGTCGAGCAGGAGGAGCGGCGGGACGCCCGTCCGGTCGGCGATCGTCTCGGCCTCGGCGAGCAGCAGGGCGAGCAGGGCGAGCCGCTGCTCTCCCTGCGAGCCGAAGCTGCGGAGATCGCGACTCCCGGCGGCGATCACGACGTCGTCGAGATGCGGCCCGAGCGAGGTTGCTGCCGCGTTCGAGATCGCGCTCGAGCGCGGCGGCCAATCGCTCCGGCGTCGGCGGTTCGCCTTCGTATCGGAGTGCGGCGTCGCCGAGACCGAGCTCGTCCGCGCGAGCGGCGAACGGCGGCTCGAGCAGCGCGAGGGTCTCGAGACGAGCCGCAACGAGCTCCGCTCCGAGCGCCGCGACGCGTTCGCTCCACGGCTCGATCGCGTCGCCGGCCGAGATGCCGGCGGCCACGCGGCGAAGCGCGGCGTTCCTCTGCGCGACGGCAGCGCCGTATTCCGTCGGCAGCGACGCGCGCGCCGGCGCGAAGCGCCCGAGCACGCGATCGAAGTACGCGCGGCGGGTGGCGGGTGGGCCCTTCACGACGCCGAGCCGGTCCGGAGTGAAGACGAGCGTCGAGACCATGGCGCGCAGCTGCTCGGCCGCCCGCAGCGGCGCGCCGTTCAGCCGGGCGCGCTTGCCCTCTCCTCGCCGCACGGTCACCTCGAGCTCCAGCCGCACCTCACCGCGGCGGCCCGCGGCGGCCGCGCGTGCACCCTCTGCTCCGAAGCGCACGACCTGCGACTCGGTGCGCGTCCGCGGCGAGAACCCTTGCGTCGCGACGTGAACCGCCTCGAGCAGGTTCGTCTTGCCCACGCCGTTCTCCCCCACGACGAGCACGAGCCCCGGCTGCAGTGCCAGCTCGAGCCGCTCGTAGGAGCGAAAGTCGCGAAGTGAGACAGTCTCGACGATCAGACTGTGTGGCGCCGTCCGGCTTTCAGCCGGGGAGGCGGATCGGCATGACGAGGTACGTGAAGTCATCGGCCTCGTCGGTGAGGATCGCGGGGCGGAGCGGACTGATGAGCTTCATCCGCACGTCGTCGCCCTCGACCGACTCGAGACCCTCCCGCAGGAACTCCGCGTTGAAGCCGATCTCCAGCGGCTCGCCGCTGTACGCGACCGGCATCGACTCCTTCGACTCGCCGACCTCGTGCGTCCGCGCCACGACCGTGACCTCCCCGTCGGCGAAGCGCAGCTGAAGCGGCGTCGCGCGCTGGATCATCACCGCGGCGCGCCGCACGACGTCGAGCAGCTCCCCGCGCGGCACCGTCAGCTCGTGCTCGAACGTCTCCGGCAGGAGCTGCCGGTAGTTCGGGAACTGGCCGTCGATCCGGCGCGTCGTGAGCCAGACGCCGCCGACCGAGAAGAGGACCTGGTTCTCCTGGACGCCGACCGCGATCTCGTCTCCGTCACCGGGAATCCGCGCGAGCTCCTGCAGCGCGCGGCTGGGGACGATGGCCTCGAGCTCGGGAGCCGACGAGCCGAGCGCCGTCTCCTTCACGGCCAGCCGGTACGAGTCGGTGGCCGCCATCACGAGCTTGTCGCCGGCGAACTGGACGAGGACGCCGGTGAGCACTGGGCGCGCCTCGTCGCGGGAAGCTGCGCGCGCGACGCGGCCGATCGTCTCGAGCAGCGCCTCGCGGTCGACCGTGAACGTCTCCGTCTCGGTGAGCTCCGGCAGCCGCGGGAAGTCCTCGGCGTTGTACGTGTGGAGTGTGTAGCTCGCGCTGCCCGAGCCGACGTGGACGACCGACTCGGCCGCGCGATGCTCGATCGTCACCTCGTCTCCCGGCAGCAGCCGCGCGATGTCGACGAGCGTACGGCCCGGCAGCACGACCGCGCCGTCGCCCTCCACCCGCGCCGGCACCGCGGCGCGCAGCGAAAGCTCCATGTCGGTCGCCGCCAGGCGAAGCTCGTCCCCGCGGCCTCGAGCAGGATCCCCGACAGGATCTGGATCGCCGTGCGGCTCGAAACGGCGCGACCGACGAGCGTGAGGCCTTGCACGAGCTCGTCCTTCGTGCAGGTGATCCTCAACCCGGCACCGACTGCAATGTCACTCTCGATCATCTAGAGATTCTCGTAGAAGTCATAGGGAGTGTGGACGACGGGGAAGACGTGCTCGCGGCCGCTTCCTTCCTGCGGGTGGCGTGTGGAGCTTCATTGTGGACGATCCGGAGGGTCCCACAGGCGACGAAGCGTCAGCGCACCTGCTTCACACGTGCGGTGAGTTCCTGCACGAGGTTGTACACAGACCTGTCCTCACGGATCAGACGGGAGATCTTCGAGGTCGCGTGGATGACCGTCGTGTGGTCGCGGCCGCCGAACTCCTTGCCGATCCTCGGCAGCGACGAGTCGGTGAGCTCGCGGGAGAGGTACATCGCCACCTGGCTCGGATAGACGATGTTCTGGGAGCGCTTCTCGCCGCAGAGCTCTTCGAGCGAGAGCTCGAACCGCTCGGCGACGAGGTCCTGGATCCGCTTGATCGAGACCTCGGCGGCCTCGCCCTGGGGGAAGACGTCGCGCAGCACGTCCTGGGCGAGCTCGACCGTCATCGGCCGCCCGGTGAGGGACGAGAACGCGACGACGCGGGTCAGCGCGCCCTCGAGCTCGCGGATGTTCGTCGAGACGCGGCCGGCGATGAAGGTGAGCACCTGCTCGTCGTGGACGTGGATCCCGTCGACCTTGACCTTCTTGCGCAGGATCGCGATGCGCGTCTCGAGGTCCGGCGGCTGGATGTCGGTGATCAGCCCCCACTCGAAGCGGCTGCGCAGCCGCTCCTCGAGCGTCGCGATGTCGCGCGGCGGCCGGTCGGAGGAGAGGACGATCTGCGAGCCAGCCTCGTAGAGCGAGTTGAAGGTGTGGAAGAACTCCTCCTGGAAGCGCTCCTTGCCCTCGAAGAACTGGACGTCGTCGATGAGCAGGACGTCGTAGGCGCGGTAGCGCTGCTTGAAGCCCTCGATTCGCTTGTCGCGGAGCGAGTTGATGAAGTCGTTGACGAACGCCTCGCTCGTCACGTAGCGCACGGAGAGCTCGGACGAGTGCTCCGCGACGTACTGCGCGACGGCCTGGAGGAGGTGCGTCTTGCCGAGGCCGGTGCCGCCGTAGATGAAGAGCGGGTTGTACGCCTGTGCCGGCGCCTCGGCGACGGCCAGCGCGGCGGCATGCGCGAAGCGGTTCGACGAGCCGATCACGAACGAGTCGAACGTGTACTTCGCGTTGAAGCCCCCGCTCTCGGCCGCCGGCGCTGGACCATGGGAACGACGCCCTCCGACCCCGCGCGATCCTCCGTCGAGACCTCTGCGTCGTCGGCGACCCGGAGCTCGAGCGAGCGCTCGATGCCGACGATGTCGCGCACCGCGGCGCCGATCAGGCCGAGGAAATGGCCCTCGATCCAGTCGCGGGCGAACTCGCTCGGAACGGTGAGTACGAGGGTCTCGCCCTCGAACCCGAGCTCGCGGACGTCACCGAACCACTTGCTGTAGGTCCCGTCGCTGAGCGCCTCTTTGAGCCGCCCCGAGATCTCCTCCCAAAGGTTCTCTGCAGACAGCTCGAGTTGGTGCTCCACCGACGCCCTGGTCCTCCCCGTCTCCGGCCCGGCGGCCAGCATAACAGCGTCACCGCTGGGGACAAAATCAGCGGGTTTGCAGGGAGTTTCCAGGTCGCCGATATCCCTCCACAGGTGTGGACAGCCGTGGGGGAAACTCGCTCGGCCGCCTGCCTGCGCCGTCCGCGGCTGTGGACAAGCCGGTGGACGAAGCTCGTCTATACTGACCGCCGCGCCCCGCCCGCCGCGGGGATTTTTCTGGCAAAGACGAGCCTTTTCACACGTCGTGAAGCGCACCTACCAGCCCAACGTCCGCCGCCGCAAGCGCAAGCACGGCTTCCGTGCGCGCATGGCCACGAAGGCCGGCCGCGCGATCCTGAAGCGCCGCCGCGGCAAGGGCCGGGCTCGCCTCTCGGCGTAGCGGCTCGGCGGGACCGAGCCACTAAGCTGCATCCCGTGAAGCGCGCCAACCGCCTGTCCCGCTCCCGGGACTTCGACGCGGTGCATCGCCGCGGCCGCTCGGTCTCGTCCCGCTTTCTCGTCCTCTACTGGCTGCCGCAGGAGGAGCCGGCGGAGCCGCGCATCGGGTTCGCCGTGCCGCGCGCCGCCGGCGGCGCGGTCGAGCGGAACCGGATCAAGCGGCGCCTGCGCGAGGTCTGGCGCGAGCGGCTCGAGCGCGTCCCCGCGGGGCACGACTACGTGCTGATCGTCCGCCCGGGCCTCGTCGAGGCGGCCGAGGCGAACGGTTTCGCGTGGCTCGGCGAGCGCGTCGACGAGCTGCTCGAGCAGACCGGGGTGCTCGCGGCGTGAGTGTCGTACTGCGCGTTCCGGCGCTGCTCGGAGTCGGCCTCGTCTGGCTCTATCGCCTGACGTTCGGCGCGCTCTTCCCGACCACCTGCAAGTACCACCCCTCCTGCTCGGAGTACGCGGTGCAGGCGCTTCGCCGCCACGGTCTCGTGCGCGGCAGCGTCCTCGCCGGCTGGCGGCTGCTCCGCTGCAACCCGTGGAGCCGCGGGGGCTTCGACCCGGTCCGATGATCCTCTACACGATCCCCATCTTCAGCCAGCTCGAGACCGTGATGAAGCACGTTCTCAACTGGTTCCACACGAACCTCGGCCTGCCCTGGGCGTGGTCGATCGTGGCTACGACGGTCGTCGTGCGGATGCTCCTCGTGCCGCTGACGATCCGGCAGATCCACTCGATGCAGAGCCTGCAGAGCTACGCGCCGCAGATGAAGGAGATCCAGAAGAAGTACAAGCACGACCGCCAGAAGCAGAACGAGGAGCTGATGAAGTTCTACCGGGAGAACCAGATCAACCCGGCCGCTTCGTGCCTGCCGATGCTCCTGCAGCTGCCGGTCTTCATCGCCCTCTACTACACGCTGAGGCACTTCAACACGAACTTCCACGTGGGCGGCGCACGCGGACCTCTCGTTCCTCCACTTCATCCCGTACATCTCGGCTCACACGACGACGCACTGGGGCGGCTACGTGCTGCTCTTCGTCTACGTCGCGAGCCAGATGGCCTCGTCGTTCTTCATGATGACGACGACGGACAAGACGCAGCGCGTGCTGTTCATGGTCATGCCGGTCTTCTTCGTCTTCGTCATCGCGCGCTTCCCGGCCGGGCTCGTCCTCTACTGGGTCACGACGAACCTGTGGACGGTCGGGCAGGGGCTGATCACGCGGCGACTGGTCTCGCGGACGCCCGCGCCGCACGCTCGAGCAGCGCAGCTCGCGGACGCCGCCGAAGGACGACGGCTCGAGCGGCAACGGTGCGCGCAGCGAGTCGCCGCCGCCGAAGCCCGCCCCGCCGGCCTCGCAGCGGCCCCGCCAGGTGCGGCGCAAGAAGAAGCGCACGAGCCGGAGATGAACGAGGTTGCGGATCTGACCGCCGAGGCGACCGGGGAGACGGTCGGCGAGGCGAAGTGGGCGGCGCTGCGCGAGCTCGAGCGGCGACATCCCGGGCTCGACAAGGCGGCGGTGCAGTTCGAGGTCGTCGCCGAGGGGGAGCGCGGCATCCTCGGCGTCGGCTACGAGCCGGCGCGCGTGATCGCGCATCTGCCGGCCGAGGCCGCCGACGCAGCGGCCGCGGCGGCGAGCGACGAGACCGGCCCGGCCGCCGAGGTCGCGAGCGCTCGTGGCGCGGATCGTCGCGACGCTCGGCGTCGATGCGGAGGTCGTCGCCCGCGAGGAAGCGGACGCGATCGTCGTCACGTGCTCGGGCCCCGACGTCGGTCTGCTCATCGGCCGCCACGGCCAGACGATCGACGCGATCCAGTACCTCCTCAACGTGATCGCCTATCGCGCCTACGGCGAGGAGAAGAAGGACGTCGTCGTCGACGCGGCGGGCTATCGCGCCCGTCGGCAGGCGACGCTCGAGGCGCTCGCGCTGCGGGTGGCCGACCGGGTGCGCGAGTCGGGCGAGCGGGAGGAGCTCGAGCCGATGACGGCGGTGGAGCGCAAGGTCGTCCACCTGCGCCTCAAGGACGTCGCCGGGGTCGGGACGACGTCCGAGGGCACGGAGCCGAACCGCTACGTCGTCGTCCTTCCTGAGTGACTGGCTCGATGCGGTTGCTCGCGACGCCGGGGCTGACGGCGCTTCGCGATCCCGAGCGGGCGCGGGAGATGCTGCTCGACGATGCGCTGCGGGCGCTGCCGCTGCTCGAGCGGTACGACGGGCCGGTCGATCGACGTCGGCTCGGGCGGCGGCTCGCCCGGGATCCCGCTCGCGGCCGCGTTACCCGAGCGCGAGGTGACGCTGCTCGAGGCGGAGCGGCGGAAGTGCGACTTCCTCCGGCGCTGGGCGCCGCCGAACGCCGCAGTCGTCTGGGGCCGCGCGGAGGAGCAGCCGCTGGAGCGTGGGGCGTCGCACTGGCGAAGGCGCTCGCCCAGCCGCCCGTCGCCGCGGAGTGGTGCCTGCCGCTCGTCGGCATCGGCGGAGCGGCGATCCTCTGGCTCGGCGAGGGCGCGACCTCGAGAGGCTCGGCCGTGTCGCGTCAGCTCGGCGGCGCGTTCGCCGGAGCTGCATGACGGCCTCGCCGTCCTGCCGAAGGTGCGGCCGACGCCGCCCGGCTTCCCGCGCCGCACCGGCGTCGCGAAGAAGCGTCCGCTCGCCTAGCGACAATGGCCTGCGGCGATGACCCTTATCTACGCCCTCGCGAACCAGAAGGGCGGCGTCGGCAAGACGACGACCGCCGTCAACCTCGCCGCCTGCCTCGCCGAGGCCGGCGAGCGCGCGCTCGTGATCGACCTCGATCCGCAGGCGAACGCGACGTCGGGGCTCGGGATGCGCGCGAACGGGAGCTCGAGCTACGACCTGCTCGACGGCGCGCCGCTCGCCGAGCTCGTCCATCCGACCGCGTTCGCGAACCTCGATCTCGTCCCCGCCAAGCCGGATCTCGCCGGCGCTGTCGTGGAGCTCTCCGGCCGCGCCGACGGCGAGCGGTATCTCGCCCAGGCGCTCGCCTCCGGCAGCGACCGGTACGACTTCGTCTTCCTCGACTGCCCGCCCTCGCTCGGGCCGCTCACGGTCAACGCGCTCGCCGCGGCCGACCGCGTGCTCGTTCCGGTGCAGGCGGAGTACTACGCGCTCGAGGGCCTGACGCAGCTCCTCCACTCGGTCGAGCTGATCCGGCGGCGGCTCAACCCGAGTCTCGGCATCGGCGGCGTCCTGCTCACGATGGTCGACGGCCGGACGCGCCTCGCCGCAGCAGGTCGAGGAGGAAGTGCGGCGCCACTTCGGCGACCTCGTCTTCCGCACCTCCGTCCCGCGCTCGGTGCGCCTCGCCGAGGCCCCGAGCCACGGGCTGCCCGCGATTGCCTACGACCGTCGCTCCGCCGGAGCCGACGCCTACTGGAAGGTGGCGATGGAGCTTGTCGAGCGCGCCTGAGTCCTCCCCGCAGCGCCGGGGCCTCGGCCGCGGCCTCGAAGTCCTGATCGGCGGCCACCCCGTGCCGACCGAGCTGCTCGAGATCCCGGTCGACGCGATCCATCCGAACCCGCGCCAGCCGCGGCGCCGCTTCGAGCCGGAGGCCGCCTCGGGGCTCGCGGAGTCGGTGCGGCGGCAGGGCGTGATCCAGCCGCTGCTCGTGCGGCCGCGCGGCGTAGGCGGCTACGAGATCGTCGCCGGCGAGCGCCGCTGGCGGGCGGCGCGGGAGGCGGGCCGCGAGACGGTTCCGGCCGTGGTGCGCACGGCCGACGATCGCGACACCCTCCTGCTCGGGCTCGTCGAGAACGTCGCCCGCGAGCAGCTGACGCCGATCGAGGAGGCGCGCGCCTACGCCGTCCTGATCGACGAGTTCTCGCTCTCGCTCGGCGAGGTGGCCGAGCGGGTCGGCCGCTCCAAGCCGTCCGTCTCGAACCGGATCCGCCTGCTCGAGCTGCCCGACGACGTGCTCGGGATGGTCGAGCGCGGGCAACTCACCGAGGGACATGCCCGCGCCGTCCTCGCCGTTCCCGATCACGAGGGCCGCCGCCGGCTCGCGCGCGAGATCGTGCGGCGCGGCCTCTCGGTGCGGGCGGCGGAGCAGCGGGCGAAGTGGGCCGGTGCACGACAGCGGCCACGGACGCGCTCGGCACCGGTCGATCCGGCGCTCGCCGACCGGGTGCGCAGCGCGATCGAGCAGCTGCTCGGACGCCACGCGCGCGTCCTTCCCGGCCGGGTCGAGCTGCCCTTCGGCGACGAGCACGATCTGGCGGAGCTGGCCGAGGCGCTCGAGAACGCGGTCGCGAAGCTCTGACAGAGTCGGCGAAGCTTGGTCACGTTTCGCCCGCTAGCGTCGATACGTGAGTTCGAGAAGAGCTTCGACGATGCGGGCGGCCGCGCGGGCAGTGGCGCCGAGCTCGTGCTTGCCTTGGTGCTTCCCTCGCGCTGAGTTAGCGCTACCAGCGAGGGCGTTCGGGGTCGGCCCGGCTTATCTGGAAGCAGCCCGGCCGTCGGCAAGCACGAGAACCGGAACCTCGGCTACTCAGACTTCGGGGATGCGGCCGCGTCCTGCGATCTCGCTCGGTAGCGTTCCGAAGAGCGACTCGATCGAGTCGAGTTCGAGCGCCCGTTGAACCCCCAGAAGGTGCTCCAGCCTCAGTTCGAACCCGCCAGCTTCAACGCGGCTCCAGTACGTCTGCGTCCATCCGACTCTCTCGCCCGCCTCGCCCTGGGTGAGGTTTCTCACTTTCCGCAAACGAGCGATCTGGGCTCGCACGATCGCCTGCGCGTGTGCGATCAGCGCCTCATCAAGGGTTCCGCCTTCGCCTGATCTGTCCGGCATGGCATGCATTATCGGAATGCGGATTATGGCTCATCCCTTGGAAGATCGCTTATGACTATCCCGATTCGGAATATCCGAAGCCGGTTGACTGGAGGCCAGGGGAGCAGACATGATGCGTCGGCGGCGCAGATGCGCTCGACGGGCGAGAAGGGGCAGATGGGGAGCACGGGCAGCATCGGGGCGAGGCCGCAGAGCCAGATCGGCAACCCGGAACTCGCGTTCACGCTGGCCGTTCTCGACGCCCTCGTCTCCGCACGGCAGAGGCCGGTGCAACTCCACGATCTCGAACGAGCGGTCTTCACTGTGCTCGCGGAAGCTGTCGCTGCGGGCGAACTCCAGCCCGCTGAAATCCTTCGGTACGACCCGCCGCAGCTTTTCGGGCGATTACAGGAGCTCCGCCAAGCTGACTTTCTGGCCCGCCGTGAGAACGGGTACGACGTGACGCCCGCCGGGCGCACGCTGGCCGAGGCCTGGGTGCGCTCAGTGCCGCCCGCCGCCGCCGATCGCATCAGGAAAGGCGTCAGAACGGCCGCATAGCATCTAGGCCGTGCCGTACGACAGCGAAGCCTTCTACCGGCTTGCACAAGGGGCGGAACCTGATCCAGACGAGAGCGACGCTCGCGGCGACTTTGCCCGCGACCGTGATCGGATCATCTACTCGACGGCGTTCCGGCGGCTGGCCGGAAAAACGCAGGTGGTTGCGGCCGGAGAGCTCGGGCTCTTCCACACACGGCTGACGCACAGCCTAAAAGTCGCCCAGCTCGGGCGACGCCTCGCGGAGCGTCTACGGGATCGGTGGGAAGTCGGGGCAGGCCGTTCGCAAGGCACCCTCAGTGGCCCCGATCCGGACTTGGTCGAAGCGGCCTGCCTCGCCCACGACATCGGCCACCCACCGTTCGGCCACATAGGGGAGCGAACCCTCCGCGCGGTCTCAGATGAGGTGGCAGGCGCGGCGTTCAGGCCCGCCGCCGGCGAGGCTCCGTGGCTCCCGACGCCCGTCGCACAGCTCCGAGAGGAACGCCTCGGCCGTCGCGCCGAACGGCATCTAGCGCGGAATGCCGGCTTCGAGGGGAACGCGCAGACGTTCCGCATTCTCACGTACCTATCTGCCCGAGAACCCGTCGAAGGTAGGTTCGGCCTCGATCTCACGCGGGCCACCCTCGACGCGACCACTAAGTACCCGCGCACACGGGCGCAAGCGGCGAACAAGAACAGACAATGGGGCGCATATGGCGACACGGACGCGGATCGTCTCGCAGTCGTCCGCAACATCGAACCGATGGGCCGAAACGCGCGGCCGTGCTTCGAGGCGCAGCTCATGGACTGGTGCGATGACGTCACGTACGCCGTGCACGACGTCGTCGACTTCTATAGGGGCGGTCGCATCCCCTTGGACCGTCTCCTCGCGACCGACGCTACGGGCAAACCTGCGCCTGACGCGCTGCGCTTCCTGGCCGACTTCGCGGGGAAGCGCGGTATCGCGTTCGACGAGTTAGTCGCTGCCTGGACCGAGATCGCTCAGCGCTCGGACATCCAGATTCCGTGGGAGCCGCGTGCACGCATCAAGGAACAGGTGCAGTCGACAACGTCGCGCCTCATCACGTACTTCGTCGACGACGTGGGCTGGACTGACCGGGGCGACGGAGGCAAGAGGATCTACACCTTCGATAGCGGCGAGCCGCTGCGCTACTCGGCCGACGTCGTGCTCGACCGCGATCCAGTGCGAGCTGATCTAAAGCGGCACGGGATCGCGCTGCTGACGGAACTCCTCTGGACCCACGTGATCAACCGACCTGAGCTGCAGACCCAGCAGCACGGTCAGGCGAGCATCGTCTCGGGCCTGGTGCGGGCCTACTGCGCGAATCCGAGACTCCTGCCGCCGGACCGCGAAGAGGAACGGCTCGTTCACGGCGACGACGTACGCGCGGCCGTGGATCACGTTGCTTCTCTTACGGAAGAGGCCGCAGTTGCTCTTTACCGCAGACTTAGCGGCGTGAGCCTCGGCCGATACTCCGATCTGCTCTAGGCCCTCGGGAAGCGCCGGCGAAACCAGCCACGCATCTTGGCAGCCCTACGCGCACGCACCGTTCCGTCGTAGCCGCCATCCTTCGCGCACACGACCTGGAGGCGTGCGATGAAACAAGCAGAGTTCGAGGCACTGACGCTGCACGACGTTGAGAAGCGTGCGGCCGCAGAGCCCCAGCCCAAGCACGGCGAGCCCCCGACTTCGACCGGCCGTGGACGCAGCTCGGGGACGAGATGGTTGCAATCGGATCGCAGACCGTCAGTGAACTGCCGCCGGATCGCGTGACGGTCTTCTACCACTCCACGAAGTCGGTCTATGGAAGTCCCTTCAGGGGCCTCTCCGGCTAATCGAGTCGCTCGCGGGGGCAGCACCGAGGTAGGCAAGCCGCGCACCTTTAGGGGTAGGACTCTTCTGCACACGGCTTGCTGCCAACGGGAAGTCCTGCGTAGAGCCCGAAAGCCCCGCATTCCCGGCGCTTTGTGAGTGCCGCGTGTAGTGCTTCATGGGCGATCCTGGATTCGAACCAGGGACCTCCGCCTTATCAGAGCGGCGCTCTAACCAGCTGAGCTAATCGCCCGCGCGGGGGCGGATTGTAGCCCGGCGCTAGTGGAGGCGGTGCGTGCGAACGAGGTACTCCTCGACCGCGAGCAGGAACGACTCGTCCTGGGCGAGCTCGACGAGCCGGCCCTTGGTCGCGGCGTCGAGATCCGGTCGAGCGCGACCTCGACGACGAAGCTCGGCGTGCGGCCCGTTTGCGAAAGCGCCGCCATCCGCAGGAAGATCCGCCGGGCGTCCTCGTTCTGCGAGATCGCCTCGAGCGATTCGATGTCGTCCAGCCAGAGCGGGCGCACGTGTGTCAAACGCCACCTGCCGGGCGCTGGGATACGCCGCGTTTCCGGCCGCCCGTGCCTGAGCTATATTCGAGGCGAGGTCGGGCGCGGATGCAGGAGATGCTCATCTACGGAGTCAGCTTCGATCTGGTCGGCAAACAGCCGATCGTCCTTCTGAAGACCGCCGACGGGAACAAGTTCCTGCCGATCTGGATCGGGCATCCGGAGGCGGCCGCGATCCTCATGAAGCTCCAGAGCCAGACGTCGGTCCGGCCGATGACGCACGACCTCGTCAGCGAGATGCTCGAGCAGCTCGGCGCGTCGATCAGCCGGATCACGGTGACCGAGCTGCGCGAGAACACCTTCTACGCCCAGATCACGGTCATCCAGGACGGCCAGGAGATCGAGGTCGACTCCCGGCCCTCCGACGCGATCGCGCTCGCCATCCGCGCCGAGGCGCCGATCTTCGCCGCCGACGACGTGATCGCGGAGTCGGCGATCGAGTTCGAGGGCGAGGAGGTCGACGAGGAGCAGCTCGAGGCCGAGGTGCTCAAGTTCCGCAGCTTCCTCGAGGACGTCACGCCCGACCAGTTCGTCGTCGAGAACGGCGACGAAGAGGACAGCTAGCTCACGACGATCAGGGCGAGCGCCGCCCCGTTGAAGAGGGCGTGCACGAGCATCCCCGGCAGGACGCTGCCCGTGCGGTCGCGCAGCCAGGCCAGCGCGATGCCGAAGGGGACGAGGACGAGCAGCGCCTCGACGAGCCCGTGCGCGAGGCCGAAGGCGACGCCGACGAGGACGATCGACGGCGCACGGCCGAGGAAGCGGAGCAGCGACTGGCCGGCGCCGCGAAAGGTCAGCTCCTCGACGAACGGCGCGATCACCGCGAAGAGGACGAAGTTGGCGGCGAAGGCGCCGGCGTGCGCTCGGCTCCCAGGGCACGTTCGTGATCCCCTGCTCCTTGCCGGGGCTCTCCGGCAGCGGCAGATAGGAGATCACGCCCTCCCAGACGAAGATCGCGCACGACGACCGACGCGCCGAGCCCGAGCGCCTGCCCCCAGCGCCGCGGCGAGCCGCAGCGCGAGCAGGTCGAAGCGGTCGATGACGATGAGCAGGACGATCCCGAGCCAGATGGCGTAGATGATCGTCCCGCCGGCGAACGTCGAGTACGAGTAGACCTCCTGGTGCGAGACGCCTTTGCTGCTGCCGCTTCCTCCGGAGAAGCGTGCCGCGTAGTTGACCGCGGCGATCAGCCCGACGAAGAGGGCCCAGAGGACGAGGCGGGTGTGGCTCGGGCGCGGACGGGGCTGGGCGGCTTCGACCTCCACGACGGCGCCAGCATAGGGTTCGGGCGATGCGCCACTTCACGCCGGAGGAGGCGAATGCCGAGCTCGAGCACGTGCGGCCGCTCGTCGAGCAGCTCGTCGCGAGCCGGCAGGAGCACGCGGCCGCGCTCGAGCGCCAGGAGGAGCTCGAGCGGAAGATCCGCGGCAACGGCGGCGGCATCCCGCCGGCGGAGCTCGCCCAGGCGACCGCGGAGGTCGACGCCGTCGCGCGGCGCCTGGCGCGGCTCGTGGACGAGATCACGAGCCACGGCGCCCAGGTGAAGGACCTCGACAGCGGCCTCATCGACTTCCCGGCGCTGCACCACGGCGAGACGGTGCTGCTCTGCTGGCAGCTCGGCGAGGACGAGATCGCGCTGGTGGCACCGCGTGGAAGACGGCTTCGCCGGCCGCCGCCCGCTGCCGCTCGACTGAGGATTCGCGCGCTCGCCGCGAATCCGGGCGGGGGATGGCCTTCTGGAAGCACATCGTCATCGCGGCGGTCGATCTTCGTCGTCGTCACGCTGGTGGCGCCGCGTGGTCGACTGGTGGCTGCAGCGGCGGCCGCTGCCGCCGGAGGCCGAGACGCGCTATCGCGTCTTCCGCCGCGATCTGACCGACGTCATCCTCGTCGTCGGTCTCTTCTCGGCCCTGCTCGCGATTCCCGAGGTGCGCGCGGTGGCCGGCGGGCTGCTCGCGTCGTCGGCGCTCCTCGGCGTCGTCCTCGGCTTCGCCGCGCAGCAGACGCTCGGCAACTTCATCGCCGGGCATCCTGATCGCCCTCGCCCAGCCCGTGCGCATCGGCGACCGCGTGAGTACGACGGCTCAGCACGGCGTGGTCGAGGAGATCGGGCTCACCTACACGTTCATCCGCGCCGGCGATCGGCGGCGGATCGTCGTGCCGAACGAGAAGCTCGCCTCCGACACGATCGTCAACGCCTCGATCCGAAGCCGTGAGACGTTCGCGGAGGTCTCCGTCCCGGTACCGCTCTCCGCCGATCTCGACGCCGCCCTCGACGCGCTGCGGGAGGACGTCGCGGGCGAGCGGGACGCGTCGGTCTACGTCAGCCTCGCTCGACGGCCCCGCGACCGTCGACCGTCCGCGCCGCGGCGTCCGACGACCTCGCGGCCGAGCGCCTCGAGCACGAGCTTCGGCTCCGCGCCCACCGGCGGCTGCGCGCGCTCGGCGTCTGGACGTGAGTCGCAAGCGGAAGCCGTCGAAGCGGCGACCGAGGCGGAGACGCCGCACGCTCGTCGTCCTCGCGATCGCGATTCCGCTCGCGGTGCTCGCGGTCACGGCGGCCGGCGGCGCCGTCTACTTCGGCTCGAGCTGCGACCTGAGCGCGCTGCGACCGGTGCGCCAGGCCGACAACTCGCTCGTCTACGGCGCGAACGGCAGCCTGATCGGCGTCCTGCCCGCCGTCGAGAACAGGACGGCGGTCGCCCGCGACGCGATCAGCCCGTGGATGCCGAAGGCGACCGTCGCGATCGAGGACCGGCGCTTCTACGAGCACGGCGGCATCGACCCGGTCGGGATCCTCCGCGCGCTCGTCGCCGACGTGAGCGCCGGCCACATCGTCCAGGGCGGCTCCACGATCACGCAGGAGCTCGTTCGCAACCTCTACCTCTCGCGCGAGCAAGACGCTGCAACGGAAGGTCGTCGAGGCCTGCCTCGCCGTCAAGCTCGCGCGCGCCTGGTCGAGGGACAGGATCCTCACCGCCTATCTCAACGACGTCTACTACGGGAACCACGCCTACGGGATCGAGGCCGCGGCCGAGACGTACTTCTCCGTTCCGGCGAGCCGCCTGACGCTCGAGCAGGCTGCGCTCCTCGCGGGGCTTCCGCAGGCTCCGTCCTACTACGACCCGCTCCACAATCCGGCCGCCGCCCTCGCCGCCGCGACGACGTCCTGCGCGCGCTGCGACGGAGCGGGGACATCACCGATGCGCAGTACGCGGCGGCCGTCCACGATCCGCAGCCTCCACCTGCGCCCGAGCCCGGCGTATGCGAGCCGGGAGCCGTACTTCGTCGGCTACGTCGAGAACCTCCTGCAGCAGGCGTACGGCGCGGCGACCGTCCGCGCGGGCGGGCTGAAGATCTACACGACGATCCGGCCGCGTCTGCAACACGCCGCCGTGCACGCGCTGTCGGAGGAGCTGCAGGGCGACACGATCCGGCCGGCGCGATCGTCTCGCATCGATCCCGCGACCGGCGCGATCCGCGCGATGGCGGCGGTGACGCCCGGAACGCCCGGCAATGAGTTCAACCTCGCCACGACGGCGAGCGCCAGGCGGGCTCGACGTTCAAGCCGATCGTCCTCGCCGCCGCGGTGGCGGCAGGGGATGAACCCGTGGGCGACGCGCTACCTCTCCGCGCCGTTCTACTACGCGCCGCTCCAGCTGGCGCGTCCGGACGTACGACGGCACCTATGCCGGGCCCGAGACGGTCGCCGGCGGCGACGCTCCACTCCGACAACACGGTCTACGCGCGGCTCGCTCTCGACGTCGGCCCGGACGCGATCGTCGCGATGGCGCAGAAGCTCGGCGTGCAGACGCAGCTGCAGCCGACGCCGTCCCTCGCACTCGGCACCGGCGCGGTGACCCCGCTCGACATGGCCTCCGTCTACGCGACGCTGGCTGCAGGCGGCGTGTACTCCCGGCCGCTCGCGATCCGGCGGGTCGTCTTCCCCGGCGGCAAGGTCGGCGGCGGCTGGGGACAGCCGCAGCGGACGCGGGTCGTCCCGGACTGGGTCGCGGCAACCGTCACGCACGTGCTCGAGGAGAACATGCTGCACGGGACCGGCGTCGGGCGCGCACGTCCCGGGCCGCGTCGACGCGGGCAAGACGGGGACGACCGACGACTACGCCGATGCCTGGTTCTGCGGCTACACGCCCTCGCTCGAGGCCACGGTCTGGATCGGCTATCCGCAGGCCGAGATCCCGATGCTCGACGTGCACGGAGCCGCGGTCTCGGGCCCGACGCTGCCCGCGACGGCCTGGCGGCTGTTCATGGAGCGCGCGCCTGGAGGGCTCGCCGAGCGTCGCCTTCCCGGCACCGCTTGTCGCCTGCGCAGTTCGTGCCCTGGACCGGGCAGTACGCCTACCGCGCTGGCACGGCGTCCACCGCCGCGCTCACGGCGTCCCGGTAGAGGCCGTCGCCGACGTCGTGGTGGTCGCCGACGTCGTGGTGGTGCGTCGGCGTGCTGATCGTCGGGACGTCGTGCTCGGAACCGTGGTGGGTGATCGTCGCGGTCGTCGTAACTGCGGTCGTCGTGTGGCCGGCCGTGGTGGTCGGCTGCCGTCTGTCGTGTCGTGGGCTGAGTCCGGGTACGCGAGCTCGTCGTCCCCGGCTCTACCGCCCGCGTCGTGCCGGCGTGGCGTGCCCTTTGTCCCGCCGCTCGTCGACACGCCGGCGGGCGCCGTGCTTCCGGCCGCGTCACGGCCCAGGCGAGCACGCCGCCCGCGGCGGCCAGGACGACCGATCGCGGCGGCGACCGGCCGCCGCGCCTCGCGCCGGGAGCTTCTCGTCGGAGGAGTCTGCCGGAGCCGCGAGGACCTGCGTCGCCTCGGTGTCCGCGCGGCAGGCGACTGCGCTCGGTCGGCGCTGCCCAGGCGCGTCCAGCAGCGCTGCTCCGTCGGCCGGCCGTTGCGCCGGATCCTTGCGCAGCGCCGCCGCCGTCAGCGCGGCGAGCTCCGGCGGCGCGTCGGGTTGCAGCGTCTCGACCGCGGGCGGCGGCGCGTGCCGGTGCATGTTCGACGAGGGCGAGCGCGTCGTCCGCCGCGAACGGCAGCGCGCCCGTGAGCATCCGGAAGAGGATCACGCCGAACGAGTAGACGTCGCTCGCCGGCCCGGCCGGCTCTCCTGCCGCCTGTTCCGGCGAGATGTAGGCGGCCGTGCCGAGCACCGTCCCCGCCTCGGTCAGGGTGCCTGCACCGGCCGTGCGTCGCGCGAGCCCGAAGTCGCCGAGCTTCGGCCGTCCCTCCTCGTCGAAGAGGACGTTGGCCGGCTTGAGGTCCCGGTGGACGAGGCCGCGGGCATGGAGGTGCGCGAGGCCCGTGGCGATGCCCGCCGCGACACGATGCGTCTCGCCGGGCGGCAGCGGCCCCTGCGCCAGGCGATCCTCGAGCGTCCCGCCGGGCAGCCACTCGAGCGCCATGAACGGCCCGGCCTCGTCCTCGCCGTAGTCGTAGACGCGCATGACGTTCTCGTGCGCGAGCGCGGCGAGGGCCTGTGCCTCGCGGCGGAAGCGGCCGAGGTCTGCGGTCGGCGAGAGGATCTTCAGCGCGACCGTGCGGTCGAGCGTGTCGGTCGTGCGCCCGCCAGACCTCCGACATCGGGCCGTGCCCCTGCAGCTCGTCGAGCCGGTAGCGGCCGGCGACCTCGTCTCCTGGCCTCACGACTACGGTATGTACCGCACCGTGGCTTCACTACTCACCCTCGAGGAGGCGCAGGAGCGGGTGCTGGAGCTCGCCCGGCCGCTTCCGGCGGAGGTCGTGCCGATCGCCGAGGCGGGCGGACGCGTCAGCGCGGAGGACGTCCGTGCCCGGGTCGACCTGCCGCCGTTCGCGAGCTCGGCGATGGACGGCTTCGCCGTGCGCGCGGCCGATGCTGCCGGGGACGCTGCGGGTCGTCGGCGAGTCCGCCGCGGGGCAGCCGTTCGAGGCGCGGTCGAGCCCGGCTGTGCCGTGGCCATCTCGACCGGGGCGGTCGTGCCGGACGAGGCCGACGCCGTCGTCCCGATCGAGAACGTTGTCCAACAGGACAACACGGTTGAGATCGCGCAGCCGGTCGAGCCCGGAGCGCACGTCCGCCCTCGCGGTGGCGACGTCGCCGCCGGGGAGGTGGTGGTTCCGGCCGGCGTGAGGCTGACGCCGGCGCGGCTGGCCGCGGCCGCGGCGTCCGGCGTCGCCGAGCTGCTGTGCGCGCGCCGTCCGCGGGTCGCCGTGCTCGCGACGGGCAGCGAGCTCGTCGACCCCGGCGAGGCGCTCCGCGCCGGGCCAGATCTACGAGACGAACGCGCTCATGCTCGCCTCCGCGCTCGCCGCCGCGGGCGCCGAGGTGACGTCCGGGCCTCCCGCCGCGGACGACGAGGAGGCGTTGCGGGAGGCGCTCGAGCGGGGTCTCGCGGCCGACGTGCTCGTCACCTCGGGCGGCGTCTCGGTCGGCGAGCACGACCTCGTCCGCGCCGTCGAGCAGGAGCTCGGCGTCGAGGAGGTCTTCTGGCGCGTCGTCGATCAAGCCCGGCAAGCCGGTCTCGTTCGGCGTCCGGGCGGAACGCTCGTCTTCGGGCTGCCCGGGAACCCGGTGTCGGCGCTCGTCGGTTGCGAGCTGCTTCGTCAAGCCTGCGCTGCGCGCGTTGCAGGGCGCTTGCCGATGCCGCTGCCTCGGTTCGAGCCGGGGCGGCTCGCGGTCGGCCTGCGGCGCAACGAGGAACGCGACGAGTTCGTGCGCGCCCGGTCGCGGGTGGACGGAGAGGCGCTCGTGCTCGAGCCGGTCACCGGCCAGGAGTCGCACATGATCGTCCGCTCGGCCGCCGCGGACGCGCTCGTGCACGTTCCACGTGGAAACGGCGAGCTCGCGGCCGGCTCGACGGTGCGGTGGCTGCGTCTGGCGCCGCTGAGCGCGGCTACTGGTTGACCGCGCGGCGCGCCTCGGCCGGCGCCGCGCGGCGCCGCTGCGGGAGAGACGAGCGTGCGGATGAGCTCGCGCACCGGCCCGCGGCGCGGACGTTCCTGCGGGGCGGGGTACGGCGCGTAGCGGCCGGCCGCGAGCGCGGCGAGCTGGCCCGCCGCGGCGAGCCAGGCGAGCGCCGATCACGAGCAGCGGAGCGGCGCGTAGCCGACGCGAAGAGCTTGGCGACGTACCACGGCGCGTCCCAGCCCAGCCCGTAGTGGGTGGCGAACGACCAGACGAGGTAGCCGGGCCCGTGAAGCCCGGCCAGGAAGACGCTGCGCGCGCAGCGCCGGGGGGCGGGTCTGCACCTGCGGCAGCCAGAGCCAGCATGTGCAGCGACGGAAGGACGAACAGGAGCGCGAACGGGTTCGTCGCCGCGACGAGGAGGCCGACGACGCCGAGCGCGAGCAGCGCCGCCGCTGTGCCCGGCGAGCCGCTCCTCCGGGCGGATCGGCCGCCGCGGCAGGAGGCGGCTCGCGCGCGACGAGCCAGCCGGCGCCGGCGAGGAGCACGAGCGCGAGCAGTGCTCCGCCCGGCCACGAGACGCGAGCTCAGGGGCGGCGCGCGGCCGTCGCCGCTGCCCCAGAGGCCGAGCGCCCCGAAGACGAGGAAGAGCGCGCCGACCCAGGCCCAGAAGCCGAGGCGGCTGCGATAGCTGCGAAGTGCGGGCGCGATCCGGATCCGGCGCCGGCGGCAGCGGGCGAAGAGGTCGACGGCGGCCGCGAGGAACGGCAGCAGCATGGCGACGAGCACGATCTCGATCGCCCAGCCGCGGATCGACGCGCTGGCCGAGGAAGACGTAGCTCGCCGGGCCCTGTGCGAGCGAGACGCCCTGCTCCATCGCGTCCACGCTGTCCTGCGCCGCGAGGCCGATCGCGCCGAGATGCCCGACGTCGAGCCGTCCGGGCGCCGCGCCTGCGACTCCGGCGGCCGGGCGCCGCCGGTCGTCACGGTCACCGCCGGGATCCCGCGGCTCACGAACGGCGCCTGCTCGTAGGGGTCGAAGGGGAAGCGCGAGGCCCAGGAGCTGCTGGAGCCCACTCGGCCGCGCCGGCTCGGCGCCGCCCTCCTGCGCGAGCGCCGCTCGCAGCGTCTCGACGAGCCCGGGCGCGGGCGAGCGGGCGGTGTCTGCCGCCGAAGCACGAGCCGCGGCCTGCCGCGACCGCCGATCGAGTCGAGGTTGACGACTGCGAGGATGTTCCGGCGCGCCTGCTCTGGGCCGCGAAGTGGGCGGCGCCGCGGGCGCCCTCGGCGGCGCCGTCCGTCGAGAGGAAGACGAGCGTGTAGGGCAGCGAGATCCGCTGCGGCGGCGGCAGTCGGGGCGTAGGAGCGCGCCAGCTCGATGAGCGCCGCCGTGCCGGAGGCGTTGTCGTTCAGTCCGTGGCCGGCGCCGCTGTCGTCGCGGTGTGCCATGACGACGATCTCGGGCGGCGAGAGCCGATGCCCGGCTTCTTCGTCACGAGGTTGACGAGCGTCGTGCGTCCGCCCGCGATCGTGGCCGTGAACGGTCGCTGCGGACGTGGAAGCCGTACGGCGCGGAGCTGGCGGCGGAACCACGCCGCGGCCCCGTCGCGCCCGGCGTGCCGGGCTGCCGGTCCGGGATAGTTGGAGGCGAGGTCCGTCGGCGAGCGACGCGGCCTGCGAGCGGTCGAAGGCCGGCGGGAGGTTGCGGCGGCTGGAGCGCCGGAGGACGGGCGACGCTGAACGCGAGCAGCAGCAACGGCAATCCGACGAGCAGCCAGGTGCCGCGGTAGAGGCGCGCGTTGACGGGACGCTCGAGCGAACCCGGCCGCGACCGTCGGCGCTCGGGTGCGGGCGAGGCGGCCGTCACGAGCGCCCAGTCTAGGGCTGGGTCCGGGCGCGCCGTTTTCCCGTGAAAACGACCGGGGTTAGTCTCTCGACGGGCGGGGAGGGCCGGACGCGGGAGTAAACATCGGGCGTTGCGGCGAACGCTCTGTGCGTTACTGGTAGAAATCGGCGGGTTTAGAGCCCCGAATCTACGGGAAACAAGCGAGGGGTCGGCTGGATGGGCGAGGCGGCATTGATCGAGACGGCGGGCGAGGAGCTCGAAGGGATGCGGACCGTCCGGCTCCGGGTGCCCGCGCGCGCGGAGTACATCGCCCTGGCCCGCCTCGCGCTCAGCGGTCTCGCCGACATCGTCGCGCTGCCCGACGAGTCGCTCGCCGATCTCAAGCTCGCGCTGACCGAGGCCGTCTCGAACTCCGTTCGGCACGCGTATGCCGGCGGAGCCGGATTCGTCTCGATCGCGTACGAGCTCAGCGGGCAATGCGCTCGCCGTCGAGGTCGTCGACGACGGGAAGGGCTTCGATCCGCACCGGCCGCCGGCGCTCGAGGGCGAGGAGCTCACCGAAGGCGGCCTCGGCATCGCGATCATCCGGACGATCGCGGACGAGTTCGAGCTGCACTCCCAGCCGGGCGTTCGCGGTTCGCGCCTCCGTTTCGTGAAGCGGCTGCACCAGTCGGCCTGACGTTGTCAACATCGACAACGCCGCGGCGGAAGCTCCTCGTCGTCTTCAATCGTGCCCCGGTCGCGTATGCGCGTGACGCGGGGGAGCCGCGTGGCGCGGCGCGGCGGCGGCGGGGTCGTGACGGCGCTCGGCGGCCTGCTCGCCCACCACGACGTGACGTGGGTGGCGAGCGCGATGACCGAGGAGGACCGGGCCGTGGCGGCCGAGCGGGGCGGCTCGTTCGTCGAGGACGACGCGCGGGCGGCGACCCGTACCGGCTGCGGCTCGTCGTCGCACGATCCGGCCGCCTACGACCGCTTCTACAACGTGTTCGCGAACCCGACCCTCTGGTTCCTGCAGCACTACCTCTGGGGGCTGGGCTCGGCTCCCGAGCTTCGGGCCGGGGCTGCACGAGGCCTGGAGCGACGGGCTACGTGCCGGTGAACGAGGCGTTCGCCGCGGCGACGCTCTAGGAGCTCGAGCGCGAGCCCGAGCGCGGCGGTCCTCTTCCACGACTACCACCTCTACCTCGCGCCGCGGCTCGTGCGGGAGGCGCGACCCGACGTCGTGACGTCGCACTTCGTCCACATCCCGTGGCCGGAGCCGGACTACTGGCACGCGCTGCCGCCGGAGCTGCGTGTCGCGATCCACGAGGGGCTGCTCGCGAACGACGTGGTCGGCTTCCACACCGAGCGCTGGCGGCACGCCTTCCTCGCTCGCCGTGGAGCGGCTGCTCGGCGCGCGGGTCGACCGGAAGGCCGAGGACGGTCGAGCACCGCGGCCGACACGACGCGCGTCGTTGCGCATCCGATCAGCGTCGACCCGGCCGAGTTCGAGCGGCTGCGCGAGGATCCCGCCGTGCTCGAGCGGGAGGCGGCCCTCGTCGCGCGGCGCCCGGAGCAGCTCGTGCTCCGCGTCGACCGGATCGACCCGTCGAAGAACATCGTGCGCGGCTTCCACGCCTTCGCCCTGCTCCTCGAGCGCCATCCCGAGCTGCACGGGCGGGTCGGTATGGTCGGCGCTGCTCGCGCCCTCGCGCCAGGACATCCCCGAGTACGCCGAGTACGTCGGCGGCGGTCGAGACGGCGGCGCGGGAGGTGAACGACCGCTTCGGTCGGGACGGCTGGCAGCCCGTGGAGCTCGACGTCGCCGACGACTTCCCGCGTTCGATCGCCGGCTACAAGCAGTTCGACGTCCTGCTCGTGAACCCCGTCTTCGACGGGCTCAACCTCGTCGCGAAGGAGGCGTTCCTCGTCAACGAGCGCGACGGCGTGCTCGTCCTGTCCGAGAACGCGGGCGTGCACGAGGAGCTCGGGCGAGTGGGCGATCACCGTGAACCCCCTCGACATCTCCGGCCAGGCGGACGCGCTCTACGCGGCACTGACGCTCGAGCCTGCCGAGCGGCGGCGGCGGGCCGACGCGATCCGCGAGCACGTCCGGGCGCACGACATCCGCGAGTGGGTCGACGCGCAGCTGGCCGACCTCGACGATCCAGAGCGTAGGTCGACGGAGCTCATCAAAGAGCGAAGGTACGATCCCCGTGATGGCCGACCTGTCGCACGTCGACGAGTCGGGCGCCGTGCGGATGGTGGACGTCGGCGGCAAGGAGCCGATGCGCCGGCGCGCCGTCGCGCGGGCCGAGGTGCGGATGGCCGCCGCGACCGCGCGGATCCTGCGCGAGCTGCCGAAGGGCGACGCGCTCGCGACGGCGCAGGTCGCCGGGATCATGGCCGCGAAGCGGACGAGCGAGCTGATCCCGCTCTGCCATCCGCTGCCGCTCACGCACGTCGAGGTGGCGCTCGAGGTGGGCGAGGAGTCGGTCGAGATCGTCGCCTCGGCGGAGACGACCGCGCAGACGGGAGTCGAGATGGAGGCGCTGACGGCGGCCTCGGTCGCGGCGCTCACGGTCTACGACATGGCGAAGGCCGTCGACAAGGGGATGCGGATCGCCGAGGTCGTGCTCGTGGAGAAGACGAAGGAGCGCACGGCTGAGAGCCGCGGTGTTGACGGTGTCGGACGGCGTGGCGGCCGGGACGCGCGAGGATCGGAGCGGCGACGCCCTCGACGAGCTGCTGCGCGGCGAGGGCTACGAGGTCGAGCGGCGGCTCGTTCCCGACGAGCGCGACGAGATCGCCGCGGCGATCCGGGAGCTTGCGGCCTGGGCGCGGCTCGTGCTCACGACCGGCGGTACCGGCCTCGCGCCGCGGGACGTGACGCCCGAGGCGACCCGCGACGTGCTCGAGCGGGAGGCGCCGGGCATCGCGCAGGCGCTGCGGGCGGACTCGATCGCGAAGACGCCGCACGGCCTCCTCTCGCGGGGCGCGGCCGGCGTCCTCGGCTCGACGCTCGTCGTCAACCTGCCGGGCTCGACCGGCGGCTGCCGTGACGGCTTCGCGGTGCTCCGCCCCGCGCTCGCGCACGCGCTCGAGCTGCTCGCCGGCGCTCCGCACGTCGCACGAGCAGACGTGACCGCCGGGTCCGCGCCGGCGCCGCTTCCTGCGCGGTTCGCGCGGCTCGTCAAGATCGAGCACACGGTCTTCGCGCTGCCGTTCGCCTACGTCGGCGCGTTCCTCGCGGTCGACGGCACGCCGAGCGGACACGACCTGCTCTGGATCACGCTCGCGATGGTCGGCGCCCGCTCGCTCGCGATGGCGCTCAACCGCCTGATCGACGCGGGGATCGACGCGCGCAACCCGCGCACGGCCGGCCGGGAGCTGCCGAGCGGCCAGCTCTCCGTCGCCCAGGTCGTCGTCTTCTGCCTCGCCTCGCTCGCACTCTTCCTCGCCGCCGTCTGGCAGCTGAATCCGCTCGTGCGCTGGCTCTGGCCGATCCCGGTCGTCGGCTTCGTCGTCTACCCGTACCTGAAGCGGTTCACCTGGCTCTGCCACTTCTGGCTCGGCGCCGTGGACGGCCTGGCGCCGGTCGGCGCCTGGGTGGCGATCACCGGCCGGTTGCCGTGGCAGGCGTGGCTGCTCGGCGCCGCCGTCGCCCTCTGGGTGGCGGGCTTCGACCTCTTCTACGCGCTCTTCGACGAGGAGGTCGACCGGCGGGAGGGGCTGCACTCGATCGTGACGCGGTTCGGCGTGCGCGGCGCCTTCCTCGGCGCCCGCGCTCTCGCACGCGGCGACGATCGCGTGCCTCGTCGCTGCCGGGCTCGGCCTGCCGGTCGGCGCTCTCTACTGGCTCGGCGTCGCGCGCCGTCGCGCTGCTGCTGGCGTACGAGCACTCCCTCGTGCGTCCGGGCGACCTGCGGCGGCTCGACACGGCGTTCTTCACGATGAACGGCGTGATCAGCGTCGTCTTCGCCGCGTTCGTCATCGTCGACGCGGTCCGTTGAGCGAGCCGGGGCGCCGAATCGTCTCGGCGCCCCGGCTCCATTCCGCTAGGGCTGCGGCCAGTGAGGGGGATGGCACCAGCGACCCGAGCGAACGAATCCAGCTCCGGTCGTGCTGCCGCCCAGCGAGCCCGTCGAGAAGCCCGCGGTCGGATCGAAGGTCGCACCGAGCGAGGCGACGATCCGGCCCCAGTGATGCCTCACGAAGCCCCGGGCCAGCCCGGATGCCTTTCCGTTCGCCAGCGCTGCGTTCAGCGTGCCGTGCGCCCGGGTGCCGACGCCCTTGATGTGGAAGACGCCGTACACGTGGCCGACGCCGTTCGTGGTGTCCACGAGGCTCCAGGCCCGGATCGTGAGCGCTCCGGCGAGCCGCGGGTCGGCGCTCGCCGCCGTTCCCGTGTAGGTCGCTCTCGTCGCCTGGAAGGTGTCGCCGCCGGTGACCGAGCACGTGACCTGGCGCTCGTGCGAGACGGTCATGGCGGCGAAGGTCGCGCTTGCGGCTTGCACGGACGTTGTCCTGCCGCGTGCCGCAGCCACGCCGGTCGCCGCGAGTGCCGCGGCCAAGAACAGCCCCAACAGTACGAGTCGCTTCTTAGACATGGTTCTCCTCCTGGTCGCGGTCATCTGGTCGCAGTTGGAATAAGGCCCGAGCCGCGCACGGTTCTGAGCAAGGCCGGCGTAAAACGGCGGTAAATCGGGTCGGACTGCCTATGCTGGCGCGTGCTGAGCGGCTCGCCGCCTTGGCAAGCGCTACGGGGAGAAGCGCGTCCTGCGGGGGATCGACCTCGCCCTGCCGCGCGGCGGCTTCCTCGTCGTCACCGGGCCGAACGGCTCCGGGAAGACGACGCTGCTGCGGATCTGCGTCGGCCTCGCCGCAGCCGACGGAGGGGACGATCGAGCGGAGCGCGGCGCGCGCGCAGGTCGGCTACCTCGGCCACGAGCCGCTCGTCTACCGCGAGCTGACTGCGCTCGAGAATCTCGAGCTCTACGGGCGGCTCTATCGCGTGGCCGAGCGGCGCGAGCGGATCGGCATGCTGCTCGAGCGCTTCGGGCTCTGGGAGGCGCGGCACGAGCGTGTCGCGTCGTACTCCCGGGGCATGACCCAGCGGCTCGCCCTCTGCCGTGTTCTCCTCCACGAGCCGGAGCTGCTCGTGCTCGACGAGCCGTACAGCGCGCTCGACGAGGCCGGCGCCGAGCTCCTCGACGCACAGCTCGCGGAGCTCCGCGGCGAACGCACCTTCCTGCTGGCCACCCACGATCCGGCGCGCGTCGAGCCGCTGGCGAGCGGCGCGCTCGCCCTCGCGCTATGAGGTACGTACGCGACGTCGGGGCGCTCGCGCGCAAGGACCTCCTGCTGGAGCTGCGGGCGCGGGACACGCTGCCGGCGATGCTCCTGTTCGTCGTCTCGGTCTTCGTCGTCTTCCACTTCGCGCTTGCCGGGAGCGCCGTCGAGGCTCGAGACGAGCGGCCTGCTCTGGGTCGCGATCCTCTTCACCGCGCTGCTCGGCCTCGGTCGCGCGTTCGTGCCCGAGCGCGAGCAGCGGACGATGGACGGGCTCGTCCTCGCGCCGTGCGACCGGAGCGCGATCTGGCTTGCCAAGTCCCTGGCGACGCTTGCGTTCCTCGTCGCGGCGGAGGCCGTGGCGCTGCCGCTCTACGCGCTCTTCTTCCACAGCGTCGGCGGCGCGACGGTGGCCGCGGTCCTCCTCGCCGATCTCGGGATCTGCGGGGTCGGGACGTTCCTCGGTGCGATGGCCGTCGTGACCCGGGCGCGGGACTTGCTGCTGCCGCTTCTGTTCCTGCCGATGGCCATGCCGATCGTCGTGGGCGCCGTCGGCGCGAGCGTCGTCGTCTCGCCCGGTCGCTACCTCGGCTTCCTGGCCCTCTACGACCTCCTCTTCGCGGTCGTGTGCTGGGCGTCGTTCGAGTACGTCGTCGCCGAGTAGCCCACCTACTGCGACAATCCCTGCCGTGGGTCGCATGCGCATCCCCCTGCCCGCGCTCGCCGCGAGCTCGCTCGTGCTCGTGACGACCGCGCTCGCGTTCGTCTTCTTCGTCGCGCCGAACGACGTGAACCAGGGCTTCTCGCAGCGGATCTTCTACTTCCACGTCTCGATCGCGTTCACCGCGTACGCGTGCTTCATCTGCGGCGCGTGGCAGGCGCTCCGGCACCTGTGGAAGCGCGATCCGCGGCGCCGACCTCGCGAGCTACGTCTGCGTCCACCAGGGGCTGATCTTCGGCACGCTCGTGCTCCTGACCGGCTCGATCTGGGCGAAGATCTCGTGGGGACGGTGGTGGGTGTGGAGCGAGGACGAGCTCGTGCTGTTCCTCGTCCTCTACCTCTTCTATTGCGCGTACTTCATGCTCCGCTACTCGGTCGATCCGGGCCCGCAGCGAGCCAACCTGAGCGCCGTGTACGCGCTCTTCGGCGTCGTCCTGATCCCCGTCAGCTTCGCCGCGATCCGGCTGGCCAAGGAGTTCCTCCATCCCCGCCGTCTTCACGCTGCCACGGCCCTAGCTTCGGCGGCTGGATCCTCGTCACGTACTGCGTCGCGCAGGCTGCGATGCTCGTTCTCGCGTACACGCTCTACCGGCTCGAGCTCGGCGGCAAGCGGCTCGACGTGCGGCTGCGCCGATTGAGGGAGGTGCTCGTCTGACCACTGGGGAGAAATACGTCACCGCCGCGTACTGCGTCGTGTTCGCCGGCGTCCTCGTCTACGTCCTGATCATGGCGCTCAAGCTGCAGCGGCTCGAGCGCGAGGTGGACGAGCTCGCCGGTCGCGCGCCCACCGACGACGTGGAAGAGGCGCCGCGGGAGCCGGCGCGCGTTGGCTGAGCTGCTCTTCTGGCCCGCGCTCCTGCTCTACGGGGAGGCGGCCGTCGGCTACTTCGGCGACGTGCGGCGGCCCGGCCTCGCGGGCCGAGCCGCCACCTGGGGCGTCCGGCTCGGCTGGCTGGCCCAGACAGCGCTGCTCGGCGTGCAGGCGGCGCGCGACGACGGCTTCCCGTGGGGGACGTGGGCCTCGTCGCTCGCTCTCTTCGTCTGGCTCGTCGTCTCGGCGTACCTCATCTGGGGCTGCCGCCGGCCGTACCGGCTGCTCGGCCTCGTCGTGATGCCGCTAGCGGTGGCGCTGCTCGTCGTCGCGCGCGCCGGCGGCGGGACCGGGATCGGGAGCGCGAGCCACTACTCGAACCTGTTCCTCGTCGTCCACGTCGGTCTCGTGCTCGCCGCCTTCGCCGGCTTCACGCTCGCCGCCGCGCTGTCCGGGCTGTACATCTGGCAGGAGCGGCGGCTGAGGACGCGTCCCGCGACGATCCTCCGCCGGCAGATGCCCGCGCTCGCCACGCTCGACTCCCTCGCTCTGCGGACGGTCGCGTGGTCGGTGCCGCTCCTGACGCTCGGCGCCGCCGTCGGGCTCGTGCGGCTCGTCGTCCGCGACGACCGGCTCGACGCGCTCATCGCCGTGACGGCTGCGACGTGGCTCGTCTGGTGCGCATATCTCGCCCTGCGCGTGCTCGGCGGCTGGACGGGACGCCGCGCCGCCTATCTCGCCCTGCGCGGGCTTCGCACTCGTCGTCGTCGTCCGGCTCGCCCTCCCTGCAACCCACTTCGCATGATGCGCCTCGTCCTCGTCGGCACCTCCCACCACCACGCGCCGGTCGAGCTGCGCGAGCAGGTCGCCCTCGATCGGGAGGATGCGCAGGCGCTCGCGGCCCGGCTCGCGGCCGACGGGCGCGAGGCCGTCTGCCTCTCGACCTGCAACCGCATGGAGCTCTACATCGCCGCCGACGACGCGGAGCAGGCCGAGCGGGATGCGGTCGCCGCGCTCGCGTCGCTCAGCCCGGAGGTCGAGCCGGCGCTCTACCGGCTGCAGGACCGGGCCGCCGCACACCACCTCTTCCGCGTCGCGGCCGGGCTCGACTCGCTCGTTCCGGGCGAGGGCGAGATCCTCGGCCAGGTGCGCGTCGCGCACGAGCTCGGGACGACCGGGCCGCTGCTCGACCGGGTCTTCCGGCAGGCGCTCCACGCGGGCGGAAGGTGCGTGCCGAGACCGCGATCGGCCAGAGCCCGGCCTCGGTGTCGGCAGCGGCCGCCGCGCTCGCCGAGCAGGTGTTCGGCAGCCTCGAGGGCCGCTCGATACTCCTTCTCGGCGCGGGCAAGGTGAGCGAGCAGGCCGCCCGCAACCTCCGGAGCCGCGGCGCCGAGATCGCGCTCGTCGCCAACAGCAAGACCGAGCGCGAGCGGATCGGCGAGCAGCTCGGGGCGGTCGACGTCGTCATCGCGTCGACGAACGCGCAGGGCATGGTGCTCGAGGCGGCGACCGTGGCCGACGCGCTGCGGCGTCGCCGGGGTCGCCGGCTCCTGCTCGTCGATCTCGCCGTGCCTCGCGACCTCGATCCCGCGATCGGAGACCTCGACGGCTGCTACCTCTACGACATCGACGACCTCGAGGCGGATCGTGGCCGAGACCCTGTCGCTGCGCCGGCGCGAGGCGGAGCGGGCCGAGGCGATCGTCGCGGCCGAGGCGGAGAAGTTCCACGAGTGGCACGCGTCGCTCGACGTCGTGCCGGCGATCGCGTCGCTGCGCGCCCGCGCCGAGGAGATCCGCGAGGCCGAGCTGCGGAAGGCCGAGTCGCTGCTCGGGCGGCTCGACGACAGCCAGCGGCGGGCGGTCGAGGCGGTGACCGCCCAGATCGTGAACAAGCTCCTCCATCTGCCGACCGTGCGGATGAAGCAGGCGGCCGCGGCAGCCGATGGGGTCCTCTATGCTGAGACCGTGCGGCACCTCTTCGGTCTCGGCGAGGACGAGCGCTGAACGTCAAGCCCGCGACAGGTCGTCCTCTGCCGCTGCAGGTGCCGACGGCCTTCATTCGAGTCCGGCCGCGCGGCGTCGGGTGCGCGCCGCCCGTGCGGAGGCGCGGACTTCCGGGTCTGTGCTCGTCCGCGTCGGCACTCGCGGCAGTAGGCTCGCCCTCACCCAGGCCGAGCGCGCCCTCTCGTCGCTGCGGGCGCCCGGCATCGAGCTCGCGCTCGTGCCGATCACGACCGCGGGCGACCGCGACCGCTCGCGTCCATTCGGCGAGATCGGCTCGCGCGGCGTCTTCGTCAAGGAGCTCGAGGAGGCGCTGCTCGAACGGCGGATCGACGTCGCCGTCCACTCTGCGAAAGACCTGACGGCTGCAGACCCGGAAGGACTGGTGGTCGGCGCCTACCTTCGCCGCGAGGACCCCCGCGACGCGCTCTGCGGCGCCGCGGAGCTGCGACCGGGGATGCGGATCGGCACCGCGTCGGTGCGGCGGAAGGCTCAGCTGCTCGCGCTCGAGCCGGACGCTCTCGATCGAGCCGCTGCGGGGCAACATCGACACGCGCCTGCGGAAGCGGGGAGAGCGGGGCCTCGACGCGATCGTGCTCGCCGCCTGCGGGCTCGACCGGCTCGGGCTCGGAGGGGAGATCGGGCACCGGTTCGAGCCGGAGACGATGCTGCCCGAGGCGGGCCAGGGCGCGCTCGCGCTCCAGGTGCGCGCGGGCGACGAGCATCTCGTGGCCGCTGCGGACGATCCCGAGACGCGGGAGCGCGTGGAGGCGGAGCGCGCGGTCGTGGCGGCGGTCGGCGGCGGCTGCCTCGCTCCGGTCGCGGCGTATCACGACGGGACGACGCTGACGGGCCTCGTGGCGGCGGAGGACGGATCGTGGATCGAGCGGCGCAGCGGGCGACGATCCCGCGGCGCTCGGGGAGGAGCTGGCCGGTGCGAGTGCTCGTCACGCGTGAGGAGCTCGTCTCCCGCGTCGAGTCGCTCGGGCACGACGCCGTCTTCTGCGAGCTGATCCGCGTCGAGCCGCTGGGCGACGAGCCGGTCGACGCTCGCGCCTACGACTGGCTCGTGGTCACGAGTCGCAACGGTGCGCACGAGCTCGCGCGCCGCGGGGTGAGCGCGAACCGGATCGCAGCGATCGGGCCGGCGACTGCCGGGGCGCTGCGCTCGCACGGGCTGTCCGTCGACCTCGTCGCCGCGACCCACACGCAGGAAGGCCTGCGCGAGGAGCTGCCGGAGGGAACCGTCCTGCTCGCGGCCGCGGAGGGTGCGCGACGGGACGTCCTCGAGGCCGACTTCCTGCCGCTCTACCGGACGATCGAGCTCCGGCCTGTCGTGCCGAACGCCGATGTCGCGCTGCTCATGTCCGGCTCCGCAGCGCGGGCGCTCGCCGCGACCGGTACGCACGTGCCCATCGTGGCCATCGGCCCCCAGACCGCCTCCGAGGCGCGGACGGCCGGACTGGACGTCGTCGCCGTTGCCGCCGTTCACGATCTCGGCGGGCTCGTCGAGGCATTACGTTCCGTCTCGTGGTCATCACCTTCCTGACCGACTTCGGGCTCCAGGACGACTTCGTCGGCACCTGTCACGGCGTGATGGCGTCGATCGCTCCAGACGCCCGTGTGATCGACGTCACGCACGGGATCCGGCCGGGGCACGTCCTCCAGGGCGCACTGGTGCTGGCGAATGCGCTCACCTACATGCCGGCGGGGGTCCATCTCGCCGTCGTCGACCCGGCGTGGGGAGCGGGCGGCGCGCACTCGCGTTGCGCGACCGGGAGGGCCGGCTGTACGTCGGCCCCGACAACGGGCTCCTCCTGCCGGCCGCCGAGCGCTTCGGCGGTGTTGCCGAGGCTCACGAGCTCGCGAACGCGGATTACTCCCTGCAGCCGGTCTCCCGCACGTTCCACGGGCGCGACCTGTTCTCGCCGGCCGCGGCGCATCTTGCCGCCGGCGTGGCGCTCGAGGCGCTCGGCCCGCCCGTCGATCCGGACGCGCTCGTGCGCGTCGAGCTGCCGGAGCCGGAGGTGGGACAGAACCGCATCCGGGCGGTCGCCGTCGGCGTCGACCGCTTCGGCAACGTCGCGCTCAACCTCCGCCGCGAGCATCTCGAGCATGCGGAGCTCGCCGCCGGCACGCGGGTCGAGCTCACGAGTCGCGGCGAGCGGTTCTACGCGGTCTCCGCGCGCACGTTCGCGGATGCCCCGCGCGGCTCGCTCATCCTCTACGAGGACAGCTACGGCAGCTTCGCGCTCGCGGTCTCGAGCGGCAGCGCCGCCCAGCTCCTCCGGGTCGAGGAGGGAAGCGAGATCGTCCTCGATCTCGCCGCGCGGTGATCGACGCACGGCGCTTCGCCCGGCTCGTGACGGAGGCGGTCGTGCGGCAGCCGCTCTTCTGGCGGGTCTTCCGTCGCCCGCTGCGGGCCATGTTCGACGGGCTCGCGCCCACCTGGGAGGCGCGGATCGGCCCGCATCACCTCTGGGCGCTCGATCTCGCGCTCGAGGACGTGCCCACGCCGCGCCGGGTCCTCGATCTCGGCACGGGAACCGGCGTCGTGGCCCTGGCGCTTGCCGAGCGCTACACCGAGGCCGAGGTCGTCGGCATCGACCTCAGTCCGGGCATGATCGAGGAGGCTTCCCGGAAGCTCCCGCCCGAGCTAGCGGGGCGCGTTCGCTTCGAGGTGGGGGACGCCGCCGCGCTCGCCTGCTCGGACGGCGCCTTCGAGCTCGTCGTCCTCTCGAACATGATCCCGTTCTACGACGAGCTCGCCCGCGTCGTCGCTCCGGCCGGGACGCTCGTCTTCTCGTACTCGAGAGGTGCCGAGACACCGATCTACGTCGCGCCCGAGCGGCTGCGCGGGGAGCTCGACCGGCGCGGCTTCGCGGAATTTGCGGAGTTTTCGTCGCCACCGGCAGCAGCGCTGCGGGCAAAGAAGGATTAGGGTCAGGGCAACGGTCGTCCGGGACACGGTTGCACCGGTCCGAACGATCTGAGGCCCCCGAGAACGCGAACGCGTCCACGGGGGCCTCTCCTTTCGGTCGTCCCCCGTGCCGCGACCGACATGAGCGGGCGCGGCACAGGCGGGAGCGGAAAGCACAGCGCCAGCGAAGCGGGCGACCGCCAGAAGAAGATGGCGAGGGCCGGACTCGAACCGGCGACACCCCGGTTTTCAGCCGAGTGCTCTACCAGCTGAGCTACCTCGCCGCGGCTGGGCGGCGGTCAGTGTAGCCGGGCCTCCTCCACCGGGCGCGTTAGCCTCCTCGCCGTGAGCGTCGAAGAAGCCGCCCGCGAAATCGCCGTGATCGGCGCGACCCTCGACCTCGGCGCCGGGCGGCGGGGCGTCGATATGGGGCCGTCGGCGATCCGTTATGCGGGGCTCGACCAGCAGCTCACGGAGAAGCTTCGGGTGCGCGTCACCGACGTCGGAAACGTGATCTCTCCCGTCGTCGAGACAGCGGCGATGGGCGACGAGCACGCGCGCTATCTCGACCAGATCCTCGACCTCTGCGACCGTCTCTCGGGGCTCGTGGCGGACGCCGCCGCGCGCGGGGCGCTGCCGCTCGTCCTCGGCGGCGACCACTCCGTCGCCCTCGGCTCGCTCGTCGGCATGGCCAAGGTGCGGGGGGCGGGCGGCGTCGTCTGGGTCGACGCGCACGGCGACCTGAACACTCCCGCGACGTCGCCGACCGGCAACGTGCACGGGATGGTGCTCGCGGCGGCGCTCGGGCGCGCCGGCGATCCCTTCCGACGTGACGGCTGGCCGCTGCCGGCGGTCGAGCCGGGAAAGCTCGCGCTCGTCGGCGTCCGCTCGCTCGACGACGGAGAGCGGGAGCTGCTGGGGAAGCTCGACGCGAAGGTCTTCACGATGAGCGAGGTCGACCGGATCGGGGTCGAGCCCTGCATGCGGGAGGCAATCGCGCACGCGGCCGGCGCGGCGTTCGTCCACGTCTCGCTCGACATGGACGTCGTCGACCCCGACTACGCGCCGGGGGTCGGGACTCCGGTGCGTGGAGGGCTCTCGTACCGTGAGGCGCACCTCGCCATGGAGACGGCGGCGGAATCGGGGCTCATCGACTCGATGGACGTCGTCGAGGTCAACCCGATCCTCGACCGCGAGAACGCGACCGGGCAGCTCGCGGTCGAGCTCGTGGCGTCCGCGCTCGGCGCGCGCATCCTCTGACGTGGAGCTCGAGGTTCGCGAGGGCGACATCGCGCGCGGTCGAAGTCGACGCGATCGCAAACGCAGCCAACGACCGCCTGTGGATGGGGGCCGGCGTCGCGGGAGCCCTCAAGCGCGCAGGCGGCGACGAGATCGAGAGGGAGGCGATGGCGCTCGGATCGATCCCGATCGGCAGCGCCGTTGCGACCACGGCCGGGCGACTCCCGGCTCGCTGGGTGATCCATGGCGCCGTCATGGGACAGGACTTGCGGACGGACGCCGAGCTCGTCCGCCGCACGACGCGCTCCTGCCTCGAGCTCGCCGACGAGCTGGGTTGCCGCTCCCTCGCGCTGCCCGCGTTCGGCACGGGAGTCGGGGGCTTCCCGCTCGGCGAGTGCGCTCGGATCATGGTCGCGACGGCACGGAGCTTCGAACCGCGGTCGCTCGAAAACGTGATCTTCGCGGCTCGGGGACAGGACGCTGAAGCGGCTTTTCAAGCGGCTTTGCGGCGCTGAGCGACCCGAACTGGGGTCAGACCCTGGGCTGATGGCCTGAAGGGCCAGCGGCCGCGGCGTTCTCGTCGGAGCTCTCCTCGCCGGAGCCCGACGGTTCGTAGTAGCGGCGGCCCTCGAGCTCCTCTGGGAGGTGGCTCGTCTCGAAGCCCTGCGGATCGTCGTGCGGGTAGACGTAGCCCTCGCCGTGCCCGAGCCTCCGGCCGTACCAGGATCCGTCGCGCAACGCCTTCGGCGGCCGCGCCGCTCCGCGTTCCCGGACGTCCGCGGCCGCTCGGTTCAGCGCCACGTAGCTCGCGTTCGACTTCGGCGCGCGCGCGAGGTAGATCGCCGCCTGGGCGAGGTTGAGACGCGCCTCGGGCAGGCCGACGTGCTCCACGGCCTGCGCCGCCGCGACCGCGACGAGGAGCGCCCGCGGGTCGGCGTTGCCGATGTCCTCGGAGGCGAGCACGACCATCCGCCGCGCGATGAAGCGCGCGTCCTCTCCACCTTCGAGCATCGCCGCGAGGTAGTAGACAGCCGCGTCGGCGTCGCTACCGCGCATCGACTTGATGAAGGCGGAGGTGTAGTCGTAGTGCGCGTCGCCGGCCTTGTCGTAGACGAGCGGCGGCTTGCGGGCCGCGTCCTCGACGTTGGTCCGACGGTGATCTGCCGTCCGCCGTCTCGTGCGCGAGCTCGACGATGTTCAGCGCGGTGCGCGCGTCGCCGCCCGACCGGTGCGCGATGAGCTCGACGACCTCGTCGGAGGCCTCGCCGCCGACCTCCTCCAGGCCGCGCCGGACGACGACCGCCATCTCCTCCGGCGTCAGCGACTCGAGCTCGTAGACCTGCGTGCGGGAGATGAGCGCGGAGTTGACCTCGTAGTACGGGTTCTCGGTCGTCGCGCCGATCAGCGTCACGAGCCCGGACTCGACCCCGGCAGCAGCGCGTCCTGTTGCGCCTTGTTGAAGCGGTGGATCTCGTCGAGGAAGAGGATCGTGCGCCGGCCCGTCGTGCCGAGCCGCTCCCGCGCCCGCGCGAGCACCTCGCGCACGTCCTTCACCGTCGCCGAGACCGCCGACAGCTCCTCGAAGGCCGCGCCGGTCGAGGCGGCGACGATCCGCGCGAGCGTCGTCTTGCCGCTGCCCGGAGGGCCGTAGAGGATCGAGGAGTGGACGCGGTCCTCCTCGATCGCCCGCCGCAGCGCCGAGCCCTCGCCGAGGACGTGCGCCTGGCCGACGAACTCGCCGAGGGTCGCCGGCCGCAGCCGCTGCGCGAGGGGCGCGACCTCGTGTGCGTGCCGGTCCGCGGCGTCCGAGAAGAGGTCACCCATGACGCGCAGTATGCTCGCGATACGTGACCGGGTCAGTCGCCGACATCGTGGAGCGGCGCGAGCTACGAGCGCATCGCGGAGACCTATGCGCCGATCCACGATCGCGTCGTCGCAGCGCTCGCGATCGAGCCCGGCGATGCGCGTCCTCGACGTCGCCTGCGGCACCGGCGGCGTGGCGCTGCGGGCTGCGCGGGCCGGCGCGGAGGTCGTCGGCATCGACATCTCGGCGACCAGCTCGCAAAGGCGCGCCGTGCGGCTGAGGCCGAGGGCCTCGCGATCCGGTTCGACGAGGGCGACTGCCAGGAGCTTCCGTACGGCGGCGGGGAGTTCGACGCCGTCGCGTCCGCCTTCGGCGCGATCTTCGCGCCCGACCACGAGCGCACCGCCGCCGAGCTGGCACGCGTCTGCCGGACCGGCGGCCGGCTTGCGCTCACGGCGTGGCCGGCCGACGACTGGTCGGAGACGCATGCGCGGGCTGGGCGGACGTTCGTCGAGGGCGTGGACGCGCGCGAGTGGGCGAAGGAGGAGCACGTCCGCGAGCTGCTCGGCGACGCGTTCGACCTCGAGCTGCAGACCGGCGAATGGCGCGATCGAGGCGGACTCGGGCGAAGAGCTCTGGGAGCTCGCCTCGACGTCCATGCCGCCGCTGCGGGCCTGGCTCGCGGAGCAGAGCGACGAAGTGCGAGCGCGCGCGGAGCAGGTCTATCTCGAGTACCTCGCGTCCGGTGTCCTCGCGCGCAACTACGTACTCGTGCTAGGAACCCGCCGATGAGCACCGCATCGCTCCGCGACGAGGTCACCGACCTCCTCCAGCGCCTGATCCGCGTCGACACGACGAATCCGCCCGGCAACGAGACCGCCGCGGCCGAGCTCCTGCGCGACTACCTCGAGGCGAACGGCCTCGACTGCGAGCTGATCGCGAGGGTGCCCGAGCGCGCCAACCTCGTGGCGCGGATTCCCGGCGGCGACGGCCCGTCGCTCCTCTTCCTCGGGCACACGGACGTCGTGCTCGCCGATCCGGCCGAGTGGTCGGTACCGCCGTTCGCGGGCGAGCTGCGAGACGGACATGGTCTGGGGACGCGGAGCGCTCGACATGAAGAGCCAGGTCGCTGCGAACGCGGTCGCCATCGCGTCGCTGGCGCGCGAGGGGTTCCGGCCGAGCGGCGACCTGATCTTCGCGGCGACCGCCGACGAGGAGGTCGGCGCCGGCTTCGGCCTCGAGTGGCTGTGCGAGGCGCATCCCGAGGCCGTCCGCTGCGACTTCGCGATCAACGAGGGCGGCGGCGAGCGGATCGAGCTCGACGGCCGCCCGGATCTACGAGGCGACGGTGGCGGAGAAGATGTCCGCGCCGTTCCGGCTGCTGGTGCTGGGCCGCTCGGGCCACGCCTCGATGCCGCGGCATCGCCGACAACGCGCTCGTCAAGGCGGCGCAGCTGATCGAGCGGATCGCTGCGTTCCGGCCGGAGCCGCAGCTCGGCCCCGAGGTGGAGGCGCTTCCTCTCGGTCGTGCTCGGAGAGGTTCCGCCGGCGAAGGAGGCGGCCGAGCGCATGCGCGAGCTCTCGCCCGCGGGCGGCGCTGTCGTCGAGGCGCTGCTCGCGCCGACCTTCTCGCCGACCATCATCTCCGCGTCGCTAAAGCGGAACGTCATCCCGGCGCGTGTGCGAGGTCGTGGTGGACTGCCGGCTCCTGCCAGGCCAGCATCCGGAGCACGTCGAGCCGATGATCCGCGCCGTGCTCGGCGGGGACGTCGACTACGAGTTCGAGTGGATCGAGGCGCGCGGCGGCACTCGCTCGTCGCTCGACACGCCGCTGTGGCGCGCGCTCGAGGAGTGGGTCGCCGAGGCCGAGCCGGGAGCGAGGGCAGCCCCGCTCGCGTGTGTCGGCTTCACCGACAGCCACTGGCTGCGTGAGGCGTTCGGCACCGTCGCCTACGGCTTCTTCCCGTCGACGGGCGAGCTGCCGCCCGAGGTGGCGGCGTCGCTCATCCATTCCGCCGACGAGCGCATCCCGGTCGCCGACCTCGAGCTCGGCGCTCGGCTGGCTGCGCCACGCCGCGCACGCGGTTCTCGGCTGGGCCGCACTACCCTTCGGCGCGATGGCCGAGGAGAAGATCCGGCTCGGCGGGATGGCCCTCCCGAACGGCGTGCTCGTGCACGGGCCGCACTCGTGGGCGTGCGCGATCCGGCGACGAGGACGGGCGGATCGAGGTCGTCTCGGCGCGGAAGCGCTCCAGGCGTCGCGGATCCAGAACCCGTTCCTGCGCGGCCCGGCTCGTCTCGCCGAGGCGCTGGCCGCTGCTCCCGCAGATCAAGGCGAAGCTCCCGGCGGCGAAGCTGCCGCTGGAGAGCCCGCGCACGCTCGCCTCGATGCTCGGCGCGGCGGCGTTCGTCCGCGTCGTCCGCGAATCGGGACTGCGGCCGGTCGCGCGGGAGCTCCTGTCGGCGATCGCGTCGGTCGCGCCGGCGGTGCTCGCGCTGCGCTCGCGGCGAGCTGGCGGCGTACCACGGCGCGGAGCACATCTCGATCGGCAGCTACGAGCACGGGAAGCGCGCGACGCGCGAGCACGAGCGCTGCGGCGGGCATCTCGTCGGGCCGCTCGTCGCGACGTCCGCGGTCGGCAACGTCCTGGCCGGGCTCGCGCCGCGAGCGGCATCGGCGCCAGGCGCAGGCGGCTGCCCAGATCGGCGCGATCGCCGCGGCCACCGAGCTCTTCGGCTGGATGACGCGGCACCCGGAGCAACCTGCTCGCGCAGGCACTGGCGAAGCCGGGGCACGAGCTCCAGCACCGCTTCTCGACGGCGGAGCCGAGCGCCGAGCAGCTCGAGGTCGCCGAGGCGGCGCTCGCGGCGTGCCTCGAGCTCGAGCATGCCGAGCAAGCCGCCTAGGCAGCGTCTCGCCCCCGAGGTCTTCGACCTCCCTGTCGAGAAGATGCGCGCCGGGTGGTACACCGACGCGTACTTCAACCACGCCCGGGCGGCGCTGCTCGCCGACGGCCGCCAGCCGCGCGTCGTCGTCCAGGTATTCCAGAAGAACGACGCCTGGCTCGGCGGGGTGGACGAGGCGATCGCGATCCTCCGGCTCTGCTCCGACGAGCCGGACGGGCTGACGATCCGCGCCCTTCACGACGGCGACCGGCTCGAGCCGTGGGAGACGGTGCTGACGATCGAGGGCGACTACACGACGTTCGCGCATCTCGAGACCGTCGTACTCTCGGCACGCTCGCGCGGCGGACGCTGATCACGACGAACGTCGTGCGCGTGCTCGAGGCGGCGAACGGCAAGCCGATCATCTTCATGCCGGCGCGCTTCGACCACCAGCGCGTGCAGGCCGGCGACGGCTACGCGGCCTACGTCGCCGGGCAGGTCACGGGCTTCGAGATCGGGGTCACGAGCGACGAGCAGGCGTCCTGGTGGGGCGGGCGCGCGATCGGCACGGTGCCGCACTCCCTGATCGCCGCCTACGGCGGCGACACCGTCCTCGCGGCGCGGAAGTTCGCGGAGTGGGCGCCGCCGGACATGTCCGTGACCGTCCTCGTCGACTTCGAGAACGACTCGGTGCGGACGGCGCTCGACGTGGCGGAGGCGCTCGGCGAGCGGCTCTGGGGCGTCCGGCTCGACACCTCCGAGACGCTCGTCGACCACTCGCTGTGGGAGGAGATGGGGGACTTCAAGCCGACGGGCGTGAACGAGCGGCTGGTGCGGAAGACCCGCGAGGCGCTCGACGCCGCCGGCTTCGGCCACGTTCGGATCGTCGTCTCCGGCGGCTTCACCGTCGAGAAGATCCGCGCGTTCGAGGAGCGCGGCGTGCCGGTGGACGCGTACGGCGTCGGCTCCTCGCTCATCCGCGGCGCCAACGACTTCACCGCCGACGTGGTCATGACCGACGGAAAGCCGTCCGGGAAGTTCGGGCGGCGGCTGCGCGACAACCCGCGGCTCGAGCTCGTCGAGTGAGGCGGAGGTCACTCGGAGGGAAGGCCGAACAGGGGCAGGCAGGTCCCGAGACCTTCGATCTCGACAGGGAAGGGCGGCCGCCACTCCTCCCGCCGTAGCTCGACGTCGGTGTGCCCGACCTCGACGCCGCGCGGGGCGACCTTTCCGGCTCCGACGACGTGGTAGCCGAGCTTCTCCGACACGCGGAACGACGCGACGTTCCCCTCGATCGCGCCGGAGCGTGCCAGCTTCGCGCCGAGCCCGCGAAAGGCGAGCTCGAGCACCGCCGTCCGCATCTCGGTCCCGATTCCGTGCCGCTGGAAGCGGCTGCCGAGCCACGAGCCGGTGCCGACCTTGCGGCGTGCCGAGCGAAGTCCTTCGCGTACAGCCCCTGCACGCCCGCAACGCTCGCCGTTCGCCCAGACGCCGAGCTCGAGATCCACGCGTCCGGCCAGCCACGCCTCGCGCTGCGCTCGTGGAAGGCGACGACCCAGTCCTCGGAATACCGGCTCGTCCGTCCACGCGACAGCAAAGGGCATACGGCGTCTGGCGGGTGGACGTCCGCGCGTGCGAGCTCGCGCAGCTCACCGAGCTCGTCGTGCGTCGGAATCCGCAGCACGAGCCGCGGCGTCTGCAGCCGGAGAAGCCGAAGAGCGGCGAGATGTCCATCAGCTCAGCTTCTCGGGATGGCCGAGCTGGCCGAGCTCGGCGATGTCGCGGCGGAAGAAGAGCGACACCGTCCAGTCGACGACGACCCGGAGCTTTCGCTGCGCGAGCGGGAGCTGGTACAGGTGGTACGAGCGCGTCACCCACCAGCCGGGGAAGCCGCGCAGGCGCAGGCCGAGCACCTCCGCGATCCCCTTGTGCCGGCCGAGCGTCGCGACCTGGCCGAGCATGCGGTAGCCGTACGGCTCGGGTGGCCCGGTCAGGTTGCGGGCGAGCCGGCGGGCCTGGCGGAGGGCGTGCTGGCAGGTCGGTGGGTCGGGCCGGTCGCTGCGCGTGTTCGGGACGCGGGCGCAGTCGCCGAGCGCCCAAACGTGCTCGTGCCCGCGCACGCGGAGCAGCTCGTCCACCTCGACGCGGCCCTTCTCGTCGAGCGGCAGCGACCACTCGCGCAGGGCGGGGTTCGGCGCGACGCCCGCCGTCCAGACGAGCGTGTTCGTCGGGATCCGCGTCCCGTCCCCGAGCACGGCCTCGTCGGCCGAGACCGACTCGAGCGTCGTGTCGACGTGGATCTCCACCTCGCGCTTGTGGAGCTCGGCCGCGGCGTAGTCGCCGAGCGGCGGCGGGATCTCGGGCAGGATCCGCGGCGCTGCGTCGACGAGCACCCAGCGGCGCCGGGTCGAGCGCAGGCGCGGGTAGTAGCGGAGCGCGTCCTCGGCGAGGTCGGACAGCTCCGCGAGCGCCTCGACTCCCGCGTAGCCGGCGCCGACGAAGACGAACGTCAGCCGCCGCGACCGCTCCTCCTCGTCGAGCGCGGCGTCGGCCGCCTCGAGCTGGTGGAGGACGTGGTTGCGGAGGTTGATCGCGTCGGCGAGCGTCTTGAACGAGAGCGCGTGCTCGGACAGGCCGGGGATCGGCAGCGTGCGCGGCACGGCGCCGAGCGCCAGCACGAGCTCGCGCCACTCGATCGTCTGCGGCCCCTCGTCGGTCTCGACGGCAGCGGTCCGCGCCTCGAGAGTCGAGCGCGGTCACGCTGCCGAGGATCAGCTCGGCGTGCGGGCACATGACGCGCAGCGGCACGACGCAGTGGCGCGGCTCGAGCGTCCCCGACGCGGCCTCGGGCAGGAGCGGGGTGTAGAGCATGAAGTTCTCCTTGCTCACGATCGTCGCGCCGCGGGCGCCGAGCTCGCGCGCGACATACGCGCCGGCGAAGCCGCCGCCGACCACGAGCACGCCGCCCCGCGCCTCTCTCGTTGCGCTCACGTGTCCTAGCATCGCGCAGAGATGGCGATCCAGGTCTCGGTCATCGGCAGCGGAACCGAGCACGAGGAGAACGCCGAGCAGGTCGGGCGGCTGCTCGCCGAGCGCGGGGCGACGGTCGTGACCGGCGGGCTCGGCGAGGTGATGGCCGCCGCGGCGCGCGGCGCCAAGGGCGCCGGCGGGACGACGATCGGGATCCTCCCCGGCGAGACGCGCGAGGGGCTGAACGAGTGGGTCGACCACGTCGTCGTCACCGGCATCGGGCACGCTCGCAATCTCGCGGTCGTCGCCTCCGGCGACGCAGTGATCGCGGTTGGCGGACGCTACGGCACGCTGGCGGAGATCGGCTTCGCGCTCACGCTCGGGCCGGCCGGTCGTCGTGCTCGAGCCGGGCTGGCAGGTGGAGGGGACGCAGCGCGCGCGGACACCGGCGGAGGCGGTCGAGTTTGCGCTCGCTGCGGTACGGCATACTCACGTGACATGACGCACGTGCTCCTCCTCAACATCGTCTTCTTCGTCCCGGCGACGTGCGGCGCGTCGGCGTTCGCGTTCTTCGTCTACCGGTTCCTGAAGAGCGCGCCGCCGCCGGCGGCCCCGCCGGGCGGCGGGAGCAAGGCGCCGCTGCCACTCGCCGGACCGGACGACCTCGCCCGCTCTGCCTAGCTCTGGCGCGTGCCGGGCTGCGGAAGCTGCGCGCCTTCTCGCGGTTGCCGCAGACCTCCATCGAGCACCAAGCACGCGAGCGGTTGCGCGACTTGTCGTAGAAGGCGACACGGCAATGCTCGTCGCGGCAGCCCTTCAGCCGCTTCCACTCGTCGGTCGGCGCGAGCTCGGCGACGGCCGCCGACGATGCGTCCGATCGCCCGCGCGTTCCGCCACCTTCGGGTGCGAGGACGGGGCGACCGTCCTCGAACCGGACGCCGAGGTGCGCCTTGCGGCCGGCGTCCTCGAGCGTCTTCGAGGCGCCTCCGGCATCCGCGTCGACGCCGTTGTTCGCGAGGAGGAGCTCCCGGATGGCCTCCCGCACGGCGAGGGCGTCGGCGATGTTCCTCGCCGGCGGCTCGACGAGATCGTCGACGAGACCCTGCTCGGAGAACCACATGGCCAGCTCGTCGGGCGACGCGATCCGTGTCGATGCCGGTCTCGAAGTCGAGCGTGTTGACGTAGTCGCGGACGAGATCGAGCTGCGTATGTAAAACCGTAACCATTGTAGTTGCGTCGGAGGTTACGTAACTGGTAATCTCCAAACAGTGGTTAGGGTAGCACGCGAGAGGAGGAGTGAGCTTGCATCCCGTTGCTCAGCTTCTACATGGGGCTCGACAAGATGGCCGGCTTTCGCCGCGACGCCGAGCGGTACCGCCTCGCGCGGGAGACTTCCCGCCGCCCGCCGCAGCCGGTGCGGACGGCGATTCAGCTACGGCTCAGCGCCTGCCGGGAAGAGCTCGAGCGTCTCGCGGCGCTGAGCGAGCGGCCACTGCACGACGGCGACTGGATCGTGGCGGACGTCGACGGAGTGGCGGTGGCCGCGGTCTCGGTCGAGGACGGAACGACCGTCTACGACCCGTTCCGGCCGACCTCCCAGGCCGTCTCTCTGCTGAAGCTCCGGCGCAAGCAGGTGCTCGCGACCGCCTAACGGGGTCGCGACGCGGTTACGCGGCTCCGAAGGAACGTGCGCTCGGTCTCGCTCGGCGCGAGCTCGAGCGCACGGGAGTAGGCGGCCGTCGCCTCCTCGCTCCGGCCGAGCCGGTTCAGGAGCTCGGCGCGGGTCGAGTGCCAGAGGTGATACCGCTCCAGCCCCGTCAGCCTCTCGACGATCTCGAGTCCCCGCAGCGGCCCTTCCGCCATCGCGACGGCGACCGCGCGGTTCAGCTCGATCACCGGAGACGGGCTCAGCTCCACCAGCCGCCCGTAGAGGAGGGCGATCTGAGCCCAGTCCGTCGCCGGGTCGAAGTGGAGCGAGGCGATCGCCGCCTGTAGTTGGTACGGACCGGGCAGGCGGAGGGAGATTGCTCGCTCGAGCGCTCGCCGCCCCTGCTCGATCTCGTCGTCGTCCCAGAGCTCCCGGTCCTGCTCGTCGAGCACGACGAGCTCGCCGGCACGCGACACGCGCGCGTCGCGGCGGGCGTCCTGGAGGAGGAGCAGCGCGTGCAGGCCGTGCACCTCCGCCTCGTCGGGCATCAGGGTCGCCAGGACGGCGGCGAGGCGGATGGCCTCACCGCACAGCTCTCGCCGGATCGGCGGGCCGTAGCCGGCGTTGAAGACGAGATAGATCGTCGCGAGGACGAGCCGCAGCCGCTCCGGCAGCAGGTGCTCCGCCGGCACGCGCAGCGGGATGCCGGCGTCGCGGATCTTCCGTTTCGCGCGAACGAGCCTCTGCGCGAGCGTCGACTCCGGGACGAGGAAGGCCCGAGCGATCTCCGGCGTCTCGAGGCCGCCGACGAGGCTCAGCGTCAGCGCGACCTGCGCCTCCGGCGCGAGCGCCGGGTGGCAGCAGGCAAAGATCAGCTCGAGCCGCTCGTCGGGAATTACGGCCTCCTCGTCGTCAGGGAGCTCCTCGACCCGCGCGAGGAGCTCCGTCTTGCGCGCCAGCGTCTGCTCGCGGCGGATCCGGTCGATCGCCGCGTTGCGGGCCGTCGTGACGATCCAGGCGCCGGGATTGCGCGGCGCTCCGTCGCGCGGCCAGCGCTCGGCTGCGCGGACGAAAGCATCCTGCACCGCATCCTCGGCGAGGTCGAGGTCGCCGAGGACGCGGCCGAGGATCGCGATCGAGCGGGCGCGCTCGTCGCGGTAGGCCCCCCGAGGCCAGCAAATTCGATCTCCGCTACGACGCGACCTCCGCCTCGCGCATCACGATCGGGCGCACCTCGATGTGGCCGTAACGGGCGGACGGAAGCTTCGCCGCCCAGTCGAGCGCCTCGTCGAGCGTGTCGACGTCGATCAGGTAGTAGCCGCCGAGGACTTCCTTCGTCTCGGCGAACGGCCCGTCCGTGGTCAGCGTCTTGCCGTCCTCGACGTGGACGACCGTCGCCGTCGAGGAGGGCTGAAGCTGGTTCGCGCCGACGAGGATGCCGCGGCTCTGCAGCTCCTCGGTGTAGTGCCCGTACTCGGCGTAGATCGCGTTGCGCTCGTCCTCGGGCATGGTGCTCCACTGCGCCTCGTCGTCGTTGATCAGGAGCAGGTATTGCATGGGTCCCTCCTTCGGGAATCGTTGACGACTCTACGACGAACGGCTCAGCCCGAATTCGACATCCTCGTCAGAAGTGTGAGCGCACCGGCCTTGTCGAGGAACTCGTTCAGGTTGCCGCACTTCGGGCTCTGGACGCACGACGGGCAGCCGTGCTCGCAGGGGCAGCCGGCCAGGAGCTCGGCAGTGTCGGCGACCCAGCCCTCGAACTGGTCGAAGCCGCGAGCCGCGATGCCGACGCCGCCGGCGTGGCCGTCGTAGACGAAGACGGTCGGCGCGCCCGTGTCGAGGTGGAGGTTCGTCGAGAGGCCGCCGATGTCCCAGCGGTCGCACATCGCCCACAGCGGCAGGAGCGCGATGAGCGAGTGCTCGGCCGCGTGAAGGGACGAGAGCAGGAGCGGCATCGCCTCGAGGCCCTCGAGCTGGTGCGGTCGCGGCACGAACCAGACCGCCTCGGTGTCGAAGGTCGTCGGCGGCAGGTCGAGCGGGACGGTGTCGAGCGTCGAGCCGTCCGCGACCGCCTTCTTCTGGTAGGCGACGACCTGCTCGGTCACCGAGACGCGGCCGAAGGAGAGCTCGAGCCCGAGCCGCCGCTCGACGCGCAGCGGCTCCTCGATCGACGTCTGCGTCTTCTTCTTCGCCTGCGTGTACCAGTCGCCGTCGAACGGCTCGACGAGCGCGCGCCGCGCGACGAGGTCGAGCTCGCGCACGAGGTACTGGCGGCCGAGATGGAGATAGACGGCGCCCTCGTGGACGGTGGAGTAGGCACGCTCCCGCTCGGCGAGCCCGAGGACGTCCCCGCTCGAGGCGTCGACGACGAGGAAGGCGTCCGGCGAGGTGGAGCGGAGCGGGACGCGCGCAGCCGGCGCCTCCTTGCCGGCCCAGACCCAGCCGCGCTGCGTCCGGCGCAGCTCGGGGACGTGCGGCGCCCGCTCGAGCGCCTCCGGGCCGAGCGTCGCGGCGTCGCCCTCGTCGACCGGAGCCTCGAACGCGGCGGCGGCGACGTGCCCGTCGAGCACGCGCGGGTTCGCGTGGTCGAGGATCGCCGCCTCCACGTGCCGCTCGAGCAGCGCCGGCGGCTCGCGCATGAAGTACTGGTCGAGCGCGTCCTCCGAGGCGACGAGGATCGCGAGGCCGTGATCGCGGCGGCCGGCGCGTCCCCATTGCTGGCGGAGGCTCGCCACCGTGCCGGGGAAGCCGACCGAGATCGCGCAGTCGAGGTCGCCGATGTCGATGCCGAGCTCGAGCGCGTCGGTGGACGTGACGCCGAGCAGGTCGCCCTCGACGAGCCGCCGCTCGATCTCCCGCCGCTGCTGCGGCGTGTAGCCGGCGCGGTACGGCGCAAGTCGCGCGCCGTCGCGGCGTCGAGCCGATCAACCGTGAAGCGGTGGATGAGCTCCGCCGACTTGCGGCTCTTCGCGAAGCAGATCGTCCGCAGGCCGCGGCCGACGAGCCCCGCCAGCAGCCGCGACGCCTCTCCGAGCGCGCTCGCCCGCAGCCCGAGCTCGGCGTCGAGGAGCGGCGGGTTCCAGAGCGCGACCGTCCGCTCGGCGCGCGGCGCGGCGTCGTCCTCGACGACCGTCGCCTCCTCGCCGGTGAGCGCGTGCGCGAGCTCGCCGGCGTTCGCGATCGTCGCCGAGGCGAGCAGGAACTGCGGCTCGGCTCCGTAGATCCGCGCGAGCCGGCGCAGCCGCCGCAGGACGTTCGCGACGTGCGAGCCGAAGACGCCGCGGTACACGTGCGCCTCGTCGACGACCACGAAGTGGAGGTTGTGCAGGAAGTCTCCCCACAAGTCGTGTCGGGGCAGGACGCCGATGTGGAGCATGTCCGGGTTCGTGAGCACGAGGTTCGCCCAGCCGCGGATCTGGCGCCGCCGCTCGGTCGGCGTGTCCCCGTCGTAGATCGCCGCGCGGACGGCGGCCAGGCCGAGCTCGCCGAGCGAGCGCGCCTGGTCCTGCGCGAGCGCCTTCGTCGGGTAGAGGTAGAGGGCGCGCGCGTGCCGGTCGGCGGCGAGCGCGTCGAGCACCGGCAGGTTGAAGGCGAGCGTCTTCCCCGATGCCGTGCCGGTCGTGACGATGAGATTGCCGCCGGCTCGCGCGGCCGCGTACGCCTCGGCCTGGTGCGCGTAGAGCTCGTGGATGCCGCGCCGGGCGAGCGCTTCCCGCACGGCCGGCTGGAGGGAGCCGGGAAGCGGCGCCGTTCGCGCCTCGCGCGCCGGCTCGGTCGCGAGGTGCGCGAGCTCGTCGCCCACGAGGAGGTCGCTCCACTGGGAGACGCCGACGCTCACCGGCAGCGGAGGGCGATCGCGATGGGATAGTCGCGCGAGCCCGGCTCTTCGATCTGCTCGAGCGTGAAGCCGGCCTCGACGAAGGAGTGCAGGAACTCTGCCAGCGGCAGGTGCACCGCTCCGACCCTGGCTCGCAGTCCGGTCGGCGAGATTCCCGGTGCCTCCTCGTAGCGGCCCGGCCGTCGATACCAGCCGGGGTGCAACTCGGGGACGCCCTTCCCCTCGGCGAAGAGCGAATGCGGCCCGACGAAGCAGGGATGGACGCCGACGTAGACGAACGGCCCGGCCGGTTGCAGCACGCGGCGGATCTCGTCGACGGCTGCGGGCCAGTCGTCGACGTCGGTGTGCGTCCAGACGGAGACGACCGCAGCGAAGCTCGCGTCCTCGAACGGCAGCGACTCCGCCCGGCCGCGGACGACCTCGCACCCGCGCTCGCGGGCCAGCTGCAGCTGCGCCTCGGAGACGTCGACGCCGACCGTCTCCCAGCCGGCGGCCGCGAACGCGGCGGTGTGTGCCCCGCCGCCGCAGCCGACGTCGAGCAGGCGGCCTGCGGGCGCGCCCAGCAGCCGCAGCGCGACCTCGCGCGGCATCGCCGCGAGCGGCGAGTCGCCGGAGAGGGTTGCGTCGTACCAGTCCGCGACTCTGTCGTAGCGGGCATCGGTCGTCATCCCGACATTGAAGCGCGGCCGCGCTCGTCCACGAGGATGATCCGCGGCGTTGCAGAGGCGGCGGGAGCGGGCGAATGCCGGAGCATCGGTACGCTCGATACATGAACACGAAGCGGACCGGCAAGTTCCTCGGCGTCCCATACGACTGGCGGCGGCCGACGGTCGCGCGCGACAGGTCGCGCTGGTGGAACCCGGACGACCGGCGGATCGTCACTCCGAGGGCGTACGGCTGGGGATACGACTTCAACCTCTACGAAGTCGCGCGCCGCCTGCGGCTGCGGCGTTAGGGTTTTCCCACCGGGGTGCCTCGCGGACGAGGCTGAGATCACACCCGTCGAACCTGATCCGGGTCATGCCGGCGAAGGGAGTGCATTGATTCCACGCTGCATCACGATCGCGGGCTCCGATTCCGGCGGCGGGGCCGGGATCCAGGCCGACCTGAAGGCGTTCGCGGCGGCGGGCGTCCACGGCATGTCGGCGATCGTCGCCCTCACGGCGCAGAACACGCGCGAGGTGGTCGCGGTCCACGAGGTGCCGCCGTGGTTCGTCCGCGCGCAGCTCGACGCGGTCGCGGGCGACATCGGGATCGACGCCGCGAAGACGGGGATGCTCTTCTCCCGCGCGATCATCGAAGCCGTGGCGGACTGGCTCGAGGAGCATCCGCTGCCGCTCGTCGTCGATCCGGTGATGGTCGCGAGCTCCGGCGCGCGGCTGCTGGAGGACGACGCCGTCGAGGTGCTCGTCGGCCGGCTCTTCCCGCTCGCGACCGTCGTCACTCCGAACCTGCTCGAGGCGCGGGCGCTGACCGCTCGCAACGCAGTCGACTGTCACAAGCGGAGCTCGCGGAGGCGCTCGTCGGCGCTCGGCGCGCCGGCGGCACTCGTCACCGGCGGTCACGGCGAGGAGTCGGCCGACCACCTCTTCGACGGCAGCGAGCATCACGAGATCCCGTTCGAGCGGCGCGACGTCGCCGCGACGCACGGGGCCGGCTGCACGCACTCCGCCACGCTCGCCGCGCTGCTCGCGCGCGGGCTCTCGCTGCTCGACGCGGCCCGCGGTGCCGCGGCCGCCGCTTCGCGCGCCGTCGCGCAGGGGCTCGTGGAGATCGGCGGCGGCGAGGGGCCGGTGGACGTCCTCGGAGTGGCGGGCAGAGCCGTAGGCTCGACGGAGGCTCCCAAAGAGCGGAGGCGGCGGCTTCGCCAGCGCCGGAGCGGGAATCTTGAGCTGTCTCCCGGGACGACCCTGCGCGAGCTGCGCGAGCGGAAGCCGCTCGTCCACCAGATCACGAACTACGTCGTCATGAACGAGACGGCGAACGCGACCCTCGCGCTCGGCGCGCTGCCGGTGATGGCGCACGCGCGGGAGGAGGTCGAGGAGATGGTCGGGCTCGCGTCCGCGCTCGTGCTCAACATCGGCACGCTCTCGGAGCACTGGATCGAGGCGATGCTGCTCGCCGGCCGCGCGGCGAGCGCGCGCGGGATCCCGGTCGTCCTCGATCCGGTCGGCGCCGGCGCGACCGCGTACCGCACCGACACGGCGCGGCGGATCCTCGGCGAGGTGCGCGTCACCGTGCTGCGCGGCAACCCCGGCGAGGTGGCGACGCTCGTCGGCGCCGACGGCCGAGGTGCGCGGCGTCGAGTCGATGACGACCGGGCTCGAGCCGGCGGAGCTCGCGCGTGGAGGCCGCGCGGCAGCTCGGGCTCGTCGCCTCGGTCACCGGCCCGATCGACCACGTCTCGGACGGCGAGCGGACGCTCGACGTGGCGAACGGCCATCCGCTGCTCGCCGCCGTGACCGGCACCGGCTGCATCTCGTCCGCGCTCACCGGTTGCTTCCTCGCCGCCAAGCCGGAGGAGCCGCTCGAGGCGGCGGCCGAGGCGCTCGCCGCGCTCGGCGTCGCCGCGGAGGATGCGGCCGACGGCGCCGGCCGGCCCGGGCACCTTCCACGCGCGGCTCTACGACGCGCTCGCGGCGCTCGATCCGGAGACGCTCGACGGGCGGGCGCGGATCTCCGAGCCGTGACGACGCTCGGAGAGGTCGGCGAGTTCGGGCTGCTCGCCGAGCTCGAGCGGCGGGGGCTCGCCCAGGGCATCGAGCACGACGCGGCCGTCGTGGACGGGCTCGTCGTGACCCAGGACGCGCTCATCGAGGGCGTCCACTTCCGCTTCGACCTGCTCGATCTGGCGCGAGCTCGGCGCGCGCGCCGCCGCCGTCAACATCAGCGACCTCGCCGCCTCGGGAGCCGATCCGCTCGCTCTCCTCGTCTCGCTCGGGCTGCCCGCGGAGACCGAGCTCGAGGACGTCGCTCGAGCTCTACGCAGGCCTGAACGAGCGCGGCGTGCCGGTGCGCGGCGGCGACACGACCCGCGCCGACCGCGTCGTCCTCTCGGTGACCGCGCTCGGCCGCTCCGAGCGCGTGCCGGGCCGCGCGGGAGCGCAGCCCGGAGACGGCGTCGTCGTGACCGGGCCGCTCGGCGCCGCCGGAGCCGCTTTCCGGGCCGGCCGGCTGCCGCCGGTGCCGGACCGCGTGGAGGAAGGGAAGCGGCTCGCCGCGGTCGCGACCGCGATGCTCGACCTCTCGGACGGGCTCGCGCGGGATGCCGGCCACATCGCGCAGCGCTCGGGCGCCCGTCTCGCGATCGAGCTCGAGCGCGTTCCGCTCGCGCCGGGCGCCGAGCTCGACGACGTCGGCTTCGGCGAGGACTACGAGCTGCTCGCGACGACGCCCGACCCGCTCGGCTTCCCGGTGATCGGCCGCGTCGAGGAGGGAGAAGGACGTCGAGCTCACGTTGCGCGGCGAGCCGTACTCACTCGCCGGCTGGGAGCACTTCCGCTAGCCACTGCTCGAAGTGCGGCGCGCGGGCGCACTCCGACGACGGATCCTCGTGCCTCCCCGCCGGAGAAGAGGATCACGGTCGGGATCGAGAGCACGTCGTAGCGGGAGGCGATTCCGGGCTCCTCGTCGACGTTCAGCCGCGCGACCTCGACCGGAAGCTCCTCGAGGATCGGCTCCAGCGCCTTGCACGGCCGGCACCACGGCGCCCAGAAGTCGACGAGCAGCGGCCCGCCCGCGATCGCCTCGTCGAACGTCGCCTCGTCGAGCTCGGTCACAGCCGTCCCGCCAACGCGGCCAACCGTAGCGCCGGCACCTTCCAGACCGCCTCGAGCACGATCGCGCGGCTCATCTTCGACTGGCCCGCCGTGCGGTCGGCGAAGCGGATCGGAATCTCGACGACGCGGAAGCCCTTGCGCAGCGTGCGGTAGGTCGTCTCGATCTGGAAGACGTAGCCGGCGGCGTCGATCGTCTCCAGCTCGATCGACTCGAGCACGCGCCGGCGGAAGCACTTGAAGCCGCCGGTCGCGTCGTGGATCGGCATCAGGAGGACGCGCGTGTAGATCGAGGCGCCGCGCGAGATCAGCCGCCGGACGAGCCCCCAGTTCGCCGTGCCGCCGCCGGTGACGTAGCGGGAGCCGAGCGCGAGATCGGCGCCCTCCTCGACGGCGGCGATCAGCCGCGGCACGTCCGCCGGGTCGTGCGAGAAGTCGCAGTCCATCTCGAGCACGAGCTCGGCGCCGCTCTGCGAGCACGTGCCGGAACCCGTCGACGTAGGCGCGTCCCAGTCCCTCCTTGCGCGGGCCGGTGGAGCACCTCGACCCACGGCAGCTCGCTCGCCAGCCGGTCGGCGATCTCGCCCGTCCCGTCGGGGGAGTTGTCGTCGATCACGAGGACGTCCACGCCCTGGTGCGCGAGGGCGCGCACCATCCGCTCGAGGTTCTCGCGCTCGTTGTAGGTCGGCAGGCAGACGACGGCGCCGGGGCACGCTCATATCATCGCGTGAGTGGCGGAACTCCCCCGCAACTCCGAGGTTGCCGACCAGATCGACCTCCTCGCCGACCTGCTCGAGCTCGAGGGCAAGGACACCTTCCGGGTCGTCGCCTACCGCCGCGCGGCCACGCGCGTGCGCGAGACGTCGGGCTCGGTCGCCCAGCTCGCGCTCGACGGGCGCGCGAAGGAGCTGCAGGGCATCGGCAAGACGATCGAGGAGAAGATCGTCGCAGATCGTCGAGCTCGGCGAGATCGAGGCGCTGACGAAGAAGAAGGCCGGCGTCCCGCCCGAGGTCGTCCTCTTCATGAAGCTGCCGGGCCTCGGGCCGAAGACGGCGGCCCGCATCTGGCGCGAGCTCGGCGTCGAGACGCTCGACGAGCTCAAGGCGGCGGCCGAGTCGGAGCGGCTGCGGACGCTTGCCGGGCTCGGGCCGAAGAGCGAGGAGAAGATCCTCGCCGCGCTCGCGTACCAGGCCGAGAGCCCGGAGCCCGACCGGTACCTGCTCGGCCGCGGGCCTGCCCGGCCGTGCAGGCGGTCGTCGCGGCGCTGCGCGAGCTGCCGGCCGCGATCGCCGTCTCGGAGGCGGGGTCGGTGCGGCGGCGCAAGGAGACGTTCCGCGACCTCGACATCATCGCGAGCGCGACGAATCCCGCCGAGCTGACGGAGCCACTTCGCGAGCCTGAAGTGGGTCGTCGACGTCGCGGCGCACGGCGACACGAAGGCGACGGTCGTCTCGCGCGACGGCCTCCGCTTCGACCTGCGCGTCGTCCCGCCCGAGTCGTTCGGCAACCTCCTCCAGCACTTCACGGGCTCGAAGGACCACAACGTCGCGATGCGCGAGGAGGCGGTGCGGCGCGGGCTCTCGATCTCGGAGTACGGCGTCACGAACGTCGAGACGGGCGACGTCTTCAAGCAGCGCCGAGGAGGACGCCGTCTACGAGTTCCTCGGCTACCAGCCGATCCCGCCCGAGCTGCGCGAGAACTCGGGCGAGCTCGAGGCGGCGCGGCGCGGCGAGCTGCCGAAGCTCGTCGAGCTGCGCGACGTCCGCGGCGACCTGCACACGCACTCGCACTGGTCGGCCGACGGCAAGAGCACGCTCGAGGAGATGCTCGAGGGCGCGGCGGCGCGCGGCTACGAGTACTACGCCGTCACCGACCACTCGCACTACCTCCGCGGCGAGCCGCCTGCAGGAGCAGCTCGAGGAGATCGAGGCGCTGCGCGCGCCGGTTCCCGAAGCTGCGGATCCTCGCCGGCGTCGAGGCGAACATCCGCGCGAGCGGCGAGGTCGACGTGGCGGACGAGGATCTCGCGCTGCTCGACTGGGTCGTCGCCTCGGTGCACCAGGCGCCCGACTCGCGGCCGACCGAGCGCGTGCTCGAGGCGATGCAGAACCCGTACGTCGACGCGATCGGCCACCTCACCGGCCGGCGGATCGGCAAGCGGCCGCCGCGCGACGTCGACGTCGAGCGCGTGATCGAGGGCGCGCTCGAGACCGGCACCTTCCTCGAGATCAACGGCCAGCCCGACCGGCTCGACCTGCGGGACGTGCACGCGCGCGCCGCGAAGGAGGCGGGGCTGCAGCTCGTCGTCTCCTCCGACGGGCACGAGGTTCGCTCGCAGGCGTACGTCGAGCTCGCGGTCGCGCAGGCGCGGCGCGGCTGGCTGACGAAGGCCGACGTCGCCAACACGCGCACCTGGAAGCAGCTCGACAAGCTGCGGAAGAAGCGGCCGTGAGCCGATGGATTCCGGGAGGACGGCGCCGCCGCGCTCGAGTGGGCGGCGCGCTACCTCGAGCGGGTCGGCGAGCTGCCCGTGCTCGCGCAGGTCGAGCCGGGCGAGCTCTCGGCGCAGCTGCCGGCGGCGGCGCCCGAGCAGCCGGAGCCGTTCGCCGACGTGCTCCGCGACCTCGACGAGCTGCTCCTGCCGGCGCTCACGAACTGGCAGAGCCCACGCTTCTTCTCCTACTTCGCGGTGACCTCGTCGGAGCCGGCGATCCTCGCCGAGCTGATCGCGGCGACGCTGAACCAGGTGGCGATCGTCTGGCGCGCCTCGCCGGCCTCGACCGAGCTCGAGCTGCGGGTCGCCGACTGGGTGCGGCAGCTGCTCGGCCTTCCCGACGGGCTGGCACGGCCACATCGAGGACACGGCCTCGACCTCGACGCTCGCGGCGCTGATCGCCGCGCGGCACGTGACCGGCCGCAACGTCGTCGTCTGCTCCGAGCACGCGCACTCCTCGGTGGAGAAGGACGCGCGGATGCTCGGGATGGAGCTGCGCAAGGTGCCGGTCGACGACGAGCTGCGGATGCGGTCGACGGCTACGACCTCGACGACGTCGCCGTGTGTCGTGGCGACGGTGGGCACGACCTCCTTCGCCTCGGTCGACCCGGTGCGCGAGCTCGCCGAGCGGGCGCATGCGGCCGGTGCCTGGCTCCACGTCGACGCGGCGTACGCGGGCTCCTCCTGGATCTGCGAGGAGGAGCGCTGGTCGGCCGACGGCGTCGAGCTCGCCGACAGCCTCGTCGATCAATCCGCACAAATGGCTGCTCGTTCCCGGCCGACTGCTCACTCGTCTGGACGTCGCGGCCGGACGAGTGGCGCGAGGCGTTCACGCTGACGCCCGAGTACCTGCGCACCGCCGACGAGGCGTTCTCGCTCGCGGACTACGGTCCGCCGCTCGGCCGCCGCTTCCGCTCGCTCAAGCTCTGGGCGGTGCTGCGCTGCTACGGCGCGGAAGGGCTGCGCGCGATCCTCCGCGAGCACATCCGCCTCGCCGAGCTCTTCGCCGGGCTGGGTCGGGGAGAGCCGCGACTGGGAGCTCGTCGCGCCGCGGCGCTTCTCCCTCGTCGTCTTCCGCCGGGACGGCTCGGACGAGGAGAACGAGCGGCTGGACGAGCGCGTCAACGCGTCGGGTGAGATCTTCATCACGCACACGAAGCTCGACGGGCGCTACGTCCTGCGGCTCGCGATCGGCAACGCGCGGACGACGGAGGACGACGTGCGGCGGGCCTGGGACGTGCTCAACAGGGAGGCAGAACGATGATCGTGACGACGATGAACGACATCCCCGGCTACGAGGTCGACGAGGTGTTCGGCGAGGTGATGGGGCTGACGGTGCGTTCGCGCAACATCGGCTCCCAGCTCGGCGCCGGCCTCAAGTCGATCGTCGGCGGCGAGCTGAAAGGGATGACGAAGGCGCTCACGGAGAGCCGGCAGCAGGTGATGGAGCGGATGGTCGAGGAGGCGGAGGCGAAAGGCGCGAACGCGATCATCGCGATGCGCTTCGACACGTCCGAGATGGGCGGCGAACTGGACGGAGATCTGCGCCTACGGCACCGCGGTGCGCGTGCACAAGGCTTGACGCGCGCGGTCGTCTTCGACCTCTTCGAGACGCTCGTCGACTACGACGACACGCGGTCGCGTGAGTTCAGCGCCGAGGTGGCTGCGCCTCTGCGGTCGCGAGCCGGAGGAGTTTCATCGCGTCTGGCGCGAGGGACGGCCGCGTTCGCGAGACCGGCCCGATGGCGCCGTATCTCGCCTCGCTCGGGATCTCGGAGGCTGCGATGCACGACTTTCTCGAACTGCGCCGTGCATGTGCGCGTGAGGTGCTCGGCAAGCCGCGCGCGGGAGTCGTCGAGACTCTGGGGGAGCTGCGCGGCGCGGGATTCGAACCGGTCTGATCACCGTGTGCAGCGAAGACGCGGTCGACGTCTGGCCCGAGACGCCGTTCGCAGGCCACTTCGATGCCGAGGTCTTCTCGTGCTCGTGTGGGCTTCGCAAGCCCGACCCGAGGATCTATCGTCACGGCGCTCGACCAGCTCGGCGTCGAGCCCATCCGAGCGCGATCTTCGTCGGCGACGGCGCCAACGACGAGCTCGCGGGCGCGGGGCGAGTCGGGATGCGCGCGATCCTGATCCACCGACCCGGCGAGGAGCCGGCCTGGCCGAGTGCGCGACTGGCCGGGGCCGCGAATCACCTCGATTCGGACGTTCTCTCGTTCGTCTAGCTCCGGGTACGAACTGTCGGTAGCGGACACGTCCGGTGCCAGGCACCGAGACGTGTCCGACAGAGGTGTCTCCCGCCGTTCGCGGATTTCCCGCGTTGATGTCTCTTTGGACCTGCACTGGTGCTGGCACCGGGACATGGCTTCCGCGGCCATGTCCCTAGAGCCGGCGCAGGAGCGCGAGGAACTCGTCCGTCGAGTCGACGACCAGGTCGGCGGCGTCGAGCAGGGCTAGCGGCGCCTCCGCCGACGCGACGGCCACGCGCACCGCGACCTCGAGCCCGTCGAGCGCGGCGAAGGAGTCGAGGTCGGTCGTGTCGTCGCCGGCCGCGAGCGCCCGCCGCAGCCGCGTGCTCGGAGAGCAGTCGCCGTACCGCCGTTCCCTTGTGCGAGCCGACCGGGGGCAGCACCTCGAGGATCTTGCGTCCGTAGCGCGCAACGAGGCCCTCCTCCCGCGCCGACTCCGCGATCGCGTCGAGCTCGCGCACCGCCTGCCGCTCGTCGTCCCGGCCGCGGAAGTGGAAGGCCACTGCGAGGCCCTTCACCTCGATGTCGCGCTTGCGGCCAGGCGCGTCGGCCGCGAACGCCGCGAGCGTCCGACGCCAGCGGTCGGCCTGCGGCTCGAGCTCGAGCCCGTGCGAGCCGACGCAGACGACGCCGTCCACCCCGAGGCGAGCCCGCACGTCCTCACTCGCGCGGCCGCTCACCACGGCGACGACCGCGTACCGCCCGACGAGCCGCTCGAGCTCGGCGCGCGTCTCCGGCGGCGGCGCCGCGTCTTCGGGCCGCTCGACGATCGGCGCCAGCACGCCGTCGAAGTCGAGGAAGAGCCCCGCCTGCCCCGGCTCGGCCGCCAAGCGCGCGAGAAGATCGTCAGGAGGGCTCGGCCACGCGGGCGTACGGTACTTCCCCGCGCGGGCATAATCCGCTCGTGCCCGATCTCGACGAGCTCTGGATCCCGCTGGTAGACGAGCCGATCGGCAGCATCGTCGATCGCATCCTGCGGGAAGATCCGGCGCTCGCGGCCCGCGTCGAGACGCCGCACCGGATCCTCGCCTTCAGGACGTTCGCCTACATCCGCACCGGCATCCTGCTCGGCCAGCTCCTCTTCGACCACGACATCCCCGACTGGGACGGCTCGGAGAGCTGGGTCGACGCGCTGCTTCGCGACCCCGCCCACCGCGCCGCGATCGAGCGCGAGGTGCGGGCGGTGGCGGAGGAGATCGCCGCCGACCCGCAGTACGCCGACGACGAGCCGCTCGCGCCGGACGAGGGCGCGCGCGACCGCTTCCGCGCTTTCGCGCGGGAGCACCTCGGTGCGGCAGCTAGCCGCCGAGCTAGACGTCTTGCTGCCGTTCCCCTGGTAGACGAACCCGTTCCCGCTGCCGAACAGCTTGCGCGCGAGCAGCCGCCGCACGGCCGGGCCGGTGACCGGGTTGAGGAGGAGGCCGAGGGCGATCCCGACCAGCAGGAGCAGGCCGTTCTTCGCGGCGTGCGCCCGGCTCCGCGCGCTCGCGCTTCACGGCCTGGACGCGGCCGGCCGCGTTCCGAATCTCGCCGATCGCGTTCCGGATCTCGTCCTGGATGTCCTTGTCGCCGGCGAGGCGCGAGGCGGCGTCCGAGACCTTGCGGCGCGAGGCGAGCTCCTCGTAGACGGCGCGGGCCGAGCTGTAGGCGTTGCGGACGTTGTCGCGCAGCTCCTTGTCGCGGAGGGCGCGCTCGACGTAGGGGCGGGCGCTCGCAGCTGCGTCGGCGACCTTGTCCTTCGTGTTGATCATCTGCGGCCGATCCTTTCCGTCGTGGGTGGAAGCGTGCTTCCTATCCTTTCGCAGTCGCCGCTCGCACGCGACCGTTCGTCTGCGCGCCGTTCGAGCTGAAGGCGGCGGCGAACACCTCGTCGATCGAGTCGACGAGGACGAAGCTCAGCGCGTCGCGCGTCTCGGGCGGCAGCTCCTCGAGGTCGTGCTCGTTCTCGCGCGGCAGGATGACGCGGCCGAGGCCCGCGCGCTGGGCGGCGAGCACCTTGTCACGCACGCCGCCGATCGGCAGCACCTGCCCGGTCAGCGTGATCTCGCCGGTCATCGCGACGTCGTCGGCCACCGGCGTCTCGCGCACGAGGGAGGCGATCGCCGTGGCCATCGCGATCCCGGCGGACGGCCCGTCCTTCGGCACCGCGCCGGCCGGCACGTGCAGGTGGACGTCGTGCCGCGAGAACCAGCGCTCGTCGAGCTCGAGCTCCTCGGTGTGGGAGCGAACCCACGAGAGCGCCGCGTGCGCCGACTCCTGCATCACCTCGCCGAGCTGCCCCGTCACGGTGAGCTTGCCGCGGCCCGGATACGCCTGCGCCTCGATGTAGAGGACGTCGCCGCCGACCGGCGTGTACGCGAGCCCGGTCGCGACGCCGGGATCCGCGGTGCGCCGCCGCGTCTCGGCCGAGAAGCGGCGCGGGCCGAGCCACTCCCGCGCGAGCTCCTCGGTGACGCGGATCTGCTCCTCGCTGCCCCGCGCGACCTGCACCGCCGCCTTCCGGCAGAGGTCGCCGATCCGCCGCTCGAGGCCGCGCACGCCGGCCTCGCGCGTGTACTCGCGGGCGAGCAGCCGCAGCACGGGCTCCCCGATCTCGATCCGGCCGGGCTCGAGCCCGTGCTCGACGATCTGCCGCGGCACGAGGTAGCGCTCCGCGATGCCGAGCTTCTCCTCCTCGGTGTAGCCGGAGAGCTGGATCACGTCCATCCGGTCGAGCAGGGCCGGCGGGATCGTGTCGACGGTGTTCGCCGTGCAGATGAAGAGCGTCTTCGAGAGGTCGAACGGGAGGTCGAGGTAGTGGTCGCGGAACGTGCAGTTCTGCGCCGGGTCGAGCACCTCGAGCATCGCGCTCGCGGGGTCGCCGCGCACGTCGGCGCCCATCTTGTCGATCTCGTCGATCAGCAGCACCGGGTTCATCGACTCGGCGTCGCGCAGCGCGCGGATGATCGAGCCCGGCATCGCGCCGATGTACGTGCGCCGGTGGCCGCGAATCTCGGCCTCGTCGCGGACGCCGCCGACCGAGAGCCGCGCGAACTTCCGCCCGAGCGTGCGGGCGATCGACTGGCCGAGCGAGGTCTTGCCGACGCCGGGCGGGCCGACGAAGCAGAGGATCTGGCCGGCGGGATCCTGCTTGAGCTTCGAGACGGCGAGGTGCTCGACGATCCGCTCCTTCACCTTGTCGAGGTCGTAGTGGTCCTCGTCGAGGATCTGGCGCGCGCGGTCGAGGTCGAGGTCGTCGGGCGTCGTCACGCCCCACGGCAGCGTCGCGAGCCAGTCGAGGTACGTGCGGATCACGCCGTACTCGGCCGCCGCGGCCGGCAGCCGCTCGAGCCGGGCGAGCTCGCGGTCGGCCGCCTTCCGCGCGTCCTCCGGCAGGTCGAGCGCGCCGAGCCGCTCGCGCAGCTCGTTCGCGTCGGCCTGCTCGGGATCGCCCTCGCCGAGCTCCTCCTGGATCGCCTTCAGCTGCTGGCGGAGGAAGAACTCGCGCTGGCCCTTCTCGAGCTCCGACTGCACCTGCGACTGGATCTTCGTCCCGAGCTCGAAGACCTCGAGCTCGCGGTTGAGGATCTTCGAGACCTCGCGCAGCCGCTCCTCGGTGTCGGCGAGCTCGAGGATCAGCTGCTTCTCCTCGGTCTTGAGGCGGAGCGTCGACGCGACGAGGTTGCAGAGGCCGCCCGCGTCGTCGATGTTCGCGGCCGCGATCTGGAGCTCCTCGGGCAGGTACGGCGCGAGGCCGATGATGCGGCCGAAGAGGCCCTGCGCGTTGCGCAGCAGCGCCTCGAGCTCGCGGGGTCTCCTTCTCCGCGTCGAGAACGGCGCGAAGCGCGCGACGAGGTACGGGTCGTCGGTCACCGGCTCCTCGAGCCGGATCCGGCGCAGGCCCTGGACGAGGATCCGCAGCGTCCCGTCGGGGACGCGGATCATCTTGTGCACGACCGCGGCCGTCCCGATCTCGTACAGGTCGTCCCAGCCCGGCGCCTCGACCTCCGCGTCGCGCACCGTGACGAGCGCGAGCAGGCGCTCGCCGCCCACGACGTCGTCGACGAGCGCGATCGAGCGCTCCTGCCCGATCGCGAGCGGCGTCATCGAGTCGGGGAAGACGACCGTCTCCTTGAGCGGCAGCACCGGCAGCTCGGTCGGGATCTCGTCGACTTGCGCCGGAGGCGTCTCGGCGAACTCGGTCTCGTTCATCGCGCTCCCGTCAGCGGTACCTCGAGCCGGAGCATCCCCGCCTCGTAGGTCGCGGTCGCCGCGCTCGGCGTCGACGTCCTCGCCGAGCTCGATCCGCCGCTCGAACGGCCCGTACTCGATCTCGACCTGGTGGTAACGGGCGGCGGCCGGATGCGGGCGCTCACGCACGCCGGAGACGACGAGCGTGCGTGCCGACGGCGACGATCCGCACGGCGGCCGGGTCGACGCCCGGGAGCTCGAAGAGGAGGTGCAGCGCCGGCGGGTCGTCGGTGCGGTAGCAGTCGCACTGCGGCAGGAAGCCACGCCGCGGGCCTGAGAAGCGCGCGACCTCCCAGAGCTCTCGGCGCCCGGTCATGGCCCGGAAGTACCCTCTCTGGCGCGGTGGCAAGCATCGCCAGGGTCCTCGGGCTCGGCTCGGCGCAGCGTTCGCCGGGCTCCTCCGGCTCTGGTACCGCGCGGTGCTCGCTAGCGCCCGAGGTGAAGCGGCGGAAGGCGGCGGGCTGCAAGCGCCGGCGGCCAACGCGCGCACCAGACTGCCAGCTTACGCGGTGCAGCTCGGCCCGCCTGAGCAGCGACTCGGCGAGCCTTCGCGAGGCCTCGTCCACGAGCTCCCCCTCGAAGCGGGCCGCTCCCGCCGCCGCCTCGAGGAGCCGCCTCGCGCGTCCACGATCCGCCGGCGACGGGGTGAAGATGCGGTTGACCGGCTCGATCTGGCTCGGGTGGATCACCCACTTGCCGTCGTAGCCGTGCTCGAGCGCGCGCCGCGCCGAGAGGACGAGGCCGAGGTCGTCGCCGAGCCGGGCGTGCGGCCCGTCGAGCGCCTGCAGGCCCGAGGCGCGGGCGGCCGCGACCACGCGCGCGAGCGCGTAGTCGGAGGCGCCGGCGCCGATCGTCAGCACCGGCACGCCGAGCGAGGCGGCGAGATCGGCCGGCCCGAAGACGAGCGCCTCGAGGCCGTGCGCCGGCGCCGGCGATCCGCTCGGCCTCGACGAGCCCGCGCGCCGTCTCGATCTGGGCCTCGAGGCCGATCCCGGCCGGGAGCAGACTCGGCCGCGGCGGACACGTCCTCGGGGGACTCGACCTTGGGGAGTACGACGACGTCGGGAAGCGCCTCCGCCGCCGCGCGCAGGTCGTCCTCCCACCACTGCGTCGAACGCCCGTTGACGCGGAGCGCCGTCGTTCGGCCGAGCGGGCCGCGACCGAGCGCGGCGACGGCGAGCCCGCGGGCCTGCTCCTTGTCCTCGGCCGCGACCGCGTCCTCGAGGTCGACGATCACCTCGTCGGCGGCGAGCGACGGCGCCTTCGCGAGCATCCGCTCGCTCGAGGCGGGAACGGTCAGGCAGGAGCGGCGCGCGCGGGCAGGCACGCGCGAACGCTAACGCTCGCCGCACGAAGAAGGCGTACCGGCGGCCTTCGAAGTCCGTCTCCCCGTGGGGCGTGAACTCCAGCTTCTCCAGGACGTGCAGTGCCGCCGCGTTGTCGGGGCCGGTCATCGCCGTGATGCGCTCGAAGCCGGCGGCGAACGCGGCGCCGCATGACGGCCTCCGACGCCTCCGTCGCGTAACCGCGCAGCTGTGCATCGGTCGCGACGACGCAGCCGAGATCGAGCTCGCGGCGGCCGTCGATCTGCTCCCACTGCAGGCCGGCGAGCGCGACCGCGCGGCCGGCTCTCCCGCTCGACTGCCGCCCAGAGGCTCATCCCGCCGTCCCGCTCGAAGCGGTCGATCTTCTCCCGGATCCACTCCTCGGGCTCGCCGAGGTCTGCGGCGTCCTCGATGCGGAGCGGCCGGATGACGAGCCGCTCGGTCTCGATCGGAAGCTCGATCCTCATCCGCGGCTTCTCCCAGACCGAGACGTGCTTCGTGCTCTCCGCCGTGAACGGCGAGCGGTCCCAGTCCGCCCAGCGCTCGCGCAGCTCCATCCCCGCGAGCCGCGCCATCAGGTCGAGCTCGGCCGGCGAGACGGAGCGGAACGGCATCGACGCGCGCCGCCATTCGCCGTCGACGAGCGAGAAGTGGTGGGAGACGAGCCGCTGCGTGTCGAAGTCGAGCTCGTCGACGCCGACATGCGTGTCGCTCGAGGTCGAACGACCTTCGAGCCGCTGCGTAGTTCGGGACGCCGACCTCGACGACGAAGCAGCCGCCCGGGTCGAGGTGCGCCGCCGCGTTCGCGAACACGCGACCTGCCCGTCCTGCGTCGTGACGTTGTTGATCGAGTTGAAGACGATGTAGACGAGCGAGAACGTCCCGTCGACCCGCGTCGTCGACATGTCGCCGATCGCGACCGGGATCTCGTCCGTCTTCTTCCGCAGCTGCGCGACCATGTCCGGCGAGAGGTCGATGCCGGCCACACGGATGCCCCGCGCCGCGAGCGGCACCGCGATCCTGCCGGTGCCGATCGGCGAGCTCGAGCGCCCCGCCGTGCGCGAGCGGCTCGAGGAAGTCGACGACCGGCTCGACCGGCATGCCGGCCGTCGACTCGTCGTAGCGCGCCGCGACGGCGCCTGCGAACCAGTCGGTCATCCCGACCGCTTCAGCTTCCCGTGCTTCTTCGCGTGCCGCTCGCCGACGCGGAAGATCGCGAGGCCGATCGGGGTCGCGAGCACCGCGATGATCAGCAGCGGCCAGACGTCCGCCCACGCGAGCCCGCGCCGTCCACGATCGAGTTGCGGTCGCCGCGGAGCGCGTACGTCGCCGGCGAGATCTTCGCGATCCACTGCATCCACTCCGGCATCACGCTCACCGGGTAGTAGACGCCCGAGACGACGAGCATCAGGCCCTGCGCGACGAAGCCGAGCTGCGCGCCCTTCTCCGGCGAGATCAGCGGCAGCACCGAGGTCATGATCCCGACGCCGATGAAGGAGAGCGACGCGAGCGCGAGCAGCGCGAGCGCCGCGCCGTAGTTCGCCTTCGGCGCGTGGATGCCGATGAACGCGGCGACCGCGAAGAAGAGGATCGTCGCCCGGACCAGGCCGTAGAGCACCGCGAACGCGCCCTGCCCGAACAGGTGCACGAGCCGCGAGCAGCGGCGCCATGAACGTGTACTCGATCGTCCCCTCCCAGCGCTCCCAGGCGACCGTCTCCGTCATGAACTCGAAGATGATCCCGAGGAAGGCCCAGATCGTCGCGCCGACGAGCAGCGTCGTCGCCAGCGTGTTCTCCGCGCCGGCGGCAGGTGCGCCGCGCGCGCGATGAAGACGATCGTGAGCGTGTTCGCGATCGTCCAGAACATGAACGCGACGTCCCAGAGGATGTAGCGCTTCGTGAGGTAGACGTTCCGCTCGACGATCCCGAACAGGCCGACGAGCTGGTTGCGCATCTCAATGGCGTACTCACTCATGCGAACACCTCCCTGTACTCGTCGTCGTCGTCGTCTCTCCTCCTCGAACTCGCGGCCGGTGGCGGCGAAGAACGCCTGCTCGAGCGTCTCGACGCCGAAGCGCCGCTTCACGTCGTCGACCGGCTCGAGGAAGAGCAGCCGGCCGCGGTCGAGCAGCCCGATCCGGTCGGCGAGCGACTCCGCCTCGTTCATGTCGTGCGTGCAGAGGAGGATCGTCGCGTCGTGCTCGGCCCGCACCTGGCGGATGAAGTCCTGCACCTCGAGCTTCGAGCGCGGGTCGAGGCCGGTCGTCGGCTCGTCGAGCAGGAGCAGGACGGGCGAGGTCAGGAGCGCCCGCGCGAGGGCGACCTTCTGCTGCATGCCGCGCGACAGGTTCTCCATCGACTCGCCGCGCCGCTCGGGCGGGAAGCCGACCTTGCCGAGGATCTCGGGGATGGCCGTGCGCGTCTGCCGCGGCGTCATCCCGTAGAAACGCGCCGCGTACGAGAGGTTCTCGGCCGCGGACATCTTCTTGAAGAAGCTCGCCTCGACCGAGACGCGGTTGACGAGCCGGCGGATCGTCGACGCCTCCTTGACGACGTCGTGGCCGAAGATCCGCGCCTCGCCGCCGTCGTCGATCAGCAGCGTCGAGAGCAGGCGGACGAGCGTCGACTTCCCCGAGCCGTTCTGGCCGAGGATGGCGACGCACTCGCCACGGGCGATCGTGAAGGTGACGTCGTCGAGCGCCGGCCACGGACGCTTGCGCGCGAAGCGGCCCGCGTTGCGGTCGCGGCGCCGGAACGTCTTCCGCAGGTCGCGCACCTCGACGGCGGGCGCCTGGCGGTCTAGACGTGAGGCGATTCGGTTGTGGATGGTGCGAGAGTGGACATGCTGCTCCTTCGGAAAAGAAGGGGGAACGGAGGACGGGAAGCCGCCGGAGAGGCGGCGCGCGGACCTAAAGGGAGCCGCGCGGCCCGGCGAGCCGCACGCTGGCGGCACCCCGGGTCCGGTCCATCACGTTCGCGAGCAACATGGCCGTTCGCAGGTAGGCGCTTCGGCGCCTGCGTCAAATCTTCGTCGCGCCGACGCCGGTGCTAGCGTCCTCGGCAGGCGGTGCGCCGGAGCAGGCGGCCGCCGAGGCGAAGGAGCCTCGTGACCCGAGCGGTCGCGGGGCTTTTTTCGTGGTCCAGCGAAGGAGCCGGATGGTCAAGGTCGAGGCGGTGGTCGTGAGGGAGCGGGTCGAGACGGTGATCGACGCGGTCGAGGAGGAGACCGGCCACGTCGGCGTCACGGTCGTCGAGGCGATCGGGCACGGGCGCGAGCGCGGCGTGACACACGAGTACCGCGGCCGCACGTTCGAGTCGCGCTTCCTGCCAAGGCGCTCCTCACGTTCGTGGTCGAGGACGCGCTCGCCGAGCGGGTCGTCGCCGCGATCGCCGACGCCGCCCGCAGCGGCCACTCCTCCGGCGACGGCCTCTGCTGGACCTCGCCCGTCGCGAACGTCGTCCACCACCGCACAGGGGAGCGTCTCGGATGACCCACCACCAGCTGCTGATCGCCGCCAACACCCTCTGGGTCGTCGTCGCGGCCGTCCTCGTCATGTTCATGCAGGCGGGCTTCGCGTTCCTCGAGGCCGGCCTGACGCGGATGAAGAACGCCGCGCACATCGCCGGCAAGAACGTGCTCGATCTTCGGCCTCGCCTCGCTCGTCTACTGGCTCGTCGGGTTCGGGCTCGCCTTCGGGGACGGGAACGGCCTCCTCGGCATGCACGGCTTCGCTCCTTCGGTCGACGCGCTGCTCGCGGTCGGGAAGGCGCCGTACTCGGCGTTTGTCGGGATCCCGGGTGCGGCGGGCTGGCTGTTCGAGGTCGTCTTCGCCGGCGTCTCGCTCGCGATCGTCTGGGGTGCGATGGCCGAGCGCGCGAAGCTCTGGGTCTACTTCGCCTTCGGCGCGATCTTCACGGTCGTCTACTCGCTCGTCTCCCACTGGATCTGGGCGCCGGGCGGCTGGCTGCAGCGCTTCGGGATGCAGGACTTCGCGGGCTCGACGGTCGTCCACTACCAGGGCGCGCTCGCCGCGCTCGCCGGGGCGATCCTGCTCGGGCCGCGGATCGGCAAGTTCGGCCACGACGGCCGCGCGAACGCGATCCCGGGCCACAACATGCCGTACGCCGTGCTCGGGACGCTCATCCTCTGGTTCGGCTGGTTCGGCTTCAATCCCGGCTCGACGCTAGCAAGACCAACCTGAACGAGGTTACACAACA